>CAZVFC010000004.1:0-289353 GCA_964625855.1 uncultured Verrucomicrobiota bacterium | reverse complement strand
TCAAGCAAATCCGAAAAAGATGTGGGTAATGACAAGCCCTAAAGGGTGGACACCAAACGCCGCGCTCCGCGCAGGTCCCGATTGCCGAGAGCGGTGTTGGTATCAGGATGCGCCCCGGATCGAGTAACCTTGGCGCTGGTTCTTGACCTTCCAGATGGTTCTGCGAATCTGCGTTGATGAGCGGGACCCTGATGTTCGCCCAGGACGATTTGACCTGGAGACACGCTACTATCAACGGATCAGGTCAAACTGACTTGTCAATCAATGGTTCGGAGGAAGTATGATGCGCCATCTCGTTATCCTTGGGGTCTGCGCGATACTGCTTGGCTGTGCCTCGGCGCCCTCAGGGACAGCGGCTAAGGGGCCTACCCTTAAGCCGGGCGGCTTCGATACCGTCCCGTGGCGTTGGGAAGACTACTCGAACCGAGTGTGGATCGCCGTCCAGGGCGTTGGAGTCGAGGTCCCGAGCACAAACGGGAGCCCCCTCAAGAAGGTGAGATTCTCGTACTCCCGCAACACCGGGAGCTCACCTGCTGAGGCCATTGCCATCTCCTCGTTCAACATGTTTTCCGGGCGCCACGCCGAGCAAGTGCTCCTCAAGGTTCTGTTCGGCATGGAAGGGACTTCGCTCAGCCATTCAAATCTCTTGTCGGATGGGAAGGCATTCCACGTTTACACATTCAGGACGAGCGAAGGCACAACCAATACGACCTACTTCGATGCCACCATGTATCACCACCTGTTCTGAGTCCCACAGGCATCCGAACCACAGCATGCAGCGGATGGGAGCCAGCCGGTCAGGTCGCTCACAGTTGCCACACTGGTGGCGGCTGGCTGCGATCGCTGATGCTGGTCGTTCTGCGTAACCACGGACAAGGTCCGACCATTGCTGATTGTTGCTTTCTGGGTTGGTGTAAGCCTCCTCGCCTTGGGGCAGGTGATTGCATTTATTCCCGGGGCGGAGGCTGGCTACTTTGCCGCTTCGGCCGTTCTCTGCCTATGCGGTGTTCTCGTGCGCAGTAAGGCGTACAGGATTGCCGCCCTTTGTCTGGTGGTGATCGGCGCAGCTTTCAGCTTGTCGGGATACAAGCACGGGGAACGATACCGAGCTTGGCTAAAGCAGCAGCCTTCGAGAGAGGAGCTGATCCGGGACTTGCAGAAGCATTTACAGCAGCTCGACAAGACGAACGCAGAACCACAGCATTCAGGGGACGAGAGCCAGCCGTCTCGCTTAAGCACGAATACGACGACAGGGGCGGCTGCCTCCCACCGCTGATGGTGGTCGTTTTGCGCCACTGATGCTACTGTAGGAGATATGGAAAACGAATTCATGAAGCGTGGTTACTTGCTGCCCGAGGGCTGCAAGGACCTGATCGACGCTATGAAGCTGAAGGCCCGGCCCGAGCCATCAACACCGGGGCCTTTAGCACCAGCACCGCTTCCGCCGGTCACCGGTGAGATGACCGTCCCGGCATCTATGACGGCCAGGGAGTTGGCCAAGGCCCTGGCTCGGAAGCCGTTCCAGATCATTGCCGACTTGATGGAGCTTGGTGTTTTTGCTGCTGTTGATCAGCAGCTTGATTCCGATACCATTTCCAGAGTCATCCGGAAATATGGATTCAAAGCTAAGAGAGGGGCCTAATTCGGTCCACCGAACCGCCGCGGGCCATAGCCGTTCGAGCCTCAGATTCGGTGCCAATGCTCTGGCCAGTTCACGCGGCGGTCGGTGACTTCGTCGTTCGGCCTACGACGGAGTATTCCAGCAAGGTCAATGCAGCGAATCGTTAAGCTGCTCTTTGGCAGGCGTAGGACCCCGCTGCGGTGGCTCGCCGCAGTGCCCGGCCTGGTTGCTTTGGCTTTTTTGGTGCATGCATGGGAGGACGCCGGCATGCTCGGGGCACTTCCTTACATGGTAATCCCACTGTTGAGCCTCGGCTATATGATCCGACCCAGGGTCATACTCTGGCTCCCACTATTCTGTTCCTTCGCCGCCTGCAGCGCTGCAGCGAGCCCGGCCATCGCGTCACTGGTGCAATCGTGTCCTCGCGTGGGCCGGGTCGCTGAGCTTGGGTCGTTCGGCAAAAACAGTTCTAAGGAATGAGCGGCTCGTGTGTCTGAAGTAATATGAGCATCACGTTGCTAGAAAGAAACGCCGCGAGCTTTCTCGGAGTCGCAATCCTCTTCGTTCTCCTGAGTGGCCCGGTAGCTTACGTCGGGGCGGCCGACCAGTCTCCTTCGGTTTCGCCAGGCAGCGCTGACCCAGGGCAAGCCCCAGCCGATTTGGCACTGCAATTGCCGATCAAAGGAGGACCGGACGAGATCACTCAGTTCAAAGCAACGGTTCCCGAATTCACCGTTGTTTCGGCGAAACTGCATTACCATCCAGATACTGCGAGGACGCGTTTGATGATCGGCGTGTGCTTCACTTCCAGGTCGGTCTGCAGCGCCCGACTGGAGGTGGGACTGCTCCGGGGTGACAAGGACCCACGAACGATCCATCACTTTGCCCATGTGGAAGCGTTGGGCCCAGAGCAGGTGAGAAGGAAGGGCCATAACCTGGATTTGGTGCGCAATTGGGATACCGCGCGGGCGTTGTGGTTTGACGTCCCGATGGAAGCTCGCAAGGCCGATGCGCTCCGAGTTGAGGTGCATTTGCAGCGAGGAGATCACTCGGGAGGATCATGAGGATGCCGAACCAGATGCAGCGAACCCGGCGATAGCGCTCTGGTTGACAATCGAAGATCAGAGTGGCGCCGGGTCGCCGACCTGGAGCGTTCGGCCTGCGATTGAGTATTCCAGCAAGGTCAATGCAGAGAATCGTTAGGCTACTCTTTAGCAGGCGCAGGACGCCGCTGCGGTGGCTCGCCGCAGTGCCCGGCCTGGTTGCCTTGGCTTTTCTGGGGCATGCATGGGAGGACGCCGGTATACTCGGGGCGCTTCCCTACATGGTCATCCCACTGTTGAGCCTCGGCTAGATGATCCGACCCAGGGTCATACTCTGGCTCCCATTATTCGGTTCCTTCGCCGCCTACAGCGCTGCGGTCGCGCGGCAGTCGGCGGGCATCGTCCCGAGCGAGAGGATAATCTTCCTGCTTATCGGGCTTGTACCAGCCATACTCCTGTTGCTCGCATGGCCTTTGAAACTAAGAGAGGCACCGGCCGGTCGAACCGCAGCAGGCAGCGGATGAGAACCGCTGCGCCGTGGGGTCCAGAGCCTCTCACCATTCCTCGTTAGTCTCATTGGACCTCCCTTCGGAAGCGCAGGAACATGCGATCTGGGACGCCCCCCCGGGAGAGTCCTTCGTTCGCTCTTGCTCATAGCGTGGTCTTGACGGAGCGGGTGGAGGTGTCATCATGCACAGCATGCATGCCAGCCACCGCCACCATGCATTTGGGCATTTCCACCGCGGCACGCGGCTGGATCGCCGACGCACTATGGATCGCCGACGCACTAGAGCGGAGGATGCCTTGCTCTTCCTTCTCCTCACCGGGCTGATCCTCTTGCTGGCGCTCGGATTGGCGTATGTGCCGATCGCGGCATCCAGCTTGAGCGCGCAGCCCACCGCCGCAATTCCGCATTAGTCTCATTGTGCCTCCTTCCGGAAGCGCAGGAACATGCGATCTGGGACGTCCCCCCGGTAGAGTCCTTCGTTCGCTTGCTCTTAGCGTGGTCTTGACGGCGGGGGTAGAGCTTGTATCATGCACAGCATGCATTCCAGCCAGCGCCACCATGCAGTTGGGCATTTCCACCGCGGGACACGCTTGGAACACAGGCTCAGTAATGTGCAGGACACTTTGCATGGCGCGTTCGCGCTGCTGCTGCTCGCCGTGCTGAGCGTCGGGCTGACCTTGCTGGCGCTGTGGTGGGTTAACCAGCCGCAGACGGATCCCCACAAGGATGTTCTTGGCTGGGACCGTCAGGGGCAGCGCGTGGACCCGGAACCAGTGCTTGTGCCGCACTAGTCTCATTGGAGCGGCCTGGGCTTGTGCGGCGGACCGCGCGGTGGTACATTTGCGGCCATGCATTCGAGCCGTCGGCATGCATCTTCCGTGGACTCCATCCGCCGCCACCGCTGGAAGCTCTTGGTCACGAGCCTGGTCCTGTTGCTCCTCTGCGTAGGTTTCGTGCGTTGGTATTACCGCATGGCGTCCGAGACGGGAGGGCCTTACTACTACGACAGTCCGGGCGTGAAAGACGGGAGTCTGGATCGGACCAACCACTGGCGGTAGGGCGTGTGTCATGGCTCGATTCTGCGGAAGCGTAGGAACATGCTGGCGGGTATGGCGGCCTCGTTGGCGCGGAGGAGCGAATGATGCGTGACGCCATCCAGATCGAGAACGCCCGCGTCCACAACCTCAAGGGCGTCAACCTGAGCATCCCGCGCGACCGGGTGGTGGTGTTCACCGGCGTCTCGGGCTCGGGCAAGTCGTCGCTGGTGTTCGACACGCTGCACACCGAGGCCCAGCGCCAACTGATCGAGACGTTCAGCTCGTTCGCCCGGCGGCGGCTGCCCAAGCTGTCGCGGCCCGAGGTGGACGCCATCCATAACCTCTCGACCTCGATCATCATTGATCAGCACCGCCTGGGCCGCACCCTGCGGTCCACGGTCGGGACGGCCACCGAGGTCTATACCTACCTGCGGCTGCTATATTCGCGTTGCGGCGACACGCCGGGCCTGGCCTCGTTTCACTTCGGCTTCAACCATCCCGAGGGCATGTGCCCGGCCTGCAAAGGGCTCGGCAAACGCATCACCGTGGACACCGAGCGGATGCTGGACAAGACCAAGTCCCTCCGCGCGGGCGCCATCACCCACCCGGATTACCGCGTCGGCGGCTGGAACTGGCGCGAGCTGGTCGGCATTGACCTGTTCGACGCCGACAAACCATTGTCCGAATTCCCCCCCGCCGAGCTCGAGCAGCTCCTGTTCGCCGAGGGCATCCCGATCGTCAAGAAACACGGCGCCGGCACCTACGCCAAGACCTGGGTCGGCATCGCCCGCCGCCTCGAACGGCTCTACGTCAACAACGCCGAGGACGAGCTATCGGAAAGCCGGCGCGATGCTTACCGGAAGTATCTGGCTTACGGCGAGTGCACCACATGCGGCGGCCTGCGGCTCAGCCCCGCGCGATTGGCCGTCCGGCTGGCCGGCAGGGGCATCGGGGAAGCCGTCCAAATGGAGCTGACCGACCTCGACACCTGGCTCGGCACCATTGACGGCCCGGTGGCGGCGCCGCTGGTCCACAAAATGCGCAGCATCCTGTCGCACCTCATCGGCATCGGCGTCGGCTACCTCTCGCTCAACCGCGCCGTCTCGACGCTCTCGGGCGGCGAAAGCCAGCGCCTCAAGATGGCCCGCCAGCTCGGGTGCGACCTGGTCGGCCTCCTGTACGTCCTGGATGAACCGTCCATCGGTCTGCACGCGCGCGACATTGACCAGCTCATCGCCATGCTCGGATCCCTGCGGGACCAGGGCAACTCGGTGCTCGTGGTCGAGCATGACCCGGCGATCATCGCCGCGGCGGATTACGTGATCGAGGTCGGCCCGGGCCCGGGCCGGCACGGGGGCGAGGTCTGTTTCGCGGGCGAGCGCGCCGCTTTCCTCGAGTCCGGCGGCCGCACGGCCACGCTGATGCGCCAGGGCCACACCCCGCTGGGCGCGCCGCGCCGCCCCTGGACCCAGGCCTGGCCCATCCGCGGCGCGCGGGTCAACAACCTGGCCGGGGTGGACGTGGACATCCCGCAAAACGTGCTGGTCGGCATCACCGGGGTCGCCGGCAGCGGCAAGAGCAGCCTCGTCCACGGCGTGTTCGTGCCGCTGGTCCCCCGCGCGGTGGTCGTGGACCAAAACCTCATCGGGCGGAACAGCCGGTCCAACCCCGCCACCTTCCTGGGCGTGTTCGACGACATCCGCCAGGTCTTCGCCCGCGCCACCGGCAAACCCGCCGCCTGTTTCAGTTACAACTCCGAAGGCGCCTGCCCGGCCTGCAAAGGCCAGGGCACCATCGCCGTCGAAATGCACTTCCTGGACGACGTCCGCATCCGCTGCGCGACCTGCAACGGGCGGCGCTACACCGACGCGGTCCTGGGGCTGCGCTGGCAGGGCTTGAACATCCACCAGGTCCTCGGCCTGACCGCCCAGGAAGCCGCCGACGTTTTCACCCAGCCCCGCGTCCAAGCCGCCCTCCGCCTCCTGTGCGAGGTCGGCCTGGATTACCTCACCCTCGGCCAGCCCCTCACCACGCTCTCGGGCGGCGAATGCCAGCGCCTCAAGCTCGCCGCCGAGCTCGGCCAAGCCGGCCAGGTCTATATCCTCGACGAACCCACCACCGGCCTGCACCTGGCCGACATCAGCCGCCTCATGCGCATCCTCAACCGCCTGGTCGAAGACGGCAACTCGGTGATCGTCATCGAGCACAACTTGAGCGTCATCGCCCAGGCCGATTGGCTCATTGACCTCGGGCCCGAAGGCGGCAGCCGCGGCGGACGCATCCTGGCCGCCGGCACCCCGGAACAGATCGCCCAGTGCCCGGACAGCCACACCGGCCGTTATCTCAACCGCGCAGGGCTGGGCTAACGTCGGGCGGTGGCCACCCGCAACTTGGCACGCCTGACTGGCTTGCTGGAATTTCTGTCTCGCGATTCCACTTGCCGGCCGGCATTGAGGGGGGGCGACAAATACCCATCCGCATTTGACGCCCTCCTTCTGCTGTGGCAATGAGGATAAGTACCAATCCTATGACCGCCAAAGAAATCCTCGCTGAAATCAAGCCCCTGGGTCGCGACGGCTACCGCAACGTCCTTTTCAACCATGGCGTTCCCGAACCTTGCTACGGCGTGAAGATCGAGGAGCTTAAGAAGATCCAGAAACGCATCAGGGTGGATTACCGCCTCGCCCTCGAGCTCTACGACACGGGCGTTTATGACGCCATGTACCTGGCCGGGTTGATCGCCGACGATCCGAAGATGACCAAGAAGGACCTACAGCATTGGGCCGAAAAGGCCTGCGCCCCGCTTGCCGGTTCGACCGTGGCTTGGGTCGCCGCTGGCAGCCCTCACGGTCTCGGAATGGCGTTGAAGTGGATAGACTCTCGCAAAGACCTTATTGCCGCCGCGGGTTGGTCCACTCTGGGCAGCCTCGTTGCTCTCAAGCCCGACGCCGAGCTCGACCTCCCACAACTGAAAGCACTCCTGCAGCGCGTCGAGCAAACCATCCACTCCGCACCCAATACCGCCCGCCGCCAGATGAACAGCTTCGTCATCGAAGTCGGCACCTACGTCAGACCCCTGACTAGGTTCGCCATTCAAACCGCCGAGAAGGTCGGCCCCGTCAACGTGGACGTCGGCAACACATCCTGCCAGATCCCTTTCGCTCCCGACTACATTCGAAAGGTGGAAAAGCGTGGAGCCATTGGCAAGAAACGCAAGACCGTTAAGTGCTGATGCGTCTGTGCCCTACGGCCTGCCTCGGTTGCCCGCCAGCGCACCCCCTGCTTCCGGCTTCGAAAAAACAAAGGCTTGCGGACTTTTCATCATCCGCAAGCCGTTGACTTTCAAATGGCGCGTCCGGCAGGACTTGAACCTGCAACCTTCTGATCCGAAGTCAGAAGCTCTATCCAATTGAGCTACGGACGCACACGTGGCTGCAACTTCTCCGCGTGACACAGCGCCTGCCGTTGACTGCTGTCCAGAAGCCCGCTGCCTGGACCGGAGAAATCGTCACGGAAGCGAATGCCAGGGCGCTAACGCTCCCCAGAAATCGCATTGCTGAATTATCGCAGGCAGGCGGCTCGAACGCAATCACACTTCCGATTGGGAATTCGGAGCCTTGGAAATAGAATTGGCAGCGTTACCTTTGGCTGCTCCCGCTTAAGAACACGGCAGAAAGCTATGACTACCGCTCAAGACATTCCTCCGTCGGCGCGAAAGTGCATCGGATGCGGCGCGGAGCTACCCGGGCACACGCCACCCGATCTCTGTCCGAAATGCCTCCTCAAGCTCGCCATGGAAACCCAGCCGGGCACGGGTCCTGGAGGCACCGTCCTGTTGCCGGACAGCGGGGCGAAGTCCCGCGGCCTGCCAAAGCCAGGAGAGCAACTCGGCCACTACTCGATCCTCCGCCCTCTCGGTGTGGGCGGCATGGGCGCGGTCTATGAAGCCCAGGATCTGGAGAGCGGGCGGCGTGTCGCTCTCAAAGTCCTGAGCCACAAGCTCGATTCACCTGACGCCCGCGAGCGGTTCTTCCGTGAAGGGCGCCTGGCCGCCTCGATCAACCATCCCAACAGCGTCTATATCTTCGGCACCGAAGAGATCGCCGGAACGCCGGTCATTGCGATGGAACTGGTCTCGGGGGGCACCTTGCAGGACCGGGTGCGTGCCCGGGGCTCCTTGCCAAGCGGCGAGGCTGTGGATTGTGTGCTGCAGATGATCGAGGGGTTGGAGGCGGCCCAGCGCCTCGGCATCCTCCACCGTGATATCAAGCCCTCCAACTGCTATGTGGGCGAAGACGGCGTGGTGAAGATCGGCGACTTCGGCCTCTCGATCTCCACCGCGATCCGCACGGAGCCCGCGCTCACCGCCACCGGCGCGTTTCTTGGCACCCCCGCCTTCTGTTCGCCCGAGCAATTGCGCGGCGAGGAGCTCAACGCCCGCTCGGATATGTATTCGGTCGGCGCCACGCTCTTTTACCTGCTTACCGGGCGCACGCCTTTCGAGACTGGAAATATGGTGCAACTGCTCGCCACCGTGCTGGAACAGAAGGCGCCCTCGCCCAGGAAGTTCCGTCCGGAGATTCCGCAAGGCCTGGCCAACGCCGTGCTGCGCTGTCTGGAAAAGCAGCCGGGCGAGCGGTTTAAGAGCTATGCCGACCTGAGCCGGGCGCTGGCACCCTATGGTTCAACCGCACCGACGCCGGCGACCCTCGGTCTTCGATTTGTGGCCGGCGCGGTGGACATGACTCTCCTGAGCTTGTTGGCGACCTCGATCAACCTCCTGGCCTTTGGAGGGCCGATGGCATTTATGGAGCAGGCCATGCAGTTGTCGCCGAAGATGCTCATCTGGCTGTTTGGGTGGGTCGGCGCGGTCACACTCTATTACGCAGTGTTCGAGGGCCGATGGGGCGCCGCCGCAGGCAAGGCCCTCTGCCGGTTGCGCGTGGTTGGGCCGGACCGGAATCCACCTGGCTGCGCCAAGGCCTGGCTGCGCGCGGTGGTTTACACCCTGCCTCCCATGTTGCCCTACGGGCTGGCCTTTGGCACCGATCCCCGGGCCTACTTCAGTTCATCGCAGGTCACCCAGACTCTCATGGGATTGTCCTTCTATGTCGTATTGGCACTGCTGTTTGTCACGGCTCGCAGACGAAATGGCTTCGCCGCCGTGCAGGACCTGTTGACCGGCACCCGGGTAATCTCGCACGCCGCCGTTGTCTCGCGGCCCGTGCTGCCGGCAACCGAAGCGCCGCCACCTACCGTGGAGTCAGCCACCATGATCGGCCCCTACCACGTGCTGCAGGCGCTCTCGGAAGCTGCCGGCGAGAAGTGGTTTCTGGGCTACGACTTGAAGCTGTTGCGCAAGGTATGGGTGCGCGTGGTGCCTCCGGACACCGAACCGGTGCCGGTTTCGTTGCGCACTCTGGGGCGGGTGGGCCGCTTGCGCTGGCTCACCGGCAAGAGGGGAGCCGGAGAAAACTGGGACGCTTTCGAGGCCCTGAGTGGACAACCCTTGCTCGAATTGGCTCGTCAGCCCCAGCCCTGGCGCGAGGTGCGTTACTGGCTCCATGATCTGGCCACGGAAATCAGCGCCGCGGAGAAGGATGGCACCCTGCCGGAGCTCGCCCTTGACCGCATCTGGATCACCGCTGAGGGCCGGACGAAGCTGCTCGACTTCCCTGCCCCCAGCCCTGCCGGGAACTCCGAAGTCCGAAGTCCGAAGTCCGAATCAAACGCGGGCTCACAAGCTCGAGCGGCCCAGGATTTCCTGGCCGAAGTGGCGGCGGCGGCATTGGAAGGGGCCGGAGCGGCCAGCACAAAGGCCACGGCCGAGGCAGCGATGCCGCTGGCGCTGCACGCGCGCGCCTTCCTCCAGAAACTGCCGAGCCTGACTGGCGCCGATGCCGTGGCGGCTGCTCTCAAACCGCTGTTAAGCCGGCCGGCTGCGGTCTCATTGCTGCGGCGGGCCGCGTTGGTCGCAGGCTGCATTGCGTTTCCCGTGCTCGCGTGCGGGGGTTCTTACTTCGGCTTCGCTTTCCTTCAGGAACTCACGCGGAAGAATCCCGGCCTGATGGACCTGAACGTCCTCTTGCAAATGCGGACGTCGGCGCGGTTTTTCGCCGGCAAGCAGGCGCACTTGCCCACCGACCGCCAAATCGCCCTCTATATCGCCCATCACTATCGCGGCACGATCACGAACGAGGCGATCTGGTCAGGCCCATACGCATTAGCGATGATTCGAGGCGAGGCCCGCACGTTCGCCGAACAGAGCGTGGCCGAACACGCTGCGCCCACGGAAGCTGAGATCAAAGAAGCCGAGGCCGCGGTGGGCAAGAACCTGCCCGAACAACAATCGCCCTTCGTCGGCCAGTCGCCTCCCGCGATGCCGGTCCTGGTGCTGGGAGCGACGCTACTGTTTTATGTCGCCTTTCCGGCGGTGGTGGCGGCACTTCTGTTCCGCGGTGGGCTGGTCTTGCTCATTGGCGGCGTGACGTATGTAACAAGGGACGGCGTGCGCGCTTCGCGCTTGCGCCTGCTCTGGCGCGCGCTGGTGACATGGGGCCCGGTGTTCCCGTTGTTCTGCCTTGCGGCGGTCGCCTTCGCCAAGCATTGGGCCTGGCAACCCTGGCTGGCCCTGGCCTTGCTCGGCGTGCTGGCCGTCGTGTCGGTCGTCTTGCCGCAGCGCGGCCTGCAAGATCGCCTCGCCGGGACGTGGCCCGTTCCGAGGTAAGCTCAGGGGCCTGCGGCCGGGGACGGGAATTGCCACCGAAGTGACTGAAGCAGGCGTTACCTTTCCCGGCACTCGCTTAAGAAGGGGATGACTATGAAAAACACGATCATTATCCTGTTAGGTGCCGCCGCTCTCGCGCTTGGCGGGCTCTGCCTCGTCCAGTCCCGGAAAGGGAATGAGCAACAAGCCGAGGTCGGTTCGCTTCGCGCCGAGGTCGAGCAAAAGGCGGCGGAGCTTGATGACCTGGAGGCGACTCGGAGACGCGCCGACCAACAGCACCGTGAACTGAAGAGCCAGGCCGAGGAACTGGCTGCCCAGCTTCAAGCCCGACAGTTTGCCGAAACCAATGCGGCCGCACTGGCGCTCAATACCCCGCCGCCCCCGCCCCAGCCCGAGCAGCCAATTCAGCCCGTGGGCGACTTTGGCAAGATGCTCTCCAAAATGATGCAAGACCCCGACGCCCGGAAGCTCGTCCGTGAGCAGCAACGCATGATGATGGGCCCGCTCTACGCACCGCTGGTGAAGCGGATGGGCCTTACGCCGGAGGAAACCGCCCAATTCAACGACATGCAGGCCGACCACATGGTGGCTGCGGCGGGAAAGGCCTTCTCCATGTTTGGCAACGACAGCTCCGCCAACCGCGACGGATCGCTCAACACCCTGGCTGCCGACCAGAAGTCGTTCGACGAGCAAATCAAGGCCTTTCTGGGCGAGGCGCGTTACGCGCAGTATGAGGCTTACCAGGAAACCGTGCCCCACCGCATGCAGCTCAACGCGTTCAAACAGCAGGCGGGCAGCGATTACAATCTGACCGACCCGCAGACCGAGGCGCTGGTGACCATGATGAAAGAGGAAACCAAGAACGTCGCCGCAACGGTCGGCCTGCCACTGGATGGCCCCGAGAAGGACCCGGCCAAAATCAAGGCCCTGCTGGCCGAGGGCAAGATGGACGAACTCCTGCAAGGCCAGGAAACCGTTAGCCAACGGGTCTATGAACGCGCCCGGACCATCCTCTCTCCCGACCAGTTGGCGACCTTCGGCAGGTTCCAGACCCACCAGCACCAGACCATGCGCCTGGGCTTGAACATGGCCCGGAAGATGTTCAGCCCTGAGGCGTCAGAGTCCGCCGAGCCAGCCCCCAATCAGTGACCCCGCCGCCTGGTGCGGCGGGTCCGTTCCCGGTTGGCTCGCCTCGTGCACCAGCGATGCACCAGCGATGCACCAGCGATGTACACCGGTCTCAGGCGTGTGCATCCGGTGTGCATCGCTGGTGCATCGCTGGTGCACGGCGTCCGCATGCCTCGGGCGCGGCGGGGCAAGCTGGAGTTGGCCGGCGTCGGCACGGGATGAGACCTACGTTCAGGAAACACCGGGGAGAGCAGGAGTGGGAGCATGAAATGGTTGACACGCCGGAGCGTTTTCGGTAGCTTGGCGCCAGTTGGATCGGATATGAGTTCTGTCCTCAACCAACATGTGCTGGTGCTTAACCGCCTTTGGCAGGCCGTTAATATCTGCACCGCCCGCCGGGCGCTGACACTCTTGTTTCAGGGCCATGCCCAGGCTGTGCTTGGCCGCAGCGATGGCTCCTTCCAAACCTACAACTTCACCGAATGGAGCGACCTCTCGCAGCAGGAACCTCACGCGGAGTCGGTCCGGACGGTGTCCTTCCGCATCCGGGTGCCGCGCGTCATTCTGCTGCTGATTTATGATCATCTGCCGAAGAAGGAAGTGAAGTTCACGCGGCATAACATCTTCGAGCGGGACAAGAATACCTGCCAGTACTGCGGCAAGGTCTATGACCGCAAGGACCTGAATCTGGACCACGTGATCCCGCGCGACCGCGGCGGGCCGACGTCGTGGGAGAACATCGTTTGCTCGTGCGTCGAGTGCAACACACTGAAGGCTAACCGCACGCCCCAGGAGGCCGGCATGCGCCTCATCCGCAAGCCCAAGCGGCCGAAGTGGCGTCCGTTCGTCCAGATCAACTTCGGCCTCTACCACCACGACAGTTGGAAGCACTTCGTTGATCTGGCTTACTGGAACGTCGAGCTGGGCGAGGATGTGCAGTAGCCGGGATTGGAAGAAAGAACTGGCCGCCGGCGGCGAACGGGGATGACGGCCTGCCGGGTCTTCATTGCGGCTGGGGTAGTAGCATTACTCCGCGCTCAGCGGAGGCAGGGGCAGCAAGACGTTACAGATCCCCTTCTATTTGCTTTATGAGAACGACCACGAGGCTGGTTCATTTGCTAATGCTTGGCGCAACATACCTGCTTGCCCTGGCGGGTCCTGCGGCGGAGCTTCACCTCTCTCCCAATGGCAGCGACACTAATTCCGGCACGCGCGCCCGGCCGTTCGCCACCCTGGAACGCGCGCGCGACGCGGTTCGTCAACTCCGGCAGGACAGCCGGCTTGGCCGGGGCGGCGTCACCATCTGGCTGGGCGGTGGCGATTACCTGCGCACCAATTCGCTCGAACTCACGACCGCCGATTCGGGCACGCCGGAGGTTCCCGTTATCTGGCGCGCCCACGAAAAGGAGCGGGTAAGACTGCTCGGGGGATGCAAGCTTTCCGGTTTCGGGCCGGTCACCGACCCCGCAGTGCTCGCCCGTCTTCCGGAATCGGCTCGCGGCCACGTCGTGCAAGTGGGCCTCGCCGGCCTTGGCGTGACCGATTTCGGCAGAATGTCCTCGCGCGGCTTTGGTCGCCCGCTTTCGCCGGCCCATTGCGAGCTGTTCTTTGACGGACGGCCGATGACGCTCGCGCGCTGGCCCAACGAAGGCGAGTGGGAGCGCATTGCCGGATACCCAGACGCGGGGGCAAGGAAGGATGAGCATGGCGGCAACCTCGGCAAGCTGGAGGAGGGCTCTAACTACAGCGGCGACCGCCCGCGCGGGTGGAAGGACACGAGCGACCTGTGGGTCCACGGCTACTGGGCCTGGGATTGGGCCAATTCGTATGAACGGGTCGCCTCGTTGGACCTTGATCGCCGCTTGGTAAAGACCGCCGCTCCCCACGGGCTTTACGGCTTTCGCAAGGGCCAGCGCTTTTACTTCCTCAACGTGTTGGAGGAATTGGACCGGCCCGGCGAGTGGTTCCTCGACCGGAACGCTGGCCTGCTCTATTTCTGGCCGCCGAGCTCTGGCGCAGCCCAGAACGCTGCCGCGCCTGAGGTTCTTCTCTCCCTTCTCGACCAACCGCTGCTTAAACTCAGCGACGCCTCGCACGTCACGTTCAGCGGACTGATTCTCGAAGCCACCCGCAGCAGTGCCGTCCAAATCCGCGGGGGCGCGAGCAACCGCATCGCCGGCTGTCTCATCCGCAATGTCGGCAACTACGGCGTCACCATCGCCGGCGGCAACGGCCACGGCGTGTTGAGCTGCGACCTCTTCGACACGGGGGATGGCGGCGTTTCGATGGACGGCGGTGACCGCCAAACCCTCCGTCCGGGGGAACACTTCGTCGAGAACTGCCATTTCGCCCGCCAGGGCCGCTGGTCCAAATGTTATGTGCCGGCGGTATTAATGGGCGGTGTCGGCCAGCGCGCTTCGCACAACCTGATTCATGACCATCCCCACTGCGCCATCCTCTTCAACGGCAACGACCACCTGATCGAGTTCAATGAAATCCACCACATCGCCCTGGAGACCGGCGACGTCGGCGCGATCTATACTGGGCGCGATTACACTTACCGCGGCAACCGTATCCGCCACAACTTCATTCACGACACCGGGGGCGTTGGCATGGGCTCGATGGGCGTCTATATGGATGACTGCGTCAGCGGCACGGAAATCTTCGGCAACCTCTTCTACAAGGTCCAGCGCGCCGCGTTCCTGGGTGGCGGCCGTGACCACCAGGTCCGCAATAACATCTTCGTGGACTGCAACTACGCAATAGAGCTCGATGGGCGCGGTCTGGATGGCTCCCCGGTCTGGCGCAACATGGTGGACCAGACCATGCGCCGGCGGCTCACGGAGGTGCCGCTGGCACTTTACCGCGAGCGCTACGCCGCCCTCAAGACCCTGGACCGTTACTACGGACCGCCCGGTGGCCCGGCCATCACCGGCGCCGATTTCAAGGGTGTGCCGCCGGAGAATAACGTCGTTGCGCGGAATGTCTGCGTTGGCAAATGGCTCAAGGAGTATTGGCACGCGGCACCGGGGACGCTGCTGCTGGAAAGCAACCTGACCAACGCCGCCGCTTCGTTTGTCCGCCCGCCCGGCGAGCCGCTCCAAGCCAAGGACTTCGCGCTTCAGCCTGAGTCGCCCGCCTGGAAACTGGGCTTCGAGCCAATTCCCTTCGACCAGATGGGGCCGTATCGCGACGACCTGCGGGCCGCCCTCCCCGGCAAGAACGCTGGGCGCTGAGAACAAGTCTGTTCAGCATTCCAAAGCGTTGTCCGCGGGGGACGGGGAGTGTCCGTGTGCACCGAAGTGATTCACGGAATCCAAGAAGAACACGGTTTGCGAGGGCACTTGCCCCCTGAAACGGCCTCCCTGCCCGGTTCATCCTCAGCGGCCACGGGAGCCAGAACATACCGTAACTTGTTTAACGACAACCACTTAAATCGTCATAGATTCTCCCAATGGGCGTGTCTTATCTGCTAAACCTGTTTATGGTTTAGACAAGTCTGGGGGCTTGACATCGGCCTTCGGCTCTGTGCATAATGAAGGGCGTAAATGAACCAGAGAATTGTCAACGAGCAATTCTGCCCTGCCCACGCAGGGGTTATCCGATAGGCCCAACTATGAATACCTCCCTTAAAAAGCATGCATTGTTGCTTACTGCCCTCGTGATTGCGGCGGGAGCCGCCACCGTCCGTGCGGATTCCCTGGCCGTCATACCAACGCTCGGAGGCGACACGGTCAACGAAGGCCGTGCCATCACGTCGGACGGCCAATTCATCGTCGGCCTGTCTGGCTCGCGGGGTTTCCTATACCAGGTGGGGGCGGGGAGCGCCATCAATGTGCTGAGCTCCGATAACGCCCAGGCCACCATTGCATCCGGCGTTGGCTACCGTACTTCGGGTGGCGGCACGGAACTCGTTATTGCCGGCATGTCGAGCGGCTATGTAACCGAGTGGATGACAGCGGACGGCGGCGCGACTTTCGGCATCAGGCGTCGGAATACGTCCTTCACCTCAAATGTGATGCCTGCGGCCAATGCTCTGGGCTCCGCGACCGGCTCGGACGCTTATTACGTAACAAGCTGGATCAACGCCAGTGGCGCGTCGGTTTACCTCAACCAAGGCTCAGGTCCGTGGGTTGCGGGGATGACCTATTCGAGCAAGGGCATCACTTCTACCGACAACTCCCGAATGAATGGCGTCTCGGCCAGCGGCCGAGCCGTGGGGTACCGGGTTAATGGCGGAATCCGCAAGAATTACATGCTCACTTGGAACGGCACTGCAACCCCAGCGGCTGTTTACTTCAATGGGCTGGACGGCACTCAAGCGGGTCAGGCGTTTTCGGTATCCGCCGATGGTAACACCATCTTTGGCCACTCGCCGATCGTAGGTGATGCGAACAATTATGGGTACAAGGTGGTGAATCCTGGCACCTCCCAAACAATCACGGCGCTGCCTCTTTTCGGTAACGAAGCCGGTTCAACCAGCTTGCAGATCCCTTACGGCTGCACGGCGGACGGGAACTTCGCCGTCGGGATGGCTTATCGCGGACAGGAAAAGGCAGTGCTTTGGTCCACTAAAGATGACTGGTCGTTCGCCCTGGACCTGACCGACTATGCTTCCGCCAACAGCCTGTTGGACGGATTCTCCAGGTTGAACCGCGCCTATAGCGTTGGCGGGAGCGCTGACGGGTCTGGCAATATAGATCTGGTTATCACCGGCACCGGAAGCTGGTCGCCCGACGGCGGCGTGACCCCATACACCACACGCGCTTTCGTAATGACGGTAATGATTCCCGAGCCGGCGACGATGTCGCTGTTGGCACTCGGCCTGTTCGGGCTTCTGGCCTTGCGCCGCAGGCAGTAAGCGGGGGTTCAATTTCGCGGCAGCGCCGCGAGCGAGAGGAGCGCGGGCATCCTGGTCTGCGCTCCTCTGTTTGTACACCCACTCAACCGGCGCACCTCCCGCCTCGCTGAACAACCCCCAGTGTGAACCTCGCACGCCACGCAGGATCGGAAAGCATTTAGCTCGCCTTAGCCGGGAAAGCATCGTAGACCGAGGACACTTGGCGGAAGCTGGACGGCGAGCGGGCAGTTCCGCGCCAACCATGTCAGAGCGCAAGTTAGACAATGATTCACAGGGGAGTGCGCGGCGCCGCGACCCGGTTCCGCCCACGCCCAACGACAGGCCCGGCTCCCGGGTGGGCGGGTGGCTTTCGCGGCGCGGAGCCGATTCCATCGGCATTTCTGCTGTGCTGTTCATTGCCGTGGTTTGGACCTTTTTGCCTTCGATGCGCAACGGGTTCGTGGACTACGACGACGTGCTCTTTGTGACCGGGAATGCCCAGGTGCAGGGCGGTGTGACCGGGCAGAATGTGCGCTGGGCGTTTACCAACGAGGTCGGAGCCAACTGGCATCCGCTTACGACGCTTTCGCACATGCTGGATTGCGAGCTCTATGGATTGAGGCCGTGGGGCCACCATCTGACCAACGTGTTGCTGCACGCGGCCAATGCCGTCCTGCTGTTCTTCGTATTCCGGCGGATGACCGGGGCGCTGTGGCGCTGTGCGGTCTTGGCGGCGCTGTTCGCCCTGCACCCGCTGCGCGTGGAATCGGTGACGTGGGTTTCGGAACGCAAGGACGTGCTGAGCACGCTGTTCTGGATGCTGACGATGCTGGCCTACGCGCGCTACGTCCAGCAGTGCAACGCCCGCAGTCCAAAGTCCAGAGCCGCTTACGCTTTGGCGCTGGTGTGGTTTGCGTGCGGGCTGATGAGCAAGCCGATGCTGGTGACCCTGCCGTTCGTGCTGCTGCTGCTGGACTACTGGCCGCTTGGAAGGACTGTGCCATCCGGAATGCGGAGCGCGGAGCGGGGCGACGGCAGCCCAGGCTCGGGCCGGAGCTCGCCCTGGTTAAGGCTGGTGTGGGAGAAGGCGCCGTTGTTCGGGTTGGCGGCGGCGGGGAGCGCCGTTGCGTTTGCGGTTCAGGAAGGAGCCAGCAACATACCCGCGGCCAGCGTGCTCCCCTTCGCGACCCGGGTGGCCAACGCCGTGGTTTCCTATTGCCGCTACCTGGGGACGCTCTTCTGGCCGGTGGATCTCAGCCCGTTCTACCCGTACCCCGCGAGCTGGGGTGTGGCGGTGGTGTTCTGGTCGGGGTTCGCCCTGGCGTGCATATCTGTCCTCATGGTCGTGTTCGGGTGGCGACGCGGGTATCTGCTGACGGGCTGGTTTTGGTTTGTGGGGACGCTGGTCCCGGTCATTGGCCTGGTGCAGATCGGCCGGCAGTCCATGGCGGATCACTATACTTATATTCCAGGCATTGGCGTGCTGCTCATCGTGGTATGGGGCGTGCATGAACTGACGGCGCGGCGGCGCTTCCAGGCCGTGGCTGGGTTGGTGGTATCCGTGACGGCGGGGTTGGTGTGCGTGAGCCTGACGCGCCAGCAGATTGGTCATTGGAAGGATGACGAGACCCTTTGGCGGCACGCGCTGACGGTTACCAGGGACAATGATTTCGCCCACTACAATCTGGCTTTCGCACTGGCGCAGCAGGGCGACCTGGACGAGGCCATCGGGCATTACCGGGAGGCCATCCGAATCAACCCCGCGAAAGCCAATGTTCATGATGGCCTTGCCTTCGCCCTGGTCAAGAGACAGCGATTCTCCGAGGCCATCCAGGAATATGAACAGGTGCTGCGTTTGAGCCCCGACGATGCTGCGGCACACAATGCTCTCGGAAGCCTGCTGGCTGGACAAGGGCGTTTCGAGGAGGCCATCGCACGCTTCGCCGAGGCACTGCGCCTGGAGCCCGGCTTTCTGGAAGCCCATTACAACCTCGGCCTGGCGCTCGCCAGCCGGGGGGGTCATCGCGAGGCAGCCACGCAGTTTCGGGAGGTGCTGCGACTCAAGCCCGACCATCCGAATGCAGCCAGGAAACTGGACCAGATGCTGGAGGCCCTGGGCGAACCCGACAGCGCCATCGCGCGATACCGGGAAGCGGTGCGGTCGAAACCCGGCGATGCCCGGGCGCACGCCGTGCTGGGCCGGATGCTGCTCGAAACTGGCCAGCTCGACGAGGCCATCAAGCACTGCTCCGAGGCGGCGCGGCTGGAGCCCAAGAACGCCGAGCTGCAGTATCGTTTGGGCGCGGCGCTGGCGCGGAAGGGCGAGGCAGATAAGGCAGCGCCTCAATTTGAATTGGCACTGGACCTGGACCCGAAATTCACGGCGGCGCACTATGCGATGGGCATTCTCTGCGAGCACCGGAACCAGATTCCCGAGGCCCTGAAGCACTGGCGGGAGGCCGCGCGGCTGGCACCGCAGTGGCCCGATCCGCTGAACAACCTGGCCTGGATTCTGGCGACCGATCCGCGGGCAGAATTGCGGGATGGTGCGGAGGCGGTGAAGCTGGCAGCCCGGGCGGTCGAGTTGTCCCACACGAATAACGCGGAGATGCTGGACACGCTGGCGGCGGCGTATGCGGAGGCAGGGCGATTTGCGGAGGCGAGTGCGACCGCGCGGCAGGCGCAGGCGGCTGCGGTCGCGCTTGGAAGCGAGGCGCTGGCGGAGCAGATCGGGCAGCGGCTGGCGCTTTACAGTGGCAGTCAGCCGTATCGGCAGGCGCCCGGCGAGAGATGAGCCCCCTCGCTTGATACGGCCAGGCTAGCATGGGGCCAGCGCTCGCGACCTGCCCTTGCCGACGTCCATTGAAATCGCTTCGTGGTCACACGGCGGGTCCATGCTTGCCGCCAAGGGTCCTGCACGGGGCAGGATGCAGAATGGGGATTGCGGCGAGGTGTTCAGAGCCGGGAGTACCAGCATGAGGCCGCGCAAGCGGATCGCGGGTGGGGCATCGCGACTCCAAACCACCAGCCGCCAACAGCGCGTATTGCCATTCCGACTTGGCAACCTTCTGGCTTTGCGCCATACACTGTCCGGCACAAACAGGTCAACTTTACAGCGAATACGAATTTGCCCAAGCTCATGAAAGCATCGCTTCTCCTGCCCGTCCTCTCACTCATCGTGGCGCCATTCCTCTCCCAGGGCGCGGAGTCCGCCGCCGAGCGCGATCAGCGCATGGCGTGGTTTCGCTATGCCCGGTTCGGGCTGTTCATTCATTGGGGCGTGTACGCCGTGCCGGCGGGGGAGTGGGACGGCAAGACCAACTACGGCGAGTGGTTTCTCGAAGAGACTAAGATGCCGGTTTCCCAATACGAGAAGTATGCGAGCCAGTTCAACCCGGTGAAGTTCGACGCGAAGGAGTGGGTGCGCCTGGCCAAGGATGCGGGGATGAAATACATCGTCATCACCTCGAAACACCACGACGGCTTTGCCATTTATCCCGCCGACCAGACCGACTGGTGCATCAAGTCCACGCCGTTCCGGCGCGACCCGCTGAAGGAGTTGGCCGACGCCTGCCGCGAAACCGGCATGCGCCTCTGCTTCTACCACTCGATTATGGACTGGCATCATCCCGATTGGGGCACGCGCCGCGCGTGGAATGACAAGGCCACCGGCACGCCCGACATGGACCGCTATGTCGCCTACATGAAGGCCCAGCTCAAGGAGCTGATCACCCGCTACGGCCCGCTCGGTATCCTGTGGTTCGACGGCGAGTGGGAAAAGCCCTGGACCCGCGAGCGCGGCCTGGACCTCTACAACTACGTGCGCAGCCTGCAGCCGGACATCATCATCAACAACCGCGTCGGCAAGGGCCGCGCCGGCATGGCGGGCATGGATCAGGGGACGGAGGGCGTCGGCGATTACGGCACGCCCGAACAGGAAATCCCGGCCACCGGCTTCGGCCCGGGCGTGGATTGGGAATCGTGCATGACCATGAACAACCATTGGGGCTACAACAAGCACGACCGGAACTGGAAGTCTTCGACCACGCTGATCCGCAACCTGATTGACTGCGCCAGCAAGGGCGGTAATTACCTGTTGAACGTTGGCCCGACCGCCGAAGGGGTTTTCCCCGACGCCTGCGTCGAGCGGCTCCAGGACATCAGCAAGTGGATGAAGGTCAACAGTGAGGCCATTTACGGCACCCAAGCGAGCCCCTTCGAGGGTCTGGCCTGGGGCCGATGCACGCAGAAGAGGCTCAGTGCCGTCCAGACCCGCCTCTATTTCTCCGTCTATGACTGGCCCACGAACCGACAGCTCGTGATACCCGGCCTTGCGAACAAGCCCCTCCGCGCCTATCTGCTCGACGGCAACGCCCCGCTGGCGGTCCAAGCCGGAGACAACTACGTGTCTATCGCGCTGCGTGATGCCGCGCCGGACAAGACCGCCTCGGTCGTCGCGTTGGACATCGAGGGGGCGCCCCGAATCATCAAGCCGGATCCATACGCCGACGAGACCCCCGCCCAACGCGACGCGCGCATGGCGTGGTGGCGTGACGCCCGTTTCGGCATGTTCATTCACTGGGGCGTCTATTCCGTGCCCGCCGGCACCTATAAGGGCCAGCAGATCAAAGGGATCGGCGAGTGGATCATGAACCGCGGCAAGATACCCGTCGCCGAATACCGTCAGTACGCCAAAGAGTTCAACCCGGTGAAGTTCAACGCCGACGAGTGGGTGTGCGTGGCCAAGGACGCCGGCATGAAATACATCATCATCACCTCGAAGCACCACGACGGCTTTGCCATGTTCGACTCGAAGGCGTCCGACTGGAACATCGTCAAGGCCACGCCCTTTGGGCGCGACCCGCTGAAGGAACTCGCCGCCGCCTGTCGCAAGTACGGCGTAAAGCTCGGCTTCTACTATTCCCAGGCGCAGGACTGGAACAATGGCGGATCCGCCGCCGGCGGCAAATGGGACCCGGCCCAGGAACGCAACATGGACGATTACCTTGACAAGGTCGCCGTGCCGCAGGTGAAGGAAATCCTCACGCAGTATGGCGAGTTCCCCGCTGTGCTGTGGTGGGACACGCCCGTGGACATAAACAAGGAGCGCGCGGAGAAGCTGCTGCCCCTGCTCAATCTCAAGCCCGGCATTATCCACAACAACCGGCTGGGCGGCGGTTACAAGGGCGACACCGAGACCCCGGAACAACGCATCCCGGCGACCGGCTACCCGGGCCGCGACTTCGAAGTCTGCATGACGATCAACGGCACGTGGGGCTACAAGAGCTACGATCATGACTGGAAGAGCACCGCCACTCTCATCCGCAACCTCGTGGATATCGCCAGCAAAGGCGGCAACTACCTCCTCAACGTCGGCCCCACCTCCGAGGGCATCATTCCCGCGCCGTCGGTCGAACGGCTCAAGGAAGTCGGTCAATGGATGCAGACCAACGGCGACGCAATTTACGGCACCACCGCCAACCCCTTCAAACGCCTGCCTTGGGGCCGTTGCACCAAGAAACTCACTTCGGACGGCGCGACCCTCTACCTCCACGTCTTCAACTGGCCGCAGGACGGCACGCTGCTGGTGCCGGGCCTCAAGAACGCCGGCCAGCGTGCCTGGTTGCTGGCCGACCCGGAACGGAAGGCACTTGCCATCCAGACCGGAGCGGAGGGGCTGGCCCTCAGCGTCCCAGCCACCCCGCCTGATCCCGTGTCGTCCATCATCGTTCTAGAGGTCAGAGGCCAACTCGACATCACGCAGCCTGGTTTGGCTCAAGACTACGACGGCTCGGTTGTGTTGCCCGCCAGCGAGGCCCGCCTGCACGGGAATGACCTCAAGTACGAGACCGGCCCCCAGCGCGACAACCTTGGCTTTTGGACCAACCCTGCCGATTGGGCCGATTGGACCTTCCAGGTCACCAAGCCCGGCAAGTTCGAGGTCACCGCCGAGGTAGCCTCCCTCGAGAAGGCTTCCCTGACGGTATCCGTCGGCGATAGCAAGACCAGCGGTGGCGTGGCGCCCACCGGTGACTATGGCAAATTCAAGGCCGCCAGCCTTGGCACCATCGAGATCATTTCACCCGGAAAGGTGACGCTAGCCGTTCGGCCCGTGCGAGAGGGCTGGCATCCGGTCAATTTGAGGGCGCTTCGCCTGAAGCCCGCCGCCGCGAAGTGAGTCGGCATTAGGTTGGCTAGCGGGTTCCCTGGAGGGAGGCATTCCTCTTGGGTGATAGCAGGTGACGGGCGAGGGAGGGGACCTGCTCCGCGCCTGCGCGGCCTGGGGCTGCCTCAGCCAATTCCGCGCCAGGCATGGGGCACGGAGCCATGCTGACCTTGCCTCGAGGCTCACAGTATTGGTCCACAACGGCCCGCATCCTGGCATAAGCCTCACGGCTCTCGGCGATCAAATCGCCGTAAACGGGGAAGTCATGGTTCATGTTCTCCCAGATATCCAGCGTTACGTCCGCCCCCTGTTTCCCGGCGCTTCGGGCAAAATCAATAATCATGTCGTGCAGTATTTCGCGGCCTCCGGCCTGCAAGTACATCGGCGCGAGTCCGCGCACGTCGGCGTAAACCGGCGACAGCATCGGGTCCATGAGGTCGGCGTTGCCTTGGAACCATTGCGCACACTGGAACGTCTGTGAGCCCTGAATCCAATCGTAGGCGGCGTGCCGTCTGAGGCAGGATTCAGGCAGGCTGAGATTGGTCCAGGGACAGATGCCGACTCCCAAGGCAGGCTGGGGCAGGCCGGCTGCGCGCAGGCCCAGCAAAGTGGCGACCACCAGATTGCCGCCGGCGGAATCGCCGGCGAGAACTATTTGCTGCGGCGGGCAGCCCGAGTCCAGCAGCCAGCGATAGGCGGCCAGCGCATCCTCGAGCTGGCTGGGATAGGGATGTTCCGGCACCAACCGGTAATCGAGCGCCAGCAGTCTGGCTTGAGTTGCCAGCGCGACGGAGGCAATGAGATTGTAATGCGCCTTCGTGTAGAACATGTAGCCGCCGCCATGAAAGTAGAGCACCGTTCGCTGCTTCACCCCTGTCCGCGGCACGAACCACTTCCCTTGCACCCCAGATTCTCGCCACTCGGTAATCTCCACGTCCCGCACCGCCGGCATATGGAAGATTAGACTCTCCAGGTATTCGCGCGCATCGGCGACGCTGGGAAGCGACACAGCATGCTGCATCTGATCCCGCAGGAACCTGGTGGTCAGCTCGAACCGCCACGTCCATCCCGGAACACGCGGACCTCGGACGAGACGCCGCAACGACACGACTGTCACGGCCCTCAGCAAGTTGTAGAGGCCGCGCCGACGAAAGGCCGGGCGCCCATGTAAGGTGAATCCCACCATATCAGCGATGCTCCTTTCGCATGGCCAACTGGTTCCTACACCACGTAAATGTCTCTTGCTGCGGGTCGTTCATCGGAGTAACCGGCCAGCTTCGCGCAGCTTGCGCGGCGGCTAAGCCAATCAGCTAAAGAGCAATATTAAGGCCAAGACCAGTAGGTCTCGGCTGCGGATAGAGCAGGCGAGTAAACCGTTGGCAAAGACATAGAGGCGAGCCGTTCATCCCAGGGTTTTTTGTCTGATACCCCCTTCTTCGACGAATGATTCAGGCAAATCGCGAAGTCATTCGTCGCCCATGGGATACGGCTGGCGATTCCCGAAAGCACCCCGCGCCTTTCGTAAGTATTCGGCGAACCCGCAACCAGCAGGAGCGTGGACATTCCTGTCCACCCGTCTGGCAGAACCACCCGGTGGCGGACAGGAATGTCCGCGCTCCTGCCAGCGGGTTTGCCGAATGTTTGCCGCCTTACAGCTCGATTCAGTTACGCAAGATGTTGACAATCAGTCCTTTATGCAAGAATTCAACCTCCCTGCGACCGGTTTTCCACTCCCAATACCACAGCAACCTCAGGGCGTGCCTCTGGTGTCCAGCCGGTGATACCCCGGTGAGTATCCCATGTGGGCCGGCCAACATGGGATACTCACCGGGGTATCGCCCTGCCCGCACCGTAGCGTAACCGGGGCTGCCTGGAGGCAAACGGTTCAATAGATGGTGAAGTTTGGCAGGCGCCAACACCGGATGACTTGTTGGAGGGCAGTGCTGTTCATTTTGAGAGCAGGCTACGCCTTGGAATCAGACACCGTCCGCCGCGTGTATCGGCTAACCACGAATGCCGAACCCCAGAACGCAACCACATGGCTGGGGCTGTTCTGAGGCTCATTTCCCAAGTTGAAGATCTCAACTTGGCAGACTTGCCGCTCGGTTACTCACGGACTACGATTCAAAAATGCTGTCGCGCCGCAGATTCATTACCGCCTCCCTTGCGCTGGCGGTGACCGGACCGCCGCTGATGGGAGCGCGCCGCAAGCCGGCGCTCGGGGTTGGCTTGGTGGCGGACCCGCAATTTGCCGACATAGACCCGGAAAAGACGCGCTATTATCGTCAATCCCTTGGCAAGCTCGCCGAGGCGGTGGACTACTTCAACGCTCTGGATCTTAAGTGGTGCGTGAACCTCGGCGACCTGATTGACCGGCAATGGGAAAGCTTTGATGAGGTTTTCAAGCCACTGGCCAATTCCCGGCACAGATTTCATCATGTGTTGGGCAACCACGATTTCGGGGTGCCCGATGCATTCAAGGCGCGTGTGCCGAAACGACTCGGTTTGAAACGCCGGTATTACTGCCGGTGGGAGGATGGGTTCTGTTTTGTGATGCTGGACACGACGGATGTGAGTCCCTATGCGCATCCGGAGGACTCCCGGGAGAGTGCTGAAGCCACCCTGGAATGGAAGCGCCTGGCGGCCACGGGAGCGATCAATGCCCAACCCTGGAATGGCGCGGTGGGGGAACGACAGTTAGTCTGGTTCGACGACACCTGCCGCCGGGCCGCCAGGACGAGGCGCAAAGTCATCGTGTTTGCGCACCATCCGGTTTATCCGGCCAGCAACCACTGCGAGTGGAACTCGGCTGCTCTGCTGCAAGTGGTGGAACGCAACCGGAACGTGGTGGCGTGGATCAACGGCCACAATCACGCGGGTGCATTCGGCATCCATGATGAGGTGCCATTCATCACGCTCAAGGGGATGGTGGAGACCAAAGACACCAACGCCTTTGCCGTGCTGCATCTGCATCCAGACCGGCTTGAACTGGCGGGGCACGGGCGTGAGGCGTCCCGCGACTGCAGATACCGATGACTCAATGATAATCGTGAGACTGAATTGAAAAATGGAGGCCCTATGAGCAGTGACGAAAGAATCACACGGCGCCGGTTTCTTGCGCGAGGAGCCATGGTGGCAGGCGCGGTGGCGTTGCCATGCTATGTCCCAAGCTCCGCGCTGGGGCGTGGCGGCGCCGTTGCGTCCAGCGAACGGATCGTGATGGGCGGGATCGGAATTGGCGGGCGTGGCACCTATGACTTGAACTCCATGCTGAACGAGCGGGATGTGCAATGGGTCGCCGTATGTGACGTCCTGAAGAACCGGCGCGAAGCGGCCAAGAACATCGTTGACAAGAAACTGGGCAATACCGATTGCGCCGCCTATGGCGACATGCGGCAGTTCCTAACCGAGCGCACCGACGTGGACGCCGTGTTGATCGCCACCGGCGACCGCTGGCACGCGCTGGCGTCGGTCCTGGCGATGCGGGCCGGCAAAGACGTCTATTGTGAGAAGCCGGCGTGTCTCACCATGGCACAGGGGCAGTCGGTTGTGGAGGCGGCTCAGCGCTACGGCCGGGTTTATCAAACCGGCGCCCAGCGCCTCAGCGAACCGAACCACGTGTTCGCCATCGAAATGGCCCGATCCGGCCGACTGGGCCAGGTTCATACCGTTTACGCGGATTGTCGCTGGCGCGACGGGTTGCGTCACGACTGGTTGCCGGCGGAACCGGAACCGCCCAAGGATGAACTGGACTGGGATGTCTGGCTCGGCCCGTGTCCCTGGCGGCCGTACAACCGCGGCTACGTGAGTGGAGCGGGTTGGTATCACTTCTTCGATTTTGCGACCGATGTCGCCATGTGGGGCGCGCACACCGTTGCCCAAGCCCTTGCCGGGCTCGACCTGAACGACGTGTCCTTCATCGAGTTCGCATACGACCGGCCGGATGCGACCATGGTAACGCGCTTGTCGAACGGCGTGAAATTGATCCTCTTCCGGGTTGCGGGCTCGGTCTGGGAACCTTGCGAGTTCTGGCATGGCGCCTGTGGCGAGCGGTTCGATGGGGCCGAAGGTTGGGCGGCAGCCGCCGACGGTTACTCGGGACCCGATGTCTCATCGCCGGCCCTGTTGCGCGAATACAACAAAATCCTGTCGGACTACACCAGCCGCACCCAACGGCCGCTGAACCACGTGCGGGACTTCCTCGATTGCATCCGGTCACGCCGGCTAACGGTGGCGCACCCCGGCGTTATGCATCGGTCCATGAACATCTGCCTGGCCGCCGACATCTGCGAGCGTCTCAAGCGCAACCTGAAGTTCGACTTGCGGAAGTCTGAGTTTATCGGCGATCCCGAAGCCAACCGCCTCCGGTCCCGCGCGATGCGGCCGCCGTACGTGGGCTGATCGCGCTGCAAGGCCCTACCGTTTCGTCAGCCTCAACGCAATGTCCTCGCGGTAGGGCGGCGAACTGAGGAGGAGCCGGCCGCCTTGGTGACGATGCGTCTCGCGCCGATCAATATTGCCGGTGAGCGGATTGAGCCATTCGCTCCGGTAGGTGCCTTGGGGGAGATCGAGGGCGATCGTCGCGCTGCGATCATGCGGCTTCTCCTTCAGCGCCTCGCGCGGATTTCTGGGGCCGATGTAGACGGCGTGGGCTTTCTCCGACTCGGCCAACCCGTAGGCGCAATGGCCGCTATCAAGGGCCACGGGCTCGAGCGCGGAGACGGAAGGTCTCATTCGCACGAACTCGAAGCTCCCGATGAAGTCTTTGAGAATCCTCAGTTGCCCGCGGAACGCCGGATTGCCCCCGCCAGGCTGGCTGGCGGGATAAGCAAAGGTGCCGTCTTCGTGCCCAACGGCAAACGAGTAATCGAGGTGGTTGAATAGACCGCCGCCCGCGAGCAGGAACTGCCACGCTTCGACCCGATAGGGCAGATCGTTCGTGCCACGGAAGCCGGTTTCGTTGTCACCGATGACTCGGTTCAAGTGATAGTTCAGGCCCACGGCGTCGGGCGGTTGAGCGTAGTGGAAATTGAACACGGAGACCGCGGGATGCGGCTTTTCGACCTTCGCCTTGCCGTTCGCAATGTTTTGCGTGATGAGATGCTTGTGCCGAAGCCCCTGTTCCGCCTCCACGATCACGTCGGCGAGGCGATGCTGCCATTCGATGGTGACGCCGCCGAAGTACGGCTCGTTGCAGATTTCATACATCACGTTGTCGAAGTCCTTGAGTTCGGCCACGACTTTGCGAACGAGCGATTCGTGGATCGCAAGCAGCCCGCCGTGCTTGTCGAGCGTGTAAACGTTGGTGCGAGACCCGGTGCCGATGCCGTTGATGTTATTGGCCGCGTTCTGCGGGCTGATCTCCCACTGGGTCTCGCTGTAGAACGGACAGAAGAAGGCGTACTCAACTACGATGCCGCGCCGGCCGGCATGCGCCACGAAGTCCTTGAGCCGTTTGAAGTATGCGTCATCCCATTTCGCGAGGTCGAACTTGTTCCCCCCGTTCGGATAGCCCGGTGTCCCTGAGCGCGCCCAGGGACCAATGAACCGGCCTTTGCCCGGCGCGAGCGTGTTGCGCACGATCTTGAAGGCGCCCAACGGTTCGACGTAAGCCCCGGAAAAGGTTCGGGTGAGGTTCAATCCATCGTGGGCGAGCGTGTCGAGGTATTTCTGGCAGTCGAAATCGAGATTGAGCACCGCGCCGTAGTGTTCCCCCGACGTGATCAACACGGTGGGTTTGCCGCGGAATAGAAAGTAATGCGGGTTGTCGCGATGGAGTGCGATGGTTTGTTTCGCCGCCGCGGAGGATGCCGTGAGCGACGTGAGCAGGATGGCGAGCATGAGTGCAACCGCCGGCGCGTCTCGGCCTAAGGCATTTATAGCCATAGGTGGAGCGTGCGCCAAAACTCCCCAAGGCCGCAAGCGAAACTCGGCAACCATCTATCGTCCCAGCGTTTCGCCAGGAATAAAGCGCGGCATTACGCGATAATCCCGCGCGAGAAAATCGCCGCCTTCCACCAGCCGGAGAACGGCCCGTGAAACTTTCCGGGCAAAGAGCGTTGGCTCGGTTCTGTAACGCGCCACCGTGGGCACGACGTATTCCATGAAGGAATCGTCATCGCGCGCGACCAGGGCCGCCTCGTTCGGCAGCCGCAGCCCGCGTTGAATCAGGAAGCCCAGCGCCGTGAGCGTGTGTTTTGGGCCGGAGACCAGAAAGCCCGTGGGTGCCGCCCGGCGTTGCAGGAGCGCATTGAGCCGGGCGCAGATGCCCTGGGGAGTGCTGTCGTGATGCGCGATGAGCGCTTCGCTGTTTGCGGATTGGAACCGGGCCGCGGCTTCGCAGAAGCTCTTTTCGCACTCCAAGTCTCCCGCCAGCCCGCGTTTGGGATTGAGCAGGACCAATCGGGAATGGCCTCTGGAATGGAACCGTCCCACCGCATGCCTGCAAGCGGCGGGCAGGTCCCGGTCTACGGAAGGGAGGGCCACCCCTTCGTGGCGCGAACCGATGATCACGCTGGGCACTCCGCGCTTGGAGAACCACTGCTGCATTGCGGCCGTTGTGCTGCAGAGGACCCAGGCGGCGGGGCGTTCCCGATGGGCCAGCGCTTCCAAAGCTCGGTCCGGGTGAGAGACGTAGCAGCTTCGTTCGTGGCGAACTTCCAGGTGGTATCCGGCCTCGCCCAGGTGTTCGCGCAAGTTATCAATCCAGTAGATGGCGAAGGGCGTCAGGACGTGCAACGGCTGGGGTGTGAGCAGCACCAGGGTGTCCCCGGTCCCGGCCCGCCAGGTCTTCCAGCCGGGGCCGACGGTTTGCCAGCAACGGCCCTGACTGCCCTTAACCAGGCCCTCCTGTTTCAAGGAGGCCAACGCCGCCCGCAACGTCCCTCGACTGATGACCAATTGCTCGCAGAGCTTCCGCTCCGCCGGCAGCCCCTGCGCCCAGGCGCCTGAGGCGATCTCATCCCGCAGCACGGCGAGGGTCTGCGTCACCAGAGATTGCTTCTGCGGCAGCCGTCTTGCTTCCCCGGCGATCGGCTGGCCGATCCGGGCCCGGGGAGGCTTCCCCTCCTGGGCAGCCGGGTTCATGCCGGCGGCCTCGGGGAGAAGCCGGACAATTCAAATCCACGGCGGATGAGTGTCATAGCGCGGCGATTGGAGGCCAGGATAGGCTGGTGCCGGGTCCCGGCCAAGCGCAAAACTGGTTCAAAGAAAAGACCAGTGGTTCACGGTTGCAGCGCCCTTCACCCGCTGACACGATAGTCACCATGAACCGTATTGATGAGCGGACACTGGCCGCATTCCAGGCCACGCGTTCGGTGCAGCGTTTGGCGCGCTGCCGTGCCCGCTTGTCGCCCGGATCCTTGAGCCCTGGCGGCTCAACTCCAGGCGATAGACACTCCCAAGAACCCAAACCATCCAAACCAGCAAAGCCCCATATGAAAACCTGCAAACTCACCCGCCTGAACTGGCTGCTGTTGTCAATCGCCTATGCCCTGCCCGGACTGGTTGTGTCAGCCCGCGCCGACACCGTCACCTGGAATGGCGGCGCGGGAGACCTGTTGTGGAGCAGTCCCATGAATTGGAGCATCAATGCTCCTCCGTGGGCCGCTGACGCCGTCGTCTTTGGCAGCGCAGGCGCCACGAACACGCAAGGCGCGGTCAACAACATTGTGACGAGCAGCCTGACCGTCAGCAATTTGGCCTACACCGCGTTGGCCAACAACGGCTTGTATCACACGACGCTGATTCAACCGGGCCAGACGCTGACGGTGGACCACTTTTCAACCAACAGCAGCTCGGACCTGCTGAATGTCGCAGGATCATTGGGTACGGACGATCAAATCTACGCAACCATCATCGGAGCCAATGCCAGCCTGTTGTTGGGCAACCCAGCCTCGCCGCAGCCCAATCACTTGATGTATGTTTCGGTCAAGAGCGCGAATGTCGGGCTGCACCGGGCGACCTTGGACCTGTCGGCTCTGGATAACTTCACGTTCGCCGGCGGATTCATTGCCGTGGGTGGCGACGGCGGCACCACGACTGCTAATCGTCCTGCAGGCACACTGCTGCTGGCCAAAACCAATCTAATCACCGCCAATCGCACCGCCTCCACAACCGGGACGATCCGCATCAGCCACAACTCCAGCGGCAACGATACCGGCGCCGCAGAAAACGTGATGGAACTGGGCCAGGAAAACACCATTAACACGATCTACCTCAGGATTGGCGGGGAGAAGGCGCTCAACGGAGGCGCGATGCGCTTCCGCAGCGGGCTGGTCAATCCGACGTTGAAGCTGCGGGGGACAAACGGTGTGGATGCTATGCCGCTGCTGACGATGGGGGACAACTGGGACACGGCAACGGGCGTGAAATCCACGGGAGTTTTGGACCTGAGCGGCGGGACGGCGGACGGGTTGATCGAGACTATGCACGTGGGGCGGACCTTCAACAACGGCACTAGCACCGGCAGCAGCGGCAGCGGGGATGGCACGCTGACCTTCACGGCGGGGACGATTGATGCCGCGACCGTGTATCTTGGCTGCCAGGGACGCAACAACCTGGGCGTCGGCACGGGCCTGATCAACGTGCGCGACAGCGCCACGCTGGCGGTGGGCACGCTCAACATCGCCAACGATCGAGGCACGCAATTGGGCACGGGCAACGGCACGCTGAACATAGACGGGGGGACCGTGACGGTCTCGGGCGATATCCTGGAAAACGACGCGAGTGCGGTCAGCGGAACCGACGGTTCCAGCACCATCCACATCACCAACAATGGCGTGCTGAATCTGCAGCCGGCGGGTGATCTCACGCCGGGAAATATCACGGTGGACACGCTCAATTTAAGCAGCGGCACGCTGACCAACTACGGCACGCTGGGTTTGAGCGCGATCAACCTCCTTTCGCCAGCCACAGATTTCACAGTCTATTCCGGCCAGGCGCTCACGCCCGTCGGGACCGGCAACAACCCCGTCGGCACGCTGGCGGTCAACGGCAACCTGGTCCTCAGCAACGCGACGTTGCACTATGATCTCGATCCGCTGGGGCTGAGCGATCAAATCAATGTTTCGGGCACCCTAACGCTGGGTGAAACGAACCTGGTGGAAATCAACGTGGTCAACAGCAGCCTGCAGTCCGGCAGCTACCTGCTGGCGAGCTATGGCACGGCGCTGGTAGGCAATGCCGATAACCTGCAAATGGCCGGCCCGGTGGCCACCAGCCGCAACACCTTTGTGTTCGACACCAGTGTCAGCCCGTTCGTCAGCCTCACGGTAGGTGCCGTCGCGCCCCTCGGCCTGACGTGGGCGGGAGACGGCCTCGCCAACATTTGGGATGTCAACAATACCACCAACTGGAACGGGAACACGGAGAAGTTTTACACCTTTGACACGGTTACCTTCGACGACACCGGCTCGACCACGCCGGCAGTAAATTTGGTTGGCGCGCTTATGCCTTTGGGCGTGACGGTAAATTCCGCCAACAATTACACTTTCAGCGGCCCGGGCCGGATCACCGGCGCCACCGGCCTGACCAACCTGGGGACCGGGACGCTGTTCCTTCAGACCAGCAACGACTACACCGGCGGCACGGTGGTCAGCGCCGGCACGGTGGTCATCGGCGACGGAGGCACCAACGGACGTGTGCTCCCCCCGATCATCAACGACGGGGTGCTGGCCTTCAACCGGTCGGATGAGTACTTCTACTCCGGAGCCATCAGCGGCAGCGGTTCGCTGGCCCAAATCGGTTCCGGCGGCTTAAGACTGAACGTCGCGGCCACTTACGCGGGGCCGACAACCGTGGAAAACGGCTGGCTGCGAATTTCGAGCGGTAACAACCGTCTGCCGACGGGCACGGTGCTCACGCTGGGCAGCGCCGGGGGCATGGGCAAGTTCTACATGGGCATCACCACCGCCGCCTACAGTCAGCAACTGGCGGGACTGGCCAGCGCGGGCCTGGGCGGTTCCGTGGTCAACGGCGGGCACAGCGATGTTACAGACCCCACCTACTCGACCTTGACGCTCAACACGGCCAGCGACTACGTCTTCGCCGGCCGGCTGGGGGGCGACAACACCAATGAGAACAACCTGGTGCTGGTGAAGAGCGGTGCCGGCAAACAGACCTTGACCGGCGCAAACACCTATACCAACACGACCACCATCAGCGCGGGCACACTGGCCTTGAGCGGCAGCGGTTCCATCGCCAGCAGCCCGATTATCACCGTCAACAGCGGGGGGACTTTCGACGTCTCCGGCGTGACTGGGGGTTATGTCCTGGCGGGCGGACAGACGCTGATGGGCGGCGGAACGGTTGTAGGTCCCGTGACCGTGGCCGAGGGTGCGACCTTATCGCCGGGAACCTCCTTCGGCACCCTGACCATCACGGATGATCTGTTCCTTGCCGCCGGCAGCACCCACTTTGTTGAGCTGAATACGGACACCCTGGCTCACGACCTGGTGACCGGAATAGACCAGGTCACCTATGGCGGCACGCTGCTGATCAGCCCCAGCGGGAACGGCAGCGCGATTACTAACGGCACCTCCGTGAAGCTCTTCAATGCCGCGAGTTACACCGGTGCGTTCGCAGCGATTGTGCCGGCCTTGCCCGCGCCGGGTTTGGTTTGGGACCCCACGGGCCTGACGGTGGACGGCACCTTGAAGGTGGTTAGCGAGGCTTCGCCCACACCGACCAACCTGACGTTTGCCGTGGTCGGGAACGCCTTGGATATTTCGTGGCCCGCTGATCAGAACTGGCGATTGGAAGGCCAAACCAACTCAATCAACGTGGGCCTCAACACCAACTGGTCCACAGTCCCGGGCTCCGCCGAGACTAATCACATGATTCTGCCGATCGAACCGGCAAATGGCACGGTGTTCTACCGGCTGGTTTATCCGTAGTCGTCGAGATGAGGCAACCGAAGTCGCGGCCTGTGGCACCGTTTCTGGCTACGAACCCTATGAAGCTGCATCGAAGAATCTCCGCTGCGTTCACCTTGATTGAGCTGCTAGTGGTGATTGCCATCATTGCGATCCTGGCCGCGTTGTTACTGCCGGCGCTGGCCAGGGCTAAAGCCAAGGCCCAAAGGATTGCCTGCCTCAATAACCTGAAGCAACTCGGGCTGGGGCTGCAGATGTATGTGGATGATAACCGTGACACCACGCCCGAGCATGTAGGCGATGTCTATAATTTCACGGTCAACCGAACAAACTATCTCGGAGCTGTGATTCCTTACATTGGAAACAACGCCAACACCAAACTCTGGTCCTGTCCCACCGCCAAAATTGATTCTGGGATACCCCCGGGGACTAACGTGACAGGCTATTTGGGGAACGGTGTCATTATGAACCGGAAGCTTTCCGTGGTTCGCCGCCCGGCGGCGGTGGTTTACATCCAGGAGCTTTATGAACAGCGCGAGAGGGCCTACCTGCGACCCCGTATCATCAGCCCGAACGTGTACAGCACCTGGCATTACACGGATACCATGCCGGTCTCGGCCGGCTCCCGCGAACATTACACGACCATTCATGAACGGACGGGCAACCTGCTCTTCGCCGACGGCCATGCCGAATCGCGCCGCGGGGACAGAATGCGCAGCGGCGATTTCGGACTTAAGCCCGAAGACCACGACTGGAGCCAGCCCCATAGCACCTATTACAACGGGCAGTTTTAGCCAAGCGTACCTACGAGAATCCACAAAGAGACAAGCCTCGTGGGGAGATTTCCTTGCGCAACGGGTCTGTTGGCCGTGCTGACCATCCAGGCCGCCGCGGCCAGCATCGCTTGGACCAATGCCGCCGGCGACCGGCGTTGGAGCAATCCGCTCAACTGGGATTCCCATGTCGCGCCCACAAGCATTGACACCGTTGTTTTCGGCAACGGGAGCGGCGCCACGAACGCGCCCGGCGCCGTCAATAACATCGTGGACACCAGCCGCACCATCAGCAATCTCGCTTACAATGCTGTGGCTACCCGTGGCTCTTATCACACCACGTTGGTCAACCCAGGTCAGACACTTGCGCTGGAAGCGCTCTCCACCAACAGCATCGAGCGCATGATTAGCGTCGAAGGATTGCTGGGGGTGAATGAGCAAATCTACGCGACGATCATTGGCCCGAACGCCAGCCTGGTGCTGGGCGATCCCGCTTCGCCCAAAAGCAATTACACGATTTACATTTCCGTCAAAGCTACCAACACCGTTGCGGCCAACAGCTCCCACCGGGCGACGTTGGACCTGTCGGCCCTGGATAGCTTCACGTTCGCCGGCGGGTTCATCTCCGTGGCCGGCGATGGGTCAACGGGCGCAAACAATCAACCGGCGGGCACCTTGCTTCTTGCCAAAACCAACCTCATTATTGCGAACCGCACGTCCAGCACGCTGGGCACGATCCGCATCAGCCACAACCCCGGCGGCAACGCCACCGGCGCGGCAGAAAACCTCATCGAGCTGGGCCAGCAGAACACCATCAACACTATCTATCTCCGGATTGGCGGCATGAAGGCGCTCAACGGGGGCGCGATGCGGTTCCGCAGCGGCCAGACCAATCCGACGTTGAAGCTGCGCGGGCCCGATGGTGTCAGCCGCCTGTCCCTGCTCACCCTGGGAGACAACTGGGACACGGCCACCGGGGTCGCCTCCACCGGCATTCTGGACCTGAGCGGCGGGACGGTGGACGGCTTAATCGAGACCGTGCACGTCGCGCGTACCTTCAATAATGGCGGCACCACCTCCAACACCGGTCCGGGCAACGGCACGCTAACCTTCACGGCCGGCACGATTGACGTGACCACACTTCTTCTGGGTTGCCAGGGGCGGAATAATGCTGCCACAGGCACGGGGGTTATCAATGTGCGCAACAACGCCTCGCTCATGGTGGGCACGCTCAACATCGGCGGGGATGCCGGCACCCAGAATGGCACCGGCAACGGCACGTTGAACGTGGACGGCGGGGCGGTGCTTGTGTCGGGCAACCTGGTGGAAAACGATGCGAGTGGCGGCGACGGGTCCAGTACCATCAACATCACCAACGCCGGGATGCTGAACCTCCAGCCGCCCGGGGATCTCACGCTTGGGAATATCACGGTGGACACGCTTAACTTCAGCAGTGGCGTGCTGACCAACTACGGCGTCCTTGGCCTGCGCACCCTCAACCTGCTCTCCCCAGCCACGGCCTTCACGGTTCGCTCCGGCCAGGCGCTCACCCCGGTTGGGCCGGGCGCCAACCCGATCGGCACGCTGAACGTGAACGGTAACCTGACCCTGAGCAACGCCACTCTGCACTGCGACTTGAGCGACAGCCCGGCCGGCACTAACGACCTGCTCAACGTCACCGGCACCCTGACACTCGGAGGGTCGAATCTGGTGGACCTTAACATGGTGGACGGAACTCTGGGCGCGGGTGACTACGTGTTGATAACCCACGGGACCCTCGTGGGCGGCGTCGGCAACCTGCACGTGGCTGATGCCTTGGCCGCCAGCCGTTACCAGCCCGCTCTCAGCACGAACGTCAGCCCGAATCGCGTGGTACTCAGCATTGGCGGATCACCACCGATCAGTCTGACCTGGACTGGCGATGCCGCGGCCTTGTGGGACCTGGCCCAGGCGGCCAATTGGAACGGCAACACGGAGAAGTTCTACGCCCTCGACACGGTAACCTTCGACAACACGAGTTCGCGGACGAATGTGAACCTGGCCGGCGCCCTGGAGCCGGCGAGCACAACGGTCAATACCACCAACCACTACACTTTCAGCGGCAGCGGCAGAATCGTCGGTGCCGGTAGCCTGACCAAGCTTGGGAGCGGGGTGCTGCGAATTCTCAACAGCAACGATTACACCGGCGCCACGACGGTTAGCGGCGGGACCTTGCTTGTGAACGGGGCACTGGGCAACACCGCCGTAAGCGTCGCCAGCGCCGCAGCCCTAGGCGGCACCGGCGTCCTAGTGGGCCCGGTCACGGTTCAAAGCGGTGGCCAGCTTGCCCCGGGCGCGTCCCTTGGCACACTGACGATCAGCAACAATTTGGTGTTGTCCGCGGGCAGCACCAACCGGTTTGACGTTAACACCGACACGCTGGAGCACGACCGCGTGACGGGTTTGAACACGTTGGCCTGCGGCGGCACGCTGGTACTGGAACTTGCCGGCAGCGGGGTTGCGTTGACCAACGGGGCGGCATTGAAGCTGTTCGACGCCGTGAGTTGCAGCGGCACTTTCGCGGCGATTGTGCCGGCCTCACCGGGCCCCGGGCTCGTTTGGGACCTGAGCGGCTTGACCAACGGGACGCTCAGGATTGCGGCCACGGTATCGTTGACGCCCATCAACCTTGGGGCGCGGGTGAATGGCAGCCGGCTGGAACTGTCCTGGCCACCGGGCCACATCGGTTGGTGGCTGGAAAGCCAGACCAACGCCCTCGAAGTGGGGCTGTCCACCAACTGGCATCCGGTGCCTGGTTCGCTCGGCACGAATTGGCTGAGCCTGCCGATGGATCCGGGGGCCGACACGGTCTTCTACCGCCTAGTTTATGCGTCCATCAAAGACCTGCGCCAGGTGGCCGCGAACCGCCGCCGGCGGATCATCTACAACAATGACGGCGCCGAGCCGGCCCGATCCATGACCTCGCCCACGGTGCAGAACTTGCTAGAGATCCGCACATTGGGGGTGGAGGGCACACAGGTGGACAGCATATTTTATACGCCGCGTTGTTCCGGTTTTGGCCTGTTCACCTACTTCACCACCATCGGTTCCATCTTCACCGCCACAGGCGCCTCTTACGGCAACAACATGATGGGGCCTTTGCTGGCGGCAGGAATTGACCCGCTCCGGGTGATGGTGGAGTTCAGCCGGCAGCACGGGATCGAGGTGTTCTGCAGCTTCCGCATGAACGACACGCACGACGGCGCCGCCAATGACGACGCTCCCGTCATCTTCAGCGCCAACGCCCTCAAAGTGAACCATCCCGAATACCTGCTCGGCACCGCCGACAACGATCCCCCCATTGGCGCCTGGACGGCGGTGGATTATGCGCGGCCGGAGATTCGCGAACTGGCGTTCCGTTTCGCCGAGGAGGTATGCACCAATTACGACGTGGACGGGATAGAACTGGATTTCTTCCGGCATCCGGTGTTCTTCAAGTCCACGGCGGCGGGATCGCTCGCCACCGTGGCGGAACGAACCGCCATGACAGAACTCATGCAGCGGATTCGCACGATGGCCGACGACGTCGGGCGGGCGCGGGCGAAACCCATATTGATAGCCATGCGCGTGCCGGATTCGGTGGAGTACTGCCGGGCGATCGGCTTGGAGCTGGATACCTGGCTGGCGAACGACTTGCTCGACCTGCTGGTGGTTTCCAGTTACTTTCAACTGCACGATTGGGATTACAGTGTGGCGCTGGCCCGTCAGTATGGGGTCAAGATTTACCCGTCGCTGGATGAATCCCGCATTAGCGACGCCACCGCCCAAGCGCTGCGCATGACCGACCTGGCCTACCGGGGACGGGCCGCCAACATCTGGGGCTTCGGCGCAGACGGGGTTTACATGTTCAATTTCTTCGACCGGCTGAGTCCGCTTTGGCAGCAAATGGGCGAAACGCAGGTGTTGTCCGGACTGGACAAGGACTACTTCGGCTCGGTGCGCGGCGCGGTGAACTCGGCGGGCGGCAATCTGTCGTATGGGTCCTACCAAACCATCGAAAAGCTGAACCCGAGCAACACGAAGGCGGTCGCTCCGGGCGGCACGGCCACGGCCCGAATCAACGTGGGGGAAGACCTGTCCCAGGCCGGCGCGGTGAACTTGAGATTCCGGCTGCAATTCAGCACGGCGGTCAACCCGCAGTTGCTATCGGTGACCTGCAACAGCCAGCCGCTTGCCTTTGCGGGCACTAACCAGCTTTGGCTTGAGTATTCGGCTGCCCCTTCGGTCGTGCAGCAGGTGACCAACCACGTCCGCGTCACGCTGTCGCCCAGCGCCTCGCAGGTAACCTGGCGGGATCTGATGCTGGAGGTGCGGCATTAGCAAATGAACGGAAGCTATCGAGCATATGAAGATCCGGGCAAGCTGCCGCTGCGCGCATTCTGTGCGAAGCACGGCCCCCCTCCCGGGGCACTGAGGCTTAAGTCCGTTGACGCGCCGGTTCCCCGTTGTCTCGCCTCGTGCACCAGCGATGCACCAGCGATGTACACCGGATGCACACGCGTCCGGCGGGTGTGCATCGCTGGTGCATCGCTGGTGCATCGGGTCTGCACGGCCTGCGCGGAGCGCGGCTGTCCTCAGCCGCAGCACGTGCGTAAGGGAGCGGCTCTCGGGACAACGGGGCAGGCCCCATTGTCGGGGCTGCTGCGGCTGAGGACAGCCGCGCTCCGGTGGCACGGCCATGCGCCCGCTATTTCCGGTCACGGCCCGGGATGCTGATTATGATCTACGAAAGATGAAAACTATGAGTCCTTCACTCGTCCGCCAGAAGCTTGACCGCGGGGAAACCGTGTGGTCCGCGAAGGCGTGTTATTACGACCCGGAGCTGGTCGAGCTCATGGGCGCGTTTGGTTTTGATGGCATTTGGATTTGCCTCGAGCACAAACAACTAGCCCCGTCCACCATCTACTCCCTCATCCAGGCCTGCCGCCTGGCCGGGAGCGATGCCATCCTGCGGGTGAAGCCGGCCAATTACTCGGACCTGCTGTACCTGCTCGAAGCCGGGGCGCGGGGCATCATGCTCCCGCGCGTCCGGCACGTGGATGAAGTGCGCGAAGTCATCGCGGCGATGAAATTCCAGCCGCTGGGACGCCGGGGCTGCGACAGCATCCACCCGGACGCGCATTTCGGCCTCCTCCCGGCAGCCGAATACATGGCGATGGCCAATCGCGAGACCTACCTCATTGTGCAAGTGGAGGAAACGGAGGTCATTCCCCACCTGGAGACCATCGCCGCGCTGCCGGGCGTGGACGTGCTGTTCGTCGGACCGGCTGACTTGAGCAACGGCATGGGCGCGTCCGGGCGGGCCGACGGCCCGGAAGTGATGGCGGTTATCAAGGAGGTGGCCGAGGTCGCCCGTCGTCACGGCAAGGTGGCGGGCATCCCCTGCGCGCCGAAACAGGTGATGCGGTATTACGACCTGGGTTACCGCTTCTTCAATGTGGTCAGCGACTATCGCTGCCTGGTCAACGGCCTGAAGCAAACCAAGGCCGACCTGGCCGAGTCGGGCCTTGTCCACGGAAACGCCGCGTGAGCCGGCGCATCGCCACCTGAACCCTTGAACGATCACGATCTCACAGGCGACGTTCTCGTCGCGGGCGGAGGCATCGCCGGCGTTGCCTGCGCACTGGCGGCGGCCCGGCTTGGGGCCAGGGTGGTTCTTTGTCAGGATCGCCCGGTGCTGGGCGGCAATGCGTCGAGTGAAGTTCGCATGCACATCGTCGGAGCCACGGGGTTGCATGGCGGCCAGCCGCTCGAAACGGAACTGCGCGAAGGCGGCATCATCGAGGAAATCCGGCTCGACCTCGCGGTGCACAACCCGCAGCGCTCGCCGGCGATGATGGACCTGGTGCTTTACGACAAGTGCCGCCGGGAACCGAATCTCACCTTATTGCTGAACACCACAGTCGTCAGCGCGCAGGTCGAAGGCGGCATGATCCAAAGCGTGCGGGCCGAGCGGCAATCTACTGAGGATCGGTTTCGCATCACGGCCAGCGTTTTCGTGGATTGCACCGGCGACGGTCGCCTGGGGTTGGAGGCGGGTGCGCCCTTCAGGCAGGGCCGCGAAGGACAGACCGAGTTGGGCGAAGCACTGGCACCTCAAATCAGCGACCGCAAGACGCTGGGTTCGACGATTCTTTTCCAGGCGCGCAAGCACGACCAGCCGACGCGGTTCGTTGCGCCGCCATGGGTGCGGCGGTTCAAGGCGGAAGATTTCAAGTTCCGCCCCTTCGGCAGGCCCGGTTATGATCTCGGACTGGAATACGGCTACTGGTGGGTGGAATGGGGCGGTTGCCTCGACACCATCAAGGACAACGAGCGCATCCGCGACGAGTTGCTCGCGATCGTGCTCGGGGTGTGGAACTTCATCAAGAATGAGTCGGGAATGGATGTGTCGCGGTGGGCGCTGGAATGGGTTGGATTCCTGCCGGGCAAGCGGGAAAGCCGCCGCTTCGTGGGCCAACATGTGTTGAGCGAGGGCGATCTGCTGCAGTCGCGCGCATTTCCGGACGCCATCGCCTACGGCGGCTGGCCCATTGATCTTCATCCGCCCGAAGGCATGGACGCGCCGCAATTGCCTCCCTGCGATCAGTGGCCGTTGCCCTTTCTCTATGACATTCCACTGCGCGCCTGCGTTTCGGCTGGGCCGGCCAATCTCATGTTCGCTGGCCGCAACATTTCGGCAACTCACGTCGCCTTTGCTTCGACTCGTGTCATGGCTACCTGTGCGGTGGTCGGGCAAGGCGTAGGGACCGCGGCGGCACTGGCGGTGCGCGAGCACGTCGCCCCGGCGCAGATTGCCAGTCAACCAAAGCTCGTGGGACAAATCCAACAGCAGTTGCTCAAGGATGATTGTTTCCTCATCGGGGTTCATAACGAAGATCCCGGTGACTTGGTGCGAGTGGCCGCGTCCATCACGGCCTCGAGCGCCCTGCCGGATGCCGGTCCGGAATTGGTGCGCAGCGGGCAGACGCGCTCGGTGCATGGGAAGTTCAGGTGTGATTCTGCCGCGGCTTCCGAACCGGTCGGGCTGGCCGAGAACCTCTGGAGAGATTCTTTGACGGAGTCTGGTCCCGGCGAACACTCCTCAAGCCCGGCGTGTGCGCCAGGCAACCGCGCCTTCCGCGGGCTGCATCGGTGGATGAGCGATCCAGCGCAGGGCCTGCCGGCATGGCTGGAAATCTCGTGGGCTGATCCGGTGAACCTTCGTGAGGTCATCCTTATCTTCGATACGGGGTTGCATCGCATTCTTACGTTGTCCCAGGCCGACGGATACACCCGGACTATGTTGTGGGGACAAGCACAGCCCGAGACGGTGCGCGATTATGTCGTCGAACTCAAGACGGCGTCCGGCTGGCAGGAAGTTGCCCGCGTTGATGGGAATTACCAACGGCGGCGGACACATGAGCTGCAGCCAGCCGTGAAAGCGCAGGCGCTTCGCGTCCTGGTGACGGCGACCAATGGCTTGGACCATGCCCGGATCGTTGAGGTTCGCGCCTATGCGTGAAGCTGCGAGAAGCGCACCATGAGCTGTCTCCCGCGCATCTGGTTTTTGTCACTCAGCCTGGGCTCCATGCTGGTCGGCCCCACCGTCACCAATTCTGCGGCGGCCGTCCCGCAAACCGTGCCGGTCACCAAGCGCACGCAGGTGTTGGTCGCCTCCGCCGAACTCGCTGAGCGGAAGTACGTGGCTTTTCCGGTGCTGCTGCGCCTCGACGAGACCGAACTGCTGGTGGGTTACAAGCGGGGTGACTCCCATGCGCAAGATCGTGAGGCCGCTTTCGAGTTGCTGCGCTTCAATCCAGTCACACAACGCGTCGCTCCTGGCAAGCTCACTCTGCGCCAGCCAAACCTCATCCTGCAGAACGGCGAGTTCGTGAGGTTCGCCAACGGCGATGTTGCCTGCTACCTCGACATCCAGTCGCGCGGCGCTTCCCGCAAAGGTCAAACCGCGCGCCGGGGTTTGCTCGAGTTCCGCTCTGCGGATGGTGGACGGACGATCAGGGAGGTGGGCAAGCTCGGGGTGATTGACGGAATTGAGTACGGCTACGCCTTTGAAGCAATTACGGAGGGCGGCGACACCTGGATGCTGGCCATGACCTTCACGAACCTGACCGGTGGGCAGTCGGTTTACCCAGGGCGACCGGTGGCCGGCCCGGTTAGCGTCATTCGCACGAAGGACAATGGCAAGACCTGGCACCACGTGAAGAACCTTACGCGGGAGTTCGGCAACCTCCCGATCAACGAAAGCTCCTTTGTGCGTCACGGAGAAGGATTCATCGTCACCACGCGGGGTTACGACGATCACCAGTGGCTGCACCTCACTGACGGCGACTTCAACCTCAAGCGTCAGATCAATCTGACCCGTGACTATCCTGAGATCCGCTCCCACATTGGCCGCCCGCGATTATTCATGCGAGAGGGCCGCCTGTATCTCTTGGGACGCAATTACACGGCCACTTCCAACCCCCAACCGGAGAGCCAACGCGACTCCAAGGGCGGGCCCATGAAACTGAGCCTGTTCCGCTTCGACCCCGACAGCCTCGCCATCACCCGACACGTCATCCTGGACAACGCCGAAGGCAAGAATGTCACTGACGGCTACTACGCCGTCCCGTATTGGCAGGAGCGTGACGGCTCAACGCTTTTCAACGTTATCACCTACAAACGCGTTGGCAGCGGCCAGCCGGATATCGTGCGATTGGAGTTCGATTGGAGCGAGGCGCGGTAGCGGGCGTTCGCGTGCCCGGATATCACCCTGACGCCTTATGAGCGAGATGAACCTCAAATGGAGCGATTGGGCTGCGGTGGCGGCCTACTTCGCCGTGACGTTCCTCATCGCCTGGCGTGCCCGAACACAGCAAACCAATGCGGCGGAGTATTTCCTCGATGGCCGGCGGACGCACTGGATCATCGTCAGCGTCAGTCTCTGGGCGACGCTTTTCAGCACGGTGAGTTTTGTGGCGATGCCCGGGGAGGCTTACAAGAACGGCATGCTTTTCAGCCTTTACTCGGTCGGCTATTTCCTGTTCACGCCGCTGGCCATGTGGCTCTTCCTCCGGTTCTTTTACGACACCAAGTCGTTCACCGCTTACGAATACCTGGAGCGGCGTTTCGATGTGCGCGTCCGCGCGCTGGGGGCCGTGCTGTTTCTTGGAGCGCGCCTGCTCTCGGGGGCAACCGTGTTCTACGCGGCGGCCAAGGTGTTTGAGTCGCTGGTCGGCTGGGACGCGAGGGCGACCATTTTGATCGTCGGCGTGTTCACGATCTATTATTGCTACATCGGCGGCATGCGCGCGATCATGCTCACGGATTTCCTCCAGGCGGTGATTATCCTGCTGGGATTGGCGTGCGTCCTCGTGAAGTTGCTGGCGTTGGCAGGCTTCGATATCGGGGCTGTCTGGCACTATGCGTCGGCGCAGGGCAAGACCTTTGGGCGCGTTGCGGAGCCGGAGTTCTTCTCGTTCGATCCGCACGTGCGATTCTCCTTCTGGGTCTGGCTCACAATGTCGCTGCTCGGACCACTGAACAACTACGGCACCGACCAGTTGGTGGTGCAGCGCATCCTCTCCACCAGCAGCTATGCCAACGCCAAACGCGCCATCCTGGTCAAGACTGCGGGGACGCTGCCGATCTCGCTGACGTTCTACTTCGTCGGCTTGTTGTTGTTCTACTATTATCACCGGGTGGCGGACACCCCGCCCCAGCTTGAGGCCGATCAGGTGCTCGGTTATTTCATCAACCAGCATCTGCCTCCGCCCATCCCCGGCTTGATCGTGGCGGCCTTGCTTGCGGCCCTGATGTCCACAATCAGTTCCACGGTAGGATCGCTTTCGACGGTGACAACGATTGATCTGGTGCAGCGGTTCAGTCGCCAACCGTTGCAGCATGAGCGGGTGCTCCGCCTGGGCAAATGGTGCACCGTCGCCGGCGGCGCGATAACACTCTCCCTGGCCGCGGCGCTGGTCTATGCGGGCAAGCAAACCGAGACCACCGTGCTGGAGGTGGACAAGGTGGCCAGTTCGCTCTGGGGCGTGTTGCTGGTGGTGTTCCTAACCGGGATTCTCACCCGGTGGGCCACTGCGCGCGCGGCTTTCGTGGCCTTGATTGTTGGTATCGCAATGAACGCGACGCTGCCGTGGTTTTTCTACTACGGCACGCCACCCGCCGAACGCATCAGCTTCGCGTGGGTGGGGATTCCCGGTATGGCCGCGGCGGCGGCGGTTGTGCTGGTCGGCAGCCGGCTGGATGCGCGTAAACCGGAGAATCTTGCGGGCCTGACCTGGAGGACTTTGTCTGGAAAACATGAGAGCTAGACCAAATCAATCGTCAGGAAGCAGCAGCCTTTCAGGATGTTATGCCCGAGTGGCAAAGCACGCGTGTCATGCCCAGGATGTCAGGCTTGGGCTGACGGCGGTGCTCCTGGTTTTGACGCCGCTGCTGGCCGCGGCCCAGTCCGCAAAGCCAGCCGTGCGCGACCACCTTGACCAGATGGCCGCGACGCTGGAACCATCGCGCCTGATCGTTTATAAGAAAGTCGGAGGCCGGGAGTTGCGTTTGCATGTATTCGAGCCGAAAGGATTCGAGCGCACTGACCGGCGGCCTTGCTTCCTGACGATCCATGGCGGCGGGTGGGGCGGTGGCGGCCCGCGCCGGCAGTATCCGTTCGCGGCGCACTTCGCCGGGCTGGGCCTGGTCGGCATCAGCATTGAGTACCGGCTGCTCAAATCTGCGTCTGGCGTCACGGTTTTCGATTGCGTGAAGGACGGCAGGTCGGCGGTGCGGTATGTGCGCAGCCACGCGGCAGAATTAGGGATAGACCCGGAGAAGATCATCGCCAGCGGCTGTTCGGCAGGAGGGCACATCGCGGTTGGCACGGCACTATTTGACGCGTTTGACGAGGCGGGAGAGGCGAACGGGGGTTCCTCCAGGCCGAATGCCTTGGTGCTGTATTATCCTGTTATTGACACCTCTCCGGAAGGCTATGGCAGCGCGAAAATCGGCAAGCGTTGGCGGGAGCTTTCCCCGCTTCATCATGTCCGGCCCGGCCTGCCGCCCACGGTGGTCTTCCAAGGCACAGCCGATACCGTCACTCCTTTGCGGAGCGCGCAGGCTTTCCGTGAGGCGATGCTCGCAAATAGCAATCATTGCGAGTTGGTCCTGGGTCCGGGTGGCGGGCATGGTTACTTGATCCGCCAGCCCGACCCGTACCAAGAAGCCCTGCGCCAAACCGAGTCCTTTCTCTCGCCGCTTGGGCTACTGAACCCAGGCGCGAAACGAAACACACAATCAAACATACAATGAAAAGCTCCATACTCATCCGCTACATGTTCCTCAGTTGCGCGTGCATTCTGGTCGCGCGCGCGCAGAACCCGCAAACCGAGCCAGGCATCACACCCCCCGCCCGGGAACGCCCCGCGGCGGTCGCCCCGGGGAACGCAAGGACGGTGCAGGAGACCACCTCGCGGAATGCTCAAGCTCCGGAGAATGACCCCCGGTTGGATGCCATCAACATCATCAAGGCAGCGGCGGCCCGCCCCAGCCCGTTGCGCCTGCTGGTCGTCGGCGCGCATCCCGCCGATGTGTTCGACCAATCCGGCGGCACGATGGCGCATCATATCGAGCGCGGCGACTGGGTCGGCTGCGCGGTTATGACCACTGGCGTCCGCGTTCACGCCACCGCCGTGACCAACGAACTGAAGGGGCGCAAGGAGACTTCCGAAGCTGAAAGGTTGAAAGAAATCATGGCCGAGCGCACGCAAGCTAAGGAGCAGGAAGTCATTAAGGCCTGCTCGCTTTTGGGGGTGCGCGCCGAGGATATTCATTTCCTGGGGGCCGATGACGCGGTCTTGCTGGTCAACGAGCCGATGATCCGTCAACTCGCCCGACTCATCCGCCAACTGCGGCCCGACGTCCTCATCACGCATTTCCCACACGAAAACTCGGGCCTCGGCGACCACGCCATTACGGGGAAGATGGTGATTCACGCGCTGGAACTGGCCGCGGGCGAGGATCCCGGCGAGAAGCGCCCGTCGCACCGGGTGGCCCAGGTCTTCTTCTTTGGGATCGGCGCGGCTGCCGTGCGCGGGGACCTGTGGAGTTCGCAGGGTGGGTTCTACAACGACGTCTTCGTGGACATCACCGATGTGGCCGCCAAGAAGGTCGCCTGTCTGGATGCCTTGGCTTCCCAGGGCTATGCCGGGGCCTACGCCCGCAAACGCATTGACAGCTCGGATGCCGCGTTCGGAAGTCGGGTGCGCGTTCCCTATGCGGAAGGATTCATCACGTTGCATTCCAGCGCGCATTATTACCTGCCGGTCTCACCCATTGATTTGGAACATGCCAGATCTTCGGACCGGACTTCCATCCTCCGGAAGAGTTTTCGCATAACCGTTCCCTGATGGAAACAAGCCTGGCGAACCCATCGTATCCTTCCAGATCATCCTATGACATCAAATAGCCTTGCCAGAGAACATTGCGCTACCTTGTGCCATACCTCGCTGATTTTGGCTCTCCTTGTAACTGTGAGTGGCACGACTGCCGCACCTCCGCCGCCCTCGGCCGGTCCCAATGGCCTCAGGGCCTCACCGGCGATGAAGGCCCTGCGCCAAAAGGCGGCCGCCCGGCCACGTCGCATCATCCTCAACAATGACGGAGGCGAGCCCTCGGTCGGGATGAGGTCGCCCAGCGCCAAAGAGTTGCTGGACCGGGGCACCTCGGCGCTGGCCGGGACCCAGGTGGACAGCCTCTTCTATTGCACGCGAAGCTCCGGTTTCGGGTTGTTCACACACTTCACGAAAGTCGGCCAGGTCTTCACCAGCCTCGAAGGCCGCTATGCGGTCAACCAGATGCCGGCGCTGCTTAAGGCGGGGATTGATCCGTTGCGGGTGATGGGGGATTTCACCAAGGAGCATGGGATGGAGCTGTTTTGGTCCATGCGCATGAACGATACTCACGATGGCAGCACAGCGGAATACGGCCCCATCATCCTGCGCACCAACACGCTCAAGATGACCCATCCCGAATACCTGCTGGGTACCGCGCGGAAGCGGCCCAAACACGGCGCCTGGACCGCGGTTGACTATGGGCGGCCGGAGATTCGGGAATTGGCGTTCCGCTACTTCGAGGAGGTCTGCCGCAATTACGACGTGGACGGAGTGGAACTCGATTTCTTTCGCCATCCGGTCTATTTCAAATCCACTTCCCGGGGCGAGCCCGCCACTGATGAGGAGCGTGCGGTCATGACGGACCTGTTGCGCCGCATTCGCCTCATGGCCGATGAGGTTGGGCAGGCGCGCGGCCGGCCAATCCTTATTGCGGTGCATTGCCCGGATTCGGCCGAGTATTGCCGCGCGATGGGTTTGGACCTCGACTATTGGCTGGCCAACGACCTGCTCGATCTCTGGATGCCGTCGGGCTACTTCAAGCTCAACGATTGGGATTACAGTGTGGCGCTGGCTCGCCGGCATGGGGTGAGAATCTATCCTTCGCTGGATGAGTCGCGCGTCAGCGACGCAACCGCCAAGGCGATGCGGAGGACGGATCTGGCTTATCGAGGGCGGGCTGCCAATGTTTGGGGCTTCGGCGCGGATGGTGTTTACTTGTTCAATGGGCCGGAACCAGGCAGTCCCCTGTGGCGCCAATTAGGCACGCCGCAGGTGCTGGCTGGGCTGGACAAAGATTACTTCGGTTCGGTTCGCGGTGTGGTGAACGCTGCCGGCGGCAACCTGCCCTATGCGTCGTACCAGAAGGTCGAGACGCTCAACCCGAGCAATGCCAGGACGGTGGCTCCCGGAAAGAGCGCCACGGCGCGGCTCAATGTCGGGGAAGACCTTTCGCAGGCCGGGCCGGTGAGTCTGAAGTTGCGGTTGCGATTCAAGGCAGCGGTGAATCCGGCGCTCATTCAGGTTTTCTGCAATGATCAACCTCTCAACCTCCTTGGCACCAACCAGACTTGGGTTGAGTATTCAGTCTCGCCCCGAGTCGTGCGCCAGCTCACCAACCAGATCAAGGTAGCGCTGGCGGCCGGCGTGCCGCAAGCGACGTGGACCGATCTCATGCTCGAAGTGCGACATTAACCAAGGCCTGGAAAACACGGGACCTTTCACACCACGAGAATCTCAGACCTGCCGGAGCAGATGATTTCGATGACCAAGACGAAGACGATGAGTCCTTCACTCGTCCGCCAGAAAAGCGCCTGCGGAGAAACCGTAAGGTGCGCCAAGGGGTGACAGCCATGCAGGCAAAACCATTCAGCTCACCGGCCCCTCTGAAAGCGCTTCCCCAGTTCCTGGTTTCCTCCGTGCTGGCTTCGCTCGCCTGGGTCACGACGACGACTCACGCGCAGGATTCAAACGACAGGCGAGTCGCTCCGCATCTGCCTGCCGCCGGCGTCGCGAGTGACTTCGAGGGCGGGAACGTGGGAAAGGTCGAGCGGGTTACCGAGACTCATCTGCGTTGCGCGGTCGCGGGCGAAAGCGACCAGGACAAGCGCAACCGCCAGCCGAGTTGGTTCTATTTCCGCTTGGACGGCGTGGCGGGCAAAGAACTGACCATTGACCTGACCGACCTGGCGGGCGAGTACAATTACCGGCAGCACCAGGGCGCCGGGCTGCGGAACATGCGCCCGGTTTACAGCTACGACGACCGCACCTGGCATCACTTCGATACATCGGAATGGAACGAAAAGGCGTGCACGATTCGCATCCGCCTGAGCCCCACCGCAAACCGGGTCTGGATTGCGCGTCAACCTCCCTATACCGACCAGCACCTGCAAAGGTTGATCGCCGACATCCGCCAGCATCCTCATTTCCGGGAGACCATCGTGGGCAAGACAGTGGAAGGCCGGCCGATGTTGCTGTTGACCATCACGAATCCAGAAGTCGCTGACTCGCCTAAGAAGGTGATCTGGCTCATGGCCCGGCAACATTCCTGGGAGTCGGGCACTTCGTGGGTGACCGAAGGTGCGCTGCGCTTCCTGTTGTCGAACCATCTCGAAGCCGCTCCGTTGCGTGACGGCTACATCTTCAAGGTGTTTCCCCTGGCGGATCCGGACGGTGTCTGGCGTGGTGGCGTGCGCTTCAACAAGCACGGCTATGACTTGAACCGCAACTGGGACACGGTGGATGCCCGGCTCATGCCGGAAATCCACGCGCAGCGTCAGGCGATTCTGGATTGGGTTGACGGCGGTCACCGCCTCGATCTGTTTCTGACCCTGCACAACACCGAGGCGGCGGACTTCATCGAGGGACCGCCGGCAGCAGAGCCGCTAGCTAACCGGTTCTGGAAACTGCTGGTGGATGGCACCAGCTTCTACTCGCCCCGGGGACCGCGGGTGGACACCGCAGGCACCACCGCTCCCGGCATGAAAGGGCGCATGAGCGTGAACCAGGCCTTGTTCCACGAGCGGAAAATCCCCGCGTTCCTGATGGAACTGATGGTGGATACCAGCCCCAAGCTCTCCCGCCCGCCGACGGTGCAGGACCGGATCGAATTTGGCACGGGACTGGTGCGGGCCATGTGTGCCGCGGTGGAAGAGCCGGCGCGGTGAGAAACGCAGCACGCAGAAATGCGCCGAACCAAAATGCAGGTATCTGAGCACCACCGGAAGACAGGAAGCCCCACTGGAAGCGACTTGGCTGAACCCACGGGTCTGCGACCGCCCCAAACCCAGCGCCGATTGGCGTTCTGTCCACTTCTGAGACAGCGGGAGCTGCCGGATTCGCCGGCAGGGCAGGATTGCAACTTCCTATGGTGACCAGCAATCACAGGCTCCCAGCCAGCAGCACTGGTGTGACCACGGTGGGACCCCGGCGATATACCGGTGAGGCTCCCATGTTGATCGGATCAACATGGGGACCACACCGTAGTCCCTCCGGGGAGTTACCGTCGCGCCGCCGTAGTCGGCCCTGGGGTGATGCCAGGGCAGCGGGCGGGTCCGGCGCAGCGAGTGGCTCCGGCGACCGTCGGTGGCACTGGCGACATACGCCCCGGGCGCTCCATCAAACGGGTCGGCCGTGGACAAAGGACCTGGAGCGGCTAAGCTGACGGAATGCGACTACGACAGACTTTGGCTCGCATGCCACGCAGGTGCTTTCTTCCACTCTGCGTAGTGGCGGCACTGTTGGCGGCGCCCGCGCTGGCGGACGATTTCACCGTAGCGGCCCTCAACGATATCCACGTGACCGACAGTTCGAAGACCGCCTTGCTGGACGAGGCCATCAAGGTCATCAACGGCTCGAATGCGCGCCTGACACTGGTGCTGGGTGACCTGTCCGCCACAGGCAGCCAGGAGCAATTGGAGCTGGCGAAGCAGTCGCTGGACCGACTCAAAATGCCTTATGCCGTGATTCCGGGCAATCATGACTGTCCAACCAATAGACCATTGCCGTTCGCCAAGACGTTTCGCGACAGCCACTGGGTCCGCCACGAAGGCAACTGGTGCTTCATCGGGCTGAACTCCTGTGACGGCCCCGCCAGCACGGTGAGCATTCGACCCAAGGAAATCGCTTGGCTGAAGGCGCAATTGCAGAGCATCGCCGCCGACAAGCCGATTGCGCTGTTCGTCCACCACCCATTCAACCCGCACGCCAAACGATACCGCGTCAAGAACGCCGACAAGGTGCTGGCGTTGTTCGCCGGTCACAAGCTGAAGCTGGTGGCGGCAGGCCACTGGCACGGCAACCAGGAAGAAACGCGCGGGGGCGTGCTGTTTGTGACCACAGCGTGTTGCACGATGACCCGCGACAATTTTGACAAGAGTCCCGACAAGGGCTTTCGCCTCTTCTCCTTCCAAGGCGAGGCCGTGGCCTCCAGGTTTGTGCCGGTCAAGGTGCCCGGATGGTAGCCGCTGCACCTCCAGGCGAACGCGGCGGCTGCAACCGCTTGCTGGAAGTTCAAGCGCGTCCTCCTGCCCGCCGATTGGATTGTTGGCGAACCTGAACCATCTGGTTAGAATGTGAATCAGACCTAAAGACAGGTTCAGCCGAGAGAGAAGATGCGTATGACGAAGAGGTGCCGAATCATCGCAGTGTTGTGTTGCTTGGCCGCTGGGCTGCTCGAGGCCTCGGTATTGGCGGCCGAGATGAAACTGACCAACCGGCAGTTGGCCGAAAAGGCGCAGCGGCTTCAAGCCCTCGTCGAGCAGAAGCTGGTGCAAGCCCACGGGATGATACCCATGTTCGTTCGGGCCGGCGATTACCAGTTACCGACGGCCGAGGATTACCAGGGGGCCTACCGCCACCGCCACCTTCGTGGAAAGACCGAGGCCGAAATCGGAATACCGCCGATGCACGTGTGGAGGGCGTGGGAAGATACTGCAGCCAATACCGCCTATTACCTTCGGGCGATGGCTTATCAATATCTCGCCACCGGCGACCCAGAAGCGCTGGCCATTTGTCGCCGGACCCTGGGGGCTTTGAACTACATCTACCGCCTGCCGCTCGCGAAGGGTGAGAAGGGTTTTCTCTGCAAACCTTACGGTGGAGCGTACAGCAACCAGACATCCGGCGACCAAATGCAGTGCGTGGCGTGGGGCCTGGCGGCGTATCGGCCCATCGCTCCACCGGAAGATCTGGTGCAAATTGACACGATGACCAAAGACTTCGCCGATTTTCTGATCAAGACGGAGTACATTCCGTTCCACGGCTATTTTGGCCGGAGCGCGGAGGATTTGCGCAGCGAACCCGATAAGAAGGAGAACTGGAACGGCGCCATCATCCACCTGCCCATCCTGTACCTGGCGTGGCAGGGATCGGGCGAGCCGAAATTCGCTAAAGAGATCCAACGCTGGTATGACGTTGCGGGAAGAGATGCCGAATGCGTCGTGCCCACAAAGAAGTTTTCGACCTCCGGTTTTGGCGGACGCAGAAACCTGTATCTGCCGGCAATCCTGATGGAGATGGACCCCTCACGGAACGAGGTGTGGCGGGGGGCCATGCGGAGCAATTACCGGCAAGGACGCACGGGGCTGCTCAAAGACGGGACCTGGCCGACGTTTTGGACCTACGACAGCAAAACCAGCAAGATGCGCCCGCAGCGCCAGGCCTCTTTCGGAGCGTTTGATGCCCGAACCGGCCGGTCCGCGCTTTTTGCGATGGGCTGCGTTGCCGCCCACCGATGGTTGCCGCAAGAAGGGATGGTCGGCGATGCCCGGCACATCCTGGACAATCTGGACGAAAGCACCATGCGGTTCGTGCTGCCGTTGGACGACCAGCACCCGCTTCCGTCAGAGTGGCAGGTGGAAGCGAAAATGCTGGACGGCGACAGTTTGACGGGTTGGCTCTGCGCCTATTGGGAGGGACGCTACCGGGGATATTGGTAAGACCCCCGGGGAGTTCCTCCGTTCACGCCTGCGGCCTTCCCCGAAACGCACCTCTCGATTATGCTCCCAATCATGATAAGAACCTCTTTCTCCTGGCTTGTCGTTGCAGTCCTGATGGGCAGCCTCGCACCCGCCGCTGGCACCGACTCGTCCGTCACCGCCGCGCCAGCCCTCGGAACGTCCATGAAAGCTCTGCGCCAGAAGGCCGCCGCGCGGCCTCGCCGCATCCTCTTCAACAACGACGGCGCCGAGCCCGTAATCGGCATGAAGACTCCGAGCGCAAAAGAACTGCTGGATCTGCACACCTCGGCGCTGGCCGGCACGCAGGTGGACAGCATATTCTATTGCACTCGCAGCTCGGGCTTCGGCTTGTTCACGCACTTCACGAAAGTCGGACAGGTCTTCACCACCCTGGAGGGGCGCTACTCGGTGAATCAGATGCCGGCGCTGCTCAAGGCGGGGATTGATCCGCTGCGGGTGATGGTGGATTTCAGCAAGCAGCATGGCCTCGAGGTGTTCTGGTCCATGCGCATGAACGACACCCATGACGGCCAGCGAGCGGAATATGGCCCGATCATCTTGCGGACAAATACGCTCAAGATGACCCACCCCGAATACCTGTTGGGGACGGCGCAGAAGCCTCCCAAGTACGGCGCCTGGACGGCGGTGGACTACGGGCGGCCCGAGATCCGGGAGTTGGCGTTCCGCTACTTTGAGGAGGTGTGCACCAATTATGATGTTGACGGGGTGGAGCTCGATTTCTTTCGCCATCCGGTCTATTTCCAGTCCAACGCCCGGGGCCAGCAGGCGACGGCAGCGGAGCGCGCGGCCATGACGGAACTGCTGCGCCGCATCCGCCGGATGGCCGACGCAGTCGGAGCCGCGCGCGGACGCCCGATCCTCATCGCGGTGCATTGCCCGGACTCGGTCGAGTATTCCCGCGCGATGGGTCTGGACCTCGAAAACTGGCTGGCCAACGACCTGCTGGATCTCTGGATCACGGCGGGCACGTTTCATTTCAACGAGTGGGAGTACAGCGTTGCCCTCGCGCGCAAATACTCCGTCAAAGTCTATCCCTCGCTGGATAACCCGCGCGTCAAGGACGACCTCGCCAGGCAGATGCGAACCACCTTGCTGGCTTACCGGGCGCGGGCGGCTAAGGTCTGGGCCGCAGGCGCGGACGGAGTTTACCTGTTCAATTGCTCTGATCCAACCAGTCCGCTCTGGCGGGAACTGGGTGACCCACAAGCGTTGGCCAGGCTCGACAAAGACTACTTTGCCTCGTTCCTGGGCGCGATCAACTCTTCCAACGGGAACCTCCCTTTGCCACCGTTTACCAGGCTCGAACTACTCAATCCAGGGGCTCCCAAGTCGGTCGCTCCGGGAAAAAGCGCGACCGCACGCTTCAATATCGCAGAGAACTTCGCCAACGCAGGCGAAGCACGCTTGAAACTCCGCCTCCGATTCAAATCACCCCCGGACGCCAAATTGCTCCGGATCTCATTCAACAATCGCCAACCTAACCTTCTCCGTGTTGACCGCGACTGGGTTGAATACTCGCTTTCGCCTCAAGACGTGCGGTCCGGCCCCAACGAGACCGAGGCGACGCTTTCGGCCGACGCGCCGCAAAGGACTATTTGGACCGATCTGCTCCTTGAAGTGCGACACTGACAGCCTGACGGTCACCCTTAGGAGGACTATCGGTGATGTGGCCGCGGTATTTCGCCGGCTGCACGCCGGGAGCCCCGCCAAGATCCTCCTGCTCGACGGTCACGGCGATCGCCAAGCCATTTGGAGCAAGGTCAACCTGAGTGAGCGAAGTAGCCTATGACGGCTGTTGCCAAGTGCAAAGCCTGCCGACTTGATCCGCCGAGCCGGCGCCGTGACGGTTGCCGGTAGCAGGCTTTTGATGGTCTGTTCAACAAGCCCGGCAGTCCCGCCCACGGTTATTTCAGCATCTTGGCGAGCGTCGGTTCCATGGCCCCGGCCCAGCGCTGATACCCCTCCGCGTTCGGATGAAGCAAATCAGGCATGATGGTTTTGGGAATGGAACCGTCATCCGCGAGAAAGACCTTTCCGATATCGAGGAACTTGATCTTGCTTCCCTTTTCCAGCTTGGCGAGCGCGGCGTTGATCTCCTGGATCTGGGCGCGTTGCGGCGCGTCAACGGTGCCACGTGGGAAGATGGCCAACAGCAAGAGCTTGCTCCGGGGCAGCTTGGCACGGATCGCCTTCACGACGGCCGTCACGCCTTCAATAATCTCCTCCGTCGAATTGCGTACCGAGCCGTCCTTCTCCTTGCCGGTGTTGTTCGTGCCGATCATCAGCACCACGGCTTTGGGATTCAAGCCGGCCAGCTCGCCCTGCTCGATGCGCCACAAGACATGCTGCGTACGGTCGCCGCCGATGCCCAGGTTCAGCGCGCCGCGCGGCGCGTAATACTTGTTCCAAACCCCGAGGCCGCCCTTGCGCCAGCCATCGGTGATGGAGTCGCCGATGAACACAATATTGTACTTCGCTTGCATGGCTTCCGCGAGAAAGCTTTCATGACGAGCGACCCAGTTCGTGGGCGACGTGCGCGGGGCCGGAATGATGGCAGAATTCTCGGCCAGCACCGCGAAGGGGAGCCATACGGACAACAACAGGAACAATATCTTCTTCATGCGCGCAGCATGGCCGGCCCGGGGACGAAAATCAAACGGCGTTTCTCATCTGCGGAATCGTGAGGTTCCCTGGAAAGGAAGCCTCTTACGCAGATCCGTTGAAGACCCGCGTGAAGCTGTGTCTTGGTCATTTTGGTTCTACACTCTTGGCTGCGGGCACCCGCATCACACGAAGCATCGAGGGCTCCGGCAGGGGCGGAGTGCGCGGGCGGTCGCGGTTGGCGCCGAGCGTTTCCCACGTGAGTGCGTATCGGCTCCCAGGCGGAGCTTGCCCGGTGTCGCGGCGGATTTGTTTCTGCATGCCGGGGAATCTTGATTGCACTTTGGCCAAGGCGGGCGGCAGCAGTGGTTCCTCGCGTGAGGCAGTGGCGCCGGGAATCGGGCGCAAACTGGCTTCGTCCAGCACCCAGACGCCCGAGCCGCGCGGATAGCCATAGCTCAAGGCGAGCCGGTCGCTCCCGAGGGGACGGACCGCGCCGACCTTCACCTCGACGACGATGCTGCCACCTCCGCTAAACTCCCAACGGTAGCCTTTCCAGTCGCTGACCTGAACGATGTGCCACCCTTTGGTGTGGCGGCGCGCGGCATACACCTGCAGGTCGCCGTTGGTGTCGTACTTGTGGTAGGTCACGACCGGCCGGCCGGAGTTGTCGAACCCGAGTTCACGGTTGACGTTGAGCAGACCGCCCCCGGGCGGCACCGGATCCACGATGTCGCCCGTCTCCACCGTGATCGGCAGGGCCAGCGGACGCCCCGCCGAATCCGTCCAGTGGACGAGGTCGTCGCTGCGGGCGTAGCTGATGTCGTGGTTGCTCGCGCAATCGGGCGTGTTGCGCCAGACCCACACCATGTGGAAGCGGCCATCGGGACCGGGCATTGGCACCGAGCAATAGGCGTTCATCCGGCCACGGCCGCTGGTCAGAGGCTCTTCGAGCAGCCGGCGCCACGCCCGGCTGGTCTCGTCATAACAGTTGTAGAGATCGTCGCCGCTGCCGCTGCGCCCGTCGCGGTAGCGGAAGACCAGCCGTCCGGATCGGTCGCTCAGAAACACGGGATAGGTAACGCGCTGCTCGCGCTGGCCGGTCATGGCCTCGATGCGTCCGAGCGAGGCGGCGTCCATTGGCTTCTTGCCGCGGAAATAGACCAGCGGCACGCAGTGCATGTTCCCGGCCAGATGGAGAATGTCATCGCGGTCCACCGCCATCGTTACGTAGTTATGCGAGTCCCAGCCGAGGGTGGACGACAGTCGGGTGATGGTCCAATTGGTGGAGTCAAGCGAGCGCTGCGCCACGCTCATGCGCCGTTGTGCGTCGTAATAGGCCACGAATTGAAAGGGCGGATGGGTCAGCAGGCAAAAGCCCACCGGATGCCCCGCCCACACCGGTTCCACCTCGATCGGATGCGTGATCGGGGTGTCCGCCGCGGCGTGCGCCCGCAGTGTCACTGCGCCGACCACCATCCCCCACAGAATGTACTTGTATGCCATCGTTGCTTTGACGTCCGGGAGCCCGGTTCCTTCACTTGGGCCCACCATTCACGGGAAGAAAGAATGGGACCGGTGGCGACGAAGGTCCGGGGCGGTGTCACTGGGGAAGCCCAGGGGGGTGTGACTAACAGCCAGGTGACCCACCGCCAACAGCCTGCGCCCGGTGGCAGCCCAACGTAAACAACAAGAGCCCCGCAACCGCTCTCGGGAATCCATCAATCTCTTCCAGTTTGAGCTGGGCAAGCGGTGTATATTCGTCGGATTCTGTTGGCGGTCAGCATCATTGGTGGTACGGCCATATTTGGTATTCCGGTTGAAGGAAAACCGGCTGGGAGAGAGTGTGGGTGAAACATAGGGTGCTGGCGGATCCGGCGGCACACGGCTTGGAAGTTCAATCATGCACGCAGTTACTTTTCTGCAAGACCTGGCGGTGGTGCTCATCGTGGCCGGGATGGTCACGGTCGTGTTTCACCGTTTCAAGCAGCCGGTCGTGCTGGGTTACATTCTTGCCGGCGTCATCATCGGCCCCCACACGCCGCCTTTCCCCCTGATTCATGACGAAGCCACCATCAACACCCTCTCGGAGCTGGGCGTCATTTTGCTCATGTTCTCGCTGGGGCTCGAGTTCAGCCTGCGCAAACTCACGCGGGTGGGGCTGCCCGCGCTGATCGCCGCCTTGCTGGAAATCCTTGTCCTGTTCTGGGTGGGGTATGAAATCGGCCGGTTCTTCGACTGGCCCCTGTTGGACAGCATCTTCCTGGGCGCGATGCTTTCCATGTCATCCACGACGGTCATTATCAAGGTGCTGGGAGAACTGGGCAAAATGAAGGAGCGCTTCGCGCAGCTTATCTTCGGCATCCTGATCATCGAGGACATTCTGGGCATCGCCATGATCGCGCTGTTGTCGGGCATCGCCATGACGGGCCAGTTGAGCGTGGGCGACGTCGGGATGACGCTGGGGAAGCTGGGCATCTTCCTGGCGGTGACCCTGGTGGCGGGTTTGCTCGGCGTGCCGCGCCTGATCGGCTATGTGGGCCGGTTCAAGAGCAACGAGATGTTGATCGTCACGGTGCTGGGGTTGTGTTTCGGCGTATCGCTGCTGGCGGCGAAATTGGGCTACAGCGTGGCGCTGGGCGCATTCGTCATCGGCGCGGTCATCGCGGAGGCGCGGGAAATCCACCGGGTGGAAGCATTGCTGGAGCCGGTGCGGGACATGTTCAGCGCGATCTTCTTTGTGGCCATCGGGCTGCTGATTGATCCCAGGATGCTGATCACCTACTGGCAGCCGGTTGTGGTCATCACGCTGGCGGTGATCGTGGGAAAGGTGTTGACCTGCTCCTTCGGGGCCTTCGTTGGCGGCAACGACACCCGCACTTCCCTGCGCGTCGGCATGGGCCTCTCTCAGATTGGGGAGTTCTCCTTCATCATCGCGTCGCTGGGCGTGACCCTCAAGGTCACCAGCGATTTTCTTTATCCCATCGCGGTGGCGGTCTCGGCCATTACGACCCTGCTGACGCCGTATCTGATCAAGAGCGCGGATGGCGCCGTGGGCTGGTTTGACCGCGTCGCCCCGAAACCACTGGTGAACAGCCTTGGCCTCTACACCCGCTGGGTGGGCGGACTGGGCAGCCAGCGGCAGGGCAGCGTGGCCGGGAAGTTCGTCCTGCGCTGGTCGGCCCAAATGGCCCTCAACGTTGCCCTGGTTGCGGGGGTGTTCATAGCCGCCGCCTACGTCGAAAGGCATCCGCCGAATTGGCTGAAGAGGCTGGGCCTGGGCGAGGAAGGTCTCAAGGCGATGCTTTGGCTGGCGGCAATGGTGGTTTCGCTGCCGCTCCTCATCGCCACGTTCCGGAAGCTCCAGGCCCTCGGCCTGCTGGTCGCTGAAACCAAAGTCACTCCGGCGGCCGCCGGCGAGCGAACGGCGGCGATTCGCGCGATCGTAGCGCAGGTTGTCCCGATCGCCGGTACCGTCGCCCTGGGCTCGTTTGTGCTCATGCTCAGTTCGACCGTCTTGCCTTCGCTGAACGTGATGATCATCCTCCTCGCCATTGTGGCTCTCACCACATGGTTGCTCTGGCGTGCTTTCATCAAGATCTATTCCCGCGCGCAACTCGCCTTGGAGGAAACCTTCGCGCAACAGCCGCCGCCGCGCCCCCTGGAGGCCCCCATCGCCCTGCAATCCATGTTGCGCCACGCGGATTTGGAGACCATCACGATTGCCGCGAATTCACCCGCCGCCGGCAGGCTCATTCACGAACTCGAACTCCGCACCCGCACCGGCGCCAGCATCGTCGGCATCGAACGGAAGGGCGCGAACATCATCAATCCCAGCGCCGACGAAGAACTTCAGCCCGGCGACCAGGTGCTGCTGCTTGGCAACCGGGCGCAACTCGATGCCGCCCGGAAATGTCTCTAGCCTGTGCCCGGCCGGCGCGCAGGTGTCAGTGCTCCTGGGGTGGCGTGGAGAGGTTCGGCACAGGTTTTCCGGTGCCTGTTCCCGCTCTGGACCTTTGGATGCCCCAGAGCCCGAAGAGGGCCAGTGAATTGACGGGCAGTTGGTAACCGGCGAGAGCCACCAGGTTGCCCATGCTCGTGAGATAGCCCTGAGTGAAATAATGCAGCGGCACGAACACCAGCGGTGCCCACAGCAGCGAAGCCGCCAGGCACGCCACCAGTTCCTTTGCCTCGACAAACTGAAGCCTGCGAAATCCCAGGCCTTGAAGCAGGAATGCCCACGCCGCAAAGAGCACCGGCGACAACACGACTGCAATGGGCAACTGGAGCCAAACTTGGTTGCTCACTCCCAGTGCCTTGAACGCTATCATCGCACCACCAGCAATTCCTGCCATGTCCGCCGCGGTCAGGGCCAAGCTGTGCAAACCTATGCGGATCGCCTTCATTATGTGACCTTCGTCAATGTGCCCAACACAGTTGTTACAACAAAGTCATTGGGTCTGACTTGGTGACGATACGGACGTGGAAAGGAGGCGGAAAGAGGAAAAAGCAGGTAAGTGGGCCACGAGCCGGCTCAGGTATGGCGCTGGGATGCCGGGGCTTTCCAGCCGCCGGGGAGCACGTGTTCCCGCCGGGACTGTGGGGACAATCACCGGGGAATAACCGTGCCCGCACCGTTGCCTGATCGGCCCTCCCGGCAGGGACGGAGACCTGTGCTATGGCTGCAAATATCGTGATACAAGGTGAACGTTCGGCAAAGCCGCAGACTCCGGGTTCATTTCGGACCGAACCGCTCGGTTTTCTGGCCCTTCGCGCTGGGTACACCGGATGCACACCGGAGGTACACCGGAGGTACACCGGATGCACAAGGGATTCTCCGGTGTACCTCCGGTGTGCATCCGGTGTACCTCCGGTGTACACGCTGCAGGAACCTCTCTGGCCCGGCGGGTTTGCGAAGGTTTACCGAGTAACATGCTTCTCGTGTGGTGCAACCTACTGAACAGCAGCGTATTACGCATAGTTCGCAGGGCCACGGGCGAGACGTAATCGGGGCGCTGATACATTGGGAAGGGGCAGGGGGTGAAAAACGTCGGCACCCAGCCTGTTTCGGGGCTTGTGCCAGACCCCCAGTGGTAAGGTCGCACTCAGCTCGCACCACGCTGCCAGTAAGCCAGGGGCAAGGGGTAGCCGGCCGGAGTTTGAGCATTGTGACGGCTCGTGTTGCATCAGGATCGGTCTGCCTCGGCATCCGCCTGTAGTTCTGCTTTGCACAGAGAAGGTGGCGGTAGCCGTGGGCTTGATGGCAAGACCGGAGCGGGTATGCTAATCACATGATCAACACAGGCTCCGGCTTCTCCCGATTCATTCTGCCCCGAGCCCGAAAGTGGCTGAGGGTTCTTCTGCCCATCCTGGCGTTGGGGCTAGAGCCACCAGCGACGGCAGCGGAACCGCTGGATGTTGGCGGCGCACGGCAGGTGTTCATTGACGGGCGGTTCATGGCGGAAGCGACGAACGTGACGCTGGAGGTGCATCCGCCGCGCAAGACCGGCGAGTGGACCATCAAGCCGGAGCATTCCTGGGAGCGGGGCGGGGTGGGGCCCTACAGCAATGCTTTGTTCGACGGCCAGACCTATCACTTCTGGTATCACGTCATGGACGACGTGCAGTGGGACCAGGGCCGCACCAACGGCTGCATCTGTTACGCTCGATCGAGCGACGGGATTCACTGGGAGAAGCCGGCGCTTGGCCTCGTCGCGTACGGCGGCGACTGGAGCAACAACATTGTGGTAGGCCACAGCGCCGCGGGGCTGACCCTGGGACAGGACGGCGGCATGGTGTTCCTGGACCCCAACGCAGGGCCGAACGAGCGCTTCCGGCTGGCGTGCCGGTTTGAAGTCCTCGGTAAGGGCGTGCATATCCTGTCTTCTCCCGACGGCATTCACTGGTCAGTGACGCATACCAATATCACGAGTTACCGCGAGGATGCCAAACGGCATCACCTGGATTCGCAGAACATCGTCTTCTGGGATGAGCGGGTGCGGAAGTACGTGGTGTATGGCCGGAGGAACCTGTTCGAGGACGGCGTGCAGGGCCGCGGGGTGGCACGGGCGGAGTCGGCGGACGTGGGGAAGTTCAGCGAGGTGCAGGAGATGGTGGTGGTGATCGGCCCGGAAAAGGGCGATCGCTGGGTGGATTACTATTCGAGCTCGGCGCTGAAGTATCCCTGGGCTCAAGACGCCTACTACATGTTCCCGCAGGCCTATTTCCACTACCTGCACGGTGAGATCCCGCAGTTCCCGAAGCAGACGCCGGTGAACGCGGGGCCGTTGCACACGCAGTTCGCCGCCAGCCGGGACGGGATTAAGTGGAACCGCTATGACCGGCGGCCGTTTGTGCCGCTGGGAATGAAGGGCGAGTTTGATTGGGCGTCGGTACGGATGATCCACGGGTTGGTGCCGGATACGAGCGGGCGGGAGATGTACATGTATTACCGCGCGAGCGATTGGCTGCACGGCTGGGACCGGAACCCGAGCAATAAGAGCCTGCTCACCCAGGCCGGGCTGGGCGCGGACAAGAACATCGCCGTGCTCAGCCGGGTGGTGCTGCGGCGGGACGGCTTTGTTTCGGTTTACGCGCCCCGAACAGGCGGCGAGTTTACGACAGAACCGCTGCGGTTCGCCGGCAGCAAGCTGGTTCTGAATGTGGACACCTCGGCCGAGGGAACCGTTCGGGTGGCGCTGCTGGACGAGGATGGGAATGCGATCGCGGGCCTCGGGCTGAAGGACTGTGATCTCATCCACACGGCGAACGAGATCAGCCGTGTGGTTAAGTGGAAGGGCAGCGCCGATGTCACCCGAGTGGCGGGCAAGGCTGTCCGGCTACGGTTCGCGCTCAAGAACACGCATCTCTACGCCTTCCAGTTTATCGGGAACTGAAAGCGAGGGGGAGCGCTATCGTGCGAGAGCAGACGGGTTGCGACCGGTCGGCGCAGTGCTCAGCTTGGCCTTTACCGAGGGAAACCGTGTTGGGTCGGTATGGGGGAGAAAGAGAGCGCCGGTGTACTGCTCCATGTAGGCGGGGTCCGTATTGAGTTCGAGATAGGTCATCCTCCGGGCGAGGTCCAACTGGCGCTGGCGGTAGTCCTGGGAGACGACCACCATGTAGGAGCCCATGAGGGACGAATTGCCTATATAGCGGAACTTCTGGCGGGGCAGGTCCGGGACCAGGCCGATGACGGTGGCGTTCTCCAGGTCCAGGAATCGTCCGAACCCTCCGGCAATGTAGATGTGGCAAAGGTCTTCGAAGCGCAGCCCGACCTGGCTGAGCATGAGGGAGCAGGCGGCATAGATCGAAGCCTTGGTGCGCAGGATGTTCTCGATGTCAATTTCCGTGACCACGATCGGCTTGCCGGTGCCGTTTTCCCCAGCCGGGGCGAGAGTATAGCTTGCGCGGCGGCCTTCGATGTGGATGGCCGCGCAGGGGCGAGCGCGATCAAACTTGCCGGCGGCATCTATCCAGCCGGCCAGGAATAGCTGGGCCACCAGATCAATCATGCCCGAGCCGCATATGCCGCGCGGCGGGACGTTGCCCACGGTGGAGTAGCGCGGCAGGCCGGTGTCCGGAGCGACCTGGACCTTCTCGATGGCGCCGGTCGAGGCGCGCATGCCGCATTCGATGCCGCTGCCTTCGAAGGCCGGGCCGGCAGAGCAGGCGCAGGCCATCAGGAAGCTGTTGTTGCCTAGAACGACTTCCCCATTGGTGCCGATGTCAATGAACAGGTTGATCTCTTCGGTCGCGGTGGCCAGGTCGGTGCAGAGGATGCCAGCCGTGATGTCTCCGCCCACATAGCTGCCGACCGCCGGTGAGAAATGGATCCAGGCCTGCGGGTTGATCCCGATGCCGATCTCCGAATTGCGCAAGTAAGGCACTTGCAGCACGGTGGGGGTATAGGGGGCGAGCCTGAGGTGCTCGGGGTTCAGACCCAGCAACAGGTGGGTCATGACGGTGTTGCCACTGACTGCCGCGTTGGAGATCTCTGCTGGGTCCACGCCTCGGCCTTTCGCCAACTGGTGAACCAGCCGGTTGATAGTCCCGAGGACGCGTGTGCGCAGCTCCTCCAGCCGGGCGGGGGTGCGGGCATAGTTGATGCGGCTGATGACGTCCAGGCCGCAGGCAATCTGGTCGTTATAGTCGCTCTGCGCCCCGATGATCTGGGCGACGGCGAGATTGATCAACTGCACGGCGATCGTGGTGGTCCCGACATCAATGGCGACCGCATAGTGGCGGAGGGTCGTGTCGCCGGGCTCAATGTTGATGACATGCAGCCGGCCCGCGTCGCGCACGATGGTAGCTGTCACCTGTCCCTGGGTGGCGCGCAGGGTGTCGGCGAGCTTCCGGAGGCCGATGAGAGAGTATTCCACGGGCCGCTTTCCCCAGTCATGCTGCACGGCGCGCGTGAGGCGATCGAGGTCCGACTGGCCGCTCTCCAGTTGAGGCGGCGCGACCTGCAAGAGCCACTTGACAGCCAGGGGATCGAACTCCCATTGCCGGGGCAGCAGTTCGAGCCGCACCAGGTGCGTTTCGTTTTCAGGGGCGAATTTGCCGCCCGCCAGTCTGCTCTGTTCGGGAACCTCGACGGTTAGATCCTTGTCCAGCAGGCGCGTGGCGCAGGCCAGGACATAGCCTTCGGCGACCGCGGCGTGGGGCAGAGTGCCGAGGCTGCGGGAATCCACCTCGCCGCTCGTTACGCGGACGATGCAGGTGCCGCAGGTTCCCTCGCCGCCGCAGGGAGACTCAATCTCCACGCCTGCCTGTCGGGCTGCATCCAGTAGCCCAGTTTGCGGCGGCACGCTGACCACCTTGCCGGAGGGAAGGAATTGGACACTGGGCATGGCGGGACTAAACCCGAAGTCCGAAGTCCGCAGGCCGAAGTCCGAAGTTCGGAGGGGGGTTCATTTGAGGCGGCTTTTGACGAAGCTTTCGAGGTCGGCGGCTTCAGAGGGGCCAACCATCACCTTCCAGCCGGGCAGATTCTCCTCCAGTTCACCGCTGATCTGGGCAACGTATCCGGGAATGACCAACTCGCGCCGGGTCACTTGCCGCTCGAAGCCGATTTCTTTGATGAACTTCGCGATGGTGGCTCCGTTAAGTTTCCCCGCGGCCCACGCGGTAAGCACGCTCATGCCCTCGCATTCGGGAACAACCAGCCAGGCGCTGATGCCGCTATTCTCGATCTCGCCGGAGACTATGAAGTAGGTGAGGGAGAAGTTGGTGGTCACGAACACCGGCGAATCTGGCTTCGGCTCACCAATCGGGTAAACCTTCGGCTCGACCTGGATCGGCTTCTGCGGATCAGTGTAGATGTTAAGCCGCAGCGTCATGAGCGAGGCCATTTGCGCGGCGTCAAATTGCGGCAGCACGCAAATCCCGCCGTACTTGGTGATCTCGTTGACCGCCTCCATCGTGTCGTCGAGGAGGTTGCCGGTGTCAATGAACCGGAGGGTTGGGTAACCCAGCGCTTTGAGGCCGTCTTTGAGTGCGGCGCGGCGGGCGATCGAGCTGGTCTGGAACTGCTCGGCCAGCGAGTAATTCGAGAATTGCAGAAAGAGGTCATTCATGCCCTGCGCCTTAATGTCGGCCGCCAGCTTAACCAGTTGGTCGAGGTCCGGGGCGGTCAACGCCAGCGCGTGTTCGTTCTCCTTGGCAACGCGGCAGAGTTGGGCGGCGGCTTCGGGAGTCGGCGCGCATAGGACACTGCGACTGCCTTTGACGGCGATAGCGGCGGCGGTCAGCGCGGCGGTGTCCTGGCTGCGCAGCACAAGCGGCCGCTTGGTCTGATTCCAGGCCTTGCCTGCAAGGGCGGCAAAGGCTTTGGCATGAGCGCCTTTATGGGTTACCCCCACCATGTCAATGCGCAGTTCCTCCCCCACGCGTTCCAACAAGTAGGTTGAGACCGTTGCGAGGGTTGCTTCGATCGCTTCAGCCGGGTCGTTGTCGTTGAGGTTCAGGCCCAGTGCGGTCTGGTGGACGAAGGTCTTCTCGTGGCGGTAGAGGACCACTTCGCCGCCCAGCTTGAGCTTGCGGTCCGGACCGAGCTCGACACATCGGACAGGCGGTTCGCTGGCCGCGCCGAGCACGCGTTTGGCTTCGTCGGAAGCATAAGGGCACTGGGCCAGCTCGGCCTTCTTCCCGGCGAGCTTCATGGCGAACGCCAGGCAGGTGTTGGAGCCGCACTCCTTGCAATTAGTGCCCGGGAGGAGCTTCTGGATTTGCAGACCGGTAAGGGCCATAGTCAGGGGGTCGAGGGGCGAGGGGGGAGGGGCGAAGCAGCATCGTGCGCTGCAGGTGTCGGGTCTGTATCCATAAGGCGAGAAATAGTGCGTTTCAGTGCGGTGACCGCCTCCGGGTGGTACATGATCAGGATATCCGCGCCCGCGTAGAGCAGGCTCATCGCCGTCGTCAGCTCCCAAAGCGCCGCGCGCCGGCGCAGGTCACCCCAGGCTGGCATCTCCTTTTCAGAGGCCCTGAACTCTTTGACCTTGGCGCATTCCTGGCCGGGGGAGACGATCATTGGCAAGGCCAGCATCGCATCGCCGTTTAGACCGGTGAGACGGATTCGTTCCATCACTGAATAGGTGTATTCGATGCCGTAACCCATGGCGCCGGTTAGCGGATCAATCACGATCTGCTCACGCTTGAGGTCCATGTTGGTGAGCAGGATGTTCATCTGCTTGCTAATGTTGACATCAATCGGGCTTTGGGAAACCAGACAGTGGCCGTAGGCCATCGCCGCGCCGGCGATCGTGCGGTAGTTGTTCTGCTCAACCCAATTCAGCAGCAGGTTTTCACCGGCGCAGGCCGCGGCGACGGCTTTCAGCACCTCGTTGTTCCGGTCAAAGTGGTTGTGGCCTGTGACAATGAGCGGCACGTCCACCGCGGAGAGCACGGACTTCACGAGCGTGACTGCCTGTTCTGGAGTGCGGTTGCCCTTCTCCGGGTGCGTGCCTTCCAAGCGGACGCTGATGAGGTCAGCGCCGTGCTTCTCGACGCAGGCTTTGGCCATCTCGGCGGGGTGCAGGAGCAGGTCGCCGTAAGTGTCGCGCAACACCCGCGGATACTTCTCGCTGACCAGGTCGAACACTTCCATGGCGACCAACGGGCGGTTCGGCATTTCGCCTTCCCAGAGATGGAAGGGCATCGCCGTGGCCCCGCCGATGCGATAGGTCCGGCCGCGGGTGCCGCCTTCGGAGCGCAACGCACCCAACTTGACCGTGCAGATCGGGACTTCGCAGCGTTCCTTGCGTGGGGTGAAGGCGGTGACGGCGGAAAGGCGCTCGCCGGCAGAAGGGGTGGCGGGGATGTCCGAAGTCCGAAATCCGAAGTCCGAAGGTTCGCCTGAGGTAACTGGGGGCGCGGTCGAGGGAGCTGGCGCTGCTTCGGGAGCAAGCTCGGCGGGAGTCGTTTTTGGGGTGGGCGGGGGGGCGACAGTCGGCGCTGCCACCGGACGGTTCAAAGCGGCTATGACGCCGCGAAGGATGTCCTCTGGCGAGGCGGCATCCAGGGCGCGTTTGAATTCCTCCAGCGCCTTTTCCTTGATTTGCGCAAGCAGGTCGGCGGGGATGACGGGAGGGACGGGGGACGAGGTCCGAGGGACAGGGGCCGGTTCCGCCTGAGCAGCGGGAGCGCCGGCATTCTTGCCGGCGACTTCGGTACCTTTGCCACTTGCTGACAAGGATGCCGGCGCTCCCGGAGACGTAGCGTCGGCCTTCGCCTCGGGGGCAGGCGGCTTTGCGCCAGATTGCGAGGTGGGGCTCAGGTCAGGCATTTGCAGAGCGGGATGCCCGACTTTCTCCAGGAAAGCGCGGATCGCTTTTGGATCGGTGGCAATAGTCTCGTCCGCAATCTTGTCAAAGAGGTCCGGGGCGCCCTGTTCCTGGCAGCGCTTCTTGAGGTCCTCAGCCAGCAGGGCCTTGAGTTCTTTGGGCATCCAGATCAGACGCCGGTGGCCCCCTTCGGCAAAAAGGAACTTCCTGGAGGTAAGGAACACCTTGCCGCAGCCCATAAAGCCGGGGGTTTGCTGGCCGCCGCCGACGCTGCCGGCGAGGGTCGAGAAAGTCATGCCGACTGGAGTGTCATCAAGGAACTCGCGGTGGACGACCATGATGCCATTGCATTCGGGCACATAGGCGCAGATGGCCTCGAAGCAGCCGCAGCTCGTCATGGGATGATCCATGATCGAGTAAGCGGAAAAGCAGTCTATGGTCTTGTGGCTATTGGGATGGACGTAATCGTTGACGCCTTTCCAGACGCCGCGCACCGGGTCCAGGCATTCGCCTTTCTGAATGGGCTTATTGGGGCCGGTCTCGTCAATCTCATAGGCGGCTTTGCCGTCCAGCCAGTTGTAGGCGCCGCAGAGGCCAAGGCGCTCGGGCGTGATCACGCACACGTGGTTCGGCGCGAACGATTGACAGAGCAGGCACGAGTAGAACGTGTCCACGGACTCATCGGTCATGGATTCCAGGCGGCGGTTGCGTTCATCGTAGGTCTTGCGCGCCACTACGAGACGCCGCTGCACTTCTTCGGCGTCCGTGACGAGCGTGACCTTCACTTTGTCAACGATGGCGGGGTAGTCGGACAGCAGCTTGGCGTGCAGGATTTCGCCGTAATGGCGGAGGCGCAGGCCCTTGGCGAAGCCGGCCTTGGAGACGCGGGTCCAGACGATGTCACGCTGGCCCATATGCCAGATTCCCTCGGCGCCGTTGACCAGGTGATGGATCTGCCGCTCAAGGATCGGCTCGAAGTCGGGTTGCATCTTCCTGCCCGCCGCCTCGACCCAGATCGCCAGCGGCAGCGCGCTGCCGGGCTCGACGCTGTCTATGTCCGGACCGATGACCTCGATCTCGCCGTCGTTGATCTGGTCCAGGTCGGTCATGGTGACGAACTCGAACGCCGCGGTCTTGTTGCCGCCGAACTCGACGTGGGCGTCCGCTTTCCGAATCCGCTCGCCCTCAAACGCCGGCCCATACGGGACCGGGATGGGGACCTTGGTGATCTTGACCTTACAGCCGCGCACCTCGAGGGCCTTCTCGACCATCGTTTCGTAGGGGACCTGCGAGACCACGTGCTCGTAGGTGCAGACGCCGGTGGGCAGGATTTGCGGGATGTCGGTATCCGCAATGACCGGGAAACCGTAGTTGATGGCACCCGCGGCGGCGGCGTATTTGTCGGGCGTGACCTCGCCCAGCGCCAGGACGAAGGCGAAGATGCGATTCTTGTTGTATTTGAGGTTGGCGGCGAAGTCACCGGGCTTGACGCCGCCGAAGGAGAGCGCGGCGCGATTGGCAAATCCCAGAGCGTAGATGAGCGCCGACACATCGCGCCCGAAAGGCACCAGCCGTGTGTCCCAGCCGAGTTGGACGCCCTCCTCAGCCAACTGCTCGGCGAACTGCTTGCCGTCGGTGCAGCCGCCCATGAAGACATAGAGGTTCTTCTCCTGGAGCTCCTTGGCGATCTTCACGGCGATTTGGTTCGTCGGAGCGGCGCCGGTGACAGCGGCAAACCCGGGAGCGGTGCCATCCACAAACTCGATGCCGCGCTCGCGCATGATGACATCGTTGGCCGCGCCGAGCCAAATGCCATCCACGGGCTTTGGTCCGACCAGGTATTTGCAGGCCTCAATGACCTCACAGGCGAACAGGGCCGCCACACCGGCGTCGAGAGCGTTGCCGAGGTAGGGAAGCCAAACCTTTTCCGACGGCCGGACTGGGAGCAGCTCCTTGGCCCGCCGGAGAATCCGGCGCAAGTCGGCCAGCGTTTGCGCTTTCTCGCCGGTGAAGGAGTAAATCACGGGGAGGTAGTAGGCCGTGTCGGGAAAGCCGACAGCGCAGGATTCGCCTTTGGCGGCCACCGCTTCATCCAGCTTGGCCTCGGCCCGGGCGACCCAGGCAATGGCGCCCTCGATGGCGCTGGAACAGATCAGCTTAGACATCCAGCGCCCTCCGGTCCTTCATATCGTAGAGCTTGCGCTCCGCCTTGCGGTTGATGCCCAGCTTCTCGCGCTTTCGGTTAATGATGTCCATGACCTTCTCCGCCGCCTCTTTCGGGTCGGTGCAGACGTGGAACGACGCGCCGAAAAGCTCGCGCGTTTCTTCGTTGAGAAAGCGAGTCACGTTCTCCGAGCCGCCAATATGGAACGGGTGCCCGAGAACGACATCCACCCCCGAGGCCACGAAATAGCAGCCGATGGCAATCGCCTTCTCGCTCATCCACTCGGGCGCGACGCCGACCACCGGCACGTCGGCCAGATCGTCGCCGAGCCCGCCCTCGAGGACGACCTCGGTGGCGGCTTCGAGCAAGCGCGAGTTGTCCACGCAACTGCCCATGTGCAACACAGGCGGGATGCCGACCGCTTCGCAGACTTCGCGGAAGCCGGGCCCGGCGACTTCCAACGCCGCCTCAGGTGTGAGCATGCCGGCTTTGGCGGAAGCGATGGCCGCGCAGCCGGTCTTGAGCACAATGACCTCGCGCTTGATGAGTTCACGGGTCAGGGCATTGACGTAAGAGTCGGTCTTCATCCTCGGGTTGCTGCAGCCGACGATGCCGACAATGCCCTTGACGCGGCCTTGCATGATGGCGTCGTTGAGTGGGCGGAAGGAAGCGCGGTAGGTGCCGCCGAGCATGTATTTGATCGCGGCGACGCTGAAGCCGGCGACCAGCGGTTGTGAGGCCTTGGGGATGGCGACCTTGCGCGGGTTGCGGTTCTTGAAGTTGAGGATGGCGCGGCGGATGAGCGCCCGGGCGCTCTCCAGGGCATGCTCCTCGTCGAAGGGCATGTGCGCGGAGCCGATGGTCCTGGCGATGTCGCTGGTCGAGACCACCTCGGTGTGATACGCCTGCGCGACCTCCGGGAGGCTCGGCATGCAGCATTGCACGTCCGTGATGAGCATTTCCACCGCGCCGGTGATGATCGCCAATTCCTGCTGGAGGAAGTTGCCCGCTACCGGGATGCCGTGTCGAATGAGTATCTCATTAGCCGTGCAGCAAATGCCCGCGAGGGTCAGACCTTCAGCGCCGGCGGCTTTGGCTTCGGCGATGATTTCCGGCTCACGGGAGGCAATGGCGAGCATTTCCGATAGGGCCGGCTCATGCCCATGCACGACGATGTTCACCGTCTTCGCTCCCAACACGCCCAGGTTGGCGCGGCTGCGGACGGGCGAGGGCGTGCCGAAGAGAATGTCGGAGACGATCGAAGCCACGCGAGAGCCGCCCCAGCCGTCGGCGAGCGAAGCGCGGAGGGCGTGCCGCAAGAGGTTGCGATAGTCGTGGTCCACCCCCATGTGCGTCCGGTGGAGCGATTCCACCACCATGCGGTCAATGCCGGAGGGCTCGATGTCCCGGTTGCGCCAGACACCCTGGCGGCGGGTGGGCGCGAGTCTCAAGGTGGCCAGCGGTCCCTCCTGCCGGTTGAATTCGGAGACGAACAGGTTCGCCAGGTCGAGAGCGACGGCCTCTTTAGCGCGCCCGTGCTCTTCGATCTTATAAAGCCGGGCCGAGTAGCGGAGGGCCTGTTCATCGGCAATCCGGTAAGACCCGCCCTGGCCTTCCGCTACCTTCTTGAGCAGTAGCACCAGGTGCCGGCCGTGGTCGGAGTGGGCGGCAGCCCCGCTGGCAACTTCGCGCACGTAGTTGCGCGCGACGATCGTGTCGGCGTCCGCGCCACACACGCCGCGCGGGGCCTTGGGGGTGATCCGGCAGGGCCCCATGTAGCACAGGCGGCAGCAGACACCGTTCTTGCCGAAAGAGCATACGCTGCGCTGGGTGTCCACCCGCGTGAAGCAGGTGTCCACACACTCCGTTGCGGCTTTGTTGATCATCTCGATGGATGCCAAGTCGCACACCCTATCTTCGGCTATCGGGGCGCGGCTGCTCTCTTTTGTCGGGGGTGAGGTCGTTTCACTCATATCATGAATCACGGTTTCGTGCGGACCCCCACCTGTAACGTGGTGCTGAAGCCCGCCTGCAGTTGCTGGTCTGCGCGGCCTCGGCGGCAACCGCATTGCCCCCACCTCTGACACATCGCGGAAGCCCGCCTGAAGGGCGGGGATACTACAGCCCAGGGCAACGCCCTGGGGATACCGTTGCCAAATCTTCTAAGCCCTGAAGGGGCGAGACGGCCTCCCGCCCGGAGTTGCTGGTCTGCGCGGCCTCGGCGGCAACCGCATTGCCCCCACCTCTGACACATCGCGGAAGCCCGCCTGAAGGGCGGGGATACTACAGCCCAGGGCAACGCCCTGGGGATACCGTTGCCAAATCTTCTAAGCCCTGAAGGGGCGAAACGGCCTCCCGCCTGATCCACGTTCCCCTCGCCTGGGGATGTCCTTGGTGTGCCGGTGCGCCGCCCTTTCAGGGCTTTAGGGGGCCCGTCCGCTATTCCCAGGGCGTTGCCCTGGGCTGTATTATTGACGCCCTTCAGGCGAGTTACACTGCCACTAGACGTTGTGGTTCTCATTTTCGTATCCCGCTCAGCGTCGGCACCTCGCTCTCGAACAACAAACGGTCTATGGCGGCAACAACGCGGCTGGAGGCAGGCAGGTCCTGGAGGCGTCCGCCGTCTTCGGAAAGTCGGGCCAAGTCCTCGTCATCCGGCAAGGCCGCGACGATGGCCGCGCCGGTTTCGGCCTGCAATTGGGCAATGCTCGCGGGCAGGGCGTCGCGGCGCAGGCGGTTAATAACGAGCGCCAGTTGCTTCACCTTGAGCTGCATTTCGCGCGCCAGCATAAACAGCCGCAGCACGGTCTCTAGGCCCTGCCTCGATGGGTCCGCCACCATGATCATCAGGTCCAACTCCCGCACAATCCGGCGGGAGAGGTTCTCCAGGCCCGCTTCGTTATCAATGACCACGAAGGGGTAGTCGTCGGCGATTTCCTTGAGCGTGGCGCGAAGGGCGTTGTTGGCGAAACAATAGCAGCCCGGCCCTTCCGGGCGGCCCATGGCAATGAGGTCGAAGTCGCGCGTCTCGACGAGGCTTTGCGCTACCTTGACGCGCAGAAGTTCCTGCTTAGCGATGCCGGTGGTGTTGCCCTCACCCGCCAGCACCTTAGCCTCTTCACGGACACCCCCAACGGTGTGTCCGACCTTGACACCCAGCGCGAGGTCCAGGCAGGTATTGGGGTCGGCGTCCACCGCCAACACGGGTCTCCGGCCGCTGGCAATCAGGCGGAGCACCGTCAGCCCCGCGACAGTCGTCTTCCCAACCCCACCTTTGCCAGTGATGGCGATGGTGCAGGACATCAGGACCGGTGCTTGGCACGGAGGGCCTGCGACACCAGGGGCAGCGTTTGGAAGACCCTCTCCGCGTCGGCGACCTCCATCGAGCCCGTGCCGCAGGATGGGGTGACGATCGCCTGTTCGAGGATCAACTGCTTCTCGACGCCCTTGCCGGCCAAGTGGTCCGCCATCTTCTCAAAATGCGCCACCAATGTCTCCGGGGTCTGCTCCCGGATTGCGGGCGAGGTCGGCACGACTCCCCAGGCGATGGCCCCGCCTCGCTCCAGAAGGGTTTTGACCGCCGCGGCATACATGGCAATGGTCTCGCCGAAGCCGAAGGCGTCGAAGTTCAGAATGTCCACCCCGGCGTCAACGAGAATGCTCCACTCGGTGTTGCCGCAACAATGGATGCCCGCCAGGCCGCCTTCGGCATGCACGGCGTCAATCACCTCCTTGAGGTGGGCCACCACATCCTCCCGCTTGACCGAAACATAGGTCGAGCTGCCAAAGGCCGAGAGGATCGGTTCGTCAATGAAGCAGATTACCTGCTGGGCATAGGGCTTGAATTTCCGCACTTGCCAGCGGCACTTCATGGCGAGGGCCTTGATGATCACGTCGCGGAACTCCTCGTTGTAGTAGATCGCGCGTTTGTTCTCGTCGGTGATGGTCAGCGCGAAGGAACACGGCCCCGTCGTCTGCACCTTCACATAAGGCCGTTGCTTTCCCTCGGTCTTGAGACGGTTCTCCAGGGCATAGATGCCCTTGGAGAAATCGGGGCTGATGGCCATGGCGGAGAAGTCGCCTGCGCCGGCCGGCGCCTCCGTTGCGGCCATGTAGGCCTCGTAGAATGCGGCGAATGCCTCCGAATAGTCTTTGGAGGTATCGAAATAGAGGCGGCCTTTCGCATGATCCACCACGGTGCAGGGGATGCCCTCCGAGTACTGAATCTCCATCTGCTCATTGATGCCCAGGCGGGGCAGTTGCGGCCAGATCGGCGCTTCCGGGATGCTGGCCAGGACCACATCCACCGCCTTCGCGGGATCACTCAGCGGCAGGCTTCCGATCGCGGTGGCCAGGAACATAGGCTTTAAATTCATGCGGTTGCCAGCTTAACCAACCGGCCCCATCGGTGGGAATGAATAAATCGCGGAATACCATGAAGAAATCGCCAATTCGCCTCCCAATCGCTGAGCATTTGCCACGAGCGCCGGCTACCAAGACTCACTGTTTCTTCGGCTTCTCCGGCGTCGCAGACCCCTGCAACGTCTCAAGAACCGCCTCGAAGCGGCTCAAGAGCTCAACTCCTGCCCCTTCCAGCACTCCTTCGCCTCTCCGTTCGGCCTGGCGGATCTCTTCGGACCAGGGAATGACGCCCACAATTTCCCGACCCGCCAGCGCCGTGCGGACAAACTCCTCGTCCGCGGGCGAGGCGATCTTGTTGGCCACGAAGCGGACATCCCGCAGGCCGATCTGGGCGGCCAGGAGTGCCACCCGGTGCGCGGACTCGACTGCCCGTTGGCTCGGTTCAACCATGACCAGGAGCGTATCAACGCCTTTGGCCGTGGCCCGCCCCAGGTGCTCGATGCCGGCCTCCATGTCCATGATCAAGGCGTCCTTGCGCCGCAGCACCAGGTCCGTCACGAGCGCGCGGATCAACACGCTTTCCGGGCAGGCGCAACCGGAGCCGCCGGCCTCGATGGCGCCCAGCACGAGCAGCGTCACGCCTTTGAGGTTCATCCCGTAACTGTCGGCAATGTCCGCCACCTCCGGGTTCAGCTTGAACATCTGGCCATACTGTTTGACCTTGGCGCCCGTTCGCTCCTCGATCAGCTCCTTCTGTTTGGAAATGGGTATGATCCGTGCCGTTTCTGAGGGTGAAGCGCCCAATGCCGCCGCCAGGTTGCCGTCGGGGTCGGCATCAACCGCCAGAACCCGCCAGCCTTTCTTCTTCATCAGCAGCGCCAGGGCCGCCGCCAGGGTAGATTTGCCGGTGCCGCCTTTGCCTGAAATGGCCAGCTTCATTGGTTGCCTCACTACCTCTTACGCTGCGGAGGGACGACTAGGACTTGTCAGACTGGTCTGAGCGCTTCTCCTCGGGTGCGGGAGCGAGGCATTCTTCCGCGTGTTTGCACCAATCCGCGCAGCCGAAATCCAGCTTCGGATTCCGGACCTCTTTGCGGCATGAGGGACAAACGCGGAGTGGCTCATCCTTCCAGAACTCGATCTCGCCCTGGCAGAACGGGCAGGCCGCCATGAAGATGTCTTCCGGCTTCCAATACCGCATGTCCTGGCCTGGGCAGCGTCTTTCGGGCATGGGAACGGCCTCCGGATAACGCTAAGCCAATGCGTCCACCGCTTTCCGTATTGCCTGAATATGCGCGGGGGTCGTGCCGCAGCAGCCGCCCACGATGCTCGCGCCGGCCTCGACCATTGCCTTGACTCGGGCGGCCATCTCTTCCGGGCTTTCGGGAAATACGTCCACGCCGTTGACATTGTTCGGCAGCCCGGCATTGGCATGGGCCAGGATTGGAGTGGCGCTCGCCGCCGCGCGCATCTCCTTGACGATCTCGATCATCTGTTCCATCCCATTCCCGCAATTGGGGCCGATGATATGGGCGCCGGCCTGGACCGCTTCCTGAGCTGCCTTCGTCGGAGACAAGCCCATCATCGTGCGATAGCCTTTGGCGCCGCGCTGGAAGGTAAAGGTGCAGATGACCTCGCAGTCAGTGTTTTCGCGCGCGGCCCGGATTGCGATGCCCGCCTCATCCGCCGCGCTCATCGTCTCGATGCACAGCGCATCGGCGCCGCCTTTGGCGAGGGCCATCGCCTGTTCCTTGAACGCCGCGTAAAGCTCTGCCTCCGTCACGTCGCCGGCCGCGAGCATTTTGCCGGTGGGCCCGATCGAGGCGATGACCCACTTCCCGGCACCAGCCGCCTCGCGCGAGATCCTGGCCGCAGCCTCGTTGATCTCCGCCGTGCGGTCGCCCAGGCCGTAGTGGTCCAGCTTGAAACGGCTGCCGCCAAAGCTGTTGCTTTCGATCATGTCCGCGCCCGCCGCGATATAGCTCCGGGCCACATCCAGCACCTCGGCCCGGCGCTCGATGCACCAGAGCTCCGGGCACTCTCCCGGCTTGAGGCCCTTCTTCTGGAGAAACGTGCCCCACGCACCGTCGGACACCAGCTTCCTGCCCGATTTAACTGCCGCTAGAATGCCATTCTTCATCATGCGCTGTTACTTTCATTGCCGGATGATTCGCGGCGCCCAGCCGCTACGCGGCATCCGCTCGCCGCCCGAACCAACCGAGTCACGCGTAGTCTTGTTCTGTCGGGGGATGCGGGTCAAGGCGGAAGAAGCGCAGTTCGCCATTGTCGGCGCATCTTGATACCGCCACCCAGACCTACGAACTCGATACCGTGACGGACCGCGAGCCGTCCCCGGCTCGCAGTGGTTGCACGTGCTGCGTCCTGCGAGCCAGGGACGGCTCGCGGTCCGTCACGGTCTCGCGCTGGGCTGGGTGCTCTGCGTCGGCCGTGGTGTGATAGACCTACTTTGCGGTGTTGACAAGGGCCTGTCTGCTCGCTGAACTCGGAGCCTGATGAATTGGATCAGTCTGCTGAGAGGCGCGGTTGCCGTGGCGGTGTGCTGCCTCGCCCTCCACCCGCTCCCAGGCCAGCCAACCGAGAGCCCGGCAGCAGCCGATCGGCGACCGGCCACGATTGATCTCACCCGCGAGCAGCTTCTGGATCATATTCGAGGCGGCTGGACGGGGATGCTCATTGGCGGCATCGAAGGGCTGGCCCACGAGTTCAAGTATATCGAGGAGCCGCGCGCGACCCTGCCGGATTACCCGTTGCTGCCCAACGGCGCCCGCAGCGACGACGACAACGACTTCGAGTGGACCCATCTCTGGTTCATGAACAAAGAAGGCGCCCTCAAGATTCCCTATCCCCGCATCGTCGAAATCTGGAAGGCCAATATGAACCGCGGGCTTTGGTGCGCCAACCGCGAAGCCCGCAAGCTCATGGACCAGGGCGCCCTTCCGCCGGAGACGGCCAACCCGGCGAGCAACTCCTACGCGCCCTACAACCTCAGTGGCCAGTTCTGTGTCGAGGCCTACGGCATGATCGCGCCCGGCATGCTGCAGACTGCGGCGGACCTCGGGCTCCACTACGCCCGCATCGCGGTCTCCGGCGAGCCGCTGCAAGCCACGCGTTACTGGACCACGCTCATCAGCCTGGTCGCGGTCAGGAACAGCCCGTTGGAGGACCTGCTGCGCGAGTCCCTGCAGGCCGTTGACCCAGCCAGCGCCCAGGCCGAAGCCGTGCAGGGGGCCATCAAGGCATTTCACGATCACCCGGGGGATTGGAAGGCCGCCCGGCGGGTCTTCCATGAGAAGTGGTACGTGTCCAGGAAAGAGCCGTGGAATCCTGACGCGCAGCCGCGCAAGTGGAATGACAACTCCACTCCGCTCAACGGCGCGATGGTGCTGCTCGCGCTGCTCTACGGCGAGGGCGACTTCTATAAGACGGGCCAGTACGCCATGGCGCTGGGCTACGATGCCGACTGCAACGCGGCCACCGCCTGCGCCGTGGTGGGCCAGCGGGTCGGGTTCGCTGCGATCGAGAAGCTCCCGGGATTCCACATGCCCGACCGCTACGTCAACCAGACCCGGCCTCAGCTTCCCAAGGAATGCAAGGTCTCCGAGCAGGCGGAGTTGATGCTGCGGCTGTGTGAGAAGGTGATCCTGGCCAACGGCGGCCAGCGCCTCTCGCTCGGCGGCAAGCCCGGCTACCGTATCCGGCTGCAGGCGCCGACAGGGGGAAACGCTTGACCTGATTTAGTCAAACCTGTAGCAGTTTATCCGCCATGCCCTTGTCGGGAAGCGTTCGAATTTCCCAAGGCGTCCGAGGGCATGGCGGATAGACTGCTACAGGTTAACTGAGAGCGACGTGTATGCGCAATCGAGTGAGAAACGACTATGCCCGGGTTTGGGGTCGCGTGTGCGTCGAGTGGTTGGGTTGGCCACAGGCCAGATTCGACCGGTTCCTGCGAGCCTTCAACGCAAAGCTCGAAGCCACAGACGACGGCGGCAGTTGGTTCTACCACGAGCCGCCGCTCTACCATATCATTTCATTGCTCGTAACGGACGAGTTTGAGCAGCGACTTCACAAAGAGGTGCGCAAGGCGAAGTACGGCACACCGGAGTGGGTCTATTTCCGGCGCGAGCTCACTGATGCCATTGAGGGCGTTCCGCGGATGCAGGGAAGGTTTGACTGGGCCGGGGCGCGGGAGCGAGTTGAGGAGTATCTTGCACTATACCGACAGAAGCTCCCAGGTCCAGCGACCGTGACGAGTTATGAGAAGTGGGTCCTCAGTTATTACGACCCGAAGCTAGCCAAGCTGCTTCAGGCAACGGCGCGATGAGGCTGCCGTTACATTCCGCACGCCGCAGGCGCGCCGTGCCTGAGCAGCGCAGCTCGGCGGCATGAGCGACCTCGAATACAGGGCGAAGGTTGAACGGCTCTACTCTTGGGCATCTGAGCTCTTCCGTGCTCCGGCGGATGATTCCACCATTCTGGCGGCTGGGGGCCGGTATTATGTCCGAGGGCAGCAGGAAGGCTTCACCGTCGGAGAGCTTGTGGATTTTCTCGGCGTTAGCTCGCCATCCGTCCTATCAAGTGCCGGTTGGTGCGATGACGATGTTGTCCGGATCATGCAACTGCTCAGCGACCAGCTTGCCGAACCCCTATCAAGCCGGCCAGCATGACCCGCGTTCCCATCTCGCTACGCCAACGGAAGGACGACGACCTGGAGCCGTATGCGGCGATGAATGCTGATGCAGAGGTTACGCAGTATTTCCCGAAAGCCGCTTACATTCGCGGAGTCAAGAGAGCCGCTCTCACGGCTCCGGGCAGCGATAGACCAGCGGGGGGTGGGGACTGTGGGCGGTTGAAGTAGATGGCGCGTTTGCTGGTCTCACGGGTCTGGCCAAACCGGAGTTTAAGGCCCACTTCACTTGCCGACGATAGTCCGCTGCGGTTGCGCGTTCTATACCGGAAGACGAACAAACAGGCCGGCAGCGGTTGACCCCCTATAAGAAGGTGGATGCTCAGCCGGTAAGCTACGCAATTGGCCGGTCTTGCACTGGGGTGCCGGACTCAGTATGCTGAGTCCATGAATACGGCAGTCGAGAGGTACCGATACATTACCCGGACGCCGGGAGTGTGCGGTGGCCATGCCCGCGTGGAGGGGAGCCGGATAGCCGTTCACGATGTGGTTGGGCTATTACAGAACGGCGAGACCGTGGACTCGGTGACGCGCCAGTTGCCCGGGTTGACCCGAGCGCAGGTTTATGAGTGCCTGGCTTACTATGAGGACCACTTGGCAGAGGTGGATTACCTGATCGCCCGCCAGATGGCCGAAGCCGGAGCGTGAATTTCCTGCTCGACCAGGACGTTCCTGAAGTAATTGGGCGCGTCGCCGCACAGGAGGGCCATACCGTCACGCGGCTCCGAGAGGTGCTGCCTCCGGACACTGATGACTCCACCGTTCTCGGGTTCGCCCACTCGCACGAGGCGGTTCTGGTCACCTGCAACCGGGATCATTTCCTGGCCCTTGTGGCGGATCGCCCTCCTGCGGGCCTCATAGTGGTCATTCGCCGGCAGAGCCGCGTCGCTGAATGCAGCCGGTTCCTCAGGCTGCTGCGAAATGCGGGGGAGAGTGGAATCCGCAATAACGTCAACTTCGCGTGACAAGGCGCCCCCTTGGTTGAGGCCAGGACAGAGCCTCGCTTGATTGCCGTGTGGCCGAGCAACCAGGGCGGCAGAGGTGGACGACGAAGGAAACGGTGTTCGGCGTCGCATAGCGTGTACCACACTCGGCCCGGAGGTACACCGGAGGTACACCGGAGGTACACCGGATGCACACGCGATTTTCCGGTGTACCTCCGGTGTGCATCCGGTGTACCTCCGGTGTACACGCTCTGGGAGCCTCTCCGGCCCGGCGGGTTCTGGGAGGATTTGAGCCTCCTGACGTCGGCTGCTACACCGAGGGGACATCCTGGACGGGCTGTCAGGCGGGGAGAGCGAGCGGGGGGGCGCCGTCGAGATAGGCCCACTTACGGTAATACTCGTATTCCTTCCTGGAGGAGCAGCGTTGCTCCAACTCGGCGATGTCCTGGGGAGCGAGCGGCTTGAAGCCGGCGGCCACCCGGGCGTTCTGCTGCAGCCATTCCATCGTGTCAATGCCCGAGACCACGGTCGTCACGGGCAGGCTGAGCGCGTAGCGCAGGCATTCCTCGGAGGTGACCAGGCCGTCCTTGATCGGTTTGGCGTTACCCCCCAGCGTCTTCATCGCGAGCGGAGCCAGGCCTTGCTTCCGGGCTTCGGGCAGCACGAGCTTCTGGAAACCGTCCTCGCGGGCGTCGAACACCGACAAGGGCATCTGCACCGAGTCGAAGGGATAACGATGGGCCAGCACACGGAGATGCACCTTGGGGTTGGCGTGGCCGGTGAAGCCGCAGTAGCGAATCTTGCCCTGCTTCTTCGCCTGCTCGATGGCGCCAAGCACGCCGTCGGGGATGAAGATCGAGTCAGCCTCCGCATCGGTCAGGATCTGGTGCACCTGCCAGAGGTCGAGGTGATCGGTCTTCAGGCGCCGCAGAGAATCCTCCAGCATGACCAGAGCCTTCTCTTTGGACTCCTGCCCCTCGTTGTGGGTGCAGACTTTGGTCATGAGGAACACCTTGTCGCGCTTGCCTTGCATGGCAACGCCCATCCATTCCTCAGCGCGCCCTTTCGAGTATTCCCATGCATTGTCGAAGAACGTTACCCCCATATCAATCGCGGCATGGGCGATGCGGGTGGCAGCTTCGAGGGATTCCGCCCGGGCGAGGGTGGCGCCGCCGAGACAGAGCGATGAGACCATTTCATCATGCCGGCCGAACTTGCGCTTCGGCACTGGCCCGATGGTCGGGGTATTCGCGGCAAGAACGGCGGGGGCGTTAGCGGCAACGACCACCCCTGCGCTGGCGGTGCTCAGGGCCTTGAGGAAGCTGCGACGAGGTTGTTTGCGGAGCGCGTTTGGCATACCTGGAAGACCATACCCCAGGACTGCCGCACGGCCAATCGCAATTCCGGTCGTCCGAGAGGCGTGCTGCCAGGATCGAGAGGACAAGGACTGCGGTTGTCAAGGCTCGCAGCCTTGATTAGCTTCGCGTCTGTGAGTGCCACGCAGTATCTCAAGGGCCTTCGGCCGCGTAGGGCCGTTTACGCCGCTGCCCTCGGATTCTGTATCGCCGGGGGCGGGCAAGCACAGGCGGCTGATTGGGTGCGCGCTGGGCTGAATACGAACCAACCGATGTGGGGTGTGCGCGGCGGCTTGCTCTGGGCGGTTCCCCCGGGCGGATTCCGAGGTGCCGGCGGGCCACGCGGGCTGATTCGCCTTGGCTATCCCATCTCGACCAACGGCGGCTACAGCCTGATCAACTTCATCGCGGTCGAGCCGATCGTGAATGGCCGACGGGGCTTCAGCGAACTGGAGCTGAGCGCACTCGACCAGACCCGCGGCAAACGGCTGTGGGCGGTCGGCGAAACGAACCTTGCCTCGGGTGCGCCCCAGGCGCCCCTGGTGCCGGCCAAGCTCACTCGGCCATCCCCCGGTGTGGAGCAACTCGAGGTTACCGTGCGGGTCGAGCCGTTCGACAACGGCGCGCGCGTGCGCCTGGTGGTTTCGCAGCGCAGCGACACGCCGGACGAAATCCAGCTTGCCATTCATGCCGAGCCGGGCAGCGCGCCGCTGGAATACTGCATCCTCACCGCCACGATGGGCAACCTGGCCCGCACTCGCCTCCTCTGGCTTAAGGACGAGGTCGTCAGCAGCCTGCGGCTCTACCCGATGCACAAAGGGGACGGCTTCGCCCCGCACCGCATTTATCCGCTCGACGATCTCGGGCGCACCACATCGGGTGATGTGCTGGCGGCGCTGACCACGGACGAAGACGATCCCGCATCGGTTTACCCGTTCCCGGGGCGGCAGGTCTGGCATTACGGAGGCTGCAAGGTAACGCAGTATTGGAAGAAGCCGCGCGGCACGGCGGGCAAGGACTTGCACGCGGCGGTCAACGCCCGCTACACCTACTGGCAGACGCGCCGGCCCATACCGGGCGGCGTGGCGTTCGAGAATTTCGAGCTACGCGAGCGCTTCCACGACGGCCAGGCGTTCGTCTTCGGCATCACCCGCCAGACTCCGGCGCAACTGGGGCTCGGGCGCCACGCACCCCCGAATTAGGAAGATGCCTTGCGCCACGGTCGGCTCACGGGCCGAAGCTGGAGAAGAGGTGCCGGATTTCCTCCTCGACTTCTTCGGGGCCAGAGACGGTGTGGGCGATTTCCGCGCGCAGGATTTCCCGGTAGCGGGCGCGCAAGCGGTGGACGGCCATCTTCACGGCGGCTTCGGTGAGGTTCAGGCGGGCGGCGATCTCCGCGTAAGGCAAGGCGGACTCCTCCCGGGCGAGGCAGCTTTGCAGGTACTCGAACAGCTTCGCCCGGCCGGAGGCCACGTACTCCGCCTGCAACTGGCGCATGGTCTGATCGAGCAAGGTCACGGCCCACTGCCGGTCGAACAGCACGTCGGGCTGAATGCTGTGGGCGGGTTCGGCGGCGAAGCGGGATTCGGCCAACTCCTGGTCAATCGAAACCACTGGCGTGAAGCCGCCCCGTTTCTGCGCGTGTTCCCGGTCCCATTCGTTGGCCAGGAAACGCTTGAAAGCAACCAGAAGGAAGGTGCGAAACTTGCCTTTCTCGCGGGCCGCGCCCTGGAGGTAATCCTTTTGCAGGAGGCGCGCGAAGAAGCCCTGCGTCAGGTCCTGGGCGTCGTGAGGGGCGCGCCCTTGCCGTCGCAGGTAGGCGTAGAGAGGGTACCAGTAGGCACGGCACAGCGTTTCGAGGGCCGCGGCGGACTGGGGCGAATCGCCCGCGCGCGCAGACACCACCACCGACCAATGGGTGGTAACGAACCACGCGTCCGAAGCTGGCGGCGGTGTTGTGCTGGCGGGATTCATTCCAGCAAGCTTAGCCTAACGGCGCTTCCAGCAGATGTCGAATGGTTCCGAATCAGCCTACCGCTGCGAGGGAGACTCCAGTTGCGGCGGCCCGAAACGTATGACCGTCTCGCCCGGCTTTGCGTAACCGAACTTCTCCCGGGCCAACCGTTCCACGGCCTTGGGATTGTAACGCAGCGCGTCAATAGCGGCACGCAACTGGCGGCTGGCGTCCTCCTGTTTCTGGATTTGGCTGTCCTGTTCCAGGATGCGTCGGCGCATCCGCTCATTTTGCTGAATGAGCGGCAGGTACCAAGCGCCAACAAAGAGGATGATCGCTACGAAGCACAGAAAGACCGCCAGCCCGTTCAGCTTGTTCCAGATGCCAAGGTTAACGTTCACTAGCCACAACCAATCATGCCCGGCCGGGTAAGGCAAGCAATTAGTTCGCCGCGCGGGGGCTGCACGATGCCAATCCGCAGGTGCCAATTGCATTACCCGTGTCGTGAAGCCGTTGCCGCGCGCGGACGACCCGCAGATATTTAGTTGTCAGCCCTGGGGTCTGCCGATAACACTTCCTCCGGATGCTCAAAGCGATCTTGCTCATTTTCGAGCCGGTGGCCACGTGGGAGAAGATTCTCTCCGCCCGACGCGGCACGGCATTTATTCTGGTGGTCCATCTATTGCCGTTGCTGCTGATCACGTCCTTCGGCGAGGCTTACGGCCTGGTCCACTGGGGCAAGTATCGCGGCCAGATGCGGGAAGTGGCGCAACTCAAGCCCTTCACGCGCGGTGAGGCCGTCCTGTTTGAGGCAAGCCAGTTCGTCCTGTCGTTGGTGGTGGTGTTCGCCGGCGCCAAGATGGTCAAGTCCATTGGCGAGACATTTCATGGCCGGCATACCTATGCCCAGGCGTTTTCAGCCGTGGCGTACGGGCTGAGTCCGCTCTTCCTGCTCCGTCTGCTGGACACCTTCCCCAGCGTCTCTCCCTGGGTGACCTGGTCCATTGGAATCAGCTTGTCTATTGCGGCCCTCTATCACGGTTTGCCGCGAATGATGGAACCCGATCCGTCCCACGCTTTCGGCCTTTTCGTGATGAGCGCTTTGCTGCTCACGCTGGTCTCCGGCCTGGTGAGGTTCATAACCTGGTGGTACCTCGCGGGCAAATTGGCCAAGCTTGATACCTTCATTTCCGACCTAGCCGCGCGACTGCCTTTTTGATGACCCAGCCGCTGTGCCGGAGCGTTCTCTCCGCCGTGGGGTAAGCTGCTCCCGTCAGGTCCTGCACGATGCGCGTAGCCCGGTCGCGGAGTTTTGCATTGGCAGGCTTGAGGTCAATCATCAGGTTGCTCCTTACTTTGCCGAGGCGCACCATCGCCAGGGTGGTGAACAGGTTCAACAGGAGCTTTGTGGCCGTGCCCGCCTTCAACCTCGTCGAGCCCGTCAGCAGTTCCGGGCCAAGATCGGGCGCAATCACAACCGCCGGTCGCACCCGGCGTGGGATTATCAGATACGGATTGAAGCAGACCAGCACGGTGGTCGCGCCGCGCCGTTTAGCTTCCTTCAGCGCGCCCCAGACAAACGGCGCCGTCCCGCTGGCCGTGATGCCCACCACCACGTCCCGATCTCCCACGCGCCGCCGTTCCATCGCGCGCTCCCCCGACCCCGCGTCGTCTTCCGCTCCTTCGACGGACCGCCACAAGGCAGGCCGCCCGCCCGCGATGATGCCCTCCACCAGGCGCGGCGGAGTGCCGAAGGTCGGAGGGCATTCGCTGGCATCCAGCACGCCCAGCCGGCCGCTGGTGCCCGCCCCCACATACAACAGCCGGCCCCCGCGCCGGAACGCCCGCGCCGCCGCGCGAACCACCTGCTCGATGCGGCGCGCCTCCGCCATGAGTTTCTTTGGAATCCGCTCGTCTTCCCCAAGCATTAGCGCTATCGCCTCCCCGGTTCCCAGCTTGTCCAGATTCATGGAGCGAGGATGCCGTTGCTCCGTGGGGGATGGCTTCGCCGAGCGGACGGCTTTGCCTTCGCTCGGCGGCGTCTCCTCGCCCCCGGACTGTGAGCGAGCTGGAACGCTGCGCAACCGTGAACTGCGGGAACGCCGCGCCACTCTCGGACCAACTTCGGAAAGCGCTCGATGCGTCATTGCTGAAATCATTGACCAGGCTGGCTGGTTTTCAAAGTATTAAAGCCGAACATGCTCGATGACACCATAGCGGCGATTGCTACCCCGCTGGGCGAGGGTGGACTGGCTGTGATCCGGGTTTCCGGACCGGCAGCCCTCACCGTGGCGGACCATTGCTTTGCGCCCGCCGGCAAGGCGTTGCAGAAGCCCTCGACGGCTGCGACGCACACGCTCCATTTCGGCCACGTGGTGCACCAGGGCCGGAACATTGACGAGGTGCTCCTGTCCGTCATGCGCGCCCCGCGCTCTTTCACGCGCGAAGACGTAGTGGAAATCACCTGCCACGGCGGCATCCTGCCCGCCAAGATGGTCCTGGATGCGGTGCTGGCCAACGGCGCGCGCCTGGCTGAGCCGGGCGAGTTCACCCGCCGCGCTTTCCTGAATGGGCGCATAGACCTCGCGCAGGCCGAAGCCGTGGCCGACCTGATTCACTCGCGCACCGAGCTGGCCTTGCGCGCCGCCAACGAACAGCTCGCCGGCAAGCTCTCCCAGCGCGTCAACCAACTGCGCGATGACATGGTTGAGACGCTGGCCCACATCGAAGCGCACATTGACTTCCCGGAGGAAGACATCGCCCCCGACACCAGGGACCAGCTCATCGCCCGACTCGAACACGGCGTCGGCTTCATGGACGAACTGCTGCGCACCGCCGACGAAGGCCAGATCCTCCGCCGCGGCATCCGCGCCGCTATCATCGGCCGGCCCAACTCCGGCAAATCGAGCCTGCTCAATCAGCTCCTCGGCCGCGACCGCGCCATCGTGTCCCCCATTCCCGGCACGACCCGCGACACGATCGAGGAAACCGCCAACGTCCGCGGCCTGCCCGTGGTCTTCATTGACACCGCTGGCCTGCGCGAGGCGCGAGATGAGATCGAACTCGAAGGCGTCCGCCGCAGCCGTCAGAGCCTGGAGCAGGCCGAGTTGATTCTCCACGTGCTCGACGGGTCCGAGCCGCTGGCGGAGTCGGACCGGAACTGCCTGGCCGAGTTCTCCGCCAAACGGCGCGTCCTGGTCCGCAACAAGTCGGATTTGCCGGTCGTGCTTCGCCTGCCGGCCGAGCTCCAATCACCGGCGGTGGGAGTGTCGTGCCTGACCGGGCAGGGCCTCGAGGCACTCAAAGACGCGATCAAGGAACTCATCTGGTCGGGGGAGATCAGGGCGGAGATGTTGCAGGTGATGATTAACTCGCGTCACCAGGCGTCGCTGAATCGAGCCCGCGACGCGACGCTGCGCACCTTGGAGGCCTTGCGGGCGGACCAGGGCCTGGAGCTTGTTGCCTTGGACCTGCGCATTGCTGTCAATGCCGTCGGCGAAATCGTTGGCAAGACCACCACCGAGGACGTGCTCGACGTCATCTTCAGCCAGTTCTGCATCGGCAAGTAGTCTCAGAGGCACGGTCGGCCGGATTCCGGTGCGATCGCCCGGGAACCCGCAGCCGGGAGGGTTGCCCACCCGCGTGTGCTGGCAGGGATGCCTCGGCGAGGCGTTCGCTTACCTGCGACCACGGGAGTTTCGGCGAAACGTCCCTATGAAGCCCGGCCTGCAATTGCTGGCTTGATGCACCCCCTGCCTCGCGCCCGCTCGCCCTCCCCGGCCCTTGACACCGTCCCCGCTCCCACTTAAGGTATGATGATGGAGAATATTATGATTACAACTACAGAGAGACTGCAAAAGAAGAGCCTTTCCCGCCCGGACGACTCCCGGTCGTTCGACAAGGGCAAGGTGGAGCTGGTTACGGTCAACGACGTCACGTTCGGGCGCGCGACCCTGCGGCCCGGGTGGAAATGGTCCACCTGTGTCAAACCGATGGCCCATACCGAAAGCTGTGAAGCCTCGCACCTGCAATACCACGTTTCCGGACGTCTGCACGTCGTCATGGACGATGGCAGCGAGCAAGATTACGGCCCCGGTGACATCTCCTACATCCCGCCGGGCCACGACGCCTGGGTCGTCGGCGACGAGGCCGTGGTGCTCGTGGACATTTCCGGCATGAAAGACTACGCGAAGCGCTGAGAGCTCAGGGGAGGAGTCTCTCCGCCCGGGTAAATACTTCCGCCGGCACGCCCAGCGCCTGCTTGAGCGCCACGTCGCGGTCCCAGGGATTCCTGATCCAGCTGATGCGCCACATCTGGGAGAACCTCAAATCCAGCGGGAAGAACCACGGTGACACGATCGGCATGTTGATCTGGGGAAAGTCGGTCCCATAGACCAACCGATGGCGGAACTCCGGGCGGCGGAGCACTTCGCGCAAGGCGCCCAGCTTGTTGACCTGGGTCAGGGATGATATGTCGGCGTAGAGGTTCGGATATTGGCTCATCAGGCGCGCCAGGCGGTCCACGTCCCGCTCGCCCTTGTTCAAGCCAGGCCACGCGGCGTGCGCGGCGATGACCGTCACCCCCAGGGACAGCGGCAGGCGCAACCGCTCGGGGTCAGCCAACTCATCGTTCGCCCAGGTGAAGGAGTGCTCCGCGCCGGTGTGCACGAGCAGCGGCAAGCGCAATTCCGCCAGGCGCTGATAGAAGGGCCTGAGACGCTCGTCCGCCGGGTCAATGAGCTGAATGGAGGGCAGCCACTTCACCAGCCGGGCACCGTTCGTTGCCACCCAATCGAGGCGGGCCAGGCTGTCCGGGCGGTAGGGATTAATGCTCGCGCCAAAGAGCAGGTTGGTGTGTTGCGCCGCCAAATTAGCCACAAACTCGTTCGGCACATAGAACTCGGTCCGTGCCTGGTCCAGCCGACCGTCCGCGTCCACCGCCCCGTCCATGGCCAAAACCACCGCACGACCCACATGCCTGCTCGCGGCCAGGGTTCGCGCCAAGCGCTCTCCGCAGAGAGCATCCCCTCCCTCAGAAAGCTCCTTCCACGAGACTCCGAAGCTGCGCAGATAGAATCGGACCTTCCAGCTCTTACGCAGCCGGTCTGAGACGAAGCAGCCGCTGTTGCCGGCCCCGACACCTGCCACGTGGCAATGCAGGTCTAATATCGGCGCGGCAGGCAGCGGTTCCGGCGGGAGGATCGGTCCCCGGAAGAAGGCCGCGCAGGCCGTTACCGCGGCAACGGGTGTGAGGGCCGCGGTCCAAACGACCCAGCGCCACCGCGCCCGGCCACGCCGGGTTGGCGAGTGAGATTTCATATAGATGCCTCACGTTAACCTTTCCGCTCCAGGGAGGTGTATCGAAAAAAGGGGAAGCAGCATCGAATTAATCAAACCCCATCGCCTTGAATCCATGCTGCCGGCATCGGCGTCCCGCGAAACTGGCCTCGATCCTGCTCTAAGATGCGCCTAGTTTGTTGTTGTAGTTATGAAGTGCCGTTTGCCCGCCGCTCTCCTCAGCCTCCTGTTGTTCCCGTTGTCGCTCGCCGCCGAGCGCATTAATCAGGAAGGCCGGATTCTGGGTCCGGCGCCCGTGGTCACCAATGCGGTCCTATTCAACACCGCGCAGGCAGATGCCATCCTCTCAGCGATGCAGATCTTCCCGGTCACCAATGCCTGGAATGAGGACATTTCCCGGCGGCCCTTGTTGCCGAATTCAGACGCCATGATGGCCCAGATCATCTCGGATCTGGACGCCAGCCGCCGCACCCTGCGCGCGTTCCAGGAAATGAACTTCGTCCTGGTGCCGAACTCCCAGCCGCCGGTGCCGATTGGTTTCGTGCACTATGCCGACGAATCCGATCCGAGTCCCTATCCGATTCCCGGCAACATGCCCATCGAGACCTGGCCGACAGGCACCGGCAGCCTCACCCTCCAGCAATGGCAGCAGGACCTCAATGACCTCGGCGGTGACCGCCATGCCATCATCGTCCAGCCCGGCAGCGGCTCGCTGTGGGAGATGTGGCAGGCCAAACTTGTCAGCACGGGCTGGGAGGCATCTAATGGCGCGAAGTTCGATCTCAGGAGCAATGCGCTGCGCCCGGACGGGTGGACTTCAGGCGATGCCGCCGGCCTGGCGATGTTCCCCGCCCTGCCCCGTTACGACGAGTGCGAGCGCGGCATGGTCGAACACGCCTGCCGGGTCGTCGTCAAACGCACCCGGAGGCAATATATCTACCCCGCCACGCATTACGCATCCACCACCCCGGCCACCCAGACCAACGTGCCGGCCATGGGCCAGCGGCTGCGCCTGAAATCCAGCTTCGTCATCCCCGCTTCCTGGACCAAACAGGAGAAAGCCATCCTGCTGGCCTTGAAGAAGTATGGTGCCCTTGTGGCCGATAACGGGAATTTCTTCTCCATCTCGGTTACGCCCGACGACCGCTGGCCAGCCAACGCCTTCAACCACCTGCCGACCGTTGGCATTACCAACTTCGAGGTGATTCAAACGACCGGTCCGACCGAAGGGCCGCGTTCGGCTGGGGCGCCGCGGGCCAGCGCCGGACCCGATCAATCAGCCGTGTGCGGCGTCCCGATCGGCTTGCAGGGATGCGTGAGTTGCATCGGCAGCCCCCCGACGAACCGGTGGACGCTCTACTCCGGCCCCGCCGCCGTCGCCTTTGCCGATCCGTGCCGCACCAACACCACCGCTACGTTCAGCGCGCCGGGGAGCTACACGTTGATGCTCAGCGCCGACGACGGCATCCATGCGGTCGCCTATGACGCAGTAGTCGTCACGGTCGGCCAGGATATCATCCTCACGTGTAATCGGGCGGGAACAAACCTCGATCTGAGCTGGGGCGGTGGCGCGCCGCCTTATGTGGTGGAACGGCGCGGAAGCCCGGTGACCGGCACGTGGGAATCCCTCGTCACTACCAACAGTCAGCAAGCCCAAGTACCACTGGCTGGGAGCAGCGGATTTCTGCGCGTGCGAAGCCAGTAGCGGGATGGGAGTTGGACGCGCGAGGCGTCCTTTAGCCAGGTGCGGCGGCATCTGCTCGCACTTTGAGCTTGAGTTGGCGTTTGGGCGGGCGCAGAACTGGGAAGACAGATGACATTACCTCACAGTCTGGACATCCGGTCTATCCTCCTCGCAGGTTGCTTTCTCGCTCTTACGTCTGGGGTCGGCAACGCGGCAACGCTCGCGGACCTGAAACTGGCGGGTGACTGGAAGGTGCAGGTCACCGTCAACGAGCCACGCCCGCGCTCCAAGACGCTTCGCATCGCCCGGCCGGTAAGTGTTGCTGTCACCGCCGAGAAGATAGATCCCCTGCCGCTGTTTAACGCCAATGCGGGCGGCTGGGCCAAAGGGGCGCAGCTTCGCGGTGTGCGCGCCCAGGAAACCACCACACCCGGCCTCCTCGACCCCACGAACCTGGTGCTGCGAGCCGGACGGCGGCCGTATTCCGCGATATTGCACCGGGGCCAGGATTACGAGGCCGACCTGGTCTGGGGCACCGTCGGCCGCTGTTCCGGAGGCGCTATCAAGGATGGGCAGCCAGTTTATGCCAACTATCGGTGCGCGCAGCTTCGCATTGACTCGATTGTCCTTACACGCGGCGATCGCATCGTGCTGCGCCGGGGAGAGTCGCGCCCGGCGGCACCCTTACCCCCCGAACTCAAGCCCGGCGAACGCCGCCTGGCAAACATCTGGCTGCCAGGCCGCCTGAGCCGACTCGGATCGGAGCACCTTTTCCCAGTGCTGGAAACCACGTATCCCGAGCCGCCCAAGGCAAAGCCCACTCCCGCCGAGCAGTTCTTGCCTCGGACCCTGAGGAGACTGCAATCCGGCGAGCGCCTGCGCATCCTGGCCTGGGGAGACAGCGTCACTGTGGGCACCTACCTGCCGGACTGGGAGCGCAACCGCTGGCAGGAACAGTTCGTGGCGCGCCTCAAGGAGCGTTTCCCGCAGGCCAACATCGAACTGCTCACCGAAGCCTGGGGCGGGCGCAATACCGCCAGCTACCTGGCCGAACCTCCGGGGAGTCTGCACAACTACCAAGAGAAGGTACTGGCCCTGAAGCCGGACCTCATCGTCTCTGAGTTTGTGAACGACGCCGGCCTGACTCCGCCGCAGGTTAGCGAGCGTTACGGCAAGCTGTGGGCGGATTTCCAGGCCATAGGCACCGAGTGGATCATCCTGACACCGCATTATGTCCGGCCGGATTGGATGAGCCTGAATCGCGAGCGGGACGTGGACGATGACCCGCGCCCCTACGTCGCCGGCTTGCGCCAGTTCGCCGCCGGCAACAGGGTCGCCTTGGCCGATGCCTCCCGCCGTTACGGACGGCTTTGGCGGCAGGGCATCCCTTACAGCACGCTCATGCTCAATTCCATCAACCACCCCGACGCTCGCGGGATGAAATTGTTCGCTGACGCGCTGATGGAATTGTTTCCATGACGTCGAGCCTCGCTCGGTTGCCCATCGCCTTCATCGAATTGCCCATTGACGCACCAAACGATCTTGGCACGATGCGGCCGCCATGAGTTGGAAGACAAAGCCGCTGTGTTGCATGGCAGGCCTTGCAGGATGCGTTTGGTTGCAGTTGGCTGCCGGAACCGTGGCCAGCGGCTCAACCAACCTTGAGGCCGAGGTCGTGAGCATTTCCGAGCACCGCGGATCACAAAGCCGATGCAACATTATGCTCAAGTTCACCGGCGAGGCTCTGGCCACCAAGCAAGCCATTTTCAAGGTCAGGGTGACCAAGGCGATGGACGATACCGGATCGGACCTGGTCCTTCCCGGGGAGCCGGACCCCGGGGGATCGGGCACGAGCGGCGGCTTCACTCTTTCCGCGGTGAGGGGTTGGCATGAGCTTCGGCCCATGAAGACGCGCTATGCGAGTCTCCAACTGGCGGGATCCTCTCGCAGCGCCAGGACGATCACGGAGCTGGAGGGGGAGGCGGAACTCTTCGGGCCAACTTTAGAAAACGGCGGTGTGGTGGTCATCGAGGACTTTCGCCGCCAACCGGGCAAGCCGCTCCAGAATGCCATGCTGCGGAAGTGCGGGGTGACGCTGACTTGCCTGACCAAGGAAACGTATGAGGCGGCCAAAATTGCTGATCGAGCAGGGACTGCGGCGAGCCAGCGGATGGCATTGCCCTCGGCGGATCAAGCGGACAGCCTGTTTCCCGGCATCCTCGGCGAACCGAACGCCCAGGCGAGAAACTATGTGGTCCTCAAACTGGACGATCCCCAACGACGGGTCACCAGCTTCGCGTTCGTCGAACAGGGCAAACAAGTGCTTCCCGTTACTCAGAAAAGGTCGGGCAAGGACCTGATGGGTTTCTATTTTGGTGCGCCCGCGCCTGAGAACCTGGCGCTGTTCGTCTATGTGGCCGTTCCCGAGGCACTGGAGAAGGCGGCTTTCAGAGTCCGCAACATCTCGCTCCCATAGCAGAATGGCACTGCTTCCGCGGAAGGTCGCCCCGGCAACCGTCCTGGTAACGGCGTGCTTGCTCTGCTGCACCGCATTGGCGGCTGCTACATCCACAAACTCGCCCGCCGTTCGTGGAGCTGAAGGACAAGACGGTGCTGTGCTCTTTCTTCACTTTTGAAGTCCATGCCGTAGCCCAAGACTCCAGCAGCGCGCGCGAAGAGCAATGAAGCGCGTGTTTGCGAAATCCGTTTGCCCATTTGCCATCACGTGGCAGAATGCCCCAGATGAATCCGCATGACCAGGTCCACCCACGACCCGAGCGGGCGCTTCCCGTGCCGGATTTGTCGCGTCGCACTGCGCTGAAGCTGGGGGTTCTGGGATTGGCCGGGTCGGCCCTGCCCGTGCTCGCGCAAGCAGACCAGCAGACCGGCATTGTTCCGCCCCGCCCCGCGGCCACCGATCGCAAGCTGGCTGGCGACGGCTTGTGCGCCGGCGCCATCGCCATCCGCGCGCATCAACTGCTGAGTATCGTCTGCATCCACGGCGGCGCGAAATGCCCGCTGATGGAAGACTCGCAAGCCCGACAGGTGTTGCAGAAGCTCGGCACCGATCCCTCGGCCGCCATCCGCCTAATGTCGAACGCGGACGAGATTCCGCATTACACTGCCTTGGGGCCGGAGGCCAGGACCTCGGCCGACAGCCGGGAAGTGCTGGACCGCAAACGCGACCTCGATGTGCTCCAGCGCCTGGGCCTTGCGCCGGGCGACACGCGCCGGGCCCGCTACCTCTACGAGCTGCTCTTCGACCGCATCGCCAGCCCGCAGGGCGTCTGCGCCCATGACACGCCGGGATGGGAAGGATGCTCCTTGGCGAAGAGCGGCGCCTATGAGCGAGTGCGGGCGCAGGGCTGGAGCGCGGTGGTTCATGCCCGCACGGAGGTTGAATGCAGTCAATACCGCGCGCGCAACGTCGAACGCATCAAAGCCGCCGACCGGCTTTTCGTCCGCCCGCACCACCTGATGTGCCTATCCTGCTGGTATGCCGGCGGCCGAAACCAATCGCCGCGCCCCAGCGACACGCTCTGTGAAATCTGGCAGCGCATCCGTCGCGAACCGGATGTGCCCATCACGCTCGTCGAGGGCACCTGCATGGCCTGTGATTGCTGCGACGGTTTTCATCCGGCCAATGGCCGCTGCGTCCACTCGTGCGGGCTGATTCGTGACTACAAGAAGGACCTCGATGTCTTTCAGAAGCTCGGCCTGATGCCGGGGGCGACAATGAAGGCCCGCGAGCTGTTCGCCCTGCTATTCCAACGCATTTCCTCGACGCGTGACATCTGCGGTTACGGCGACGGCATCGTGCGATCTGAGGAGTGGAAGATCTGCAGCGAGCCCGAGGGCCATCCCGGCTATGCCGCGACACGCCGCACGGGTATCTTCTGAGTCGGGACTACCTGCGAACAACCTTCAGTCCCGGATAGAGCGTGATGTTGTTCAGGGAGGGCTTGTCGAGCGGCTGGGTGTTGGCATAGACGCAGAAGCCGCGCGAACCAAAGAGGATGACTTCCTCGCGAGCGTCGCCCCATACGTCAGCCGCCATGCCGTGGCCCAGGACTCCAACAGCGCTTGCGCTTCCTCGTGGGTCTTGGTGCGGCCGGCCGCGACATCGGCACGCCCGCGCCGCACCGCCGCCATGATATGCAGTTCCTCGGTAATCTCCTCCAACGAGGCGTTCTCGGGCAGTCTCTGAAGGGCGTCAACGACAGCTTGCTTGTCCGTCATGGAAGAAAAGTATCCCCTTACCCCGCCGGAGGCAAGCGGGTGCCGACTCAGGCACCCTAACCTTTGATCAACGCATTCAGTTAGTCCGCGAGCGCCTGAAGCTCGGCCTGGGTGAGCGGATGGGAGACCATCCAGACCACGCGTTCTCTCAACGCTCAACTCTCAACCCTCAACCGTTTTGGTGGACTGCCCGCGCAATTCGCTCGCGACGATCGGTGCGTGATCCGCCGGCAAGCAGGGATCGAAGATCGGTTGAGACGTAAGCAAGCTTCGGTTTGTTTCCCGCTTAATCTACGCCCGCCCGCACGAGCCGCGTAGCGGAGCGCGCCTGAACCACTCCAGGAGCCACAGCGGCGGTTCGTTCTACCGATCGCGCTCGATCGAGTCTCTGTGCGTAGCGTTCCTGTCTCCGCTTCGTATACAGGGTATGAGATCGATCTTCCCAAGATACTGAGACAGATCCCAGGATGGAAGCTGTTCAAAAGCGCGTCGTCCGATGACTGTATTAAAGTGATAGAATCCGCTCTCCAGCTGACCCTCTGTGTGATATGGAAGCTGTTGCATAAGCTCCCTCGCCGGGACGACGAGATAACAGTCTTCATCCCCCAGGATAAATATGACAAAGCCAGCGGGGTGGTCTGCGAGTTCCTTGACGTCTTGATTCCTCATGTCGAACCACGGGCGCTGGTTGTAGTGTGCTTTGGAATCGGTGATGAAGACATCAACGGTGCCATCCGCTGGAGAGTACCAGTCCCAGCGGCGCGGGTGCCTCCGGCAGAGTGGACCGAGGCGACATTCGAGTAACGAAACTATGTGCTTTTTCCTTTGTTCCGAAACTGCATTGCGCGGCATAGGTCTTCTCGCAGTTAGCTCTTCTCCTCGCGTGCTTGTACACTGGGGTTGCCAGGGCGCCAGTCAGCAAAACGCCTGTGTATTTCCGTAGCGCAATTGGGGAATTTGCGGCAGAGGTGATCCCGCAGTAGTTCCGGCCTGCAGAGCCATTGTACGAACCTGTCAGTGTCAACGTGTACGTCAGGAAGGCCTAGCCTGCGGGTGGAACAGCATTTGTCGCGTACGCTCGTCTCCCCAACCTTCCATTTTGCAGCCACGCTACGTACAGCATCCCTGAACTTGTATCTTGCGTGCGCTTCGTCTTTGGGTACGCCCCCACTATTGTACACGTACGCAGATACATCGAGCACTTGACCAAGGGTATCGGGCATTGTCGACCTGAAGCTCGGGGCTGGTCCGCCCTTGGTTGCTGCCGCAGTGAAGTCACAAAACGCCTGTTTATCTAGGCTTCTTGATCTTCTGTCAAGTAAATCCTCGATCTCGCTGGAGATGTATGCCTCCACTGGGACGGCATGTGCGCCGGCGAGTTCAAGGGCTTTGTTGTAGGCGGAATCAGACAGACTAAGTCTAATAAGTTTCATAGACACGTAAGATACACGCAACAGACATAGGCGTCAAGAGTCTTCGTTTCACCGCGTGTGCGGAAGGCACGGACGAGGAGATTCTGGCTTGGTGCTTCGAGCAGGGCCGCCGGCCGACCGAAGAGGAGGTTGAGATCTGGGACGAGTTCATGACGAAGCGAGGCTGGCGCGACAGCAGCAGCGCCGCACTGGCGGAGGCCAAGCGCTTGCGAGGGTTTGCCCACCGCGATGATATTCAGACCGCGTTCGAGTTTCACCTCGCCGATGAATCTTCAGACCAATCACCAGCCGGCTAACGCGGACATTTCACACGTCAGAACACGAGCGAAAGCTCCGTTAGGAGCGACATGTCTATAGAGCCCCGGATCATAAGACTTGGCTCAAGCTCCGCTAGGAGCGGCATGTGGCTGCGGTCGGCGGCGGGAACCCGACATGCCGCTCCTAACGGAGCTGGGTCCTTTCCGAGCGCGTTCACTATACACGTGGCGCTCCTAACGGAGCTGAGCGGCGATGGCTGGTCGGAGAGCACTCCTGCCTTTGCAGGCTTGCCAACATTCAGCGGATAGGAGCCCGGCGGCCAGGCCGCTCGCCACGGTCAGATCATAGGCGGCTGGCTCTGACCGCTGCCGATCAGTGTTCGCCCAGTTGACAGGGCTCACTTCTGCTGTTGTTGATCAGTCACGTCAACCAACACTGTGAGACCGTCTCTGGGCTTATCCGACAGGTTTGATCCCGGCTTGGCGGAGGAAGTCTTGAGGATGAAGAAACTATCGTGCTGGTAATCAAAGGCTTAGGAGGTGTGGGTCGTAATCTTGTTGTTGCCGCCCTTCCAAATGGCGCTTGATGCAACCGTGTATGCTGCTCCAATTACGAGAGTTGTAGCCGTAAAACCGGTTTCCGCCCCCGCCGGTCGGCCCGGTCCGACAACGGTGTGGGCAAGGTGACGCCCCGGTGTGGTTCCCATGTGGATCGCTCCCCATGGGAACCTCACCGGGGCCCCACCGCAATTTCACCGGGAAGACGCCCTCCCCGCGCGCTGAAAGGGCTCAAGGCTGCACCAACCTCTCAAACCGGCGTCCCCCGGGCGTAGTTAATCCAAATCGCTTACTGTCCGGGATAAAGCGTCATGTTGTTCAACGAAGGCTTTTCGAGCGGCTGGGTGTTGGCATAGACGCAGAAGCCGCGCGAGCCAAAGAGTATGACCTCTTCGCGGGCGTCGCCCCACACATCAGCCGCCATGCCGTAGCAGTCGGACCAGAAGTCCTTCTCGTCGGGCAGGGCCGCGACGTGCAGGGGTAGCTCAGCGATGACTTCACCCTGCCCGTTATAGATGCGCGCGGGCTTGGGCGGTCCCTGCCGTTCCACGGACTGACCATAAACGAGGGCGCAGTCCGGCTGGCCCGGCCCGAGCCACTGGATCAGGCGGGTGGCGATGCACCATTCGCCCTTTTCCGTCTGGCGATGCCAAAGTTCGCGGCCGTCAAGGTCGTAAAGATAGAGGATGGCCCATGCGTTCGCGTCGCGGCGATGCGTGGGCATTGGCGTGCGGTCAACTGCCATGACCTGGAGCGGCGAGTCCGGACGGAACCGCCCCGCCACGACGTGTTGCGCCTCGCCCAAGGGACGATGCCACAGTTCGTCGCCTTTGGGGTCCAGGCAATGCAGGCCGCCGTTGCCAAAGAGCAATCGCCACTTACCGTCGGGTGGCTTGACCATAAAGGCCGCATCCTGGTGCGCGCCCTTGGCATCCTTCTGGAACAGGACCTTGCCGTCGTGATCAACCAGCGCGAACCCGACGAAGACTTCATCCCGTCCGTCCCCATCAACGTCGGCGACGGCGGGATAATGGCCGACGGAGCCCGCATAGCTCCACAGCACTTTCGCCTCGTGCGACACGCCCCACATGTTCCAGTAGCGGTCCTTCACCACGAGGTCCTCGCGCCGGCCGCGACCCGTGAGGTCGGCAAAGAGAAAGCTGTCATCCGCAGGCGCAGGCAGGTTAAAGATGGTTTTCTCCCGGCCGGTGTGACCATCCACGACGACCATGGTGGCGTTGCCCTCGTAGCGGGCCGCCCGCTCGCGAATCGTCTGCGCGGCCGTCGGCCGCGAATCCAGATACTTTGCCTGGCGGACGTAAAGCACCTCATTCGTTCCGTCATGGTCCCAGTCATAGATCTGCACCGGGAGATCGGAATAGATGCGCCCGTTATCCTTTGAAGGCGTGCCGGTCTGCCACAGGATTTCACCTGTCAGGCTGGTCGCCGTCACGCAGGTGATGATGCGCGGCCCGTAGAGGTTCTGCACGAAAAGCACATCGGGCGCCCCGTCGCCGTTGAGATCGCCGATGCGGATAGTCTCGGAGAGGAAATCCTTCCCAATGATCTTGTTCACCAGGTGGACCTTGCCGGTCTTGTCATGGGGAGTCGTCTCGCCATGAGTGAACGCCGGCACGAAAGACGCCAGCACGAGCAAGTGCTTGAGCTTCAGCATAACTCAATCAGGGTCAGTTGTTTCAGTCTGACCGACTTCACCTGCTAATGAAAGCCAAAAGCCTTGGGTTGCTGTTCCGCGCCCTCCGCCGCCGCTATCTGCTCTATCCGGAACCCGCGCCACGGATCAACTCGATCCGGATCATCCCCCCGGCCCGCACTCACGCGGAACTGGCGTGGACGGCTTTGAACGGAAGGACCTATCGCCTTTACTGCCGGGACAGTCTGTCCACGCCCTGGAATGCTTTCTGCGACTACACCGGCACCGGCGATACGACAACCGCCGCGGAGGCTCTCGGATCCGCGATGCGTCTCTACCGCCTCGAGCTGCTGCCCTGATCGGCCACGCCCGGCTGGCCGCCTCGAGGCCCCAACCGCTGCCAAACCGGGACCTGGAATGCGGCGGTCTTCCGGCGCCGTCCGAATCGGCGATGACATCGCCCCCCATTCTGCGCATACTCGTGTCATGACGAATCAACTTCCGCACGAATGACTCCGGCAATGAGCCTGCGTTTGGCGCGTGTCTTTCCTGGCGTGCTGGTGGCCGGTTTGATTGGGTGCGGCACACCGCCACAGGCCGGTGCCAGGTCGGTGGCCACGCAGCCGTCCTCGAACCCGTGGCGAATAGTCGTCTGTGGTCAGGCCTCGGAATCCGAACGGCTGGCCGTGATTGACCTGCAACGCTACGTTGCCCAGGTCACCGGGGACGTCCCGGCCCTGATAACCCCAAACGCATGGGAGAAAGACCCGCGCCCCGCCATTGTTCTGGGGACACCGCGATCGAACCCGATTCTGTCCGCGCTCCCGCTCGACAAGCACGCATTGGACGCACAGGGCTATTTGCTGGCCAACGAAACCATTGCCGGCCAGCGCGTGATTGTGGCCGCCGGAGAGCAGCCCGAAGGCGCAGTCAACGCCGTTTATGGAATGCTGCGCGAGGCCGGCTTCGGCTTCTTCCTTGGAAGCGAGGCCCTGCCCGAGCGCCTGCCCGCTGAATTGCCGGTCAGTCCAGTCGTGCGCAAGCCCGTGTTTACCGTGCGCGGCGTGTTGCCCTGGTACAACTTCTTCAACAGCCCCACGACCTGGGATCCCATTGACCACCGGGCGTTTGCCGATCAACTGATCCGCATGGGCGCCAACTTTGTCGGCTTTCACACCTACGATTACGAGCCTTTCGCCGCTTACGAGGAAGACGGCGTGATGAAGTGGGGCGAGCGGCTGCGCACCACGCAAGCGCCCAACTGGGGCACCCATCCCCTGCCTGCCGGCGCTTTCCCTTTCGGCACCGACAAGCTGTTCGAGGAAGACTACTTCGGCGCGGCTTCCACCCGGCACGGCACCGATACGAACGCCGCCATCCGCCACGAGCAGAATCTCATGCGCGACGCTTTGGATTATGCGCACCGGCGTGGGTTGCGCACGTGTCTCGGCTTCGAGATCAATAGCGACCCCACCATTGCGGAGCACCGCGAGGTCTTTCTCAAGCGGCTCAACCGCCTTCTCGATCAATATCCGGCGCTGGACTACGTCTGGATATGGCAGCCGGAAACGCAGGGCGCCCAGGGCTTCGCCAAGACTTATCATCAACACCCGCTGCGGGATGCGTTCGATCCCGATGGCAGCGCTTTGGAACCTTACGCACTGGCGCGCAGGAAGACGTTCGAGCGCATCGTCGAGCGAACTGCGGGCGAGAGACCGTTTTTCCAGGAGACCGAGGCGGGGAAGGCGGCCCGCGCCCGCGAAGGCGCGCGGCTCGAACAGTTCGCGCAGTTGGCTCTGCGCGCGTTGGCCCAGCGCGTCAACGCCCCCAAGCTCGTCATTTCGGGGTGGGGTGGCGACGAGCGCCTCCTCTCGGCCGAATACTACGACGGCCTGGACAAGCTCCTCCCCAAGGACGTCGTGTTCGCCTCGCTCGATCATATCTGGCCGCGCCCGCGAGTGGACAAGGTCTATGGTGAGTTGCCGCCCGATCGCGAACGCTGGCCTATCCCCTGGCTCGAGCTGGACGGCGACCAATGGCAGCCGCAACCCTACGTGCACGTGTATGAGCAAATGGCCCGGGACGCTCACCAGGGCGGCAGCCAGGGACTGCTCGGCATTCATTGGCGCACGCGCGACATCGAGGAGAATCTCGGGTTCATGGTGGATTATGCCTGGCAGCCGGGCCTCACCGCGCAGGAATTCTTTAGCCAATACGCCAAACGTTGCTACCCGCCTGCCATCGCACCGCAAATGGCCGCCATTCACGATCAACTCGATAGCCTCGGCTATCGCTGGGTCAACGGCGGCGGCCAGGCCGAATGCGGCGGCTTCACCTGGGGTCCGGGCACCGAAGAGAAGGCCCAGGCCCTCCAGAAGCTCCGCGACCAGGCCCGCGCGCTCCAGCCGCTCGCCGGACGCAGCCGCCCGCGCCTGCAATGGCTGCTCGACGAAATGGACTGGGTCCTTCTTTATCGCAACGCAGAGGTCAAGGCCGTCGAAGCCGGCCAGCGGCTCCAGCAGAACAAGCCGGCAGAAGCGCTCGCATTGCTCGATAGCACTGACCTCGCAGATGCCCTGCACGCGTTCGCCCGGCGGATTTCGACGCGAGGTGAATATGGCGTTCTCGCCACCATCGAAATCAAAGCGGTCTATGCCTGGAACGACCTGCGCCAGCAGTGCCTCGCCGCCCTGGGGAAGCCCGACACGCCCGCCCCGGTCCCGGAATGGAACCCCACACCCCAGATCATCCTGCCGCGCTTTCTCGGTTCGGTGGCGGAAGGGACGGCCCTGGAGTTGAACCCGATTTCGCTTGGCGGCAAACCCACCTGGCTGCACTACCGTCCGCTCGGTCAGAAGCGTTGGACCACGCAGCCGCTCCGGCCGCTCCGGGGTTGGGTGCAGCAAGCTATCCTTCCGCCAGCCGCCCTGGCACGTCCGGGCATCGAGCTGGGATTCTCGTTCGAAGCCTCACCGCTTCAGTCAATGGCCTTCGGGCCTATCGCCGTCACGGTCATGCCGGCGTTGCCCGTGAACCAGGCTCCCCTCGCGCGCGTTTCCGCACAGGCACCCGCGCCACTTCACCTCGCTGCCATGTCAGACGCGCTCGGCGCCATTGAGCTGCGCTGGCACCCGACTCCGCAAGCCGATTACTTCAGGGTTTATCGCGACGACAAACTGATCGGCGACACTGCCCTGCCCTTCTTCCCGGATACTGCAGCCGAACCCGCCCTGCGCCATCGCTACGCGGTGGAAGCCTGGCGCCAGGGAGCCAGACTCCTGCGCGAGGAGGCCGTGGCCGAAGTGACCGATGTTCCCATCCATGAGAAGTTTGCGCCGGCGGTATCGGCGCGTGGCGATCAACTGCTCCTCACGTGGCCCGCAACCCTCTCGAACCAAGTTGCCGCCTTTGACATCCGTCTGCAGTCTGCCGGCAGTTCGCCCGTCACCGCTCGCATCCCCGGTTCGGGTGATGTCCCCAACCAATACAACACGCCACTCGGCCCGGGAGAATGGGTGGCCCGGCTCACGCCCATCAACCGCGCCGGAACACCCGGCGCCGGCAGCGAGGTGGCGTTTCAATGGCCGCCCGCCGTCAAGCAGCGCATCGTCGAACTGCCACTGGACCAACTGCCGCCGTCGGCCCGCCTTCAGCCCCGGGTGGATTTCGGCCCTTCAGGTGCCGGGTTCAAAGGCGGTTACCTCGAATTGCCGCACCAGCCCTGGATGGACCTGGACGCGGACGCCGTGCTCAGCTTCGAATTCCAAATGGATGAGGCCGGCGACATGCCCGTGCTGCTATGCCATGGCGCCTGGCAAATTGATGGCTGGTTCGTGCAAATTCTCGGCGGCCGCCTGATCATCCGTACCCCCCAGGCCGATGCCACCGGGCCGGTGGTGCAAACAGGCAAATGGTATAAAGTGCGTTGGGAACTCAGCGGCCGGGAACATCGGCTCCTGGTCAACGGCGAAGAAGTCCAGCCTTTCGCGCCGCTGCAAATGAAGCCTGCTGAACGCACCTTACGCATCGGCCAATACGAACAGATCGAGCCGCGCTATCGCTTCCGCGGCACGCTCCGCAACATCCGGATCGAAAGCCGCGAACCCCAAATCATACTTAGGCACGCAAAGGAGGGAAGCACTTGAACAGCTCAAGGAGCTGGGGATTGCGCGGAGAATGAGCCTTGCGGACCAAGAGATGGCATTTTCCTACAAGGGCTTGTGGGGCTCGCGCGACTACGCGCGGCTGTGGCTTCCGCCGTGCAGGCTCCGACTGATCCTGGCCCTGTTCCTGACCGCGATGGCGCATGGGGCCGTCCTGGCCGCGGGTCGCGTGGAACCCATCCAGCCAGACTGGCAGCCCACCGGGCAGCTCCCCGTTGAGATCCGCCGTGCCGAAGCGTCCAGTTCGCTGAGCGACCAATATGCGCCGGAACGCATCTGCGATGGCGACCGGCGGGCTACCAAGTGGGTGGCCCCAGTGCGCCCCACCGCCATTGCCCCGCAGTGGGTGACCCTGTCGCTGACCGGCGGTGCCCGGACCGTCACCTCCGTGGCGGTCTTTGGCGAGCGCGTGGACAATGACGGCATCATTGACGCCGACATCCAAGTAAGGATCGGGGCGGAGTTTCGGACGGTTGCGTCGGTGCGCGATGCCAAGTCTTCCGCGTGGGTAGCGCAGTTCGAGGCGGCTCCCGCCGAACAGGTGCGGCTGGTGGTGTTACGATCGGGCGGACCAACTGATCATACCGACGTGTGGGAGGTCGAGGTTTACGGCAATCCGCTCTCGGACGCCGAGTTGCGGGCGCGGTTGGCTGAAACATTGATGAGCTTGCGACGAGCCCTTGCGGCCCCGGGCGACGCTGCTGTCGGCGGGGGGGCTGACCTCACGAACCTGCCGGCCCCGTTCCGCGCCGCCTGGGGCCGGGCCACGAACTGTCTAAGGGAGCTATCCGGCCGGCAGGCGGACTGGGCGGCCGCTCCGCGCGCGGTGTTGACTCACGATCTGGAGGAGGCGGAAGAAGCGGTGGCCGCGATTGAGCGGATCAAGACCCGCCTGGCGCAGCACGCGGCCAGCGCACCAAGGCGGAGCAGCCTCCTGGCGCGCGTGCGCTCAACGCCCCGCGCGTTACCTCAGGAAGCGGCGCTGACGAATAGTGCCATGAGCGTCTGGATCGAGCCCGAGAGCGGCCGATGGAATGCCGTGTGGCACGAACCCTCCCCCGCCATCCTGGCCGGCGTTGGATTCAAGGTTGAGGTTGACGGGACTAATGCCGCAGCCGTCGCGGCGGCACCAACCCTCCGCACCTTTCGCGACCCGCTCGGCGACGGCCAGTCCCTGCTCCAGAGTTGGGAACAAGGCGGTGTGCGCATTGAACGGGAGCTGCGCCTCTATGCCAACCGCGACGTCCTTACAGTCGGGGGCCGTATTATCAACGGCAGCGCCGCCGACATCCGGCTTGGGACCACGGAACTCCTCAACATCGGTGACCAGGGCGGATGGGGCCTTGGCTCGACTTGGGAAAGTCCGGCAGCCGTGTACATTCAAAGCCACTCCCTGCTCCGCTCGAAACCATTCGCGCCTCCAGGCAGCCTCGATCCGGCGTCACCTCAGGAATACCGGAGCAGCGGGGTGCTGGCCCTGGCGAGCCGCGAGCCAGCCGCCGGCCTCGTGATCGGCTATTTGCGGGCCGATGAGGCGAGCCCCGACCTGGCCGCGACCTTCCGCGTTGATGAGGGCGGGACTGCTCTGTCGGCGACTTCGCGATTCCTGGGGCGCGTGCTGGGCGCGGGCGAAGCGCTCGAACTGAATCGCGTTTACCTGGCGGCGGGACCCGACGCGTTTCAAGCCCTTGAAGCGTATGGCGAGGCGCTGGCCCAGTGCGGCGCGCATCCGGCGCGAACCGGTCCCACGGGCCTGTGGTGCTCCTGGTACGCGCATCGGATGGGGATGACCGAGGAGAAAGTGCTGGCGAACGCGGCAGTTGCCGCCCGGTACTTCCAGCCGCTCGGCCTCGAAATCATGCAACTCGATCACGGCTGGCAACGGGGCGACATCACCGGGGATTGGGTGACGAACGCGCGTTTCCCTCGTGGACTGCGCTGGCTGGCGGATGAACTGAAGCGCCGCCACGGCCTCCGGCTTGGGGTCTGGATCTCGCCCACCGATGTAGCCGAACCTAGCGAGCTGTATCGCCGGCATCCGGACTGGATGCTGCGCGGGCCGGACGGAAAGCCGTTGGTCAACTGGCGCTGGTATTGGGCGCCGAATCCCAATTGCTACGAGCTGGATGCCACGCACCCCGAGGCGTACCGCGAGATCGTCCAGACCTTCCGGCGCCTGACGGGTGAAGGTGTCAGCTATTACAAGATAGATTTCATCGCGTCGTCGGGAGGCGAGCATTTCGTGCAGCACGACCGCAAGGCGACGCGCGGCTGGTCCGCACTGCGGCGTTCCATGCAGGCGATTCGCGAGGGGGCGGGCGAGGAGGCGTGGATTCGCTATTGCCAAACGCCGCCGGTGTTGAGCGTTGGGCTGGCGAACAGCGTCATTGGCGGCGGCGATACTCTCGATGCCGGAATCCCGGGGCGGTTCGATGTGCTGCGGGATAACGCCCACGCGCTGGCTGCCGGATGGTGGCTGAACGATCGGCCTTATCATCGCGAGGTCTGCGACATGAGCGTTCGCATGCAGGGCAGCGTCGAGGAAGTGCGCGTTCGTGCAGCCCTGATGACCCTCGCCAACTGCAGTATCTCGTGGAGCGACGAGCTCTGCTACCTGCCGCCTTCGCGCATCCGCCTAATGCAGCAATGCATGCCGCCCGGCAACCCCCCAATGCGGCCACTCGACCTGTTCGAGCGCGAGGTCCCGTCGGTGTGGCATCTGAAGATGACCAACGCAGCCGGAGTCTGGGATGGGGTCGGGCTGTTCAACTTCGATCGGGAACCGGAGAAACGGGCAGTGCGATTCGCCGACCTCGGGTTGGACCCGCAGGCCGAGTATGCGGTCTTCGAGTTTTGGGAGGAACGGTTCCTTGGCCTGCTGCGTGACGGCGTCGAGCTGTCGCTGCCTGCCGAGTCCTCGCGCATCCTGTCCATCCGTCGCGTGACCGGCGTCCCGCAGTTGATCGGCACCGACATGCACCTGCTCCAGGGTTGGCACGAGGTGAAGCAACTCGCCTGGAATGGTTCGGCTCACGTGCTCTCTGGACGCTATGAGCGGATGCCCGGCATCCGGGGGAAAGCCTTTTTCCGCATCCCGCCAGGCTACACCCCCAAGTTCCAATTCCCGCTCGGCCCGGAGTCTGCGCGCCTGACTCACATCGGTGGCGAACTGTGGATGCAGGAGCTCGAGTTTACGGAGCGCGACTTGTCCTGGAGCATCCCGTTCGAAGCCCCCCGCGCACCTGAGCGCAAGGAACCGACCGGCACGTAATTCTGCACAGGTGCAGAACCCGACCGCCCCGGACCTCTGGAGCCCCCACCGCACCAGCCCGACTGGACCGCGCATGCCTCGCCTCGCGATAGTATCCACCTAGTACCCTCCTAGTACCTACCTAGTACCCACCTTTGAAGAAGGTAGGTACTAGGTAGGTACTAGGAGGGTACTAGGTGGATACTATGGCGATGGTGCCTTGGCCATGGCGTGCGCCGCTGGGTCAAGACAGCAGATACTCTCGTGGTAAGTCGTTGCGCTTCCGTTGCTTGGGCAGACACCCCCAAGCCTCGTTGGCTCCTGCTCCCTCGTCGCCTGGGGGTAAAAGGCAGCCGTTTACGCGGCGGTGATACGGGTGCTAACCTGCTTCGGCAGGTCGTTCCAGCCATTAATGTGCTGGCGGGTGCGGATAAAGATGGCCCTGCCGAGCGCCGGAACCCCGTAGCGGCCAACGAAAAGCTCGGTGAGGTCGCACCAGCCGTCCACCGGCGCGGGCAGGAAGCCCAGGAAGGGGAAGTGCTGCACGCACCTCACCCCGGGACTGCGGGGGCTGGCGGCCAGCAGCACGGTATGCTCCACCGGCTGGCTCAGCGCGTGGAGCTTCAGCTTGAAGATGCCGTCGGTGATGGTGGCCACCAGCTCGGCCGTCGGATTTGGTGTAAAGCTGGGGAGAGCTTGGGGCAGGTCGTACATGCTGAGCCCGATGTCCAGACGCCCGTTATTGACCAGAACATAGAGGTTGAAGCCCGGCAACGGCGTATTCCGTCCCAGAAAGGCCATCACCGCGCTGTCGGCGGACATGAGGTCCCAGGCTGTCTGCTGTTCTGAAGTCAGAGTCTGCCATTTCCGGGTGACAAACGCGAAGTTGCTGCGGGTCGTCAACTGATGGGGCGTGCGCGGATCACGAGGGATCGTAAGCTGCTTGGCGACCTCGCCGTACTTGGTCGAAAGATACACGACCGGGCCTACCTTGCCCGATTCAGGAACCGAGATACGCTTGCTCATAGTGGTTGCATTGCCGGAGTATAAGCCATTGACCACCCTCTCGCGATGTAGCGGGTGTACCAATCATGGCCCCGCCGGCTGGGAGGCATGCTGGCAAAAGGGTTTCCTCCCGCAAGCAGATTCTGCGGCCTGCAGAGGACGTCCAGAAGCGAGTTGACACCTGAATAACACTTAAGCGAACTCCCGGGCCTGTTGATCAAGGCGCGGATTGCCCTGGGCCTGTCTCAGCGCCAGTTGGCCGAGAGAATGGGACTGAAGGAGCAGCAGATTCAACGCTACGAGGCGGAGAACTACGTGTCGGCGAGCCTCCGGAGGCTGGTTGAAGTCTCTGACGCGCTGGGCCTGAAGGTTGCCGGAAGCACACGGCTGCACGGGGGCAGCAGCCAGTATCCGCAGCCGAGCGGCGCGGCAATGGTTGCCAAAGAGGGCCGAGGCCCAAAGCGCAGATGAGGTCGTGTGGGTACGGGTCGCAGCCGCCAGGCTGCAGTCACAAGATGCCGATTGGCGGGAGTGGGCGGCCTACGTTTTGCGGGCGGTCGGCCAGCAAGCCAGCGGCGTCAAGCCCGACTGCATGATGCGGATTAGTCGCGAACACCTGAGGTTCCGACAAGAGCGCCCAGATGGTCCGCTACTACGGTTGGTACAGCAACAAGATGCGGGGCGTCCGGCAGCGCGGCCTGCCGCCGGAGTTGCTCGTCCACCGGCCGGGTGTCTCCCCACCGCTGCCGGCCAAGCTGCCCTTCAAACGCTGGTGCGACCTTATCCTCCGCGTCTGGCACGTGGACCCCTTACGCTGTCCCGCCTGACAGAACCCCATGCGCGTCATCGCCGTCATTGACGACCCGCAGGTCGTGGAGAAGATCCTCCGCCACCTGGGCGCCTGGCAGGACCCACCACCCAGACCGCCACCACAGGGCCTCTCGGGTCCATACACCTACGAACCCTGTGACGATGTGGACCCGATGCCCGATTACGAAACCGTCCTGACGGACTGAAAAGAGCGGCTCCTCAGACGCGCTCACGACCGGGTGCGCCCGCGTGCCGTGCTGCTCAGGGCCGGCCTTGGTTCGCCGTCACCGTCCCCTCGTCCTGACCGGCAAGCCCGCTCGCAAGCCGCTAAGAACTGCCCCAAAAGCCCGTTGACAGGCCGCACTGCGTTTTGGTAGTGTCGCACCATGCTTGGTGAGCCCAAAAACCAATTCTCCCTCACCCGCGCCGCGCTCAGTACATACGGGCGCGCCGAAAACCAAATTCCTATCAGCGGACCGACTCCCTCAAGATTTCGCTTGCCAAGCAAGAGCCTTCGTGACCTTAATCGCTACGGCTGGTTTGTACCTAGTGTCGCTGTCGGTGGGGTGGCGACCTGTCTTTTCGAGCCTCCAATTGCGCTGCCGGGGACATGGTCTCGAACCGGGACCTGTGTCAGAAGAATGCTTTGGAGCCTATGAAATGGAATGCCTTCCTCCTGGCTGCGGCCGGCACGCTTTGCCTGGCCTTCACCTCACCAGCGGCCACACGCTACGTAGATGTCAACAACCACACCCCGGAGTATCCCTACACCGGCTGGGGCACCGCCGCCACCAACATCCAGGACGCCGTGGACGCGGCGGCGGCGGGCGAGGACATCGTCGTCACCAACGGGGTTTACCAAACGGGCACGCGCGCGGTATCCGGCATGAACAACCGGCTGGCGGTCACCAAGACCGTGACCGTGCGCAGCGTAAACGGTCCGGCAGCGACGATGATTGTGGGGGCCCAGGAGCCGGGCACGACGAACGGACCCACGGCCGTCCGCTGTGTGTACCTGGCCGACGGCGCGGTGCTCTCAGGCTTCACGCTGACGAATGGCGCGACCATGTCGGGCGGGGATTGGGCACAACTCTCGGGCGGGGCGATCTGGTGCGAGTCCACCAATGGCTTCGTATCGGACTGCGTGCTGGCGGGCAATTCGGCTTACGGTCGCGGCGCCGGGACCTACGGGGGCACCCTCAACAACTGCACGCTAACCGGCAACGTCGCCGGCCGCGGCGAGGGGGCGGGGGCCTACTCGGCTGTGCTCAACAACTGCACGCTGAGGGGCAACTCCGCTCTCGACGGGGGCGGCGCATCCTCCAGCACACTAAGCAACTGCCTGCTGGTGGCCAACTCCGCCGTCAACTACGGCGGCGGGGTGTTCGAGTGCACGCTGATGGATTGCTCGCTGGGGGAAAACCGGTGCTCCCGGGTTGGCGGCGGCGCGTCGGGTTCTATGCTAACGAACTGCGTGCTGACGCGAAACTCCTCCCTGCGTGACGGAGGCGGTGCATACTCCGGCACGCTCATCAATTGCACGGTAACGGGCAATTCGGCTTTGCAGAAGGCTGGAGGCGTATTCGGTAGTGTGTTAAGCAATTCCATCGTCTATTACAACACGGCGCCGTGTGGAGCGAACTACTACCACGAGCTGGGCGAATTGAATTATTGCTGCACGATCCCGTTGCCTGCCCTCGGCGTCGGCAATACAGCGGCAGAGCCGCAGCTTGCGAGCGCCTCGCACCTCAGCGCCGGCTCACCGTGCCGGGGTGCGGGCAATTCTGCCTACGCCAGCGGAGTGGACATAGATGGCGAGCAGTGGGCCAACCCGCCGGCTATCGGGTGCGACGAGTATAGGCCGGGATCGGTGACAGGCCCGCTGAGCGTGGAGATGCTCGCTTCCTACACGAATGTGGCCGTCGGTTTCGCGGTGGACTTTCAGGCGGTAATCGGCGGCAGGGTAAGCGCGTCGCGCTGGGACTTTGGCGACGGCACGGTGGTGAGCAATCGGCCCTATGCCTCGCATGCATGGGTGGTCCCAGGCGATTACGCAGTGGAGCTGCGGGCCTACAGCGAGAGTTATCCGGGCGGGGTGGCCGGCAATGTGACCGTGCATGTGGCCGCGCAGCCGGTGTACTACGTAAGCCTGAGCAGCCCTTCCCCCGTGCCGCCCTACACAAACTGGCTGACCGCGGCTACGAATATCCAGGATGCGGTGGACGCAGCGGCGTTGCCCGGCGCGCTGGTGCTGGTGACTAACGGGGTGTATGGCGCCGGGGCACGGGCCATTCAGGGCATGAGCAACCGGGTGGCGGTGACCAGGTCCCTGGTGGTGCAAAGCGTAAACGGGCCCGACGTCACGACCGTCGTGGGCTATCGCGTGCCCTCGACGACCAACGGGCCTGCGGCCATTCGATGTGTGTACCTGACCAATGGGGCTCTGTTGTCCGGCTTCACTCTGACGAACGGCGCAACACAGACCTCTCGAACTTCCGACGCGCTGGACGCGGGTGGTGGGGTCTGGTGCGAGGGGCCGAGCGCTGTCGTAACGAACTGCGTACTCACCGGGAACTCAGCCTATGACTACGGCGGCGGAGCATACCGAGGTATGCTCGACAACTGCATTCTCACGGGCAACAGGGTATTGGTCGGGCAAGGCGGAGGCGCGGACCACTGCACGCTGAACGACTGCCTGGTGGCGGGAAATTCGGCTTATAACTATGGCGGCGGCGTCGCATATGGCGACCTCGACTCCTGCTTGCTCAGCAATGATTTCTCCAGGAGTTTCGGCGGCGGGGCTTCTCACAGCGCGCTGCGCAACTGCACACTCCAGGGGAACATTGCGTATTATTGGGCAGGGGGCGGAGCCTACCGTTCCTCGCTCGACAACTGTACGCTGACGGGCAACGACGGCGCCATCGGCGGAGGAGCGAGCCTAAGCGTGCTCAACAACTGCACGGTGAGGGGAAACTATGGCGTCATGAGTGGCGGTGGCGCAGACGGTGGCACGCTCAACAACTGCATTCTGGCCGAAAATGTGAGTGGTTGGGACGGTGGCGGGGCATCGGCCGGCAGGTTGAACAACTGTGCGGTGACTGGTAATTCGGCTGCGTGGTGGGGCGGAGGAGCATCCGGTGGAAGCTTAAATAACTGCACGCTGACACACAATTCCGCCGGCGATTACGGCGGTGGGACGGCTTACGGGGCCACCGTGAGGAACTGCATTGTATATTACAACACCGCTCCTTACGACGAGAACTTCTCGGGCACCAATCTTAACTATTGTTGCACCACTCCAATGCCCTCGCTCGGCACGGACAACATCACTGCGGAGCCTCAACTAGTGGACGCCTGGCATGTCGGTGTGAGCTCTCCATGCCGCGGCGCGGGCAGTGCTGCTTACAGCAGCGGAGTGGACATTGACCGCGAACCGTGGGCCACTCCCCCTTCGATTGGCTGTGACGAGTATTGGAGCGGGTCGGTCACGGGTACCCTGAGCGCGACGATCGTGGCGTCCTGTACGACGGTGGGCGTGGGGTTCGCGGTGGAGTTCCAGGCCTCAGTCCAAGGGAGACCGAGCGCCTTGAGGTGGGATTTCGGCGACGGCGTCGTGGTGGGCAATCAGCCGCAGACGTCGCATGCCTGGGCGGCCGCAGGAGATTACACGGTGGAATTGCGGGCCTATAACGAAACCTATCCCGGCGGGGTGGCCACCTCGGTAACCATTCACGTGGTCCAGCCGGTTCACTACGTGGCCCTGGACAGCCCCTCGCCCGTGCCGCCTTATACGAACTGGTTGACGGCAGCGACGAACATCCAGGATGCGGTGGACGCGGCAGTGGTGCCGGGGTCCGTGGTGCTGGTCAGCAACGGCGTCTATCAGGCCGGGGCGCGGGCGGTGTACGGGATGAGCAACCGCGTTGCCGTGACCAGGCCTGTGACCGTCCAAAGCCTCAACGGGCCCGGGGTGACCTGCATCAGGGGATACCGCGTGCCCGGAACGAACTGCGGGCCTGAAGCCGTGCGCTGCGTGTACCTCACCAGTGGAGCTGTGCTCGCAGGCTTCACGGTGACCAACGGGGCGACGCAAGCGGCCGGGGACAGTTATAAGCAACAATCGGGCGGGGGAGTCTGGTGCGAGTCGGCGGACGCGATGGTGATGAACTGCGTCCTTGTGGGAAATACTGCCATGCAACTGGGCGGTGGCGCTTTCCAGGGCACGCTGAACAACTGCATGCTAACGGGCAATTCGGCGATCGGCACCTCTGGCAGCGGCGGCGGCACCGCACTTGCCGACTTGAACAACTGCACCGTGACCGGGAACTCGGCAAGCTCCACCGGTGGCGGGGTGGATGATGGCGTGGTGAATAACTGCATCATCTACTACAACAGCTCGCCGGGCTCTCTCAATTCCTCCGCTGATTACTCCCGCTACTGCTGCACGACCCCGCTCCCTTCCAGCGGCACGGGTAACATAGCTGCCGACCCCCAATTGGCTAGCCTCTCGCACATCAGTGCCAACTCGCCCTGTCGCGGCGCAGGCGGGGCTGCCTATGCCAGCGGCACGGACCTGGATGGCGAGGGGTGGGCCAATCCTCCGTCCATCGGCTGCGATGAGTACTGGAGCGGGTCGGTGACTGGCGCGTTGAGCAGCGCCATTCTCACCTCGGCCACAGCGGTGCAGGTGGGCTTCCCGATCAACTTCCAGGCGCTGATTGATGGCCGGGTCAGCGGGTCGCGCTGGGTGTTCAGCGACGGGGTGGTCGTCAGCAATCAGCCTTACACCTCGCGCACCTGGGTGGTGCCGGGCGTTTACCCGGTAGAGCTGTGGGCCTACAACGAGGACCATCCGACGAGTGTCGTAGCCACGGTAATGTGTTACGTGAACCAAGCGGTGCATTATGTGGATGCGGCCTGCCTTACACCCGTCGCGCCATATACGAACTGGGCCACGGCCGCCACCAACATACAGGATGCCGTGGATGCGGCGGTGGTCGCCGACATCGTGGTGGTGACCAATGGCACCTACGAGACTGGTGGGCGGGCCGTGTCGGGCATGACCAACCGCGTGGCGGTGACACAGGCCATCACCGTGCGGAGCGTCAATGGGCCAGAGGTAACGCGCATTGACGGCTACCAGGTGCCCTTGACCACCAACGGGCCGGCGGCGGTGCGCTGCGTGTACCTGGCCGGCGGGGCGTTGCTGAGCGGGTTCACGCTGACCAATGGCGCCACGCAGCAGGGGTCGAGCGATGTGTCGCGCTCGGGCGGCGGTGTATTCTGCACCGCCTCAAGCGCGATCGTGACCAACTGCGTGCTGACGGGCAATTCGGCTTACACGTACGGCGGCGGGGCCTTCTCCGGCACGCTGCTGAACTGCACGTTGACGGGCAATTCGGGTTCCGAAGGAGGCGGCGCTGCGCAAAGCAGCCTGAGCGGCTGTGCGCTGACGGGCAATTCCGCCATCAGCAGAGGTGGCGGAACGGCCTCGGGCACGGTCACCAGTTGCACACTGACAGGCAACAGGGCCGGTTCGCAGGGCGGCGGCGTATACCAGGGCACGGTCAACGCTTGCACGCTGGCCGGCAACACGAGTGGTGACTCAGGCGGCGGAGCCTACTCAGCCACGCTGAGCAACTGCACGCTGACGAACAACTCGGCATGGTACTATGGCGGCGGGGCGCGCTCGGGCACGCTCAACGGCTGCGTGTTGGCGGGCAATTCGGCCCGTTACTCCGGCGGCGGGGCTTACGGGGCCAGCCTCAACAACTGCGTGCTGGCGGGCAATTGGGCTACCAACTCCGGCGGCGGGACCTCCTCCGGCAACTTGTACAACTGCACCCTGGTCGGCAATTGGTCGGGCGGCAGCGGCGGGGGCTCGGATATCGGCGCACTCAACAACTGCATCAACTACTACAACAGCGCCCCCAATTACGCCAATTGCTACGGCGGGACCTTGAGGAACTCCTGCACGATCCCGCTGCCAACGGGGGCCACTGGCAGCATCACCAATGCCCCGCTGTTCGTGGACACCAACGCCTGGAACAACCTGCGGCTCCAATCGAACTCTCCCTGCATCAACGCCGGGCTCAACAGCCTTGCCCCGCTCGGGAGCGACTTGGATGGGAACACCCGCATCGTGGGCGGCGCGGTAGATATCGGCGCATACGAGTGTCAGGCACCCGCTTTGCTGGACTACTACACCTGGCTCCAGAGCTACGGCCTGAGCACGGCTGCGTCGGCTCTCTATGCCGACTCCGATAGCGACCGTATGAACAACTGGGACGAGTGGAGAGCTGGCACTGATCCCACCAATGCGATCTCGACATTACGGATGCTCTCGGTTGCCGGCGCAGTATCAGGTCTGACGGTGACCTGGGCCAGCGTCACGAACCGCTTTTACTCGCTGGAACGCGCAATCGACCCGGCGGCCTTGCCGGCTTTCGCCCTCGCGCAAAGCAACATCGCCGGCCTGCCGGAAGCAACCAGTTGGACAGACACCAATGCGGGAGGAGCCGGCCCGTTCTATTACCGGGTGCGGGCAGAGAACTAACCATCACACCCACGCCTGTGGCGCATCGGCAACACGCGCCACGATTGCGGGCAAGGCCGCTTGCATGGCAGGGCTGCCTGCCGTAACGTAGCTGGGTCAGAACCACTTATTTCGTTGGGCACTGCCGCCGTGCGGGCTAATCAGGAACTTTGAAGACCGCGGTCACCTATCAAATCCGGCAACAGGGATGGTGGCCGTATTCATGATTCAATGCACCAGCGGCGACCAGTGGTCCGCCCGCGACTTGTTTCTCAAACCGGCCACCCAAGCCTTCCAGAATTGAACTGGACACTGTCCTGTGCCAGGATTAGCGGCATGCATCACCGCAGTTCAGTTCCGACCGGCAAGCGGCTGCAGCCCCTTTGTTACATATTGGGTGCGCGGTAATAAGAGTTGTCGGCCTATGACACCCCGATCCGCCACAGCCCCTGCCGTTTCCTGCCGGGCTCTCCTGAAACGATACGCAACGGTCACGGCCGAGTCGGGGTCGGAACAAATGGCGCTGGCCGACCGCAGCCGGTTTCTTCTGCCGGCCGGGAAATGGCGCGGGTTTTATGCGGCCTCGGATGTCCCGCCCCGGGCGATACTGGAGCTGCGCAAGCGGTTCAGCGAACCTTCGGCCTTCGGCTCCGCATGAGTGCGAGACAAGCTGTCTTCGAGCTGAGGGCCGCGCTTCCGTGAACCTCGCTGGCTGCCATGTTTCCCAGTCCAGTTTGCGACCGCTCCTGACGCTTTCAACCGGTCGAAAGCAGGTTGGCCAGTCGAGTCGGCAAATCCTGCGCCACGTGTTCCAAAGTAATCACCGTGAGCGTCTGCCCGTCCCAGCGATAAAAGAGTGCGAACACCCGGAAGCCGGGCACCGCGATGCGTAGAATATCGGCCAGTTCAGCAGATTCAAAGCGTGCGGAGTGGCCGCGTTGAGGATTGTCCAATACTCGCAGGACCACCTCCTCCGCTGCCCGCGCAAACCGGGCAGCCACTTGCGGACGGCCTTCGTGAATCCCGATGCGGTCCCGATAGTGGCGCACGCGCCGATAGAAGGCCGGGTGAACCCGGAGTTCAGCGGCCATCGGCGATGGCTTTCATGTCCCGCTTGAACTGCGCCGGCGTTTTAGGCTCAGCGGGTTCAGCCAGGGCTTCGCGAATCCGCTCTTCCAGCCACAGTGGGGCGGGTTGAAACCGGGCAGCAAATTGCGGGAGGCCGATGCGGAGAGCCTGCCGCACGACGTCGGCCTTGCACAACTCGGAAAGCCTAATGCCTTCGTTGATGCGGGCCTCTAGCTCGTCGCTGATGTCCATCTTAGGCAGCGTTTTCATTGAAGTCAGTTTAACGTGCTTTGGCCATCGAGCAAGCTTTTCTTCAGACCGCCGGCCAGTGTCCTCACCGCTTACACTGCCCACGGTAAACCACGCCGCGGCCGGCCGCAGCCGGTTTGTGGTGCCGGCCGGGAGATGGCGCGAGCTTTATGCGGCGTTGGATGCCCCGCCCCGGGCGATACCGGAGCTGCGCAAGCGGTTCAGCGAACCTTCGGCCTTCGGCGGAATCACTCCGCTAGCGGATTTCCACTGAATAGCCGCGGCAAATCCATCATGCCGTGCTTGATTCGCAGGATAGACGCTTCTTGCGCGAGGTAAGCAACGCCCGCTTCGAGATCGAGCCAGAATTGAGGCCGATAGACGAGGTTCACGAGCGCTTGGCCGCACGCGCCAATCCACGCTTCAAAGCCCCGTCCCAATCTGCTGCCGACGCAGTGGCCGCCGGGCCGCTGTTCAGGGCTTCATTCACCCATTCCTGATGAACGGCCTGCAGCTCAGCTTCCTGAAGATCACAGAGCCGGTCGAGTATTTCCTGCCGTTCGCCAGGCCTGAGGGTGGGCAAGACTTCCAGGATCTCAGTTTTGCTCATAGCCAAAGCCTACGCGTGGGCACGACGAAAGACAAGCGCGGAACCCGGGAAGCCTTTATTCGTTGGATCGCATCATCAATGGCCGGGCGAAAGCGTACGGCAAGCGCTTCGGAAACCTCCCGGTATTGAGCTTCGAATCGCTTTATGTCTTTCGGAAACTCCGGGTGGTAGATGACCTTCACTTAAGGGCGTCCCGGAACTCCTGCTCGCTCAATCCATGTCGGGGTCAGAACGGCTTATCTTCACTAGCTTCGTTGGGCACTGCTGTCGTGCGGGCTAATCAAGAACTTTGAAGACCGCGGTCACCTATCAAATCTGACAACAGGGATGCTGGCCGTTTTCGTGATTCAATGCACCAGCGGCGACCAGTGCTCCGCCCGCGACTTGTTTCTCAAACCGGCCACCCAAGCCTTCCAGAATTGAACTGGACACTGTCCTGTGCCAGGATTAGCGGCATGCATCACCGCAGTTCAGTTCCGACCGGCAAGCGGCTGCAGCCCCTCGGTTACATATTGGGTGCGCGGTAATAAGACTTGTCGGCCTATGACACCCCGATCCGCCACAGCCCCTGCCGTTTTCTGCCGGGCTCTCCTGAAACGATACGGGACGGTCACGGCCGTGAACGGTCTTGACCTGGAGGTGCTCCAAGGCGAGTGCTTCGGGATGCTCGGCCCCAATGGCGCCGGCAAAACGACTACCGTGGAGATCTTCGAAGGCCTGAGAGTGCCAGATGGTGGCGAAGTGCGGGTGCTCGGGGACCATTGGAACGGCGACGGCCTGGCCTTGCGCGCGCGGCTCGGAATCCAACTGCAGGAGACCAAATTCCCGGAGAAGCTGCGGGTCAGCGAGGTCGTGACCCTGTTCCGCAGCTTCTATCCGCGCGGTTTGGGCGTCGCGGAAATTCTGACGTTGGTGGGGCTGGAGGAGAAGGCAGGCGGGTATGTGCGCACGCTGTCCGGAGGGCAGAAGCAAAGGCTGTCGCTGGGGTGCGCACTGGCCGGCGACCCGGAGCTGCTCTTCCTGGACGAGCCCACGACCGGCTTGGATCCGCAGTCGAGGCATCAGACCTGGGAAATCGTGCAAGGGCTGAAGGCACGCGGGCGGACGGTGCTGCTGACCACTCATTACATGGAGGAAGCGGCGCGGCTCTGCGACCGCGTCGCGGTCGTTGATCACGGCAAGGTGATAGCCTTGGGCAAGCCGCGCGATCTTATCGCCTCTCTCGGCGCCGAACATATTCTTGAGTTCGCTGTCGCTGAGACCAACACCGCGTTGACGGACGGCCTGCTCCGAAGCTTGCCTGGCGTAGAGGGCGTCGCTCGCGACGGCGAGAACTGGCGGTTGACTGTGCGCGAGGTGCACCTGGTGGTGCCGGCGTTGATGCGCGTTCTAAGCGAGTCCGGGGCGGAGCCGACGCATCTGACGACCCACCACGCCACGCTGGAAGACGTGTTCATGGCCCTGACTGGACGGAGATTGCGTGATGGCTGAGACTCATCATTACAAGATTCACGGCCCCTTCACGGAGCTGACGCTGGCCCGCGTTCGGGAGCTGATCCGTGAACCGGAGGCGGTCTTTTGGGTGTTCGTCTTTCCGATCATTCTGGCGTCCATTCTCGGCCTGGCGTTCCGCAGCCGCCCGCCCGCCAGGCTTCCGGTGGCGGTGGTCGCAGGCCCTCAGGCCGAAGCGCGCCGGACCGCGCTGGCGTCAGGGCCTGATCTCGCCCCGCGCGTTCTTCCAGGTGATCAAGCACGGCAGGAGCTGGCCCGTGGCCATGTCGTGTTGGTGGTGTCCGCAGACGACACACCGTCCTACAGCTACGACCCCACGCAGCCTGAGAGCCGAGCCGCACGCCTTGCCGTGGATGCCGCGCTCCAGCACGCCGCAGGGCGCACGGACGCTTTCACTCCGGCGGAGACCACGCTGACAGAACCGGGGGCACGCTACGTGGACTTCCTGGTGCCAGGGCTGCTCGGAATGAATCTCATGGGCACCGGTATGTGGGGAATCGGTTTTTCTCTGGTCGTCGCGAGAAATGGCAACTTGCTGAAGCGTCTCGTCGCCGCGCCCGTGCGCCGGGGCCATCTCTTGGGGGCGCAGTTGGCTTCGCGATTGATCTTCCTCGTCCCCGAAGCGGGAGCCCTGCTCCTGTTCGCCTACTTTGTGCTGGGCGTGCCGCTGCGCGGGTCGCTACTGCTGCTCGCGGGAGTATCTTTGGTGGGCGCGCTCGCGTTCAGCGGCTTGGGACTGCTGGCAGCGGCACGACCGCGGACGATTGAGGGCGTCTCCGGCCTCATGAATCTTATCATGGTCCCGATGTGGATCTTCTCCGGGATCTTTTTCTCGACGGAGCGCTTCCCGGCCGCGATGCAGCCGTTCGTGCAAGCGCTGCCGCTTACAGCCCTGAACGAGGCCTTGCGCGGCGTCATGCTCGAGGGAGCAGGCCTGGCGCCGCTGCTGCCCAAAGTCGCGATCCTCGTCGCGTGGGGAACCCTGAGTTCCGTGCTGGCCTTGAAGCTCTTCCGGTGGCAATAACCCGAGTTTAAGTGGGGTGCGAGGCGCCAGCCCCTTTATCCGTCCGCCGGCGGGCTGGAGTCGGGCACAGCCCGGTACCAGCGCTGCTCAGCATCATCCGCATCGGGGTCAACGAAGTGAAGCGCTCCATCGGTAACCGTGGTGGTGCCGATCGGAGTCCAGTCAACCAGGTTGTCCGACCATTCGATGCGCCAGCAGGTGCCGTTCGCTCCGGGCCGCGTGAGGTGGAAGCAGCGGTCGGAGAGCACGCTCGTGCGTGGCCGAGGCGCGTCGTTGTCCACGATGACGGCAGCGGCGCGGCCCGGATAGCCTACCAGATAAGGCGGCACGTTAGATGAGGTGGCCGGTGGCACATAGAGACGGAGGACGACCGTCTCCAGCCGTTCCGGAAGCTGATCGTCAATCGGCACCACCGTGAATTCAGCGGCGCGGCGGCCGGCGGGGATCGTCACCACGCCCGGCAGCTCAGCGTAATCCACGCCGTTGGAAGCAGTCCCGTCCACGTGATAGTAAACGGTGATCGCGTTGTTGGTCGGCCCGCCACGCCGCACAACGAACGTGGCCGTGTTCGTCCCGCGCCAGGTTGCTGGCACCGGGCAACAGTTCCAGCCGTCCCAACGCATGCAGTTGGTGCCCTCCGACGCAATTGAGTCAGGAGCGGAGATGCTCACGACAGGCGGCGGATTCGTGGCGGGTGGCCCATTGGTTCGCACGACCCAGATGTGCACCGGCGGGGAGACCGATTCAGCGCCCCGGTCGTCGTGCGCCCTGGCCGTGAGCACGTGCCGGCCCAGGGGCGCGTCGGTCCAGACCATTTCATAGACCATCTCCTGGCCCGGCGGGGGCGGGACGAAGAAGAAGCGGGTTTGCTGGCCAATCAGGTTTGTGCCAGCGTAGAACTCGATGTGCGGCACGTAGCCATCCGGATCCACCGTCGCGGCACGCAAGGGGATATTCACCGGTGCGACGAAAGTCTGACCGTCCAACGGCTTGGTCAGTCTCACCGCTGGCGGGTGGTTTGCCGGTGGGGCGTCGTCGGTGATATAAACCACGGCCTCGCCAGGTGCCCCGGGATGATAACATGCGTAAGGCGGCGGGAAGATGGCGAGGCAGAAGGGTGGCTCAATCCGCAGCACGACGGTTTCCGTAGGCTCCGGCAGCGTGTCGAGTCGCGGGTAAACCATGACCTTCGCCGAGAGCTGGCCGACGGGGATGACAACGCAATTGGAAATGGAGGTGTAATCCACCCCGTTGCTGGCGGTGCCGGAAATCCTGTAGAAGACCGTCAATGGCACATTCGTCCCGTAGCTGCGAGTGACCGTGAATTCGCCGGAATCCACGACCGTCAGCACCCCGGGTTCGGCGGCGCGCGGATCGGTCGCTTGAACGGTAACGATCGGCGGCGGAGGAGGAGGAGGCCCTTCGACCTTGATCAGCACCGGTGCTGAAACGCTCCTGGCGCCGTGGCTGTCCGTGGCCTGGGCGGTAAACCAGTGGCTGCCCGGCGGGGCGTTGCTCCACACCAACTGGAAGGGATTGACAGGAGAAGCGCTCATCGGGTTGTTGGTTGTGACCCCGAGGCTGGTGTTGAAGGAAAGAAACTCGACTGTTGCCACGTAATCTTCCGCGTCCGGATCGCCAGCCTCCGCCGCGAGCAGAATATCCGCCGGGGCGAAAAACACCGCCCCGTTCGCCGGCGTGACGATGGTCGCCCAGGGCGGCCGGTTGGTCGGCGCAGGATCGTTGTCGTGGAGGAAAACAACCGCGTTGCTGGGGCTGCCAATCAGATAGTTGATGGGCGGCATCGTGGGCGGATACATCAGTGATGCTTCGACGATTTCCACTCCCTCAGCCAAATTGTCATCAATCGGCTGGACGCGGATCGGCACCTCGCGAACGCCGGCGGGGACCGAAACCCAGCCAGGGATGGCAACGTAATCCACACCGTTGGAGGCTGAGCCGCGGAGACGCAGGAACACGGACAGCGCCAGATTCGTCGGACCCAACCGATTGATCTGAAACCTCCCGGCATTGGTTCCAGGCTCAGAGGCTTCCGGATCCGTCGCTCGGAGGGTCACGACTGGGATTGAATTGGATGTGTCGGTGGATTGGGCGAGGCTGCGGTCAGCCAGTCCGGCAAGAAGGCTTCCGGTCAACCAGGCACAAACGAAGAACCTTGTATGGATTCCCGTCTTCATAAAGCAGTATGTTTGGCTGTGTGATGCGCTTTGTGCTCGCATGGTAGCAGGATCGGCCACCTCGTCAACAGGATTTCCGCTCGCCCCGGGGACGACGGCTCTGCTCCCGCTCCAGTGCGCGGGCGAAGCTGACGATGCGCCGGATGAGGCTATTATAGTACGAGTGCGCCGCCGCACCGAGGCGCTCGTCCAACCGGGCGTACAGGTCGTGCTCGCAGCATCGCGAGAGCGGCGGATCCGGCACCGGAATGCCCAGGCGCCGGAGGCGCGGGGCAGCAATCAGAACAAGCAGGGAGGCTTCCGACACCCGATCCTGCGACAGATCAGCAAGACCTTGCTCAACCAGGTCCTGGCCCGGAAGCGTTTGCTCATCGTCCACCAAGCTCATACCGGCCCTTGCAGCCTGCCCAAGAACTCCTCGAGCTTCTTCCTGAATTGGTGCGGGTCAATCGCGGGGTAGCGCAAAAGCCCGGGTTCGATCTGCGCGAAACGCGCCTGCAACTCCGCCCCCGTCACGCAGCCGGCACGCACCAGACTCATCACGTCCTCCAGGTCCTGCGCGTGGCCTCGCTCCAACTTGGAAAGCGCCTGCAGCGAGAAGTCGTAATGAAAGAAGTGCAGTTGCCCAATGGATGCGATCGGCCGACTGCGCTCCCGCCAGCCATCCGCGCGCGGGATAAAATCCTCCGGCGACGCCAATTCCACATTGAGATCGAGGCGGTCTTTCAGCACGGCAATCGCCTCGAAGGCGCCCGCGGGCTCAGGGTCCAGCTTCAAATCAATATCAATAGTCTGGTCGCGGAAACCCAGCAGCAACGCTGTGGCGCCACCGGTGAAATACACGTTGCCCGGACTGCGCGCAGCCGCGGCCAGCTCCTGCATAAATTGCCTGAGCGTGGCGATGGTAACCTTGCGTCTCATCTGCCACTCACGCCGGCGCCCGCTTCAAGACCTTTGCCTCGACCTGCCAGGATTTTCATGCGGTGAGTCTTGTCCTTCTCTGGGGCTCCGTCAAGGTCGCGGCTGCTACCATGGGAGACGAGACGAGCGTTACTCTTTCGGACCCTCAATCGCCTGCCCGAGTAATTGCTTCTTTTGCTCGTTCACATCGAACGTTCCGTAAAACAACGCGTTCGCATCCATCCACGTATTCAGCCGCTCCTGGTCCTCCGGGGTTAGCGTGACTTCCCCGTGACCCTGGTCCAGGATTCTCGTCAGCGGACTGGCGATTGCGCCGAAGCGCAACGGCTCGGTCATCGGCTCGAAGTTCTGTTCGGGACGGTTCCAGGCCGTGAATGAAACGCGGCTTACCAGGGCATTATAGGACTTCGTGAAATGGCCTTCCGGTTCGCCGGTCAACACCGGTCGCCCGGGCTTCTTGCCATCATGGCACCGGACGCAGTGGCGATCGAGGACCGGCTGAACCAGGCGCGGATAGCTGAAGGGGCGCGATCCGTCCGGTCCGGGTTTGATCCTTGAGGGCGCACGCCCAAGGGCTTGCGCAGACGCGCCAACGGAAGCCGTCTTCGTTCGCTGTTCGTGGCACCCGATACAGCTCCGATGCTCACCGGGCTGCAGATATACGAGGCTGCGCATTGTCTGCACCGCGCGTCCCTGGGCATTGAGCGCCTGGAACAGCATCGGTGTCCCGGCTGGCACCTCGAACAACGCCGAGCCGTCAGCCTCCACCGGCACCGTCCCCAGCACCTGCTTGCCCGGCGCGGCAAACGCGGCACCGACTCTTGGCGAGTCGGCATTGGGCGTGGTCTTGAGCAACACCTGGATGATTCGCAGATGGGTGACGGGCATGTCGCCGGGCAGGCGAGGCCAGCTCTCTTTGACATCGCTCATGAAGAACAGGCCCCTCTCACCCGCCAGATGGCTGGCAGCCGAGGGTTGAGGATTGAGAGCCGGCGCCTCGAGTGGCGGAGTGCGCCTGGCAAGCGGCCGGGCCCAAAGACTGGAGATCGCAGGATCACGATAAACCAGCTCCTTATTCCCAAATGCATCGGCAAAATAGAGGCCGAACATGTTCGGCAGATTCGGCCCCGGTTCGCCCACCAGTTGGTCAAAGCTGTAAGACACGATGAAGAACTTCTCGGAGAGCGGCCAGGGTGATTTGTAACAATGCCCCAGCCAGCGCTTTTCCTCTTCCGGGGCGGCCTGCTCCCTCCAGGGTTCCACCAGCGTGGTCGCCCAGTGCCCCTTGACGGATGTGTCAAAGTCATAGGCCGTTGGACTGGGCCCGACAGCCAGCGGGAATTCGGATTCGGGAAATCGCACGTCCGGGGTCAGGCGAGTCAGCGGCTCCTTGCCGTCAATACCCCGCGTCGTGTCCAAGAGGATGACGGAACCGGCGCTCATGCCATGGTGCGGCGCCGCCGTCGCCATGACCCGCGAGCTCACCGGGACGGCGCGCGCCTCCCAGATCCCGGTGGGGTTCCAGGTGTTGTTTCCATAGTAGACTCGGGCGTTGCTGCCGTCGGGGAGCGCGGACCAGAGCTGCTGGTAGTGCACCGCGTTTCGGTCCACATAATCCCAGCGAGTGTAAACGACCCGGCCGTCGTTCAACAAGGAAGGGTCCCACTCATGCGTTTCGTGAAAAGAAATGCTCCGCGCGTTCCGGCCGTCTGCTTCCATTCGCGCGAGAGTGTAAACAAAACACGGACCCCGTCCGCACCGGTGGTAGCCTCCGCGCCGGGTCGAAAGAAAAAGCACTTCACCGGAAGGCAAAACCACCGGCGAGAAATTGTCAGTATCGCCCTCGGTCAATGCGCGGACCTTTCCGGAGTCGAGTGAAAGTTCCTGGATGTGATACCGCAAGTGCCTGGTCTGGTCATTGAAATCCCAGGAAGCGGGCGCCTCCTTCACGGGACAGTAGGCAAAGAGGACTCTGCACGCATCGGAGGAAAGCTCCGGGGTCATGAAATTGCCCGGCGGGAGCTCGGCAGGTGTGAGGTCACGCGTGCGCATGCTGAACCCGGGTTCCGTCAGAACATACAAGCCCCCGCCCGGACGGGCACAGTATCCATAAACCTGGGTAAGCTGGTGACTCATGACAGACGGGACATGTTTCACAAAGAGCAGTGATGGCAGCTTGAAAACCGGGTTGGCCAGAATGAGTTGTCGGCGCAGGCGATGAAACTCGAGCCACCGAGTCTCCCCGGCAGCAGCATCTTCAACCGGCGGCAATCCAGCCGAGCATAGGGCTTTCCACGCGGACTCCATAGCCGGGCTAACGGTCTTGGTCGCCGACCGCTCCGCGACGAGGGCGTCGGTCTGACGCACCAACTTCTCAATTGCCTGCCGGTAACTTCTCGGCTCACGAGGCGTCTGAATCCCGTCCTGCATCCGCCAGTCCCACTCCACCAGGGCCTCAGCGATGGCCGGGTGCGGGTCCGGGGAAGCTGTTACCGGTCCACGCGAGAAAGGACGGCGTTCGGGTGCGAAGCTCGCGGGGGCGTCCTGGAACGCGAACTGTGTGAGGCGCACCGCCCCCGGGCCGGAGACGGCGTTGATGACCAGCGCGTTGGTCTCCGCCCGGCAACGCAAACCCGCAGCAGATAAAGGCTCGGCTCGGAAGCTAACTCGCTCGGTTCCATTCGGGACAGTGGACAACCGCACCTCATCGCCCGCGTTCAGAACCGCAGTCATCCGCCAGGAACCCGGCACAGCGGCGTGGCCGGTGAGGAGCGCCTGGGCTCCTTTCGCTCCGTCCGCGTAAAACCAAACGCCCGCGGCTGAACCCGGCGAGGGCGGGATGGTCCGGCCGTTGATCGCAATGGAAACGTGGACGGGCTTCGAGGCCATCGCCCTCATCACGTAGTCATAGGCCGAGAATGCCGCTTCGTAATCCGTTTCATGCCCACGAGCCGCCTGAAAGTCCAGGTGGACAGCCGGGTTGTGCTTCTGAATCGCGCGGCCCAACCGCATGACGCTATCCGGCGGCACCGTGGTGTCCTTTCCTCCAGCCGTGAAGGCAATCGGCATCGTGAACCTCTCCGGAAAGAACTCCGCGCTGCGCTTTCTGTATTCCTCCGGAATCGTCTCTTTCGTGCCGCCGAAGGCGAACTGAATCGCCTCCTGGAAATTCGTATATTCAAGATGGTTCGCATGGCCATTGAGCGCCACCACCCCATTGACCAGGTTGGGATGCAGAGCAGTGAAGGTCAGGGCACTGGCGGCCCCCATGGAACCGCCCGAGATAACAACTCTGCTTACGGCGTACTGCTTTTTCAGCTCGCCGATGATTTGAACCACGTCCGCCTCCGCGGCAGGTCCCATCCATGACGTCTTGGCCCGGTAATCGGGTGAGACGAGAATCATGCTGTAACGCGCGACAATGTCACGGGCCGCGCGCGTTTCCCCGCGATCTGCACGCACGAACTGCCAGCGGTCAGACCCATGACCGTGGAGGCAGAGCAGCACGTCATGCGGTCGAGCGGAATCATACGCCTCCGGCAGCACCAGCACATACCGTTGCTCGCTCTGGTCGTGAGCCGCGACGAACGAAATGTCCCGAGGTTCGCTCGCGCCAAGGGCCAAAACGAGCCTCAGCGCCACTGCGCCAGTGAGCATGCTTTTGAGATGCACCTTTGTCATTTTTGAGCCTGCGCAGTGGGAGCCAAACCTGCCGAAACACCTAAGCCTTAATCGGTTCACCGAGCGCGGTCACACCATTGCGGATACGCATAGATCCTTGCTCGAACTGTGGAGCCTCTCGCGTCCCGACCGCGCAGAAATTCCAACCGGCGTGTTTGCTGGGTCCAATCATCGTGCGATGCTGGCTCCAATTGAACCAGACCCGCACGAACCTTGGCAAGTGTTTGCGGCGACCAATGGTTACGAGGGTATGCCGGTGCTTTTCCCCCGCCCGAGTTCCGGTGGCCGTCCAAGTCCGCCGCGAAGCTTGCCGCAATGGCGGGAGAGTGTAAGGATGCCTGGTATGCGCTGCGCAGGTCTCAAACGCCCGAACTGGCTTAGCCAGTTGGTGTCCGGCTGCTGTTGCCTGGCGGCATTCGCCGCACAGGGAGAGTTCCAGGTGGCGACGTTCGAGGCGGATATTACCATTCCCATTGGCCATGCCTGCATGGGGGGCGGTGTGGCGGACGCGAAGGAGATCGCGGACCCGCTTTTCGCGAAGGGCTTTGTGCTGCTCGGCGCGGGCAAGCCGGTCGTGGTGGTGGCGCTCGATTGGTGCCAGTGCAACAATGATTCCTACGACCGCTGGCGCGAGGCACTGGCCGAGGCGGCGGGCACCGTCCCCAAACACGTCATGCTCGCCACGGTGCATCAGCACGACGCGCCAATCTGCGACCTGACCGCCCAGCGGCTCCTGGATCAGCACGGCCTCAAAGGCTGGAATTGCGATCCTGAGTTCCATGAGAAGGCGGTGCGGCGCGCAGCGGCGGCGTTGAAGGCCGCCCTGAAATCCTCGCGCCGCGTCACCCACTACGGAATCGGTCAGGCGAAGGTGGACCAGCTCGCGTCGAACCGGCGCGTGGTGCGGCCGGGCGGCAAGATCACCTGGGAACGCGGCAGCGCCAGCGGAAACATCTTCAACGCGCCCGAAGGGGAAGTGGACCCGTGGCTCAAGAGCATCAGCCTGTGGGATGGTGATACCCCCGTGCTGACCTGGAGCTGCTACGCGGTGCATCCGATGAGCCATTACGGCAAGGGCCAGGTGTCGGCTGACTTCCCCGGCCTGGCCCGCTCGCGCCGACAGGCGGACAATCCCGCCGTATTCCAGATATACTTCACCGGCTGCGCGGGCGATACGACGGCGGGCAAGTACAACAAGGGCGCGCCCGAGAATCGGCCCGTGCTGGCGGACCGTCTTTACCGCGCGATGGTGGAAGCGTGGCAAACGACGCGCCGGCAGCCGCTCGCGCAGGTCGAGTTTCGCACAGCGGACTTGCGTCTGCCTGCCCGCAGCACCGGCGCGTTCACCCTGGAGGCGATGCGGTCCACGCTGGCCAACACCAACGCAACCCGCTGGCAGCGCATCTCGGCCGCGCTCGGCTTGAGCTGGCGGCGGCGCGTGGACCGGGGACAGGGCATTGACGTGCCCTGCCTCGATCTGGGCCGGGGCGGCGCGCTCTTCACCATCCTGCCGGCGGAATGTTTCGTCGGGTACCAGCTCGCCGCGCAGAAGCTGCGGCCGGAGTCCTTCGTGATAGTGGCCGGCTTCGGCGACGGCGCGCCCGGCTACGTCCCCACGGACCAATGCTGGCGAGACGGTTACGAAGACGATTACTGCTGGGTGCCGCCCATGACGGAGACCGCCATCCTGCGCGCGGTCGAGGAGGCGTTTGGCGGGCGTCCGGCGCGCACGCCCGCTCCTGCGGCAACAACGAGAAGGTGAATCCGCCGGGTGGTGTTCGTTCCGGGAGTTGACAAATCGCTCGGGAGGTTAACTGTATGCGGCATCGCATGATGAGTGTCTCAACGGATGATTGGCCGGTGCTGGCGCGGCTGGGCCGACGCGGAGGCGTGGCGGGCGTCTCGATAGCGTGGCTGGTGCTCGGGAGTCTGTCCGTCGGCGCGGCAGCGCCGAACGTCGAGACCATTTTTCAGAAGAACTGTGCCGGGTGCCACGGGGCGGACTTGCGGGGCGGCCAAACCGACAGCCTGCTGGACGATCGCTGGAAGCATGGCAACGGCGACGACGAGACCCTCTTTCGTATCATACGTGACGGCGACGAGCCCAATGGTATGCCGCCAATGAAAGGGGAGTTGAGCGATCCGGACATTCGGGCGCTGGTGGTGTTCATTCGCGAGCAGGCGGCGCAAGCCAAAGGCAAGCAGACCGCTTATGTGCGGCCGGTGGCAGACCAGGTCGTCAACAGCCGCGAACACAAGTTCCAGCTCCGGAAGGTGGTGGAGGGCCTTTCCACGCCCTGGTCGGTCGCCTGGTTGCCGGACGGGCGAATGTTGATCACCGAGTTGACAGGCTCGTTGCGGGTGGCCGAGCGGGGAACGCTGCATCCGCGGCCGGTAACGGGCACACCGGAGGTGCGTTACGCCGGCCAGGGTGGGCTGATGGAGGTGGCGCCGCATCCCGGTTACCGGACGAATGGCTGGATCTACCTGGCTTACGCGGAGGCCGGGACCAACGCGGAAACCCGCAACGAGGGCATGACCGTGATTGCGCGTGGCCGCCTCGAGCAAGGCCGCTGGACGGACGGACAGACGATCTGGCGGGCCCCGCAAGCCACCTATCGGCCGGGGGGCGTGCACTTCGGCTGCCGGCTGGTGTTCGACGGGACGGGGCATTTGTTCTTTGCGATTGGCGAGCGGGGCCACATGTACGACGCGCAGGACCTTTCGCGGCCCAACGGCAAGGTGCATCGCATCCTGGACGACGGACGCATCCCGGCCGACAACCCGTTTGTTGGGAACCCCGACGCCCTGCCCTCGATCTGGACTTACGGCCACCGCAACCCGCAGGGATTAGACCGACACCCCGTGACCGGAGAACTGTGGGAGACGGAGCACGGCCCGCGCGGCGGCGACGAGTTGAATCTGATCCGCAAGGGGCTGAACTACGGTTGGCCGATCATCACCTACGGCATGAACTATAACGGCACGCCCATCACCGCGTTGACGGCGAAGCCGGGACTGGAACAGCCGGTTGTCCACTGGACCCCCTCCATCGCGGTCTGCGGGATTGACTTCTACGAGGGCGACCGGTTCCCGCGCTGGCGCCATCACCTGTTCGTGACCGGCCTGGCGTCGGAGGAGCTGCGACGGGTGGTGATCCAGGGACATCGCGTCGTCGAGCAGGAGCTCATTTTCAAGGGGATCGGCCGTGTGCGCGACGTGGACAGCGGCCCGGACGGGTTTCTCTACGTCGTGCTGAACAAGCCCGACCACGTGGTACGCCTCGAACCGGTGACCGAGTAGCGCCGCGCCCGACCATGAGCCAGCCCTCCATTCTGGTCATTTTCCTCACCGTATTCATTGACCTCATCGGGTTTGGGATCATCGTGCCCCTGATCCCGTCCTACAGTGAGCACTTCGGCGCGCATGGGTTCGTGATCGGTCTGATCTTCGCCTCCTATTCCGCCATGCAGTTCGTCTTCTCGCCCATCTGGGGGAGATTATCGGACCGCTACGGCCGCCGTCCCATCCTCCTGATCAGCACGGCCGGGGCCGCGGTATCTTACGTGTTGTTCGCGCGCGGCACCGCGCTGGAGAATCACACGGCCGCGTTGTGGCTGCTGGTGGTGTCGCGCGTGTTCGCGGGGATTTGCGGGGGCAACATCACCGTGGCCCAGGCCTACATCGCGGACATTACTCCGCCGGCGGAGCGCTCGAAAAAGATGGGCTTGATCGGCATGGCGTTTGGGCTGGGTTTTATCCTCGGGCCGTTCATCGGGGGCATGAGCCTGCGGCACCTGGGAGACACCGGGCCGGGTTGGGTCGCCGCGGGATTGTGCGCGGCGAACTTTGTATTGGCCCTGTGCATTCTGGCCGAGAGTCACCGGCCCGGTTCCGCTCAAGCCGCCCCGCGTCCGCATCTCGACCAGTGGGCGCACACGCTGCGGCAGCCCAAGGTCGGCCTGCTCGTGATCGTGTTCTTCCTCGCCACCTTCTGCTTCAGTTGTTTTGAAAGCACGCTGCCCCTGGTGGTCGGCGCCAACTTCGGCCTCGACTACAAGAACGATCCGACCAGCGCGAGCACCGTGGCGTATCTGTTTGTCTATTGCGGGCTCATTGGCGCGGTGGTGCAGGGGAGTGCCATCGGTCGGCTGGTTAAGAAGATGGGCGAGCCGAAGCTCATCGCGCTGAGCCTCGTGCTCACCGCTGCAAGCTTTGCCTGGCTCCCATTCCTCAAGGGCTCATCCCCGCTTTCCTGGAAAGTGCTGCTGCAGCCGGGCGGACTGCCCTGGGTGTGGCTGCTTCTGGCGCTGGGCCTGCTGTCCATCGGGACCAGCCTCACTCGCCCGCCGCTGTTTGGCATGCTTTCGAATCTGACGCCCTCCGCCGAACAGGGCGCGACCATTGGCGTCGCCCAGGGCGCCGGCAGCCTGGCGCGCATCCTCGGGCCCGTGTTCGCCACGACCTTGCTGGTCTATTCGCCGCCGCTCCCCTACCTGATCTGCGTGATAGTATTGCTCGCGACCACGGCCCTGACCGTCCAACGCTTGTGCGGGGATCGTTAGCCCGCTCCGCCATGCGTATCGCTCTTATTACGATTGCAGCAATCGCAGTCGCGCTTTTTGCATGGGGTGAGGTCGGCTTGGCTTACCCAGTTGCTTGGTGGCTTTATCTTTCCGTCGGCGTCGCGTTTGCCGTTGGGCTCATTCGACGCGTGCCGGTTCGCGGTCAGCTTGCTCGGCTCGGTGCGCTCGCGGCGCTCCTCGCGGTCATCTCGGTGCTGTATTCCGTGGAGTGGACTACACGGAAGTCATTCCTTCGTGACCTTGCCCGTGTCCACGTCGGCATGACGGAGGCTGAGGTTCGGCGCATCATGGGTCGTTACCTGGAGGGCACTGGATGGCCTGCTTCCCCGTTTGACAGGTCCACCAACTCCTCCAGCACATTGACCGTTGTTGGCAGCGGGTCGCAGTATTCCACCACCACCTCACCGTCCGGCGAGATGGTGATCCGTGATTCACTGGTCTTTCGTCACTCCAATGACGGAGCGTTCAATTCCGATTTTGGAATCGTTTCCCTTTCCAGCGGCAGAGTCGTTAGCGTAGAGTTCTGTGCAGATTGAGTATGAGCCACGCGTGGGCCGACAGAATCATTGGCGCGAATGCGGGCGGGCTGCCTCCGTTGCGAATGCGCACTCCTTCGGCCGACCGCGTCGTTCAGTTCTGGTGTTATGCATTGGCGACGTCCTAGCTTAATGGCCCAGGCCCTGAACAGGGGCGTAGTGCCGGATCGAGAGCGCCTCACCTGCTTCATGGCTTGGGTTATCGGGCCGCTTGTTTTTGGGACGGCACCGCATGACAGCATGCCCGAAGGCCTGAATGCAATGAATGTTGTGCTTGGCACGGTCCTTTCGGTGGTCGGATTCTTGTGGTGTTTCCGTAGTTGTCCGCCCGACAAGCGGCATGCGTTTGTAGACCACTGTATCTGTCTCAGCATACCGGTCGCCTTCAGTGTGGTTCTGCCTTTTTATTGCCTACCCGCCGTCGTCCTGCTGCTTGTCCTGCCGGACAATTCTCTCGTCTGGAAGATCATCGTCCCGCTGGGTTGGCTGGTTACGCCTGTCTTCTTCTGACGGCTCAGGCATTTTCTATTCCAAAGCATGGGCCATGAGATTACGAAGGCAGAACAAGTCGCTTGATCGAATGACGGGGAGCGCAGTCAGGTCGCAGTTCCGCTTCAGACGCCTCTGGCGCGCTCCTCGTCATCGGTCAGCTTGGCGGTAGTTGTGCGAATCAAGCGCCGGCTCGACCGCATGAGGAAGATCAGCGCGAGGCTTTGCGTCCTGGGTTGCCTCCTGCCGCTGGCGGCCATGGCGGCGCGTTCGCCAAAAGCGGGACCGCTCCAGTTCGAGGTCGCGATGGCCAGGGGCCTGAACGTCCCGGCAAAAGACGGCCGGCTCCTGGTGATCCTGGCGGTTACCAACCATCCCGAGCCGCGGCTCACGTTGGACCGCGCCGGCCCCGACGCGCCGCAGTCCCTGGCGCTGGACCTCACCGGTTTTGGCCCCGGCGGACCCGCGGTGCTCGGCCCCAGCGCGTATGCCTTCCCGCTCACCAATCTGTCCGCGCTGCCGGCGGGGGACTACTTCGCGCAAGCCGTGTTCGATTGCGACACCGACCTGCGCTCGCCCAATGCCCCCGGCAACCTCTATTCCACGCCGCAGCGACTCCGCCTCGAGCCGGTGCGCGGAGGCAGCTACAAGCTAGAGTTGACGCGGCAGGTCGCGCCCGACCAACCGCCCCCCGACACCGAGCTGGTCAAGTTCGTCAAGATCCAGTCCGATCGCTTGAGCAGGTTCCACGGCCGCCCGATCTGCTTGCGCGCGGCGGTCGTCCTGCCCCGCGATTACGAGCGCGAAGCGTCTCGGCGCTACCCGCTCTGGGTGCGCATCGGCGGCTTGAACGCGCGCTGCACGGGCGTCCTCAGCCAAATGGCTAAGCCGGGGGAGTTTCGGGATGCCTGGCTGGGCGAGGACACCCCGCGCCTGATTCTGCTGCAACTCGACGGCGCCGGTCCCAACGGCGATCCTTACTACGTCAACTCCGCCAACAACGGCCCCTACGGCGACGCGCTCCTCGAGGAACTAATCCCCCATGTCGAAGCGGCTTTCCGCGCGATCGGCCAGCCGCGCGCGCGTTTTCTTTCCGGCGTTTCCACCGGCGGCTGGGTCTCCCTGGCGCTGCAAGTGTTTTATCCCGGCTCCTTCAACGGCGCCTGGTCTTTCTGCCCGGACCCGGTGGACTTTCGCGCGCTCGAGCTGGTCAACATCTACGAGGACGACAACGCCTATGTGAACCCATACGGCAATGAACGCCCCAGTGCCCGCGACCCGGAGGGGGACGTGAAACTCACCATGCGCCGCGAGGTCGGCCTCGAGAACCTCCTCGGCCGCGGCAATCGCTATACCCTCTCCGGCCAGCAATGGGGGGCCTGGAACGCTGCCTTCGGCCCGCGCGGCGGCGATGGCCGGCCCGTGCCGCTGTGGGACCCGCAAACCGGCAAAATCAACCACGCCGTCGCCGGGCAGTGGAAGAAGTTCGACCTGCGCCTTGTGCTGGAGGCCAACTGGAAGACCCTCGGCCCCAAGCTGCGCGGCAAGCTGCACATCGCCGCCGGCGAGGCGGATGCCTATTTTCTCAATAACGCCGTCCGCCTCCTCGACCAGTCCCTTGCCAAGGCCGATCCCCCCTTCGCCGGCAAGATTGTCTATGGGCCCGGCAAAGGCCACGGCTGGACGGACCTCTCCATCCGTCAGATGCTGGAGGAGATGCAAGCCGCAGCCGACGCGAAGTAGCCGAGGCCAGCCCGGTTGGTTCACACCCCGCTCAACTCACCTCGCTCCGCCAGTTCGTTTCATCCACCTCAGCCGATGGCGGCAGACGGACCGGGCAGGTAGGTGTGCCAAACGCACGCCCCGGGCATCTCCATCGCCCAGAGCCTGGCCAAGGCGGTCCGAACGCTGTGCACAAGCGATGCACACCGGATGCACAAGCGGTGCACAACTGATGCCAGCGTGTGCATCCGGTGTGCATCCGGTGTGCATCGCTTGTGCACAGCCTGAAGAGCCGTAGAGGAGGCGGTTCTACGCCACAGTCACGCCAAAGCGTGCGCACCCAACGCACCGCGCCGCCTTGGGTTCATTCTTCCAATCCGCGCGGAGCGCGGCTAAGCCACCACTGTGTCCGAGCCAAATCAGGAGCTTGAAGCCCCCCTGGGACGGCAGGTCGGCCGGGCATTTTCTGTTGCGGCCAGGACGACAAGGGGTATCCTTAGGCGTTTTTCGGCGAGGTCGGATGTTGAAGTGCTGGAACGCTCCGTCATTATGCCAACGAAAAAATTCGCCAGGACTAATGCGAACCGCGAAGGGTGGGGCATCGCCAACGCGTTGCTGGACCTTATTGTCTTCGGAGTGATCGTCGTTGACGCGCGGGGGATGGTCACCGCTCTGAGTGAGGAGGCCAGGCAGATGCTCGGTTTGGGGGTACCGTCGAACGACGGAGTGCCGATCGAAGCTCTGCCCGCGCCGCTGCAGGGGTTCATTCGCGAGGGCTTGTCCAGCGGCGCACGCGTTGCCGGGCGGCAGATTGATTTGGCGGACGAAAAGCGGGGAGTGATTACCCTTCGTGTTGGCGCCGTCCCATTGCAGGCGGGGGCCGAGCGGCCGGGGTTGGTGGTGGTGGTGAATGACGTGACCGCAACGAAACGGATCGAGCAGAACCTCTGGCATTATGATCGCCTGGCGGACGTCGGGGCACTGTCGGCGAGCACGGCGCACGAGATCAAGAATGCCCTGGTGGCGGGCAAGACGTTCGTTGATCTGCTGCTCGAAAAGCATGAGGACGCCGAGCTGGTGGACGTGGTCCGGCGCGAGATGGGCCGGATTGACGCCATCGTGACCCGGACGCTCCGGTTCGTCGGGCCGACGCCGCCAAACTTCGTCGAGGTCAGTCTGCACGAGGTTGTGGAGCACTCGCTGCAGTTGGTGCAGCCCCAACTGACGGGCAAGTCTATTGCCTTGGAGCAGTCATTTCGGGCGACGCCGGATTGGGTGAGGGGCGACGACCGGCAATTGCAGCAGGCGTTTGTTAACCTGTTTCTCAACGCGATGGAAGCGATGGAGCCCAACGGGACGCTGACCGTGGCTACGGAGGCGGTTCGCCCGGGACCCGGCCAGGCCCGGCGGACGGACCCGGGCGCGCAGGCGCAGGTCGGCGTTACGATCCGGGACACCGGAGCCGGCATTGCGCCGGAACACCTGGCCCGTCTGTTCCAGCCGTTCTTCACGACCAAGCCGACGGGCACCGGTCTGGGCCTGGCCATCACCCGTCACATTATCGAGGAGCATCACGGCCAGATCAGCGTCCGGAGCGAGGTGAACCGAGGCACCACGTTCCAGGTGTTGCTTCCGGCTTTGGACACTCCTGCCTGAGGCCGGACCGCCGGCGGGCGCCGTCCCGGCCCCTAGCCGCCCCAGAGCCAGGTTGGCCGGCCGGCGTCGCCGCCCACGCCGACGCGCGGCGCAGCTTTGAGGGAGAAAGTGAAGGCCACGCCAAAGTCCTGCTGCCCGTCCAGGTTGTTGAGCACGCGAAACGTCAGGGCTGCCGTCCAACTGCGCATGTCACGGTAGATGGAGTAGTCCTGCGACTGCATCAAGCCGGTGACCGCGGAGAAGCGGTGGGCGGCGCGCAGGCCCCAGTTTTCGTTGAGACGGTAGTAGAGGGCGCTCAGGAACAGGTTGTTGCCCTGGCCCAGCGCGGTGGGCGAACCGCTCAGATCCGGCCGGACGTAGAACTGGCCGATGGTCCAACTAAGGTTGTTAACGGGCTGGAGCGAGACGGTGGTCAACGACATGCGCCAGCGGCTGCTGTCCAGGTCAAAGCGCGTCAGCGATTCCAGGGTCAGCCACGAGCGCGGCCGCACGATCAAGTCGGAGTAGATGTCCGCGAAGGTGGTCTGATCGGCGTTGGGCCGGAGATTCCAGTCCGTGTAGAGGTCCCAGTTCAGAAAGTCAACGATCTGGCCGTCGCGCTTGGTCTGCAGTCGGTTGTTCACGCCGAACCGGAAGACGTTTTCGCCTTGGATGGAATCAATCGAGTTGTACTCGGGGAAAGTGATCGGGAGGAGGCGCAGACTGGGCAACTGCGAATCGAACTGCGGGATCGTGTTGGTGCCGAGGGCCTTGGGGGTGGGTACGTAGGCGTAGTTGACTGACGGTGTGATGATGTGGCGCAGCCCGCTAAGCTCGAAGAGTTTGTTTTCAACGCCCGGCCAGAGCCGCGAGGCTTTGACGGAGGCTTCCACGCCGGTGTCGAACACCCAACGATTGACCTGGCCGGTCGTGGCTCCGGGCCCCGAAGCGGTGCTGTAGTACGTGTAGCGGCCGCCCACGCGGGGCGTCAGGTTGAGCCAGCCGAAGAAGGTGTGCGGCAGCAGCAGTTGCTGGTAGCTGTCCACCCGCCCGGCGTCGTAGTCCATCCCCGGCAGGAGCGAGTTGGTGTCCGCGAAGCGATGATTGTAGTAACCGGCCGAGCTTTCGCTTTCGTAATACACCGGCGTGCCCCACAACTGCTGCCGTTGGCCAACGATCCGAACGTCGGGCAGCCGCTCGATGGTGTCCAGAAAGTCGTTGAGCCGCGGCTCGGCATAGGCGCTCACGGAAAAGTTCTGCCAGAACTTGTTGAGTTCCACGTAGGTGTTGGGCTGGGGGTTGTCAAAATACTCCCACTCGAAGAACTCCCGCACCATGTTGGTGTCGGTCTGCCAGCGCACCCGCGACCGGACGGTGAAGTTGGTGGCCGGGTTGGCCAGGTACGAAAAGTCCACCCGCTGCCGATTGTGGGGTATGGTCGAGTTGCCGTCGGCGGCGGTCGGGTCCCAGTCATACAGGTAGTAGTACTTGAGCGAGCCGTCGCCCCAGCGGCCCAAATGGTAGTTGAGATTCGGTCCCTCGCCGAAGCCCTGCCGCTGGCGGTAATCCACATGGACGTTGCCGTCGAGCATGTCCCCGAGGAAGAAGTTGTAGCTGCTCAGCAGGAACGGGCCGAAGCTACTGCGGTAGCCGGGGACAAAACTGAAGTGGTTCGCTCGCGGGCCGAGCTTGCGGGCGTAATACGGGAAGTAAAACACTGGCACGCCCTCGACGTAGAGCACCGCGTGGTGCGCGACGATCTTATCGCCGGGAATAATCTTGATGTAGCGCGCGCGGACTTTGACGGCGGGTTGCGACACATCATCGGTGGTAACGAAGGAGTTGGTGGCGGCGTAGAGGCGGTTGGTGATCTGGGTGCGGGCGTTGACCGTTTCTTCCCCGTGCAGCCCATGGCCCGCGGCAAACACGGGCGCTTTGCCCGTGCGGAACAGCTCCGCCTCCATCTGGCGCGTCCGGAAGTTGTAGCGAATCAGCTCGCCGACCCAGATTTGACCTCCGTGCCGGATGCGCACCTTCCCCTCGGCGGCCGCTTCTTCCGTCGCCCGGTTAACCGTGACGCGGTCGGCGGTCAGGATGGTGTCGGCGTACCGGATCATGACGCCGTTGGTGCCCATCCCGAGGCCGGTTTGGTAGTCGTACTCGACCCAGGATTGATCGGTCAGCGCTTCCAGCTCCAACTCCGGACGCTGCTGCGCGGAGACCGCCCCGGGCAAGGCAAGGGCGCATAAACCGAGCACGAGAATGGCGCGCAGTAGTGACATTCGGCGGGGTGAGGTAAGCAGAACCGGCCGAGGCTGCCAAGCGCGATTTGTTCGGCTGTAGCGCATGGGTTAGGGTTTTCCCCCTATCTCCCCAAGGAGGTCTCCGGGAGTGTAAGGCCATGCCTGTGGCACGTGACTTGCGGCGAAGCTGGGAGAACAGGCTTATGGCTGCAAGAGTGCTAATGATGAAGTTGGTGCAGGAGATTCGAGGGTTCGCTGAAATCAGCAACCGGCGCCCGCAAGCGAAATACCCCGGCTTATTCATTATGCAGCTTCGATCGCACCTGACACACACCACGCTGCCGCGGTGCAAGCGGAGCATTTTGGTTGATGCAAAGGACCTTCCGGATGGTCCGCACCCTGTGAAAATCACCCACCTCAGGGAGAACGCGGCACCGACAGCTCGGATCTGAGATCCATCGGGTTTGGTTTGGCCCCTCCGGCCCCGGCTCCAGGCCTCCCGGCGTTGTTCGGAAATGGGGCAGTGTCTCGCCACATCGGTACGTCCAGGCAATCTGCAACCTTGTCAGCCTCAGCCGGTAGGAGGATGCTGTGGCGTCCGTGCGAACTTCCGATTTTGATTATCAACTGCCGCCGGCCCTGATTGCGCAATCCCCAGCGCCCAAGCGCGACCGGTCGCGTCTGCTGGTCCTGTATCGGGACGATGGCCGAATCCAACACCGGCAGTTCCGCGACCTCCTCGATTATCTGCATCGGGGCGACGTCCTGGTGCTAAACAACTCCCGGGTAATCCCCGCCCGGCTTCGGGGCGCCAACGCTCATACCGGAGGGCAATTTGAAGTGTTGTTGGTGGAAGAGAACGCGGTGAACGATTGGTGGGTCATGCTCCGCCCGGGCAAACGGGCCCGGCCGGGAACTCAGCTCCTCTTTCGTGATCCGCACGGCAACGCTACCCAGGTGGGCGCCGTGGTGCTCGCCAAGAATGATGAGGGCCACCGCCGCCTGCGGTTCACTTGCCCGTCCAACATCACCGGCCTGCTCGACGTTCTGGGCGAGGTCCCTCTGCCGCCGTACATCAACCGCGCCGACGGCAGGCAACGGGAGGCGGATCGCCGGCGATACCAGACGGTCTATGCGCAACCTGCCGGTTCGGTGGCGGCGCCGACCGCGGGATTGCACTTCACGGAATCATTGCTGAATGAGGCTCGGGCGCGCGGGGTGCAGGTTTGTTTTCTCACGTTGCACGTCGGTCTGGGAACGTTCGCGCCGGTGAAGGCCGAGACGATCGCCGGCCATACGATGCACGAGGAGCGCTACGAGGTGAGTGAGGAGACCGCTGACGTTATCAACCGGGCAAAACGCGCCGGCCGGCGTGTGATGGCGGTGGGGACCACCACGGTCCGCGTGCTGGAGACACTCGCGCAGGAGGCCTTCCGTCAGGACCCTTCCGCCACGGCACCAGCCCTGGGCGCCGGGACCGGCAAGACGCGCATCTTCCTGTATCCGCCCTGCGAGTTCAAAATCGTCAACGCGCTCCTGACCAACTTTCACCTTCCGTGCTCGACGCTGCTGATGTTAGCGAGCGCTTTCGCCGCGCCAAAGGACACGCGGGGGCGTCAACGGGTGCTGGCTGCTTATGCCGAAGCGATCCGCGAGGGCTATCGGTTTTTCAGTTACGGCGACGCGATGCTGATCTTATGAGACCGACTGCCGACCGCCAACAGGCCAGGCTGGAGCGAGGAAACCTCAAATCGCGCACGCGAGGTTCCCGGCCATTTGTCCTCATCAACATGGCCATGACGGCGGATGGCAAGATCGCCACGGCGAACCGGCGGGTCTCCTCTTTCGGCAGCCGACGCGACCGTGAGCATTTGCTCGAATTGCGGGCCACGGCTGACGCGGTCATGGCCGGGGCACGGACGGTGGATCTCAATGCCATTAACATGGGGCCCGGTCCGGCGAAGTATCGCGCCCTGCGGCGGCGGCGCGGGCTGGCCGAGTCCAATCTGCGCATCATTGTGAGCCGCTCCGGCTCGGTGAAGCCATGCGCAGCGGTCTTCGAGCACCGATTCTCCCCCATTATCATTCTAACCACTCGCCGCGCCGGCCAACACCGGCTGGAACGGTTGCGCGCGGTGGCTGGCGCCGTGAAGATTTGCGGAGCCAGAGAGATTGACTTTCGCCGAGCGCTGGGCTGGCTACGTCAGCGATGGGGTGTCAGGCGCCTGCTCTGTGAGGGTGGCGGCGAACTGAACGATGCTCTCCTGCGCGCCGGTCTGGTGGATGAACTTCACGTGACGATTTGCCCGAGGATCTTCGGGGGGCGCGCGGCGCCTACCATCGCCGACGGTTTAGGGGCGGCGGCTCTGGCCCAAGCGGTTCCACTCGAAGCGACCTCCGCGCGACGAGCGGGGGACGAAGTCTTCCTCGTTTACCGAGTCCGGGGAAACGGGAAATGAAGGCCATCGCGGGTTGATGCCACCCTTTTCATGCCTGCCGACTGCGTGACACGGACCCGACGACTGCCCTGCTCACGTCACCCGGCGCCATTGGCTGTTGTCACTGCTCGCACTCGGATTTCACTGCTCCTACTGCGGGGCCATCACGGACGAGCAACGCAAGTTGCGTGTTGTTTAATCTGCGGCTTCTGCTTTATGCTGCAGGCTGGCGTCGGCCGCCTGAATTGGCGACCGGGATATGACCCCAACATTGCTGATTGTGGATGACGAGAAAACGACGCGCGAAGGACTGCGCGCGGCGTTGGATCATCGTTACGATGTCTATCTGGCCGAAGACGCCAAGGTGGCGGCTGAGCTCCTCGAACAGCAGCCGTTCGATGTGTTGCTCACAGACTTTCGGCTTCCCAGCGAGGATGGCATGAAGTTGATCGCGCGGGCCAAATCGCTGTCGCGGCCACCGGTATGCATTCTCATGACGGCTTACGGCTCCGAGGAGCTGGCCGTCGAGGCGATGAAGCGCGGCGCGGACGACTACATCGCGAAAGGGCGTCTGCAAATCGAGGAGCTGGAGCTGCGGATCGCGCGGGCACTGCGGCGGCAGAACCTCGAAGTGGAGAATGTGTCACTGAGGCAACAGCTTAACGCGAGGTTCGGCTTGGAAAATCTCACCGGCGAGTCACCCGCGATGAAGGAGGTCCTGGAGGTCGTTCAGCAAGTGGCGCCGACCCGGGCTTCCGTGCTGTTGCAGGGCGAAAGCGGCACGGGCAAGGAGATGGTTGCCAAGGTAATCCACCAGCTCAGTCCGCGCGCGCAAGCGACTCTGGTGACGGTGCATTGCGCGGCGCTGACGCCGACGTTGCTGGAGAGCGAACTGTTCGGGCATGAGAAGGGGGCGTTCACTGGCGCTCATGAGCGGCGGGTCGGACGATTCGAGCAGGCGCAGGGCGGGACATTGTTCCTGGACGAGATCGGGGAGATTGACGCGTCCATCCAGGTGAAGCTGTTGCGCTTTCTGGGAGAACGGACGTTCGAGCGTGTTGGGTCCAACAAAACCCTGAGCGCAGACGTGCGGCTGATCGCGGCGACGAACAAGAATCTGGCGGACCTGGTAAAGGCGAGAGTCTTTCGGGAGGACTTGTTCTTTCGGTTGCGCGTGGTGGAGATCTGGCTGCCGCCGCTGCGCGAGCGGCTCGAGGATCTTCCGTTGCTGGCGCAAGGGTTTCTGCGGGAGTTTAGCGAGGAGAATCACAAGCCGGTAAACAACTTCACCGTGGACGCGCTGGAGCTGTTGATGCAATATCAATGGCCGGGCAACGTTCGCGAGCTGCGGACAGCAATCGAGCATGCCGTGGTGCTGTGCCGTGGCGACAAGATTACTGCGCGCGATTTGCCGCCGGCGGTGCGCGCAGGGGTGGCCGGCGCGCCCGCTGGCGGGAGCCCGGCGCGCGCGTTCGCGCGCAGCGATGTGACCATCAGGGAAGCCGAGAAACAACTGATCGCCCGCGCTCTAAAAGAAACGGGCGGCAATCGCACCCTGGCGGCCCGGAAGATTGGCATGAGTCGTCGCACCTTTCATCGCAAGTTGCACGAATACCATCTTGAAGGCTTTTGATCTATGCCATTCCTGCAAGACATCATTCACAAACTCGAAGTTGGCGGCGGCGCGCGCTTCTTCCGCATTGGCCTCAGCCTTCTCGCTGTCGCTTTGCTCACCGTCGGTTACAACTGGCGTGCGTTTAAGAACATGGCGAGCGCGGAAGCCATGGATGCGGCCCAACTCGCGCGCAACCTCGCCGAGGGCAAAGGCTACACCACCCTCTTCATCCGGCCCTTCAGCATGCATCTGATCAAGAAGCACTTCACCGACAAGCACGGGGCGTCGGCCGCCGCCAGCGCTGCCGATCTGACCCGGATCAAGGGGATGCATCCCGACCTGGCAAACGCGCCCGTCTATCCCGTCGTGCTGGCTGGGTTGATGAAACTGCTGCCCTTCCGCTACGCGGTGGACACCACGAGCCCGTTCTGGAGTGGGCCCCCTGGCCGAGCGGGTGGCTCGCGCACGTTCCTGCGGCATCAGCCCGATTTTCTCATCGGCCTGTTCAACCAGCTACTGTTCTTTGGCGTCGTCGCGCTGACCTTTCTTGTCGCCCGGCAGTTGTTCGATGCGCGGGTGGCCTGGCTCTCGGGCGGCTTTCTGCTGGGCACGGAGTTGTTCTGGCGGTTCAGCGTGTCCGGGCTGTCCACGATTCTGCTGGTGCTTATCTTCATGGCGCTGGCGGGGTGCTTGGCGTTGTTCGAGCGAGAGATCCGTGAGCCCAAGTGGGGTGCGGCGGGCGCCTTTGTGCTGGCCGGCCTATCGGGTCTGGTGGTCGGCGTGGGAGCGCTGACGCGCTATTCCTTCGGCTGGTTGATGCTTCCCGCTCTACTCTACCTGATCCTGTGTGGCGGCCGCCAACGAGTGGTGCTGGCACTGCTCGCCCTGGTAGTGTTTGTCGGCACCATGGCCCCATGGGTGGCCCGCAATTACAGCCTCAGCGGCACCCCGTTCGGAACGGCCGGGTTCGCCGTGATGGAAGAGACGATGCTCTTCCCGGACTTTCGCCTCGAACGCTCGCTCCAGCCGGACTACAGCCGCATTTACCTGATGCCCTTCTGGGTCAAGCTGATGACGAACTTGCGCCAGATCGTGCAATCGGAGTTGCCAAAGCTCGGCGGCAATTGGACTTCCGCGTTCTTCCTGGTAGGGTTGCTCGTCAGTTTTCGCAACCCGACGATCCGGCGGCTGCGCTACTTTCTGCTGGGCTGCCTGGTGGTCCTGGTGATGACGCAGGCGCTGGGACGCACCCAACTCTCGGACGATTCACCTGAGATCAACTCCGAGAATCTGCTCATTCTGCTGGCTCCGCTGGTGCTGGTCTATGGCGTCAGCCTGTTTTTCTTGTTGCTCGACCTGATCGAACTACCGTTCTACCTGTTGCGTTTCCTCGTCGTCGGGGTTTTCAGTGCCGTTGTCTGCCTGCCAATGATTCTGGCTTTCCTGCCTCCCCGGACCAACCCCATAGCCTACCCACCCTATTATCCCCCGGCCATCCAGACCTTCGCTGGGTGGGTGAAGGAATCGGAACTAACAATGAGCGACGTGCCCTGGGCCATGGCCTGGTACGGTCAGCGACAATCCGTCTGGCTCACGTTGAAATGTTCTCCGGATGCCAGGGATCTCGGCACGCAAGAGAACTTCTTTGCCATTCATGACTACCAGAAGCCGATCAGCCTCCTCTATCTAACGCCTCAGACTATGGACGCACGGCTTCTGTCCGAGTGGATTCGAGTGGGCGAACAAAGCTGGGGCAGCTTCATTCTCGATAGCCTGATGAAGAAGAGAGTGCCCGATTATTTCCCCCTCAACCAGGCCCAGTCAGACTGGCTTCCGGACCAACTCGTCCTTACCGATTGGCAGCGGTGGCGAAGGCCCCAATGAGGAGCAGACCCATGCCTGGTGCCGGAGGAACAACTCTTGCCACATAGGGGGGTATCAAGACCGGTTTCCTCGCCTTATGAAGCCCGCCATCCTCAATCATCTCAGCCCGCGATCACGCAAATGGCTGCTCTGGTTAACGGTGGCTTTGTGCATGTATTCGCTCGTCGGTTTCTTTGTGTTGCCGGCGCTCATCAAGTGGCAGTTGCTCAAACGCCTGCCCGATATCACCGAACGCCGGGTCGCGGTCCGGCAGGTGAAAGTGAATCCCTGGACGTTCTCGCTCACGGTGCGGGGACTGGCGCTGACCGAGCCGGAAGGACGGCCGTTTGCCTCGTGGGACGAGCTATATGTGAACTTTCAAGCCTCGTCGCTATTTCGCTGGGCGTGGACGTTCAAGGAAATCCGGCTCGTTAAGCCGATCGGCGAAGTCATCCTGCTGAAGGACGGCCGACTGAATTTCGCCAATATGCTCGAGGCGCCGGCCAACGCGCCGCCGAAGCCAAGCGGACCGGCCAGCATCCCACGCATCAACATCTTCCTTCTGGCAGTCACCAACGGGTTTGTCGCCCTGGAGGATCGCACGCGGCGTTCCCCCTTCCGCACGGAGTACCGTCCCATCAACGTGCAGCTCAACAACTTCACAACCCGTCCGCATGCCGAGACCCCTTATTCGTTTCGCGCCGAGAGCGACGCGGGCCGCAGCCTCACCTGGGCCGGGGACCTTACGGTGCAACCGCTCCAATCCTCCGGCCATCTTGAAATCACGGCCGCGCAACTTCCGCGCTATCAGCCGTATCTCGAAGACCTCACGCGCGCGGTTCTGACGAACGGCCTCGCGGACGTGCGGTTTGATTACCGTTTTGCCGCGGACACGAACGGCTTCGATCTGGCACTTACGAACGCTGACTTACGGGTGGCCGATGTGCGGTTACTTGACCCGGACACCCGCGAAATCATTGGGGGGCTGCGTGGTCTCGACGTGAAGAATGCCGGGTTCAGCCTGCGCGAGAGCGCCCTTCGTTGCGACGCGGTGAGAGTGTCCGAAGCCTCTTTTCTCCTGCGGTTGAAGAAGGATGGCCACCTGAATATCCTCGACTTGTTGACGCTCCCTCCACCTGCGACCAATGGGCACCCGGCAGCTTCGGCGGCTGTGAGCGCTGGGCCGGCTCTAACCGTCGCGGTGGACGATTTCACCATTGAACGGACTACGGTTAGCTTTGAGGACTTAACCCTGCGAACGCCGTTCCGAACCGAGTTGAAGCCCATCCAAGTGAGCGTGAAAGGATTTGGCACCAAGCCGGGAACCACTGCCCAATACTCCTTCCACATCTCCAGCGAAGCGGCCGAAACGCTGGACGGCGCGGGCAGCTTCTCTTTCAGCCCGTTGTCGTCTCGTGGCGAAGTGAGGGTCAACGCCATAGACTTGCAGAAGTACTTGCCGTATGCGGAGGACTTCTTCCGGGGCAAGATTGTCGGCGGAAAGCTTGCGGTGCGCGTGCCATACCGCGTGGCGCAGGAGGCTGCCAAGCTGCAAGGCAGCGTCACGAACGCCAGCCTGTCCCTCACCGACCTCGAGGTGCAGATGCCCGAAAGCGCTGAGACGGTTACGCGCATTCATCAAATCGCATTCGAGGGCGTGGATGCCAGTCTCGTAGAGCGACGAGGAAGAGTTGGGCTTTTTAGGGGGCGCGGAGGTTCGGTGGTGGTGCGCCGTGGCCAGGATGGCACCATCAGTCTGCTGACCTTGCTCGCGGGTGCGCCAACCAATGCACCTCCAGCGCGCGCCGCGGAGACCGGTCCGACGAACCAGGCTGCCTATGCCATCGGCGGCTGGACGTTGAACGTGGACGAAATCCAGCTCGACGACTATGCGCTCAAGCTCGAGGACTTGAAACTGCCCAAACCGGCCTCCTTCCTGCTGGATCAACTCACGGTTAACCTGAAGGGTGTAAGCACGGCCAGCAATCGGCTCATCACGGCCAAAATGGGGTTCCGCGTCAATGAAGCTGGCACCGTTGCGGCGCGCGGTACGGCGATGCTCGCGCCGTTGTTTGCGGATGTGGACGTGGACCTGAAGAGCCTCGACCTCCGCGCCGCGCAGCCGTATGTCGAGCAATTCGTGGGGCTTGGCATTGTGAGCGGCGCGCTGAGCACGGCCGGCAAGATCCATTTCCAGACAAACGACTCCTCCGCACCGCTGCTCACTTTTACCGGTGCTCTGGGCTTATCCAACTTTGTCACGACGGACCAGGTCATGTTCAAGGAATTCGTGCGCTGGGACGACCTAGCGGTAAAGGGCATTGACGCCGCACTCGCTCCGAACCGCCTCAAGATTGACGAGGTCCTTCTCGCGCGCCCCAGAGCGAGCCTGCTCATCGGCACGAACCAGCAACTGAACCTGTCCCTGATTCTCAGAAAGGATACAAAGGACCCCACCGTCACAAACACGGTCGGTGGCTCTGCGCCCACCACCAATACGATCGAGAAGACCTCGAGCGATCTATTCCCCGTTCAGCTAGGCACTTTGACGCTGGATCACGCCTCATTCGCATTCGCCGACGAATCGGTGCAGCCACGGGTCGCTCTTGGCGTGGAGGAACTCAGCGGCACAATTAAAGGTCTTTCGTCGGCGCTGGACAAGACGGCTGAGGTAAACCTCAGCGGCAAGATAGATGCGCAATCGCCATTCTTCATCAGCGGCCGCGTGAGTCCCTTGTCCGCGACGCGGCTCGTGGACCTCACCATCACAAACGCGAACACTCAGCTCACGCCGCTGAGCGGTTACCTGGAGAAGTTTGCGGGCTACCCGCTAAAGAAGGGGCTGCTGAGCACGAGCCTCCGCTACCGTATTGAGGGCGCGACCTTGCGGGCGGAGAACAAGATTTCGGTGGACCAGTTCACCCTTGGCCCGCACAACAACAATCCGGATGCCAGCAAGCTGCCCCTGAAACTCGGCGTGGCGCTGCTCAAGGACAGCAACGGTCGTATCGCGCTCGACCTGCCGATCGAAGGCAACCTGGACGATCCGAAGTTCCGCCTCGGCCCAATCGTCCTCCAGGTCTTGGTGAATGTCATCGTCAAGGCGGCTGCGTCGCCCTTCAAGATGCTGGGGGCGCTGGCAGGCGGTGGTGGCGAGGAACTCAGCTATGTCGAGTTCGAGCCCGGCACCACGAATCCCGTCGCTGGCGAAGTTGACAAACTCGGCAAGCTGGCTGCGGCCCTGGCAAAGCGGCCCGCCCTGAATCTGGAGATCGAAGGCGCGATTGACCCGGACACCGATCGCGCTGCGCTTGCCAGGCGAAAGCTTGCTGGAAACCTCAAGGCGAGCCGTCTGCGGGAACTTGCAGCGAAAGGGCGTGCGCCCGAATCCATCGCCACATTTCAGATCGAGCCCGAGGAGCGCGAACGCCTGCTCCGCGCCGCCTTCGTCGAGCAGTTCGGAACAAATATCGCCGCCGTGATCCAGACGAACCTGGCCCGCTTGGCTGGCACAAACCAGCCTGTGGACGTAACCGCTGGTAAGACTCCGCCCAAGCCGAACCGCCACTTCCGTGAGTTCATCACGGGCGTGTTCACCGGCGGCTCCAGCAGTCGAAGCAAGGCCGAGAAGCACCTTCCCAAAGCCGATCGGCAGGCGCTGGACCTGGCCACGCCCGAGGTCATGGAGCAACTGCTGGAGGAGAAAACTGAAGCGACCGAGGAAGACCTACGGCAGCTCATGACCGCCCGTTCGCGCTGGGTCCAGGACTGGCTGGTGCAAAACGGCCAAACAACCGCCGACCGGCTATTCCTCGTTATGCCGAAACCCGTGGATGCGGCCTACCGCGGCGAATGCCGGGCAAACCTGTCGCTCAACTGAACGGAATACCACGTAGAATATGCAACTCATACACCCGAGACTGCCTGCCTTGCTGGCACTGATTCTGGCGGCCCACCACGCCGCGAGCGCGGAACTGCCGACCGCTGGTTCTCCGACAGGCATCAACGCCGCCTTCGTAATGCTGTTTGGCGATGTGGCTGCCTTCTCCGCCCGGCTTGACACCCAGGTGCTCGACAAATCGGGAAATGAATGGCTCCGGATGCCCATGGACTTTGCCGTTCTCGACAAAAAGGTCCGCATGGACATTAACCTGGAGCAGAGCACGAGCCGCGATATGCCCGCCAGCACCATTACCAGCTTGAAGCAATCGGGCATGGACCGCATGGTCAGCATCTTCCGGCCCGACAAGAAGGCCACCTTTGTCCTCTACCCCGTCACCCGGAGGTACCTTACCCTGCCCCTCGCCAAAGGAGAGACCGAAGCAATGGAGAAGGGCCTGATGCTGGAGAAGACCGTCCTCGGGAAGGAGACGATTGACGGCCATGCCTGTGTGAAGAACCAGGTTGTGGTTAAGAACAAGCAGGGGCCGGTCCTCCAAGCCACCACGTGGAATGCGGCGGACTTGAAGGACCTGCCCATACAAATCCAGACGAAGGAAAAGGACACCACGGTGATCATGCGTTTCAGGCAGGTCCAATTCGCGAAGCCCGACCTCAAGCAGTTCGAGGTGCCGGCGGACTATACCCCGATCCAATGAGGATCATCAATCTGAACCCGGATGCCGCCATCGGCGCCACCGCATGGTTCGTGGAAATGGAGGGGCACCGGCTGCTGATGGACACCGGCACGCACCCCCGGATCGAAGGTCGCGCCGGGCTGCCGCGGTATGACCTGGTGAAGAAGGAAGAGCTGGACGCCGTTGCCATTTCCCACTGCCACCACGACCACGTTGGTTCCTTGCCGGTCGCCATGCGTTACTTCCCGCACGCCCATGTCCTCATGACCGAGCTGAGCTACTTCCTCATCGAGCGCGTCCTGCACAACTCCGTGAACGTGATGAAGCGCCAGCGGGAGGAACTGGGCCTCAAAGGGTATCCGCTCTTTAGCCACGACGAGGTGGACGTCATTGCGCCGCGGTTCCAGGGATTCAAGTACAACCGCAAGGTGGACTGGGCCTCGTTCCACAAGACCCGTGCCGGCTTCCTCTCGCCAACCCTGGAATTCTACGACGCCGGTCATACCCTGGGTTCCGCCGGCATCATGGTGCGCGGCCGCCGCGAGACGCTGTTCTACACGGGCGACGTCTGTTTTCACGACCAGACCATCCTGAGAGGCGCGCGCTTCGAGGACGTGAAAGCCGACGTGCTGGTCATGGAAACCACGCGCGGCAATCGCGCGCGTCCGGCGAACTCGACCCGCGCAAGCGAGGTCGAGCGTCTCAGCCAGGCCATCGAGCAGGCGCTCGCGCGAAAGGGTTCCGTGCTCATTCCCGCCTTTGCCCTGGGGCGCACCCAGGAGATTCTCGCCCTGCTTGCGCTCCTCATGGGCGAAGGCAGACTCAAACCCCAGCCCATTTACATCGGCGGCCTCGGCCGCGTGTTCACTGAAATCTACGATCTGGAGTCGCACCGCGCCCACCGTCAGTACCCCAACCTGCAACTGCGGGAAACGCTGAACCTCGTCGTGCTGGAGCAGGGACAGGCCCAAAAGATGAAGCTAACCGGCAACCGCATCTTCGTCATCACCGCCGGCATGATGAGCGAGCATACTGCCGCCCACGACCTCGCCCTGCGGATGATCGGCGACGAACGTCACTCGATCTTCTTCGTTGGTTACGCTGATCCGGACACGCCGGGCGGGCGCCTTAAAGCCGCCAAATCGGGCGAGACGTTCCTCCTTAGTCCAACCGCGGGCGAGGTAACTCGGCGCTGCGAAGTGCAGGACTTCGATCTCACCGCCCATGCCGACCGCAGCGACCTGTTGGACTTCGTCGGAGAAGTCGAGCCTCGCGTGGTGTTGCTCAGCCACGGCGAAGAGGACTCACGGAACTGGTTCGCCCAACAGATCCACGCGCGCCACCCCAGGATCAAGGTCATTCAACCGACGCCAGGCGAAGCGGTCGAAGTGTAGGCAAGGCATCACACCACCATTGTCCACCTGGCTTCAGCCCTTGGTCCACCCTGAGCCCCGCCAGCCCCTCGCCGCGCTTCCTCCGTCCTTCCTCCGTCCTTCCTCCGTTCCTCCTCCGTTGTTCCTTCGAGACGAAATCGGAGGAAGGACGGAGGAAGGACGGAGGAAGGACGGAGGCACTACGGAGTTACTATGGAGGCGGTCTGGGGAGCACGCGTCGGGACAACCACGCCAATGGTTCGCAACGCCTCGCTCAAACATGCTGCCCCCCAATGGCCCTGACTTGGTTTGGACTGACCGCTTCAAGACTAACCTAAGTTGGATCCGTCACGCGGGTGCCCTCGCCCGCTCGTCTTCGGGGAACTACCTACCCCGTCTGCGTAGCAGTACGGATTTTATTTTACCTCGCGGCAGGTATTCTCCCTCTGATGATCGTTGGCTGATACCATGGCCGTGTGCCTTAACAAGACGACCGCAGCAGCGCAGAGGTGCGTGCTGAGGCAGGGGTCGCGGGTATTCGCGCTGTTGGGGAAGGTGACTCCGTCCGGACTGGGTCCATTCACTCGCCGGGACGTGGCCTCTAGTTGGGCGCTGACGGCCGAGTTCGGCTGTCTGCGCCTGGAACGACTCACGGGAGATGAGGAGGTGACCGGCGCGCAGGTGTACCTGCCGATCCCTTCGTGCTACGATTATGGCGTGACCGGCGCCCACGGATCTCCGGAGCTGGCCCGCGCAGTTTTTGGGGTGCTCGCGCCCGAATTGGAGCAATTGGTTACCGTTCTACGGCGTGGCAGCTTTCCGGTGCTGGGATTCTCCCTCAACGATTTAAGGTGCAGTATCAGCTCCGGCATCATACCGGGTTACTGGCCGCACGTGGTGATATCGAACATGGCCCTCCATGGCAACCTGCTGTCGCTGGAGACGTTCATGCGGATACTCGTATCCTCCCTCCCGCAGAGCCGGCTGGGCGGTCGGTTCCCCAGCCTGCTGCCGGCGCTTAGGCACACGATGCGAATGGTGGTCACGCCGCGCCGCGGCATTCCCTATACCAAGGAGACGCTTGCACTAGCGCCAACCCCCGCCTGGCTCCGCTAAGCGGGCGTTCCTGCCGCTGGCAATCAGGGGCAAGCCGCGCTAGGTTCACCCATGTTCATTACTGGACTGGGGACCGCCTCGCCACCACAGTGCTACGCGCAGAAGGAGTGTTGGGAGGTATTCCGGCATTCAACCCTGAGTCAACACCTTAGCCCGCGCTCGCGTGCCATTGTCAAAAGGGTGCTGACCGGCGACAACGGCATCGTTACCCGCCACCTGGTGCTGGGTACTCTCGAAGAGGCTTTCGATCTCACGCCCGATGCTCTGCACGCCCGCTTCGCCCGGCACGCTCCTCTGCTCGCCACCCAAGCCGCCGAACGGGCGTTGGCAAATTCGGGCACTCGCGCGGACCAGATTGACGCGGTGATTATCAGCACCTGCACCGGCTATCTCTGCCCGGGACTCACCAGCTATGTCTCCGAGCGCCTCGGGTTGCGACCGGACGTGTTAGCCCTGGATCTAGTGGGGCAGGGCTGCGCGGCGGCGTTGCCGAACCTGCGCACCGGCGAGGCCTTGCTGGCAGCAGGCCGCTCCCGGCACGTGCTCTCGATCTGCGTGGAAGTGTGCAGCGCCGCGTTGTATTTCGATGACAACCCGGGTGTGCTCATCAGCGCGTGCCTGTTCGGTGATGGAGCGGGCGCGGCCGTGCTGGCCGCTGCGCCCAACGGCCAGCACAGGGTCGAATGGAAGACCAGCGCTGCATACCTGAGCCCGGAGTCCCGCGACGCCCTGCGCTTTGAACAGAAGGCCGGTATGCTGCGGAACATCCTGCTGCCGCAAGTGCCCGCTCTTGCGGCCCAACACGCCGGGGGGGTCCTGGACCAGGCGCTGTCGCAGGCCGGGGTTCGCCGCTCGCAGGTGAAGGCGTGGGTGATCCATCCCGGCGGGCGCGACGTGCTGGCGGCTTTGCGCGAGGAGTTGCGCTTGGCCAGGCATGACGTGCGCTGGAGCGAGGCGGTGTTGCGCCAGTATGGCAATGTGAGCAGTGCATCGGTGTACTTTGTCTTGCAGGCCGCGCTGAACGACTCCGTACCCGGGGGCTATTGGTGGATGTCCTCCTTCGGCGCTGGATTCAGTTGCCACGGGGCGTTGTTGGAAGTCGAGTGAAAGGCGGTTTGTGATTGCGCGCTGCATTGAGCCGGAGCTGTTGGATGAATTGCCACCCGATGACCCGCACGCCGTAAGGTCGCGACAAGACCTCGTGCGGGTAAACGCGTGGATGGGTCACAGCCGGATCATGGCGCAGGCCCTCCGCCCTGCCGGTCATAGCCCAATAGCACGGAGAATCCTCGATCTGGGCGCCGGGGATGGGAGATTCCTGTTGCGCGTGGCGCGGCGGCTGCCTCCGGATTGGCGAGGGACCACCGCAGTGTTGCTGGATCGGCAACGCATTGTATCGCAGGAAACCTGCGAGGGATTCGCACGCCGCGGCTGGCACCCGGAGTTTGTGAAGGCGGATGTTGTTGACTGGCTCAGGCAACCAGCCGCTCGAGGTTGCGACACCGTGTTGGCGAATCTGTTCCTGCACCACTTTCCCGACGCGCAACTGGCACGCCTCGTCGCCGAGGTGGCGGAGCACGCCAGACTATTCATTGCCCTCGAGCCGCGCCGGGCCATCTGGTCGTTCCTGTGCGGCGGCTTGCTGTGCCTGATCGGCTGCAATCGAGTGACCCGCCACGACGCGCAGGTAAGCGTCCGCGCCGGTTTTGCCGGCCTCGAGTTGTCGCGGCTTTGGCCGGCGGACGGCGGCTGGTCGCTGGAAGAACGGCCTGCTGGGTGGTTCAGTCATCTGTTCGTAGCGCGGAGGACCGGGTAGCCCGATGGCCACACCGAAACCCATCACGATCGTCGGCGGCGGCTTGGCGGGGTTGACACTTGGCATTGGGCTCCGCCAAGCGGGAATTCCGGTTACGATTTACGAGGCGGGCCGCTACCCCCGACACCGGGTCTGCGGCGAATTCATCAGCGGGCGGGGCCAGGATGTGCTGGAGCGGTTGGCGTTGCGTGAGTCTTTCTCCCGGGCGGGAGCGATCCTCGCGCGCTCGGGCGCCTTTTTTCTGGGCAACGCGGGTTCGCCCGTGCGACCCCTCCCAGCCCCCGCCCTCTGCCTCTCGCGCTTCATCATGGACGCATTGCTGGCGAAGGCGTTCCGGGAATCCGGCGGTGAACTGCGCGAGAATGAGCGCTGGCGGGCGCCGGATACCGCCGAGGGCATGGTGCGTGCGAGAGGCCGGCGCCTCGAGTTGCCCAGGAGCGGCTGGCGCTGGTTCGGGCTCAAGGTTCACGCGCGAAATGTGCCGCTCGCCGCGGACTTGGAAATGCATGGTGCTCAAGACGGCTATGTTGGATTTTGCCGCTTGCAGGATGGCCAGGTGAACGTCTGCGGGCTGTTCCGCCAACCGGCCGCGCGGCACGAAGCCTCGCTGCCCTGGAAGGAGCTGTTGCACGGCCGGGCGGGCACGCCTTTGAATCAGCGCATGGCCGGGGCGGACATTGACGAATCGTCCTTCTGCGCCGTCGCGGGCTTGTCACTGCGGCCTCAGCGGGCAACGCGTGGGAGCGGTTGCTCCATCGGTGATTCGCTGACGATGATTCCGCCGGTAACCGGCAATGGCATGTCCATGGCCTTCGAGGCTGCCGAGATGGCGATCGCGCCACTGGCCGCCTTCAGCCGCGGGGCAATCACGTGGACACAAGCGCGGCAAACGATCGCCCGCGCCTGTGACAACGCCTTCGCGCGGCGTCTGGCCTGGGCGAGGTGGCTGCAGTGGATGATGTTCACGAGCCTCCTGCGCACCGGGCTTGGGTCGTTCGCCTTGAACTCCGATCGGCTGTGGCGGACGATGTTCGCTCGGACGCGTTAGCTTGCAACCAGGCGCCAGCCGTGCGAAAAGGGGGGCATGAAACCTCGCTCTCGCCGTGCCTTTATCCAGGATTCCCTCGCGCTGGCCGCAACTGCCGCTGTGCTCAAACCGGGCTCAGGGCTTCTCGGCCAGACTGCTCCGAGCGGGTCCGGCTCGCACCCGATCCGCCTCGGCGGTCCCTCCTTTGCGAAGACCGAAGACCCCGAGGCGCTCGCGCTGGCCCACCGCAAGCTGGGTTACAGCGCTGCCTACTGCCCCAACGTCGCTCTAACCGACACCAGCAGAATTAGCGCCCTGCGCGATGCCTTTGCCAAGCATGACGTCGTCATTGCCGAAGTCGGCCGCTGGTGCAACTTGCTGGACTCCGATCCCGAAAAGCGCCGCAAGAATCTGCAGACGGTCACCGACGGCCTGGCATTGGCCGAGGCTGTGGGCGCCCGGTGCTGTGTGGATATCGCCGGTTCCTTCAACGAGACCTCGTGGTTTGGCCCGCACCCGGACAACCTGTCGCCGAAGCACTTCGACGCGAGCGTCGAGAACGCGCGCAAGATCATTGATGCCGTGAAGCCCAAGCGCGCCCGCTTTGCCTACGAGATGATGGGCTGGGCGTTTCCGGATAGCCCGGACAGTTCCCTCCGGCTCCTCAAGGCGGTGGACCGACCGGCCTTTGGCGTCCACCTCGACATCTGCAACCTCATTAACTCACCGGAGAAGTTCTACCACAACACCGCCCTGCTCAACGAATCCTTCGACAAGCTCGGCCACTGGATCGTGAGCTGCCACGCCAAGGATCTAACCTGGGACATCGAAATGAACATCCACTTCCGTGAGGTCGTCCCCGGCAAAGGCTCTCTGGATTACGCTACCTACCTGCGGCGCCTGGCCCAACTGCCGCAGAACCCGCCTTTGATGATCGAGCACCTTGCCAACGCAGAGGAATACACCGCCGGCCGGGAGTACATCCTGGAAGCGGGCCGCAAGGCGGGTCTGACGTTCGGCTGACCTACAAGCCCCTGGCGCGCCGAGAGGAAGCGGGACGGCCACACCAGCCGCATCAATAAGCCCGGATTCTCAATCCTCCCCCTTTTGGCCTTCCTCGGGGTGGTGTCTAGTACGTGGCTAGTACCTGTCTGGTACGTGTCTTGTACGAGGGGGGTCTGGAAATGGCCCAAAACCACCCTTCCCGGGGTGTACTGCCAATTGTTGACCATCTCAAGGAATAGGCGCGTTTTGAGCGCGGCTAATGACGGAATACCGCAGATGGCCGTCTTCCGGCCCACAGCCTACGCTCCTCTTTGTGCAGCGCAGGCCGGCCCAGCTCCTAACGGAGCTTTCCGCATCGCCGCCCCCGTGCCTCGGCTGCGCAGGAGAGGCGTGTAACGTGCAGTCTCTGGCCTCCAACTCTCGCCAGTCCCCTCAACGCGGTGCGGGAGCCCCCCAGGCCGCGCCGTAAAATAATTAGAAAAAGGCGGTTGACAGGCGCGGCCAACTGTCCTACTGTCCTATGACAGAATATAGCGGCCCAGGCCAAACGTATGTTGATTCAGCTCAATTTCAAATCCGGCAAGCCGGTCTATCTGCAAGTGGTGGACCAGGTGAAGGCAGCGGCGGCCTCGGGAGCGTTACGGGCGGGGGAACCGCTGCCCTCCATCCGGCCGCTGGCGGAGCAGTTGCGCGTCAACCGGAACACGGTGGCCAAGGCTTACGCGGAGCTTGAGGGCCAGGGGGTGATTGAGACCGTCGCCGGCCGGGGTTGCTTTCTCAAGGAGAACCATTCGCCGTTCCGGAAGGATGTCCGGCTCAAGATGCTGGCGGAGGAGATTGACGCAGCCATCGTACAAGCCCACCACCTGCGAGTTGAGGAGAAGGAGTTCCTGGGGCTGGTCAAGGAACGGCTGGAAGTGTTTGAACAAACCAACAAGGCCCATGCGGCCGAAGCGAAGGAATAGTTATGAACCAAGAGTCATCCGTCATTGAAGTCACCCACCTGGTCCACAAGTATGGCCGCACCGAAGCGGTCAACGATCTGAACCTGCGGGTGGAGCGCGGCCAGTGTTACGGCTTCTTCGGCCGCAACGGGGCCGGGAAGACCACTACCATCAAATGCCTGCTCAACCTGCTGCGGCCCGCGTCCGGGTCGGTCCATGGCTTCGGCCTGGACCCGGCCAAGGAGGAGGTCGCGGTCAAGTCGCGGCTGGCCTACGTGCCGGATTACGTGGCGTTCTACCCGTGGATGACCGTGCGCAACCTGCTGGACTACCTGGCGTCGTTCCGCCCCCGCTGGAACCGGCAAACGGAGCGTGAGCTGCTCGGGCGGTTCCGGCTCGAAGAGACCAGGAAGGCCAGCGCCCTGTCCCGGGGCCAGAAGACGCAGTTGGCGCTCACGGCAGCAATCTGCGCCGAGCCCGAACTGCTAGTGCTGGACGAGCCGACCTCGGGGCTCGATCCGATCGTGCGCCGCGAGTTCATCCAGACGGTGATCGGGGCCTACCAGGAAGCCGACCCGGGCAACCGCACGGTGTTTGTCTCGACCCACCTGATCAGCGAGTTCGAGGGGCTGATTGACCAGTTTACCATCCTCGAAAACGGGCGTGCGGAGGTGACACTGGCGGCCGACGAGGCGCGATCGCGCTACAAGAAGATCCGCGCGCGCTTTGCGGCCGCGGCGCCCACGGTGGACTTCCCGGAGGCGCGGCATGTCCGGCGCGAGGGCAGGGAGCTGGAGCTGACCGTCAACGGCCATTCGGACGAGGTCCTGCGACGGCTCCGGTCCCTGGGCCCGGAGGAGCTGACGACGGAAGCCCTGACGCTGGAGGAGATCTTTGTGGCGGCGTTGAAGTAGTGGGAGGCGCTATGCATGCGAGGCTAATGAAAGAAACGCGGGAGCTGCTGCCGATCTTTGTCGGCACGCTGCTGCTGATTGTGGTGCCCTACCTGATCTGGCACGGGAACGCCGAGCCTTTCGGGTATATCGCCTTTGGACTTGGTTGCGCCGTGCTCGGGGCCTGCTCTCTTGGCAACGAGTTCCAGCACCGGACTCTCTCGCTGCTGCTCTCACAACCCATCTCCCGATCAGTGCAGTGGCGGGATAAGATGCTTGTCCTGGGAGCGGGCATCGGGACGAGCCTAGCGGTGCTCGTGGGTTGCCAGCTAGTGTATTGTGGTGTGCCGGGTGACGAGGCACCGTTAGTACTGGCTTTGGTTGGGCTTTGCGCCTTGTGCGGAGCGCCGTACTGGACGCTCGTGTGTCGCCGGGCCTTGGTCGGCATGGCTTGCGCGGCGGGGGTCCCGACCTCCCTGCTAGGGGTGTACGCGCTGGTGACCGCACGGTTGTTCGCTGACGAGGCAGCGGTGGTAAGCTCCGCCGTCATCCTCATTATCCTCTACTGCGCGGTGGTTTTCTCGCGGGGCTATGCCCGATTCAAAAGCCTGGAGGACTACGACCGCACGGCGCGCGAGTTGAGTCTGCCGGCCAGCCTGGAGGCGGTCCTCGCTCAGCCGCTGGCAAGCGTTTCTTCCCACTTCCGTGGACCTTTTGCCAGCCTGCTGAAGAAGGAGTTCCGGCTGCAACAGGTCAGTTTTCTGGTGGCCGGTGGGTTCTTCCTGCTCGCCGTGGTGGGCTTTTGCCTGATGCCGCTCTACCGCGAGCTGGGGCAAGCTGTGGTGGGTGGCGATCTCGGGCAATTTGTCCTGCTGCTTCCCCTGATTGCCGGGGCGATCGCCGTGGCCGAAGAGAAGGGTTGGGACCTGGCGGATTGGCATCTGACCTTGCCGCCGTCCGCGCTCCAGCAATGGTCGGCCAAGATGCTCGCCACGCTTACCACCAGTCTGGCTCTGGGACTGCTGTTGCCCGCCGCCCTATTGCTGGCCAGCGGCGCGGTATTTGAGCCGCACGGCTCCAGAGTGTCTCTTCCTCCGTTTCCTGCCCTCGCCGCCTGTGTGCTCGGCCAATTATTGGTGACCAGCGTGGCCGCTTACTCCGCCTCCTTCTCCAAAAGCACCCTGCGAGCCATCCTGGCCGCGTTTGGCATGATCGTCGCCAGCCTGGGCATTCTATGGCTGACAGGAACCTGGGTAAGCAGCGCCTTTGGCGAGCTTGAGTTAGATTTCCACGAAAATCAGCTCAACCTGGTGCCACCGGTCCTGTGCGTGGGCTTGCTGCTGATGCTGTGCCTTACGCAGTGGTTTGCGTGGTCGAACTTCCGTCGCTCCGGAGCGTCCGTGCGCCGATTGGTCATTCAGCTCGTGGTCATCTTCATCGCCGTGGAACTGATATCCCTGGTCAGCATCTACGCGGCAGTGCTACCCGCGCTCGGCGTCGGATAATGAATTCCAAGCCAGGAAAACTGCGCTTCGCGCCACGCCTTCGCCCGCGGCTACTACCAAGCCTGGCCGAGAAACCGAATTGATGAGACCGGCTGCGCAGGGCAAGCTATTGGCCATGACGCGCCGTTTCATATTTACCAAGTCCCGGCTCGGGCAGCGCCTGTACCGTTTGGCTGCCGCGGGACTGTGCGTGCTGAGCCTCCTTATCGCCGCGCCCCTGCCAGCGGCGGAAAAGGCCGCTCCTGCGGCCGCCCGGCCCGCCGCCAAACGCTGCGGCTTCTACCTCCACGCCGCGTGGAAGTACAACTATCCCTTCTCCGTCCGGACCTGGGGCCGGGCAGATTACGACCAAATGTTCCATCTGCTCAAGCGGCTTGGCTTCGACACGGTGATGCTCTGGCCGGTAGTCGAGTCGGTCCCCATCCCGCTCTCGGACGCGGACGCCCGGGCGGTGCGCGGCTTCCGCCCTACGATCACCGACGCGCAGCGCGCCGGGTTGGAATGCTGGGTGGTCTATTGTCCCGCCGTCACCTGCCGACCGGAAATTGCCGCCCGGCCCTGGCGCGAGCGCAGCCTTTACGCGTTCATGGAGACGGCGCGGTTGGACACCCCGGCCCAGGCCGAACCCTGGCTGGCCCATCGCGCCCGCTTGCTCCGCATCCTCAACAACGCCGACGGCTACGTCACCATTGATGGCGACCCGGGCGGCTACGCGGGCGCGAAACCCGCGGACTTCCTGCGCGTCTTCCTTGAGGACCGCCGCACCATTGACCGCTGGGGCACGCACCCATCCCGGCAGAAGCTGATCCCCTGGATCTGGTGCGGCTGGGGCACCAAAGGCGTCTGGCAGGAGCCGATTGAACCCTTCGTCCAGGCGGAGCTGGAACTGCTCCAGAAGGAACTCCCCGAGCCCGCCGAGTTTCTCATCGGCCAATGCCGCGGCACGCAGGCCTGTTATTGGAAGAACGTCCAGGTGGCCGATCAATTGAATCTCGCCCCCCGCTCCACGATGCTGTGCTACGAATCGGTCGAATTCGAGCCGGCCCCACCCGCCTCGAAGCTCCAGTTCGAGGAGATTCGCGCCACCTTGCGCGAGGGCCATGACTTCGCGGACCAGTGCCGCGGCCTGTTCTGCAACTCGCAGACCCCGCTGCTGGTCCTGCCCAACATTTACTTCTTCGCCCGCGCCGCCGCCGACCCGTCCTACGTGGAGAAGTCCGACGAGCAGGTTTTGCGCGATTTCGCCGGCTTCCTCGGCGGCCCTCCCGAATTGCTCGTCCCGGCCTGGGGCTGCCTGCGGCTGGGTCGGGACAAGCTGCCCGACGATCTGCCAGACCGGCTGCGCGCCGCGCGGCTGAAAGCTTCCGCCGCGAAATACTTGCCCGGCGGAGTGAAGCGCTACCTCGGGGCGTTGGCCAGCCAGGTCGAGTCGCGCCTCAAATTGCTCCACGCCCTCGAGCGCCCGGCGACCTCAACCGAAGAGGTGGCCCAGGGGATCGCGCTCGGTCTCGAATCGCTCGTCGGCTGGTGGAAGGTCCACGGCTACGTCGGCGGCGGGGTGGGCACCGAGGAGTTCCAATGGCACTTTGTGGAAACCTCGCAAGTGGCCGCGCTGCAGCAGTGGTGCGCGCGGAATGTCAAAGACAATGCTGCCGGCGACCTGGCCGTGCAGCACCTGGTGGCGCGGAATGTTCTAACCGAGAAGGAAGCCCGGGCGCGGGTGAGGCATCTGCTGGGCAGGTAGATAACCTGAGACCGGGCGGGCAGAAGTCCAGGCCGCAAACCGCTTGTTGACTCGAGCCCGGTTGCGGTAAAGTTCTGCCATGAACGAGAGAGAACAGTCCTTGCCTGCCAGCGACACCGCGGCACGCCAGCGCCGGCTCGAGCTGGCCCGGAAGGCGTTCAAGGAGTTCTACGCGCAGTGCTTCTGGTCGTACCGCGAAGACGCGGAGATCACCGAGGAGAAGATCCCGTTCGTCATCCGTGGCCTTCGCGAGCATGGAGGACTGGCTGGCTACCGGATCGCCGCCGAGTTATGCCATTAGGCGCTTTCGAGCACGAAGTGCTGCGGCTGCTCGCCGTCAATCGGAATCCTGACAGCTACGTGGCCGGGGCCACGGTCCTGAACCAGAATCCAGCTTCCCCACGCACTTCCAAGGACGTGGACGTGTTCCACGACACCATCGAAAGCCTCACCCAGTCCGCCGATCGCGACTTCGCGACGCTGAGGGCAGCCGGTTTCGAGGTGATCGAAGCGGGCCGTCGGCATGACACCTTTTGTCGCGCCCTGGTCCGTCGCAGAGGGAAGCAAACCAAAATCGAATGGGTCTTCGACAGCGCGTTTCGCTTCTTCCCGGTCGAGCCGGACCCTGAACTGGGCTGGCGATTGAACTTCTGGGACGTCGCGGTGAACAAGGTTCTGGCCTTCGCGGGGCGTCCCGAGATCCGGGACTGGGTTGACGTTCTGCACCTGCACGAGCGGCACCTCCACTTGGGCGCGATGGCCTGGGCTGGGACGGGCAAAGACCCTGGTCTCTCGCCGGAAGCCATCATCCACTGGGGCGGTCGGCAGGCTGTGTACCGGCCGGAGGACCTCGCCGATCTGACCCTCTCGGAGCCGGTCACTCTGCCGCAGCTCAAGGAACGATGGCTGGAAGCCTCCTCCGCCGCTCTCGAACTGATTGCCCGGCTACCACTCGGCGAAGTGGGCTGCCTTTATCTCGACCGCGCCGACAAGCCCGTCTGCCCCGATCCCGCTGCACCGGCGTTCCCGAAACTCACGCGCCACTTCGGCAGCGTCAAAGGCGCCTGGCCCCGCGTAGAGGAAAGCTGAGCCGGCTCAACGGGCGAGCCAAGCTTCACTCGCGAACGTCTTCTTCACCCATAGCTCAGAACCTGATTTCATTAGCGTTCATTCGCGTCTATTCGCGGTTGTGCTGTATCGTCCCGGCTAAGCGGAAAGCGGAAAACCAAAGGGTGCGTCCGACCTTCAGACTTTAGCCTTTCTTCTTCCCCTTCCGTCCGAAAAAGACTTCCCTCACGCACCAGGGAGAGTATGCTCGCGACACGCGTTGTGCTGTAGGAGCACGCGAAATATGGAAGCGAACCTGATCCAGCCGGAACAAATTGAACAGGACATCCTGCTCATTCGTGGTCAGACGGTGATGCTGGATCGCGACCTGGCTGCGCTCTATGGCGTTGAGACCAAGAACCTCAACAAAGCCGTCCGGCGCAATCTTGACCGCTTCCCGGCCGACTTCGTGTTCCAGCTTACGGTAGAGGAGGCGGAAGCTTTAAGGTTCCAATTTGGAACCTTAAAGCGGGGCCAGCATTTCAAGTATCTGCCGCAGGTCTTCACGCGAGAGGGCGTCGCGATGTTGTCGAGCGTGCTGCGCAGTCCTCGCGCCGTTCAGGTCAACATCGCCGTCATGCGGGTGTTCGTTCGTCTGCGAGCGACGCTCGCCCTGCGCAAGGAGCTGGCTTACAAACTGACCGAACTGGAGCGCAAGATTGAGGGCCACGACACCAGCATCCGCACGCTGTTCGACGCCATCCACGAACTCGCCGCCCCGCCCGCCAGCCCGCGCCGCGAGGTATATCCGCTGGGTGAAACGCCGGAGCCGTGGCTGACCTTGCGGACGCGGCTGCATCCCCGGCGAACCGTCCGCACCGCCGCGCTCCCGCACTGGACACGGTTTTGCCATCCTGCCGGTTCTGACCCGCGATGGTTACGCCCCACCGCAGTGGCCCACCCGTCGTGAATACCACTCTCTGCCCCCGGCTGAACAAGGATCGCCCTGTAACAGGCCCATTATTGAATTGAAAGGCCAAGCGACCAGCAAGACCAGGTCTGCGTTGGACAAGAGCCTCCTTGTGTTGTTTAATCCGACAAAACTTTGCGAATGAGCGACGCTCGACAATGGTTGATCAACCTCGGCAGCACCGGGGCTGGGACCGTGGATGGCCTTCTTTCCGTGAAGGGCTACCGCAAGGACAGCCAACCTCCCGAAGAGGTGGCGATCATGGAGAAGGCCGAAGACTACGGCGCGACAGCCGTATTCTTTGAGGCCGGCCGGGATGGCAGACCGCCGCTGGCACAGGCCTTCGTTTTCGTTTCCGACGGACCGGCTCACGACCAGAGCTTCGCCCATCTGCACCAGCGGCTATGGAGTTGGGGCGGCGTGCCACTGCTATATCGGAAGACCCCTGGCTTGATTCAATTATTCCGGTGCGCACACAAGGCGGATTTTGAATCGCACGGCAAGATCGTTTTCAAGCCTCACGCAACACTCAACTTGGCGGCCCGAATCTCAAACGACCCGTGGTGGGACGCTCAGCGCATCCGCAACGGAACTCTCTGGGACGATCCAGAAGTCTGTAAGACCCTCCTTTCAGGCAGGCAAGCGGCCCAGAAAGCGCTCATCAAGGAAATCAAGCTCCTTCATGAGGACCTCGACAAAGAAGGCATTTTGCCCAGGCCCCTCCGGCGCAAACTTCTCATCCTCTCGCTGCTGATCGCCTATCTTGAGGCTCGGCGAGTATTCGAGGCCGATTATTTCGCCCGCTTCCAAACGAGAGCGACGAGGTTCTTTGAGGTGCTGGCAGACGGTCCCGCACTTGTTAGCCTGCTGGAACAACTTGAGGAACGATTCAATGGTCACATCTTCAGTCTCAGCAAGGAGGACAATGCGACCTTGCGCGCCAGCCGACAGCTTGCGCGATTCGCGCGCCTGGTCGAAGGGAAGCAGGAGGCCGGTGGCCAACTGACCCTTTGGCAGCGCTACTCCTTTGCGGACCTCCCCATCGAACTCATCAGCCACATCTACCAGCTTTTCGTCAGCGATACAGCGATAGCCGTTTACACGCCGCCTTTTCTCGTGCGTCTCATGCTGGGAGAAGTGCTCAGTTGGGAGCGACTGGCCCGGTTGGACCGAGAAAACGAGATTATTCTGGATCCCGCTTGCGGTTCCGGCGTCTTCCTTGTCGAGGCCTATAAGCGCCTTGTGCTCCACTGGCGAAGCCGGAATAACTGGGAACGCCCAAAGATTTCGGTCCTCCAGAAGCTCCTAAAGCGTGTCCACGGCATCGACCTGGAAGAAGGGGCGGTGGAACTCGCCGCCTTCAGCCTTTGCCTTGCCCTCTGCGATGCCCTGAAGCCGGAAGAAATACGCGCCAGTGTTAGGCTTTTCCCCGAACTGAAGGGAAAGAGCATCCACTCCGGCTGTTTCTTTGCAGCGCGCGAGCTGGGCAGGGTGAAGGAGAAGGTTGGTGTCGTGGTCGGAAACCCGCCGTTTTCTTCCTCCTTGGGCACCCCGGCAGCCGAACAGTCCTATGCCCGCTATGAGAAAGAGCACGGGACGCTCCCCGACAAGCAACTTGCCTACCTCTTTCTTCATGAATCCATGGAGATGATTGCCAAGGGCGGCGTGCTTTCGCTGCTCCAGCAATACAACTTTCTTTACAACCAGCAGTCTCTTGATTTCCGCCGGAGATTCATTGAGCGCTGGGATGTCAGGGAAATCCTTGATTTCATATCCGTCCGTGGCCTGTTTCAGAAAGGCGGTGCGGACACGAAGGTTGTAGTCGTCGTTGTTGAAGCCAACGAGCCGCCACCAAAGCGACAGATTCTGCATGCCACCTTCCGCCGCAGTGGTCGTGCTAATGCCGAGCAAGGCTTCGACATTGATTACTACGACCTGCACTGGCTGCCCCGTAAAGTTGTGCTCACCAATGACGGCGTGTGGCGGAGTGACCTGCTGGGTGGGGGGCGCGTTCTCGGGTTTATAGATCGGCTGAGGAAGTATAGAACCCTTAAGCAGCTCGCTGCTCAAGCCAACTGGGAGGTTGGTGAAGGCTGGGTCTTCGGAAACTCTAACGATAGCCGACCGGCCGCGCATGTGGTTGGAAAGCGCTGCGTCGAGGCTGAAGCACTCGGCGATACCGAGCTTAGTTCTTCGTCATTCGGTGAGGTTCCAAACAGACCAATTCAATGGCCCCGGCGACCAGAGATATATACCCCGCCGCTTCTGCTGATTCACAAACACGAGGACTTGACCTTTGGAACGTGGAGGAAGTCCTATCTAACGTATCGGCATACGATACTCGGCATTTCCGCTGCGTCGGGCGACAAGGAGAAACTGAATAAGGTGGTGGCCTGGCTCACGTCGCAAAAGCGAGCATTGCAGGCGATCATTGCCTCGTTAGGTACGGCCGGATTGGCTTCAAAGGCTACAGCAGTGCTCTCGGACGATCTACTGCAATTGCCGTTCCCTGAGGATTGGGATCTTAGGATTTCCAAGTACGAGAAGATACTTGTGGACGACATCGTTGATCACTACCGCGAACTGATTCGTCTCGGCGAAGACTCCGACGCCATGAAGGAGTCAGGGGTTGCCGCTCTTCCTAGATTCAATGACATCTACACGCAGCAGATCAATGCCCTTTATAAAAGGAACAAGCTGCGTGCGCTTGATCCCCAAACGTGGCCCGGCGTGATCTGCCAGCCGTTCATTTTTGGCAAAGGCAAGGTGGATTGGAAAGGTGCAGAGCAGTTGAAGGGCAAGCTCGACAGGTTGCTGCGGGAACAGCGAAGCGGCGGGTTGACGATTACCCGCATCGCCCGCATTTACGACGGTCGCTGCATCTACCTGCTCAAACCTGATCGTCTGCGCTACTGGCTACGCTCCGTCGCCCTGCGCGATGCGGACGAGACCTTGGCTGACTTGTGGGAGCAGGGCTTCTGACTGGGCGGCATGATGCTGGCAGATTTCCCAATCACCGCCAAAGCGGGTAAGCTCGAACCAGAGGTCCAGTTGCCGGGAACTGCCCGACTTGCACTGCTTGAGTTCATCGCGGATGAATTGCCCCGCTGGCGTGATCGTCCCGAGAGAAAGCCAGAAACCTCCGAAACCGCCCTGACCGGCCAACTCTGCGATCATCTCAACAGCGCGGCACGGACTTCAGCCGGGTGGAGCCGAGTCCAATTTCGCACGGAAATTCGAGACGAAGTCCGACCCGGAAGAGCCATCGACCTGGCACCGAAACCTTGTGCTGCGGTCCTTATCATCGAAGGCCGTCGGCACACACAATTCGACACGCTCCTGCCAATCGAGTGCAAACGCCTCCCGACTCCCCCCGAGAAAGACCGGGACGAACGGGAGTACGTGGTGACGACAACCGGCTCAACAGGGGGCATACAGCGCTTCAAGTTCGGCCATCATGGAGCAGCCCATCGAGTTGCAGCTATGATCGCATACGTGCAGGAGCAGACCTTTTCCCACTGGCTGACGCAGGTGAACGGCTGGATTCGAGAACTCTCGTCCCAAACCGATTCTGTGTGGAGCTCTTCGGACGACCTCAAGCCGCTGAAGGACGATTCCACCGCAGGGCTCTGCACGCTGCATTCCCACCATCAACGGGGAGGCGGACTCCAAGAAATCAACTTGCGCCACCTCTGGATCAGGATGAACTGAGGTCACTTTAACTGCTGCAGTTGGGTGCTGCTCCAGCCGGAGCTCATCAACGCGTTTGCAATTCTGCGGGCGGCTTTCTATTCTCTTTTAGCAATGGGTGCGGAGTTTCAATCGACGTCTTCCTCAGCCACAGCGCGAAGGATAAGGCGGTGGTGCGGCCGCTGGCGGAGCGGTTGCGGGTGGACGGGCTGACGGTGTGGTTCGATGAATCGGTGACCCTTCGGTAGATTAAGAACCCGCGCTGGGCCGATTACTGGCAGCAGCAGGCATATCCTATGATGTTAGTGATCCGCACGGTGGATGGCGAAATCCGCTGGATGGACGTGAGCGCCTACCTCAAACGCGAAAGCGCCGGCGGGAAGGCGGTGAGGCAGGTCATCTTCGAGGGGGAGTGGTTCGATGCGGTGAGCGTGCAGAATTGGCGGAAGAAGGTGCTGGGGAGTAGTTGATCTGCCTTTCTGCTGCCCTTTCAGGGCTTGGATTTCTCGTGGGCCGTTTACCCAGGGCGTTGCTCGCAGACTCGCTTTGCCCTGGGCTATTGTCTTTCGGGCTTTCAGCCCTTCCACCCGGCTTGGGCGGTCAAAATGGTGATGAGCATCGCGGCGGCAAGGGCGAACTTGGTCAGTGCCTTCATAATCTTGCTTTCTGTTGTTGAATGCCGGTCTCCAGTGCCGGTGGCGCTTGCCGCCAGTTTCAGGTCCGTTCACTCGGACGGCCTTCACCTGTTCCATCGCAGACGGGGGCGGATTCCTTGCAGCAATGTGTGGCAGCGGAAACACGCTTCCCACGCGCTGGGGGCTTGGGTAGGATATATGCCATGATCACATTGGGCGCTTTGTTCGAACGGCGGGAGCAAATCCGGCGTTTGGCCGAGCGCTACCGAACCGGGAATGTGCGTGTGTTTGGGTCGGTAGCGCGCGGCGACAACGCCGGGGCCAGCGATGTGGACCTGCTGGTAACACCCCGTGCCGGCTGCTCGTTGTTCGACTTGGGAGGGTTGCTGGAGGATTTGCAGGAGTTGCTGGGTTGCCGGGCGGATCTGGTAACGGAAGACGGCCTGAAGGCGCGCCTGCGGGAGCGCGTGTTGCGGGAGGCGGTGCCGCTATGAGGGAACCTCCGCGACTGTCTGCAAACCATTGCGTCCGGCCGAATCGGCGCGCTGCAGCTCACTCTGCTTGGGAATTCAAGTAACCAAACGAGGATGAGGGAGCATCGAGTCCCCGTGACAACGCCCGCGAACCTTGGTACCTTGCTGCCCGGCATTAATGCCCGCTATATTGTAGAATCTGAATTGAAGACTTATGCGCTCTGACATGATCAAGAAAGGCGCTGAACGCGCCCCCCATCGTTCGCTGCTCCGGGCCACGGGTTCCATTGAATCCGAGGCCGACTGGGACAAGCCGTTTATCGCGATCTGCAACTCCTACACCGATTGCATCCCGGGCCATGCCCACCTCAACGAGGTCGGCCAGCTCGTCAAGCGGCTCGTGCGCGAGGCTGGCGGCGTCCCATTCATCTTCAACACCATCGGCGTGGACGACGGCATCGCCATGGGCCACAGCGGCATGAAGTATTCGCTGCCCTCGCGCGAGCTGATTGCCGATTGCGTCGAGTCCATGGTGCGCGCGCATTGCTTTGACGGCATGGTCTGCATCCCGAACTGCGACAAGATCGTCCCCGGCATGCTGATGGCGGCCATGCGCGTCAATCTTCCGACCGTGTTTGTCAGCGGCGGGCCGATGGCGGCCGGCGTGGCCCAACAGGCGGCGGAAGGCGACCTTCCGGCGCATCTGCGGCCTGCCGTGCAGAAGTCCGACCTCATCTCCGTGTTCAAGGGGGTCGCCGAACTGCAGGCCGGCAAGATCTCGGCCGACGATTTGCAGAAGCTCGAACAGAGCGCCTGTCCCACCTGCGGTTCCTGCTCGGGCATGTTCACGGCTAACTCGATGAATTGCCTCTGTGAAGCGCTGGGGATGGCTTTGCCCGGCAACGGCACAATCCTCGCCGTCTCGAAAGAGCGGGAGGCGCTTTATGAACGCGCTGCCCGCGCCATCGTCAAGCTGGTGGCCGCCGACTTGAAGCCGCGCGACATCGCCACCGTTGAAGCCTTCGATAATGCTATTGCCCTCGACGTGGCGATGGGCGGCTCGACCAACACCGTCCTCCACACGCTGGCCATTGCACGCGAGGCCGGCATCGCCTACGACATCAAGCGCATTGACGACATCTCGCGGCGCGTGCCGTGCGTGTGCAAGGTTTCGCCGTCATCGAACTACCACGTGCAGGACGTGCACCGCGCCGGCGGCATTCACACCATCCTGGGCGAACTCAAACGCATGGGCGCGCTCACGCTCACCTGCAAGACCGTTACCGGCAAGACCATCGGCGAGAACATTGACGAATGGGATGTGCGCTCGGAGAAATGCACCGATTGGGCCAGGACTTCGCGTGTGGCCGGTTGCTCAGCCATCGTGCTGGACCCGAACGACAAGCTGGGCCCGGCGGGCCGAACCGCTTCCGGCAATCTCGCGCCCAAACCTTTGCTCTACTTCCCCGGCGACATACGCGCGATCACCCTTTGGCGCTTTGCCGCCGCCTTCAACACCAGCGACGCAGCCACCGCCGCCGCCCTGTTCACCGACGAGGCGGAACTCCAGGTTGATGAGGCGACTACCTGGAAAGGCCGGGCCGCCATCGAGGCCGGGCTCCAGCAGAAGTTCGCTGAGTTCAAAGGGCTTGTCCGAGCCGAGCTGGGCCAACTGAAAGGGACTCCCGTGCTGGTGATCTGGCAATACCCGAAGGGTGAAGAGAAGAAGATGGCCTGCCTGTTGCGCACGGGCCGTTTGCGCGGCTGGCTGATCAACAAGGCCTACCATGACCACCGAGCCACGCCACTGAAGGAAGTGCAGCCCTGCGGCCTCATGCCTTACGATTCGGCGTTCATGTTCGATGACAAAGACTGCATCCGCACCCGTGAAACCGCCTATACCGCGGATGGCGGTCTTGCCATCCTCTATGGCCAGCTTGCACCCGAGGGCAGTGTCGTCAAGACCGCGGGCATCAGCGACGAGTTCAAGAAGAACTGCGGCCCGGCCTTCGTCTTTGAAGGCCCCTGCGTGATCTTCGAAAGCCAGGAGGAAGCCTGCGAAGGCATCCTCGGCGGCAAGGTCAAGGCTGGTGACATTGCCGTCATCCGCAACGAAGGACCGCGCGGCGGCCCGGGCATGCAGGAAATGCTCTCGCCGACCAGTTATATCGTCGGCATGGGTCTGGGCGACAAAGTGGCACTCATCACCGATGGCCGTTTCAGCGGCGGCACCGCAGGCGCCTGCATTGGGCATGTCTCCCCGGAAGCAGTGGAAGGCGGCCCGATCGGCCTGCTCCGCAACGGCGACCGACTGCGCATTGACTTCCCCAACCGCCGGATAGACATCCAAGTGCCGGAGGCCGAGCTGGCCCAGCGCAAGCAAACCTGGCAACCTCTGAAGCGTGAGCTGACGGGCTGGCTGGCGCGTTACCAGAAGCAGGTCAGCAATGCCAGCCAGGGGGGCATTCTCGTTGGATAGAGGTTCGGGGGGCGCAACTCACGGTTTCCGGCCCCTTGCTGGTAGCGCAGATCTGTAATCTGCCGTATCGCCGATTTGTAATCGGCGGGCGGGCGCTGCTCCTGGACACACAGGGTTAACCGGCTGGCAGAATGCAATTCTGCGATACGGCACAGCGCGGCCGAGCCGCAACCAAATCGGGACCCGGTTTAACGCAGAGACGCAGAGATACGCAGAGATACGCAAAGTGACCTTTGCCTCTGCGTTCCTCCGCGATCCTTTGCGTCTCTGCGATAAATCTTCGCAGCGCGGGACGATTCCGGGAGATACTGATAGACTGCAAGTCTGCGCTACGGTCTCGTGGCTCAGGGCAGGTCACCGAACCTACGCCCGGGAGCATCCTGTAACTGATGCACCTTATTCACTCGGTGGCGCTGCTACCACTGCCGGAAGCGGTAGAACCCTTGCGGCATGGTGGCGGCGGGATCGGTCAGCAGCTTCAAGGCGCCGTTGCCCGGGTTGGTGGATAGGGTGCTCCAATTGGTTCCCGGCATCCAAGTCAGGAACTCGAAAGCGTATTGCTTGCGATTCAAGGTTTGCGCCAGGGCGCTGAACTTCTCGCCTTGGACCCTGGGCAGCAGCACCCGAGGCACGGGTGGCTGGCCTGCGACCAGCGCGATCGAATGACTCTCCCCGGCGCCGATCGCAGCCACGTCGCTGAGCGGCATTGGAGGACTGCATTGGCCGTTCCAGTCGGCCCCCCAGGCTACCACAGTGCCATCGGCCTTCAGCGCCAGGGTGTGCGCGCCGCCGCCGGCCAGCGCGACAACATTGCTCAGCCCGGCCGGGACATCGCACTGACCTTGAGAATTCTCGCCCCAGGCTGCCACGGTGCCGTCGGTTCGCACCGCCAGGCTGTGATACTTGCCTGCGGCGAGGGCGGTTGCGCCGGCCAGGTCCTGCGGCACAGTTGATTGACCGATAAACGCACCGTCGGCGTCGGTGTTTTCGCCCCAGGCCGCCACGGTTCCATCAGCTCGTAAAGCGAGATTGTGGTTGCCGCCGGCGGCGATGGCCACGACGTTGCTGAGCGTGGATGGAACTGTGGCCTGGCCCCAGGCGTTATCGCCCCAGGCCACCACGGTCCCATCGCGGCGCAAGGCCAGGCTATGCCAGGTGCCCGCGCTGATGGCGATGACGCTGTCGAGCCCCGCCGGCACATCGCTCTGTCCGGAGTCGTTGGCGCCCCAGGCCGTTACCGTGCCGTCGTGGTTGATGGCGAGGTTGTGGTAACCGCCGGCGGCAATGGCCAGCACACCCGCCAGCGCGGGCAGCGCATTGGTTTGAAAGGCGGGATTGTCGCCCCACGCCACCACGGTGCCGTCGGCCCGCAACGCGAGGTTGTGCCACGCGCCGGCGGCAATCGCGATCACGTCCGCAACCTCGGCGGGCACCCTGAGCTGGCCCAGGCTGTTATCGCCCCAAGCGTGCAGCTCGGTGATGGTTAACGGGGCGTCGGAGCTGAGCGCGGAGCCCGCGGTGTTCGTCACAAGCACCGAATAGAGGCCGAGATTGGTCAGCCACACGGCGTCGAGCGTGAACGCGGATGCGGTTGCGCCCGGGAGGTTCGCGCCATTCCAGCGCCACTGGTAATGGAGGGGCATTGTGCCAGTCGCAGTGACGCTGAATGCCGCGCTCTGGCCGGCGCGGACAACCTGCGGCTGGGGCTGGGCGGTGATCAGAGGAGGCCTGGCAAAGGTCAGGAGCGCACCGGAACTGCTTACGCTTCCTGCGGCGTTGGTAATGACGACGGAATAACTTCCCAGGTCGCCGGCTTGCACGTTTGTTCGGGTGTAACTGCTTCCGGTTGCTCCAGGTATATCCGCCGAGTTAAGGCGCCATTGGTAGGAGAGCGGCATCGCCCCGCCGGCCGGGACACCGAAGCTGACACTGCTGCCCGGGTTCACCTCCCGGCTTTGCGGTTGGATGAATATAACCGGAGCCGCTCCCGACACTACACCTCCCAGGCAGAGCGTATTGTTGCCCGCGTCCGCCACAGCCAAAAGGCCGGCGCCGTTCACCGCGACACCCCCCGGATGATAGAAGCGCACATCGCCGGCCAACCCTCCCGCGCTGCCGCTGATGCCGGCCAAGCCGGCGACGGTCGTTACGACCCGGTTGGTGCCCGCCAGAGTCAGCTTGCGCAGCGTGTGGTTGCCCGCATCCACCACATAGACGCTGCCAGCGCCGTCCACGGCCACACCCGCGGGCTTAAGGAAGCGCGCGGCGCTGTTGGTGCCGTCGGTGTTGCCCCAGAACCCAGCCAGGCCCGCCAGCGTGCTCACCATTCCCGCCGGAGTGATCTTACGAACGGTATGATTGTAGAGCTCGGTCACATAGATGTTCCCAACACCATCCACCGCAACGCCCCACGGCCCGTTAAAGCGCGCAACGGCGTTCGGCCCGTCCGCGCCGCCGTAGCTGCCCGCCAGACCGGCGAGCGTGCTGACGGCCCCTGCCGGAGTGATTTTGCGAATAGTGTGGCTCCACGTATCGGCCACATAGACGCAGCCCGCGCTGTCCATTGCGATCCCTGTGGGGTGGTAGAACTGCCCGTCGCCGCCCGCGCCGTCCGCCGACCCGAAGACTCCGGCGGACCCTGCGAACGTCGTAACTACGCCGCCGGGTGTCACCTTTCGGATCGTGGCGTTGGCGGAATCGGACACATACAGATTGCCGGCGCCGTCCAGCGCGATGCCTTGCGGGCCGAAGAGCCGTGCCTCGGCCCCCGTGCCGTCAGCACTCCCGCCGGCGCCCGCCAACCCGGCCAGCGTGGTAACAACGCCCGAAGGGGCAACCTGCCGGATCGTGCAATTCTCGCTGTCCGCAACGTAAAGCGTGCCGTCGCTGGCCAGCGCCACGGCGCCCGGCCCGCAGAAGCGCGCATCGCCGCCCACGCCGTCGCTGCTCCCGGCGGAGGCCGATCCGGCCCAAGTGCCCACCACCCAATTGCCGCCCTCGGCCACAACGCTCCGGATCGTGCCATTGCCGGTGTCCGCCACGTAAAGGGTGGCACTGATCGTTCCCCTCGCCGCCACCGCTTGTGGTCCGCGGAAGAGCGCGTTGGTGCCGTTGCCGTTGGCGCTGCCGAACCTGCCCGCCGACCCGGCCAGGGTGCTGACCACACCCCCGGGCGTCAGCATCCGCAGGGTGCTGTTCAACGAATCCGCCACATAGACATTATTGAGGCCGTCCACGGCAACGCCTGTCGGCTGGTAGAAGCGGGCATTGCCGCCGGTGCCGTTGGCACTGCCGAAACTTCCGGCCAAGCCGGCCGGCGTGCTGACCAAGGCGCCGGGCGTCACTTTGCGGATCGTGTGATTGCCTGTGTCGGCTAGATAGATATTGCGCGCGCTGTCCACCGCCAGCCCTTGCGGTTGATAGAACCGCGCGCTGCTGCCGACGCCGTCGGCGCTGCCGAAGGCGCCTGCCAGACCGGCCAGGGTGGTCACGACCGCGGCGGAAGTGACCTTGCGGATCGTGTGGTTCAAGGTATCAGCCACGTACAGATTGTCGAGACTGTCCACCGCCACGCCTTGCGGCCCGTGGAAGAGCGCGTTGGTGCCGGTGCCGTTGGCGCTGCCGCTGACGCCGGGCAATCCCGCCAGGGTGGTGACGACCCAATTCGTTCCGTCAGCCGTGAGCTTGCGGATGGTGTGATTGCCTGTGTCGGCCACATACACGTTCCCCGCGCTGTCCACAGCAACGCCCAGCGGCTGATTGAACCGGGCGCCGCTGCCGGCACCATTGGCGCTGCCGCTCACGCCCGGCAATCCCGCCAGGGTGCTGGCCACGCCCGCAGGTGTGATCTTCCGGATCGAGTGGCTGTCGGTGTCGGCGACGTAGAGGTTGCCCGTGCTGTCAAGGGCCGCGCCCCCGGGATGGTTGAACCGCGAGACGCTGCCCGCGCCGTCGGCGCTATTGCCGCCGGCAGAGCCTGCCAGGGTGTTAAACGCCAGTGACTGGGAATGAGCGGCAGTCGCGCCGGCCAGCAGAATGCCGCACAGGACAACTGGTTGGAACGGGAATCGGTTCATGCGCTCAATCCCAGTTCGTGCGATAGACGATGCCGGCCGAGTCTGTGCCGCCGCGCCCTCGCACGGAGGCCGACAGGGTGTAGGCGGCGCCGTGCCGGTAACCTGGCAGGCGCAAGACGTAGGCCGGCCGGTTCGTGGTCACTCTGCCGCTGTAGGTGAATCCGGCGTGCGTGTCGCGGTCTATCTCCACGCCGTTCTCGAGCAGCGCGGCCCACGCGATGTCCAGCCCGTTCGCCCCCGCCTTCCAGCAGAAGCTCACGTCCACTTCGCCCGGCCCGGTCACGCTCGAAGTGAGGTCCCAGGTCCGCGTTGAATAGGCAGCGGGTGTCTGCGCCGGCGTCCAAGTCCCGATCTCCGGCGGTGTGGCGCTGGGATTATAGTTTATGCCCATCCGGGCGAGGCGCTGCTTGTGAACCACCAGCCGATTCGTGAAGTCTGTCCAATCTTTCAGCGCCGCCGGGGTCCAATCCACCTCCGCGATCGCCGCCAGGCGCGGAAACAACCGGAACTGCATGTTCAGCAGCGAGGGTATCCACTCGGACCAGCAAGGGCCTTCAGCACCGAGGATGTAATTGGTGTAAGCCGCCGGGAGAGCCGCGGGAATGGGCTCGTACGCATAGACACTGCTCAGGGGCACATAGCCCGACTGGGCCGGGGGCTCATTGGACCAGCACACGCCGTTGCCGTCGCCGCTTGGGCTCGTCTCCCATTTATTGATGTAGAGCGTGGTGGTCGGGCTCATGACGACGTATTGCCTGTTGGTGGCCGTCTGGACGGCGCGGCTGCTGGAGCCGGTCAGCCAATCCATCACCGCCGCGTTCGTCACCAGCCCGCCGTTCATGATCTCGCTCCAGCCGATCATCGTGCGCCCCTGGCTCTTGATCCAGTTGGCGATCTGCTGCGTAAAATAGCCCTGATACTTCTGCATGTCCGCAGTCCCCAGGCTGTTGGTCAGGGCCTGGTCGAGCGCATGCTTGCGCCAGTTGCCGAAGTTCACCTCGTCGCCCCCAATGTGAATGTACTCGCCGGGAAACAGCCCCATCACCTCCGACAGCACGTCCTGCAGGAACGACATCGTCTCCGGCCGCGCGATGCAAAACACGCCGCCGACATAGCTCGTGACGCTCAGACTATACGGTCCGTTCGCACACGTCGGGCAGCCGCAGGCGAACTGGGGATACGCCGCCAGCGCCGCCGATGAATGGCCCGGCATCTCGATCTCCGGCACGATCGTGATATGCCGCTGCGCAGCGTAGGCCACGATCTCGCGGACGTCGTCCTGCGTGTAGAACCCGCCGTAATTCCCATCCTCGCGCCACGCCGTGCTCGCGCGCGGATTCAGGCCGAACATGATGTTCGTGCGCCACGCGCCAACCTGCGTGAGCAGCGGCCATTTCTGGATCTCGATGCGCCAGCCCGAGTCATCGTCGAGGTGCCAGTGGAGCACGTTGAGCTTGGTCAGCGCCATGGCGTCGAGCAGTTGCTTGACCTCGTCCTTGTTGAAGAAATGGCGGACGCTGTCGAGCATCCAGCCGCGCCAGGGAAACCGGGGTTGGTCCTGGATATAGGCGCAAGGCGCCGTCCACCGGACATTGCGGGCCGGCTGCAGGCTGAGCACTTCGGGCGGCAACAGTTGCAGGAGGGATTGCACCCCGTAAAACACGCCCGCGGACGCGGGCGCCCGGATCACCACCGAGTCCGGCGCGACGGTCAGCTCATAACCTTCGGCGCCCAGGCTGGACAGCGCATTGTTCGTGGTCAGCAGAATCGCCCCACGAACGGCGGAACCGCCACTGTGGGCGACGACCTCGAAATGGCAGCCCGTGGACCGGAACAGAAGGGACGCCAGGTAGTCGCCGGTGGAGACCGAGGCGGGGTTCGCAAGAATCCGGGTGGCGGCTTGAGCAGGCACGCCCGGAACAGCCGGTTCGAGGCAAAGCGTGAAGACCCCTGGTCGAACCTGCGTCTGCTGCGGCAGGGGGATAAGAGCCGGCGATCCGGCGAGAGCTGCCAGCGCCACGAACTGCAGCAGGAATACGATAAGCGAGAGCCTCGCATGCACTGCTTCACCGCCGGTCCGAGGCATCCCGAGGTTGTCGCTGCCGCCCAACACGGAGACATCCTGCCATACCTTGCAGAGGAGTTCAACCCTTTGCCCCGATGCCCGGGCGCATCTTTTCGGTACCATCGGAGCGCCGACATTCCTGTCGGCCCACTCTCGCCGATAGGGCTGCCTCCCGCCCGGAGCGCGGCTGTCCCCAGCCGCAGCACGTCCGCAAGGGGTCAAGCCTCAGAACCCCTTGGCAGCCTTGCGCGGGCGGTGCGGCTGCGGTTGGGGACAGCCGCGCTCCGCCCCGACGGAGCCGACAGGAATGTCGGCGCTCCGGGTTGGTGGTGCTGACGTGATGAGCCGGTCGCAGATTCGCGGCTAGGGAGAGGACCGCACGGAGGGATAGCTTTCGTTCAACCAGCCTCGCCGCAAAGCGTATTTTACAATTTCCGTCCGGCTGCGAAGCCCGAGCTTTTCGCCGATCCGGACGCGGTAGGTTTCGACGGTTTTGATGCTCAGGCAAAGGTCGGCGGCGACCTCCTTGTTGCTGTAGCCCCAGGCGATCAGGATGAGGACCTGCTTTTCGCGCTCGCTCAGGGACCCGGTCGGCAGGCCCCCTTTGCTGAACGGCTCCCCCGCGCGGCCGCGCAGGGCCTGGTTCGCCACGGTCGGGTCGAAATGCACCGCCCCGCCCGCCACGGCGCGGATGGCCTGGATCAGATCCTCTCCGGCGGAGCGCTTGAGCACATACCCGACCGCGCCGGCTTTGCACAACTGCAACAAGTAGCTGGGATCCTCGTGAACAGTCAGCGCGACGACCTTGACCGCGGGCTGCTCGGCCCGCAACCGTTCGGTGGCCTGCAAACCATTCAAACGCGGCATCGAGAGGTCCATCACCACAACATCCGGCTTGAGCGCGCGCGCCTTTTCCAGCACCTCGTGGCCGTCGGCCGCTTCGCCCACCACGCGCATGTCCCGCTGGCTCTCGAGCAGCAGCCGCAGACCGTCCCGGACGACCTTATGGTCGTCGGCCAATAGCACGCGCACCTTTTTCATAACCAGAGATGAATGCAGATGACCACCGATGCACTTAGCCCGCCGGCGCCAGGGCCAGCGGCAGCCGGACGAACACCGTGGTGCCCGCGCCCGGTTTGGATTCGATCTCGACCGAGCCGCCGGCCAGCATGGCGCGTTCCTGGATGCTCAACAAGCCCAACTTGCCCTCCGTGGCTGGGCCCCGGAGCAGGGCCGCCGCCTCGAAGCCCCGGCCGTCGTCCTCGATGATCAGCGACACCTGGTCGGCCCGGCGTTCGAGCAGGACGCTGACGCGGCGGGCGTTGGCATGGCGGAAGACGTTGGTGAGGGCTTCGCGAGTGATGCGATAGAGGGTGGTTTCCAGTTCGGGCGCCAGCCGGCGCTCGGCAGCGCCGCGGCTGTGGAAGTCCACCGGCACGCGGCTGAGCGCGGCCCATTGGTCGGCGTAGCGCCGCAGCGCCATCTCCAGCCCGAAGTCGTCGAGGGCGGCGGGGCGCAGTTCCCAAGCCAGCCGATGGACGTCGCGCATAAGGCTGTCCGTCAGTTGCTCGAGCCCGGCGACGCTTGCGCGCGTGGCGGGTGGACAGACGCGCACCTTGCGAACGACTTGCAGCCCCAGTTTCAGCGCGGTGAGGTCCTGGCTGAGCCGGTCGTGCAGTTCGCGGGAGACGCGCCCCCGCTCCGTATCTTCGGCCGCCACCAGCCGGCGCAGCACCTCGCGGTGGGCAACCTCCGCCCGCTCGCGCCGGGCGATTTCGCTCTGCAAAACCCGGTTGGCGATGGACAGTTCGGCCGTCCGTTCCTTCACCCGCACTTCGAGCTGGTCGCGCTCGTGCTGCAGGTTCGCCTCGGCCTGTTTGAGCGCCGTTTCGATCTGCTTGCGTTCGATGGCATAGCGGATGGCCCGCGCGGTTTGCCGCCCGTAGGCCTGGCCTTTGATCAGGTAATCCTGGATGCCGTGCCGCACCGCTTCCAACCCCAGCGCCTCGTCCGCCTGCCCGGTCAGCACCACGATGGGCAGATGCGGCGCCTGGGCCCGCGCGCGGACAAAGGTCTCGCGCCCCGCGCTGTCCGGCAGCGAGAGGTCCAGCAGCAGCACGTCGAACGGCTTCTCCTTCAGGCGCGCGCAGGCTTCACTCCAGCGCTCAACCTGCGTGAACGCGAAGGCCCCGCCGCCATCGTGAAGCAGCGACTCCTGCAACAGTGCGGCGTCGGAAGGACTGTCCTCTACCAGAAGGATCTTGACGGCGGCCACTTTCATTGATCCGGGCTTCTTCATGCCGCCGCGCGACGCAAAAGTCAACCCGTTTTGGCCGGTTCATCCGGGCCGGCGGGATGAGGACCCAGGCTCTCCGGGAGTTGGTTGTGCGCGAGCCAGAAGTCGCGCAACGCGAGCACCTGGGCCGTTAGATCGGCCAATGAACTGGGCTTGACCAGGTAACCGTTGGCCCCGGCATCGTACGCCCGGGCGATGTCGTCGGGGCGGCGCGAGGAAGTCAGGACCACCACCGGGACCCGCCGGAGGTGGGGTTGCTGCCGAATCCAGGCCAGGACCTCGAGGCCCGACCAATAGGGCAGGTTAAGGTCCAACAACACCAGGCCCGGCAGCGGATAGAGACGACGGTCGGTGAACGGCGCATTGCCGGCCAGGTAGTCCCTGGCCGCTTTGCCGTCCTTGACGGTCTTGAGCAGGTTGGTGATGCCTGCCCGTCTCAGCACGTGCTCCACCAGCATGATGTCGGTCTCTTCATCTTCCACGTAGAGAATGGTGATGGAGTTCATCTTCAGGCGGCCTTCAACTCCAGCCAAAAGCGGCTGCCCTCCCCCGGTTTGGACTCCACCCCTACGCGCCCGCCCATCTTCTCGACGGCTTTGCGCACCACGGTCAGCCCCACGCCCGTCCCTTCGCGGCTCCGGTCCAGGCGCTGGAACATCGAGAAAACACGCTCCTGGGCCTCCGCCGGAATGCCCACCCCATTGTCGGCAAACCAGAGACGGACAAAGGAGGGGGAGGAAGGCGGCGCAGGAAGTCCGAAGTCCGAAGTCCGAAGTCCGAAGTCCGAAGCCGGATTCTCGGTGTTGCGGGTTGCCGGTTGCGTGACGAGCGACGAATCAGCCGCGCTGCCTGTCGCTTCGTCCCCTCTTTCGGACTTCGGATTTCGGCCTTCTTTCGGACTTCGGACTTCGGACTTCGGATTTCCCACGGGCTCGGCCCAAATGCGCACCCGTGGTGGCGTGCCGGGCAGGACGAACTTGATGGCATTGTCGAGCAGATTGGAGAAACACTGGGTCAGCGCGGCCTCGTTGCCCAGCACGCGCGGCAACGTCCCTTCGATCTGGATCTCGACCTTCGACGCCTGGAAACCCGGGTAGGTCTCGAGGATCCCGCACAGCAACTCGTGCGCGTCCACCCGCGTTAATCGCAGGTCGCTGCGCGCCAACCGGCTGTATTGCAGCACGTCCAGGATCAGCTTGTCCATGCGCCCCGCCGCCGTGATGATCCGTTGCAGCGGCTCCTGCGCCTCGGGCCGCGCGCACGCTCGACACTCCGTGCGCAGAATTTCAGCAAACGAGCGGATGGCCCGCAGGGGCGCGCGCAGGTCGTGGGTGATGCTGTGCGAGAAATCCTCCAGGTCGTTGATGATCTCCTCCAGCGAGGCCGTCCGCTCGGCCACGCGCCGCTCCAACTCCAGGTTCGACTGGCGCAACCGCCCTTCGCTCTTCCGCAAGGCCGCTTCGGTCCGCTTGAGGGCGTCCTCGACCTGCTTGCGCTCGATGGCGTAATGAATCGCCCGGGCCGTCGGTCGCCCGTAGGCCTGGCCTTTGATCAGGTAATCCTGGATGCCCTCGCGCACCGCCTCCAGGCCCAGGGCCTCATTGGTTTCCCCGGTCATCACGACGATGGGCAGGTGTGACGCCTCGGCCCGCGCCGTCAGAAACGTCTCGCGGCCGGTTATGTCCGGCAGCGAGAGGTCCAGCAACAGCACGTCGAACCGCTCCTCCCTGAGGCTCCGGGCGGCATCGGCCCAGCACTCCACGTGGGTAAACTCAAACTCTCCGGACTGGGCGTCCGCCAGCGATTCCTGCAGCAGCGCGGCGTCGGAAGGACTATCCTCGACGAGCAGGATTCTGACGCGGCCTGCGGTCACGCTGGTTCTCTGCTGCTGATTCAACGCCCGACGACCGGCGTGGACGGCAACGTCACCACGAACAACCAGAACGACTCGATGGACCGCACGACGTCCAGGAACTGGTTGAAGTCAACCGGTTTGGTGATGTAACAGTTGGCGTTGAGCTGGTAGGCGCGCAGGATGTCCTGCTCGGCGCGCGAGGTGGTCAGCACCACAATCGGGATGCTCTTCAGGTCGTCGTCCGTCTTGATTTCAGCCAGCACCTCCCGGCCATCCTTGCGCGGCAGGTTCAGGTCGAGCATGATCAGGTCAGGGCGCGGGGCCTGTTCGTAGGGCGCCTGACGGCGCAAGAACTGCATGGCCTTCACCCCGTCGTCAACCACGCTCACGTGGTTGCGCACCTTGAAGTCCTTCAGGGCTTCGAGGGTCAGGTCCGTGTCGCTGGGGCTGTCCTCCACCAGCAGGATTTCAACCGGGTGGCCTTCAGCCTTGCGCATAAGATTGGTTCGATTGCGGGAGTGCGAGCATCCCCGCCAGCCTTGCGCCTCGCCAGCCGGCGGACAAGCCTGGGCGCTCGGGAAAGCTGGTCTTCCGGATCTCGCTCTGGTTCATGCGGTAGCCTCTTCTATACCACCGCCGGCGGGCAAAGAAAAGTAGAAAGTCGAGCCCTGGCCAGGCTGGGACTCCACCCAGATTTGGCCGTTATGACGAGCAACGATCCGCCGGCAGATCGCCAGGCCGACGCCCGTGCCGGGGTAAGCGGTGCGCGTGTGCAGCCGCTGAAAGACCTGGAAGATGCGCTCGAAATACTGCGGGGCGATGCCGATGCCGTTGTCCTGCACCCAAACGACCCAGCGGCCGTTTTCGGCGCGCGCGCCGACATGCACCTTGGGCGGGTCCTCGCGGCGGAACTTGAGGGCGTTGCCGATCAGGTTCTGGAACAACTGCGTCATCTGCTTCACATCCACGGTCAGGACCGGCAAGGGATCCTGGGTCACGGTCGCCTGGGCCGCCCGGAGAGCGAACCGCAGGTTGTGCAGGGCGCCCTGGAGCGGCAGATCCAGCTTCACCTGCGCCAACTCCAGGCCCCGCGTGCCCGCCCGCGACAGGTTCAGCAAACCGGTGATCTGTTGTTCCATGCGGACCGCCCCTTCGGCGGCGCCCCGGATGCACTCGCGGGCCTTGGCGTCGAGCGACTCCGGAACCCGGTGTTCGAGCAACCGCAGGTAGCCGCCTATCGCCCGCAGCGGCTCCTGCAAATCGTGCGAGGCGGCATAGGCGAAATGTTCCAGCTCACGGTTCGAGCGCTCGAGCTCTTCCGCCGTGCGGAGCAAGGTCTGCTCGGTGACTTTGCGGGAGGCGATCTCCCGCCGCAGTTGCTCATTGGCCGCCTCCAGCTCGCTCGTTCGCTGCTGGACCAATTCCTCCAGGGGATCGCGGTACGGCTGAAGTTGGGCGGTATGCTCCTCCCCGCGACCTTCCGTTTGCTCGTTCGCATGGCGCAAGGCCGCCTCCGGGGTCTCGCTCTGGTTCATGCGGTAGCCTCTTCTATACCACCGCCGGTGGGCAAAGAGAAGTAGAAAGTCGAGCCCTGGCCAGGCTGGGACTCCACCCAGATTTGGCCGTTATGACGAGCAACGATCCGCCGGCAGATCGCCAGGCCGACGCCCGTGCCGGGGTAAGCGGTGCGCGTGTGCAGCCGCTGAAAGACCTGGAAGATGCGCTCGAAATACTGCGGGGCGATGCCGATGCCGTTGTCCTGCACCCAAACGACCCAGCGGCCGTTTTCGGCGCGCGCGCCGACATGCACCTTGGGCGGGTCCTCGCGGCGGAACTTGAGGGCGTTGCCGATCAGGTTCTGGAACAACTGCGTCATCTGCTTCACATCCACGGTCAGGACCGGCAAGGGATCTTGGGTCACGGTCGCCTGGGCCTCTCGGAGGGCGAACTGCAGGTTGTGCAGGGCGGCCTTGAGCGGCAGATCCAGCTTCGCCCGCGCCAACTCCAGGCCCCGGGTGCCCACCCGCGAGAGAGCCAGCAAGTCGGTGATCTGCTGTGCCATGCGGACCGCCCCTTCGGCGGCGCCCCGGATGTACTCACGGGCCTTGGCGTCGAGCGACTCCGGAACCCGGTGTTCGAGCAGCCCCACGTAGCCGCCTATCGCCCGCAGCGGCTCCTGCAAATCGTGCGAGGCGGCGAAGGCGAACTGTTCCAGCTCACGGTTCGAGCGCTCGAGCTCTTCCGTCGTGCGGAGCAAGGTCTGCTCGGCGACCTTGCGGGAGGCGATCTCCTTCTGCAGGCTCTCGTTGGCTGTCTCCAGTTCGTGGGTGCGTTGTCTGACCAATTCCTCCAGATGGTCCTGATATTGCCGCAGTTGGGCGGTGCGCTCGACCACGCGCGCTTCAAGTTGCTCGTTGGCGCGGCGCAAGGCCCCCTCCGCCTGCAACCGGGCCAGCGCCACGGCGGCGTGGTCGGCCAACCCCTGCAAGGCGGCCAGGTCCCGGGGCGTGTAGGCGTGGCGCCGGTAACTCTGGACCGAGAGCACGCCGATGGTCTTGTCCTCGAGCCGGACCGGGACAAACATGAGCGAGAGCGACAGGCGCGCGGTGTCACCGAACCGCGTGGTCAGGGGGCCGGCGTCGTGCTCGCTTTGGCGCAGCACCAGTTGCGGGCCTTCCACGATCACCTGGCGCACCAGCGGCGAGGGCCGGCGGCCCCGCAGCATGGCGGGCACCGGCACCCGCCGGCCCTGGATCGTATCCATGTTCACCAGGTCCATCACGGTGTCGCTCGGCGGGTCGTAAACCAGAACGAAGCACGCATCCCAGCCACACAGCTCCTGCGCGATGTCCACTACGGCCTGGGCGGCGGCCTCGGGGGTGGCCGCGGCGCTGAGCAGCAGCCCCAGCCTGGCCAACGCGGCGTTCCGCGCCTCGGCCCGCTTGCGGTCGCTGATGTCCACCAGGGCCAGCCGGAACTCCACGCTGTGCGATCCCGCCCCGGGGTGGGCAACCGCGACTACGTGACAAGTCACCGGGGGTGCTTCGGGCCGCGCCAACTCCAGATCGGAGGCGCAATGGTGCTTTCCCCGCCGCAGGCGGCTGAGGTCGTTGAGGAACCGGCGGCGGTCGGCGGGCGCGAGCAGGACCTGCAACGGTCGGCCCACAACGTGGCTGCGGGGGCGGCCCAGCAGTTCCGCAGCGTTGACGTTAAGGTTTAGGATCATGCCGCTGCGGTCCAGCGTCAGGTAGCCCACCGGCGCCAGGTCGAACAGCTCCGCGTATTCGGCCAGCGTGCCCTCGACCTCGTATTGGTTCCGCGCCAAGGCCACTTCCTCCTCCTTGTGCCGCCGCCTGGGGCGCGGGCGGCGGAGAGGGGCGGTCTTCCGGCGCGGGCTCATGGATCAGACAGGTCGGACCGGTCGGGCAAATCCATTGGCTCAGGCAGCGGCCGGCGCCGGCCTTTCCTGGAAGGTCAGCAGCGTCAGTTGCTGCTGGTCGCCGCTCTGGGCCAGGCGCTGGGCGCTGAGCCTCAGCCGGCGCGTGCCCGCTCCCGGAAAGTTATGGTCCAACTCGAACTCCGGGACGCTGGCTTGACGCGGGAGGACTTCTTCCAGCAGGGTGTGGAGCCTGGGGATGTTCCGTTGGCCATCCGCCAGGTCATAGAGCCGGCGATGCAGGGCCTGCGCGGGGTTGATCGCGAAGGTGCGGCAGAAGGCCGGGTTGACCATTTCGACCGCCAGGTCCTTGTCCAGCGCCACCATCGGCTGGGGCATGGCGGCGATGACCGCCTCGGCGAAGGCGCGGCCCTGGCTGGCCAGTTGGACGGTGTGCTTGAGGGCGTCAATGTCCAGCATCGCCAGCACCGCGCCGTCAATCTTGTTGTCGGTGGTGCGGTAGGGCCGGATGCGCACGGACCACCAGCGGTTCTCTTTGCATTTCACCTCCAGCTCCTTGGTGGCGAGGTTGTCAATGACCTCCAGGACGAGCTTCTTCAGGTCCGGGACGTTGAGCGGCAGGTTGATGTCGGTGATGGGCCGGCCGATGTCGCTGGGGATCAGGTTGAACGCGCGCTCGGCCATGCCGGTGCAGCGCCGGATGCGCAGGTCGTGCCCGAGGATCAGGATCGGGATATTCACACTGGCCAGCAGGTTGTGGAGGTCGTTGTTGACGGTCTCCAGCTCGGAGTTGCGGCTCTCCAGCTCGTCATTGAGCGTGGTCAGCTCTTCATTGGTGGACTGGAGCTCCTCCTTGGCGGTCTCGAGTTCCTCGTTGGTGCTCTGGAGCTCCTCGTTGCTGGACATGATTTCCTCGTTGGCCGAGCGCAGCTCCTCGTTGGTGGCTTCCTGCTCCTCGATGATCGCCTGCAAGGACTCGCGCGTCGCCGCCAGCTCCTCGCGCAGCCGGCCCAACTCCGCCGGTTCGGCGCCCGCCGGCGCGCCGGGTTTGGCGAGCGCGCGCTTCCGGGCGGGCGCAGCCTTGGCAGCCTCCCCCGCGGTCTCGAACAGGACGAGGTAGAACTTCTCGGCGGCCGGCGGGGAGTTGAAGGGGATGACCTCGATCGTGACATGGAGTGTCTCGCCGTTCTGCCGGACATGAGCGAATTCCTGGCGGACGCGGATGTTTTGCTTCATGGCCTTGCTGACGGCGGTGCGCAGGTCCAGCGCCAGGCCCTCGCGGGCCATCTTCAGCAGGTGGAGACTGGCCTCGCCGTGCGGGTGCTCCAGAAACGGCCCGGTGTGGCCGCGGAACTGAACGACCTCCATGTGGCGGTTGATGATGACGCCCGGCGGGCTGAAATTGGTCAGCAGGAGGCGGTCGGCCTGCCGTTGCACATCCGCCAGGCTGGGCACCAGTGCGGCCGCCGGCGCTGGAGCGGGTCCCGGCTCGACTTGCGCTTCGGGCAGGCCGGGGCCGAAGGCGACCAGGGGCCGGGTGCGCGTGCCGCGTTTGACATAGATTTTGGCCTTCTTGTCCATGAGGGTGAACAGGTCGCAGAAGCTGCCCACCGTCTCGGAGGCCCCCAGCAGCAGGAAGGTGTCGGGCCGCAGGGCATAATGAAAGAGCGGCAGCACCTTGCGCTGCAAGGCCGGGCCCAGGTAGATCAGCACGTTGCGGCAACTGATCAGGTCTATGTTCGAGAAGGGCGGGTCCACCACCACGTTCTGGCGGGCGAAGATGCACGCCTCGCGCACGCTCTTGTTGATCCGGTAGCCGCGCTCAGCCTTGACGAAGAAGCGCCGCAGCCGGTCGGCCGAGACGTCGGTCTTGATGTTCTCGGGGTAAACGCCCGCGCGGGCCTTCTCCAAAGCCGGGTCGTTGATATCGGTGCCGAAGATCTGCAAGGGATGGTTGAGCTTGCGCTCGGCCAAGTACTCGATCAGGGCGATGGCCAGCGAATAAACCTCCTCGCCCGTCGAGCAGCCCGGCACCCAGACCCGCACCGGGTCCTCCGGCTCCTTGTGCCGCACCAGGCGGGGAAAGACCTTCCTCTTCAGCACCTGGAACACGCTGGCGTCCCGGAAGAAGCCGGTGACGTGGATGAGGATGTCGGTGTAGAGTTCCTTGGCCTCGGCGGTGTGGCTGCGCAGGTAGGCGGTGTATTCCTTCAAGGTATCCAGCTTGTGAAGGACCATCCGCCGCTGGATGCGCCGCCGCAGCGTGGCGTGTTTGTAGTGCGTGAAATCCACCCCCATGCGCTGGCGCAGCAGCATCAGGACTTCCTCGACCGCCTTTTCCTCGGCCGGCCGCTCCGGCTCTTCGGGCTCCCCCAACGGCGCGATGTAAGGATGGCCGGCCAGGCGCGCCAGCTCGCGCGCGATCCGATCCGGCGAGAGCACAAAATCCACGCACCCGGCGGTGATGGCGCTGGCCGGCATGCCGGGATACTTGGCCGTCCGCTCTTCCTGGGCAAACGTGATGCCGCCCGCCGCTTTGATCGCCAGCAGCCCCTGCGTGCCGTCCGAGCCGTTGCCGGAGAGGATGACGCCAATCGCCCGGTTGCCCTCTTCCTCGGCCAGCGTGCGGAAGAAATGGTCAATCGCCAGCAGCGTGTCGGTGTCGCCGCGCGGCGAGAGCTTGAGCCGGCCGCCCGAGATGCCCATGAGCTTGTTGGGCGGGATGACATAGACGCGGTTGGGGACCAGGCTCATGTTGTGCCTGGCCTCGGCGACCGGCATGGCGGTGGCGCGGGCCAGGATCGCAGTCAGCGCGCTTTCATGAGTCGGGTCCAGGTGCTGCACCAGCACCAGCGCCAGGCCCGTGTCGGCCGGCAGCGGCTTGAGCAGTTGGGTCACCGCCTCCAGCCCGCCGGCCGAGGCGCCAATGCCGACGATGGCGAAGGAGCCATTTTTGGGGGCGGGCGCGCTGGAGGAAAGGCTGCGGGGTGCCGGGGCGGGCTTCCGGTGGTTGGTTCGAGACTTAGCCATAGTATGGGTCGAGGAGGTGCAAGGAGTTGGAGCAGCTAAACGCGGCAAAGGGGTAAACGAAATGCCCGGCGCTAGTCCGGAGCCGGCGAGCAGCGGGCCATCGCCATGCCGTTGAAACCGCACGGTTTGCGTTCATGGCTGGTCTGTTTTGTCATCGCGCGGCAGACCTGAGCCGATTCGGGTGCCTCCCGGCCTGCCACCGCGGTTAACTCTTTCGCCATTCTAGGCCCTGCCTGCCCGAACGGCAAGCGGTAAATGTTGGGTGTCCCCCAAGTGAGCGCATCTCGACACTGCCACCGGAGCGCGGCTGTCCTCAGCCGCAGCAGCCCCGACTGTCCTCAGCCGCAGCAGCCCCGACTATGCGGCCCCCCCAGTGTCCCGAGATCCATTTCCTTCCGCACGTGCTGCGGCTGAGGACAGCCGCGCTCCGCCCATGTCCCGATTGCCGAAGGTGGTGGTCGTATCAAGATACGCCCCGCGCCAGGCTGTTTGGGCCTTGAGGTTTGGCGAAAGCCCGGTATAAACAGCGCGTGTCCGAGCCGTTTCCAGAGCCGATCAATGCCAGCACGCGCTATTGTGCGGTGTTTGGTCATCCGGTCAGGCACTCGGCTTCGCCGGCGATGCAGAATGCCGGGATCGCGGCTCTCGGGTTGAACTGGCGGTATCTGGCGTTCGAGGTTCATCCGGATGATCTGCGCGCGGCGCTTGAAGGGGCGAAGCGGATGCACTTCATCGGTGTTAACCTGACCGTGCCGCATAAGCTGCTGGCGTTGGACATGGTAGATGTGCTCGATGAGTCGGCCAGGACCTGGGGCGCGGTCAACACCGTTCGTTTCGAAGCAAAGAACGCTCAGGGCGCGTGGGAACCACTGCGGGAGTTCGCGGACGCGCCCCGCGAAGTGCGCGCGCACGGCTTCAATACCGATGCCGACGCGATCACGCGCTCGCTGCGGGAGGATGTGGGGGTGGAAGTGGCGGGGGCAAGCGTCCTGGTGCTGGGGGCCGGCGGAGCGGGGCGAACCGCCGCCCTGAAACTGGCGGCGGACGGGGTGTCGGCGCTCTTCCTGGTGAACCGCACCCGGAGCAAGGCTGAGGCGGTCGCGGGCGAAATCGGCCAACGCTGGCCGAAGGCGCGGGTGACCATCGGCTACCCCGCGGGACCCGTTGACCTGGTTCTGAACGCGACGTCGCTCGGCCTGCGACCCGATGATCCTCTGCCTTATGATGATAAAGCATTCTCGCTCCGCCAGGCGCCGGCGGTTTACGACATGATCTACCGGCCGGCCGAGACGCAGTTGCTCAAGGCGGCCCGGGCCGCCGGGTGCCGCGCCGCCAACGGCTTGGGCATGTTGCTGTACCAGGGGGCGAAGGCGCTGGAGCTGTGGGGCGGCCAGGCGGCGCCGGTCGAGGCGATGCGCCGGGCGCTGGCGAAGAACGTCTGTGGTTGATTAGCCGCCATGCTTTCCGCGACTTTTGATACCAATAATTGGGCCGGCGTGCCCTTCCACTTCTGGTCGGTGGTCTTCTTTGTGTTTGGTTCGATGGTGGGCAGCTTTCTCAATGTCTGCATCTACCGCCTGCCGCTGGGGCAGAGCGTCGTTTCTCCGCCTTCCCACTGCCCGCACTGCAAGTATTCCATTCCGTGGTACCTGAACATACCCCTCCTCACGTGGGTTTACTTGCGCGGGAAATGCCGGAATTGCGGGGCCCCGATCTCGATCCGCTACTTCCTGGTCGAATTACTGACGGCGGTGGTTTTCCTGAACTGCTGGCTGGCCTACGGCCCGCAATCCGCCGCGCTGGCGCTCGTGTATGCCTTCTTCCTCGCGGGGCTGATCGTGGCGACGTTTATTGACTTCGAGCACTTTATCATTCCGGATGAGATTACTATCGGCGGCATGGTCGCCGGGTTCGTGTGTTCGTTCTTCCTGCCGTCACTGCATGGACAGACCTCGCTGTCCGGGGCGATGAAGCTGAGCCTGCTCGGCATCGTCGTCGGCGCGGGGCTGGTTTATCTCATCTTGCGCGGCGGCAAGCTCGCGTTCGGGCGCGAGAAGATAGCGCTGCCGGCGGACACCAGGATCGTGTTCAGCGAGACGGCCGTTCATCTGCCCGACCGGGTCATTCCCTACGAAGAGGTGTTCTATCGCCAGTCCGATGTCATTACCCTGCGCGCGCGGACGGTGGAGCTGGTGGACCGCTGTTACCGGGATGTGCGGGTGCGGCTGAACCCGGCGTGGCTGGAGATCGGCGACGAGCGGCTGAAGCCGGAAGAGGTGCCCCACCTGGAAGCGGTCTGCACGGAGATCGTGCTGCCGCGGGAGGCGATGGGATTGGGCGACGTGAAGTTTATGGGGGCCATCGGCGCTTTCCTCGGGTGGAAGGCGGTCATCTTCTCGCTGATGATCAGCTCCGTCATCGGGTCGGTGGTGGGCGTCGCCCTGATCGTGCTCCACAAACGCGAATGGTCATCACGCCTGCCCTACGGCCCCTACATCGCGCTGGCGTCGGCGCTCTGGCTCTTCGGCGGCAACCGGCTGGTGCAGTGGTGGTTTGGGTTCTGAGGGCGGAACGCGAAATAAGTTACATGGGTTGCAGGGGTTGCAAGGGTTACATGGGGAGGGGTGGCGTAACCGTTCGGTTAACCCGCAGACTTCGGGTTCACTTCGGACCGAACCGCACGTTTCTCCGGCCCTTCGCGTTGAGTACACCGGAGGTACACCGGATGCACACCGGATGCACACCGGATGCACAAGGGATTCTCCGGTGTACCTCCGGTGTGCCTCCGGTGTGCCTCCGGTGTACACGCTCTGGGAGCCTCTCCAGACCGGAGCGCCGGTTGTAGTAGGGCAGGCGTCTCGCCTGCCCCGGTCGGGAAAGGCAGGCGAGACGCCTGCCCTACTATACCGGTGCGCTGATGTAACTCATGCAACTGATCCAACTCATGTAACCGTTGTTCATTCGCACTGCGCCTTGTGCCGCAGGGCGTGGTCCGCCAGAACGAGCGCCGTCATGGCCTCGACGATGGGCACCGCGCGCGGCAAGACGCACGGATCATGCCGCCCGCGCGCCTTGATGGTGGTGTTCTTGAAGTCAGTGTCCACCGTATCCTGTTCGTGCATCACTGTGGCCACAGGCTTGAACGCGACGCGGAAGTAGATCGTCTGGCCGTTGGAGATGCCGCCCTGAATCCCGCCGGATCGGTTGGACGTGGTATAGACCTTCCCGGCTTTGGCGCGGAAGGGGTCATTGTGCTGCCTGCCCGTGAGGAGAATTCCACCAAAGCCCGAGCCGATGTCGAAGCCCTTGGAGGCCGGCAAACTTAACATGGCCTTGGCCAGGTCCGCTTCGAGCCGGTCGAATACCGGTTCGCCCCAGCCGGCCGGAACACCGCGCGCCACGCCGGCAACAATGCCGCCAACGGTGTCGCCCGCTTTGCGGAGCTTTTCGATCAGCCGGATCATGCGCCGTGCTGCCACCGAGTCAGGGCAGCGGACGATGTTAGATTCGATGTCCCTGGCCTTCACCTTCTCCGGGTCCACCGCGGCGGTGATCCGCTGGACCTGGCTCACGTAGGCCAGGACTTCGACGCCATACCGCTCGCGCAGCAGCTTCCGGGCAATGGCGCCCGCAGCCACGCGCCCGATGGTCTCGCGTGCGCTGGTGCGGCCGCCACCGGGCCAGGCGCGGATGCCGAACTTCGCCTGGTAAGTGTAATCGGCATGGGAGGGACGGAACTTGGTCGCCATCTCCGTATAGGCCTCGGGCCGGGCATCTTCGTTCTTTACCCACAGGCAGATCGGGGTGCCGAGCGTCTTGCCTTCAAAGGTCCCGGAGAGGATCTGGACGGTGTCAGCCTCCTTGCGCGGTGAGACGATGGCGGATTGGCCGGGCCGGCGGCGGTCCAGGTCCGGCTGGATATCGGCCTCGGTCAGGCGAAGCCGCGGCGGGCAACCATCAACCACCACCCCGACTCCGCCGCCATGAGACTCACCCCAGGTGGTAATTCGGAACAGATGTCCAAAGGTGTTTGCCATGCCGCCAGAGTGCGGCAAGCAGGCTGTGGGGTCAAATATGGAACCGAAGGCGCGGCTTATCTATTGAGGAGCAGGGCTTAGCATGACCGGCTCAGTGGTGGTTCCAGAGGGCATTCGGCTTCGCCCAGATAATGCGGGCGGCATAGACCCGGCCATTGGCGCCGAGTTTTGAGGGATCGCCGGGGCTCATGCCTTCCGATGTCGTTACCCACGTTTCGTGCTCATTCACGTCCACAACGGCGAAGTTGCCGAGCTGGGCGCCCTTGTTCGGAACCAGCTCGCGTTCCGTGGCGCGGATCACAACGAGCCGCTCGGGATCAATCCGCGCCATGAAGAGCGGCGCGCGATGGCGTATGACATTGTCGTTGTTGGCGCCGCGCCGGGTATAGACCAGGAACAAGCCCTCCTGATGCGTCACCCAATGCGCCTGTGTGTTGTAGCTGCCAAGGTCCGTGCCGTCATCGAAAGTCCATTTGCGCGGCTCGCCAAAATGCAGCCCGTCCGGGCTCACGGCGACGTACGCCGCGCGGTCGTTGCGCATCGTGAGGTAAAACCGGCCCTTGAACTTCGCCAGGCTCGGCTCGTAGAGGCCGCGGTCAATGTTCACCTTCAGCTCGGTGCCGTGCTCGACGTAGCGCAGCTTCTCCCCGTCAAAGCGTGCCCGAACGACCGTGGTAAAATAAACCTTCTCTTTGACTGGCTTGGAGTAGATGGGCAGCAGGATGTCCCCGTTCTCCAGATCTACGCGCTGGGTGCTGCCTGCCCCCTCACACGAGAACTTGGGTTCTTCGGGCATGGCCAGCTTAGCCCACGGCGTCCAGGTCCGCGTCTTTGGCTCATAGACCGACCAGACCGTATGCCTGGGGCGCGTGGCCACCAGCACATCATTGGAATAGACCACCGTGTGGCCGGTCGCGATGAGTTTGCCGGATTGCGCATGCCACTTGGGCGTGAAGTCGCAAATCCCCTCCTCGCAGTTTGCGCCGAATGAGTGCCGCCCCAAGGTCTGCGTGTGCTCGACGATCGGCGACCAGGTGCGGCCCAGGTCTGACGACTCGAGGGAGGCAATCGGGTAGAAGACGTCGCTCCGTTCGAGGTTGAGCTTCTGCATCGTGAGCACAACGGTTGGTGCCGCGCCGGGGATCGCACCGGCCCGGGGGTGAAACCAGCATGTCTTCCCGTCGTAACCTTCGGTGACAACGTCGAGCCGCAACTGGAACGGAGCCGGCTGATCTGCCTGATCCACGGCAGGCGGAGAGCCGAGGCGAGCACGTTGTGCCGGCTTTGGTCCGGCAGACCCCGGCTTGGCCAGCTCTGTCTTGAGCCACTCCAGGCCGTCGAGGTTGTCCGCCAGCACGAGTTCCGCATCCGCATCGTCGCGGTGGCAGAGAATGCCGATGGGCCCGTGCCAGCCGCTTTGCTGGACCACCCGCAGCATGGCGAGTTCATGGTCTCCCTGTGCCAGGGTGACAATGAGTTTCCCCTGCTTGTCGCCGTCGCGGACCATGCCGTTGATGTTGAGGCAAAGCAGGTAGGGCTTCATCCGGGCGAGGGACGGAGCGAAGTCATCAATGTGGGCGTGGCCGTGGTGGAAGTTATAGACAATCCCCACATGCGATGCCTCGTGGTGCCGGCGGAGGTATTCGCAAACGGCCACGAGGTTCTCCGGCTCACCGCCCCAGCCATCGTGGTTGTAGAGGCCAAGCCGGCAGCCGAGCCGGCGGGTCCGCTCGACGACCGGCAGCAACTGGGCCGCTGCTTTTTGGATTTGGTCGTCACGGGTTGCCGCTTCCGGGCTGGGTGCGGTCAGCCAGATTTGCGGATGGAGGCCGTGCTTCTCGAACAGATCGAACGCTTTGTCATGGACCGACCAAAAGGCGAAGTACTCCAGTCCCCGCTTTTGATATTCGATAATCTCCTGCTCGAAGTTCGGCACGTGCGCTTCACGCCAGTCGTAGGCAACCTTGTGAAACCCGAGCCGGGCGACCATCTCGGCGCGCTCGGCCGGTCCGCGCTTCTTCGCATCAAATGGCACGATGCACCAGGCGACAAGGTTGGTCCGGGCAAAGAGCTGATACTCCGCGGCAGGCTGGGCAGCGAGGGGCGCCCCAGCGGCTGGGACCAGGGGCAGGGCGAGGAACAGCCTTGATGCTCCCATCATTTTCAGACGGACTTGATTCAACATGAAGCGCAGAGACATAGCTTCCTATAGTGTCCAAGAGGCGGGTTTCAACGCGAGCGTTATCCGCTGGCGGGGGCACGCCGTCGAAGCAATGCATTTCGCTTGCCAAGACATTCTCCCGTCCTAGTCTGGCACTCACGCTTCGCGCGCAGCTTTGTACGAAAGCCAGATGCTATGATGAACCGTCGTAATTTTCTCAAGATCGGGGGCTTTGCCGGTGGATTAATGCTCGCAAACGCCAAAGGCCTGTGGGCAGCGGGCGCCAACGACCGCGTGCGCGTGGCCGTGGTTGGCATCCACGGCATGGGTCAGAACCACATCAGGGCATACAGTGCTCTGCCGAACGTAGAGGTCGCCGCACTGTGCGACGTGGACGAGAACCTTTTCCCGGAAGTCATCGAAAAGCTTTTTCGGAAGCCGGGCCGCAACGTGCCAGTGACCTACACCGACATTCGTCAGTTGCTCGAGGACAAATCCATAGATGCCATCTCGGTCGTCACGCCGAACCATTGGCATGCGCTGGCCGCCATCTGGGGCATCCAGGCGGGCAAGCATGTGTCGGTCGAGAAACCGTGCTGCCACAACTTCCACGAAGGCCGCAAACTCGTCGAGGCATCGAAGAAACACCGCGTCTTGGTGCAGGATGGCGCGGAGCAGCGCAGCAATCCTGCGGCGCAGACGATGGCGCAGTTCCTGCACCAAGGCGGCCTCGGGGAGGTCTATCTGGCCAAGGGCCTGTGCTACAAATGGCGCAAATCCATCGGCCATTACGACGACGAACCGGTGCCCAAAGGCGTCCACTATGACCTGTGGCTCGGCCCGGCGCCGAAGCGGCCGTTCAACAAGAACCGCTTCCATTACAACTGGCACTGGAACTGGGACTACGGCAACGGTGACATGGGCAACCAGGGCGTTCACGAAATGGACATCGCCCGCTGGGGATTGGGCGTAAAGCTGCCGACGAAAATCACGGCCACCGGCGGCCACCTCATGTTCAACGACGACCAGCAAACACCCAACGTGCTGATGGTCATCTTCGAATTCCCGAACCCGGCGGGCGGCGGGGAAAAGAAGAAGCTCCTTCAGTTTGAAGTCCGCCACTGGATCAGCAACAGCGAGGACCCGATGTGGATGGCAAAGGCGGACACCGGCGGCTACATGGCCACCAGCGCCGGCAACACTGTCGGAAATCTGTTCTTCGGCTCCAAGGGTTACATGGCAAAAAGCGTGGACAGTTGGCGCACGTACCTGGGTGAAAAGCGCGAGCCGGGCCCTTCCGGAAAGGGAGAGGGCAACCATTACGCCGCGTTCGTGAACGCCATCCGCGAGCCCAAACCGGAGGTGTTCAATCAGAGCATCGAGGAGGGCTTTTACTCCTGTGCCCTGGTTCACCTGGGCAATATCGCTTACCGGCTTGGCCGCACGCTCGAGTTCGATCCCGCAACCATGAAGTTCCCGAGAGACGCCGAAGCCAACGCGATGCTCACTCGCGACTACCGCGCGCCCTTCGTGGTTCCGGACAACGCGTAATGCCGTGGCCATAGCATGACCCCGCGCGAACGCCTGCTGACCACCCTGCGTGGCCAGATTCCCGACCGCGTGCCGGTGTCGCCCTTCGTGCAGGAGGAGTATCTCTCCTTCTACTACCCCGACCGGGCTCAACTCGATCGGGTTATTGACGCTACTGAGCTGGCCAATGCGCTCGACTTTGACTTGATGGCCAAGCACCGAGCGCTCGAGCCTCCCCATTTCTTCCGCCGCTCCTATCCCAACTGGGAACTGCGCCGCAGCGAGTCGCGCGCCGAGGGAATGGTCCGGCGGCGGCTGGAAATCATCACCCCGTCGCGCACGCTGGCGCAGGAGGAGGCCGGCCCCGGAGCGGGCGCGGCCGCCAGCGGCGTGCGGCTGCAGGTCACACGCCCTCTGCTGCAGGACTCCGACGACATCGCGGCGTTCCTCCAGTACCTGCCCGGCCTGGACGGCGAGGACCGCCGCCAGATGCGGGCGACCGCTGAGGAGTGGCTACGCGTCATTGGCGATCGTGGCGTCCTCGCTCCGTGGGGGTTCGCCGGCGTGTTTAACTTCTGCGCGGATCTTCGCGGACTGGACACCTTCTACATGGCTCCTTACGAAGATGAGGCGTCCTACCACGCGCTGATGGACGGAGTCGCCTCAGCAATGTGTGCCTACAGCGCGGCGCTGGGCGAAACCGCCATTGATTGCATCGGCATCCAGGGTCACATGGCCGGCGGCGCCACCACCGGGCCGGATTTCTTCCGCCGCTTCGTGCAACCCTATGAGCAACGCGTGATTAATGCCATCCACGCCGCGGGCAAGTTCAGCGTCTATCATAATTGCGGCTGCGCCCGCCGTCTCTATGCCAATTACCGCGAATTGGGCATGACCGTTTGGGAGACGGTCAGCGAGCCCCCGCGCGGCGACAACCGCATGGCGGATGCCAAAAGGGCCCTTGGCGACCGCATCTGCCTCCTGGGAAACCTCGAGCATGTTGACTTTCTTAAGCACGCAACACCCGCGGAAGTGGATGCGGCCACGCGCGAGATCGTTCGCGCCGGCAAGCCGGGAGGCCGGTTCATTTTCTCCACCTCCGACTATCTCGAGCAAAACACGCCTCGCGAGAACGTCGTCGCCATGATCGCGGCGGCCAAAGACGAGGGGCGATATGCCTGATTCCAGGAGAAGCAATTCCGAACCCGACGGCCCGCCCCCGACCTCGGGCGTAGTTGCCGAACCCGGCCCAACAGTTGAAGCGCGAAAGGGCGGCGCACATGCGGCCGCGGGCCCATCCATCACGCCCCAAGGCGGCTATCGTTGGACCATCTGCTCCCTGCTGTTCTTCGCCACAACCGTCAATTACGTGGACCGCGCCGTGCTGGGCGTCCTCAAGCCGCTGCTGGACCGCGAACTTGGCTGGTCGCAAGTGGATTACGGGTACATGGTCACGGCGTTCCAATTCGCCTACGCCCTGGGCTACGTGATGGGAGGCCGGATCATGGATCGAATCGGGGTGAGAGTCGGTTTCACCCTGGCCGTCTTCATCTGGAGCTTGGCGGCCATAGCCCACGCCGTCGCGCGGACCGTTCTTGGTTTCAGCGTGGCGCGGGCCGTCCTTGGCCTCGCTGAGGGCGGCGGGTTTCCAGCCGCGATTAAGACCATTGCGGAATGGTTTCCGAAGGAGCAGCGCGCCTACGCGACAGGGTGGTTCAACGCGGGGAGCAACGTTGGCGCAATCACCTGCCCGCTGGTCGTGCCATGGCTGGCGGGGCATTGGGGCTGGCAGGGAGCCTTCATCGTCACCGGCGCCATGGGCCTGATCTGGATATTCTTCTGGTGGTGGCTCTACGACGCGCCCGAACGCCATCCCAGGGTATTGGCCGGCGAACTGGCCTACATTCGGAAAGACCCGCCCGACGCGGCGGCCCACATCCCGTGGCTGAGACTGCTGCGCTGGCCGCAAACGTGGGCTTTCATGGTCGGCATGGTGGCCTCATCTCCCATCTGGTGGTTCTACATCTACTGGATACCGGATTTCCTGAACAAGCGTTTCGGCTTGAACCTGACGCAGAGCAGCGTGCCCCTGATGCTTATTTTCCTGGGCTCGAGCTTCGGCGGCATTGGCGGCGGTTGGTTCTCTTCCGCCATGATCCGCAAGGGCTGGAGCGTCAATGCGGCGCGGAAGCTCGCCCTGCTCGGATGCGCCGTGTGCGTCCTTCCTGTAGGCGCGACGCCTTTGCTGGACAACGTGTGGATCGCGGTGGTGCTCGTCGGCCTGGCCGCCGCCGCCCACTGCGGCTTCGCGGCCAACCTGTTCACGCTGGTCAGCGACACCGTCCCGCGTCAGGCGGTGAGCTCCGTGGTAGGGCTTGGCGGGATGGCCGGGGCGCTTGCCGGGATGGTCTTCGCCCAGGTGATTTCCCGGATTCTGTTTTGGACCAACAACAACTACGTTGTGCCTTTTGTTTACGCTTCCCTGGTTTACCTCCTTGCCGTCGGCATCATGCACTGGATCCTGCCGCGGCTCGAACATGCTCAGGGACTTCATGAAGATGGGGTGGCCGACGGGATTTGAACCCGCGACAGCCAGATCCACAATCTGGGGCTCTAACCAGGCTGAGCTACGGCCACCATCTGCGGACAGGGTAGTTTTCCGCGCGCGGGGCGTCAAGCGCGCCCTGAAGTCGGTTGTCGGTGCGAAGCGGCGTTGCCTGTCGAGTCCGGCCATCCAGTCGCGAGGCGCGGGTTCTCTGTCCGCAAGCCTGGGTTTGCATCCGACCGCTTCCGTGGCGGCAGGGGCTGGCCGCCGCGGCCGCAAATGGCTTTACCTGCGGCGGCTTTTCCCTAGAGTGCGAGCATGGTGACGCTGGAAGCGAACAAGCTCTTCCGCCAACTCAGCTCGGCGGAACTCACCGCGTTGCGCCGCATCACCCGGGAACAGAAGTTCGCGCCCGGCCAGGAGATCTTCAAGGAAGGGGACCAGGGTGACGGCGTGTATCTGGTGAAAGATGGCCTGGTGGAGATTTCGGGGGTGGTGGGCAAGGATGTCCGGCTGGTGTTCTCGCAGGTGGGTCCGGGGGATGTTTTCGGGGAAATGGCGGTGATCGAGAACAAGCCGCGGTCAGCCTGCGCGGTGGCGCGGCAGGAGACCGTGGTGTATTTCATTCCCTGGGCGGAAATGCTGACCTTGGTGGAGCGGTCGCCCGGCCTGGCCATGGGCCTGCTGCGCGAGATCAGCCATCGGCTGCGTGAGTTCAACCGCCAGTATCTGCGCGAGGTCCTGCAAGCCGAGCGCTTGGCCTTGGTCGGGCGCTTCGCCCGTTCGATCGTGCACGACCTGAAGAACCCGCTCAATATCATCGGCCTGACGGCGGAGATGGCCGGGTCCGCGCAAGCGCCGCTGGAGTTTCGGCAGCAAGCGTGCGACCGCATTCGCAAACAAGTCGAGCGGATCAGCGACCTGATCAACGAGATTCTCGACTTCACCCAGGGCTCGCACTCGGATTTCGTGCTGGCACCGTCGGACTACGAGGCGTTTGTGCAACAAGTCGCCGAGGAGCTGGCGCCGGAAGCTCAGCTCAAGTCGGCGACACTCGCGTTGGAGAATCTGCCCTCCGGAGCGCAGGTGCTCCTCCATCCGAAACGGCTGCGCCGGGTCTTCTCCAATCTCATCCACAACGCTACGGATGCCATGCCTGACGGCGGGCAGATTCTCCTGCGCTTCAGGATGAGTCCGGCCGAAGTAGTGACCGAGATTGAAGACCGTGGCGGGGGCATACCCCGGGAAATGGCGGACCAGTTGTTCCAGGCCTTTGCCACGCACGGCAAAGCGCACGGCACGGGCCTGGGCCTCTCGATCTGCAAGCGGATCATCCAGGACCACCGCGGCTGGATCCACGCGCGAAACGAGCCGGGGCGCGGGGCGGTGTTCTCGTTTGGACTGCCCCGGTACCATGCGGGGGGAACCGGTGAATGAACTCGAGGCTTTGCCCGGCGCCAGCGTGAGAGAGGGCTGGGATTCCGCCTGACCAGGCCGTTTCCGTCCCACTAGACTGCTCATGAACCGCATTCGTCTTCTGCCTGAGCAAGTGGCGAACCAGATCGCCGCCGGCGAAGTGATCGAACGTCCGGCGAGCGTGGTGAAGGAACTGATCGAGAACGCGCTCGATGCCCAGGCGTCCCGCGTGAGCGTCGAGACCCAGGCCGGAGGGCGCAGCCTCATCCGCGTTACCGATGACGGGCTGGGCATGAGCCGCGACGATGCGTTGCTCTGCCTGGAGCGCCACGCCACGAGCAAGATTCGCCGCGCCGAAGACCTGGCGGCGATCGCCACAATGGGCTTTCGTGGCGAAGCCCTCCCGAGCATTGCCAGCGTGAGCCGCTTCTCCCTCACGACGCTGGAGCGCGCCAGTGATTCGCCCGAAGGCACCCAGATCACCATTAGCGGCGGGAAAATGCTCGAGGTCAAGGCGGCCGGGACCTCGCCTGGCACAACGGTCGAAGTGCGCCAGCTCTTCTTCAACCTGCCGGCACGCCGCAAGTTCTTGCGCACGGAGGAGACTGAGTCCGCCCACATCCAGCATTATCTGACATTGGCGGCGCTGGCTTTTCCGGAGGTTGCGTTTTCCTTTCAAAAGGACGGCCGTTTGGTGTGGCAACTGCCCGCCGTCAAGACTGGCGGCGGCAATCCCGCTCGACTCGCCGCGCTGCGGGAACGGCTGCGCGCGCTTTACGGCCACGAACAGAGGCTGCTTGCGGTCAGCTTTTCCGCTCAAATCCCGGGCGCCGGAGAGACGAGCGAAGCGGCAGGCGCCCCTGCATCGAGTCTGCTCCAGCTATGGGGTTTCATGGGCGCGGCAGGCGTATCCCGCTCGACTCGGGAAGACCAGCATCTGTTCGTCAACCGCCGCCCGGTCGAGAATCGCGGGCTGAACTTCGCGCTGCTTGAAGGGTATCACACGGCCCTGATGAAAGGGCGTTACCCGGTGTGTTGTCTGTTCCTGGAGATGGACCCGAGCGGGGTTGATGTAAACATTCACCCGGCCAAGCGCGAAGTGAAGTTTCACCGCGAGGCCGAGGTGCGCCGGCTGGTCGCGCAGGCGGTGCGACAGACGCTGCTCGAATTCCACGCCGGCCAGCCGGTCGTGAATAGCGCGCCAACAGGCGACAGTCAGCCGAGGTCAGAACGCGAAGGCGGGCGGGTGCCGCAACCGATGCCGGCGGCGGAGCAAACCGCGTTGCCGAATTTCCCAGCTACGCCACCCCAAGCTCAGCTCGCCGGATCATCAGTGCCGGCACAGGCCCCGTCCCCGCCTCCACTCTCTCCAGCTTCCCCGACCGTCGCTCGGGTTGCTGGCGGGCATCTCGCACCAGGCACCCCGCCTCACGCCCCGGCTGACCCCTCGACGCCGGTCGTCCGTCCTCCGCGTCCCGACGCGCCGGTGCCCTTGTTGAAAGTTCCGCTGCGCCTGGTGGGCGTCGTAGGCAGGCTTTACGTGGTGCTGGAGTCGGACCGCGGTTTGGTCCTGCTCGACCAACATGCGGCGCATGAAAGGATTCTGTTCGAGCAAATGCTCAACCGGCTGGAGCGGAACGACCAGGCGCCATCCCAACGGTTGCTGCTGCCGGAAACCGTGGAACTGTCCACGCGGGACGCGGCCTTCCTCCGCGAACAGTTGCCCGCGCTCATGCGGCTGGGGGTGGGTTTGAGCGAGTTCGGCGAGCGCACGTTCCTGCTCGATGCGCTGCCGCCGTTCGTGAAGGCGCCGGCCCCACGGCAGTTTGTGCTGGAACTGGTGGACGAGCTCAAAGCGGCGGGGCAGGAGGTCAACTCCCTGCGGCTTGGTGAACACACGGTAGCCAAGACCGTTTGCCGCCACGCCGTGAAGGCCAACGACCCGTTGGCTGGCCGGGAACTGGAAAGCCTCATCGAGGACTTGCGACACTGCGCGATGCCGTACACCTGCCCGCACGGCCGGCCGACGCTGATCGAGATGAACTTCCGCGAGCTGGAAAAGAAGTTCGGGCGGACGCAATAATTCCCGGCAACGCCCCTGGCCCAAGGCGAGGCAACACGCAGCTATGCGGCTGCGGCACAGCGTAGGACCCGCGGGAGTCCCTGTATTGTTCCTGTAGTCTTCCTGTATTTGTCCTGTATTTGTCCTGTAGTTCTTGCCCTTTTTCCCGACCAACGCAGCCCGCTCCCGGCGGGGCCCATTGGCGGCCCAAAGGAGACACGTCCATCCTCGGCAGCGGAAGCCGGTTGCATTTACGCGCCGCCTCGTTAGGTTTCAGTTGTGGGCAACGAATATTCTGCCGCAGCGCACTGGCCGGGCGACTTCGACGAGGTCGGCCTCCAGAAGTGGGCCGAGAACTTGCGCGCGCAGTTGCGCGCGCCCCAGGTGTCGCTGGGGTTGGTATTCATGTCCCCGCGGTTCTTCCCGCGCGCGAAGCAGGTCCTGGAGATTCTGCGCGTTCATGCCCGCATCCCCCTGCTGGCCGGGTGCTCCAGCCCCAGCCTGATCGTCGGGGAGCATGAAGTCGAGCAGAACGCTGGGGTGAGCCTGGGCCTCTATGCGCTGCCAGGCGCCGAACTCAAGGCGCTTCATTTCACTCAGGCGCAGGTCGAGGAAGCCAACGGGCCGGGCTACTGGCAGTTGGAAACGGACGTCGAGCCGGCCCGGAGCAACGGCTGGCTCGCTTTCATTGACCCTTTCCATCTCGACAGCGAGAGCTGGTTGCGAACCTGGAATGAGGCCTACGCGCCGTTGCCCGTGCTGGGAGGTCTGGCCACCGGGGATGCCAACGAGCAGTTGACCCAGGTGTATCTCAACGGGGAGGTGTTCGAGGAAGGAGGCGTGGCCGTTTCCTGCGGCGGCAGCGTCAGACTGGCTGGGGTGACCTCGCAGGGCTGCACGCCTATCGGCGAGACCTGGACCCTCACCCGCGTCGAGCAAAACATCATCCACCAGATCGGGAACCGCCCGGCCTACAAGGTGCTCGAAGAGACGTTCAACCAACTCTCACCCGACGAGCAGAAACACGCGCGGGGAAATCTGTTCATCGGGTTGGTGGTCAATGAGTACCTGGAAGACTTCCACCGCGGTGATTTCCTGATCCGCAATCTCCTGGGGGCCGACCCGCGCTCGGGCAGCATCGCGGTGGGAGCCTTGCCGAGATTGGGCCAGACGGTCCAGTTCCAGCGGCGCTCGGCGACAGCGGCAACCGAGGACCTGGAGGCGCTGCTCACCCGCGCACGCAAGGAACTGGCGGGCGCGACTATCTATGGCGGCTGCCTGTGCAGTTGCAACGGGCGGGGCAGGAATCTTTTTGGCCGTCCAAACCACGACACACAGATGGTCCAGCAACGGCTCGGCCCGCTGGGTTTGGCGGGCTTCTTCTGCAACGGCGAGATTGGCCCCGTTGGCCAGAAGAGTTACCTCCACGGTTACACGGCCTCGCTGGCATTGTTTGTAAAGAAGTAGAGGTGCGGAGCAGCGACTGCGGCCTCCCGGAGGTTGCCAATCCCTGGGGCTGAACGTGAGATAATCACGTCCTCTCCCTGCGAAAAACCCCTGTGCCAAGGCTCGGAGAATCCCGAGTTATGTTGCCTGTCTGTGCTGGTCTTACCTGTTGACATCCCACGCCCACTCTGACAAAATTGGGCCATGCTTGGTGGGCGCAAAGGAATCACTTCCCGCGACGAGTGTCCCTTCAATCTTGCGGGCGTGAAGAAGGCCGTTTCCCACTCATGCCTCCGGTAAATGGTAGAAGTCCACCGCCACCATGAAAACTATACTTGCCTCCGCCCCGATTCACAAGTTGCGGTATTCCATCAACGCGCTTGCCCTCTGGCTGGCTGGCGCGGCGGCCCTCGCCGCACCGATTTATGAAACGAGCTTCGACGCCCTCACGACCGGACCCACCACGCCGCACCCCGGAGCGTCCGGGCAGGACGGCTGGTATCGCCTGGCGGCGATGGGCTCGGCCTACGGCGAAATCCAGCATGTCCCTGACAGCAGCGGCAACGCGCTGCACCAGTTCGCTCCGGCGTCGAATCCCCCCGGCGTCCAGACCATGGACGCGCGCGCCCTCCCGCCGCCGGACCTGGCGGCGAAGCCCGTGGTGACCTTAAGCTTCGATTTCTACGCGCACAGCAGCGATTCCAATGCGCTCAATAGCTTCAGCGCCAGCCTGAACATCGAGGGCGGCCCGCATCCCGGTTACCAAATCCTGGGCGTGAGGATCGGCGGCGGGAACGGCACGCCCAGGTCGGTCACCGGCGTGTGCATCAACCTGAGCACCTACAACGGCAGCAACAACAACGAAGCTGTTGCCCTGACCATCGGCCAGGGCCTTGCGTGGGATGCCTGGCATCACGTCGTTGTCGCCATGGACCACGCCGCCGACGAGTATCGCTCCGTTATGGTGGACGGCGTGGTGCAGTACCTGCCGGGCGTGCCGCTGCCGCGCAGCGATGACGGCGGCGTCTGGAAACGCGGGGCCTTGATCGAAACACTCACCGCCAGCATCGTGCCCGAAGCCTTCGGAAGTGCCCAGACCGACGACGACATCTACTGGGACAACCTCGCGTTAACGGCTGACGAGAGGACTGTGGCCTGGACGCAGCGCCACCGCGACGCCGGAAACACCGGCCGCGCGGATTTCACCGTGCCGGCCAACCGGATGGGGACCAACTTCTTCGACGCGCTGCGGTGGCAAAAGCGCACCCCGGGTTCGCCCAATGAAGGCAACCTTGGCAGCAGCGCAATGGTGTTCTTCGACGGCGCCGGCCCGGGCGGGGCAGACCTGGTGGTGAGCGGTTATCATTGGCCCAAGGGCGTGCAAGGCATGGACCGGCACACGGGCAAGCTCTTCTGGAGCGGCAACCCCGAGGGCGGCGAGTCTATCGGCGACAACACGCCCGCCTTCTCGCCGGACGGCGCGACGATCTACGTCATCAATGACGCCACGTCGCATCCGCTGATGGCTTTCGCGGCGACCAATGGTCCTTCGGTTTACTGGCACAACGGCGCGGACTCCGATCCGGCCAAGCTGGGCGCGTTTTCGCCGAAGGTGGCACCGGATGGCCGCATCTTCGCGCACGCCTGGGATGACCGGCCCTACGGGGGGAAGGACACGGGCACGAACCTCATGCTAACTTGGGCGGCTGAGACCGCAGTATGCGAGTGTATCGGCCTGCCGGCGATCTGGATGGGCGGCGGGTCAACGCTTGTGCTGGCCTCCGGACGCTGCGGTGAGCTGAAGGCGTTCAACGGCGCCAGTGGCGCTGAGGTATGGAGCGTCTTCCACGGCCTGGAGTGCGACGCCGACCCGACGGTGGATCCGGCGACGGGCAAGGTCTATCTGCCGGTCGGCACCTCCAGCATCAAGATCGTCGGCGTGGACGCCGACGGGGCGTCTCTATGGAACAGCCCGGCCCTGCCAGTGTTCGACTGGCAGGACGGCGGAAATAACCGTCAGCGCGCCCAAAGCGCGGGCTGTCTGGCGCACGACGGGTTGACTTTCTATTTCCAAACCGTGAGCGCGGAAGGTGACGGGGCGTTGTACGCGATTAACACCGCTGACGGTTCGGTGAAATGGTCCTACGCCACGGCGAGCCAGGGCTGGGAAATCCAGGCCGCTTCACCAGTCGTGACATCGAACGGCGTCATCGTCGTCGGCAACAACGATGGTGGGACTTACTTCGCTCTGCGAGACGACGGCACCAACGCCACCCTGCTCGACACCCTGACGGTCGCCGCGAACGGCACGGCGAGGAGCACCGCAACCCTCTCGCCGGATGGCCTGCTCTACCTGCCGGCGCGAATCACCTGGACCCAGAGCAACGGCGACGGCCAAACGCCTTCGCAACAGCCAGAGAATCTCTACAACGCCTTCGACCTGAACGCAACGCCCGAGATCAGCCTGCCACCGCCTGCAGGGCAAGCGGCTCGGCCGTTAAACGCGGCGATCGAACTGCACTGGCTGGCGGTGTCCGACTCGGGAGGCTATTTCTCGCACTACGCGATTTATCGCGCCTCGGAGCCATTCACGTCGGTCAAGGGCCTGACACCTATTGCGGCGATTTCCAACCGGCTCACGACGACTTACCTTGACACTCCCCTGGTAAACGGGGCGAGCTATTACTACTTCGTCACCACCGTCACGACTACCGGGGGCGAGTTGACCGCCGCCGCGGCTGTGGGCGGCTTCCGGCCTTATGATGAAACGGACCTCCAGGTCATCGGCATCTCCCGCACCCCGCGCTTCCCGCGTTATGCCGCCGAATACACATTCTACGAAGTCACCGAGCCCTCCGGCTACGGGCCGTATTACTTCACTGCTGCGACCGGCCTGAGCCAGGGCCAGACGACGAACACGCAGCGCTGGCCGGCCACCAACGACGTGGTCACTTACACCGCCACGGTGCGCAATCGCGGGAGCAATCCGTGGACGAATGCCGTCGCTGGCGTTTGGCAGTGGGACGGCACTAACGTCGAGCCCGTCTCCGCGGCCGGGCCGTTTGCGCCGGGCAGTCTGGGGACTTTCACGCTCGCGCGCCCGTGGGACGGCGCGGCGCACGACATCCGGTTCCTCCTCACCACGCCCGACGCGCGAGCCGGGAACAACTCGGTCGCCATCAACACCAGGTCCGTCGCGTTCCTGAGTTACATTGACGAGAGCTACTACGAGAGCTTCCGGTTCCAGACGACCAACTGGGCCAACGCGGTAACGGACGACCTGATTGACTGGATTCAGTATCACATGGCGCGCTTCAACCAGATGTTCTCGAACGCCACCTGCGCCAAGCGTGTGCACTACGACGTGTTGGAGCTGCTGGCCGACACCGCGCCCGACCCGGCCATTGACACTACCCCGTTCGCCGTCTTTCCCCTCCGGTTCTACGCCAGCGAGGCGCCCTCCAGCTACCGCAACTCCGGCTGGTACAATTCGGCTGACGATATTGACTACGGCTATCTCCACGAAATGGGCCATCAGCTAGGGCTGATTGACATCTACCAGCTCGACCTTAGCCCGCAGATGAACCAGGTGTCCGGCGTCGGCTACACCGGCCCCGACGACCTCATGCGCGCTTGCAGTCCGTTCTTCTCGACTCACAGCGCGCTGGGGATGAACCACTGGCTCGACCAGGCTCACGGCTATTACGGCCAGTACCTCTACGGCATCCCGGCGGAAGTAAGCATGCGCTTCCTCACCCGCGCTGGCCAACCGCTGAGCGGCGCGACGGTGAAGATGTATCAGCTCGAAGATCGTCCCGGCGTCGGCAAACTCATCACCACGCAAGTCAAGGCCCAGGGAACGACCGATACCAACGGCGTCTTCGTCCTACCGAATGTGCCGATTGATCCGGCCAAGGTCCCGCCGTTGCCCACGGGCGACGTGCTGCGCGCCAATCCGTTTGGCTACGTCGCGGTGGTTGGCGCCAACGGCGTGCTCCACTTCCGGCTCGAATACGAGGGCGCAGTGGACTACGCGTGGCTCGACATCACCGAGGCCAACGTTGCCTACTACCAGGGCCAGACCCACCTGGCTACCTTCCAGCGCGAGGTAAACCTTGGCGGGCCCATACAGCGCTTCCCGCCGTGCGACCTCACCGAGACCAACGCCGCCGACTGGGTCGCCTGGGCCGAAGGCGGCGCCATCGGCGGCAGCACCGCCACGGACGACGCCACGCGCCAGCAAGTCGGGCAAACCTCGCTCAAGTTCCTCACGGATGGCGGCTTCGACACCTGCGTCCGTTACCCCGGCAACTTCAACGCGCAGTGGGACCTCACCGGTGCGAGCGTCCTGAAAGTCAGTTTCTACGCCGAGAACCCCCATGGTTTCCAGAGCGGCAGCCCGTGGATTCGCCTCAAGGACAGTGATGGCAACTTCGTCCAGTACCAGTATTACCTCGGCGGCTCGGCCTACGATTTGCTTAACGAAGCCCGTGGGGCTTGGCAGGCATATCAGATACCCCTCGACTCCTCGCCAAATGAAGAAAACGGCTGGCGGCGCGCTGCCTTCGGCACCCCCAACCTCACACGAGTGATCGCCCTCGAAATCCACGCCGACACCTGGGACTCCGGCTTCACGCTCTGGGTTGACGGCGTGAGCTTCGAGCCGTCCTTGCGCCCTACACTGGGGGTGGCGCAGCTCTACGGCGGCCTCGCCCTGAGTTGGCCGGCGACACATCCGGTGCCGACGCTGGAAGCCGCCGACCAGGTCACCGGCCCCTACCTGCCCGTGGCCGTAACACCCACTGAAGCCGGCGGAATCGCCACCGCGCAACTGCCGGCAACCGGCGAACAACGCTACTTCCGGCTCCGGATGCCGTAGACTGACAAGCCATGCGTACCCAGCCGTGCGCAGCGTTGCACCGATGAGTCACCGGCCTCCCTCCGGCGGCGACGTTCGCAGCGGCCGACTGCCTCCCGAGCCTGCTCCGGTCCCGGCGCGATTCGTTCAGCGCGCGTGGAGTTTCGGACGTCAGCTTCGACGGCGGCCACCGAGCGGCAGGTCGAGGTGTGTCCGATGACCCGACAAGAACGAAACATTACCTTGCCAAGGAGACTCCAATAAGTTAGACGGATCAACAGGCGCGGGACAGCGCGCGTGAGCGTCAAACAGTCTGGCGCAGGGCAGTAAACGAACACTAACAACCAAGAGAGAACTATGTGTAACACTGGCAAGCTTCTTCCGAGCGCGGCGGCGGCGCTGGCGCTCGTTCTGTGGGCGGGCTGCAAGACCGCGCCGCCGAAACCGTCGGGCTTCCTGAGCGACTACAGCCGTCTGCAGCAGGTGAACAATTCGACGTGGCGATATGTGGACAGCGAACGACTCGCGGCCTGCAGCAAGTTCACCGTCTCTCCCGCAAAGATAATGGTAAAGCAATACGGAGGAACGACGTTCAATGCGGCCCAGCAGGACAAGATTGCCGAGACTTTTCGCCAGGAGATCGTGAACGCGCTGTCCGGGCGCTACCAGGTCACCGGCGAGCCGGCCGCGAACGCGGGTGAAGTTCGAGCAGCCATCACGCAAGCCTACCGCGTGGGCAACGCATTGGCCCTCGGCGTGGAGGTCGAGATAGTTGATGCGGCGTCCCGCCGGCAATTGGCAGCCCTCAGAGGCGTCCAGATCGGCCCGCCGGATATGGGTTTCAGAATGGGCTACAATAATCCGGCCGACCCCAGCGACTATGCGGCAGCCTGGTGGAGCCGCCCCAGCGCGGGTGAACTGATGGAACGTTGGGCCCAGGAAATCCGCAAGACAATCGAGGCCGCGCAACGGCGCTAGCAGACGACGCTCGACGAGGCCACGACCCGGCGCAAACGCACGCTTATGAAGCGCACCCTGCCGCGAGTTGTCATCGCCCTGCTGGCCCTGGCGGTGGTGGCCACGGGCTGCGCGTCGGACAAGGCGGTGCGGCAGAAGGAGACCCTGCTGGTGGCGGTGGGATTCCGCGCCATCCCGGCGATCACCCCCGAGCAGCAATGGCTGATGAAGTCCCTTCCCGCGGACAAGGTCTCGGCGATCACCCGGCACGGAAAGGTTTATTTCGTGTACCCTGACCATCTCCGGCACACGCTCTATGTAGGGCATGAGGCCGAGTACTTGGACTACACACGCAGAGCTCAGGGCGCGGGTCTCGGACCCAACGCCTGGGAGTCAGCCTGGGGGGACTGGGATGCCCAATAACCCCCTCTCCAGTCAGATGGCCTGTTTCCGGCGTGTCAACTATCTTAGCCTGGCTTCGTGGCTGAGCCTGGCGGCGTTATCTGGTGGGTGCCAGTCCTCGCCGGTGCTGAATTCGCAGTACATCTCCCCCCGGGTCACCGGGCGCGTGGTGGATGCAGCCACCGGCCAGCCCATCCGCAACGTCAGCATCCAGCGTCTGGCACCGGGGCATAAATCCGCAACCAGCCCGCAGGCAGCGGCCAGCCAATCCCTGGAACAACTGCGGGCTATCAGGACCGATGCGGAAGGCCGGTTCACCCTCGCCAGCGAACGCGATGTGACGCTTTTCCGCCAGGCAGGCTGGTATGCCGTGACCCTGGCCTTCCGGCACACGGATTACGAATGGTTCGCCACTAACTTCACGCTGGTCAGCGCGGTACTGGCGCCCAACGGCGAGCCGGTGGTGGACGCCGGTAACATTCTGCTGCAATCTGTGGCCGGCAAAGCTACCATGAGGTAGCTTACTACCAATGAAGACCCGGCTGTATTATACGTTCGTGGTCGGCACCGCGATCACCATGGGCAACATGCGCATCCCTGCCCACGCTCACAATCAGCCGGCGATTGTGGCGGTCACCGATCCTAAGACTCCCACGCCCGGAGAGCGGGCGCTGGTCCTGTTAAGACCGGCGGCTGACAGGCTGTCGTCGGCGAACGCATTCACTTTCAAAACGCACAGCATCGTGGCGATGCCTTCCCCCACCGGTCAGGCGATCCACTATTCCTTTAGCTCGGAAGTTGTCGTTCAGCGTCCGAACAAGCTGGTCTCGAAGCAGACCGGCGATCAGGCCTTTGACCTCTACTACGATGGCGCATTCTTCAGCCGGGTGGATGAGAGGCTGGGGCTGTATGCCCAGATCAACGCACCCGCCACTCTGGATGGACTGATTCCATGGGTGAGGGGCAGGACCGGAATTTACTTCCCGTGCGCGGACCTGCTTTACAGCGATGTCTGTGCGAACCTGCCGAAGGACCTCACCCATGCCTATTGGGTGGGCAAATCCACCGTGGCCGGCGTCGGGTGCGATCACCTGGCCTTGGCCGCGCCGGGGGTGGAATGGCAGATCTGGGTGGGGCCAAAGGAGGCCCCCCTGCCCCGCCGGCTCATGGCTACCTACCCCTCGGGGACCCAACCTTCGCGGTTCGTGGTAACCTTCAGCGACTGGGATCTCGAGCCTGCGCTGTCGGCGGAGCAATTTGAGTTCAGGAAGCCGCCCGGCGCGAAGCAGATCGGATTCGCTTCGTTGCGGACGAGGAGTGACGGCTAGAAGGGGATACGAGGGCGGGATCACAGCCTGGGAGACCCCAAGGTTGCTGGGCTGTTGGCGCGACCGGCGGAAATGTCCCGCAGCCGATGGCGGTGAGCAAACGCAACGAGCCAGCCGCTAAATTGGCTTGCGTCCGTTCGCCATCCCACGCATGATTGAGCATGCCATTGCCGAGCCAACCGGTGACCCTGACCGCCGAACAAATCGCGGAGTTGAATCGCAAGCTCGCGAGCCTTCGGCACGACATCAACAACCAACTGTCCTTGATTATGGCGGCGGTGGAATTGACCCGTTACAAGCCCGAGGCGGGAGGAAGGATGATGGCTACTCTGGCCGAGCAACCCGCCAAGATCTCGGCGACCCTGCTCCGGTTCTTGGGCGAGTTGGAACAGACGCTCGGCATCACCCGCCCGTAGTCTGCACGCGGGGCTTGATTCCGCGGCCTGGTCGTTCAGAATCAGCCCATGAACGACAACACCCTGCGAATTCCCCGCCGTGCGTTCCTCGCCGGCGCAGCCACTGCCGCCACCGTCGCGGTAGTCAAGCCGTCTATCGTGTTTGGCACCGAAGCCAACTCCGTCCTCGAATTGGGCCTGATCGGCTGTGGCGGACGCGGGAGTTGGATTGCCAACCTATTCGCCGCGTCGGGCACGTATCGCCTGGTGGCTTGCGCCGACTACTTTCAGGACAAAGCGGACGCCACCGGCGATAAGTTCAAGGTCGCCTCGTCACGCCGTTACACAGGGCTATCCGGTTACAAGCGGCTGCTCGAGAGCAAGCTGGATGCGGTGGTGATTGAGACCCCGCCCTATTTCCATCCCCAGCAAGCCGCCGACGCCGTGGACGCCGGCAAGCATGTTTATCTGGCCAAACCCATCGCGGTGGACGCGCCCGGCTGCCAGGTCATCGCCGAGGCCGGCAACCGGGCCACGGCAAAGAAGCAGGTCTTTCTGGTGGATTTCCAGACGCGTGCGAACAAGTACTTCCGCGATGCCGTCGGACAGGTCCACCGGGGCGCCATCGGGCAACTCGTCCTGGCGGAGGCCCATTATCCGTGGTCGGGCGGCGGCCGCGGGTCACCGCCCGCGACACCTGAGGAGCAACTGCGCAGTTGGTACTACGTGCTGCCTCTGTCTGGCGACTTCATCGTCGAGCAAAGCATTCACGCCCTCGACGTTGCCACCTGGATCATCAACGCCGATCCCATCCGCGCGCGCGGCACCGGCGGCCACAAAGTGCGCCCGGCCAACAGCATCTACGACCACTTTGCAGTCACCTACACGTTCCCGGGCGAACTCACGCTTGCCTTCACCTGCATCCAGAGCATCCCGATGGTGAAGGATGAAATCCGGGCTCGCGCCTTTGGGGCCGGTGGTTTCATTGACACGGACTATTACACCGGCGTTACCATGCGGGGCCAGGAAACCGCCGTGCGCGGCGAAGTCGGGGACCTCTACAAGCAGGGCACCGTAGTCAACATCAACGAGTTCCACGACGCCGTTATCAAGGGCGATTGCTCCAACCCGACCGTGGCGCCGTCAGTGCGGTCAAACCTGACCGCGATCCTCGGCCGCGAGGCGGCTTTTCGGCGGACGGAGTTGACACTTGAGTCCCTGATCAGGCGAGGCAAGAAGCTGGAGCCAAATCTTAAAGGACTGAAGAGTTAGCCACGGAGGCCGCGATGCGGCGCACACCTTCCAGCAGCCGGCCTATTTCTTCCTCGGTGGTGTAACAGGCGCAGCCCGCCCGCACGAGGCCGTCGCGCGTGTGCCCGAGGCGCTCGACCACCGTGGTCGCATAGAAGTCCCCATTGGAGGCGAAGATCCCATCTTGCGCGAGGGCTCTGGCCACCTCCGCCGAAGCGAGGCCGGCCACGACGAAGGAAACCGTCGGAGTGCGTGAACGTTCCGGCGGCGGGCCGTAGCACCGCACTCGGTTGATCCCCGTCAGGCCATTCCAAAGCTGCGCAAAGAGCCTATCGCCCCGAGCGTGCAACTCCGAAATCGCCCGGAGGAGCCGCTGGCGCCGAGTCGCGCCCGAAGCCAGCGAGGCGAGGAATTCTACCGCCGCGCCGCTGCCGACGATGCCTTCATGGTTCTGGGTTCCAGTCTCCAGCCGGTCCGGGATGTGATCCGGCGCCGGGTCGAGCTTCGGCATGTCGAGCGCCGCCATGACGTCCGCCCGCGCAAACAGCACGCCGGCGTGCGGTCCGTAGAACTTGTAGGGTGAACAGACCAGAAAGTCGCACTCCATGGCCTGCACGTCCATCACCCGATGCGCCGCGAAATGAACCGCGTCCACGAAGCAGAGCGCTCCTGTGGCGTGTGCGAGCCGCGCCGCCTCGCGTACGGGCGAAATGGTTCCCAGCGCATTGGACGCCGCGCCGATTGCTACCAGGCGGGTCCGGGCGGTCACCGCACGCTCGAGTTCGCCCCAGACCAGCTCGCCTGTCTGCACGTCGAACGGCACCGAGCGGATGGTGACGCTTCGTTCCTTGGCCAGAGCGCGCCACGGAGCCACGTTGGCTTGATGGTCGAGCTCGGTCACGACAATCTCATCGCCCGGCCCCCACTTGCGGCCCAGCGCCCGCGCGACGTGGAACGTGAGCGTCGTCATGTTGTTGCCGAACGCGACCTCGCGCGGCGAGGAGTGGAAGAAGTCGGCCAGGGCTTCGCGCGCGTGCGCTATCGCGGCATCGGTCTCGGCGCTCGTCGGGTAGTTCCAATGAGTATTTGCGTTGTGGTGGTACAGGTAATCCGACATTGCGCCCACGACCTCACGCGGGACCTGGGTGCCGCCGGGTCCATCAAAATAGGCAACAGGTTTCCCGCGCTGCCGCCGTGCGAGCGCGGGGAAGTGCGTCCGGATAACCTCCACCGGCGCCAGGTCCGGCGCGGGAGCTGTGAGGTCGGCCAACGGTTTAGGTTTCATACTTGTCCATCTCGTTCGACGGCCAAAGTGGACGGCTGCGATGACAGGACGCAAGGCGAATCGGAGGACGATTCAAGCGGGCCTGCCGGGCCAGTTCAATTTTGACCCGCAGCATCTCTACCTCTAGCCTCGCTCACCATGTCCTCGAAGCTGGGTCAACTTGCCGGAGCAGTCGCTCTGGCTTTGCCGATTGTCAGCGGGTGCACGGCTGGTGGATCTGAGCCGACGGCGATTGAAGGCCGGCAACCGGTCCAGTGGCAACATCCGGCGGGCCTGGTCACGGAGGGCACCCTCACGGAAATCCGCGGCAAGCTCGAGACGCAGGATTGGGCGCGCAAGTTGTATGCGAACCGGAAGCAAGCGCTTGAACCCTGGCTGACCGTTAGCAGTGAAGACCTGCGGCGATTCTTCCCCAGGCGCCGCGGGAACGTCTATCACAACTTCTCGTGCCCGCAGGACCGCTGCCGGCTCACTTTCAGCGCCTTCGACCCGCAGGAGTTCAAGTGCCCGGTATGCAACAAAGTGTTCGCGCCGGAAACCGATTCGGGCGTCTATGCCGTCGCCGACCGTTATCACGGCACGATGTACGAGGGCTGGATCTGCCTGTTCCACGTCACCGCCAGTGCGGTCGCCGCGGACCTCGGTACGATCAGCCGCCTCGACTCGGCTGCGGGCGCGAAATATGCCGCCCGAGCGATCGAACTGCTCCTGCTCTACGCCGAGGTGATCGAGAAGCTGCCCACCCGGTTCGAGCCCGACCGGCAGTTCTCGGTCCTGCTGACCTATCACCGCGAAGGCGACAGCGGCGTGCTCAATCACCTCGCCACCGCCTACGAGTTGGTGCGGGACCGGATGACCGCCGAGCAGCGCAGCCGATTCGAGCGCCTGGTCTTGCAGCGTATGCTTAACGACCTGATGCTCGAGCGGATCTACACCTATAACCACAACAACGTCTATCAATGGCACCGCACCATCCTCCAGACCGCGTTCGCCCTGGAACGTGAGGACCTGTTTGACTGGTGCTTTGGCTACGGGGATTTGGACCCGGCCAAGGAGCCGAACCACCACAGCATCCGCAAAGTCCTCGCCACGCATTTCAAGCCGGACGGGGCTTACTGGGAGATGTGCTCCGGGTACCACCTGTACCCCCTGAGCGCGCTGTGTGAGCTGGCGGTGCTGTCGCGCCATCTCACGCGCATGGACCCGGCTCGTTTCCCGCCCGGCCAATACGATCTGACCGACAGCGGCAACGCCGGATACCAGGTTCTGGAGAACGCCTTGCACTGGTTCATGTCACTCGCGCCGCCGGACCGGATCATGCCCACCGTGGGCGATTCCATGGCCCCGCGCGGCAGCATGGCGGATTATTATCCGACGGCGGAGGTGGGCTACCGGTTCTTCGGTCTGAAAGAGGTGGGCGATTACCCGCAACTGCGCGAGGGCCGCCGGAGCTGGGCCGCCCTGCTCTACGGCGCCCCGCAGATCACGCAATCCCCCTTGCCCTTTACCAGCTCGCACCTATCCAGCGGCTGGGCTTCACTGCGAAACGCGTGGCACGGCAACCGCGTCTGGGTGGGCCTCAACGCGCTGATCCCGGGCGGCGGCCACCAGCACGCCGATCGGCTGACGCTGCTCAGCTTCTCGCACGGCCAGCTCCTGGCCCTCGAGAAAGCCACCCCCTACAACGAGCACGTCACCCGCGAACTCGGCACGCTGTCGCCGTCGCACAATACCGTGACCGTTGACCTGCGTTCCCAAAAGCAAGGCGAGGCCCTGCGGGGCGCGGAAATCCCCAAGGTCGCGTTCTTTCTCACCAGCCCGTTCGCCCAGTTCGCCGAGATCCAAGCTGATCACATCTATCCCAAAACCCGCCTTTACCGCCGCTCCGCTGCGCTGGTGGAAGACTTTTACGCGGACCTCTTTCGCATCGAAGGCGGGACCAACCACGACTGGTTCTTTCACCACGCCGGGCCAACACCGAAGTTCTCTATGCCGATGAACGAAGGCAGCTTCACGCCGACAGAGTGGCTGGCAAACGGCAGCCGCCACGTCCGCCAGGCGGAGCTCCGGGCACCTTGGGAGGCGATTTGGCCCGTGCAGGACGTGACCTCGCGCCTGACGATGCTGGGCCCCGAGCCGTGCACAGTCTATAGCCTGGAGACTTACCCCGTGGACAATGCCGCCATCACGCCGCGCAACCCGCCCTGCCAAACGCTGTGCGTCCGGCGGCCAGGCGCTGCCGCTGCCTTCCTGGCCGTGGGCGATGCCTGGCAGCATGAGCCGAACCTGCAATCCGTGGTGGCCTCCCAGGGCGGGCACGGGCTCGTGCTCAAATCCAAGTCCCACATCTATCACCTGCTCTTCGGCCCGGGCCGCGCCCGCTTCACCGACGGTGTTATTGTCACCAGCGACGCCGCTTTCATCCTCTGGCGGGACAGCGATGCCTTGATGCTCGTGCGTGGCCGGGACGTGGAGATCGAATCCCCCAAAGGCACCCTGCAAATCCATCTGGACGAACCGGCCAGCCTCGTCGCCGAAGCCACGACGGGCGAGATCAAGCAGAAGCTCACCGGCGACATCGAATATGACACCTACGGCGGCATTGACCACCTCCGCCCCGCGCCGAAGGTCAAAATCACCTTCACCGGCACTTTGTGGCCGGCGCCCGCCACTCCACGTTTGTAGAGGCCAAGGATGGTTACGGGGACCCGGGGCGAGGATGAGTTTCAATCCGCCCCGCCCGCGCGGGCGGGGCGACATTTTGGATCGGGCGAAGACGGCAGGGGTGGTGACGTTTCAATCCGCGCACTGTGGCCCAGCGCAAGCTGCGCGGTGTCTAGCGTAGCCCCCATCGCCTATTGGCGATCTGCTATTGGACCTCCGTCCCTTCCGTCCCTCCGCTCCCTCGGCCCTCAACTATCAATCAGAACAGGCGGCGACGCCGCCGGCGACGCGCTGAGATACCTCGTCGCGACGAAGTCGCGCAGTGTGGCGCAGCGGAAGTTGCGCGGCCTTTGAGCGCCTCGCTGCGGAATGGGTATTCTAGTCCGTGGACTGATAATCCTCGCATGGACAGTATGTTCGCCTGATGCGCAAGCGCTCTGGTGAACTGCAAGAGCTTGGCCGCCGAGTCCGGGCGGCGCGCATTGCCCTGGGCTTCAGCCAGGAAGAGTTGGCTTACGAGAGCGATATTGACCGCAGCTACATTGGCGGGGTGGAGCGCGGCGAACGCAATATCACGTTTAATGTGCTCTGCAAGATTGCGACGGCGCTGAGATGCGATGTGGCGGCACTGACAAAAGACCTGCCCCGGAGGGCCCGATGAAGTTCGTCCGGACGGTCGTGGTCTTTGATCGGGGCGGCTTGATGGACAGCGAGCCGTGGGCGCGGATGCACGAGACGATTACCGGGGCGGTGCAGAGAATCGTTCACCCGCCGGGAAATGAGCGTTTCGTGATACGGCGGAAGGTGCCGAAGCCTGACGCGCATGGAAGGCCGAGCAAGCAGTGGATACGGAACGGGGTGGTCCCGATAAAGCGGCAATTTCTGGCGAATCTGATAGAGGCCGGGTGGCGGGCGGAAATGCCGGTCGGGCTGGGCCGCGCCGTGCTGGCGGAGGCTGAGCCGACCGCAAAGACCACGCTCAAGGAGTTTCCTTCAAAGCGGGACTATGGTTTCGACGACGCACACTGGAGTGAAGTGTTTCGCGAGGGGCTTGGGGACTTCGATTTCTACTCTCAGTCTGCAAATGGACTGCGGTGCGTTGTTGAGTGGGAGACCGGGAATATTTCGTCGAGTCACCGGTCCATGAATAAGCTGTGCCTGGTGATGCTCGCGGGCTTGATTGACATCGGCGTCGTGATTTTGCCGAGCCGCCAGCTTTACCCCCACCTCACTGACCGCATCGGGAACTGGGAGGAGTTGTCCCCGTACCTGTCGCTTTGGCACCAGGTTGGCAACAGTGTGAAGCGTGGGCTGTTGGCCGTAACCGTGGTCGAGCACGACGAGCTTACGGACGACGCCGCAGTGCCGTTCATCTCGCAGGGCACCGATGGGCGGAGCGCCGAAGGGGCAAGCAAGCTACTGTAGGACAAGCGTTTCTTGACGGGGCTTGTTCGTCGCGCCGGGATGGACTTGGTAGCGGTCGGAGCGGTGGCCGTTTTTGTGGCGGAGGTTTAGCGCCGCGCTCTTGAATAGGACATTCTTCTCAAGGGCGATCTTCTCGAGGTATTTCAGGTCGCCCGCCGTGTCGCGCAAACGCGCGATGGCGTCCGAGCAGTGGAGTTCGACGCCGAGCCAACGACGGCCCAGGAGTTCGGACGCTACGAATGTGGTGCCGGAGCCTCCGAATGGGTCGAACACAAGCGAACCCGGATCGCTGGCCATCGCAATGACGCGGTCGAGCAGTTTCAAGGAGAGTTCGTTCGCCTTGCGGCGCTTGTATTTCTGATGGCGAACCGGGGGGATGTCGTCCCACACGTCGGCGAGGTTGACGCCGCGAGGGTTCATCTTGTTTTTGTAGCCGCCGTAGTCGTGTTTTTCGCCTCCGCAGTGGCGGCAGGTCTCTATGGGCAGGCGGTCTGGATGGAAGATGGCGGGCTTTGGGCCGTTGACGAAGTACAGGAGCGAGTAATGGGATGGGTAGAGGCGGCCCTGGATCGGAAGCCGGTACGTCATGTTGATGGCCACCCAGTGGCGGAAGGTAAGGCGGCTGGCCAGGAAATCTCCGAGTCGGAGATTCCACTTGGGCAGGTTGTAGAGGAAGAATGAACCGCCGGGTTTGAGAAGCCTTATGGCTTCGGTGATCCAGCGCTTGCTCCAATCGATATACTCCTGGTCTTCGAGTGCGTCGTTGATTTTCGAGGAGTAGGATTTTCCAAGGTTAAACGGCGGGTCGGCGAAGAGGAGATCGACTGAGCCAGCAGGCAGCGAGGGCACAACTGCGAGGCAGTCGCCCTCGTAGAGCTGGCCCAAGTCAGTCTGAAGTACTGGTTGCAGCGGCACGGTACAAGTTTAGGCCGTTCGGCAGGGCGTGCAACACGAAATGGGGGTGCAAGGCGAGATTGACAACCAGAGCTGAGGTGCGGGACTCTTTGGCATGCAGCAGGCTGAAGCAAGTTTGCAGAAGACTCCTCGGAAGTTCGCGGGGCCGTCGGCGAGGGGCGAAGGGCGTCCGAAAGTCGTGGCTGAGGCGCTCCAGAGGGGATTCACGCACAAGGTTTTCCCCGCGCACCTCGAGTTAATCCCGCAGATAAACGAAATGTACGAGATGGAGCTGGCTTCGGCGGAGGCCGCGCTGATGTCTGATGAGGAGCTAGTGAGGAACGCCGGATACTTTGCACGGGTGGAAAAGGAGTGGACAAGGCACTTCCTAATTTGCAGTGGTGAGCCTCTGAGGCTGCCGAGACATTCATCATCGCAGTTGCGGTCCTTTTTCCAGAGCAATCAGTTTCGGACGGGCTACGCCACGCACGGGCTTTTTCCCTACCGGGGTAAATTCCATCCGCAAATGATTAAGGGCTTACTGAATGCGATGGGACTCCGGCCCGGCGAGACCGTGGTTGATCCGATGATGGGGTCAGGAACGGTACTGATCGAAGCTAAGCTGATGGGGATAAATTCCGTTGGATTGGATGCCAGTCCGTTTTGCCGGTTCATGGTGCAGGCCAAGCTTGATGGGCTGACCGTGCCTCTGAAGCCGCTGCAAGCGGCTTGCGGGGAGAGCATGGCCGTGTTCGAGCATTTTCGTAAACGGGCTGGTCAGCCTAGCGCCGGCAGCAAGGTGCGGTATGGGGTTCGCGCTGAGCCACTCGACGGTGCTCTGAGGGATGGGGGCGGTCAGCTCGCTTACGATGGCAGTTTCGGTCCGCTGCCGGATGGGTGCGAGAGGCCCGCCGTTTATGGTTTCCTGCTGCTCGCCTATCTTGACAGCGCTGGCTACAGCGAGCGCAGTGAGCGCAAGAGCCCCTACGAGCAATTCCGGGCGATCCTCGAGCGTTACTACTTCGTGGTGGAAAAGATTCAGAACGTGCTCGGGGGGTTTGAGTCTGAAATGGCGGAGGCAACAGCTCTGCAGCGCGATGCACGGAGCATGCCGCTAGAAAGCGGATCGGTTGACGGGGTGCTGTTTTCTCCTCCCTACAGCTTCGCCATCGATTATTTGGAGAATGATTCGTTCCACCTGAACTATTTGTGTGTGAATTTGGAGGCGCTTCGCGGAGAAATGGTCGGACTCCGTGGCGGCGCGATGAAGGAGAAGTTTGAGCTCTATCGGCAGGACATGGATCGGGTGATGGCTGAGTGCGCGAGGGTGCTGCGGCCTGGGCGGCTTTGCACCGTGGTCGTGGGCACGAACAACAATCAACTGAGCAAAATTCTCGGCACGCCGCCGGCGAGCGTGAGGGGCATCGACGAAATCATTTCAGACTTGGCTGAAGAACACGGGCTGCGCCGGGTGCGGAAGCTGCACAGGCAGATCAGGGGGATGTCCAACACGATGCGGACGGAATACATCGTGTTTCTGCAGAAGAATTGACGGCCTCCTCTCCCCAGCCCTCTCCTCCGCGGTGGAGGAGATCAAACAACTGAGAAGGTTGGTTGAGGAGTTTGAATTATGAAGAAGGCACTTTTTGAAGAGTTGAAGCAGAGCCTGCGCGAGGCAAACTTGATCAAGCGCGGGCAGTTGAAGCCAGGGCGCGTGTTTCACGTGAACCCGGAGTCCAACATTGTACGTGTTCGTGGCAAGCTGGGTTTGTCGCAGACGAAGTTTGCCGCCATCCTTGGCATTAGTCCTGACACGTTGCAGAATTGGGAGCAGGGGCGTCGGACGCCGACGGGGCCGGCGAAGGTGTTGCTGAAGATTGCCGCCAGGCATCCTGAGGTTCTGCTGGAAATGGCGTAGGGCATGGCCGCGGACGCCTGGCGCAGCCAGCCGCTGAGAACGAGCCAACGCCAGACGAACGGCTGCCACCACGGGAGACGAGACGGAACTGAGGGGGACAACCGGCCGCGCGCCAGAACTGCACGGGCAAGGTAACGCACTGGAAGCAGAACGCTGAGACGTGTTCTTACTGTAGGGCAGACATTCCTTTCTGCCGGCTCAGCGGACTTCCCAGTCCGTCGTGCCGAAGCCGTGGCGACTAGAAAGTCGCCGCCACCGGCAGACAGGAAGGTCTGCTCTACGTCAGCGTATTCCTGCCCGAATGCACTAAGGTGGCAGCATTCCGCAATTGTGTGGACAGCAATTGCCACTTCGCTGTATCGGAGTCCGGCATCCCGTCAGCGGTTACCGCCGGATGCGCGCAACAGTTCACCTCATGCTCAGGGTCGGTTCTGACCTTGCCGCCCCGTTTCTAATCCCCGCGCCAGCGGCTGACAAGTGTCTTTTCCCGCCGACCACGCCGGGGAGCCACGTAGTCCTGGTCCGCGAGCCCACCGGAATCGGCAGGGCATTGTAAGGTGTTGGAACAGAGAATCTTCCGCAGGAACCGGGCTGGTATCCGTACTTATACGGATTGGACCGTATTTGTCCAACCCTGCGTGGCAGACTGGGCGGAAAAAACCATCGAATCATTATGAGCAAGATCATTTGTCCACCGCAGTCGGGCCGAGTTGGCCCGGTCGTCTATGTCAACGGCCGCTACGGCCAAGTCGTGCGTCAGTACGTGCCCCCGCGCAACCCGCAAACCCCGGACCAGCAATGCAACCGCGGCAACTTCGGGGCGGTCTCAGGCCGCTGGCGCGGCCTGACTCCCGAACAGCAGGTTGCGTGGTGCCTTGCCGCGGCGGACGGCTTCACCGTCACCCGGGCGGGTCGGAGCGTCCCGCTCAGCGGCTACCACTACTTTGTGCAGGTCAACGCCGCCCGCGCCCGTCTGGGCCTGGGCTGGCTCGACTTGCCGCCCATCGTGCCCAGCTTCAGCCCCAACCCGGTGGCGGAGCTGGCGATCACCAATGCCGGCGGCACGATCAGTCTGAAGCTGCGAGTGCTGGGCCCGCCGGGCCAATCCACCGTCGTGCAGGGCGCCGCGCCGGTCAGCGCAGGCGTCCGCTGTGTGGTGCACTTTCCGTTCCTGGGTTTGCTGCCGGCGCCGGTGGATGGCTGGAGCGACATCACCGAGCTTTACGTCGCGCGCTACGGCGTGCCGCCAGTCGGCAGTGCGGTATTCATCCGGACCTGTCAGCATGTGGACGGCTGGACGGACTTGCCCAAAGTCACCAGCGCCATCGTTCGGCCAGCCTGAGCCACAGGTTTCAGGCGTAGGCAAGCCTGTTGGGGGGCGTGTTGCCCAAGCGGCCCCGAGGTAGGGCGCGTCTCTCCGGGCGCGCCGTCCGCAGTCGCCCAAACCCGCGCGTTTAGGAGAGTTCCCGCCCTACGCGGCGCGCTCGGCGAGACGCGCCCTGCCCCCAACGCGGTGGACGACTTAGGCAACACGCCCTGGGGTCGGTTCTGCCTGCCTCCACCCCCAGCTTCAGCCCTCGGCCCATCCTGATGTCCGCCAGCCCTTCCCGTGGCTACCTCCGTCCTTCCTCCGTCCTTCCTCCGTCCTTCCTCCGTCCTTCCTCCGATTGCCGTTCGGAGGAAGGACGGAGGAAGGACGGAGGAAGGACGGAGGTACTATGGAGGCAGGCTGGGGAGCACGTTGGTGGGGATGGGGGGGACTGCAGCGGAGGGCAGGCGGTGGTTCGTCGAAACTGCCTGACCTGGGATCCCCTTGACACGGAAGCCGCACAAGGTACAAAGCGCGTATTCCTGGCGTGAGCGATACTCTGGTAATCTGAAGCCTCGATAGCATCATGACCGGCAAGCAACGAGCGCTGGCGGCCTTTCGCGGTGAACCGCAGGATCGGGTGCCGGTGATCCCTATCGTCGGCCAGGCCGCCGCGCGGCTTTGCGGCGTCTCCATTCGCAAGCACGCGCAGGACCCGCGCACGCTGGCCCGCTGTCAGATCGAGTGTGCGCGGCGCTTCGGTTACGATGGGGTCTATATCGCTGCCGACACCTGGGTGAACGCCGAGGCGGTGGGATTCCCGAACATGGAGCACCCGCCGGATGCTCCGGCCTGCGGGCACGGGACGTGGATCGAGTCAGTGGAACAGATCCAGGCGCTGGAGTTGCCGGACCCGAAGCGGTCGGGGCGCTGGCCGCTCATGGTCGAGGCGGTGCGGCAGGCGGTCGAGATGGTTGGCGACGAGCTGCTCATCATCGGCAACTTCGACCAGTCACCGTTCGACCTTGCATGCCAGCTTCGCGAGATCAACCGCTTCATGGTGGACCTCCTGGAGAACCAGGAGTTCGCCCACCGGCTGCTGGACTTCTGCGCCCAGGCGGTGAGCCGATATGCGATTGCACTGGCCGAGGCGGGCGCCCACGTGCTCAACACGGGCGACTCGGCCGCCAGCGGGAGCCTGGTTGGCCCGCAGATCTATGCCGAGTTCGCGTTCCCCTACGAGAAGAGGGTCTTCGAGGCCGTGCGCGCTCGCTTCGACACGCCGATTACGTTGCATATCTGCGGCGACACGAGCACCTGCATTGAGCGTATGATCGAAACCGGCGCGACCGGCATCGAGATTGATCATGTAATGGACCTTCACCGCGTCCGGCAGGTTTGCCGGGAGCGGGTGACGGCGATCGGCAACATCAACCCCGTGGACACGCTCCTTCGCGGCACGCCTGACTCGATCAAGGCGGCCTGCCGGGACTGTCTTGAGGCTTTTTCCGGCTCCAATTGGTTCATCCTCTCCACGGGCTGCGCGGTTTCTCCGCTGACCCCACCGGCCAACCTCGCGGTCATGGCCGAAGCTGCCCGAGAGGCATGAAACAGGTGTCGTTCTCGCATGGAGGCGCTAGGGGGGCCGGCCGGCACCACTTCGCGCACCACGCCGAATGTCTATAAGGCAGGCAACAACAATCCTTCCGCTTGGACCATCTATTCGGCGAACAACACGGCGAGCGCCGTCGGGGAAGTCGAGGGTTGGGACGAGCCCGACCAGGAGTCTGCGTCGAGTCTCCTTCGACAGGGTTCGATCCCGGAACAACTGCTTCGCAACCGCCTTAGGCGGGCAAATCTGGTCCCCCAGCCGCCCATAGTACGACACCACGCAGTGGGAGCGTGGGAACCCTCTCGACGAAGCCCTTTTTGTTGGCTATCTTGGCCCTATGAGCATTACAGCGGTCGTTGAAGAGGGCATCATCAAGCTGCCCAAAGACAACCCATGGCCTCCCGGCACGGTCGTGCGTATTGAGCCGGTCGAGGAGCCGGCGCCGATGCTATTCGAGACCCTGAAAGATTTCGACGGCATGGCCGAGGACCTACCCCCGGATCTCGCCTCCAACCTCGACCATTACGTTCACGGGCATCCGCGGCCATGAACACCGTCTTCGCGGACGCCTTTTATTTCGTCGCGCGGCTCAATCGGCACGACCAGCATCACGAGCGGGTGCTGGAGTTTTCACGAGGGTTTCGGGCCCGTCTGCTGACCTCCGATTGGGTGCTCATGGAGGTGGCCGACGCACTGGCCGCCTCCGAATGCCGCGGGCGGGTGCGCGAGTTCATCCTCCACCTGCGCGGGCCGGCGGCTTGTGAAATCGTGCCGGCGTCCCGCGGACTGCTGGATCGCGCACTGGAGCTATACGATCAACACGCCGACAAGCAATGGACGCTCACCGATTGCGTCTCCTTCGTCATCATGCGCGAGTGCAACCTGACCGACGCGCTGACGGGCGACAGGCATTTCGAGCAGGCCGGCTTTGCCGCGCTGCTTAAGTGAACCGGACACGTCGGCCGCTCTAATTGGTGAAGGCACGGTTGAGCTCGAAGTGACCGCCCACACCCTTTCACATGCTGAGTGCGGAGAGACCTATGCGCGGATTCTTGATATGTAGCCTGATTGTGGCGGGCGTGACCGCCAACACTTCTGCCGAGCCCGCCCCGCAGCCGGTACCCGGTTCGGTCGCCGGCAAAAAGCTGATCGAGTTTGGTTGGGATGAGCCCGACACGGGCTTCATGCGCAAGCACGCCGCTCAGATGGACACCACGCCATTCGACGGATGCGTGTATCACATTCGCTGCCGGCAACCTGACGGCAAGGACGCCGATTTCCTCTGGTCTTGCTGGGGCAAGAAGGCTTTCACGACGCAGCAGGTCCAGCACGCGATCAATGATCTGAAGGCGACGCGCTTCCAGCACCTGCGGCACAACTTCCTGCGGTTCAATGTCACGCCGGGAAACCTGGATTGGTTTGACGACTACTCGGCGGTGATTAACAACGCGCGCCTGGCCGCCCATGTGGCCCGGGAAGGGGGTGTGGGCATCCTATTCGACACGGAACAGTACAACGCCCAACTTTTCGATTACCGCAAACAGACCAACGCCTCCACCAAAACCTGGGACCAGTATGCCGCCAAGGCGCGCGAACGGGGCCGCGAGGTCATGCAGGCATTCCAGGAGGGGTTCCCCGGCTTGAAGGTGCTGATGACCTTCGGCTACGGCATGCCCTGGCAGGAGAGCGACGCAGGGAAACGCCCCCTCCGCGAATGCGCCTACGGCCTGCTTGCGCCGTTCCTTGACGGCCTGGTCGAGGCGACCCAGGGCGGCTCGCAACTCATTGATGGGTGGGAATCCGCCTACAGCTACTTTGAAGAGAAGCAGTTCCAGAAAGCCCGCAAGATGATCCACCAGGACATCCTGGCCAGGGTAGCTGATCCTGAGAAGTACAAGAGGGTCTTCTCGGCTTCCTTCGGGTTGTGGATGGACTATGAGTGGAGGGAGAAGGGCTGGAACGTAGAGCATCCTGAACGCAACCCCCATCCGCCGGACAAGTTCGAAGGGGTCGTGCGAACTGCCCTTCAATACGCGGACGAATACGTGTGGATCTACTCGGAGACGCCCCGCTGGTGGTCGGACAGCGGCGGGCCCACCAACCTGCCACCGGCCTACGGCGCGGCGGTTCGCCGTGCTGCTTCAAGGGCCACCCAAAGCGGGTCTCCACCAACCGCGGAGCAAAGCGTCCCCTCGTGGGCCTTCAACGTGCGCGAGTTTGGCGCGCGCGGCGATGGCCAGACGCTCGATACGATTGCCCTGCAAAAGGCTATTGATGCCTGCGCCGCGAGCGGCGGCGGAACAGTCCATTTCCCGCCCGGGCGTTATCTGAGCGGGACACTCTTCCTCAAGAGCCGGATCACGATCCATCTGGAAAGCGGGGCAACGCTATTGGGCAGCCGCCGCCTGGAAGATTATCCGCCCACCATCCCGGCGATTCGATCTTACACGGACACCTACACCGAGCGGAGCTTGATCTACGCCGAACAGATCGAGCACGTCACCTTGGAAGGGCGGGGCGAGATTGACGGCCAGGGCGCGTCGTTCAAGGGCCCCTACAAAGTCCGGCCTTACCTGCTCCGCTGGGTGGGCTGCCGGGATGTGCTGGTCCGGGACTTGACGCTGCGAGACTCGCCCATGTGGGTCCAGCATTACCTGGCCTGCGACGGCGTGCGCATCGAGGGTCTCACGGTGACCAGCCGGTGCAACGCCAACAACGACGGCATTGACATTGACGGTTGCCAGCGAGTCCGCATCGCCAACTGTGACATCCGGTCCGGCGATGACGCGATTGTGCTCAAGAGCACGTTGGACCGGCCCTGCAAACATGTGGTCGTCGCCAATTGCGTGCTCAGCAGCGACTGCAATGCTTTCAAGCTCGGGACTGAATCTACCGGCGGCTTCGAGAACATCGTCATGAACAATTGCGCCATCTACGATACCCGGCTGTCTGGCATTGCGCTCGAAGCGGTGGATGGCGGCACGCTGGATCGAGTGAATATTGCAAATGTCACGATGGACAACGTCCGCAACCCCATCTTCGTGCGCCTGGGGAACCGCGCCAGACCCTTCGAGCAAGGCGCGCCGAAACCCGGCATGGGCATGCTCCGCAACGTGAGCCTGTCCGACATCCAGGCGACCGGCGCCGATCCCATCGGGTGTGCCATCGCCGGCTTGCCCGGGCACCCGGTCGAAGACCTCACCCTGAGCAACATCCGCATCCGTTTTGCCGGCGGCGGGAAGGACGCCGATGCGCAACGGCCCATTGAGGAGAAGCCCGAGGCATATCCCGAGTATTCCATGTTCGGCCGGCTGCCCGCTTACGGCTTCTATTGCCGTCATGCCCGGAATGTGCGGTTTGACCGCGTGGAAGTGGGCACCCAAGAGCCCGATGCCAGGCCATCCCTGGTCTGCGAGGACGTGGACGGATTGCGCCTCTCGGCCTGGAGCGCGCTTACCGGCTCCGCGACTGGCCCGGACATACGCCTCGAGAACGTGCGTGATGCCTTTATTCAGGGCTGTGGCTCGGCAAGGAGGAGCGTTGTATTCCTGAAGGTGGGCGGGAAGGACACCTCTGCGATCCGGCTTGAGGGCAATACCGTCAGTCCGGAGGCGACGCTCGTTAAAACCGCGCCTGAGGTGCCGTCAGGGGCCGTCACGAGGGGCGACTCTTCACGGTAACGGAATTAGGGGAGGAAGTTCACGCCACTCTGTGTCAATGGCCTTGCGCCCGCCAAGTCCTGCGGTTCTTCCATTTGACCGCCTCCCCTGCCTTGTCTAGGCTCCTCTTCCGATACAAAGCAAAACCAGGAATTAACTCCCTGTTTGTGCCTCATTGCCTACTTACTGGGAAGACTTTCCTAACCAATAATAGTACTGCATGAAGAGTCGCGTGCATCTCGTGATACTGATCGCACTCGTCGGCTTGATCGCGTGTTCGGGGTGCGCGATTGTCCCGTTCCCAGTCTCCCGCACGCTCCCAGACCCTATCTGCCGGATTCAAGTTATTGAGCAAGGTACTGTGCAGCCGATTGCCAAGGCAGAGGTCGTTGTCCATGCGGAGCGGTTCAAGAATTGGATGCGGTCTTTTCCCCCTCATTGCACTGCTGAGTTCACACCTGCTGGTGAGACCAGTGTCGTTGTTTCGTTGCACCAACTCGCTGACGGATGCTTCACGCCCGAACCACGGAAGGTGCGCCGATACGTTCGTCCTTGGGGAATCGGTCCGTTGGGTACGACTATCCATGAAGATTACGTCTTAACGGTCAGCGCCCGGGCGGAGGGCTACACGGCGGTGACAGCGACGTATTCTCCCGCGGGAGACATGAATCCCTCGTCCGAGATTACGCGAGAAGTCGCGCCCGTTTGCTTCCCGCAGTTCGGGACAGACGGCACGCTCACGGTATTTCTTCGGCCACAAAATGCAGACGGTGCAGGCAACAGCCACCGCGCCGGTCAGTAGCATGAGCATCGGACAACACAACACTGCGGTTGCAGTCGCGAATGCGGCTGCCAGTGGCTGTGCCTGACCTTTGCGTTTGGGCCCGGCCGGCCAGCTCCGTAGGAGCGACATGTCTATAGTACACGAAGCCTACCATAAACGTCTCAAGCCCTGTCGGGGCGGCATGGGGATTTCACGAGGTTCCCATGCCGCACCTACGGAGCTAAGACGGATCATTGCGAGCGCGGTCACTATAACCATGTCGCTCCTACGGAGCTGGCCCAACCAAGGGCGCTCCAGGCAAGGGCGGGATTGGCGCTCTGGCCCATACTGGGCGCGCTTGCCCCGCCCTGCCTGAGCGCTATCGTTTGGCGGGTTGGACTGCTCTTTCAAGGTTCAGCGCTTCTGCCCGATGCAATAAATGCGGGCCGCACTGCGGATGAGCAGGCGGTCGCCGGCCAGAGCGGGGGTGGCCAGGCACATGTCGTTGTCGGTCAGCTTGTTAGTGTGCAGCAGCTCGAAGCGGTCGCCTGTTCGAACGACAAAGGTCACGCCGTCTTCGTCCAAGCAGAAGACCCGCCCGTTGCACGCCCACGGTGACGCCGTGAAGTGCTTTCCTCCCGGAAGCTTCTGGCGATCATACAGGAGCTCGCCCGTCCGCGCGTTGAAGGCGCTCAAAGCGCCAAGGTCATGCAGCACGTAGAGCCGCCCGTCATAGACCAGGGTAGTCGGGTTGTAGGGAGCGGCCAGTGGCTGGCACCAAGCGATGCTCGAGTTGTTGGTCTGGCCCGGCTGAAGGGAAATATCGCCGCTACCGCCCGGGCGAATCGCATAGATCGGCCTTGACCTGTCCATGATGAAGCCGGAAGTGACATACAGCAGACCGCCGTCGGCATAGGGTGTGCCGATCGTGATGCTGGACATGCCTTTCAGCCACCAGAGCAGCTTGCCCTCGAGATCGTAGGCGCGCACTTTCCCGGTGCCGGCGGTCACGATTTCACTGCGCTGTTGGTTTTCCCACACATAGGGCGTGGACCAGTTGCTCTTCTCGTCGCGGTCCACGCGCCAGACTTCTTTGCCGGTGGTCTTATCCAGCGCCAGCAGGTAAGACTGCTCATCGTTGTCGCTCACCACGTAAAGCCGGTCCCGGTGCAAGACCGGCGAAGCTGCCGTCCCCCAGCCGTTGCGGATCTTGTGCGGCGGCAGCGGCTTGGACCAAACCTCCTGGCCCGCGAAGTCGAGGCAGAACACTCCCACATTCCCAACGCAGACATAAACACGCTCGCCATCGGTAACCGGCGTTTCCGAGGCGTAGCTGTTCTTGAGGTGCTTTGGTCCAGGCGGCTCTCCCCGATAGACGACGCGCTCCCACCGCATCTTGCCGGAGGATAGATCGAGGCAAACCAGCTTCCATTCGTGCGCCGGACGCGCTGCGCTCGGCCGCTCTCCCCCGAGATAGAGGCCCTTCTTCGGCGGCTCGTTCGTCCCCGTGTTCACCGCCGTCGTCACAAACACCCGGTCCCCCCACACGATCGGGGACGACCAGCCGTGTCCGGGGATCTCCGCCTTCCACGCGACGTTCTCGGAGGCAGACCAGCGCTCTGGCAGATTCGTGCTGGTGCTTATGCCTCGGGCGCCCGGCCCGCGGAGCTGCGGCCAGTTCGCCTCGCCTGCAAGCACGCCGGGCAGGCTCGGACCGCCGCCCCAGAGCCCCGCCGCCGCTATTACCATCAACGCCTTGGGGTGCAGGCCCCAAGCCTGCGTGCCATCATGTCCAATCATCGGCGCCATGTTACCTTCCCGCTCTTCGGCCGCAAGCGCGCGCGATCTGAAGCGACCCCTTGGGCAAGTATTGTGTTCTCAACGAACGCGCAGTAGAGGCTCAAACGAGCGCGCGGAACATAAAGACCGTGATTAAGGGCCTGCCCCACCATCATGAGAATCGCTGGTCCCTCTGTGCCTCCCATTGGAGAGCCCGGCCCTACAACGGCGTGGCGAATTGGTAAGTGCCCGAGCCGACCTCGAAGACCGCGCGGCCCTCCTTGGCGCCCAGAGACTTTACGCCGGCCGCCGTGGTCGCAGACGCCCTGCCTTCCGTGACCTTCCCGGGGTCTGAGACCGGCAGGGAGATGGTCGCCGTGGCGTTCGCGGGAATGGTTACGCTCAGGTGGAAGCCATCCGGGTCCACCTTCCAGTCGCTCACGATCCGGCCGCGGATCGAGTCGTAGGTCGCCCTGGCGGAAGTCAAGTCGCCGACAACGTTGGGCTTGATGATAATATGACGGAAGGCGGGCGCGGCGGGATCGAGGTTGATCCCGGCCAGCGCTTTGTAGAACCAGGCGCTGATGTCGCCGAACATGATGTGGTTGCGCGACTCGCTGCCGTTCCATTGTTCCCAAAGGGTTGTGGCGCCCTGCTCGAGCCACCAGCCCCAGCTTGGCAGGTCCTTCTGGCTGACGATGCGGTAGGCCAGGTCGGTGCGCCCGTTTTCGAGCAGCGCGTTCAGGAGATATTTTGCGCCCAGGATGCCCGTGTCCAGGTGGCCCTGCCGCTGTTCGACGTTCGCCACGAGGTTGCTCAACACGAGGGGCCGGACGTCCGGGTCGGCGAGGCCCTGGTAGAGTGCGCAGCTCAGTGAGGTCTGGCTGCCGTTCCCATAGAGGCCGGTCTCGGGATGATAGAACTTGCGGTTGAAGGCCTGTTTGATGCCCGCGGCGAGGCTGGCATACTTCAGCGCGTCGGCTTCGTTGCCCAGCAGGCTCGCGGCGAGCGCCACAATTCGGGCATCCCGATAGTAATAACCGGTGGAAGTGATATCCGCCGGGGTCTTGGTCTCAAACGGCGCCCAATCGTTCAGGCCGATATCCACAATCCCATCCTTGGCTTTGCTCGTGAGGTAGTCCACGTAGCGTTTCATGCCGTCGTAGTGGTTGCGCAACACCTGCGTGTCGCCGCAGTATTCGTAAAGATAAAGCGGGATCAGCAGGAAGGCGCTGTCCCAGGCGGGGCCGTTGCCCCATTTGTAACCCCAGCCGCTGGTCGGCACGATGCCGGGCAGTTCGCCCGTGGGCCGCTGCTCGTCGCCCAGGTCGTTGATCCATTTGGCATAGACCGCCGCGGGAGCATAATTCAACAGCCCCTGCTCGGCAGCCAGGTGGGCGTCGCCCGTCCAGCCATTCTTCTCGCGATGGGGGCAATCGGTCGGGATGCCTTGCAGGTTGCTCAGGTAGGCCCAGCGTCCCGCGCGCCAAATCTTGTTCAGCAGTGGGTTCGAGCATTCAAACTCCCCAACAACCGGCACCGCCGAATGCAGGAAGACCCCGCGCAGGTTTTCCAGGGTCGGCTTGCCGGGGAAGCCGGTGACTTCGACATATTGGAACCCGTGATAGACAAAGCGTGAGTGCCATGTTTCCCGGCCCTTGCCTTTAAGAATGTAGGTATCCGCCTGGAACTGCTGATTGGTGCCCATCTTGACGACGTGTTGCTGGATGTCGGCCCGGTCAATCATGCCATCGGCGCCCAGGCGTTCGCCGTACTTCATGACCACCTGATGGCCGGCTTTTCCGCGGACGTCCAGCTCGGCATAACCGGCGAAGTTCTGTCCCATGTCGAAGACGAAGACGCCTGGCTTGGGCTCCGTGAGGTTGGCGGGCTTGATGACCGTGTCGGTTTTGATGGGCGGCATCATCTGGGCCGCGAGCTTGCCCGGCGGGGGCTCGACCACTTGCGCCATCAGCCAGTCGGAATCGTTGTAAGCGGCGGTGTCCCAGCCGGGCTTCTCCAGCCGCGCGTCGTAGGTCTCCCCCCCGTAAATGCTGTTGAATACGATCGGCCCGGTGCTGGCCTTCCATTGCTTATCGGTCACCAGCGTTTCCGTGTATCCGTCCGCGTACTCGACCCGCAACTGCAAGTAGAGCTTGGGCGCGGCGCGCCACGGCGCCTTGTGAAAGTCCCACACGGCCAGCGTCTGGACGTTATACCAGCCGTTGCCGAGGATGACCCCGATGGCATTGGCGCCCTGCCGCAGCGCGCTGGTGACATCGTAAGTCACATAGAGGGCGCGCTTGTCATAACGGGTGTAGCCGGGGTCGAGGCAATGATCGCCGATCCTGTTCCCGTTGATATGCAGCTCGTAGTAGCCCAGCCCGCAAACATAGACGCGTGCCTGCTTGATATTCCGGCCGACCTTGAAGGTGCGGCGCAGCATGGGGGCGGGGGTGGCATTGGTGTCCGGCGTCAGGCCGATCCACTGCCCCGGCCAATCCCGAGGCGAGAGCAGGCCCATTTCCCAGCGTGCCGGCTCGCTGTACGCGGAAGGCCTGCCATCCTTATCCCAAACCCGCACCTTCCAGAAGCAGCGTTGGTACGAGGTAAGCGGCTTGCCCGCGTAGGGAATGTGCAGTGTCTGATCGGACGGAACCTGGCCGGTATCCCACAAGTCGCCGGCGTTCTCCTTCAGCTTCTCCTCCGTGCTGGCGACGAGGATTTGGCAGCCGACTTGGCGCTGGCCTCGTTCGTCTGACTCCACAATCCAGCTTAGCCGGGGCTGCACGGTGTCAATGCCCAAGGGGTTCTCAAGGTATTCGCACCGCAGCCGGGCGGGCAAAAGGCCAGTGGCCGCCGCGTTCGCCTGGGCCGGCGGGCTGGCCGCGAGCGCCAGGCTCAGCAGAAGTGCCGCGGGCGCGATTGCCGCCCCGGATGTTGCGCGCTTCGTAAGGGTAATAATGAGTGTTCGCATGAGATCGTCGGTCAGGCATTGATGGAAGCTAACGGCCAGAGATGCAAGCGAATTTGAGGCCCGGCGGCGTCCAGTTCCGGCCGGGACAGCGCCCTGACAAATAGTTGTAATAAAACGACCCGCAGTTGGCTTTGTCCCTATAGATGGCTGCTATGTGCGAGACTGCCACATCCAACGCGGACCGTTTCCTGGCGCTGCTCAGGCCGATTGAGCGCGACCTGGAGCGGTACTGCCGGCGGCTGATTTGGGAGCCGCAGGAAGCACCCGACGCCTTGCAGAACGCGGTCATGCGCGCGTTCGCCGCCTTCGACCGGTACCGCGAAGGCGCCAGCTTCCGGGCGTGGATATTCAAGATCCTGACGCGTGAAGCCTTTGCCCTGAACCGCAAACACGCCCGCATCGCCCGGCACGAGTTTCAGCTCGAACCGGAGGAGTTGGCGGTTCTGCCGTCTCACGGCGAGTCGGACGACGGCAGCGCCCAGCCGTTGTCTCCCGAGGCGTTGAATGAGGCGTTGGAACCGAGCCTGGCGGCGGGCTTGAAGACATTGACGGACACCGAGCGCGCGGTGCTGTTGCTGCGCGCCATCGGCGAGCTGCGTTACCGGGAAATCAGTGAGTTGCTGGACATCCCGCTGGGCAGCGTCATGGGCAACCTGTCACGCGCGCGGCAAAAGATGCGCGCACTGATCGGGCGCTCCACCCGCCGAACCAATCTACTGAAGGAGAATTGAGTATGAAATGCGACGAACTTCAACCACTGCGGGGTCCCTACCTTGACTCCGAGTTGGATGCAAGGACGAGCCTGGAAATCGAGCAGCACCTTAAATCGTGTCCCAACTGCGCCGGTGTCCTCGCTGAGGAACAGAAGCTGGAGGCTCGGCTTAAGGCCGGCCTGAACCAGGAGCAACGAACGGCGGCGTTGTGGGACAGGATTGAGCGGTCTGTGGCCGCGGCATCCCGGCCTGAGCCATCACCCAGCGAGGTGCGGTTGGCCGGCCGGCAGAGCGTTTTGGCCGTGCTCGCCGCGCAACTGCAAACCGGTTGGCAGCGCTCGCGCTGGGCGTGGGTGGGACTGGGCGCGGCGTGGGTAGTGATCGTGGTGTTGAACCTCGCGGCGCGTGAAACCGACGCGCCGCTGGTGGCCGGCAAGGCCCTGCCACCCGCGGCCGAAGTGCGATATGCCGTGCGACAGAAGCAACTGTTAATGGCCGATCTGGCCGCCCTGTCCGAACCGACGCAGGCGAACCCGGTGAAGTCGCCTCCTCCCAGTCCGCGCAGCGAGCGGCGCAAAGAAACCCTTAACACCTGAGGCCATTATGAACGAGAGATTCAAATCCATTCTACACACCGCCTGGGACGAACCCCGCCATTTCTTTTTCTGGCTGGCGCTGCTCAGCGCCTGCGGACTGGCAGCGGCTGCGGTCCTGGCGGCCCTGACCGGCCCAGTGCTGCTGCTCGCGTTCCTCGTTCTGGTCTGCGGCCTGTGCTTTCTGGTCTGCATCCTGGCCTTTATCCTGGCTTGGATACCACCTGTCCGGCGGCTGTTCGCGTGGCTGCTCGGCCGGCGGTTTTGGGTGCTCGGTTGCCTGGTCACTTTCGTGGCTCTCTTCTATGCCGTCGAGAATTGGCGGGGCCGGCGAGCGTGGCAGGATTTCAAGCGGGAACGGGAAGCCAAAGGCGAACGGTTTGACCTCGCCAGCTTCGTCCCACCCCCCGTGCCGAACGACCAGAACTTCTTCGAGACACCGCTGTTTACCGACCTGCGCGTCGCCGAGACGAACCGCATGGAGCCCTGGTGGAGCGACGTACCCGGCGCCAGGCGCGTTGTGTTCGATGCGTTTGGCCCCAAAGGCAACAATGCGCCCAGTCACGGCGGCTGGCCGAAGGCGCAACGCGTGGACCTGGCGGCGTGGCAAACATTTTACCGTGGCAGCAACAACGTGTTCGCTGCCGACGGAACGGCGGAGCAGGCCTTCCGCAGGCGTTATGGTCTGGAGCAGGCCGCACTGCCGCCTGATAGCAACTCGTTCGCCACCAATGAAACGGCGGAGCAGGCCTTCCGCAGGCGTCTTGGTCTGGCGCCGGATCTTACTCCCAGGGGCCCCACCACCAATTACTTTCCTGTCGCTAAAGAGCCGCAGGCACCGGCGGCGGATGTGTTGCTGGCCCTGAGCAAGTTCGAGACGAACCGGCAGCTCTTGATCGCGGCTGCCGCCCGCCCCGAGGCGAGGTTTTGGGTCAACTACGAGGCGGGTTACGCCATGTTGCTCCCGCACCTGGCGCGGCTCAAGGCCACCGCCCAGTACTTGTCACTCCACGCCACCGCGGCCTTGAAGGCGGGCGACAAAGCGACTGCGCTGGAAGACGTGCAACTCCTGTTTCGGTTGATGGCATCCATCCACAAGGAGCCGAACCTGATCTCGCAACTGGTGCGCTTTTCGCTGCTGGCCATTGCCTTGCAGCCGGTATGGGAGGGCCTGGCCGACCGGCAATGGACCGAAGTGGACTTGAGGACCATCGAAGGCGAACTCGGCAAGCTGGATTATCTGGCCGATTACCATTTCGCCATGCGCGGCGAGCGCGCGTGTAACCTTTGGGGAGTGGATTACATTCGCCGGCAGGGGATTTACGGACTGGACGAGATGCTCGGTACCCAAAACGATGCTTCGGGGCCTGCCAAATGGGAGAACTTGCTGGGCAAGGCGGCGTTCCGGCTCATCCCGGGAGGCTGGTTCGATCAAAACAAGCTTTCCCTCTGCCGCATGCATGAGAAATACCTGCTGCCGCTGGTGGCGCAGGAGGACCGGCGACTGGCCCCGCAGGCCGGCACCCAGGAATTGGCTGCGGTCCTCGCACAGCGCGGCTGGCAGCCTTTCACCCTGCTGGCGAAAGTCCTGCTGCCCGCCCTGACCGGTGTCGCCATGAAGGCCACCGCCGCCCAGGCCTATGCGGACCTTGCCCGCGTGGCCTGCGCCCTGGAGCGATACCGGCTGGCGAACGGTCAGTTTCCGGACACGCTCGCTGCGCTCGTGCCGCAGTTCATCGAGAAGCTGCCGCACGACGTAATCAACGGCCAGCCCCTCACCTACCGCCGCACCAACGGCGGCCAGTTTGTGCTCTACTCGGTCGGGTTGAACGAGACCAACGACGACGGCAAAGTCGAACTGAACCAATCGGGCAACGCCGACTGGCGAAAGGGCGACTGGGTCTGGCGCTATCCAGACAAGTGAAGCGCTAATTCACCTCGCGCGATTGGATGGAACGGCACGCCTCGGCGGCGGCCAAACGCAGAGAGCAGGCGAGGGAACCTTTCACGCGCCAGATTGGGCCCCGGCGCTGCGGCAAGGCACGCGGGTCCTGAAGACTACACCGTGTCAAATTCCTCCTTGATCACTCCCGCCAGGTCGCTGAGCAGGCGGCCGCAGTCGCCGCGGTAGGAGGAACCGTGCATAACCGCGAGCGCTGTCGGTTCGAGCGCGGCCAGCGAGCGGAGGACTCCTTCCGTCTGGCGCGTATAGGGCATGTAGCCGGCCAGCGGACCTTGCTGCAGTTGCTTCATGCCTTTGCGCGTTGGCTCGATCAAGTCCGAAGAGGTGAGCGGCTCGACGTCGCCGAAGTGATGGAAGAGGTCGGAGCAAAAGAGCGTCTTGCGCGTTTCCTCGAACAGCACGCCGGCATCCCAGCCGTGCGGGATGTGCGGCGAGCGATAGAACCGGAAGCGATACTTGCCCGTGCTGAGGACGTCTTCGGGCGTCATGCCGCGCGCGGGGCGGAGGGCAAAGTCGTCCACGCTCACCAACTTGCCCACGAGCGTGCAGACGGGCTGGGCCTGGGGCGCGAGTTCGAGCCAGTGGTTGAGCGCGCCGCATTCGTCGGACTCGAAATGGCTCCACGCGATGTGCCGGAGCTTAGCGGGGTCAATGAGTGTGGCCACGGCCTCACGCAACGGGGGGAACATGGCCTTGAGCCCGGCGTGAAAGAGCAGCGGTTCCTCATCGCGCACGAGGAAGTGATTGAATTGCATGTCAAAGTTCGGGACGTAAACGGAGAGTCGGAAAAGGTCGGGCGCAATCTCGTTGATGGTAGTCATGGCAGGATGAACATAGCGCGCCTTCTTGAAGTGGCAAATCCGGTGGGGCGCCGCCGCCGACCGCAATAGCGCGCGTGAGCGTTGCCTGGGGGCAGCTTTGTCGCATCAGGCACGTTCAACTCTCAACGCTCTGCGCTCAACTCGAGGACGGCGATCCCGAGCGCCGCGTGCTCGTGGCCTTGACGCGCAGTATTACCCAGCCGACTATAACTGAGCGGGCTAACAGGTGTTGGTGCAGGAGATGAGTGCCTGGTATGAGCACACGGAACGAAGACATAGAAGCGATCAAGCGACTCGCCGCGGATTGGCGTTCCGGCTGGCTGTCCGGCGACGCAGACTTGCTCCTTTCCCTGTACGCGGATGAACCCGTACTGATGCCCCAGGATCACCCGGCCGTAACCGGGAAAGATGCGATTCGAGCACTGTATCAGCCGCTGCTGAGCGAGTTTGATTTCCAGAGCGAAGGCAAGTTGATGGAAGTCGAAGCGTCCGGTGATTGGGGGTATTTCTGGTCCACCTATGCTCTGACGGCGACGCCGAAAGCCGGCGGCGAGCCGATGAAGAGCGCGGGGAAATCGGTGTTCATTGTCAAGCGTCAGCCGGGAGGCGCATGGAAGATCGCGCGCCTTATTGACAATAGTGACGGTCCTCCGGCGGGTCAGGACGCGACGTGACAAGGGCTGGGTCGGGCCGCCGGGAGAGTTGATGCTGGGCTGATGAGTGGCAGCACCCTGGGTGCGAGGCTGGCGGTGGCTTGGCCATCCCGCAAGGTTTCTGCCCGAACCGGCGCTGAGCCCGCCAAAGACTTGAAACCGGGGATATTCGCCAGCGCAGACTTGCTTAGGCACGCTCGGCTGGTTAGGGTGAGATTTCATAGCCGAGGATATCCCGGCTAAACCTGGCAATGAAGACACACACATTCCTTCTCACCATCAGCCTGCTGGCGACTTCAGTCACGGGCCAGCCATCCACCGCTCCGACCGACCAATTCATGGGCGACTGGCAAGGCCGGCTCACGTTGAACGGACAAGCGCAGGATGCGGCGGTTTACATGATCCCACTGGGCGACGGCCGTTACGAAGCCCGGTTCGTGGCCGACTTCGCCAAACGCGGTCCCTACCTGTTCCGCTTGCGCGGCACGATCCGGGGCGAGCAGTTCCGCTTCATGGACGACATCCCCTTCGACGTGGGCCGAATCACGGGCACAACGGATCAGGGCGTTGTTCTCGAAGCCTCGCTTTGGTCGGGAAATCTCACAGATGGCACGGTTCAAGGCACGGTGGCCGGTCAGCGAAGCGGGCGGTTCGAACTCAAGCAGTCGCAGCGCCTCTCCCCCGCTCTGGGCAAACTCCCGCCCGCCGGCGCCGTTGTCCTTTTCGACGGCTCGAGTCTCGACGCGTGGACGTCACAGAAGGCAGGACAGCCGATCAAGTGGAAGCTGGTTCCCGGCGGCGCGTTCGAAGTGGCGGGCGGCGGGAACATCGTCAGCAAGGAGACGTTCGGGGATCACCAGTTGCATCTTGAGTTCTGTCTTCCCTACATGCCGAGGGACTTCGGCCAGGGCCGGGGCAACAGCGGGGTTTATCTCCAAGCCCGTTACGAAGTGCAGGTGCTCGACAGCTACGGGTTGGAGGGCGCGGACAATGAATGCGGCGGCATTTACCAGGTGGCCAGGCCGCTGGTAAACATGTGCGCGCCGCCGTTGCAATGGCAGAGCTACGACATTACGTTCCGCGCACCCAAGCTGGACGCCGCCGGGCGCAAGGTGGCGAACGCCCGGATTACTGTCGTTCACAACGGTGTCGTCATTCACAACAACCTCGAGTTGCCCGGCGTCACCGGGGGTGCCGAAAACGACAAAGAAGGTCAACCTGCCGGCCTGATGCTGCAGGACCACGGCAACCCGGTCCGGTTCCGCAACATCTGGGCTGAGAGGCTCAACTGAGCGGCGTTGAGCACGGGCTTGGCAGGGATTCCAAGGTAAACCTTCGGCAAACCCGCGGCCTTCGGGTTCGTTCCGGACCGAACCGCCCGATTCTCCGGCCGTTCGCGCTGAGTACACCGGAGGTACACCGGAGGTACACCGGACGTACACCGGAGGTACAAGGGATTTTCCGGTGTGCCTCCGGGGTGCATCTGGTGTACCTCCGGTGTACCTCCGGTGTACACGCTCCGGGAGCCTCTCCGGCCCGGCGGGTTTGCCAAGGTTTACATTCCAAGTCGCGTGTCGGTGGCGGTGACCACTGCGTTGGCGACCTACGGCGGCCGGGTAATCGGGACCTTGTAGCCGCGATACCAGTAATAGTACCAGAGTTTGTCTAACGGCGCCGGGTCCACGTGGCCGTCCGCGCATCCGACGTTCACCCCGCCGGGCAGGCGGCGGCCGGCGGGCATGTTCCGGGGCGCGGTGGACGCCGGCTTTCCGCCGTGGCGCGCGATGGTGTTTCGTCCGATCCTGCCAATCCCGCCGCTCTGGTCACCATTATACAAATCGCGAGCCGGCGGGTCGGTTGGCTCCGGCCAGCAGTCCACCCAGATGGAGTCGGCGAAGAACGGCGTCAGGGCCGGGCGTTGGATGTCTGTGTCCTTTTGGACGCGCTTGGGTGCATCTGCTGGACCATTGTGATAAGGGTCGTCCCCCGAATAGAGCCAGCCGTTGAAAGTATAACTGCCCCGGTAAGTCGGAGGTCCGTTAGCCCAGCTCCAGGCGATGTCGGCCGTCCCCCAAGTGGTCGTGTCGGTCAGCGGGCGCTTTTCCGGAGCGGAGGGACACACTCTCACCTGGTTGACCTGGGCGTGATAGCCGATGAGCGTTCCCATCCACAACTGCCCATAGCCGCTCGGGCCGAATGGATAGTAAGGCAGCATGCGCCCGTGATCCGTCCAGTACAGGATCCCCGAGAGAGTCATCTGCTTCAGGTTGCTGGTGCACTTGACCCGATGAGTCCTTATCTTGGCGGAGGACAGCGCGGGCAACAGGAGCGCTGCCAGGATGGCAATGATGGCAATGACCACCAGCAGCTCGATAAGCGTAAACGCATCGGATGAAGGGCACCCGCCTTGCGGCCCGCACGGCTGGCGCAGGGATGGAGGCCGATCCCGCTTCTGGGACTTCGAGTTCATCGCATTGCCGGGGGGATTTGTACCTGCATGAGCCGCCGCAAGGCAACTGCGTATTTCGAGATAAGGCTCGCCTGACTCCGCCCCATCCTTGCACCTGATGCGCCCATAAGCTATATGTATCAATTACGCCATGCCGAACATTAGCCCAGTCTTGTTGGCCGAGGACAATCCGAATGATGTTCTCCTGGTCCGGCGCGCCTTTGAAGACACCAAAGCGCTTAACCCGTTGCAGGTGGTCGGCAACGGGCAGGAGGCGATTCAGTATCTGGCTGGGGATGGACCGTACGCCGACCGCACCGCCTTTCCCTTCCCGGCGCTGTTTCTGCTGGACTTGAAGATGCCCGTGATGGATGGGCTGGAAGTCCTCCGCTGGCTGCACCAGCATCCGGACATCCCGCGCAAGCTGCCCGTGGTGGTTTTGAGTTCGACCGAGTTGCCCAACGAAACCCAGATCGCCTACGCCATGGACATTCAGGCGTGCATCGTCAAGCCCTTGGGCTATCCGGAGCTGCGGGAGAAGATACGGATCCTGAAGGAGTATTGGCTGGACTACGAGTCGGATTCCTGAGGAATGGTCAAAGACCGGAAGGCCGGGGCTTCCGGCCGGAGAACACTCGCTAGAAGACTTCGGCCGGCAATCCGGCGATCTGGCGCACCGTGTGAGCGATGCGAGACAGCGCTTTGAGCGGCAGATGGCCGCTGGTGGAATCGAATGAAGGGCGGCTGGCGGAATAGATTTGCACCAGGGAAATCTGGGCGCCGGCGTTCTTGAGTTCCAGGAGGCGGCGGGCGTATTGCTCGATCTCCTCCAGCGAGGGTTCGTCCTCCCCGATGGTCGGGAACAGGCTTTGAATCACCGTGGGGCGCTGGCGGCCCAACATCAGGATATTTGAGAGGATCTTATCCAGCGGGACATGAGAGCGGTTGACCTTGTTGAGGTAGGCCTGCGTGCCCCCATCGAGCTTGGCCCAGACTTCATCGCTCCGTGTGAAATGCCGCAACCCTTGCTGCACCTGCGGTCGGTCCAATCCGGTCGCATTGGTGATCAGCACGATCTTGAAGAAGGGGAGGCCGCAGAGCGCCCGGACATGGACCACCCCCTGCAGCGCCGCGCCGAAGTCGGGCGAGAGCGTCGGCTCGCCGTCGCCGCTCAACGCCACGTGCCGCAATTGCAGCAACTCATCCGGCAGCGCGCGATACCAGGGCCGCTCGCGCAAGCGCCCGGCGCGCACGAAAATCAGCGTCCGTTTCAATTCCGCCTCCATGACCTCCACGTCCAGCCGCAGTTCCGCCTTGTCGCCGGTGCGGGGAACCTCGCAGTAAACGCAGTTGAAATTGCAGTTCCTGTCCGGGTTCATGTTGATCCCGACCGACAAGCCGCGGGCCCGGGCCGAAACCACCACATAAACGAACCGATTGTCCAGGAAATCGCGCGGGGATCCAAACGCAGTCTCGGGCGTGCCGTTGATGCGCCCCACAGGTCTCCGCTTCTTCTCACCCGGAATATCAGTCAGGTCTGTGGTCTTTCCAGTAACTTGTTCCACAATTTCTAATCCACCGTAGGATGGCCGCCCCTCTCCCACTACACGATGCTTGTCAAAGAATGGACATTTTTTGACAGACGGCGGGCGGGGACCATCGGCGGGAAGCCCGCGATCCCGCCCCGCAGCGGCGTCCCCGTCCGGGCCGCGGCGCGCGCGGTCGGCGCAACTGGGTGGTTTACTTCCGGCAGGAAGTCGCGCACCTTGTCTTCTGGTCCCACGCACATGGCTGAGACACTTGCAGAGTTAAAGTATGCCGCTATCGTGAACAGCCTCCGCGGCTGTCAACTGTTTGCCGGTCTCCCGGTGAGCGACCTCCGGACCATCGCGAACATCACCACCATCAAGACGCTCGGAAAAGGCGACTATTTGTTTCGCGAAGGCACTCCGTCGCAGGGTTTTTACATCGTGCAGAAAGGCGCGATCAATGTTCATCGCGTGAACGCCGCCGGCAAGGAGCAGGTCATCCACATCTTTCATGCCGGCGAGTCTCTGGCCGAAGCTTCCCTGGCAACCTCGTCCGGGTACCCCGCAGACGGACGCGCGCTTGAATCGTCCCAAGTCTTGCTGGTGCAAAAACCGGGATTCCTCGACCTGCTGAAACGCCAGCCTGAACTCGCGTTGCGCATGCTGGGCTCGATGAGCCTGCATCTCCGCGTGCTGGTCGGCCAGCTCGAGGACATGACGTTGAAGGACGTGGAAACGCGGCTGGCGAACTGGCTGATCAAGCGCTGTCCCGACCCGGAATCCATCCGGCCCGTCGCCATCGAACTCAAGACGACTAAACGCGTCCTCGCCGCCGAGCTGGGCACCGTAAGCGAGACCTTCTCGCGCACGCTCGCGAAATTCCGCCAGCAGAAGCTGCTGGTTGTCCGGGGCAAAACCGTGGCGGTGACGTGCCCGGCCAGACTCAACGAGCTGCTCCGCCGCAACCTGGGCGAATAGGTTCGGCGCGCGTGGAGAGAACTTGCCCGCCTCCGCGGGTGAGGGCGCACGGACGGCTTGCCAGCCCGCGCTAAAGGGTGTTTATTGGGTTCAGGGTACATGGCAATGAACGAGCTGACGGTCAACAGATCTGGACCCCCCAACAGCGGGGAGGGGGTGATCTACGTGGTGGACGACGAGCCGATGCTGTTGGAGCTGGCGTCGGTCATCCTGGCGCCACTCGGCTACGCCATCGAAACGTTTCGCAGTCCGGAGGAGGCGCTGCAGACATTCGCCTCCGCCAGTCCGCATCCGGCGCTCGTCATCACCGACTACGCGATGCACACCATGAACGGCCTTGACCTGATTGAGGCGTGCCGGAGGATCCGGCCGGCGCAGAAGACTCTGCTGCTAAGCGGCACGGTGGACGCCGACAGTTATCATGACGCACCGGTTCAACCGGATGGTTTTCTGGCGAAACCCTACCAGGCCAAACAACTGGTTGCCGCGGTCAAATCCATGTTGGCGGATTAGCCTGTCCGGATTCGGACTCCTCACCTGGAACCAAACAGAATTGCCTTGAAGCACTTATGAAGAAACTCGTCATCCGACTCTTAATCGCACTCGTCATCATCGTGGTCCTCGCTGTGCTCGGGCTTACGCTGTTCTTGGACCGCGCCATTAAAGCCGGGGTTGAAACCATCGGGCCGAAGGTGGTGGGAGTGGACGTCAAGCTGCGGTCCGTAAGCCTGTCCCCGCTTTCAGGGTCGGGCGGCCTGAAGGGCCTGGTGGTGGCCAACCCGCCCGGTTTCAAGACGCCGTGGGCCATCAACGTGGGCTCTGCCAGCCTGGCGCTGGAACCGCGTTCGTTGCTTTCGGACAAGATCATTGTCAAGTCCATCAGTGTTGACGCGCCGCAAATCACCTTCGAGACCGACCTGCGCGCGAACAACCTGAGCAAGATCCTGGCGAACGTCCAGGGGGCGGCAAGCGGCAGTGGGCAGGAACCGGGCAAGCCGGAGGCACCCGCTCCGTCCGCGGAGGCCAAGGCCACCAAGCGGCTTCAAGTAGATGACTTCATCATCAAAGGCGGCAAGATCCACGTCAGCGTTACCGCTTTGGGCGGACAATCAGCCAGCGTCGCGTTGCCCGAGATTCACTTGCAGGATTTGGGGCAGGGGCCCGAGGGGATTACTGCGGCGGAGTTGACGAAACTGGTCCTGGAGGCGATCGAGAAGAAAGCGGCCCAGGCTTCCGCGGAGACGGTGTCAGATATGGGAAAAGGGGCCTTGTACATGGCGAAAGACCTGGCCAAGGGGGGCACGAATATGCCAGAGAAGGCCACGAGGAGCCTTGGCGACTTGTTTAAGAAGAAGAAGTAGAACGGTAGGCAAGGATTGGCCTCGGTCCGCCCAACCCTGCGGGCGGCCAGCCAGGCATTGGATGCCTTGGACCTCACAGGCGCCAGTCCCGCGTCCACTCCGGAATTGCCCGCCGGCGACCTCAGGGCGAAGGCACAAAGACTGCACACACCGGGGTCGGAACCTCGACCAACTGGCCGGTTGGGCTTAGACGGCCGGTTGTCGCATCCACGCCGAACAGGACAATGTTGTCCGAGCCCTGGTTCTCCGCCAGCAGCCATCGCCCGGCAGGATCTATAGCGAAGTGGCGCGGGGTCTTGCCCTGAGTGGATTGGTGCTCCACGCAAGTCAGTCTCCTGCCGACGATGTCGAAGGCAAAGACGGCGATGCTGTCGTGTCCGCGGTTCGAGCCGTAGACAAACTTTCCGGACGGATGGACTTGCACCCCCGCACAGGTGCTCTTGCCGGCGAAGCCCTCCGGCAGGGTCGAGATCGTCTGCAACTCGCTCAGCGTGCCAGCCTGGGCATCGTACGCAAAAGCGGTAATCGTGGAACCCATCTCGTTGATCAGGAATGTGAAACGGCCGGACGGATGGAACGTAAGGTGGCGAGGCCCGGCGCCGGGCTTGACGGCAGTGAAAGGCGGATCGTTCGCGGCAAGCGCGGCTTTAGGCACGTCCAACCGATAGACCAGCACCTGGTCCAGGCCGAGGTCGCAAGTGAGGGCAAATCGGTTGTCGGGGTCAGGTGTGATGAAATGGGCGTGCGGGCCAGCTTGGCGCTGAGGATTCACACTGGAGCCCCGGTGCTGAATGGTCGCGCTCGGCTCGGCCAGGCTGCCATCGGCTTGAATCGAAAGAGCGGCGATGCTACCGCTCCCGTAATTCGCGACCAGGAGGCATTTCCCCGAATGGTCCACGGCGAGGTGGCACGGTCCCGCTCCGCCGGACGACTGGTGGTTCAGCAACGTGAGCCGGCCCGACTCCTCACCGATGCTGAACGCCTTTACTGCACCCTCCCGTTTGCCTCCGAAATCACTCGTCTCTCCCACCGCATAGAGAAAACGCCGATCGGGATGAACCGCCAGAAAACTTGGGTTCACCGTCTGCGCCGCCAGTTCGGGCGGACCCAACTTGCCCGTGGCGGGGTCGAACTGAGAAACGTAAATGCCTTTGCTCTTCGGGCCGGTGTAAGTGCCGAAGTAGACCCGCATGGACTGACTGGCCGAGGCCGCTGATGCATACATCGCAGGATGGTAAACCAAACCAGCCACGATCACAGCTCGAAGAACGCGACACCACTGCAAGAAATTCATGTGGTCAAAGAACACGAATCTCGGCCCTTTTCAACCCGAAAACAAGGAGCCTGAAATCCTCACCAAACAAACCCGTTCTTATCACCGACTTTTAGATTGCATACGGGCGGGGAGCTTTTAGAGTATGAAAAAGGCCGCAGCGCGAAAGGCACTATATGTATTTCGGCGTAGATTATCATCCTGAACAGTGGGTTTACCCCTACGGCGGAACCAAGGAGGATCCGGAGGCTGCCTGGGAACGCGACATGGAGTTGATGCAGACTGCGGGCGTCAATGTGGTCCGCATGGGTGAGTTCACCTGGGGACTGTGCGAGCCCGAAGAGGGCAAGTACGAATTCGCCTGGCTCAACCGGGTCATGGACCTGCTCGGGAAGGGTGGCATCAAGGTCGTCCTGGCCACCCCGACCGCCTCGCCGCCCATCTGGCTGGCGCGGAAGCACCCGGAGATCCTGCCCCTGGATGAGCGTGGGCTGGTCAAACACGAGGGCACGCGTCGGGCGGTCTGTCTCAACAGCGATGTGTTTTGGGACTATTCCAAGCGCATCGTGGAACAGATGGCCAAGGCTCTTGGCCCACATCCGCAACTCATTGCCTGGCAAATTGACAACGCCCTCGGCGGAAACTTCACCGAAGCCTCGTTCAACGAGGACACCCGCCGCGACTGGCACGGCTGGCTGGAGGCGAAATATGAGACCATCGGGCGCCTGAACGAACTCATGGGCCTGCGGCATTGGGGCCAGGTTGTCACGAACTGGGACCAGGTGCCCATGCCGATGGTCGCCCCGGCGGTTCACAACCCGGCACTGGTCCTGGATTGGTGCCGGTTCTGCAGCGACACGATCGTCCAGTACGTCAAGATGCAGGCCGACCTGCTCCACGAGCTGACGCCGCGGTGTCCGATTACCACCAATCTACGCCCCCTTCTGCACCGGTTCGACCATTTTGACTTGGCGGAGATCATTGACTTTGTCTCGATCGAGAGCTCCTCAGCTCTCAAGGCCAAGTCAGCCGAGCATGCCTGTGAGATTGACATGCTGCGCTCCCTCAAGAAATCGGACATCCGCACGCCGGACGGCGATACCGGGTTCTGGGTGATGGAACAGAAGGCCGGCAATGTGAATTGGCAGGACGTCAACACGCTGGTGCGGCCAGGAATGTTGCGAATGTTCACCTACCAGTTGGTGTCGCGCGGGGCGACCGCGGTTGTCTTCTTCCGTTGGCGCCAGCCGCGGTTCGGCACCGAGAAATTCCATGGAGCGGTCCTGCCGCACACCGCGCAGCCCGCCAGCCGCGTGTTCAAGGAGGTCGCCCAGTTGGGTGACGAAATGAAGCTGCTGGCGCCGGCTCTCAAGGGCACGCAAGTGGTGGCAGACACGTGCATCCTTTACAGTCACGACAACGAGTGGACGCTGCAGCAGCCAATGCAGCCAAACCGGTTCTTCAACCTGCGCGACCACATCCAACTGTTTTACACGGCCCTGCATGATCGGAACATTTCGGTGGATTTCGCGCGGCCGACCGAGGACCTCTCGCGCTACAAGCTCGTCTTCGCGCCCTCGCTCCATCTGTTGTCCGGCGGGGAAGCCGACCGGCTGAAACTCTATGTCCAGAACGGCGGGACCCTCGTGGCCACCTTCAACACCGGCCTGGTGGACGAGCACAACATCGCGCCGGACACGGGCTATCCTCATGATCTGACCGATCTGTTCGGCCTGGAAGTGCTGGAATTCGACCAGTTACCGCCCGGTGAGGAGAATCACCTTACCTTTAAGGGCACGTTTCCTGCCACGCACCTCCATCCCGCCAGGCTCTGGTGCGACCTCATTGAGCCCAAGGATTGCCAGGTGCTCGCCACCTACGCGAAGGACTTCTACGCTGGCCGGCCAGCCATGACCATGCACACCTTCGGGCTGGGCAAGGCGATCTACATCGGCACGCAGAGCCACTCGCATTTCTACGGCGACCTGGTCACCTGGCTGCGCCAGATGTGCAACCTTCAGCCGCTGCTCAAAGTCCCGGACCACGTGGAGGTGAGCATGCGCCAGAAGGATGATACCAGAGTTTACTTCCTGCTAAACCACCAGAACTCGCCGCTGCGGGTGCAATTCTACAAACCCATGCACGATTTCCTGACGGGCAACACCTTCTCCGGTAACTACGATCTGCCACCCCGTGGTGTTCTGGTGTTGGATGAACACGCCGAGCCCGAAACGTGAGCCAAGGGGGACGGGCTCAATGAGCGCGGCAGCGTCCCGTCTTATTTCACTCCTTTGACATCTTCCCCTTTCTAAATCTTAGTGACCCGATCGTGCGTCCCCCGCCCCGCCACAACCCGCCACTCGGGCCTCCAAAGATAACCCCGCGCCAGCGCGTGTTTGCCCAATGGCGGGGTGTGGATCTCACTGCGCTCGAGCGCGCCCAGGCCCTGCGCGCCCTGCCGGCCAAAGACGTGCTGAAGGGCGTCCTGACGGGCCTGCGCCTGGACCGCCGTCGCGCGGAGGCCGAAGTAGTCAAGGTATGGAATGACCTGCTTGATCCGAACATCGTAGCCCATGCCCAACCCACCGGCCTTCGCCAGGGCACGCTGTTCGTCACGGTGGACAGCAGCGTGTGGCTCAATGAAATCGTGCGCTATCGCCGGAGGGAAATCCTCGACCGTCTGCAGCACAGCTTTGGCCGGGACTTTATCGCCAAGATTTCCTTTCGCGTGGGATAGCCCGGAAATGAGCCATCCCGGCCGGCCCCTCGATGGACTGCCTACCGCCGACGCCGCGCCGGCCCGTAAAAGTATCCGCCTCGCACGCGCGCCCCGCGGACTCGCCCCCCGCTTTGCGGCCGGCCCGGTTTGCCCTCCTCGAAAAGCGCGGTGTATTTGTAGTCGAAGTTCTCCAGCTTGACGCGGGGGATTTTCAGGCTGATAAACCGTTCAATGGCGTTTACGTGCCTTATGTCCTCCGCCACCATCAGCGTAAATGCATCACCCGTAGCCTCCATGCGCCCAGTGCGGCCGATGCGGTGAATGTAATCCTCCGGATGCTGCGGCACGTCGTAGTTGACGACGTGGCTGACGGACGTGATGTCCAGCCCGCGCGCCGCAATATCGGTCGCGACCAGCACCTCGTAACGCCCGTCGCGGAAGCCGCGCAGGGCCTGCTCCCGCTCACTCTGGGTGCGATTCGAGTGCAGCACGGCCACCGCGTGATTGTTGCGCTTAAGCAGATGCGCGACGCGGTCGGCGCCGTGCTTGGTGCGGCAGAAGACGATGACCGATTCATAGTTCACGCGCTTCAAAAGTTCGAGCAGAAGGTCCGTCTTCTGTGAGTCGGACACCGGGTAAACCACGTGCTGGACGGTGTCCTTGGGCGAGCGGCGCACGCCGATTTGAACGGTTTGGGGATTCTTCATCGCCCACCGGATCAGCGTCTCGATCTCCGGCGGGATGGTGGCGGAGAACAGCGAGGTGTGACGGTCGCGGGGGCAGCGATCGAGAATCCGGCGCACATCGGGCAGGAATCCCATGTCGAGCATGCGGTCGGCTTCGTCCAGGACAAGGAACCTGACATGGTCCAGCCGGCAGGTTCCCTGCCGCATGTGATCCAGCAGCCGGCCCGGAGTGGCGACGATGATATCCACCCCGTTCTTCAAGCCCTCCCTTTGCCGGCCGTAGCCTACGCCGCCGAACATGACCAGCGTGCGAAGGCTGGTGAACCGGGCAAAGTCATGGATGGCCGTCTCGACCTGGGCAGCCAGCTCGCGGGTTGGCTCCAGGACGAGCATCCGGGTCTGCGGGCTGTGCTGGCCCAACTGCGACAGGATCGGCAGCGCAAATGCCGCCGTCTTGCCGGTGCCCGTTTGGGCGCTGCCGATGACGTCCTGTCCCGCCAGAATCAGCGGGATGGCGCGGAGCTGAATCGGCGTCGGCTCCACGTAGCCCATCGCCTTAACACCGGCGAGGACGGGGTTAGAGAGTCCCAATTTGGTGAATGGCATACGGGTCAGAAGCGATAGGTTATGCGTGAGCTCGGGCCCTGGAGGGCCGGATCCTACGAGGGCGGCTCGGTCGGTGCTGCCGCAGGCGCGGCGCCGGCTTCGCCGGACTCAGGCACAGGCAGCGCATCGCCCAGTAGAATTGGGGTAACGGCTGCTTCCGGTTCAAGAGGCGGGGTCTTCTCCGCGGGATTCACAGGTTCTGCCGCTAGCGCAGATTCGGAGGGGATTGGGGACGCCATCGCGGCCTCTGGTTCTGCCTGGGTCGCTTTCGTTGCAGGCGCCGCCTCGGCTTGAGGCGCGGGCTCAGCCGGAGTTTCCGTCGGTTTGGCCTCCGGTTTTGGCGATTTCACCACCGGCTTCTTGGCCATCTCGAGTATCCCGTTGGCAAACTCGATGACATGGCCCTGGTGGACCAGCCAGTGCAAGTCCGCAATCACCGCAGTTTGCTCCGGCGTCGCCTGCATGCTCTCGGGAGGAGGTGCCGGCTGATCTGCGGACGGTGGCGTTTCGGCCGCCGCCGGGGCAGGTGTGGGCGCCAGCGCCTCGATTAATTGCCGGCGATTGCATTTGGGGTGCGCGTTGATGTACCCGACGATCTGTTTCACCCCTTCCGATACCGGCGTTTCGGCCAAATCGAGGTAATGCGGCCGGGCCACGCAGACGTGGGTGACGGTCTTATTCACCTTGAAGAACTGGAGTCCGTGCCCGGCGAACTGCTGGCTCAGCACCGTCGCAACCTGCAGCGGGAACCGACGCTGATCCTCCCAGACGCTGCGCACCAGGCGCACCAGGTTGGGGCTGCGCAGCGTGCGGGCCGCGCCGCCGTTCAGCGCATGAGTCTCCACCGCCTTGATGATGTTGTCCTTGTGGGTTTCGCGGAAATGCTTCTCCACCGCCTCCATGCCTTCCAAGTGGACCGCCTCCGGCAGGTTCAGACACACGTACTCGGTCTTCCAGCTCTGGTCATCCACCCATTTCTTAACGACCTCTTCGTCCCGCACGATCTTCACCCGGGACTTATAGACCTCAAACGGCATGCGGGAGAACCGCTCGGCGTGCAGCTTGCGCAGGGCATTCTGGTAGTCGTGATGATTGGGCGGACCGAGGATGACGCCGCTCATGCCGCACTGGGCCACAAAGGTATATTTGCCTTTGGGCGGTTCGGTTGCCGTGCGTTCGGTCTGGTAGAAGGTTCCGAAATGCTTGCTCAACACGTGTGCGATGGCTTCTTCCTCCGACAGCCAAAGCGTGTCATCCAGGGCGCAGACAAACAACGGCTGGACCGGCTTGCCCTCGGCGTTCTTCTTCACGCTGAAGACAACCACATGCCGTTCCGGCTTCTGCAGGATCATTTGAGCGATGTCAAACAGCGGATAGGCCCGGCCGGTCATGCGGATCTGCCGCGCCAGCGAAGCTACCCCCTTTTCCTCGGGCCGAAGGCTGAGATCAACTTCCGGCAGCGGCAGGGGTTCGCGGCGTTCGCGTGGCTCGGAACGGCGGAAGTCCGGCCGGTCGCCTCGGCGGAAGCCCGGTCTCTCGCCGCCTTCAGCACCCGCCCGGGCTCCTTCGGGCCGGGGCGGGCCGCGGCGCTCTCCCTGCGGACGCCGGTCGTCCCTTCTTCCCCTCGGCGCGCCTTCGCGGCGGGGCGGTCGGGGGCCGCGCCGGTCGCGGTCGCCGCGGCGCCCGGGGCGCTCCTCCTCGCCCTCATATTGGGCGTATTTCGAAGCAGAAGGCTCTTGTGCCCAGGCGGGCAAGAAGAGTTTGTCCAGGTCAAATTCGTTATCAGGTAATGTGCTCATTACGTTACGTCAGGCGCGATTTGCGGCGCGCCTTGCAAATACCGCTCAGCCAGCATGGAGCGGGTTGCGGTGGATTGCAAGCGCCGTGTAGCGGCTTTGGCCCATTTCCGATTGCATTTCCCCTCAACCAGTGCCTTATTTCTCCATGGTTGCCTTCGTCACTCATGTCATTCAATGACAAATCGGTAATGCTCTTGAAAGCTGCCGGAAAGCCGAGCGAGCTACGTTCAGGGCATGAACCGTCACCCACCGTCCGCAGGCCGTGAACGGCCGGCGCGGCCGCCAGGCAACCATTATGGCCGTTAGGGCTGAACGATGAACCGCAAAACATGACGCACATGAAACCTATCCTGAATCCTGTTATTCTTGCCGCCGTAATGGTCAGCAGCGCCTCCGCCGGTCCGGCCGGGGTCGCCCGTTCCGTCGCCAACCTCGACATCCCCTACCAGAAGTTCGTTCTGAAGAACGGCCTGACCCTGCTGGTTCACGAGGATCACAAGGCGCCGATCGTCGCCGTCAACGTCTGGTACCACGTTGGCTCCAAGAACGAGCGGCCGGGCAAGACCGGGTTCGCCCACCTCTTTGAACACCTCATGTTCAACGGCAGCGAACACTTTGACGACGACTACTTCAAGGCCCTGGAGAAGGTAGGCGCCAGCGAGCTGAACGGCACTACCAGCGAGGATCGGACGAACTACTTCGAGAACGCCCCGAAGGAGGCGCTCGATTTCCTGCTCTGGATGGAGTCCGATCGCATGGGCCACCTGCTCGGCGTCGTCACGCAGGCCAAACTCGATGAGCAGCGTGGCGTGGTTCAGAATGAGAAACGCCAATATGAGAACCAACCTTACGCCATCGCGGAGGAGCTGATCACCAAAGCCACCTACCCGGTGGGCCATCCTTATTCCTGGACGGTGATCGGCTCGATGGAGGACCTTACCGCGGCTTCGCTCGACGACGTCAAGGAATGGTTCCGCAAGTACTACGGCGCGGCCAATGCCACACTCGTGGTGGCTGGTGATGTGACGCCGGATGAGGCGCGGCAGAAGGTCGAGAAGTACTTCGGCGACATCCCCTCCGGCCCGCCGCTGGGCCGGTATGAGACCTGGATTGCCAAGCGCGCGGGCGAGCAGCGCCAGGTTGCCCAGGACCGCGTTCCCCAGTCGCGCCTCTATAAAGTCTGGAATGTGCCGCCGTATGGCGCCCCGGACACCGAGTACCTGAGCCTGGCGTCCGACGTGCTCGCCTCCGGCAAATCCTCGCGCCTCTACAAGCGCCTCGTGTATGACGAGCAGATCGCCAGTTCCGTATCGGCCTACGTGGACGCGCGCGAGATCGCGGGCCAGTTCGTGATCGTCGCCACGGCCCGCCCGGGCGTGCCGCTGGCGAAGGTGGAAAAGGCCGTGGACGAGGAATTGGCCCGCTTCCTGGCCAAGGGCCCGACGGCGGATGAACTCGCGCGGGTCAAGACGCAAACCGAGGCGGCGTTCATTCGCGGCCTCGAGCGCATCGGCGGGTTCGGCGGCAAGTCCGACACGCTGGCCATGCACCAGGTGTTCCTGGGCCGCGCCGATGCCTGGAAGGATATGCTCGAACGCGTCCGCCAGGCCACCTCGCGCCAGGTGCGCGACACCGCCCGGCAATGGCTTTCCGACGGCGTCTATGTGCTGGCCATCGAACCCCTGCCGGAATATCAGACCGCCCAATCCGGCGTGGACCGCTCGAAGCTCCCGGTGCCGACCATCCAGCCCGAGGTCGGCTTCCCCAAGCTCGAGCGCGCCACGCTCGCGAATGGGCTGAAGGTGGTCCTCGCCGAACGGCACGAGGTGCCCATTGTCGAGCTCGATCTCCTGGTAGATGCCGGCTACGCGGCCGACCAGTCGGCCCAACCGGGCACGGCCAGGCTCGCCATGAACATGCTCGATGAGGGCACCAAATCCCGCAACGCCCTGCAAATCAGCAACGAACTGGATCGCCTCGGCGCCACGCTGGGCACCGGCTCGGACCTCGATTCGTCCTCCGTCTCCATGTCGGCCCTGAAGCAGAATCTCGTCCCCTCCCTCGAGCTCTACGCCGATGTCATCAAGAACCCGACCTTCCCTGAAGCGGACTTCCAACGGCTCCAGAAGCTGCAACTGGATGCCATCAAACGCGAGAAGACGGAGCCCAACAGCATGGCTTTGCGCGTCTTGCCGCGCCTGCTCTACGGCGAGCGGCACGCCTACAGCACCCCCTTCACCGGGTCCGGCACCGAGACCTCGGTGGCGAAAATCACCCGCGCGGACGCCGCCAGGTTCCACAGCACCTGGTTCAAGCCGAACAACGCCACGCTCGTGGTGGTGGGCGACACCACGATGGCCGAGATCAAGCCGCGGATCGAGCAGCTCTTCGCTGGCTGGAAGCCCGGTGAAGTGCCCCGAAAGAATGTCAGCGCGGTCAAGCCGCCCGAAAAGCCAGTCGTGTACTTGATTGACCGTCCAGCCGCGCCCCAGTCCGCCATCATGGTCGGCGAGGTCGCCCCGCCCAAATCCAATCCCCAGGAAACCGCCATCGAAGTGATGAATGACATCCTGGGCGGAACCTTTACCTCGCGCCTCAACATGAACCTGCGCGAAGACAAACACTGGAGCTACGGCGTGCGCAGCGCCTTGGCGGATGCGCGCGGACAGCGGCCCTTCGTGGTGGTAGCCCCGGTGCAGTCCGACAAGACCAAAGAGGCCATGACCGAGATCCTCAAGGAACTGGAGGGCATCACGGCGGCCAGGCCCGTTTCGGAGGACGAAGTGGCCAAGATCCAGAAAGAACGGACCCTCAAACTGGCCGGCGCCTGGGAGACGGCGGGCGCCGTTGCGGGTTCAATCTCACGTATGGTGCGCTTCGATCTGCCGGCGGATTACTACGACACCTATGCCGCGCGAATCCTCGCGCTCAAGCGGGCGGATGTGGATGCCGCCGCGCGCACCACGGTTCACCCCCATCAACGGGTGTGGGTGGTCGTGGGCGACCGTGCGAAGATCGAAGCCGGCATTCGTGAGCTGGGCTGGGGCGAAGTGCGCCTTATTGACGCGGACGGGAACCCGCGAACCTAACCCAAAGCGATTCAAGTCAACGATGCCTGCCGGGTCGGCTTTGTCAAAGACCGAAGGCTGCACATAGGAGATCGCTTTTCCCATGCCCGCACGTAATGGGCGCTGCGCCGGTGGCTGCGAGTGGAATACGGGCTGGGAAAGCCCAGTAACTTGAACGCAGTATGGAAGCATTATAGGACCAACTCTTACCAGAGCTAGTCTTGGACCCCGCCCGCAATCACCCCATCCCAGTCGCGTGCTCCCCAGACCGCCTCCGTAGCAACTCCGTCCTTCCTCCGTTCCTCCTCCGTCCTTCCTCCGATTGCCGTTCGCAGGAGGGACGGAGGAAGGACGGAGGAAGGACGGAGGAAGCGGGGAACTCCATGCTGGCCGTTTGTGCTCGCCAAACTCAAAAGAAGCCGCAAACTGTGGTCCGAATTGAAACGCATCAATGTCACCAGTAAAGTGCAGCAAGCGGCAATCGAATTTAATCGAGATAACCACCATTAACGCATAGATCAATAAACACGACACCAATATGATTGTTACTACCTCACAACTGTTCCGGGTCGCTTACGGCAAATATGCGATCGGAGCCTACAACATCAACAACGCCGAGCAGGCCATGGGCTTGTTCCGAGGCTGCCTTGCCAGCCAGGCGCCGTGCATCATCCAAATCTCCAAAGGCGCCCGAAAATACACCGACAAGCGGATGTTGGAAGCCATCATCCGCGCCGCCGGTGAGATCTTTCCGGAGGCGATCTTCGCGGTGCACCTGGACCACGGCGACGAAGAGACCTGCTACGATTGCATTGACTCGGGCTTCTACAGCTCGGTGATGATTGATGCCTCGCACGAGCCCTTCGACCAGAACGTCGCGATCACCAAGCGCGTCGTGGATCGCGCCCACGCCAAAGGAATCAGCGTCGAGGCCGAACTGGGCATGCTCGGCGGCGTCGAGGAGGATATCAAGGTCGAGGAAGGCAACGCCTGTCTGACCGATCCAGCCGAGGCCGAGCGCTTCGTGAAACAAACCGGCTGCGATTCGCTGGCGTGCGCCATTGGCACCAGCCACGGCGCCTTCAAGTTCAAGGGCAAGCAATCGCTTCACTTCGACGTGCTCGAGAAGATCAAGAACCGGCTGCCCGGCTTCCCGCTGGTCATGCACGGCAGTTCGAGCGTGCCCAAGGAAGAGGTGGACCGCATCAATGCCGCGGGGGGCAAGATCGCGGGTTCGATGGGCGTGGCCCCCAACGAATATCTCCCGGCTGCCAAGCTCGGGGTGACCAAGGTGAACATTGACACCGACGGCCGTCTGGTCTGGACGCGCGTGCACCGCGAGTTCTTCCGCGATAAAGCGGCCGAGTTCGACTTCCGCTCGCCGGGCAAGGTGTTCATGGAGGAATACGCCAAGTTCATCGCCAGCCGCAACCAATTGCTCGGCTCGGCCGGACAGCTCTCGACGGTGCACGCCGCAGTGCAGAAATAGGGCCCGCCGGCCTGAGTGCTTCCGGGCGCTTCACCTGCGAGCCGCCGATAGCCGGTGTGGGATCTGTTCTATGCCGACAACGAAGAGAGAATCACAGCCGAAGTTGCAGGAATCGCTTTGCGTCGCCGATGTCCGCACGGGTCATACTGTGGCGGACCTCAAGCAGTCGTTTCTCGACAACCTGTTTTGCGGCCTCGGCCGTGTGCCGATGGCCGCAACCAGGAACGACGCCTACACAGCCTTGGCTCTGACGGTCCGGGACCGCGTGTTCAAGCAGGGCGTCCGCACCATGCAGATCTACGCGGAGCAGGACGCCCGCGTGGCGCGGATGGGCAAATTCTCCTCCGACCGTTCCATCCGGGACTATTGCGAGCGGGTCTGGAAAGTGAAATCCGTCCCCGTGCGGAACACCTCAACCTAGCCACCGCCCTCGAAAATGAGCGGGGGCGGCGCTGCCCTTCGTGTCGTCGTGGGTGCATCCGCTGTCTTGCCCCGTCCATGTGAAACGTGCCGGGCCTGGTCGCTGAGACGGGAAATGGTCCGCTCCAGGCCCTCTGAGGCAAAGCGCGTTCACTGCGACCAGCCGGATCAACTCGGTCAGGGCACCCACTGAAATCGAGTTGCGGATGCGCCGCATGGTCTGCGGTCTGACCCGGAGGGTGATGAGTCGTGGCCCTGCAGTTCTTCGACGACACTCACCACGAGGCGGGCACACACTCCTTCGAACAACACAGCGAGGACCTTTTTCTCTGGACTCCCTGGCACCGGGTCGAAGTGTCCGACGCCCTGCGGCAGTTCGCGCGTGGAGACAAGCCAGTCCTGCGCGAACCGGACGCGCGACGCATCATCCATCGGCTGGGAGCCGACGTGCGGGCAGACTACTTCCGGCACATCGAGGCCGACTGGCGTAAGGTTTTGCGCAATGCTCACGGGATCAGCGCGGCGGAGGATGTCAAAGCGGTGCCCTGGGACCACTCCTTGGTTCAGAGCGCGAGACAGGTGTGGACGCACTCCTGTTGCTCAGCCTTTGAGCGCACAGCACAGGGCGTCAGAGAGTGTTGAAAGTGAGACACCCGCTCGGCTTGGCCAAGCGCGGCGTGCTCACGCGCCCCATTGGGAACGTGGTGGTCCTCATGCCGCCCTATTGCCTGACACCCGGGCAGGTCCGGCGCATCGTCGCCGCCATCGGCGAGGCCACGGCCACTCTCGCCAATGGCGCGACGTAAAGACCAAGGCATTGCCCCGCGTTTGGCCTACGGGCGTGCGTTCTTCGGCACCCTGACGGTCACTTCGGCCGTGGTCACGTTGCCGCCATCGTCCTCGCATTGAACCGTGATGGTATAGACCCGTCCGTGGCCCGTGCCCAAGCGTTCGGCGCGCAGCTTCAACGAGAGCGGGCCGGTGATTTCCCATTGCGGCCCCCGGGTTCCCGGGTTGGAACGTTCGTTGCTGGTCACCTCGATGATTTCGGCGCTCGTGAGGGCGAAATCATCCGTCGCATCCACCTGGACCGTGACCGGAACCATCTTATGGTTAGGTGGCCACAGCACGGACGGCGTGGCGCTCAGGTTATTGATGACCGGCGGTGCGTCATTCGGCACCAGGAAACCACGAATCTCGCCAGGCGGGAACGCCGTCGAGTGGACGTTCCAATAGGCCTTGCCCGCGGCGATCGCCGCGACCAGCGCCGCCTCGGCGCTCGCCGGGACGACTACCGGTTCGCGCCCGGACCAGACGCTCTTCCCATGGTCTGATCGGCCGCGGCTCCAGCCTTCGTGCCCTCACCGGGGTGGCTTCAAGGGCGGACGGTGTAGGTCAAATCGTCGAGGTAGAGTTTCACCATTTGTCCGCCAGCCGTCGAGTTGAACAAGCCGAAGCGATCCAGGCTGGCGCCCTCGGCCTTTTGACCCGGCTTCAGCGCCAGCGTCGCGGACTCCGTGCCCAGCGTCACGCGCATCGCGCCGTTGCCCTCGTTCGCAGCGGGATCATAGACCAGCGACCAGTCGAGCGCCTTCCCGAGCGCGAGCACCGGCCCTTGCTCAACTTTGACTTTCCTCCCCTTGGCCGTCGTGAATACGGGGATGAAATAGTGGCCAATGCGGGTCGGTCCGCCCACGTGGATGCCGACGAAATTCCCCGCTTCCGCCGGCTCCTTGCCTTGGATGGCGTGGTTGAACCAGCCCAGATAGATGTCGGAGTCGGGGCCAGCGATGACGAGTTTCACCTTGCCGCGTGCCTCCAACCGCTGCTCCAGGTCCAACGGCCCAACCCGATCCGCGTAATAGGCGTATTCGTCGCAGCGCCACAGCACGCCGCCGACCTCTCCCGCGACGCCGCCCGCCCAGCTCGTCTTCGCGCTGTAGCCGAAGTCGTGCGCGCCGACCTGCTCGCGGTCTTCAAATGCGACGCGATTGCCCGCGCCGATCCAACGCGGGTCCTCCGGGAAATCCTGCATCTGGCCGTTGAATTGCAGATCGTCGAAGAACATCGTTACCGCGCCGCCGGACTTCATCATGTTGTGCACGCCGAAGCGGTCGAAGGTCGCCCCTTCCCGCTTGTAGCCCGGCGGAAGGTCCACCGTGAACGTGGTCGTGTTGGGAAAGCGAGCTTGCGCCTCCTGCGCGGAACGTTCGGGCAGCGGGCCGTAGTCCTGCGTAGTCTGAGTATCGCTGCCGATGGTGAACGTAAACCGCCCCTTGCCGTCGGCGCCCTGCGGATCGTAGTCGAGCGTCCAGTGATAACGCGTTCCGTCGTTCCGGATGGGCGTGGGCCGGAACTTGCCGGGGAGATACGGCGTGATGAACGTGCCGCACGACTTATTGCCGCCAGTGATCAGCCGCACTGCCAGTCGTCCGCCTCTGCCCTCGAAATCGAAGTCCAAGCCGAGCGAACCAATGGGCCGCCCGCTGCCGCCGGGCTGGTGCGAATTGAAGAAGCCGAAGAAGACGCCCGCGCCGCCTTGCGAAGCCATGACGGCAAAGCTCCCCGACGCGGAAAGCCTGTCGTCGAGTGTCCGGGCTGGCGTCATCGGCGCGGCATAGTAAGCGGGTGCAGCGGAGCGCTGGATGCGCCCGCCCATTTCGCCCGCGTCCTTGCCCGCGAACTGCGTCGCGCTGTAGCCAAAGTCCTGCTTCACCATCAGCACCCGCTTCGGCACGATGCGGTTGTTGTGCCCTTCCCAGCCGGGGTCGCGGTCGAAGTGCTTGGTCTTGAGCGTCGGCGGCCTCTGGATCTCTGCGCCCGGTGAATGACCGCAGACAAGGCAAAGCGGCACGAGAAGCAGCAGGGCGTGCGCGACTTTCCGCGTCATTAGTGCAGTTCTCATTGTCAAAGGTAAGGCGGGAGCAACTGTCTGTGGCCGCCGGTTGCACGTCAAGGAGTCTGTTGGGCCATAGGCTATGCACCGCCTGCCTGAGGTAGCTTTATGCCCTTTTCAACGAATGTTCAATTCCTTAGTGCTCTCGGTCATAAGTTCGGTGACGCATTCAGCGCGAGGCAGACACACCATACCCCCCCGAGACTGCCTAGACACCACCAAGCTTAATAGTATTTCTATTAAGCCTGTTGGTGTCTAGGCACTGGCTAGGCACTGGCCAGGCAATGGCCTGCCCGGCCAAAGGCCCCCGGCCCGAGTGCGGGACCCAGACGGCCTTCAATGGCCAGTGTTTCTCAATTCTGAGAACCCCACCCCGCTGGGTACGTCACCGAACTTGTGACCGAGAGCACGTGGCGAGCAGCCGCACGCTAGCAAGAGCAATGTGAGTGTGCGGCGTCCGCTCGCCCATCGGCGGCGAGCAAGCCGGCCAGCAGCGCGAGCCCACAGAGCACGACCAGGAGCCAGAATCGCTTGCCACACGGCGTCATTGTAGTCAAATTGTATGCGTGAAGACCGTGACCTATCCGGTTCGGATTACCAAGAGCGATTACGAGAGGCTCGTCGCCGAGGCAAATCGCCGCCGCAAATCCCTGGCTGACTTGTTCCGTGACCTGATCACCTACGGCCTGCCCGCGCTTCCGCCGATCCCGGAGACCTACGAGGCCCTGCAGGAGGTTTGGGACAGCCTCGGCCCGCCTCCGGAAATCCTGTATGACAAACTGCCCCGCGAACGGTGACATCGTGCTCGTGGATTTGGGGATGGTGGCCAAGGTCCGGCCCTGCCTGGTCCTGTGTGCCAACCCGGACAGCGAGCGCAGCGTCTCCATAGTCGCTCCTCTGACCAGCGAAGTGCGCGGCGGTGAGAGCGAAATCTCGTTTCCCAAGCCGCCTTGGCTTGCCAAGCCATGTGTGGTCAACCTCTCCGGCCTGGGCTCCGTTGAGCGGCATCGTATCCAGCGCCGTCTGGGGTAGTTTCCTCCAGCCAGATTTGAAGAGACAAAAAGGGTGATCGCCAAAATGTTCGCCTTAGCACAGCCTGGTCTCTGAGAAAGGGGTTCCTATCCGGCGCGATCTCGCTGCCCGCCAATCCTAAGAGGACTGTGTCACTCAGACCGGGGTTGGACCGCCACGGGGGAGACGGGGCGGCCCTACCCCGGGGAAACGTCACAGAGAAGCCATCATCTCTGAAAGACTCACCCGGGCTCCTCAGCCTGCCCCCCCAGGCGTTAGTCAGACTGAATTGATACGGGCGCTGATCCCAATCCGCCGCCCGAAAGGCAATCTTCAGGGGGAGGGCGGCTTGGCGGCCACCTGTTCGGCCCTGTCGCAAGGCAACAGCAACTGCTCTATTTCCCCGTAGGTGCCCACGACATGGTGCGCGTGGGCCAGTTCGTCGGCGGGATGGGTGTTGGTGATCGCGATGACCCGCATGCCTGCCGCCAGGCCCGCCGCGACGCCGGGCTTGGAATCCTCGATCACCCAGCACTCCTGCGGCGCGACCTTCAGAAGCTCGGCGGCGCGGAGGAAGATGTCGGGCGCGGGTTTGCCGTGTTTGATGTCGGGGGCGCTCACCACCGCAGAGAAGAACCGCCGCAGGCCATCCAGGCGGAGGACGGCCTCAACTACTGGCCGGTCGGACCCGGAGGCCAGCGCCAAGGTGTAGCGGCCGGCCAGTTTTCCGACCAGCTCCGGCAGGCCCTCAAACAACGGCTGCTCGCGCTGGATGATGTCCACCACGCGCTGCGTCTTCAGGGCCAGCAATTCGTCGAAGGACTGCGACGGCTTGTGCCGGGCAATAAAGTCCCGCCACAACACATCGTCGGACCGGCCCACGTAATCCGTAAACTGCAGCCCGTGGTTGTGTCCGTAGCCGAGTTCCTGCACCACCTCCAGGTAGGCGCGCTCGTGGCGCGACTCGCTGTCCACGATCACGCCGTCCATGTCGAATATGACGGCTTTGAACTGGCTCATGGCACGGTGGTTCCGCCCAGTTCCAGCAGCCGCTTGAAGTGACCGGCGGCGACCGGCACGACGGACAGGCGGGTGTGTCTGAGGAGGGGAAGGTCCTTCAGCTTCGGGTCGGACTTGATCGTCTCAAGCCCCACCGGTTGCTTCAATGCCTTTACCGGGACGAGGTCCACGCACGACCAGTCGCCTTCACTCGCGGTCGGGTCCGCATACGCCTCTTTCGCCACGCGAGCCAAGCCCACGACCTGTTTCTCAGTCACGCTGTGGTAATAGAGCACCCAATCGCCCTTTTTCATGGCGCGGAGGTTGTTGCGCGCCTGGAAATTGCGCACGCCTGTCCACGCCGCGCGGCCATCTTTGACGAAGGCGGCCCAGGAGTAGTCCGCCGGTTCCTGTTTCACGAGCCAGTGCTGCATAGGTGCTGTGATGAAGTGTGGACGTGAGGAATGCTCGGGTCAAATCGGCCTAAACCCCTTCCGCGCAGCGCCGCATAAGGTCGGCGTTGGAGCATTCCCGCGTGACGCTGTAGCCTTTGAGCGGCAGGATGTGTTCGTGGACGGCGTCAATGATGTCCACGGCGAAGGGGAAGAAGGCGTCTTCCACTTCGTCGGCCGGGGTGATCCAGTTGCGGGCGCCGACCACTACCGGCGGGGCGTCCAGTTCATCAAACGCGAAGTGCGTGATCTTGGCGGCCATGGTTTGCAGGGCGCTGCCACGCTCGCAGGCGTCCGAGGCCAGCAGGATCTTGCGGGTCTTCTTCACGGACTCGATCACCTTCGCGTAGTTGAAGGGGACGATCGAGCGTGCGTCAATGACCTCGCAGGAGAGGCCCCACTTCTCCTCGAGTTGTTTGGCGGCATCCAGCGCCCGGTAGAGCGTGGCGCCGATGGTCAGGATCGTCAGGTCTTTACCGGCTTTCTTGATGTCGGGCTCGCCGATGGGCACTTCGTAATAGCCCGCGGGCACTCCGCCTTTGACGAACTGTTCGGGCTCGTCATAGATCCGCTGGCTCTCGAAGAAGACCACCGGGTCGGTGCCCACGAGGGCGGAGTTCATCAGGCCCTTGGCGTCATAAGGGGTGGCTGGGAAGACAACCTTGAGGCCGGGGATGTGGGCGCACATGCTGCTCCAGTCCTGTGAATGCTGGGCGCCGTATTTCGAGCCGACACTGACGCGCAGGACGACCGGCATCTTGAGGAGGCCGCCGGACATGGACTGCCACTTGGCCATCTGGTTGAAGAGTTCGTCGCCCGACCGGCCCATGAAGTCGCAATACATCAGCTCGACGAGCGGCCGGCCACCTTCCAGGGCGTAGCCGACGGCGCTGCCGACGATGGCGCCCTCGCTGATGGGCGAGTTGAACAAGCGGTGATAGGGCAAAGCCTCGGTAAGGCCGCGATACACGGCGAATGCGCCGCCCCAATCGCGGTTCTCCTCGCCGTAAGCGACCAGGGTGGGATCAACATAGAAGCGGTCGAGGATGGCCTCGAAGATGGCATCGCGGATGCCGACGCACTTGCTCTTGGGGAGCTTGGCGCCCTTGTCGTCGAAGGCCGAGCGGCTGCGCTGGGCCAACTGCTTGACGCGGGGGTTTTCCTCCTTGGCAATGAGGACATCGGGTTTCCGGCCGGGCTCCAGCGACTCGAGCTTCTGGTTCGAGAACATCGTGCGTTCGAGGAGGCAGTTCTTGAGCTTCAGATCGCTGCGCGGGCTGATCTGCATGTCCACGGCTTTCTTGAACGCCTTGAGTATGGTGGCCTCGGCCTGAGCGTGGACCTGGTCGAGCTCGGCGCGAGTGCAGATCTTCGCATCCACGAGTTCCTGCGCAAATGCGACGAGGGAGTCCTGCTGCCGCCAGGCGTCCACTTCCGACTTGTCCCGATAGCTGGAGGCATCAGAGGGCGAGTGGCCGGAGAAACGGTAGGTCACGGTGTCGAGGAGTACAGGCCCGTTCTTCTCCTCGATGATCTTCTTCTTGCGGGCGATGGCGTCAATAACGGCCAGGGGGTTGTAGCCGTCCACGCGTTCGGCGTGCATCTGCTCGGGGTTGATGCCGGCACCCAGGCGGGCGAGGACCTTGAAGCCCATCGTCTCGCCGACAGGCTGGCCACCCATGCCGTAGAAGTTGTTGACGAAGTTGAGGATCAGGGGCAGGCCGCCGCGGTGCGCTTTGTCCCAGAGCAGCTTGAACTGGTCCATCGTTGCGAAGCAGATGCCTTCCCACACCGGCCCGCAGCCGGCCGAGGCATCGCCGATGTTGCAGATCACGATGCCGGGCTTCTGGTTGACGTGCTTGTAAAGCGCTGCGCCGACCGATATGTCGCCCGAGCCGCCGACGATGGCGTTGTTGGGCATGACGCCGAAGGGCGGGAAGAAGGCGTGCATCGAACCCCCCATGCCACGGTTGAAGCCGTAGTCTTTGGCGAAGATCTCCGCCAGCGCACCGTAAACCAGATAGTCTATCCCCAAATCTTGCGTGGACCCGGTGGCATCCTTCTCGACGACGCGCAGCGTGTCCCCGCCGAAGTAGCCTTGCATGATCTTGAGCAGGGCATCGTCGGAGAGCTTGGCGATAGCGGAAAGGCCCTTGGCGAGGATTTCGCCGTGGCTGCGGTGCGAACCGTAGATGTGGTCATCCACGCCGAGCAAGTAGGCCTGGCCAACGGCGGAGCCTTCCTGGCCGATGGAGAGGTGCGCCGGTCCGCGGTGGTTGTATTCGATGCCCTGGAAGCTGCCGCGGAGCTTGATCTCGTTGAGCATGTTCTCGAAGGCCCGGATGATCTCCATGTCGCGCTGGATGCGCAGCAAATCCGCCTTCGAGAAGCGCTTGGCGGCGAACTCCTCCTTGCAGGTCTTCTGGTATTGATTGAGGGGGATGGGGGCGAACTCGAGCTGGCCGGCGCGGCGATTCTCGACGGGGCTGATGGTCTGACTCTTGGGCATGGTATTAAGATCTGGTTGTTAAATAGCGGGTGATGGCAGACGGGTGAGGCCGAACAGTACGGTTCGTCCGGGGGAAGTGAAATCCGAAAGCCGAAAGCCGAAAGCCGAAGGAAGGCCGAAAACCGAAATCCGAGCCAGGTCCCTTGCAGGCGAGTTGTTGGCCTGCTCTGCCGGAGCGGTGGATGATTCGGGGTTCGGCATTCGGATTTCCTTCGGATTTCGGAGTTCGGGAGGTAATTGCAGCACTAACCGCAGAGAACGCAGAGAGCGCAGAGCGGAAGGAAACAGCCTGTTTCTCTGTGCTCTTTGCGTTCTTTGCGGTTATCCGGGACCTCTGCAATCGGCTCTCGGATTTCGGATTTGCGCGATTAGCGGCGAGCGGCGTGTATGCTTTCATTCCTCGGGATAGTCCACTTGGATGCCTCGGGCGCCGAGGAAATCCATCCACTCCGGGGTTGGGGCACGGTCGGTGACGATGCGGGAGACGAGCTCCCAATCCACAATCTTGCAGAGCGAAGCGGCGGCGAACTTGGTATGGTCCACGAGCAGGACTGTCTGCCGGGCGTTGCGGACGGCGCGGCGGTTGAGGTCGGCACTCTCGAGGTCGGCGGCGGCTGGGCCGAAATTCTGGTCGAGCCCATCGGCGCCTATGAAGCACAGATACCCCCGGAGCTGATCGAGCGTAGCTGTGGCCAGAGAGCCAATGGTATCCATGCGATCGGGGCGATATTGCCCGCCCAGCAGGAGCACGGAGATGCCCGGCGTATCTATTTCGAGGGCCAGGCGGGCGGAAGAGCAGATGATCGAGAGCCGCCGGCGAGCCTTCAGGAACGGGAGCATTTCGAAGCACGTGGTGCCAGAATCCAGGAATATCTGCTCATCCTCACCGACCAAATCCGCTGCGAGGCGCCCGATAACGCGCTTGGCCTCGACATTGCGCTGGCCTTTGGAGCGGAAAGAGTAATCCGACGGACGGCGTAGCGTCGCCCCACCATATACAAGCTCGACCTCCCCTTCGGCAGCCAAGGCTTTGAGGTCACGGCGCACGGTCGCTTCGGAGGCAGACACATCCGCCGCCAGGTCTCTAGCCGAGACGTGGCGCTTCTCCAGAATGGCTGCGAGTATCTTTTCGCGCCGCTGACGAAACGAGTTCATTGTAACCGCTTAGCCGGTGACGTCCCGGTGCGACAACGGATGCATGCCGGTGAGTCTCCCATGTGGGCCGGCCCACATGGGAGACTCACCGGCATGTATGGGTAGTCTCACCGGTCCCGCACCGGACAGGCGCCGGGGCAGGCCGGACGCCCGCCCTGCGCTAAACACATACAAACCGAAGGCTTTTCGGGTCTTCCGCAAGCCACAGGCATGCGAAACGACCCGATTCAACGACAATTAAACACCGGTCTGACAGGATTGCAACACTTTTTGATCGAAATCTGATTGACTGGTGACTAGATTTGACTGAATATTGGCACAATACATAATGAGTTCGGTCACAGAGTAGTGAATCATGCCAACGCTTACATTGCCGCAGGCCGGTAAATCCGCCTCGCACGCCACCGTTCTTCGCTGGAGGAAGGGGGCAGGCGACGCCGTCTGCAAAGGGGAGGTTCTCCTGGAGGTTGAGACGGACGAGGGATTGGCCGCGATAGAGTCAGCGGTGGATGGCACGCTCAAGGAAGTGCTCGCCCCGACCGGCAAGACCATCCCCATCGGCGCGCCCCTGGCTGTTGTTGAGGCTGGGGCGGTTCAGACACTCAATCACCCAGCTCAGGCCACTCATACCCCCAAATCCATTATGAAAGCTCCCACAGGCAAGGTAATCCCGATTCTCATGCCCAAGGCCGGTCAAACCATGGAGGAGGGCGTCATCGTGAAGTGGCATGCGCAGCCGGGTGCCACCATCAATAAGGGCGCGATCCTGTTTGAGATTGAGACGGACAAGGCGACCGTGGAAGTTGAGGCTCCGGACGCGGGCCGGTTGGCGCGAATCGTCGTTGCGGAGGGCGCCAGCAGCCCGGTGCTTCTGCCCGTGGCCTACCTGGCTGATAATGATGCGGATGTTGATGCATTCATCGCCGCCTCGGGCGAAGGCGTCGCAGAGAGTAGGGCAGGCGTCTCGCCTGCCCCCCTCCAAACTCCCGCGGGGGAAGCCGGGCGCGACGCCCGGCCTACTTTCACCACTGAAACAGGTCGCGTGAAAGCCTCCCCAGCCGCCCGCAAGATTGCTGGCGAGCGCGGGGTGGACCTTGCGGCGGTCGCGCGAGGGTCGGGGCCCGGCGGACGCCTCCTTTCGACGGACATTCCCGCAGCCGGCGTGTCAAAACCTGCCGTGACTGCCGCAGTGCCGGTTCCCCAAGGCGAATTGCCTGCCGGGGTGGTCCGCAAGCGGATGAGCGGCATGCGCAAGGCCATCGCCCGCAACCTCACGCTGTCGAAGACCACCATCCCGCACTGGTACATCACCTCCCGCATCAACGCCGGGGCAATGATGACCCTGTACAAGAGCCAGAAGGCCAAGACCGGGTGCAGCGTGAACGATGTGATCGTCATGGCGTGCGCCAAGGCCATCATGGAGTTTCCGGCGATGCACAGCCGCGTGGATGGCGAGACGGTAATCGAGTTCCCGGGAGCGAACATCGGCGTCGCCGTGGGCATGGACGAGGGCCTGGTCGTGCCGGTTGTCATGAACGCCGAGCGGTTCACCCTGGCGCAACTCGCCGTCGAGACCAAGCGGCTGGCGAACCAGGCCCGCGCGGGCAAGATCGAGAACATGGGCCAGGGCATCTTCACCATTTCCAACCTCGGTATGTTTGGCGTGGATGACTTCGTTGCGATCATCAATCCTCCGGAAGCCGCAATCCTGGCGGTCAGTGCCGTGCGCGAGGATGTGATCGTGAAGGATGGCGCGATCAAGGCCGGGCAGACGATGAACCTGACTCTCAGCGCCGACCACCGGCTGATTGACGGCACGCTGGGCGCGCAGTTCATGGCGCGGCTCAAGGCCCTGCTGGAAGACCCGGTTCAATTGATCGTATAGCCATGAGCAAGCATTACACGATAGCCGTTCTGGGGGCCGGCCCCGGGGGATACGTCGCGGCGCTGAAAGCCGGCCAGATGGGGGCTAGTGTCGCGTTGGTCGAGAAAGAACAGCTCGGCGGGACCTGCCTGAATAATGGGTGCATCCCGTCGAAGGCGATTCTTGCCTCGGCCGAGTTGCTGCACCACATCCGGCACGCGGCCGAGATGGGCATCGAAGTGCCGACGGGCTCGGCGGTGAACTGGGGCAAGATTCAATCGCGGAAGGACAAGATCCTGCAAACGCTGCGCACGGGCATCAAGGGCCTGCTCGGAGCGCGCAAGGTCACGGTCCTCAAAGGACGCGCGTCGCTTGCCGGGGTCGGGAAGGTAGTGGTCACCCGGCCAGACTCCGCGCCTGAGGAGTTTACGGCGGACAAGATCATCCTGGCCATGGGCTCGATTCCGTCCCGCATCCGAGGTTGGCCGACCGACGCCAACGTCGTCTGCACGAGCGACGAGGCCCTGCACTGGAAGACGCTGCCGCAGAGGTTGCTGATCGTAGGCGGCGGCGTGATTGGCTGCGAGTTTGCCTGCATGATGCAGGCCCTGGGTGTGGAAGTGACCGTGGTGGAAATGCTGTCCCAGCTTCTGCCTAACCTGGATGCGGCAGTGGCGCAGTCGCTGAAGAAGATATTCACTGCGCGAGGCATCAAGGTGTTCACGGGCGCGAAGATCGAAAGCCTGACTTTGGGCGGCTCGGGCGCGCAGGCCAGGTTGGCTACTGGTGAGAACCTCGACGCCGAGCGCGTGCTGGTGGCAACCGGCCGGCAGCCGAACACAGCGGACACCGGCCTGGAGACGATCGACCTGGCGACGGAGCGGGCCTTCATCCGCGTGAACGACCGCATGGAGACCGCCGTGAAAGACTACTATTGCATCGGCGACGCCAACGGGCGGTGCCTCCTGGCGCATGCCGCTTCGGCGCACGGCGTGGCGGCGGTCGAGAACGCACTCGGGCACGCGCACGATTTCAAGGCTCCGGTCCCCAACGCCGTCTATACGTTCCCCGAAATCGGGACGGTGGGGTTGACGGCGGAGGAAGCCAGGGCCAAGGGGTTCCCCGTCTCGGTCGGGACCTTCCCCTTGTCGCACCTGGGCAAGGCAATGGCGGTGAACGACAACGAAGGATTCGCGAAGGTGGTGCGGCATCGCGAGACGGGCCGCCTTCTGGGCGTTCACATCATCGGGCACAACGCGACCGAGTGCATCGCCGCCGCCGGGGCGATGCTCCATCAAGAGGTCAGCGTGCATGATGTCGCGGAAACCGTGTTCGCGCATCCGACCATCAGCGAGGCGATCAAAGAAGCGGCCGAAGACGCCCTGGCGATGGGGCTGCATCTGCCGCCGCGGAAGGTTTTGCAGGTGATGGCCACCGTGCAGTAGTATCCTCCCGTCCGGCCTCAAGCCCGCAGTTCGCAGGTGGGGGGCCGGCAGCCCAGAGCAACCTAGAGTACCTAAGAAGATTACTAAGCGATCGCTTTGCATGACCACCCAAGCGACAATCATAGCTGCTTTCGAGCAGGCCTTAGGCAAGATAGAGGAGGTTGGCCAGGACTTGGCCCGCTTGCCTGAGGCCGTGCGAGTATTCGTGTTGGTGCATGGTGCCCAAGGGGTGATTGATAACGGAGGTTACCCGTACTTCTTTGGGCAGGACTGGCCTGGCAATCCGGCCTACCAAGAGTTCATTTCCGCCTACGAGATTATTGGATGCCGTCGCCAAGCTAGCGAACTTCACAAGATTGTTGGGACATTCCCATTTCCGAACGCACACCTAGACAGGAATCGGCGGCGAGCCTTTATGAAATCTAATTATGACCGAGCCACGGATTGTGTCCGGGGCTGGGGAGACGCCCTTTGCGGCGATAAGGGAGTCTGGAAGAAACTGGCCCGGTATTATACCACACACAAGCACGATTTCGCTTAACCGTTATGTCGCAACGCGCCGCCGAAGCACTTGCATTCCTTAAGAGACTCGGAACGCCGAGGGACCTCGCCGCCCGGGCAAATGCCGCCGGGACTTCGCAGCCGAGGCTGAAGTCCAACAGCCACATTCACCTGCCGCCAAATTTCTCGGCCTTCCAGAGCGTGGCGCAGGCCATCGAGCTTTCCGCCGCCCAGGGGATCGGGGTGCTCGGCGTCAGCAACTACTATGACTACGAAGTCTATGGCGACTTCGTCGAGGGCGCCCGCAAGGCCGGCATCTTCCCCCTCTTCGGGCTGGAGATCATCTGCCTGATTGACGACCTGGTGAAGCAGGGCGTGAAGATCAACGACCCTGGGAACCCCGGGAAGATGTACGTCTGTGGCAAAGGCATCACGCGCTTTGCCCCGTTCAGTGCCGAGGCGACGCGGCTCCTCGGCATCATTCGCCACAATGACGGCACGCGCATGCGCGAGGTCATCAGCAAGCTGGCCGAGGTGCTGGCCCAGCGCGGACTGCCGATCCAGTTGACTGAGGATCACGTGATTGACATGGTGGCCCGGCGGCACGGATGCCCCCGCCAGCGCATCTACCTCCAGGAACGTCACGTCTGCCAGGCTGTTCAGGAAGCGATCTTCGCCCAAGTTCCCCCCGCAGAGAGGATCGAGAAGCTGACTCGGGCATTTGGCCTGGCTGCCCCGCCGAAGTTCGGTCCGGAGGATGCCGTCAAGATTCAGAACGAGATTCGCGCCCAGCTCATGAAGGCCGGCAAGCCGGCTTACGTGGCCGAGACCTTCGTCAATTTCGAGCAGGCGTACCGGCTGATCCTGGAGTTGGGCGGCATCCCTGCCTATCCCACCATGGCCGACGGCACCAGCCCAATGTGCCCGTTCGAGCACCCCGTGGAGAAGCTGATTGCGGACATCAAAGCCCGCGGCTTCGAATGCGCCGAGTTCATCCCAATCCGGAACACGCCGGAGGTGCTGACTCAGTATGTCCGGGCGATGCGCGCGGCCGGGCTGGTCGTGACCGCTGGCACTGAGCACAACACGCTCGACCTGCTCCCCATCGAGCCGGCCTGCGTGAGGGCATTGCCGGTGCCGGAAGAGGTGAAGGATATTTTCTGGGAAGGCGCCTGCGTCGTGGCGGCGCACCAATTCCTCACGCTCCATGGCGCGTGCGGTTTCGTGGACGCGCAGGGCAAACCCAATCCGAATTACCCGAACGCGACCGCACGTATCGCGGCGTTTACGTCGCTGGGAGAAGCTGTTATTCAGCGGTATTTGAACTCAAAGTGACTATTATGGCATCAAGCATGCAGTGGCCCGCCTTTTCCGCATCCGACACTCCCCTGGAGGTGCTCGTGAAGCTCTCCCGGTTCTACGGGTCCGATCCGGAGTTCGTCCTTGCCGGGGGCGGGAACACGTCCGCCAAAGTCGGCGACCGGCTGTTCGTTAAGGGCAGCGGGCACGCGCTGGCGACTATTCCGCCCGAGGGATTTGTCGAGCTGGATCGCCAACAGCTTGAGGCCCTGCTGAACCGCACTCTTTCCGAAGAGCGGATGCAGCGCGAAGCGGAGTTCAAGGCGGCCACGCTGGCGGCGCGCGTCCACCCGGAGAAGAACCAGCGTCCGAGCGTCGAAGCCCTGCTGCATCACCTCATGCCGGGCCAGTATGTGGTCCACACGCACAGCACGCTGGTGAACATGGTCACCTGCTGTGCGAAAGGGCCGGAACTCGCCCGGCAACTGGCCGGCGACGTGGTCTGGATACCGGAGGTGGATCCGGGCTACATCCTCTCCCGGACACTTTGGCAATCCTTGCAGGATTACCGCAAAGCCACCGGCCGCGATTGCCCGCGCGCGGTTCTTATGCAGAACCACGGCCTCGTCATTTGCGGAGACACGCCCGAGCAAATCCGCAGCCACACCGACTGGCTCGTCGCGACCCTCCGCAAACAGTTCGCGGCTGCCGGCGAGGCGCCAGCCTTCGGTGTAGTCACAAAGCTTGAGCCCGCGGCCGCCCGCAACCTCATCCAGGCCATTGGCCCCGCGTTGCGCGGGCTGCTGGCGACCGGCGAGAGTCTGCGAATCGTCACCTTCTCCGACGCCCCGGAAGTGATGGAGCTGGTCGGCGGCGCCGACGGGAAGAGTGTCGCCTGCGCGGGCCCGCTGACCCCCGACCAGATCGTCTATTGCAAATCATTTCCGCTTTGGTTTGAGCCGAAGGCCGAGGCCACGACGGCCACCCTGGTCGAGCAGCTTCGCCAGGCGATTGAGGCACACGTGAAGAAGACCGGCTCGGCTCCGCACGTCATCCTGGCCAAAGGGCTCGGCCTATTCGCCGCGGGCGATGACTTCGCGGGGGCCGACACGGTGCGGTTGGTGTACACGGATGTTATCAAGGTGATGGCCGGCGCCCGGCGGCTGGGCGGCGTGCGCTACATAGACGACGGCATGCGGAAGTTCATCGAAGAGTGGGAAGTCGAGTCGTATCGCAAGACGGTCAGCGCGGCGGGGCGAGCCGCTGGACGAGCCGCGGGCAAGGTGGCGGTCGTTACCGGCGCGGCGCAAGGGTTCGGACTGGAGATCTCGCAGGACCTCGTGGCGCAGGGCGCGACCGTCGTGCTGACGGATATCAACGCCCCGGGCGCGCAGGCAGCGGCGGCCGGGATCAATGCCCGGCTCGGCAAGCCGCGTGCATTGGGCCTGCCGATCAACGTCGCCGACGGCACTTCCGTGTCCGAAGCGATCTACCAGGTCGTCCGCAGCTTCGGCGGTTTCGACGTGCTGATTTCCAACGCCGGGGTGCTCCGGGCCGGCAGTGTGAAGACGATTCCGGAGAAGGACTTCGACTTCGTCACCACGGTGAACTACAAGGGTTACTTCATTTGCGTGCAGAAGGCGGCCCCGATCCTGGCCACGCAGCATCTGGCCCGGAACGACTATTACTCGGACATTATCCAGATCAACTCCAAGTCCGGTCTCGAAGGCTCGAACCGCAACGGCGCTTACGCGGGCAGCAAGTTCGGCGGCGTCGGCCTGACGCAGTCATTCGCATTGGAGCTGGTTGAGGATGGCATCAAGGTCAACGCCATCTGCCCCGGCAACTTCTTCGACGGCCCCCTGTGGTCCGACCCCGAGAATGGCCTGTGCGCCCAGTACCTGCGCAGCGGCAAGGTGCCGGGCGCGAAGACCATCGCAGACGTGAGGCGCTTCTACGAGGCCAAGGTCCCGATGAAGCGAGGCTGCACCGCGGCGGACGTGGTAAAGGCCATTTATTACCTGATCGAACAGAAGTACGAGACCGGCCAGGCGCTGCCCATCACCGGGGGCCAGGTGATGCTCTCGTAGCGCCCTGCTCCCCAGGATTGACTCACACACCGAAGCAAGAAATCACTTAAGCAACACAAGCATGTCCACCACAACATTTCCCGTAACCCAATACGCCGTCCAACTCGTCGGCCCCGGCCAGCTCAAACTGAACTCGGCCAAGGAAGTCCACCGCCCCGGCCCGCATCAGGTCCTCGCCAGAGTCGAGTGCGTGGGCCTCTGCTTCTCCGACCTCAAGCTGCTGAAGCAGTTCGACCAACATCCCCGCAAGAGCGCCGTCGTCAAAGGGCTGACCGCGGAGGCGCTGAGCGAAATGCCCCATTACGTCCCCGGCTCCAAGCCCACCGTCCCCGGGCACGAGGTCACCTGCCGCATCGTGGCAGTCGGCGAGAAGGTCAAGCACCACAAAGTCGGCGAACGCTGCATCGTGCAGGCCGACTACCGTGACATCCGCACCGCCGGCTCGAACTCGGCCTTTGGCTACAACTTCGAGGGCGGCCTCCAGGAATACGTCCTCTTGGATGAACGCGTCATCGTGGCCCCATCCGGCGAGCGCTTCCTCATCCCCGTGGACGACCAGTCCGCCGCGTCGGCGGTCGCCCTGGTGGAGCCTTGGGCCTGTGTCGAGGATTCCTACGTCACGGCCGAACGCCAGACCCTCAAAGCCGGCGGCAGGCTGGCGATCGTTGCTGACAAGCCCGACGGTATTTCGCTGGACGCGCTACCGTGCGATCCGGCCGGCAAGCCAGGCGAAGTGCTGCGCAAGACGCCCGCCGAGGCCGCTTCCTTGGCCAATGAGTCCTGCGACGACATCATCTACTTCGGCGCCGACAAATCCACTCTCGAGGTCCTCAACGACAAGCTCGCCGCCCGCGGGATCATGAATTTGGTCCTCGGCGGCAAGAAGATAGGCGCCCTCGTTAATGTCGGTCTGGGCCGCATCCATTATGGCATGACGCGCTGGATCGGCACGACCGGCAGCAACCCCGCCGAGTCCTATAGGCACATACCGCGCACCGGCGAGATTCGCGAGGGCGACAGCGTGGTGGTTGTCGGTGCCGGTGGCCCGATGGGCCAAATGCACGTCATCCGCGCCGCCTGCTCCGGCATTCGGAACATCGCCCTCATCGGCACCGACGTGGACGACTCCCGCCTGGCCTCCGTGCAGAAGAAGGCCGAGCCCTTCGCGAAGGCCAACGGCGTGGACATGAAGATGCTGAACACGGCCAAGGCCCCCCTGGCCGGCAAGTTCTCCTATTTCGCCCTCATGGCTCCGGTCCCGGCGCTGGTCGGCAACAGCATCCGCGACAGCGCGCCCGACTGCATCATCAACCTTTTCGCCGGCATCCCCGCCCCTACGAAGCACGAAATAGACCTGGATACCTACATCGCCAACCGCTGCTACATGTTCGGCACCAGCGGCTCGACCATCGAGGACATGAAGATCGTGCTGCGGAAGGTCACCGCCGGCCAGCTCAGCACTAACACCTCTGTGGACGCCGTCACCGGGATGGCGGGCGCCACTGCCGGCATCGCCGCGGTCGAGAACCGCACGCTGGCCGGCAAGATCATCGTGTATCCCATGCTCCATGACCTGGGCCTGACGCCGCTGGTGGACCTGCACAAGACGTTCCCCACCGTGGCGGCCAAACTCGACCACGGCCAATGGACCAAGGCCGCGGAGGCAGAGCTACTCCGCGTGGCGGGAAAAGTGTAGCCGATGGCCGCCAGGACCTTCGTCGGTTTCGGCTTCGGCCCGATTCAGAGCGCGCTGTTTCTCTACGAGGCGTATCGCTCCGGGCACTTCTCCCGCTTCGTCATCGCTGAAGTAGATGCGAGCATCGTGCAGGCCGTCCGCTCCGCGGGCGGGCGCTACACGATCAACATCGCGCTTCCGGATCGCATCGAGCAGGCGACGATCGTTGGTGTGGAGCTCTACAATCCCGCCGTCCCCGAAGACAGGCACCAAATCCTCCATGCCATCGCCGCAAGCGCTGAACTCGCCACCTCGCTGCCCAGCGTTGCGTTCTATGATAAAGGCGGCCAAACCAGCGTGGCCGGCGCGCTCGCGGACGGCCTCTCGCTCCGTTCCGCGCCGCGCCCCACCATCATCTACACCGCCGAGAACCACAACCATGCCGCCGAACTGCTGCGAGAATCCGTAGCGAAGCATTGCGCCCCCGCCGCTCTCCAGGATGTTCAGTTTCTCAACACCGTTATAGGGAAGATGTCTGGCGTCATCACCGACGCTGCCACCATCGCGAGGCTGAACCTCGCGACGATGACGCCGGCCCTTTCCAAGGCCGTGCTCGTCGAGGAATTCAACCGCATCCTCATCTCGCAGATCACCTTGCCCGGCTTCACGCGCGGCATTGATGTGTTCCTCGAGAAGCCCGACCTGCTCCCCTTCGAGGAGGCCAAGCTCTACGGCCACAACGCCATCCATGCCCTCATCGGCTTCCTGGCCGCACGCCGCGGTTTGACGACCATGTCGGATGCCGCGGCGCACTCGGACATTATGGGCACCGCCCGGGCCGCGTTCCTCGACGAATCTGGCGCCGCCCTGATCCGCAGGCACGCCGCCCTTGGCGATCCCCTCTTCACCTCAGCCGGCTACACGGCGTATGCGGACGATCTGCTGGCCCGCATGGTTCGTCCCACTCTCAACGACCTCATCGCCCGCGTCACCCGCGACCAGGTCCGCAAGCTCGGCTACGATGACCGCTTCTTCGGCACCATGCGGCTTGCCCTGCAATACGGCATACGCCCCGTCCACCTCGCCCGGGGCGCGGCGGCTGCGATCCTCTCGCTACTCGAGCAATGGGATTCTCTCGGACAAGCCGTCGCGCGGCTGCCGCGTCCGACCGGCCCCCTCTCACGTGAGTCTCTGGACCGACTTCTGCGGGCGATCTGGTCCGCGAAAGCTGGCCCAGAAGCCGCAACCCTAATTGACCTAACATGGGGAGCCGCCGCGGAGTTCGATGCCGAAGTCACGGCAGCATAAGGCACCTCGGGCCCGCAACTGCACCCCCGATACCACACGCCAGCCTGTCTCGCTTCGCGCTTGCAATAAGTCGAGCCGCGGTTCATGAAACAGGCATGAACCTGCGCTGCCTGCGTCGGAAGACTTGGACAGTCACGCTATTTCTCAGTGCACCCGGGCCTTCCCACCGAGTATTCGTTTCACCTCAACGATACCTTCCAATTCCGGAGCAATATCAAGGTGGCCGTCGAAACGGTTGGCTGGGACAAGGCCAACCAGACGATCTGGGACGAACATCCGGTCTGGGCCAGCACCGCGTTCTGGTACACCCTTCCGGCTCAGCCGCCCGATGCCCCGCATCGCCCGTAGCGAGTGCGTTACCGATGAGTCAGATCCAGGTTCAGCATTTGGCTCTCCGCTTCGGTAATAGTCACGGTCTTTGCCGCGTGCGGGAGCCGTTGAAACGGGATGCACCGCTCGGACGCTGCGGCGAAGGCGACGACTTCCCAAGTGCCCGCCGGCACATAACGGATTTCGTATTGGCCGCTGAACTTATTCGCACATGAGCGACCGGGTTAGACCAATAGCTTTATGTGTGTCTGCCCCTTCGAGCATAGGGGCGAATGCCCATCAGGTCCGGTCCACGTTGCCTCCGGCCCCTCTCTTGGCAGGCTGTCGCCAGCACCCGGCGCCCGCTGGCACAAGGCTTCCAGCCGCGCCACGAATCTGCCCATGCGCGAGCGGGCGTTGTAGCGGAACAGCGTTTCGATTAGCTCCGAATGGATGCGCCCGCACTGCGCCGCGTATTGGATCGCCAGCCAGCGATAGTAGGTCTCCACGCTCTTCATGTTCTGACGGAAGACAATCCGGACCAGTTCCGTGAGCAACGCGTCCGCACGGTCATCGAATAGACGGCGGTGATCCGGTGGAGGGCCGCCCAGCACCGGGAGGTAACGCTGCACGAACACATACGCGCCTGGCAACGAACGCAGGAACCGAAACCGCGCGACGTCCTCCGCCAGTGAGGTGTTGAAGCCATACATGCACACAAACGCCATGTTGTCCTTGGGGCGCGGCTGGAGCAGGGCGTAGCGCTCTCGCATCAGCTCGAGATGGCGGGTGTCATTCAGGCTGAAATACAGGTTGCGCCGGGTGAACGCAGAGTTGGCGCAGTGCAGCCGCCGCAGCAACGCCGCCGCCTCAGGTGTCAACAGGCGCAGATCGAGGGTCTGGTTGAAGTTCACGGCCAGGCCGCGCCTCACCAACTCCTCGATCAGCCGTAGCGCGTCGGGATGTGCCAGCAGGTTGTCATCGAGCAGGATCAGCTTCCGGCGGCCTTGGAGCAGCCCATCCAGGTCGCTCACCTGGCGGGGGGCGCCTTCCTTGACAGGCACCACGCAGAACGGACAATGAAACCGGCAGCCGCGTGTCAAAAATCCCAACGCCCGGTCGCCCAGCTCCGGATAGAGAGAATAGTCAGGTGGCAGCGCCTCAATTGCCGGTTCGAGGCGCAGCCGCAGGTCCACACCCGACCCACCGAGCTGCACCTCGGGCCCATACTGGCGCCGCAACACCTCGACGTGCCGAGCCGAAGCGGGCGTATTAAAGACGCAACTGGCCAGCACCGTCTCTGCCGATGGCAGTGACTTGATGCCGCGATGCAACGCTACCACTCGGCCTTGCGCTCTGAAGTGGCGGCTAAGTTTCATCAAAGCCAGGTTGGGCAGGCGGCCATCCAGGTCCACCAGGAGCACCGCTCCTTTCGCCAAGCGGCGGGGCGCGACCCGCGCCGACCGCGGCTGCGGCTCGGGGATGGGCAGGCGCTGCTGCCGCAGACGTCGGGGGAACCGACGCCGGGCGTCCGCGTCCAGGGCCAGGATGAATTGGAGATTGGGAAACCATCCGTCCAGCAACCGGACGAAGGCCGCCTGTTGACCGGGTGGGCCCCAATCCTGCATCCGCTCAAACAGCACCACACCGGGCTGTCGCAGCGGATTGGTCTCCCCGAGCCGGGCGGCGGCATCGAAGGCATGTCGCGCGATGTCGAGCGCTACCATCGCCGGAATCTGACGCGCCCGAGCGGTGGACCGCCACCTGAGTTCGGGTCGGCCCCGCTCCAGGCTCTGGGCCACGTCCCAGCCGAGCCAACCGCTTAAGCCGTCCTTCAACCGGTCCAGCACCGCGCGGGCACGCCCGGCCCGATACCGGCTCTTGTGGTGAAGCCGCTTCAGAAAGGCAAGTGGGTCCGTGACTCTGGACTCCGCTGCGAACAGGCCGGCGCATCGTCTCCACCGCTGGTCGGGGTGCAGGCCAAAGCCGTCCGTGCCCACCTGGATGGAGCCGCCATACCCCAGCAGCAGTCGTCCCGTTTGGGACCGGCCAGACTCCAGCTTGCCTTGCCGGACATCCGGCACCTGGCAGCGCAGCGTCTCACGCGACAACCCTTCCCATCTTCCGCCAGGCAGGAATTGCCAGCCCTGATGATGCCGCGACGGGCTATGAGGCATGCGCTCCTGCGGCGCGTGCCGCACCAATACGAATTCCACTCGCACCGGCCGATGTGTATTCGCGGCGAGCAGGGGCAGCACCCGTCCCGCCAATCGGGACAGTTGCCACCGCCCCAGGCTGGCGAGCGCCAAACAACGCAGCCGCGCAGTCGCAGCCGGCCCTGTGCTCAGCAGCGTCCAGCGGCGAATCTGTTGTGGGCCATCGGAGAACACCTGCTCGACCGGCGCCAGGTGGCGCACATTCTCCGGCAGTAATCGCTCAAGGTACACAGTAAACCGCATAACCCTATCAGCCTTGGCCTCAACTGGGAACACAAAGACCTTGCCGCGCGGGTGCAGATCGGCACGGCCAAAGGGGCCAAGTCCGTCCTCCCTCATCTGGCTCAGAGCCAAGACCATCGTAAAGCCGCAAAAGCCCTCGAACCATGCGCACAACTGGAATTCCAATCTACGGTTGACCCAAATCGCACTTGGTTAACGCCCAATATATTTGAGTTTTCCTCTGACCGGCGCTGCCCCCTCGTCGCTCCACGACCCTGATGGGCCGGTTAGCCCCCGGCCGCTCCCGGAGTCGGGCCGGCGCCCTTGGGTTGGGCAGGCGGTGCGTTAGCCAGGGCATAGACATGTACGAGACAGCACATAGCTTAATAGAAATTCTATTAAGCTATGTGCTGTCTCGTACGTGTCTGGTACCTGGCTCGGGCACCACCAGGGCGACATTTGGGAAGTAAGGCCGCACTCGGTCCGGGTCTCGAGTGACGAACTTTCGCCTTTCCGCCTGCGCGTGCGCGCCAATCAGGAAATCGGGCAGGGGAACCCTGTTGTCGGTTCGTTTGCCTTCCTTTTTGAGGATGAGGCTCGAATCGAACAGAATCGCCCGCGGGTCTCCTCTTTGACCTGATCCCAGCTATGGGTGAACCGCAGCGGGCTTTATTCAATCGCCCGAAGCGCCTCCAGCCTGGTGCAACGGCGGCGCGGTGAAGGGTCCGCTCCAGATTCCAGGTTTTGGCGGCACGGGCGCGGGAGGGTTGGATCGTGCGGATGTTTTCGTCCCGCAATGTGGACTCCGGCGGCGGTTACTGGTCGTGTCTTGCTGCAGATGCGCCTTACCTTTAGCAGCCATCAAGCGCTCACCCGGGTGAACGGCGTCCCGCAGAAGCATGACATTCTCACGAACCGGCCTTTTCGTCGCCGCAGCCCTCGTCCTCGAGGCCAAGGAGTTTGTCACGTTTAATACGCGGCAAGCAGTGTTGGCGAAGCAGGTAGGCCTCTCGGTTAAGCCATAAAGCACGCACGGAGAGAACTTGAGCGATAGCAGACTGCGTTTGCGTGCCGACAGACCGTGAAAGGGGCAGTCCCGGAAAACATACTTGAGGTGGACAAGCTGGTGAGTTGGATCCCGGGCTAAGGCCGAAGTGATAGAATTTGCTTTTTGCGCGCTCGCGCGTACTCAGCGCTGCGCGGGTGAAGCCACTGGCAGAGTGTCAGGGCCAGGCTCAGCAGGATGAGGAACCCTAAAATCAGGTTCAGGATCACTGCTCGTTGCTCATGGTCGTCGTCCGCGCAATCGTAATCGAGGCTGCGATGGGAAGGGAAGGTTTGATTGCGGGGGCGAGGGAGGACGGAAGGGAGATTAAGAGTAAGAGTGTGAGGGGAGGATGACGAAATGGGCGTTTCGGCTAGACAAATGATGCGGCGAGGCGCGTCATGCTTGGTGACTGATGGCGGCGCCACTCGATTTTGAGCGGTTGTATGACGAGCACGCGCAGGCGCTGTTCGCGCTCCTGCTCAGCTTCACCCGGCACGAGGCGGACACGCGCGACCTGCTCCAAGAGGTGTTCGTCAAACTGGCCAAGCGGCCCGAGTTGCTCGAAGGCGTGCGCGACGAGCGGGCCTTCATGCTGCGCTTGGCGCATAACCTGGCCATTGACCTGATCCGCCGCCGGTGCGCCCGCGACAAGCACTACGAGCGCCTCGCCGGCGAAACCGCGCAGATCTTCGCCTCTGCCTCCGAGGCCGATGAGGGCGCCTTCCGGGACGCGCTGTCCGCCGCCCTGGGCGCGCTGCCGGCGGACCAGCGCGCCGTCATGCACCTCAAGCTCTGGGAAGGGCTGACCTTTGAACAGATCGCCGAACTGCTCGGCATTCCCCTGAACACGGCGGCCAGCCGCTACCGCTATGGCTTAGACAAATTGCGCGAGCGGCTGCGTCCTCTCTATGACGAGATACGATGAATTGGCGATTGCTGACTAATAGAACAGGCTCCAATGAACCTTGACGACTTCGAGAAACGGCTTCAGCGCCAACCTGTGCGGCAGGTGCCCGGCGAATGGCGGGAAGAGATCCTCTCCGCCGCCCGGCAAGCCGGCAGTCCTCAACCTCCACCACGCAACGCGCAACACGCGGCTCCTTCGCGCTCCCTGCTCTCAACTCTCCACCATCAGCTCTCAGCTCTCCTGTGGCCTCACCCGGCGGCGTGGGCAGGTTTGGCGGCGGCCTGGGTGGTGATCCTGGGAATCAATCTGACGACGCGGGATGCCTCGCAGGCGCTCGCCAAGTATGCTTCGCCCGTTTCCCCGCAGCTCTTTATGGCTTTTCAGGAGCAGGAGCGGCTGTTGTCCGAATTGATCGGGCCGCGCGAAATGCCGGTGGCCGAACGACCGAAACCCCGCCTGCCCCGCCCGAGGAGTGAGGGGCGCAAGGCAATGCTGATGGCTTAGGGTGTGACCGGGCAGGCGGGGAAATCCCAAGCACCGTCATATGAACGAAGTCCAAGACTCAGCAAAGGAACGCGGCCACGCGCTGGGAACGTTTGCGCATTTCTTCCGGTGGCTGTCTTGCTGGCGGGTCATGCGCCGCGGCCTGTTTGTGCTGGCCTGCCTGGTCACGTTGACCGGGCTGGTGTACGCAGTGGAGAATTGGCGCGGCAAACGGGCGTGGGAGAAATGCCGGCGTGAACTGGAAGCCAAGGGCGAAGTCCTCGATTGGAACGCCTACATTCCCGCGCCAGTGCCGGACGACCAGAACGTCTTCAAGGCGCCCAAGATCGCCGAATGGTTCGTGACGGATTTCCAGTCCATGTGGGGTCCGGGCAAATCATCAGAACGTTCGATCACGGAGGCGCCGTTTCGCCTTGCGCCGCGCGCGGACGCTAAGAAGGCCCCGGTGCTGCTGGCCGAGGTGGAGGTGGTGCCGCCCGCTGGCCCGCTGCCCTCCGGCAGGGCTGACGCGGTGTTGCGGTTCGACGACCCTGCAGCGCGCGAGCAGGCGGTGAAATTCCTCAATGACATCACCGGGCCGTCTACCGAGGGAGCCAGGGCCGAGTTGATCGTTGCCCGGCCGCGCGATCAAGTCCAACCACTGCGCCTGGTCGTGCAGGCTGACGCCCTGCCGACCGTAGCGGCGCTCACTGAATTCCTGTCCCACAACCCGGGGCCGAGCCAGGTTGGGGCTGCGCCGCGCCGGAGTGCTTGGGAGGTTGAACGGGTTGGAGCGAGCGGGTTTCACGTGTCGCTGAACCCTTCGGTGTATGACGCAGCCGAGTTCCTCGCCCTGAGCCAGTCGGCGGTGCCCGACTTCGACGTGCTGCGCAAAGCGCTCGAACGCCCCTGCGCCCGGATGGACGGCGATTACGAGCGGCCCTTTGTGCGGCCGGTTCCGAACTTCGTGCGGCTCCGCACCGTGGCCCAAATGCTGTCACAGCGGGCGCAGTGCTACCTCTTGCTCGGCCGGCCGGAGGCCGCGTGGCACGAACTGGCACTGGTGCGCGATGTGTGCCGCCTGCTCGGAGAGCCCCCGGCCGGCAAAGGTACGCTCCTGGTGGAAGTGATGATTGATTCAGCGATCAGCGGCCTGTATGTGGGCATCATCCAGGATGGTTTGCGCCTGCAGGCCTGGCGGGAGCCGGAGTTGGCCGCCATGCAGAAGCAACTCCAGGACATCAACCTGCTGCCGGCGTTGCGCGAGGCGTTTAACGCGGAGCGAGCGGCGTCCTGCCGCATGTTTGAAACCACCCCGCCGGCCGAGCTCGTGAAGTTGTTTTCCTTCGGCGACGAACGGCGCGGTTTGTGGGACAGGCTCAATGACCCCAGGTTCCTGCTCATCAGGTTTGCACCGCGCGGCTGGCTGTATCAAAACATGTGCGTGGGTGCCTTTAGGGAGCAGCTTTTCGTCAGCAGCCTGGATATTCCCAACAACCAGGTCCGGCCCCGCGTCGCCGACGGCATCAGCAACCACTTACAAACCGCCTTGAGCCATTTCACGCCCTACACCTTTCTGGGCAAGGCTGCCACGCCTAACTTCCTCAAGGCGACCCAAACCCTGGGGCGAAACCAAATCCTGGCCAACGAGGCGTTCATCGCCTGCGGGCTGGAGCGCTACCGCCTGGCCCACGGCCAATACCCCGACACCCTCGATCCGCTCGTGCCGCAATTCGCGGAGAAGGTGCCGCACGACATCGTAGGCGGCCTGCCCCTCAAGTATCACCGCACCACTGACGGCCACTTCGTCCTCTACTCCGTCGGCTGGAACGAGAAGGACGACGGAGGCGTCTCCGGCAAGACCACCGTGGAGGGCGACTGGGTTTGGCAGTAGGCGGCAGCCTAATCCTGGGTTGGGCTTAATGTTGGGTGTAACCTCGGAGGGACTGGCAGCGCCTCGGTCGTGTAGAAGACCGCCAACGGGGCTCGCGATTCACCGCTACCGCAAGCACGGTTACGTGGAAACGGTCTATGAGAATGCGCTGGCCCATCGGCTCCGGAAGCCAAGTGAAAACAGAAAGTAGAAACCAGAAATCCGCGCAAAGCCACCCAAAGCCACATCAAAGCGTGTTGATAGGCAGCCGATTGCGACCCCAAAGCCACCCTCAAGCCGACGGAGGCTTGCGGGGCGGCGCTGATGCGCGGCAGAATGCGCGCGATGCCCGACCTAATCGAAACGCCGTCCGACGTGATCCTTACGCCGCACGGACTTCTGCTCGTGGAGAATGTCGCGCCGCCTTCGCCGTGGCTCGAGGCCGAGACCGGGCGCCGGGTGACGGCGGCGTTCGGGGAATCGCCGGCGCGCGGGTTGTTGCACCTGGGCACGCGGGAACTGAACACCGCCTTGCCCCCAGCGGGCGCGTGGTGGCGGGAACTGGCCCGGCGCTTTCTGACGCAGCTCTGTCACACGGGCGGCCTGGAACAGGCGCGGGAACTGGCTGCGCTGCCGCCACCGGCTGAGGCCGAGCTGTCCGCGCTGGCGGAAACGGCTCCGCCGATGCGGGGCGGCGAGTACTTGAACACGGAGGTGTTGGCCCGGCTCTGGCGCAGCCTGGACGAGCTGGTTCGCCTTGAGATCGCCAAGCACCCGCAGGGCGCAGGCGCGTGGCTGAAGGAAAGTCATCCTCTGTGGCGGATGGTGGGACGGGTGACGTTTCACCTGGCGGAGAATAAGCGGCACCCGACGCATCCGTTTGCCTTCATGGCGAGCTATGCCTCGCGCATTTCCAGCCAATCCCGCGTGCAGCATCTGCCGCTGGGCCGCGCTTTGCAGGAGTACGCGGGCGCGGGGAACAAGCCGGCCCTGTTGAATCTGCTGTCCCCGGTCCAAAAGGCCGCCGAGAAGAGCGGCTTCGTTAAGGAGTTGGTGGACAGCAGCCGCATCTTCAAGCCGCTGCCATGGACGCCAGCCGAGGCGTACCGGTTCCTCAAAGACGCGCCCGCGTGCGAGGAGGCAGGGGTGGTGGTGCGGCTGCCGGATTGGTGGAAAGGGGGGCGTCCGCCGCGTCCCCGGGTCAGCGTGCGCGTGGGTGAGAACCGCAGCGCCGGTTTGGGGGCGGACACGCTGCTCGATTTCTCCGTTGACCGGACGCTGGATGGGGAGCCACTGACGGAGGCGGAATGGGAATCGCTGCTCAATGCGGCTGAGGGCCTGGCACTGGTGCGCGGCAAATGGGTGGAGGTTGATCCGGCAAAACTGAAGGAGGCGCTGGCGCATTGGAAGAAGGTGGAGACGCTATCGCGGCGCGGCGGGGTGACCTTCTTCGAGGGGATGCGTATGATTGCCGGCTTTCAGCCGGGGGCAGCCGGCTCCGAGGACGGGCCGGCGCAGGGAGTGGAACGCGAGTGGTCGGGCATCCAGGCCGGCGAATGGCTGGAGGGAGTTCTGGCGGAGTTGCGCGAGCCGTCACGCCTAGGGGCTGCGGCAGCGATTCCGGGATTGCAGGCGCAACTGCGTCCGTATCAGGCGGTGGGAGTGAACTGGTTGTGGTTCCTGGCGCGGCTGGGCCTGGGTGGCTGCTTGGCGGACGACATGGGCTTGGGCAAGACGCTGCAAACCTTGGCCTTGTTGCTGAAGCAGAAGGCTGACGCAGGTTCGGCTAAGGGCGAGCAAAAGCGTCCGCATGCTGAGGTCGAGGCGCAGCGGGTGCCCAATCTGCTGGTGGTGCCCGCGTCGCTGCTCGCGAACTGGCGCGCAGAGATCGAACGGTTTACGCCCGCACTGAGCTTTGTGATCGTCCATCCCTCGGAAGCGGAGGAGCCTCAAGCGTTGCTGCAATCCCTGGCAGGACAGCAAGCGGACCTGATTATCACCACGTATGGGATGCTTGCGCGATTGGAGGGTTTGCGGCAGCGCGAGTGGAACGTGGTGATCTTGGATGAGGCTCAGGCAGTCAAGAATTCGGGAACCCGCCAGGCGCGGGCAGTGAAGGAACTGAAGGCCAAGGCACGATTCGCGCTCACCGGCACACCGGTCGAGAACCGGGCCGGCGACCTGTGGTCCATCTTCGACTTCCTCAATCCGGGCCTGCTCGGCTCAGCGAGCGCGTTCTCCCGGTTTATCCGCGGGCGCGGGGACTCGGGCCAGCCGGATTTCGGTCCGTTGCGCGCGCTGACGCGGCCTTACATCCTGCGCCGACTCAAGACGGACAAGCGCGTGATTGCCGACCTGCCCGATAAGACCGAAGTGCGGGCGTGGTGCTCGCTGACCAAAGCGCAAGCGGCGCTCTATCAAAAGGCGGTATCCGAGCTGGCCGAGGCACTTGAAAACGCCGACGGCATCCAGCGGAAGGGCCTGGTGCTGGCGTTCATCATGCGGTTCAAGCAGATTTGCAATCATCCTTCGCAATGGCTGGGGGACGGCGGCTACGCGCCGGAGGGCAGCGGGAAGTTTGCCCGGTTGCGGGAACTGGCCGAGGAGATTGCCGAGCGGCAGGAGAAAGCACTGGTGTTCACGCAGTTCCGGGAGATCACCGATCCGTTGCTGGCGTTTCTGGGGGAGGTCTTTCGCCGGCCGGGACTCGTGCTCCATGGCGGCACCGCCGTGGCCCAGCGGCGCAAGCTGGTCGAGTCCTTCCAGCGGGATGACGGCCCGCCCTTTTTCCTGTTGACGGTGAAGGCGGGCGGGTCGGGCTTGAACCTGACGCAAGCCGCGCATGTGATTCACTTCGACCGCTGGTGGAATCCGGCGGTGGAAAACCAGGCGACGGACCGCGCTTTTCGCATCGGCCAGAAGCAAAACGTGCTGGTGCACAAATTTGTCTGCCGCGGCACGATCGAGGAACGCATTGACGCGGTGATTGAAGACAAGAAATCTCTATCCGCCGAGCTGCTGGAAGGCGGGGGCGAGAAACTGCTCACGGAAATGAGCAACAACGAGCTGTTGCGCTTCGTGGCGCTTGATTTGAACCGGGCAACTGAGGCATAAAGAGGCCGCGCATCATGAGCTGGAACTACTACGGATTTCGACCTTACGTCTCGGTGGCCGAGCGCCGCCGCAAAGCGGAACGGCAAATGGCCAAGCTGGCGAAGCAGGGGAAAGTCATTCAGCCGGTCCAGCTCGAGGGCCGCACGATTGCCCGCACTTTCTGGGGCAAGGCCTGGTGCGACAACCTCGAGTCCTACATGGATTACGCGAACCGCCTCCCGCGTGGCCGGACTTACGTCCGCAACGGATCGGTGGTCCACCTGGACATCCGGCCCGGGGAGATTGAAGCCACCGTGAGCGGATCGAGCCTTTACCAGGTCCGAATTAGCATCGCCCCGGCCGCGAAGGCGAAATGGAAGAAGCTTTGCCACGAATGCTCGGGTGCGATCGGCTCGCTGGTCGAGTTGCTGCGCGGGCGCTTCTCCGACCATGTCATGGGCATCATCACGCGCAAGGAGACCGGCCTCTTTCCCGCGCCCGCCGAGATCGAGCTTAAGTGCTCCTGCCCGGATTGGGCCACGATGTGCAAACACGTGGCGGCGGTGCTCTACGGGGTTGGCGCGCGTCTGGACCAAAGCCCGGAGCTGCTCTTCAAACTGCGTTCCGTAAACCACGAAGAACTGATCACGCAAGCCGCCACCGCTACCGATCTGGCTGGCAAGACAACGGCCGCCGGCCCCGAGTTGGCCGAGAGCGAGATCGGCGACGTGTTCGGCATCGAGTTGGACACCCAGCCGACAACGCCTGCCTCCGCAGCCACGGTTTCAACACCGGCCAAGCCTCAAGGCAAAGCCAGGAAACCTGCTGCCCGCAAGCGCCGCGTAAAGGCCAAGCGAAGAACCAGACTGTGAAAGGCGGCTAAGTCTGGATTACTCCGGCGGGGTGCGTGGTTCCGGGGTTCGCGACACACACACAAGCCCCACATCTTCTAAACCTCTACCGCTCCCCGCGCTGCGCCAGGATCAAATCGCGCACGCCCCTTGGGTCGGGAATGGACCGGATATGCTCCGCGGCCTCGACGGTGGCCGAGGTCGAGAGCGTCAGCGTGCCTACGCCAACCAGGCGCTGGAAGAAGCTTTGGTCAACGTCAATCGAACGGATGTCCCGCGGGTTGAAGTCCTGGTAGCATTTGGACAGGATGCCGCGCTCCACCGTGATCCGCTGCGGATAGATCCTGAGCACGGTCGAGGCCCGGCGGAAATACGCGACGATGGGCGGGATGATCAGCCAGAAGAAGAACAGGTGCCAAAAGTATCCCCACCACGAAGGGCGAACCTCCGCCAGCACCTCCGTCTGAGCCGCCGGCAGCGGGACATCCGCGGGGTGTGCGGCCTGAGCTTGAGCCTGAGCCTGTTTTGCGGCAATCGGATAACCGCAGGCGGGGCACGCTTGCGCTTCGGTCGAAACCTGCTTCGCGCATTCGGGGCAGTTGATGAGAGCCATGGCCTCCCACATAGGTCTTTGCGCCGGTCCCGTCAACCGCAAAAGTCCACACCCATTGCACGCTTGCACCGGCCCGCCCACCCCGGCCCCAGCAGAGCCTCGGTCTCCTCTGAAGCTAACCCAATTCTGACGGCCGTGTCTCAATTCGTAAAGATAACATGGGGTGGTCAGGCTGGGAGGAATTTCGCAACCTGACACCCCGTGTTATCTTCATATTGGATGCTCACCGTACAGTCCTCATTTTGAAGACGACATTTGTCATGTCAGGAACGCCGTTCGTGAATCGGACCGTGACCGGGTCCGAAGTCAAATTGGAGAACGAGAGCGTGCGGGTTACATAGCCCTCTTGAAACGGGGCGTGACACCACACGAGATCAAGCCCGCCCGAAGACGTCCCACTCGACGAAAAGTCTGTTCCCTTCGAAGACTCTGCCATAGTGCAAGTGCTGTCCAAATGGTCAATGCGTGTGCCGTCCGGAAGCTCGATGCTCCCGGTTAACAAGGGTGCGCCAACCAACGCCCGCGGGCTGCGCTCCGCGAGCAAACGCTTCTGGTCCTCGAGAAAAGCCGTCCATCTGACTCCGGAAATCCACTGAACATCCCCACCAACAAATACCACTTGGCGGCCGCCATCCCGTGTCCGATTTCCGTTGTGTCCGAGTGGCGCCTTGCACCATAGCAGGGCCAGGCCCCTGTCATCGGCCTGAGTCAGTCCGTCTGTAACGCTGCGAAGCTGAGGGAGGCCAGACGGGGAAAAAGCTGAAAGGCTGGTGCGCTCGGAGAAGACGTGCGTAAGCGAGGGTGAAAGTCCCTCAAGTCTGGAAGCCAGGCTTCCGGAGTTCGGAACGAAAGTGATAAAGGGAAAAGTCTAACCAACTGCCCAAGACCGAGGGTTGCTTGGCGGAAGGAGAACCGGTGGACCTTTGGTTCAGCCGGGTCGAACGACCGTCGAGAAGCGTACCCCGGGATAAGCGCGAGCCGCAAGCGGGACCCGCATCCTGCTTAAGCAACTCAGCCTCGAAAGAGCTAAACGCAAGCGGAGACGGTGTCAGCTTACCGGAATCCAACGCGGACACGCCCAAAAAGGTAAGGGCGTGGACGGCTTGCCGGGGTCTAAGAGCGTGGCGCGCGCGGAAGCAGACGCATGGAACCGAGGAGGCCCGGAGAGTCCCTGCCGCACTAACTGCGAGGGCCAAGCAGGAAGGGCGGCGCAACGACAAGAAGCGCCGCCTGGCGCTCCGGGAGTCGGATCGGCTCATAGTATCCAGTGGCAAGGCGCAGCCCCGAAACTGGAGAAGGAGCCGACGGGTTGGCGAAGCACACACAGGCAACCCGTGCCGTAAGAATGACGGATCAAGCGGGCAAACTGGCGCAGATGCTGGGCATTCCCGCCGGCACGGTAAAATCCCGGCTGCATTTTGCCAAACAGCGCTTGCGCACCTTAATGGAGAACGACGAACTATGAACGAATCCCATTCTTCCGAACCCCGGACCTCCGGGAGCTTTGATCCGGAGCGCGCGGCCCGGCTGCGCGTACAGGCCCGGGATGCCTTTGAGGCCAAGTACCGCCTGGCCGCTCGACTGTCGTGGGGCTACCTGTTGGGCTGCGTGCTCGCGGGCTGGTGGTGTGTCCACATGTTTCTGGCCGACGCCGACGTGCGCTCGTGGATTCTGTGGGGCGTCCTTTTCATTGCGGCATTTGAGACAACGGTGCTGATGAAGCTGTGGTATTGGGTCGTGAACAGCAAGCTTGCGACGCTGCGCGAACTCAAACTGCTGCGCATGGACCTGGCGCTGCAAAGGCAATCCCATGCCACCCTGGAGGAACTGGCCCGCATGGAATCGCCCACTAAGGTTCCCGGGATTGGCAAATGGGAAGGGTATGCCTGGTTGGGAGCATTCATTGCTGCCGGCCTGCTCATTGGCCTTGAGATTGCACGCCATGCCGACCGCTTTTACCGCGCTTCGGGGCAGATGACCGCAGAGAGCCAGCTCACGCTGAGCGATGACGGCACCGCACAGGTCCGAGCCACCTACACACTCGTGAACAGCAGCAGTCGCGCGCTGAGAGACTTTACCGTCTATTCCGGCGGGACAATCTCCGGCACAATGAAGATACCGATAGCGGAATCGCGGTGGAGTGATGGCCAGGGACGAAAGCTGGAAGTGGTGCGGGAGGCTGATCCCAAGGGCCCAAACCATCGGGACGTGATCCAACTGCTCGAGCCGGTGCCACCGGGTCAAAGCTTCACGCTGAGCACCACGTTCACCCGGAAGGCGCAACGAGAGAATGGAGTTTGGGTCTTCACGCAATACGCGAACTGGGGATACCACCGGAACCTCTATCGGGACACCGTTCTGCTGCCGCCCGGAGCCGAGCTGGTTTCAGCGGAACCGGGTGCCACAAGGCTTGAGCATCAGGACGGCAGGGCGGTGCTGCATTTTGAGGGCGAGCGTAGCGCCGGGGCTAAGTGGCTGTATGTGGTGAAATACCAGTTACGTGCGAAATAATTCTTGTCCGGTCCGGGCCCTCAGCGGTTTGTATAACGGCGGGTCCAGGGCTGCCAGGTCCTGGCGGGTCGAGGGCGGAGCCACGATTTTCAAAAGCTGAAATTCTGAAAGCTGAAACCTGAAACCATTTCCTTTCCCGCAGTGGGAAAGGGCGCGACAGCGGTAAGGCCAGCGCGAGCGGAGAGGCGGAGTCCAGAGGCGGCGAGCCTTTGGCGCGGGCCTGGGGCGCGCAGCCCCAGCGGCTGGGGGCCGGGGGGAAGGGGGAAAAGCTGAAATCAGGAAAGCAGAAAGCAGAAATTGGACAGAGGACAAATAGCCGATAGCCAATCGCCCATAGCCAAGGGGGCAGTCACCGGCTGGCAGATTATAGTGCCGCACTGCGGACTGGCGTCCGGGTGGCTGCCGCCCTTGGAAAAGCAGAAAGCAGAAAGTAGAAAGCAGAAATCACAGCAAGCTTGGCTCGGGGTGGTTGGTGGTGTGGCCGCCAGCGTCGGCGAAAACCAGACCGGCGCCGCGATTCATCGCGGCGTGGGCGGCGCGCATGGTGTTGCCGCTCGTGGCAACGTTATCCACGAAATAGACTTGGCGGCAGCCAAGGCTCCAGAGCGTGGCTTTGAGGCCGTGCGCGTCGGGCGGGGTCGGGGACAGGTTGCGGCGGTGGCGGGCGCACTGGGATTCGATTGGGCGGGTGCGGCGGAGGGCGACCGATTTGCTCTCGCATCCGGGCAACTGGCGTGTAAGCGCCATGCGCTGCCGGATAATTGGCGAGAGTGAAAGTCGTTGAAGACTTCGTTGAAGGTTCGGCCCTGCCCCCTGGTAAGCGACGTAGTTAGAGACGCTTACGGCTGGAGGCGAGGGGCGGAATCTGAGTGTAACTCGCGTATTTGCAGGCACTTCCAAAGTAAATCCAGCCTAATCCGAACGTATCCGATCCTATCCTTTTTAATCCGTTGGTGCACGTTTTGGTGCACGTTGCTGCGCAGCGAAACCAGAGCGTTTTTCGACGCAGATCCCGAATATGAAGCCGCATCATGAGCGCGCTGAAAGCCTCTGACGGACGCGAATGTTTTACGGGCATTCTTGGCAGGCGGCGTTAATGCATTGAGGCAGGCATCCGGCCCGTGGAGGTCGGCGCCTGCATTTGGATTGGCGGTTAGACTTATCATGCTGCCATCTCACTGCTGTGCGGACCCTGAGAAAAGACATTTCCAATAGGTTGGAAATGCCGTTTCGAGGGCCCGGGGGCCCGGTGCGTGGTCTTGCACGCCGACCGCTTTCCTCCATCCTGTTGGCTATGAAGAATGCGGGTCGGCTTTCGCTGAAGGCGTTTTCGGAGCAACTGGAAACCCAGGTGAACTCGCTCTCCGTGAACCAGCTCCGCGATGTGATCCGCCGCATGAGTCGCGACATCACTCCCGAAGAGCGAACCTCGTTTTTGGAACAGCTTAGTCCTGTGGCAGCGGAGAGCTTTCGCCCGGAATCGATCGCAAAAGCAGAATCCCTCTTGCAGGACGCCACCGCCTTCAAAAATCGGCTGGCTAAGGCGATGAAGAATCCAGGCGAGCGCGCCCATATTCAAAGCTCCTGGCGCGATGATGATGAATCAAACGAGGCCTACACCGACTTCGGTCCGGAGCTTGAGCGACTCTTCGATCGCATCAGGACCGTTTTTGAGCTGGCACGATTTGAGCTCGCGTGCAGCACGTACGAGCAGTTGTTCGAAGCGTTATCGCTTCAAGACGACTACGGCTTTGGCATACATCGCCCTGACCGGCTGGACGTTCGAGAGGAACGGGCGCGTTATCTCCGTTCGGTCATCGAGGCGGCCCACGAGAGAGAACGTGCGCGTTCACTGCTCCAAACGGCCCACAAAATCAGAAAAGAGCTCTGGGACGCGTCCGATGTTTCTCCGATTGAGGCCATCGAAATCACACCTCGCGAGCTTGCGGAAAAGGAACGGCTATTTGACGAGCTGCTAACATTGCTCGGAAAGGATACCGAACGGGAATCTGACCGATGGCTGCGCGAGATCACTCGAATCCGGCACGGAACCCCGGGTCTAGAGAAGTTGGCCCGTGCACATGGAGAGCGCCGACCGCATGCTTGGGTTGATTGGCTGGAAGCGGTGGCTGCCGCGGGTGATTCAAAGAAGCTGGTTTCTGCATCCAAAGATGCGCTCTCTGGCATCCCTGACGGCTTGAGTTTGCGTGCAACGGCGGCCGACCATCTATCGAATGCTGCTCTGGCCTTGAAGGATCATAAAACCGCAATGTTGGGGCGCTGGGAAGGCTTTCGCACGGACCCATGCCCAAGGAGGCTCTTGGACCTGTGGGAGCTTACGGACTCGTCTGCCGAACGCCAGCGATGGATGAAGCGAGCAGAAATGTACAGCGAACAAGGAGGCGAACCCGAGTTGCCGGGACCATTCGTCGGAGGCACCGGGAGAGAGGAGGATGCGCCTTTTCTCGAAAGCGGGGAGGGATTCAACGATGCCGCCTCGAACGCAACGATCATGTGTGCACGGCTCCTGGTTGGTGATTGGGAGGGCACCCTCGATAAAGCCAAAGACGAACCTTCGTTAGGTTGGAGTTCTGGGGACAACGTACAGGCATTGGTGATTCCCGTGCTAATGTCGTGGTTTGCAGGTTGGCCAGGTGCCGAGCTTGGACCCAACCTGGCAGAGTTGTTGAAGCAAACATTGATTCGGGCTGACGAGTGGGACGAGAAAGAACCACGCACGAGTGCCCGGCTAATGGTTGCTTTGGCAGAAGCAATCCGTCTGTGGCGCGCCCCGAGTGACATGTCGAAGTCTGTGGAAGCCGTTGCTAGGATCTGCTTGAAACGGGTCAACGCCATTGTTGAGGCTCAGCACCGGGGAGCTTATGGCCGCGCCGCGCTGTTGGCGGCTGCCGTAGCCGAGATGCACCGCTCCCGAGGAAAGGCAGCGGAAGCCGAAGCGGTTTTTTCCGGACTGTTAACTCGCCACAACCGGAAGTCAGCATTCAAAAACGAGCTCAACGCTCGGCGGGCAGCGGGAGTTAAGCCATGAGCTTCTTTGTTGTTGATGTCGAGGCGGACGGGCCGATTCCGGCTGATTATTCGATGGTCTGCTTTGGAGCGGTGATGTTCGACGAGCCCCTCGAAAAATCCTTCTACGGCGAGACCCGGCCAATTTCAGCCCAATTTGTTCCGGAAGCTTTGGCTGTGAGCGGTTTTTCGCGAGAACAACATTTGGCTTTCGACGAGCCGAAGTCGGTCATGAGTGTCTTTGCAGATTGGCTGGATCAAAATTCCAAAGGTCGGCCGGTTTTCGTGTCCGACAATCTCGCGTTCGATTGGCAGTTCATAAATTACTACTTTCACCGCTTTCTCGGCCGGAATCCTTTCGGTTTTTCGGGGCGCCGAATTGGCGATCTTTACGCCGGCTTGGTGAAAGACGCTTACAAAGCGACCGAATGGAAGAAGTTCCGGCGCACTGCCCACACGCACAATCCAGTCGATGATGCTCGAGGAAACGCGGAAGCGTTGGCAAAACTGAAGGAATTGGGGCTAAAGATTTAGGCTGGGTATTCACTGATTGAATTTTGATGAATACATGAAGCATGGCTTCATCTAGAGCTCAAATTCTGCTCCGGTTGCAGCAAATGCGGCGCGGAGCGCCGCTGGGCAGCGCCGAGTTAAAAAGCATCGGGGTATCCGCTCCTCTGGCATATCAATACGTGAAGCGGGGTTGGCTCAACAAGCTGGGTAGAGGTGTGTTCACACTGCCGGCGGATGAACTCCAGCGCGATGCCAAGTTGAAATTCCTGGCGACCCGAATGCCGGGGCTTCATGTCGGCGGGAAGACTGCCCTCGCTTGGCGCGGCTTGCGTCACAACATCCCGGCCAGGGAACGATTATCTCTAACGAGGCAGGGCCTCAGACCGGCAAGGCAAGGTGAGTTTTGCGACATTCGG
>CAZVFC010000003.1:294694-298355 GCA_964625855.1 uncultured Verrucomicrobiota bacterium | reverse complement strand
CATTCATTTTCCACCCCCCATCCAAAACCATGCGGCGGGTCAGGAGGTCTGAGGCCAGGGTCTCGCAGATCATCAGGACCTATCGGCGGCGGGCCAAGGCGTGGACGGACAGCTACGACACCGAGACCGACCACAGCCGGAACCGACAGGTCCAAAGTCGCTGGGACGAACGTATTCGCGATGCCATGCAGAATGGCACGCCATTTGCGCCCGCTTAAGATTCGCCAGGGCACCTTCGGCACCCGTCACAGCGGCTTCCCGGCGACCGACTGGAGGACCGGGAGCCGCACGGCATCGCGGCCTTCCCAGGATTGCGCGGGAATCAATCCGTGTGTCATCAGCCGCTGGATGGCCCGCTCCGCCAGCCAGGCTTCGGCGCAGGGTTTCGTCTCGCTTTCGTTGTCCCCCCTGACTCGGCACACCGGTAATCCCTCGACCTGCGCAGGAAGGCAATCCAAGGTATCCTCGTCTTCCGCCGGGATCGCTTCGGCCAGGACCTGGGCGCAGAGAAACGCGCTATTGCCCCAAAGAAACGTCTCGTGCTCGAAGGGAGGCAGCAATTCCTCGAAGGCGAAGGACTCGATGGCGTCGCCCGCGGCGCCATACGGTTGGCGCAATATGAAACGGGGCAGGGCCAGCCCGATGTGCGCCGCCTCGGGCGCGGCGCGCAAGGCCGCCCAAGCTTCAACGACTTCGACGGGCGGCGCGAAGTCCCAGTCGTCCGGGTCGGGGTGCTGCGCGAAACCGTCGCAGCGGGCGAGCTGCGGCGCGGCACCGGCGAGGAACGTGGTGTTCGACGCGGCGCAGAGCCGGGCCAGTGCGGCCAGCAGGTCGAGGTCTGCCTTGGCCCGGCCGAACGTATAGTTGCCCACCAGCACCGACCTGGTCCGGTCGCGGAGCACGCGCTCGAGGCCACACAGGTCGGCAGCCAGTTCCTCGGCAGACGCGTCCAGCACCCATAGCTTCACGCGCTCCTCGTCCGGACAACGCCGCAGCAAGAAGTCAACCCCCCGCCCCGCCGCCTCCACGACCTGAAAATCCGGGTGATGCAGAACCGCTCGCAGACGCGCAGACAGCTCCACCTCCGCGGCTGACTTCCATCCGGCCAGGCCAGCCGGCGGTGGGGGGCCGCTGTTCGTGTCCCCTACCAGGTTTTTGATCAAGGCCTTCACGTCCGGCCCGCCAGTGGCTTGCGACTGCGGGGCCGGCGTGGCCTTCGGCCTGGTGCCGAGCAGGCGGGCCAGCGTTTCCTCTGCGCCTTCGGTTTTGGCCGGGGCTGGAGCGGGGGACGCGGACGAGACTACACCCGCGCCGAGCTGCCGTTGCAGTTCCTGAACACCTGAGGCCGCGGTCGAGGGAGTCTTCAGCATCTGCAACGACCCCATAAGTTCAGCCAAGGGCGCGATGCGCTTGAGCAGCCGGTCGGGATGGAAATCGTCGAGGGACTCAAAGCCAATGGCAACCCGTCCCCCCGGCGCGCAGGCTAACGGCAGACTCAGCGATGCGCCAAGCCGGGCAAACAAGCGCTCGGCGCTATCGCAATCTACGGGCTGGAGGCGGCGCGCAGAAATCGGCTCGCGCAGGCCACGGTTCATGCGCCCGCCCAAATCGGCCAGCACCACGATGCGACAGGCTTCACCGGCCGTGGTTCGCCTGGCCGACGCCGACGATGGTTTGGAGCGGAATTCAAACTCCATCCGACCGGACGAGGATGACGGGTTCATATGAGACGTGAAAAGCGTGCGCTGCCGCCGTATAGACTCGTGCTCCGAGCTGGTATTACCCTAGTTGCTGATCGCGCCTGGCGCAATCCACTTTCTGGCGAAACCATGCCGGACCCTCCGCACCGCGCGTGACGAAACGGATCAACCGGTTGCTGCCCCTGGAGAGGCCCGGCCTCTTGCGCCACGCTAACGCGTCAACGCGGCCAGTTTCTCAGCCAATAGGTCTTTGGGCGCTCGCAGCGAGTCCAGGTCAATCAGCTCGATGAACGCCGACACCCCCGAGAACGCCGTCGCAGCGCTGATCAAATCATCACCCGGCTGGAAGGAGGTGAGGCACGAAGTGATTGTGACGACCGGCAAACCCTTGAGCTCGGGCAGCGTCTCGGTCTTCAGCTCGTAGCGCAGGTCCTGGAAGAGCCGGGCGAGGCCCGGGTCGCGGCTGAGCACAAGCTGGAGCACCAGCGCATTCACCACGAACTGGCGCAGGTAATCGTGACGAATCGTCTCTTTGCCCGCCAGCACCTGCTTGACCTGGGCGAGACTGTAGTTGGCCCGGTAATTCGCCACCCAGCGCACCGGCGACGACATCGTGACGGCCTTGCCCTGGGCCTGGTGCACATATTCCCAGGGGTGGATTTCCAACGCGTTGCCCACCAGCGTCAGCCAATGGGTGTCCAGGTCCGATGGCAAGTCATAGGGCTTGCTGGTGAAAGGCTGGTAGCGTTGCTGCAACTCGGCGAGGGCACGTTCCGCACCCGGCACTTCGGCCTTGCCGCCGGCGTACCTGCCAAAGAGGCGCTCGGGCGCAAACAACGGTCGCAGAGTCTCCAGGTGCGCGGCAATCTGTTGCTGGAGGAACCGGGAGACGGCCTCGGTCTTGCGGCGCAACTCCGGAAGTTCTTGCAGAGTCAGGGCTTTGTTGGGCTCTTGGTTCATGTGTACGCTTATACCAGTCTGGTTGGCAAAGACAAGCCGCAAAATTGGCCGTAAAGTCGGGCGTGGCTGCCTCGCCAAGATCAGCACCCCGGTGAGTTGGATGAGTGCCAGGCGCTAGCGGCTCTTGGTTGGCTGCGTCGCTTCGGCCAGCGCTTGATGGTAGTACCGGTACACGCTGGACGCCCGCTTCGGATCAGTCAGGGCCACTGGATACGCCTTCTCGACGCGGCCCATGTCACCCTTGAGGAAGACTTCCAGGTTGCCTTTGAGCACCAACGACTGGCCATTCGTATCAAACCAGACCGAGAAAGGCGGGAGCACATACAAATAGCGCTGGGGATCAGGGCCAACCGCAGGTTTGATGACCAGCAAAGTCACCTCCCCCTTTGGAAGATCCACAATCAGATCCTCCAATCCACCCAGCAGTTGACTATCTCGGTCCACCAGGCTCATGCCTTTCGAGTTCATTCCTGAGGCAAGCGCTGCCGGCTCGACTCCTACGTTGGATACGTCCTGCCCAAAATAACGAAATGCCTTCTCAAGGTCTGAACGATCAACACCCCGAGGCCAGTTTGCCCTGGCAACACGCGGTGCTTTCTCGTCGGCATAGTGCTTTTTGTCCACGTCAATTCGGTTTTGAAGTTTGGAGGCTGTCGTAAAGGTGGCGGACGGCACGAGAGTTGCCAATCGGTCCGAGCCCGACGAGACCAATCCGAGAACCAACTTGCCCTTTGAAAAGTCTAGCGCCACGTCCTCCAACTTGCCAACACTCCCAAAGAAGCCAGAAGAATCCTTCGGGTACACCTTCTTGCCGGTCAACTCGCTAAGCAGTTGGATGGACTTGAACCGGTCGAGCTCGTAACCCTGAGTCGCCATCGGGGGCTTGTTGCCCTCGTGAGCCCGACCCAGCAGATCGCTCGCCGCCTCTGCGGGCCGCATCTTCTCTAGTCCCTGGACCATCAGATCGTTTGCCACTCTGTCCCCAGGCTTGAGCCTTAACG
>CAZVFC010000003.1:0-294594 GCA_964625855.1 uncultured Verrucomicrobiota bacterium | reverse complement strand
CGATGCCTGCCTGGTTGGTCACTGCCGCATAATCTCTCCGCTCCCATGCCGCCCACGCCGCATTGGTCGCCGCCTGATAATTCTGCTCCAACGCAGCCGCCGCCACACCCGTCTTGATCCCTTCTTGCCCTCGGACCATCAGATCGTTTGCCACTCTGTCCCCAGGCTTGAGCCTTAACGCGATGCCTGCCTGGTTGGTCACTGCCGCATAATCTCTCCGCTCCCATGCCGCCCATGCCGCATTGGTGGCCGTTCGGAAGCTCGCCTCCTTCTTGTCCTCCTGCAGAATGGCCTGCGACCGCGTCTGGGTACTGGATGGTATTTGCTTCGCCTGCTCGTGCCGGCTTCGACTCCCCTTGAGCGCCCGGCCGAATGCGGCCGCCCCCATATAGGAAGCGATCCCAACCAGGAGTGCCGCCCCGAAAGATGCCAGGATCATCGGCATCTTCTTGGTCAGTGCACTCGGTCGTAACTCCCGTTCCAGGTTCTCCAGACTCTCCTGTTCGACCGACAAACTTGGATCGAGCAGACGATTGCAGAGACCCCGCCACGTCTCTCCGGCTCTGCCCAGGGCATCCCACTTGATTGAGCGAGTGACCGGGTAATTGTATTCGAACGTGTTGGAAAGAAGCCTGCCTTCCACCAACTGAAGAATCAGCTCGCCGACCGATCGCAGGTCTTGAAGCTCCACGGCTTTGTGAAGCAACTCGCCACGAGTCCGCCGGTCGTCGGTGTCAAGGTTAGCCAACTGGAGCGGCGCCGGGTGAGGATCAGTGAGATGGAGAGGCGTCTTCTTCAACGGATGCGGCTTTCCGGCCAGCAGGACATTGCTGGGTTTCAGGTTGCCGTGCGACTTGCCCCCGCGGGACCGCTTCAATGCCAGGCAGCCGACAACTATGCTGTAAACGACGTGTCGCAGAGTTGAACTGTCTATCTCGCCCTTCCGATCAATATACTCCTTGAGCGTGCCGCGCTCGTAATAATCAGTGACAAACCATGCCCCCTCAGGGGTCAGTCCCAAGGCGTGGACCGGTGCTATGCCGCCTGCCTCGTGTTGGGCTTTCTTGAACTGCTTGATGCCCTCGAGGAAATTCAGAGCGCGATCACGCTGGAGCGCCTCATCCGGCTGGCCGGTCGTTATCCGATCCCGCCGCGGCCAATAGCATTTTACGGAGTATAGCCGGCCATCCGCTGGCCCGACTTTCCGCGCCTTCCAGACGGTCGCTACGAGCCCAGGCTCCTCTACGACCGAAATCTGCTCGATTGTCTCATATTCACCAAATTGTGGCATAACGCGTCCACCAAACTGCCACAAATGTCGCTCGCCGGAGATGCAAGGGCAACCGCGAACACCAGAGCAATTACGTCCCGTCGCGGATATCAGAAGACGGTTGATGTCCTGCAGAACGCCTTGAACCGGCGCCTGGGCGGTCAGGCTGGACCTGCCGCGTCGGAAGGCCCCAGGAAGCGAAGGGAACAGAAGCGGAGCGCATACTCAATCGCGGACCTTCGAACCGATGCTGCAAGGAGGCTTGCCGCTCAAGCCTGCCTGGTGCAGACGCTCAAGCGGGAGGTGTCTGCCGCGGTTAAGGCCCGATTTTCCACGTTAGCACAAGCAATTGGGGTCAGGCCGAGGAATAGGAGGCTGAGGCGTGAAGTTCCATGTGCCCACCCATCAACCAATCCAGATATTTGAATTTAAGATATTCCATGCCCTAAAGATATAAGTGGACAACATTAGCATGCATGTGGTAGCGTGTGCGCACATTCAATGAAAACCTGTATGAACATTTTAGCGACGATAGGGCCGGCGAGGCCGCTCGCAAGAGCGACACGTCGTGAGCGGCCCGTCGCCGGCTGGATGTTCAGCCGGAGTCTATCGTCAGGCCTGAGACCACATCGGGCCGGGTATAGCAACCCCGATAGACTTTGGGTAAGCAGGTGATGCGATCATAGGATCCATAGGATTTCCAACCCTGCTTACCGCGATGGAAGCAGGGTTTTTTATTGCCCATGCGAGACTGAAGCAAACCTAAGAACGAAAGGCATAGCACTGTGATACGAAACGAAGACGGCATCTAGACGATGCCACCAGGCAGAAAACATAAAGCGGCGCGGGAGAGCCGAGGTTCTCCGCCGGCCCGGATCAGGGCCGGTCGCCAAAGATGCGCGCCGGATGATTTAAGCCGGATTTTACAATCTAAGGGCTTCGCAGGAGGTGTGCCCCTAAACACCGAAAGAACCACCGTGAAACCGTGGGTTGGTATCGCAAGATAGCAAGCGGTGTTTGTTCTTTGTTGAAATGGCGCGGGCCGGGAGTGTGAGACAAAACGCTTCCGGCCCTTTTACTTTCCATGCGGCTGTGATTTAACAGCGAGAATGCCTTCTTGCCAGGGAGGACGTCCGGGTGCGTTTCCCGGCAGCCGCACCATCCCATTTACGATTTACGATTGGCGATTTGACGATCGCTTGTGCGCGAGGCTGCGCGTCAGCACGCGGCAGAGTCTCCAAAACTCCGCTGACTCGGGGCGGCACCGAGGCAGCCTGCCAATCTTGCACGATTACGCCAAGACTTGAGGCCCATTCGGACCTCGGATTTCGGATTTCAGACTTTTACATCGGGGTCGTGGCAGACAAGGAATGCACTTGCCCTGCACGCAAGCTCATGCGGGAGCGTTACCCGCCGACTCCACCATTCCAAGGTTGTCTGGCAATTGACCCTAGTCTCGTCTCGCCCTTCTCATTCGATTGCCACCAATTGCCACTGGTGACGTCTAGGCACGTCAGCCAGCCGCCGTTGACGGCGCCGGTATCAATGCACAAAGCGAAACCAAGATCCAGGATTTGGCCGGATCTTTGAGGCGAATGGCCACATACTATGCGCTTACCCGATTTATGAGGTTTCAGACGATCCAACGATTCCCAGTACAACAGCCAATCAGGTTGTTCGTCCATGTCAGCTTCGGCGTGCAGACACGCGTGAACGAAAATGTGGTCTTCAGTCTCGAAGTGTCGTGCAGTGCGCTCGAAGAACCTCCAGTGGGAATTCGGGATGATCGCGGCCCATTTCTGGTTGTATTCTGCGCGGTACGAAATGAGGGCTTCGAAGCCTCCGTAACTCTGCCAAATATTCGCCTTGAGAGCATCCTCGCGCGCATCAAGGATCATGACCTCATGGTTTCCCCGCAGAAAAACAGGCGCACATCTGCTAGTCAGTCCCAATAGTACTTCGACCACCTCTCGTGATGCGGGCCCGCGGTCGATATAGTCACCGAGGAAAACGATCCGGTCGTCGGATTGTGGCGCGACCTGTTCCAAGAGAGTCGTCAGAGCCACATTGCACCCATGAATATCTCCGATGGCCAATGTGCGCATTTTCAGATTGGGAGCGTAGAATCCCAATTCGAGTTCTGCCAGATTTATTGCGGGGAGAATGAGATTCAGGCGAGCCTCATAAGCTCTGCCTCCGTGGGTGCGACTCCCACCCCCGCTACCAATTTGGGAGGTGTTCCGGCTGCCGGTCTGTAAAACCGGTGTCGCAAACAACTGTCGGAAGTGACGACTGGAGCATTACCAGCACCTCCCACCATTTCGGACTCGTAGCTCAATCAGCAGAGCGCCCCGTTGTCTGCGGGAGGGCTGAGGGTGCAACTCCCTTCGGGTCCGCCATCAGCGCGTAGTGTAGGGGCAACACGCTCGGCTTGGGACCGAGGGACCGCAGGTGCAAGTCCTGCCGCTCTGACCACTGGCTGCACCTGTCTCGAAAACAGGGTCCGTTCCTACGGTGGTGGGCGCGCTACCCACGCCTTCCGCCATCGTTAAACCCTCAACCCCAGGAGACCAACATGACCATAATCCAGTACCTGCCACAATGGCTGCGGAACAAATGGCAGAAGCCCGCTCCGCAGCGAACCAGGAACCGCCGCATGAAGGATCGCCAGATTCTTCCCATGGTGCCGATAGCAAGGCACGTTCCGATCCGCTTCCAGGACGATCCCCGTCCTCGGGAATGTCACATTTACTGGCGCCTGTGAGCCGTTCACGTGCCGCCCGTATTAACCAAACGAAAGGAGCCGTTATGAAAGTATCCATCCGTTACCGCAGTCAGTTGCTCTTTCGCAAGAGCCACAAACCAAATCGGGTTATTCGAATCCGACCGGCACAGAAGGCCGCACCCGTTGTGCGTCCTGCGCGGGCCGGTCTTCAAAGTCTAATATATGAATACGCAATCAATTGAAACCGGGTTTGCCCAAATGGGCGCTCGGATCAAGGTGCGTGAGATTCCTTCCCGCTGGACGCAGGGAGATCGCTCGTGGATTAGTCCTGAGGATTACTCCCTCGATATCCAGCGCGATGGCAAGGGCGAGTTCTTTGAACTCCGCGTTCCCACGCACCTGAGCGATGCGCTCGAGGTCACCGTCATGCAAAACGAGCCCAAGCAGCGTCACTTGCTGCTGTTCGTTCGCAAGCCCGGTGACAAGCCGCAGTTGGACCGCTTCCTCTGCGGGCATGACGAGCGTGAATGGTTCGTTGCCGCTGTGCCCGGCGGTGCATCTTCGGTCCATCAGGCCATGGATGCGCTGCAGCCGGCGCCGGTGCGCCAGGCATTAGCCAGCAATCGAGTCTCCACCAACAAGCGCTATGCTCGGAAGAACCGGGCCTTTCGCCGCCAGGGCGAATGGTTCTTCATTCCGGAGCCTTCGCTGGCAGTGGAGGACAAGCTGGTCTTGCACCATGAACCGCTTCGCCGTGGGGCTGGAAAACCTCACATGGTCGAGCAGCTCTTACGCACCGGTGGTGAAACCGTTTACGTATGCGCCGAGCATCCGAACGGCCTCTCGCCGGCCGGATACAAGCGCCTGCTCAAGACCAATCCGAGCGCTGCGCATTGGCGCTGGCGTGTGATGCGCCGCAACATGGGCGTTTTTGCCCGTGGCGCGGTGAGCCATGCCGACCATGCCACCATCACCCTGCCGTTCTGGCACCGTGTCCTGATGAACACGGAAACCCAGAGCCGCACGATGGCCAACGTGGCCTTCCTGGACTAATCAAAAACAAAACCTCGAGCGGCGTCGCCAAGGTGCGCCGCTCGAGCCGATTTCCGTCCTGTAGCTCAATCGCAGAGCACTCGCCTGACAAGAAAGGAAGCATGAATACTGTGATCGAAACCAAGGTGCGCCTTTTCGCTTCTGCCAATAGCTGGATTGAGGGCGAGGCCCTCCGCCAGTTGTATGCAACCTCCAAGCTGGATGGTATGCGCCTGGCAGTGGGTTTCCCGGATCTGCACCCGGCCAAAGGCAGCGCGGTCGGTGCGGCGTTCGTAACCGAAGAGCTCATTTACCCTTGCCTTATTGGCGGGGACATCGGCTGCGGTATGGCGCTGTTCCAGACCGACCTCGTCCGCCGTGACGCGAAGCTCGACCGCTGGGCACAGATTCCTTTCGACCTCGAGCACGTCTGGACTGACGAAGTCGCTGAAGTGCTCGCCGAAGAGGAACTTGAGTCCACCGAGCACGATAAGGCTCTGGGCACGCTCGGAGGTGGAAACCACTTCGCTGAACTGCAGGCGGTTGAGGAAGTCCTGGACGCTCGTGAGTTCAGGAAGCTCGGCCTGGGCAAGCAGCAACTGGTTGTGCTGGTCCACAGCGGTTCGCGCGGGCTGGGTGAATCCGTCCTGCGAGCCTACGTCGCCGAGCACCAAGCCAGCGGTTCGGATGCCGAGTCGTTTGCGGCTGCCGCCTACCTGGAGGGCCATGACCTGGCGGTGCGCTGGGCCAAAGTCAACCGCAAGCTCCTGGCCAAGCGTTTCGCTCAGGCGCTCGGAGCCGAAGCTGACCTGCTCTGGGACGGCTGCCACAACAGTATTGAGCGTAGGACAGGCGTCTCGCCTGTCTCTCCTCAATGCGACTCTTCGGGTGAGTGGAGACAGGCGGGACGCCTGTCCTACGTTCACCGCAAGGGAGCGGTCGCCGCTGAAGACGAAGCCGTGATGATCCCAGGTTCGCGTGGCTCGCTGAGCTACCTGGTCAAGCCGCTCGGGGACGGCGAAAGCCGAGCCTGGTCGCTGGCGCACGGTGCCGGCCGCAAGTGGGCCCGAAGCGAGGCGCGTCTGCGCATGCGCGAGCGGTTCGGAAAGGAGCAGCTCGTGCAGACTTCGCTGGGCAGCCGCGTGATCTGCGGAGAGCGCGACCTGCTCTACGAAGAGGCGCCTGCCGCCTACAAAAACATTGAAGCAGTGATTCAGAATCTCGTGGATGCCGGGCTCGTCTCGGTCATCGCGACCTTCCGCCCGCTGCTCACTTACAAGACGCGTGCCAACATGTGACGGGTGACGCGTGACGTGTAATCAGCGTCCAGTCACCCGCCACTCGCCACGCGTCACTCTCCCGTCCGTGAATGCAAAGCAGCTCGAGCGGCCGGCCCTTCAAGCCGGGCCTGGTCGGTGCGAGTCCGACCACGGACACCACAAATGCAGAATGCAGAATGCAGATTGGAGAATGAAGGTTCGCGGCTTGGGTAATTCTGCACTCTTCATTCTTCATTCTGCATTCCGAAGGCCCCCAAGGTGTAAGAGAATGTGCACGCCTGCCCGCGAAGCAGGAGGCTCGTGGTGCGAGTCCACGTGGGGGCACCATTTCTCAGGATCGTGGTGCAACAAGCAGCATCTCTCCCTGTGAAGGAGACGGTCCGGGTGCAAATCCCGGCTTCCTGACCATTTCGATTTAGATGGCCCGAAGATGATTGCTTATTCCCAGCATCAGGCGGGCGAACCGTCGCGCAGAAAGTTGACGGAAGGCCACGATTGGTCCACATTGGGTACATGAGCGCTATAGCCAAAAGCCGGATTGACCCCGAACTGAAACGCCAGGCTGAAGCCGTCTTGGAGGAGATTGGACTGAAACCACGGGCCGCATTGGAACTTTTTTACAAACAGATCATTAAGCGCCGGGCAATCCCGTTCCCTGTCCAAGCAGACAGCCCGGAAGATGAAGTGTTGAGCCCTGCCGCCCGCCGCAACAAGCTGGCTGATGAGTTCTAAGCATGAGAACCGTCCCACAACCTGGCGAAGTCTGGTTCGTTGACTTGGGCATGATTGGTAAGCTGCGTTATGCGCTCGTGCTGGCGGCTCAAACCGATGCCCGACTCGCGCTGGCCAGCGTGGTTTTGATCACCAAACAATTTGAAGACACACCTTACGAGGTGGCATTGCCCCGGGTGCCGTGGTTGCGAGAACAAAGCTACATCAACGCCCAGAGCATCCAGCCGGTGAAGTTCACCGAGTTCGTCCGCCAAGCTCCTGGAAAGTTTGATGCTCGGGTCATTAGCCAAGTGGAAGCCGCGCTCAAACGCTGGTTGAAACTCTAGAAAACCCCATCAAACCTACCGCGCGGGTCCAGCTCCCGCCCCAGCCGGAGTAAGGCTGGGTTGCCAGCTCCTGTGTTGCCAGTCGCAACAATCTATCCCCAAGGCACTTGCGCACCTCATAAGCCCTCGCACTGCCCGCGAGCCGCACCGGGGTCTATCCAGCCTATCGGCTTATCCCCGACTAATCCCCCAGTAAACCCCCTCTATACCCCCAGTATTGCCCCTCTATTGCAATAGAAGGGGTTTAGAGGGGGAATACAGGGGGTATAGAAGGGGTTTACTGTAGGATATGGCACGGGCATGGCGTGCAAATCGAGGGGAGAGGCTGGAAACTGCAGGGCTGGCGTCGGCTTGCCGAGGTGCTCGGCCTACTCGACGGGGATGCGGACGGAGATGGTTTTGGGCAGGTCGCGCCAGCCGTTAATTTGCTGCACGGTTCGGATAAAGACGCGCTTGCCGGCGGGCAGCAGCTTGAACTTGGCAAGGTAGAGCTCGGTGATGTCGCTCAGGCCGCCTTCCGGCTCGGGAAGCAGGCCCAGGATCTTGTAGTGGTCCACATAGGAGACGCCGGGGCTCTGGGCCCTGGCGCCGAGGACCACGATGAACTGGACTGGTTGGGCCGAAAGCACCAGTTTGAGCGAGACGTCATCGCCGGTCCCGGTAATACTGAGCCCCGATACCGGGTTATCCGGGAAGATGGGGACCGGGCTGGGGTTTGGCGTCATGGGCAAACCGAACGTGGCCAGATGCGTGTTGATCTGGACGGCCAGTTCGTAGCCCGACAGGACACCGGACTCGCCGAGGACTGGGTGGGTCTGGCGGTTGCGGGCCAAGGTGTTCCAGGCGAGGTACTGCTCGTCGGTGAGGGTGCCCCAGAACTGGCGGGCTTTCTGGAAGGCGATCCGGCAGTCAATTTGCGGGGCGGTGCGCGGGTCGCGCGGGATGACCTTCCGGCGGCGGATGAGTCCATAACGGCTTTGGTAGGTGACAGTATCACCGACGCTTCCGGCTTGCGGCACATCACGAATCTTCATGCCTGCCTTGATAAGCGGGTCCTGCGCCGAAAGTCAACCCCGGTATTTCATCCCCCGGGCAAGACGCGTCCCGGCCCCGAAGAAGTTTACAGAACCCTGTTGACATCCCGGGTGCCCGCCATAGGTTAGCCCCCACGCGATGAATGTGGACGTCCCGATAGAGGCCAACCCGCCCAACAGCGAGCGCGCAGACATCTACCGCCCGCGCGACGGCGATGGCGAATTCAAATTCCTCGCCCGCGACACCGTGCCGCTCCACGTGGACAACCGCCCCATGCTCGTCGCCGGCAAACCCGAAGCGCGCGAATACAGAGCCGTCTTCGTCGTTGGCGGCCAGGAAGTCAACCAATTCAGCGACGAAATCACCGTCAACTGCGCGCCATTAGTTTAGCCTTCAGCAACACGAGGACTTTTTCACCCGCAGCCAAGCGTCTCTTCTTATGACCGAGATCGAAAGTTGCATTTGGTACTACGGGTTCATTAATACTGAATTCGTACAATGGGGATTGGCGGATGGGGGGCATCTGGTCATCTGCACTCTGCCGGGAAACTACGTTTACATCGGCAGGGAGAAATGGCACCACAAGCGCGGAATCCTAGGTCCTGGTAAAATCGAGTTCAAGCTTCCGTACGGGGGCCAAGTATATCTTTTGGCACTGAAGATGAACCCGATTCGTGAGCGCGATGCAAACGAAGCACTTTTCCGGTCTGGACGGAATGGAGTGTTGAACCTGTCGTCACGCGCGTTCAGTTCAATCTTTAGGCCGGAACATGAGCAAATTGACCCCGATCAGGTGTGGCCTTTCAGCGTGCCGCAAAACGACCTAGCACGGGGCGTGGCGAAAACCGCGATTGCTATGGCAATCGGCGCTCGGAGCAGGGAGAGCTTGGCCATCACAAGGGCCGCGCTTCGCGATGGAACCTTTGCCTGGATGGAGGTTTTCTGCGCTATCGGCACGTATGCAATCATGAGCAACGGTCTTACAAAGACAGACGAGAGCGATCGAATGTCAGTTCACAGGGCCCTTCCAAATGAGTTCTGTGCGCTTGGATTTTTCACGGGCTACCAGGTCTTTTTTGAGTTGGGACAGCTGCTCATTGAGATGAAGAACTCCAGCGGGCTGATAGATGTTCAGGTCTTAGGAGAGTGGGCCCTGAGAAAAGCGGGCTATGGGAGCACTGCGTATCCTCGGGAAAGAGCCGTTGATGAGAACCGTGCAAGCATCGGTGGAGAGCTGCGTGATTACTTAGCGGTCAGCGCCTTGGCAATCGCCGATATGGAGGACAGCGGAGAAGCTAACTGGGCAGCGGAGTGAATATGGACAGAGATAATCTCGAACAATTCCACGCACAATTCTCCGGAATCTTCGCGGAGCATGACGGACTGGCACGAAAGGAAATCGTCGGCGGTTTGAACGGGCGCCACGGCCATGCCGCGACCTGGGGCTTGGAGTTCTACGAGCAGAAGGTGAAGAAGGCTTGGCACGTGCTTCGCGAGTTCGACGTTGATAAGCAGGGATTCGATCTCTGGCACGAACTGGAACTGGTTGCCTCTGCCATTGAGTTTTTGAAGGAGTGCTTCAGCAGCGAGCCTGGCACTCGGCAGCCTAGAGACTTGGAGGAGATCGTGGCGATTTTCCTATTCGACAAGATTACAGAGATCAAGAAATGGGCGACCGACCGACCAGCTTAGGCATGTGGGAATGAGCTGCTCCGGGGTCCCGGAATCCGCAGCGAGGCGGCGCAAGCGCTACCGCGGTAGTTGCTCAGGAAAAGTCGCTTTTCGACTCCTCCGGCTGAGCACGAAGCCGTCTTCCGCTGGATTCTGTCCGGCGGAGACGGCTTGGGTGAGCGCAACGGTCAAGCGCAAGGCAAACGGTCAGGATCGTTTGGCAACTGAAGCACTTACGCAGGCTTGTCGGGCGGGGATGAAGGCGGTAGGTTCTCTGACATGAGCGCGACATTGACGGTCAATCTGGATTCGGAGATTCTGCACCTGGCGGAGCAGGAAGCGCGGGCGCGCCACACCACTCTGCCCGAGGTGGTGGCTCGCCAGTTGAGGGTGATGGCTCGCAATTGGCAGGAGAGCCGGGCGGGCAAGACACCAACCACCGATGCGTTGCGCGGCGCGGTGAAGCTTCCATCCGATTTCGACGGACGCGCGACGTTGACGGAGGAATTGCAAAAGAAGCATGGCCTCCAGGGATAAGATCTTCCTGGACACCGATGTGGTTCTGGACCATCTGGCCGACCGCCAGCCGTTCGCCGAACATGCTCACCGGCTGCTGGCTCTGGCAGAGACAGGCCGGCTCACTCTCTGCGTTTCCGCCCTCTCATTCAGCAATCTCTACTATCTGCTGCGAAAGCTCAACGGGCACGGTGACGCGCTGGCCCTGCTCGGAAAATTGAAGTCGCTGGTTCGCGTGTCGGCCGTGACCGAGACAGAAATCCAGGCCGCCCTTGCTTCGAGTTTCAAGGATTTTGAGGATGCAGTTCAGCATTTCGCCGCCAAGGCGGAAGGGAGCCTCAGCGCAATTGTCACTCGGAACAAAACCGATTACTCCGCCAGCGAGATTGCGGTCTTGGCACCGGACGAATACCTCGCCCAGTTCGATTCGCAGGACAAGTAGCCTGCGCGGCTTCAGATTGATTTCGTCGGCTCTGGCGAAATCCCGCCGGATTCGGCGCTCCTGATGCGCTCGATGATCCTCAAGCCATCGCCCCAGACGCGCCTCGTCACCCATGCCCGGTCTAGCCTCCAGGGCGCGACCCTGCTCGTGTGGTTGCTCGGCGACACGCGACTCATTCGCGAGGACGCGAGGCTCCATGTCCGTCCCGCCGGACCATTCGTCGCCGAGGATGCCTCGACAGGTTGGAAGACTCGGACCTTCTTCCTCGAAGACGACATGGAAGAAGAGGATTATGTCCGAGTCCTGCAAGCGATTAACGAGTTCCTTCCGGTGAAGGAATTGGCTGGCCGCCCAGTCGAAGTGTCAGTGCTGAAGGAATTCGGCCTGATTGACAACGCAGAGGTTGATGGCCTGTTAGCGATGGCCTTTGGGAGGGCGAAGGAACGGCGCGAAAGGCCTCGGACCAGTACTAAGAAGGAGCCAATGAAGAAGGCCAGCCAGTGACTGCCACGAAGACGGCGGCGCTGAGGTCTGGCCAGGCGCAGACCGCAGGCAACACGCTGGTGCTGGGCCTGCCGGGTGGTTTTGTTCCGTTGAAAGACGGCAAGTCTAGCTCGGGCAGTGAAGCACCGGACGAAGCTTGATCTCACGCGAGCGGATGGGAAACCATCCGCTCGCCACATCGTGGTTTAGTATGTCAGGCCTTGAATTCAGAAACTCGAAACTGCGTTTCCAACTGCAGTTCGACCCATTTCGAATGGGAAAGAGGAAAGCCAAGGTCAATCCGCTCGGCGCGAGCCACGGCCTTTAGCATGAACCCTCCTGCTGGCGCGTCGCTCATAGCCGTTCGATTGCCTTGCTCCGAATCATGCCACCTTTCTGACAGGGTGTGCACTCCGAGCAATTGAAGCCCGAGAGTCGCTGCAATGGCTCCAGCCTTTTCCTTGGCTTCCCCCAGGCAGGACTGCAACCATTCACGCTTGACATTCTTGTCATCCGGGTAGCGCCAGACCAAGAAATCCAGCTTGCCGTTCTTCTGAGAGGTAACCACTCCAAGAATGTCAGCCAGGAGCTCGAGATCGCTGCATTTGATGCAAAGCTGATACGCGGCTGAAGTGGACTTGCCGAGGATTCCGCTTGAACTCTCCGCATGGATGCTCTTCAACGCGACTTCCTGCTCCTTAATGCCGATTTCAGCCAACGCGCTGACTAGTTGGCGTACCTCTTTGGCCTTCCTAAGCGCAGCCGATCCAGTGATCAGCGATGTGCCCTTGACGGTTACGTGAACATCTACGTTATCGGCGTCAACCTCATCCCGACGCGTAACGGTCACGGTGACAGTGTCTGGTTTGTCCATAAACGTTCGTGACGAGACTAGAGGCGACCGTTGTCGCCGACCAGCTTTTTGTCCCGTTGGCCGAGCAATTCAGGCGACGGTCCGCAAAGCCGCAAAGGCTGGTGCAATTCCAGCACGGGACTCCCTTTCCAGCGTAGCCGCCGAGGTAACGAGGCTCTGATTCGGATTCAGCGGCGAAGTCTAAGAATGAGCCTCGTTACCTCGGCTGCTGCAAGTTCCTGCGAGGATAGGTATTGAGAGATCCACGCCGGTCTTCCAAACCGGAATAGTCGGCGCACTGCCGACATGGCCGCCCATTTCACAACAACGGCTTCCTATCAATCATCATTTCAACGAGCCGGCGCTGACACGGTAGAAACCAGTTGGATTGCCTGGGGCAAGGTTCAAAGGGCTGGTTGCGTTTGTGACGTTTTGCCACGGGCCATTGAGTGCTGTGGCGTGCTGAAGTTGGCCAAGCGACCACGTGAGTTGAATGTGATCGGGAAGTTCCCGAATGCGCAACCGCGCCGCCAAGTCCGCCACGGACCATTCGCGGACCCGTTCGCCCGCGGTGAGAATGCTGGCGCCAGTGGAACTGAAAGCGACGGCGCTGACGGCCCATTTGTGGCCGGTGAAGGTTCGGAGTGGTTCGGCGGTTTGCGCATCCCAAAAGGTTGCGGTGAACAATGGCCAGCCTTCGCCGGTGAGAATGAACTGCCCGTCGGGAGAGTAGGCCGCGGATTCTAGAAAAGCAGCGGCGGTAAGGAATTCACGTTGAAGCGCGAAGGTGACGGGATCGAATAGACGAATCAAACCGTCGTTCCAGGCGACGAGAAGCGTGCCGCCATTAGGCGAGAACGCAACGGCAACCACGGCCCCGGCGCTGGCGAAGGAAGTTTGCAGGAGTTGACCGGTTTCATGGTTGAACAATCGGGCGTTGGAATCGGAAGAGCCACAGGCCAGCAATGGCTCGTTGGGCGAAAAGGCCACGGTTCTCATCCATCCTGATCCAGACAGCGTGCGGAGCAGCGCGCCGGTGGCCGTGTTAAAAATGCGGACGCGTTCGTCCTGCGCACCGGCGGCGATTCTGGTCCCGTCTTTGGAAAAAGCCGCGGACATCGGCCAGCTCCCCGACCACCCGAACTCGCGCACGAGTTCGCCGGATTCGGCTTTCCAAAGGCGCGCTGCGGGATTCGGCAGGCCAACGGTTGTGAGAATGTTGGAACCATCGGCAGAAAACGCGGCGCTCATGGTGCCAGCGCCCGAACCAACGAAATTGCGGACGGGCACGCCGGTTTGCCGATGCCAAAGTCGCGTGGCTGCTTCCGTGCCGCCGCTCACGACATATTGACCGTCGGGCGAGAACGCTACGGCGTTATGAGTCGAGGTGGTGTGGCCGGGAAAAGTGCGCAGGACATTACCCGACGGATATTCACGAAGGCGCGGGACATAGTCGTCGTTGGCCATCAGAGCCAGGAATGCACCGGGCACTCCAGTTGCCGCAATGGTCGGGTCGCCGGGAATAACAGGAAGGCTCTCCGCCGTGTTAAGGTTCCACATAAAGACACGACCGTCATTGCCCACCGCCGCGAGGGTCGAACTGTCGGGCAGCCAGAGTTCGTTGATGAGAAGTGTCGGCGCGGCAACTCCTGAAAACGACCGAATCTCCTGTGCCGAATCAATATTCCAAAGCACCACACTGCGATCCGCAGCAGAGGTGACGAGATGTCCGTCGTGGTTGAACAAGAGGTGTTCGGCGACCCAGTTGGTTTTGGGGATTGAGCGCAGGAGGGTTTCCGTGGCCACGTCCCAGATCTTAACATTGTTGGTGGGCCACGGGTCTAAAGTCGCGAGCAACTGGCCGTTGGGCGAAAGCGCTGCGGCGAAGAAAGCAATGCCCGGCATTTGCAGGGTGTGAACTTGCGCGCCGGTTGCCACCGACCAGATGCGGGCGATTCCCTCGCCAGCAACCGAAACGAACGTCTGACCGTTGGCAGAGAATTGCAGGCTGAAAATGTCTCCGGTGGAACCGGGGTAATCGCGGATGGACTTACCTGACTCGACATTCCAGGATCGAATCGTGCCGGCGCCGGCCCCGAGCAGGATTTTACTATCAGGCGAAAACGCCAGAGACGTAACCGACCAGTCCACTTCCAGGCGATGCAGCAGATCGCCGGTCTGCAAATCCCAGAGGAAAGCACCCCCTTGTCCAGCAGTGGCCATGAATTGTTGATCCGGCGATGCCGCCATACTTCGCACGTCACCAAGCCCGAAGAGACGCCTGGGCATGGAGACGACGTCGCCCAAGCTCTGGACTCCGCCCCATCCGATGAGCAGCCAAACAACGAGGCTGCGGCAAAGAATTATCCTTTTCAGTTCAACTAACGCGCGCATGGCAATGGGAAACGTGAACCCCGCACTCAATTGGGAGCGGCGAGACTCCAAGGTGTTCCCGGATGATGATAGCTGGACAATAGCACCAAAGAACTCGTGGGGCAATTATTCTCCGCGACGCGAAATCCCGGGGCGCCGACCGGTGTTGGCTTGTGCCAGTGCGTGGAGCAGCCTACTCGTGCCGCAACGCCTCAATCGGGTCCAACCGCGCCGCCTTGCGTGCCGGCACGTAGCCGAACACAACGCCAACCGCAGCCGAGAACACAAAGCCGATGATCACGATGGGCGCGTTGAAGACGAAGGGCACCTGCAAGACTCCGGCCAGCGAGGCGGAAGTGAGCAGGGCCAGGGCAATGCCAATCAGCCCGCCAAACGAGGACAGCACGACGGCCTCGACCAGAAACTGGAGGAGCACTTCGCGCTCGAGCGCGCCGATGGCCAGGCGGGTGCCAATCTCGCGCGTCCGCTCGGTGACCGAGACGAGCATAATGTTCATGATGCCGATGCCGCCCACGAGCAGGCTGACCGCCGCCACCGCGCCCAGCAACATCGTCATCATTTGGGTGGTCCCGGAAAGCATCGTGGCGATCTCTTTCATGTCCATCACGTTGAAGTTGTTCTCCTGGTTGGAGGAGAGATGACGACGGATGCGCATGAGCCGTCCGATGTCTCGTTTGACCCGGTCCGTGGAGGCGCCGTCCTTGGCCGAAACCTGAATGATGCTGACATCATCATTTCCCGCGATCCGGCGCTGGAAGGTGCGGAGCGGAACGACGATGATATCGTCCTGATCCTGGCCCATCGAGGACTGGCCTTTGGACCGGATGAGGCCGATGACTTCGCAAGAGAGCTTCTGCAATCGAATCCGGCTGCCGATGGGGCTATGGCGGCCAAATAGCTTCTCGCGCACGGTCTCGCCGATGACACAAACCGCCGCACCGCTGCGCACCTCGCCGGCGGTAAAGGCGCGGCCCTCCTGCATCTGCCGGTTGCTCAAAGTGAAGTACTGATCGGTGGTGCCGGTCACGGTGGTGGACCAGTTTTCGTTGGCATAGATGGCGGTGGTGGAACGGTTGGCCAGGGGGGCCACGGCGGCGAGCGAGGGAACATCGCGGGCGATGGCCTCGGCATCCGCCAGCTTGAACGGTGCCGCACCAGTGCTCTGGCCGGGGCCCATGCGTTTGCCGGGAGTGACCATTAGCAGGTTGCTGCCCAGGCTGGCGATTTGTTCGGTCACTTTCCGGGTCGCCCCGCTGCCCAGCGTGACGAGGATGATCACGGCGGCGACGCCGATGATGATACCCAGCATCGTCAGAATCGAACGCATGACGTTGCGGCGGAGTTCCCGCAACGCCAGCAGCAATGCATTCGCGATCATCGCGAGCATGCCGCCTCCTCCTTTTGCACGTGGTCCTTCTCGATCAACCCATCCCGGAAATGCACGATGCGCTTGGCGAAGCCGGCCATATCCGGCTCGTGCGTCACCATGATAATCGTAATGCCCTGGTCAACGTTCAGGGACGTCAGGAGTTGCATGATCTCGATGCTGCGGGCCGAATCGAGGTTGCCGGTGGGCTCATCGGCCAGCAGCACCACGGGCTGGCTGACAATCGCGCGCGCGATAGCCACGCGCTGCTGCTGGCCGCCCGAAAGCTCGCCGGGCGTGTGGTGCTCCCAGCCCGTCAGGCCTACTTGCTTCAGTGCCTGCAATGCCTGTTGATGTCGCTGGGCGCCGGTGTGGCGATAGATCAAGGGCAACTCGACATTCTCGAGGGCCGAGGTGCGGTTGAGCAGGTTGAAACTCTGAAAGACAAATCCCAGGTAGTGCCGGCGCAGCAACGCCCGCTGGTTGCGTGTCAGCTTCCCGACTTCGACCCCCTGAAAGAAATAAGAGCCGGCGGTGGGGGTATCGAGACAGCCCAGAATGTTCATGCACGTGCTCTTCCCCGATCCGCTAGCGCCCATTACCGCAACGAACTCGCCGCGCCGAATCTGCAAGTCCACGCCCCGCAATGCCTGCATGGCCGCGCTGCCGGTGCCATACACCTTGGTTACGCCCCGCAGCTCGATCAGCGGTGGCCCCTTGGCCTCGGGGCGCGGACATTCCTGTCCGCCGCTCGGGGTGGCGTTGGGTGGCGCAGGCGGACAGGAATGTTCGCGCCCCGGTTGTTGATTGGCGCTCATTTCGAGGCGCTCACCTCATCGGTCACCAGCTCCGTTCCGGCTTCCACCTGGCCGCTGCTGACCTCGGTATGAAGGCCATCGCTGAGCCCTTTGGTGATGGAAAGCGCGACCAGTTGGCCGTCCCGAACGGTCCAGACCTGTTGCTCTTTCTTCTTGGCATCCGGCTCCGGGGTTTTGCTGTCGGTCATTCTCGGTGGTCCGGGCAAGAGCATGCCCACCAGTCCACGGCCACGTGTGATACCGACCGAGGTCTTTGTCGTCGGGACGAATCGTATCGCCGCATTGGGGACCAACAAGATGTTCTCCCGCTTGTTAACGGTGATCACCGCCGTGGCCGTCATCCCGGGACGCAACGCGAGGCTCGAATTGTCCACGTTCAGCACCGTCTTGTAGGTGACCACGCCATCCGTCGTCTCAGACCCGTAACGGACCTGCGTGATGCGCGCCGGAAAGGTCCGGTCGGGATAAGCGTCCACGGTGAAGGTGGCTTCCTGGCCCTCGCGCACCTGGCCGACATCGGCCTCATCCACGTCCACTTGCAGTTCCATCTGGGTCAGGTCTTCCGCCAGCTTGAAGAGGGTTGGCGTGTTGAACGAAGCGGCCACCGTCTGGCCGGGCTCGACCGCGCGCTTTAGCACCACGCCGTTGATCGGCGACACGACGACGGCCTTCTTGAGATCGGTGTGGTTTACGTCCAAAGCGGCCTGTGCCTGTGCGACGGCGGCCTTGGCGCTCGCCTCATCGGCGTTATAGCGGGCCAGGTTCGCCTTGGCGGTGTCCAGGTCGTTCTGGGACGGCATCTTGCCGCCGCTCAGCTCGCGCACGCGGTTGAGCCGCGCCAGTTGGGCCTCGGCTTCCTGAACACTCGCCTGGGCCTGGAGCACTTTGGCGCGGGCGGATTCCAGCGCCGCTTCGTTCTGTTTGGCCTGGGCTTCCAGGCGGGTAGTATCCAGGCGGGCCAGGACCTGGCCGACTTTCACTTCCGCGTTGTAATCGGCCTCAACTGATTTGATGGTGCCCGAGACCTCGATGCCCACCTCCACTTCCTTGAGCGGCTCCAGCGTGCCCGTGGCGCTGACGGTGACGACGAGATTTCCGCGTTTCGCGGGTTGGGTCACATACTTCACCGGTTGCGGTTTCTTGCCCAGGGCGGAAGCGACGACGATGACCAACAACAGCGCGGCGCCAGCCCACAGCCACCAGTGCCGGCGGCGGGGCCTGGTGCGATCAACGCCTAGCGTTTTGGCGACGTCTTCGTGCTCGGTAGCAGGGGAATGGCTCATAATGTTCTTTGCGAAACGGTTTCGCCGTTGGCCGGGGCAGCATTGGATGGCGACCAACCGCCGCCCAGGCCTTTGTAGAGACTGATCAGATTGGAAGTAACCTTGGCCTGGCTGACGGCGAGCTGGTCTTGCGCCAACAACAAAGACTGCTGTGTGTCCAGCACGGTCTGGAAACTAACGAGGCCCGAGGTGTATTGGTCGCGTGCCAACTCGAAGGCGCTCTGCCCCGCCTTCACGGCTTCCGCGAGCGACTCTTGGCGGAGCTGCTCATTGGCATACTCCACCAGGGCGTTCTCCACATCGTGCAGGGCTCGGAGCACGGTGGCCTCGTAGTAGGTCAAAGCCTCTTCCTGTCGCGCGGTCTGCACCTTGATGTTCTGACGAATGCTCCCGCCGTCAAACAGCGTCCACGCGGCTCGCGCCGCGCCCTGGGCCGCCCGCGCGCTGGCGGAGTAGAGGTTGGCGAACTCGGACGACTCCAGGCCCAGGTTGCCCAGCAGCGAAAAGTCCGGATATAATGCTGCCTTGGCCACACCGATTTGCGCCGTCTGTGCGGCCAACTGCCGCTCGGCGGTGCGCACGTCGGGACGGCGCCGCAGCAGATCGGCCGGCATGCCGACCGCGACTTCGGCGGGCGCGCCCGGCACCGGCTTGGCCTCAGCGAGCAGTTTATTCAACGCGCCCGGCGGTTCGCCCAGCAAGATGTCCAGCCGGTATTTGGCCTGTGCCAAGCTGGTGCGCAGCGTGGGAATTTGGGCGCGGGCCTGCTCGAGGCTCAGCCGAGCCTGGTCCACGTCCAGTTGCGTTGTGAGGCCGGCCTCGCGACGCCAGCGGGTGATATCATAGGTTTCGCTGCGAGTGGTGAGGTTCGATTCGGTGATCGAGATCAACTCTTGAAACGACCGCAGTTCCACGTAGTTCAGCGCCACCTCGGCCAGGAGGCTCACCAGCACATCGCGCAAGCTCTCTTGTGACGCCTGCCAGCTTGCCGTCGCCGACTCCAGGGACCGGCGCTTGCCGCCGAAAATGTCCAGTTCCCAACTGGCGTCAAAGCCCGCCGAATAGAAATCGCCGGTTGATCCGTCGCCGGCCTCCTTGCTGGAGGTGCTGCGGCTGGCGGCCGCGTTCGCACCAATGGTCGGGAACAGAGCTGCTTTGGCAATGCCGCGTTGGGCGCGCGCCTCTCGCACGCGGGCCTCGGCTTGCCGCAAGTCCAGGTTGCCCGCGCGGGCCCGCTCGATTAGATCGGATAGGATCGGGTCGTTGAACACGGTCCACCATTGTTCCAGCAGGTTGGTGTCGGTTGCCGCACCCGACAGACCGCCGCGCAACGCGCTGTTCCAATTCGTGGGCGCCGATGTCTGCGGCGGCGAGTAGTCCGGCCCGACGGTCGTGCATCCCGCCAGCCCGAGCAGGCACGCCCCGAGGATCACCGCCGCGCAGATCAGTTCTGTGCCTTTGTTCTTCATGACGCTAGACCTTTGGGAGTGGGGCCCGGAATGCGGCCGCCGCGAACGCTACGAAGCGCTTGATGTAGGTTTCCGCATCCATCCGCAGGCGAATCCCCTCCGGCGGTTTGCGGTGCAGCATCAGCAGCGAGTGATGCAATCCGCCGATCAGCAAGTGCATCCGCCAGAACACGTCCGCGGGCGTTAACTGCGGCATCACCCGCAGCAGCGCCGCGTCAAAGCGCCTCATCACCGGTTCAAAATGCGTGCGCACCGCTTTTTCCACGGCCGGTTTCGCCTCCACGAAGTAGCGCGCCATCAGCTTGCCGAACGTGGCGCCGCCCCGTGCCGGGTCCATCGCCTGCTCAACCTCAGCGCGAAACAGCGCCTCGAGCACCGCTTCGAGCGTTGGCCTCCTGTTGCCGGCCGCTTGCTCGGCGGCGGCCAGCCCCTGAAGACACCGTTGCCGCAGCGGCACCATCCGCCGCTCCAGCACCGCCACGATGAGCTTCTCCTTGGTGCCAAAGTGGTAGTTGATGGCGCCGAGATTCGCCCCCGCCGCCCCGATGATGTCCCGGATGGACACCGCATCCAGGCCGCGTTCCGCAAACAACCGCTCGGCGATATCCAGCAGCCGGTCGCGCGTATCGGTCGGAGGCCGTTCCGTTGTCTTCCCGGATATTGGGCGCGTCTTCATAGTCATACAATCGTATGAATCATACAATCGTATGATTGGTTGTCAACACTCTCAGGCAACGGTTCATTTGAGAACCATAAGACGCCCCTGGCCAGGAACACCCGGCCGGGTTGGTTCAAGTCCGGACCGCCTGGGGACTCCAGGCCGCCCCACGATGACCACTTCCTGGAATGCCATATGGGCAAGCGAAGACTGTGGCCGTCCGCCAGAACCCTTGGTGCTAACGAGTGCATGCCATCGGGCAAGTGACGCCTTGCCAGTCGCCATGCGAACGCTGGGTAATGGGAAACTGATTGCAAGACTTGGGAAGCCGACGCCACGGCATTCCGCCATGTGCGGAAGGATGAAGGATGAAGGAAGAATGCAGAATATAGAACGCAGTATCCGGAGTCAGGCGGCATCGCTTCACGGTTTCGGAGTTCGGACCGGCGGTGCGGGCAATTCCCTGTTGCCCGCGCATCCCTGCCGCACCCAATACTGCTGGCCGCTGAGCGTGGAAATCTGTCGGATGGCCACAGCAAAGACTTTCCAAAGCGACACCGATTCATAGACTGGCCTTATGTTGCAACGGTTCATTCAGCGGGGCGCGATTGCGGCGCTTTGCGCGATTTCACTCTCGGCACTGGCTGCGGATCTTGCCCAACTACGCCCGGTGGGGGTCGCCCGCATCAACATCACCCCGGGCTACCCGATCCGGCTCACGGGTTACGCGGTCCGGAAGAGCGAATTCGAGGGCGTGACCCAGCAGCTCTGGGCCAAGGGGCTGGCCTTCGGCAGCGACGAGCAAGGTCCGGCCCTACTGATCACGGTGGACAACTGCGGAGTGCCGGCCAAGGTCCGTGAGGATGTAGTGCAACGGCTGCGGCAGAAGAAGGGCATCAAGCCGGACCACGTCGCGATCTGCTCGACGCACACGCATTCCGCTCCCTGGCTGAGGGGCTATTTGCCAAACCTATTCGTCGAGCCGATCCCACCGGACCAACAGGCGCGGGTGGACCGCTACACCCGCGAGTTGACTGATGCGCTCGAAACGGTGGCGCTGGATGCGCTCAAGGACCGCCGGTTGGCGAAGCTGAGCCGCGGCCTGGGCCGGGCCGGCTTTGCGGCCAATCGCCGCACCAAGGGCGGCCCCGCGGACCACGATCTACCAGTGCTCTTCGTGAACGATCCGGATGGCAGCCTGCGCGCCATCTTTGCCAGCTATGCCTGCCACTGCACGACCCTGGGCGGCGACTTCAATCAAGTGTGCGGCGACTGGGCCGGCTATGCGCAGGAATATCTCGAGCGCGATCATCCCGGAGCCGTGGCGCTCCTCGCGCTGGGCTGCGGGGGTGACGCGAATCCCAGCCCGCGGACGGGACTCGACTTGGCCAAGCGGCATGGCCAGGAAATCTGCACGGCCGTGGACCGGGTGTTGGCGAGCACCCTTTCGCCTGTGGAAGGCAAGCTGGTCTGCCGCGCCAAACAGATCCAGTTGCCGCTCGACACCTTGCCGACGCGCGCCGAATGGGAGGCCCGGGCCAGGGAAACCAACTACCTCGGGAGCCACGCCCGGCTGAATCTCGCCCGGCTGGACCGGGGCGAGAAGCTGCCGACCCGGGTGCCCTACCTGGCCCAGACTTGGACGTTTGGCAAGGAACTGGCCATGATCTTCCTACCGGGCGAAGTGGTCGTGGATTACTCGCTACGGCTCAAGCGGGAGTTTGATGCCTCGCGGCTTTGGATCAACGCCTACGCCAACGATGTGCCCTGTTACATTGCCTCGGAGCGCGTCCTCAAGGAAGGCAACTACGAGGGCAGCGGCGCGATGCCCTATTACGACAAACCGGCCCGGCTGGCGCCCGGAGTGGAGAACCTGATCGTCGGCGCCGTCCATGATCTGGTGCCGAAAGTGTTTGACGAACCCCGACGGACCTCTAGATGATGAACCGCATATATGGGCACCAACAAGAAATCCCTGACCAGCCGTTTGGCCGTTTGCAGTTGGTCACTGCAACCCGCGAACCCGCAAGACCTCGTTAACAAACTCAAGGCCACCGGCATCCGCCGCGTGCAGCTTGCGCTGGACCCGCTGCGCGAATCGCCCAAAGTCTGGGGCAAGGCGGCGGCGCTGCTGCGCAAGAACAAGATCACCATCGTCTCCGGCATGTTCGGCTGCGTCGGCGAGGATTACTCCACGCTGGACTCAATCCGCCGCACGGGCGGCATCGCGCCGGACAAGACCTGGGAACAGAACTGGCAGAACATACGGGCCACGGCCGCTTTGGCGAAGGAACTGGAGCTGAAGCTGGTGACCTTCCACGCTGGCTTCCTGCCGCACGACCCGAAAGATCCGGACTTTGCCAAGATGCTGCGGCGGCTGGCCGAGACCGCCGAAGCGTTTCGGGCCGCCAAGCTCGTGCTGGGGCTGGAAACAGGCCAGGAAACCGCGCCCGTCCTGGTCAAGCTGCTGAGCAAGCTCAACCGCCCAAACGTGGGAGTGAACTTCGACCCGGCGAACATGATTCTCTATGATAAGGGCAACCCCATCACCGCCCTGCGCAAGCTCGGCCCCTGGATTCGGCAGGTCCACATCAAGGATGCGCTGCGCACCAAAGTGCCGGGGACTTGGGGGCAGGAAGTCACCGTAGGCACCGGCCAGGTGAATTGGGCCGCGTTCTTTGCCACCCTCAAGGAACTGAAATTCACCGGCGATTTTGTGATTGAACGCGAAGCCGGCAACCAGCGCGTGGCGGATGTTCACACCGCGAAGGAAGTGGTGAAGACATTGAAGGTATGAGGCGGGGTGAATGCTGAGTCGAATGCGTTGATTGATTGAACAAGTTATGAAGCAAACAAAGTCCAAGAGTTCGAGTCGGAAAGTGAACGTGGCGGTGGTGGGTCTGGGGTTTATGGGCGTCACGCACATCAAAGCATATCAGAAACTTTCGACCGCGCGCCTGGTGGCGGTGTGCGATGCGGTCCGGCTGCCGGTCAACGGCATACTGGCCGGGGTGAAGGGCAACGTCTCCGGATCGGGTGACCTTGACCTGGGCCGGGACATAAAGGTCTATCGCGCGATCGCCGACGTGCTGGCTGACAAGGAAGTTGACTTGGTGGACCTTTGCGTGCCAACTCCGCTGCATCCGGAGCATGCTATTGCGGCGCTGAAGGCCGGCAAACATGTGCTCTGCGAAAAGCCGCTGGCGCTTACCTCCGCCCAGGCGCGCAAGATGGTGCAGGTCGCGAAAGCCGCCCCCGGCTACTTCATGCCCGCCATGTGCATGCGCTTCTGGCCGGGCTGGGCCTGGCTCAAGCAGGTCGTCTCCGCAAAGAAATACGGCCCGGTCCAGACCGCCCGATTCCGGCGCATGTCCGAGACCCCCGGCTGGAGCAAAGGCACCTACACCAAGGGGAACACCACGGGCGGCGCCTTGCTCGACCTGCACATCCATGACACCGATTTCGTCCAGTTCCTCTTCGGCCGGCCCGCCAGCGTGTTCTCGACCGGCGTGATCCGCGGCGGGAACTCCATTGACCACGTGGTCACGCAATATAATTACCCCGGTGGGCCCTCGGTTTACGCCGAAGGGAGCTGGCTGCTCACCAAGGGCTTCAGCATGTCCTACACCGTGCTGTGCGAGCGCGCGACACTGGACTTCGAACTGAGCCGGGGCGCGGAGGCATTGCTGGTGACGGAGGAAGGAAAGGCACCGCGCGCAGTCAAGTTTGAGGAGGCCGACGGCTATGGCGCGGAAATCACTTACATGGTGGAGGCGGTCCGGAGCGGCAAGGCGCCTACGGTGGTGACTGCGGCCGACGGGCTGAGCGCAGTCGAGATTTGCGAAGCGGAGGCCAAGTCGGTCAAGACTGGCAAAGTCGTCGGGGTGGGTCGCCGTTGAGCACCGCCGGCGGCAGTTCGAATTAAGACCCCTCCCAGGCGCCGGCTGCAACGGAAGCGAACGGTGAACGTCCTACTCGTCCGCCCCCCGATCACGCTCACGGTCGCGCGCCGGCTCCAGGCGTTCCTGCACCTGGAGCCCCTGGCGCTGGAAATTGTCGCGGGCGGCATTCCGGCCCCGCACGAAACACGCATCCTTGATCTGGCCTCCGAGAAATCGGTGGATGGGGCCTTCTTCCGGTCGCTCGCGACGTTCAAGCCCGACCTGATCGGCTTCACTGCCTACTCCAACGAAGCCGCGGATGTGAAGCGCCTCGCCGCGCTGGCCAAATCGCGTCGGCCGGACGTGAGGATCATGGTCGGCGGCACCCATGCGACGATCGCGCCGGACGACCTGTGCCTGCCCGGCACGATTGACCTGGTCGTCCGCGGCGAGGGCGGCACCGCCATGCGCGAGCTGATGCCGCGATTGGAGCGGAAAGCCCCGTTGCCGGAATCGGATACCTTTCTCCCCACCGATTCCCCGCGCTTTGCCGAATTGGGGGCGTCTCCGCCGCCCGAGCTGCCGCCCTACGACCAGGTCCCGCCCGCGCGCCGCGACCTCGTTGACCGCTCCCGTTACTACTGCATCTGGCACGGCAAGCCCGGCGAGCGGCTCCCGACCCTGTTCCCGCGCACCGCGGCGGCCCGCACCAGCGTCGGCTGTCCCTATCGCTGCTCCTTCTGCGTCGTCCACTTCCTCGCGCGCGGCAAGTACGTCCGCCGCACCCCCGAAGACGCCGTCAACGAGATCCTCGCCATCCCCGAGGAGCACGTTTATTTCCTGGACGACGAGATGTTCATTGACGCGCCGCGGGCCGTCGCGATTGGCCGGCTGTTGCTGGAACGGGGCGTGCGCAAGCATTACGTCAGTTGGGCGCGATCCGACACCATCGTCAAGCACCCGGAAGTCTTCAAGCTGTGGAAAGAGGTGGGGCTGACCCTGGTTTACGTCGGGCTCGAGTCCATGGACCCCGACACCCTGCGGGACTACAACAAAGCGGTCACGCCCGACGTCAATCATCAGGCCATCGCCACCCTGCGCGACCTGGGCATCAGCCTGCATGGCTCGCTCATGGTCAACCCGGATTTCACCGAGGCGGATTTCCTGAAAGTGCGCCGCGCGATCAACCTGGTCGGGCCGGCGGAGATGTCCTTCACGGTCTTCTCACCCCCGCCCGGCACGGACCTGTGGAAGAAACACCGCGCCGAGTTCTGCTGCCCGGACCCGTATGCCTTCTACGATGGCATGCACACCCTGCTGCCGACGAAGATGCCGCTCAAGAAGTTTTACCGCCAGCTCTCGCTGCTCTGGCTCTGCGCCGCCCGCAACAGCCCCTTGCTGCGCAACAAGCTCAAGGTGCCGCTCAAAGACCGGCTCAGGTTCTTTTACCGCGGCTTCTGGTACGGGTGCAGTGTGCAGCTTATTTACCGGGACTACGATCGTCGTACGGCGGCTAAGCCTGTGCGTCCGTAAATACGGTGACCTTGAGGAGGACGGACACTCCTGTGGCGCGAAGCGTATGAAGTGCGTCGAGCTTGCTGGCGCTGCCGCACAACCTGAAACGCGACTCGGTGCTGCATGAGCGCAAGATCATGTTCACCATCATGATCGGCGAAAAGGCGCGCGTGGAGGTTGCCCGGCGAGTCCAGGTGCGGGACCTGGGGATGAGCTTCTACCGTGTGACGCGGCACGTCAGTCGACGGCTTCGGGGTGTGGGCGAACCTACCAGGGACGCCGGACGCGGAGAAACTCGGTGCCGGCGGCCGGCAGTGTGAGGCTAATCAGGCTCGGGCCAACCGTGGGGTTGTTTGTCACCCACAGCCATTGCGCCGAGGGACCGAGGACGCCGGTGCCTTCCAAGAGCGTGTCGGCGATGGTGTTGGGCCACGACAGTGTGACCTGGCTGCCGGCGCGCACAATGGCAAGCTGTACGGGGTTGCCAATTACAATGGTGCCGTCGTTCGTGGTGGAGGCGGTGGACACCCTCGAAATCACGGTCCAGTTGTAGGTGCCGGGCAGCGCGTAGGCGTGAGCGGCGTACTGGCTGGTGCTGTGCGCGGAACCGTCGCCGAAGTTCCAGTCGAAGGTCACCGCATCCGCGTTATTCGTGACGGTGGGCACAACCGTGAAGGCGACGGGCCAGGCGGCAGGATAGGTGGGCGGGACATACGTGGCGGCCCGGATGGAGAACGGCCCCTGGGCCACGGTGATTGTGCCGGTGGCAAGGGTCGAGTTCCTGGCACCATCATAGGCCGCGAAGGTGAAACGGTCCGTGCCGACAAAGCCCGGATTGGGGAAGTAGGTGGCCACGCCGGTACTGGTGTTGAGTCCGACCGTGCCGTTGGTGGCCTGCGTGATGATTCGAGGATAGGCTCCGGCGCCGGTGATCGGCAGCAGGATGCTCACCGACTTGTCGTTGGTGGTGTTGGTGACGACGCCGGCCACGGTGGGCGCTGCGGGAGGCGAGCCGTTACCGTCAGGGCCGTTGTGGCAGTTATAGCAGCTCACGATGGCGCCCTGGAAGAGGGTCTGCCCTTCGATCGTGCGGGTGGCCAGCATCTGCGACAGGACGGTGCCGCGGTAATCGGTGCCGTGGCAGGCCCGGCATTGGGTTCCTGCCGAGTCCTCGTGATTGTTCACCCAGGTCTGACCAACGGGGTGCATGCCGTGCGGTCCGCCCGTGACGGTGTTTGGCGAATTCGTATGGCAGGCGGTGCAATCGGACATCACGCCAGCGTGACCTTGGAGGCGGATGTTGCGCAGGTTGTCGTTGTCGTGCGAGCTGGGAAACTCCGCGTGCGTCGAACCGTGGCAGGCAGAGCATTGCAGACCGCCGTGACCGACGGAAAATCGGTAGAGGGAAAGATTGAGCGGCGGGTTCGAGGTGGGCGGAGTATTGGGGGAAGTGGCGAAGGTTTGATTGGCCGGAACACGCACGGTGCCGTTGGTATCGGTAAAGCTGGAGGTGTAGCGAATCTGTCCACTGTTGCTGGTGGCGGTGCCGGTATGGCAGCTCTGGCAATTGGGTTCCATGATCCACCCGACGCGGCTCGGGGAGCCCACCGCGCTCATGTTGCCGTGGCAGCTCTGGCACTGCATCTCCATAGAACCGTCGGCGGCAACTGCCTTGCCCATCGCTCCACGCAGGCAACGGGTCGTGGACCCGGGATGGCAGCGGTAGCAGGCAGCACGGTTGGCGGAGTTATCCAGAGTGATATTCAACTCGGGGTCCATGACTGAGGCGTGTCGGGAATGGACCGAGGTCGTCAGGGACGGCACGCCGGGGTAACCGGCGGTTTGCAGCGCTTCCGAGGCATGGCAGAGGGCGCAGAGGACCGGCTTGCCTTCGGCCGTGACCCGGCGATAGAGCCCCGCCGGGTTATAATTGTTCGTCGCCAGCGCCGCCGCGTAAACCGCCCCATGCTGGGCGAACTCCCGTTCATCGTGCAGGCGCAGGATGTTCAGCCGATAGTCCCGTTCAGGGAGGCCATCCCAAACCCAGCCAGCCGCCGGCTGCGCAGCGGCCTGGGTGCCGGAGGCGTGGCAGACGCGGCAGTCCATTTCATCGGACACCGGCAGCACCACGTCGTTCGTGGCGATGGGCTGATTGGCGCTGTTCCGGGCCATCATGCGCATCAGCGGATAGGGGTTTTTTTGCCCCGCGTCGTCGTAGGGAGTGATGGGAATGCCCTCGGCCCGCCACCAGTTGACCCGGGTGAAGACGCCGTGAACCGGCTCGTTGAAGGTTTCGAAGACGTTCGTCTGCGGGACGTTCGCCAGGCCCGGCATAGGCCACCCAAGGAGACCCTGGTCCGGCGCGAGTGCACCATAGAGCCAGGGGGTGTAGGTGTAGAAATTGCCCTTGCCGATTGCGGTGGTGTTGATCGAGCCGGATGGGTCGGCGATGGCCTGGTAGGTGACGGTGTAACCGGCGCCGTTGGTGACCAGCTTGCCGCCGACAATGAGCTGAGCCTCGATGGTGTTGTAGGGCGGCAGGATGGTGAAGACGGAGTAATCGCTGTCCATGCAGTGCATGCCCAGGTTATTCCAGCCGAGGATAGTAGAGGTGGCGGCAGCGAGGCTTAGCGGCGCGGCGAGGGTCGCGGCGAGCAGGGCGGTTTTTAGATTACGCATAGTGGGTCTCCGTTTCTTGAGCTAGACTACGTGAGTCGGCGGGTCGCTGTTATCGGTGGTTTTCCGAATTTGGCATCGGGGAAAATCGTAGGGTCGAGGCGAGCGGGAAGGTGGAGGGGTGGCGTGCGGGCAATAATCGCTTCGCGCTTGGGGTGCACACAGTAACGAAAACCGCTATTAGCGAAGCGATGCCGACAGGATAGCCGGATTCTCACGAAACATTGCGAGAAGGCGGTGACGTCGCCGATCCGCGCGGCGCGACAGTCGTCGGGGATTGCCGGGCCGGCCTGGGAGGCGGGTTGCGGCAGTGCAGGCTCCTGATCGAATCTCTCGTCCGATGGCATGAAGTCGGTATTGTGCATACCGGCCAGAGATTTCGAAATGGGGTGTTCACCCCATACGGCCAGCAGTGAGTAACCCGTGGTCAGTGATCGTCGGTCAGGGTGGGTAGCGCTCGTTCGTCGGGATGCAGTTCGTCGTGGTCAGCGGCGCTCTCCAGAGGGGTCGTGACGTAGGCGCGTGGCTCCAGTGATTCCTCGATGAGTTGTTCGATCCGGGTCGCCTCGCGGTGGGCCTGGGCCAAGGTCGTGTCGGCGGGAAATACCAGAAACACTACCACCCGGTGCGCGTCGCCCAGGTTGCGATGGCGCAGGTCGTGATAGGTCAGGGCGCGCTGCTCACACTCACAGGTGAGAATCTCGATTACTTTCTACTGCGTGTCCGGGTCGGCTTCGTCCATCAGGCCGGCGAAGGAGGACCTGAGCAGACCGATGGCCAGGGACAGGACCATCGCAAAACTGAGAACCTTGCGGTCGGCTTCGGTTTTGGTGGAGACGTTCATCCGGGGCAAGTATCCTTAGAGCAGCGGGTGGATTCAAGCAGGACCGGCGGAGGGGAAACCGCGGAACGGAGGACGGGGGACAGCGATCGGTAATCGGTAATCCGTGACCATTACCGTGAGCTGACGCGAATCATGGTCACGCTGAAGGCAAGTGGACAGCCCCGGGGGGTACTGGGGCGCCACGGAAAGCAGGTTAAGCCTATGGGGTGAACACCCCAGTTGTGGAAATTCCATTATGGATTATATAGTATGCTCTAATCCTTTGCGACCCGCTGAGCGGGCGCAGGAGGTTCTAAGGCTGAAGGAGAACGCAAGGGGGTGATCGTGGGGATCGAGCGCGGGGAACCGGCCTGTGTCGGGGTGGGCGGGCCGGCCCCCGCGCTAAAGGTGCGCCGTCCCCCTCGAAAGCGCGAGCCTCGGCCCTCCCTTTAAGTCGCGGACCCCTTCAGCCCCAGGCCGCTGTTCCAGTCGTTGGGCTGTTCTCCGGGACCGCGCCGGCAGGATTACTGTTTCTTGAGGCGGAAGAAGGCTTTGGCAGCCGGCACGGGGTTAGTCACGGTATTGTGAAATCCGGTCAGCGTTGGGAAATTGGTTACGGCCAGCCAGCCGGGGGCCGCCAAATCGGCAGCGGCCTGCAACTGGTAGGCAAACGCCCAAGCGGGCCACGCAACGACGGTGTCGGGGCCGCTGCGGTTGGCGGCCAGCGTCGGCGGGACGACCAGGGTATTGCTGACGGTGGCCGTGACGCCCAGGGCGCTGCGGAGGGTGATATAGAGCGGATATTCGCCAGGATGGACATAGGCATGAGAGCCCAGGACCTGCTTGAGCCCGGCCAGGTTGGTCGTGATGGTCCCCGGGGTGATCGAGTTGTCGCCCCAGTTGATGGTGGCGGAGAAATTCGTGACAGCGCTGCCGGCCACGCCGTTGGTGAAGGTGGCTAGCAGCAGGTTTGTGAAGGCAGCCGTTGTCTGGGGCGCCAGGCTGGCGGGGCGCGCCACGATCGGAGTGTCGCCAAAGGCGAAGGTGTACACCTGCGAGTCGTAGGCGGGCAGGTCCATACCCAGTTGCCAATACACGTACCACAAGGAGTCGCTGCTCACAATCAGCTCGACGCCGATGCGACCCACGTAATGCCGCTCCGGCTTTATGAAGAGCTCGAGCTGTCCGTTCACATTGGTGACGTTGTAAGTCAAGGTCCGCAAAACGCTGTTGCTGAAGTTGGCGGACAACTCAGGGTTGGCGTCCGCGGATGCCTGGTCCGTAAGGAAGACCCACCAGTATAAAGTCTCGCCGTTGAGAGCCGTCGCTTTGATCCGATTGGTCAACGTCACGCTCACCGGCGCGACGAGGTTGGTGACGCTCCCGCCGAAAATGAACGGCTGGTTGTTGCTGTTGGTGTCGGTGACCGTGGTCGCGGTGAAGGTGTTCGTCACCCGCCCACCGGCTCCGTCGTCAGCGACAACCGTGATAGTGCCCACGACACCCGGACGGTTGGTGGCGACCAGCGTCAGCACCGTGTCGGAAGTGTTCGGCACAAAGCCGGCCTGCCGAATAATCACATCGGCCCGCGGGCGGTCGTTGGTATCGGTGGCCGTAGTATTGATGTTGGAGAGGACATTAAACCCGCGCACCAACTGACCGATGATCGTGTAGGCGAAATCGCCATACCGATATGGCGCCACGGTGACGAAGAACTGCCCGCGGTCGGTGTCCTTGCCGGAGTTGGCGAGCGCCAGTTGGCCGCTGCCGCTGAAGATCGCCTGGGGATGGAATTCACCATCCCACGTGAACGCAAGTCCGCCCGTGCCGTTGGTCAGCGGGTCCCCGCCCTGGTTCATAAAGCCGCCAATGACGCGGTGGAAAATGGTGTTGGTGCTGAAGAAGCCGGACGCCGTGGCGCCTTGAAAGACGCTGACCGCATGCGGCGCGTACTCCGGGAACAGCAGGAACGTCAGGTCGCCCACGTTGGTCACGGTCACGCTGCCGCCCCGGAACGGCGTCGAGAATGCGCCCGGCGCGTTGGCGCTGGCGGCCTGTGCCACCGACAGTTTCCAGAACGGATTGTTGGTGTGCGGCACGACCGCGATGGCGTTAGTGCTGCTGGTGGCTGTGAAGCTCAAAGGCCGGCCGTTGCCTGAGGAAGCGGTGATGGGCACGATCAGGGATCTGCCTGCCGGGATCGTTGCCGCCGGAACGGGGTCAATCACCGGGGCGGCGACCAACGGCAGCGCGGTGGCCAGGAGCAACCCGGCACCGCTGCCGCGAAGCCAAGCCAGGCTCGTTGCGCTTCCGCTTCTGCCTGCCGCCGCGCGGTTGCCGGAAATCCGAGTCTCGAAGTCGTTAGTCATTGGCGTGATAATCCTTATTGGACTGGGGGGCTGTCAACAGTTGTCGGTTGGCAGACCGCCCGGATTTGGATCCAGGAGCGCGCAGGCAACGCAGAATCCAGGCTCGGCGACTCCGCCAGCAGGTCGAAGGGCTGATCCGTGTGGAATGCGGCCTCGGACGGCCGGCTGCCAAGGGTTCCCGGGCGGCCTCCCATTATGGCGCAAATTCGCGTTGCATCTCTCATTGAATTGCCGGAAAACTTGCGTAGGTTGATCTTATGAAAGAGCCAACAGACAACACCTCAAGCAGACTTTCCCGAAGGACGTTCATCAAATCCAGCACCGCAGCCGTGGCCGGTCTGACGGTCGCGGAGTACGGCTTCGCGGCGGCCAGGACGGAGACCCTTGCGCTCTCGGGCGGCGCGAAGACGGTCAATATTCCCCAGGCGGAATATGCCGCGCTGACCAAGTGGCCGCGCTACGGCGATGCCGAGAAGAAGGCCGTAACCGAGGTCCTGGAAACCAACAAGTTCTACGACCAGGTATGGGCCTTCGAGAAGGAGTGGCAGGCCTACACCAAGTCCCCCTTCGTGAAGAACCACATCAACGGCAGCAGCGCGCTGACCAGCATGTATTTCGCGCTCGATCTGCCGCCCGGCAGCGAGATCATGGTGCCGTCCTACACCTTCTTCTCCACGTGCCTGGCCATGCGCTTCTTCGGCTGTGTGCCCATTTTCATTGATATTGACCGCAAGACCGCGACCTGGGACGTGGAGGACGCCAAACGCAAGCTGACGCCCCGCACCAAAGCCGTGGTGCCGATGCACTCCTGGGGGTTGCCCTGCCAGATGGACCTCATCAGTGAATGGGCCAAGGAGAAGGGGCTCATCGTGCTGGAAGACGCCGCCCACGCGCACGGTGCATCCATGCAAGGCAAGAAGATGGGCACCTGGGGCATGATGGGCATCTACAGTTTCCAGGCCTCCAAGGTCATGCCGGCCATCGAGGGGGGCGTGGGGATGTACCAGAACCGGGAACATTACGAGCGCGCCGCCGCCTTCGGCGAGTATAACGACCCCGCCAAATTCCCCAAGGACAGCCCCGTCCATGCTTACGCGGGCACCGGCTTCGGCCAGAAGTATCGGATGCACCCGCTGGGCGCCACGCTGGCCCGGCAGCAGCTCAAGCAACTTGATACCCTGAACGGGCTGGTGAACAAAAATGTCCGGGCACTGAATGATGCGCTGATCAAGCTGCCCGGTGTCACCGAGCCGCTGTGCCGCCCCGATCAGCAGCGCGTGTACTACCACCGCAACATGGTGCTGATTGACTTCAAGAAGCTAGGCTTCTCCCGCGATAACCTCCTCAAAGCCCTGAAGGCCGAAGGCGTGGATGTGAACTGCTGGGACTACCCCGAGCAGCACAGGTTGAAGATCTACTCCGAGGCCAAGTGGTGGCATCATCCGCCGACGATCCCGTCGTCCATGCCCGGCAACGCCTACGTCAACGCCAATCACATCTTCCTGCCCCTGTTCTATGAAGAGGCTCAGGAGCTGACCGCCCAGTACATCAAAGCCTTCGAGAAGATCTGGGCCCATCGCACGGACCTGGCGAAGGCGTAAAGCCTGGCCTCGAGAATCCCATCGGCGCTCGGCAAGAGCGCCAACATGGCATCTGCCTCACGAAGTTGGCGGTATCGCGAGCCCAGCACCCCCGGGCTATGGCGGCACGGTGTCGCCGATCCGGCCTTGAACGCGAAGCCTTCACGCTTGGCTATGACAATCCTCGTGCCGGTCCTGATGCTTTGCCTGTTTTCGGGCCTCGCGGCACCAGCGGCTAACGTTGGCGTGACGCAATCCGAGATGGCCGAGGCGCGACGGTGGACGGCGGCGAAGTTCGGGGGTGTGCAAGCGGCCGCAGCCTTCGAATCGGGGCTGGTGGTGCTCGCCAATCACGGGGTGGTGCAGAGGAACGCCCGCGGTGGGCGTCCCATGCACATCCTGGATCAGGAATATACCCGCGGACTCTATTGCCACGCGCCTAGCAAGATCATTGTCCGGCTGCCCGGTCCCGGGGCGCGTTTCACCGCCCTCGCGGGTGTGGACAGCAACGACAATACCAGCGGCGGCCGCGGCAGTGTGGATTTCTCGGTGCGAGTGGGCGAGACGGAGAAGTTCCGCTCCGGGGTAATGCGCGAAGGCATGCCCGCCAAACCTGTCGTTGTGGAACTGGATGGGGCAAAGGAGTTTGTGCTGCAGATCGAGGAAACGCCCGACGGCATTTCCTGTGACCAGGCGGATTGGGTCGAAGCGAAGATCACCCTGCAGGATGGGCGCGAGCTTTGGCTGGCGGACCTGCCGCTGCGAGAGGGGCAGCGCGCACCCTACACCACTGAAGCGCCGTTTTCCTTTGTCTATAACGGCCAAGCCTCGGCCGAACTGCTCAGGGATTGGCCGTGCCAGCGGACGGCGCGAAAGCTTGACGACCAGCGCACGGAGCGAACCTCGGTGTGGACCGATCCCAAGACCGGTCTGCAAGTGGGCTGCGTTGGCATCGAGTATGGCGATTTCCCGACGGTCGAGTGGGTAGTGTACTTCAAGAACACCGGCAACGGAGACACGCTGGTCCTGTCCGACCTCCAGGCGCTGGACCTTCGCGTGCAGCGGACTGGTTCGGGTGAGTTCGTCCTCAATCATCAAGTGGGGGACGATTGCAGCCCAAACAGCTACGCGCCCCGCCAATTGGGCCTGAACCCGAAGTCCGAGCACCGGTTCGCGCCCGCTGGGGGACGGCCGACCAGCTTGGGCTTCCCCTACTTCAATCTCGAATGGGCCGGCGAAGGGCTCATCGTCGTCATCGGCTGGCCGGGCCAGTGGGCGGCCCGCTTCACACGCGACGCTGCCGATGGCGTGCGCGTGCGCGGCGGGCAGGAGCTCACGCGGTTCAAGCTGCATCCGGGCGAAGAAGCGCGCACGCCGCTGATCGCGCTGCAATTGTGGCAAGGCGATCGCGTGCGGGCGCAGAACCTGTGGCGGCGCTGGATGCTCGCGCACAACCTGCCGCGCACTCGAGATGGCAAGCCGCCGCTGCCAATTCTTACCTCGTGCAGCGGCGGTTTCTTCCCCGGCCTTCGGACCAGCGAGGAGGGGGAACGCCAGTTCATCACGGCGTTTGCGGAAGCCGGCGTGAAGCTCGATTACTGGTGGATTGATGCCGGCTGGTATGCCTGCGCAGATTGGCCGCACACGGGCACCTGGACGCCCGACCCAATCCGCTACCCGCGCGGCTTCCGGCCTGTGAGCGAGTTGGCGCATGCCAAGGGCATGGGGTTGATTGTCTGGTTCGAGCCGGAGCGGGTGACACCCGGCACGTTCCTCTACACCAACAACCCCGCCTGGCTGCTGGGCCGCGACGGCGAGCAGAAGCTGCTCAACCTCGGCAACCCCGAGGCGCGCCGCTGGCTCACCGACCACGTGGACGAAATGCTCACCCGCGAGGGCATTGATTTCTACCGGCAGGATTTCAACATGGATCCGCTGGCCTATTGGCGTGCGGCGGATGAGCCGGACCGGCAGGGAATTACGGAGATGCGTCACGTCGAAGGCTATCTCGCTTATTGGGACGAGTTGCGCCGGCGGCACCCGGGGCTGCTAATTGACAGTTGCGCCTCGGGCGGTCGGCGCAACGACTTGGAAACCCTCCGGCGCGCCGTGCCACTGCTGCGGAGCGATTACCAGGCCTTCGACGGCAACCCCGCCTACGCGCCCGGCAACCAGGGCCACACCTATGGCCTCTCTTCGTGGATCCCTTACTACGGACAGGGTGTCTATTTCACCGACCGGGACTATGTCTATTCTGTGCGAAGCTACCTATCACCCGCATTCGGCTTCGCCGCCGATGTCCGCAAACCGGGTGTGGACTGGCCGTTGATCCGGCGGCTGACCGAACAGTGGCGGAAAGTCGCGGATTGCATGCTCGGCGACTTCTATCCGTTGAGCGCCTACCAGTTGAGCGAAGAGCTCTGGCTGGCGTGGCAATTCGACCTGCCCGAAGCGCGGAGAGGCATGGTGCAGGTGTTCCGCCGGGCCGGCAGCAACTACGAGTCCGCCCGCTTCAAGCTCCGCAACCTCGACCTTGCCGCCACCTACCAGGTGACGGACCTCGACCAACCCTCGGCGCCGCAACAGGTTAGCGGCCGCGAATTGCTCGAACGCGGCCTCTTGATCACCGCGCCCCAGCAACCCTCCGCCCGCATTCTCACCTATCAGGCCCCGCTCACGGGCAATTGAGTGGAACCTCTCGACGAATGGTCGAAGCAAGTCGCTTCGTGCTTTCGGTGTGTCCCCGGTGAGTCTCCCATGTTGGCCGGCCCACATGGGAGACTCACCGGGGACACACCCTGGCGACACCGTTGCGTAGCCGGCGCTCCCCGCAGGAACGGGGGCCAATCCTCGGGCAGCAACTCTCGTGATGGGCGTAACTTACAGGGCTCTACGACATACCGTTCTTTTACGGCAGTTCGTCGCCCGGCCGTAACCTGCCATTGCCTGGAATTGGTCATTCCCGCTCTGGTCGGTTTGATGTATTGCTGGCACCAATATGAAGATCACTTCGGCGTCGAGCACCGCCCCCATTCGAGCGATATGCACCCTGCGGAGCATGCTGGTCCTGTGTCCGTTCCTGATCGCCGCTGCCCAGGCGGCCATCCCGGCGATGACGCCGGCGGAGCGGGCCCAGGCCTCGGAATGGGTGACTGCGAAGTTCAGAGGCACGGTCGCCGACGAGGCGCCGGCTACGGGGCTGGTGGTGCTGGCGAACAACGACCCGGTGCAGCTCAACTCGCGCGCGGGCCGGCCCATGCGCATCGTGGATACCCAATATCAGCGGGGCCTGTATTGCCACGCGGTGAGCAAGGTCGTAGTGCGGCTCCCGGGGCCGGGCAAATCGTTCAGCGCCATCGTGGGCGTGGACAGCAATGAGCAGACTTCCGGCGGAAGAGGCAGCGTGGTGTTCGTAGTGAGGGTCAAGGACCAGGAAGCGTTCCGGTCCGGGCTGCTGCGCGAAGGGATGGCGGGGGTCCCGGTCAGTGTGCCTCTGGACGGGGCCAGCGAGTTCACCCTGGAAGTCGGCGATGGCGGCGACGGCATCGCATGCGATCAGTCGGATTGGGCGGAGGCGAAGATGGTGCTGGCCGACGGACAGGAAATGTGGCTCGGCGCCTTGCCGCTGATCGGCAAGGGTCGGCAGCCATATTCGGCACAGCCGCCCTTCTCCTTCAAATATGGTGGGCGCGCGTCATCGGAATTCCTGGGCCAATGGAAGCTGGAGCGCACGGCAAAGACGCTGGACGCGCAGCGTGAACAGCATACGCTGACTTGGACCGATCCCCAGAGCGGCTTGCGTGTGCGTTGCGTCGGCGTGCAATACCTCGACTACCCGACGGTGGAGTGGACGATGTATTTCCAGAACACCAGCGAAGCGGACACGCCTTTGATCGAGGACATCCGGGCCATTGACACCACCTTTGCCACCGGCGCCCAGGGTGTCTGTACGCTCCGCCATCACACCGGCGACAATTGCACGGCGGACAGCTACCAGCCCCACGCCGACGTCCTGCCTGCCCGCAGCGAGCGCAAGTTCGCCAATACGGGTGGCCGGCCCACGCAATCTGCGTATCCGTACTACAACCTGGGCTGGCCCGGCGAGGGAGTCATCGTGGTGTTGAGCTGGGCCGGCCAGTGGGCGATGCAATTCAACTGTGACGACAGCAACGGTTTGCGGGTTTCCGGCGGGCAGGAACTCACGCGCTTTCGACTGCAGCCGGGCGAAGATGTGCGGGGCCCCATGGTCGTCGTGCAGTTCTACCGGGGCGACTGGCTGCGAGCGCAGAACGTCTGGCGGCGTTGGATGCTGGCGCACAACCTGCCCCGGCCGTACGGAAAGCCGGTGCACGCGCAACTCGCCGCATGCAGCTCGCACCAGTATGGCGAGATGATCCACGCCAATACCGCCAACCAAATCCAGTTCATTGACCGTTACCGCGAGGAGAAGCTCGGCCTCGATTACTGGTGGATGGATGCGGGCTGGTACTGGAACAAGACGGGCTGGCCCAACACGGGCACATGGGAGGTGGACACCAACCGCTTTGTGGGAGGGCTCAGGCCCATCTCCGACCACGCGCATGCGGGTGGCCAGAAGACTATCGTCTGGTTCGAGCCGGAGCGCGTGACCGGCGGCACCTGGCTCTGGGAGAAGCATCCGGAATGGCTGCTCGGGGACCTGCTCAACCTGGGCAACGACCAGGCGCGCAACTGGCTGACCGCGCATGTAAGCAAGATGATCACGGACCAGGGCATTGACCTCTACCGGCAGGATTTCAACATTGACCCGCTTCCTTACTGGCGCCGCAACGATGCACCGGACCGCCAGGGCATCACCGAGATCCGGCACGTCACCGGCTACTTTGCCTACTGGGATGGTTTGCTGAAGGACCACCCTAATATGCTGATTGATTCCTGCGCGAGCGGCGGTCGGCGCAATGACCTGGAAACGCTGCGGCGAGCCGTGCCTCTGCTGCGGAGCGATTACATCATCGAGCCAGTGGGCAACCAGTGCCACACCTACGCGCTCTCCTTCTGGGTGCCGTTCTACGGCACCGGCACGGGCGCCATTGACCCCTACCTGTTTCGCAGCGTGATGTGCCCGCATTTCACCGCCTGCTTTGACACGCGCAACAAGGACGCTAACTGGGGCCTGGCTCGCAAGCTCATCGGCGAATGGCGCAAACTCGCCCCCATCATGCTGGGCGATTATTACCCGCTCACGCCCTACAGCCTCGCCAACGACGCGTGGGTCGGCTGGCAGTTTGACCGGCCCGAGGAAGGCGACGGCATGATCCAGGTCTTCCGCCGCGGCGAAAGCATGTATCGGCAGGCCGACCTCAAGCTGTGCGGGCTCGACGCGGACAAGGAGTATGCGATTACCGACCTGGACACGAACGCCGTCATCCGCAGGAAGGGCCGCGAATTGATGGAGCAGGGCTACACGCTGGAAATCGCGAACAAGCCCGGCGCGGTCCTGCTGGCTTACAAGGTTGACCGGTAGCTCGCCACTCATGGATCAGTCTCGCTTTGTCGGCGCTGCTGCGGCTGAGGACAGCCGCGCTCCGGTGGCGGTGTCGAGATGCGCTCCTTTCCGGGACGACCGCCGAAACGCAGTTTGCCAAAGCGGCTCATTCTGGTAATGCTCTTTCGTGCAGTTTTTCATCCAGCACAGCCAACTCCGCGACCTTTACGACAAGGTTGCCGCCGGCCACCGGATTTCCGAGGCCGACGCGCTGCGCTTGTTTGAGAGCAAGGACCTCAATGCCGTAGGCGCGATCGCGGACCTCGCCCGGCGGCGAAAGGTGGGCGACCGCGCCAGCTACATCGTCAACCGGTACATCAACTACTCGAACTACTGCATCCTGAGCTGCCAGTTCTGCTCGTTCGCCCGCAAGAAACGCGACGCCGACGGCTTCCAACTCACCGTGGAGGAGATTGTCCAGAAGGCGCGCGAGGCGCTGCGACTGGGCATTACCGAGCTGCACATCGTCGGCGGTCTGCACCCGTCGCTGCCGTTCAGCTTTTACACCGACATGCTGCAGGCGTTGCGCGCGCTGGACCCTCGGCTGCAACTGAAATGCTTCACCGCCATTGAGGTTCTTCACCTGGCTTGGCTGGCCAGAAAGTCCGTGGCGGAGACACTGGAGGCGCTGAAGGCTGCCGGCCTTGATTCGCTCACGGGCGGGGGCGCGGAGATTTTTCGCCCCGCGGTCCGCGCCGCCATCGCCCGCGGCAAGGAGTCCGCGGAAGAGTATCTCGATGTCCATCGCACATGGCATCGCCTGGGCGGGCGCAGCACCTGCACGATGCTCTACGGCCATGTCGAGTCGCTCGCCGACCGGGTGGACCACTTGCGCCAGTTGCGCGCCTTGCAGGACGAGACTCATGGGTTCGTCGGCTTCGTCCCGCTGCCTTACCAGCCGGAGAACAACGATATTCCCGTGGAGCACCGGCCGACTGGCTTCGATGCGTTGCGCACCATCGCGGTGAGCCGGGTTTACCTTGATAACTTCGATCATATCACCGCGTATTGGGTCGGCCTGGGACTCAAGCTCGCGCAGGTGGCGCTGAACTACGGGGCGGATGATTTGCACGGGACGATTATCGAGGAGCACATCTTCCACATGGCCGGCGCCCAATCACCGCAACTGCAAACCGAGGCGGAGATGATCAAGGCTATCCGCGAGACCGGCTGCACGCCGGTGCAGCGGAATACTTTCTATGAGCCGATCAAAGTCTGGGACCGGCCCGCGCCCGAGCCGCCGGCGGCCGATGAGCAACGCTCGAAGGTGTTGGAGAATAACCTGGCAACGGCATGAACAACTCTCCGAACGATACTCCCAAGCTCCGCATGGCCCCGTCGGACCCGGTGGAGGAGCTGGCGCACCGCTTCGAGCGTGAGCAGCGCGCCGCCAACTTGCAGCGGGAAACCGGGCTGGATCATTCCCTGGCGCCCTTCCGTGTTGGGTCCGTCAGCTACCTCAACGCCGTGCCGCTAACGCGTGGCTTGGAGGAGCAAGTCACTTTCGCCACCCCGTCGAAGTTGGCGGAGATGCTGCAGCGCGACGAACTGGATGCCGGGCTGGTCAGCGTGGTCGAGGTGCTCTTCCATGACCGTTACGACATCCTGGATGGGATTGCGATCGCCTCGCTGGGCGAGGTCAAAAGCGTGGTGCTGGCGCACCGGAAACCCCTAAGCGAGGTAACCGAGGTCTTCTGCGACCCCGCGTCGCTCACCAGCGTGGAATTGCTGCGGGTGCTGCTGGCCGAGCGCGGCCTCAAGCCGAATTTCAAGCCGTTGGCCAGCTACGATTTCGCCGCGTTGCCCGACTGCGCTTTGCTGATTGGCGACCAGGCGCTCGATTTTTCCCTCGGGCCGCACGAACACGAGATTTGGGACCTTGGCGCCGCCTGGTACGAGATGACCAACCTGCCGTTTGTCTATGCCGTCTGGGCCTTGCGCCGCGGGATCGAGAACTCTGCCCTCCGCCGCCAATTGCGCGAAGCGCGCGATTTCGGCCTCGATACGCTCGAAACCATCATCCGCACGCGCACCGATTACACCTACGATTTCCGCCAGGACTACCTGAGCTGGCACATCCATTATCACCTGGGCGCCGATGAAAGACGCGGCGTGGCGAGGTTCATGGAACTCCTGCGCCGGCACGGCTGCGGCCCGATATTCGAGCCGCGGTATGTGGTTTGAGACTCGAATTGCCAAAGCCAGCCGCTTTGGGATTGCGGTTGACCAGGACTGGGTCCAGCCCGCCAGAACGGCGCGATGCTACCATGGGTGGCATGGGCGGTCCTCTGCCGGCTTTGGGCCTTTCCAGGGTGCGTGGAGGACGTATTTCCGGCGAGGCTAGCGAGAGGCCCCGGTGTGTCTCCCATGGGGAGCGGTCCCCATGGGAGCCTCACCGGGGTATCACCAGGCCCGCACCGTTGCCTCACCGGCGTTCCCGGCAAAGATGGAGAGTCGTTCGACGGCTGTAACTCTCGTGATACAGGTGACATACAGGGCTGGATGAGGTTCCGTCTTTCGGTTCATCAGGCAAGTCCGATCCTGGCACGGTGTGTGGCCGCGAGTTTGAGCAGAAAGCGGACTTTGACTCACCCTTCCAGTCCGCCCATACCACCCAAAAGGACAAGCTTCTCGGATGGACCTATCACGCGGTTAACAGCTTTGCGGCTCCCGCGCCAGACAGTGAATAACTTTCTTAAAAAGTGTTTGACCGCAAGGGGGTGACTATTATAAAAACAGATAGTCTCGCAGCAGGATTCAGGTTGTGAAAGCCCGGAGTCCCAGCGGCTCCGGAGGTAGCGAAGACCATGAAGACAGCGAAATGGCGTCGTGGGTTTTCCGGCGACACGCGTTGCGGTGCCGCACGTGGTTCTTCTGCCCTGAAACCTGCCACTTCCTGGCACCAAGGCCGATTCAAGGAACGCCGCTAAAACACACCCATGAAGACTACCTATTCGACTGTTTTGATCTGCGGGCTGCTCGCCGGGCTCACTGGGCAGACGGAGGTAAACCAGCCCCCCCCCCAACACCGGAACGCTTGAACCGTCGGCGGCGGAGGCGGCGGTCCTGGAAGCAGCCAGCAACGCGGTGCACGCGGCGACCATGATCCGGCTGACGAACCAACTGCTGCAAGCCACCCCGGCAGCCCGCATAGCCACTCCGGACGGAGCCGGCACGGTCGCCCCAGTGACCGCAACGGGGGCCGTCATCCAGGCCGTTTCGACCAACGGCACCCAAGAGGTTACAGTGACCCGGCTCCAAAGCCAGCCGCTCTCCTCCGCAAGGCTGAGTTCGGCCACAGCCGGGACGGAAGGCCTTATGAGCCCGTTGGACTTCTCTGGCGGCTGCGTGCGGCCCGGCTCCGGACTGCTGAGCTGGTGGCAAGGAGAATGGAACGTCTGGGACAGTCTATGGAACAACCCGGGTGAACCGGGCGCTGGGTTCGATGAGGGCATGGTCGGCACCGCCTTCAGCTTCGATGGCAGCAGTCAGTCTGTTCAAGTTCCCTACTTAACCAGCCCGGCCTGCCTGGCCACGCCCAGCTTCACCATCGAATGCTGGGTGTGTCCGTTGGCCCAAAGCGCCGGCCAGGCCTTCATCTTCGGTCAGGCCTACGGCAGACAGTTGGTCGTGACGCCTGGTGGCGAGGCCGGAATGTGGGTGTCCCTCTACGTCGCTGACCTGAATGGTTACTTCGACGGGACGGGCGGTCCGGAGAGAATCCCTATGGGCGAGTGGACCCACTTGGCTGGCACGTACGACGGAACCGACCTGAAGCTGTACATCAATGGCGCCCTCGTCGCGCAGATCGCGCCGGAGCTGCAGGCCATCCTCGATTCGGCCTGCCCGTTCAGCATCGGCGGGATCAACGACGCGTGCGGTTATTCCGGGCAGTACTTCTGCGGACTGATTGACGAGGTGTCGGTGTACGACCGCGCGCTCTTCCACGGGGAAATCGAGGCCATCTACCAGGCCGGGTCTGAGGGGAAATGCAAGACACAGGCCTCCTGCGCCGCTTGCCCCGGCAGCGCCGTTGCGTGGTGGCCGGGCGAAGGGAATGCCTCCGACGCTCTCGGAAACCACGCTGGCACGGCGCAGAATGGGGCAGGCTATGACGGAGGCATGACCGGCCAAGCCTTCAGCTTCGACGGCGTCAACCAGGCAGTCGAGATCGCCCACGATTCTTCCTTCTTCGCGACGCCGGCCTTCTCGGTCGAAGCGTGGGTCAACCCGTCCGGCCAGGTAGATCAGGCGTTCATCTTTGGCCAGAGCTACGGCGGGCAGTTGATTGTCCGCTCCGGCAACCGCGGGCTCAGCGCGGCCTTCGTAGTCGCTACCAGCCGGATTGCCTTCTACGAGGTGGACAGCACCGGAGAGATCCCGCTGGGCCAATGGACCCACCTGGTTGGGACTTGGGATGGGGTCTCGACCTTGAGCTTGTATATCAACGGAGCACTGGATCAGGCGGCCCCACTTGGCGTCGTGCCATGGGATTCCGGCTGTCCCTTCCATATCGGTGGCATATACGACCCCGAGGGCGGCTGCGCGTACCAGGGCCAGTTCTTCCCGGGATTGATTGATGAAACGACTTATTACAGCCAGGCGCTATCGCCGGCCGACGTCCAGGCGCTCTACAACGCCGGCAGCGAGGGAAAGTGCCCCGTCCCGCCAGCGATCACTTCTCAGCCGGAGAGCCAGACGGTTACCGCTGGGAACGATGCCATCCTGCGGGTGTCGGCCACTGGGAGTTCGCTGAATTACCAATGGTTCAATGGTGAAGCCCCGCTCTGGTCGGAGACGCCATCAACGCTGTATTTGGCGAACGTTGGCATGGCGAACGCGGGCACTTACACCGTGCAAGTATGGAACGATTCGGGATGGGTCATCAGCGAGGATGCGGTGCTCACGGTGGTGCCGGCGGTTCCGTTTGCCACCCCCGCCGGCGCGGTGGCCTGGTGGCGGGCGGACGGGGACGACCCGCAGCCGAACTCGCCCGCGGAGGACTGTGTCGGGAACAACGATGCGGAGAGAGAAGGGACATGTTACAGTGAAGATGGAAAGGTGGGCCGTATGTTCATGTTCGGCCCAACCGGTGACTTGCTCGTACCTGCTCGTGACAGCTTGAACAGCACTGACTGGGATGGCTTTACCATTGAGGGCTGGCTGTATCCGTTTGACGTGGACCCTTGGCAGCCGATTCTGGAACAGTGGGATTCGGGCTTGGGCCGAAGGATCACTCTGTCCTTCTCGGCTTCCGGCCCGGGCTCGCTGGAGGTGACCTGGGTGGATTCGAGCGGTACGCACCAGCTTGGCTCGCCGCCGGGAGTGGTCCGTGACGACACGTTCCAGCACTTTGCGCTCGCCTATTATGACGACCATGCGGGCAGCACATTCCTGAAACTGTACCTGAATGGCCAACTCGTTGCCGAGAACACCGCGCAGTTGGGAATGGCGTTGGGCGCCAACGCGTTCTATTTCGGCAAGAGTCCCTACACGTTTAGCCTTGTTGATCCTCCTCCAGGCACGATGCAACCGTACTTTGGTTATACGAGCGCCGGCTACATGGACGAGCTCACAATCTATAACCGCGCTCTGGACGAGACGGAAATCCGGGGCATTTACAACGCCGGCAGCGCTGGGAAGACTCCGCCGTGCACCGCTGCGCCCGCCAACTGCCGCAGTTGGTGGCAAGGCGAAGGCGATGGTTCCGACGTCTATGCGGAGAACACGGCAATCCCGGAAGGCGGGGTCACCTTCTCGCCGGGCAATACAGGGCAAGCGTTCACCTTCGCTGGAAGCGGCGGTGTGCGGGTGCCGGCCTCGGCGAGTCTCGATGTCGGGGCCGGAACTGGGTTCACCGTAGAGGCCTGGGTCAAGCCCGCGAGCGTTTCGGCGGCGCAACCCATCCTGGAATGGAACCTGGGGGTCCTGACCGGGGTCGCGATCTGGATCTCAGACGGCGGGATGCTGTGTGCCAACATCAGGGATATGGCACTTTACGACCATCCGCTGCCGGTTGGCGGAAGCCTGGCTGCGGGCGTCTTCCACCACGTCGCCTTGACTTACGAGGGTGGCACCGCGCGCTTGTACCTGAACGGAACGGAGGTTGGGGAGCAATCGGTATCGGGTGTGCCGCTTACCAAGGGTGATATGTATTTCGGCTTCAGCCCAGCCGATGACGAGGGGCAGTACGGCTCGCAACTAAAGACCGGCACACAGTTCGCGGGGCAAATTGACGAGGTCGCCCTCTATACCCCGGCGCTGACTGCCGCCGAGATCAGAAAGCTCTACACCGCAGGCGGTGGCGGCAAGTGCGGGATTCCGCCAACTATCCTAACCCAGCCCGAGACCCAGACGGCGAACGTGGGCAACAATGTGGCTTTCCGGGTCGTGGCTAAGGGCGCCTCGCTGAGCTACCAATGGTTTGTTAACGGTGGGGGAGGCGCCCAGCAGATTCCCGACGCTACCGGTGCCGCGCTTGTGCTGGGGGACGTCCAGGCCAGTCAAGCCGGGACGTATTGGGTCGAGGTGACCGGCTCGGCCGGAGTGGCGAGGAGCGACGAGGCGGGTTTGACGGTCAGTGCGGTCAGCAATGGCGCCGCGCCGACGATTAGCACGCAGCCCGAGAGCAAAGAGGTATGTGAGGACACCACCTTGGAATTGAGTGTTTCCGCAACGGCGTCGAGCGCACTCCGCTACCAGTGGCGCAAGAATCGCATCAACCTTAACGGTTACACTGGCTCCACCTATAGCCGCAGCGATGCTTCGGTGGCTGATGCCGGGACCTATTCAGTCGTTGTGTACAGCGAAGAGGGGCAGGTCACCAGCGCCGACGCGGTAGTTGCCGTGCATCCACGCCCGACCGCGCTGGTGGCCGGGAACGCGACCGTGAGCCCGGGTTTTGCCACGTTCATTTGGGCTGTCCTGACCGGCACCGGCCCCTGGAACCTCACCTGGTTCGACGGCACCACCGAGACCACCGAGACTGGGGTTGCCGACAATCCCCATGCGCGGCGGGTCGTCCCTGTCGAGGACACCACCTACACGCTTACCGGTCTTTCCGACGCGCATTGCTCGACCCAGCGGCCAGAGGACTTGAGCGGCAGCGCCACCATAATCCTGGGTGACCTCAGCCTCGCGCCGCCAATGCGCGCCGGGCTGCAGCGCCTCACGGGAAACCACACAGAAACCCACACCGACTTGACCCTGGCCGGAGACACGACCTACCTCGTTGACGGCTCAGACGGTCCCGTCCATCTCACAGGCACAACGACCATCGAGCCGGGCACCGTGGTGAAATTTGCCAGCCACCCGGATGCCAGGATCATCATTGATGTTTCGGACGCCACCGGCTCGAGGATCGTCTGCAAGGCCGCTCCCTACGCCCCGGCTGTCTTCTGCTACGGTAATAACGATGATTTTGGCTTCTATGGCGCTGAGGAGTACCCCAGCCCTGGCCCTTGCTACGGGCAGGGGCTCTCGCTGGCGGGCGACACTACCACGCCTGTGGTCCTGAAGAACCTGCGCTTTTTCAATCTCGCCTGCGGCGTCTCCTTTGACGGCAACGCCACGTTCAAGCTTTATGACTGCCAGTTCGCCGACTGCGAGACGGCGCTGACCCAGAGTGTCGCCAACGCTAGCATCGGCATCTACAACGCCCTGTTCGCCGATGATACGACCGTGTGCTCCTTCGGCCAGTCCGTGTCCGCTGCGAATGTCGTCCTTCAACATGTCACCGTGGACGGGTGCGGTGCGTTCGCCTCGAGCCTTCCCGCCTCGGGCACTTGGAATGCCGTCAACAGCCTGCTCGTTTTCGAGACCGGAGACACCATTCCCACTGGCATACAGGGCAGCAGAGTCTCTCCCGCCACCGGCATGTTCACGACCGGCAGTGATGGCAGCCATTATCTGCCCGAAGCATCCAGCTTCCGCGACTCCGGCACAACCAGCATTGATCAGGACTTATTGCAGGGGCTGCCCCAGAAGACGACTCACCCGCCGCTCACCCTGCCGTGGTTTATGCAAATCAGCGGCTCGCTCACCTTCTCGCCCCAGGTGCCGCGCTATGTGCCAGAGGAACCTCCGGACCGCGGCTACTATTACGACGCTCTAGACTACACCGTGTCCGCCATGCAGGTAACCGGAGGCACCATCACGGTGCTCCCGGGCACCGCGATTGGCCTGCGCTACGATTTCTTCTTCGGCTTCGACCTGTGGGAGGGTTCTTCGTTCGTGAGCCACGGCTTCCCCAACAAACCCGTCACCTTCACCACTGTGTCCGCTGTCCAGGAAGGACCGTTCCTCTGGAATTGGACACCGGGCTTCCAGATTTCTTTCATGCCAAACCATTGGCCTTACGAGGATTACAATCCGCAAGGCGACCCCCCGCCTACACTGGACTTCCGATTCTCGAACCTGTATTTGACCGCCGGGGTGTCTCACCACTTCTGGAGCGGGATGCCTAATCGCTTCTTTGGGAACCTCCTTCCGTGGCGGTTCCTGCCCGTCAGCAGCGCCATGGACTTGCACATGCGGGATTGCCACCTGCTCAGCGGCTGGTTCCACCTCGGAGAGCCGAATGGCAACGTGGTCTGGCCGCCGGCGGACCAAGGCGGGCAACCGATCCCTGGCTCGGTCTCCCTGGTCAACAACCTCTTCGAGCGGGTTAACACCAGTTTGGACCCAGACACCGGCCCGGGCTGGTGGCCGCCCGGCGAGCAAACCGCGGCCACTATTGACCTCTCGCTGGCCGCGACCAACAACACCTTTCGCGGCGGTTGGCTCTTCGTCGCCCCAACGCTCGCCACAGCCGGGAACTGGATTTTCCAAAACAACCTCTTTGACAAGGTCGTTCTGGCGCGGCACGAAGACCAGCCCTTGGATGCAGCCCACAACGCTTACTGGCCCTGCCGCCCAGCCGATGATCCAGACCCTGAACTGTTCCCTGGGCAGATCCCGTACCTGTCCTCGACGCTGCCCGCTCAGGACTTCATTCTGTCTGGCGAACCGCCGTATGCAGCCGGGCCGCTGGGACATTATTACATGGACGCTTTTTACAAGGGCACCACGACGCCGACTGGCCTCCAAGGTGCTGGAAGCTGCTCCCCGGCGCAGGTCGGCCTCTACCACTACACCACTAGGCCTGTCGCTCAGACCAGGGAGGCCGATAGCGCGCAGGTGGATATCGGCCTACATTACCTCGTGACGACGAGCACGGCGAGCCGCGAGCCGCAGGACCAAGACAACGACGGCATCCCGGATTATGTGGAAAACTGGCACGGGGATGGAGACGGGGATGGCACGGGCCAACGCCCGCACACGGGCACCGAGACCGACTGGAGGAGTGACTCCTCGACGCTGGGAGCGGATGGTGTAACCTATGTTGAGGACAAGTATAGTGCCGCGTATGACGATGTGGACCTTGAAGGTGACGGACTCACAGGTGCGGTCGAGCGGGCCTTAACCACAGAACCCTTGATCCAAGACAACCCGCTTGGTGGGGCAGCGATTTTGCTACCGGACACAGTATCCGGGCTTGTCACCGTACCGCTTGGGATCACGAGTTCTGTTGAAGATGGCGTGTTCATGGAGTTTAGGGTGAACGCCCAGCCGACAGCCGCCACTGTTCAGAAGGTCAGCGATGCTTGGGTTGCCCGATGGGATACAACACTGCTGGCAAACGGCGTTTACTGGGTCGCAATCGAAGTTCAGGCGGGGGGAAACAGCGGCGCGGCGGCTTGCCCCGGTAAGCTCGTAACAGTCCAAAATGCCATCTCCTTTCCCGATGCCTCACTTACCGTCGGCGACACGCTAACCATCAACGCCCAAACCATATATACGAATGGGACCTGGACCATGGACATCTACGACGATCAGGGCGTTCTGTTCGATTCGCTGGCAGGCGATGTGGACGAGAACGGGTTTTGCGACTATCCTGACACATCTCAGCAGGGGGTTAGCGTCAGCCTTCTCGACGGAGATGGAAATCCTCTCCCCTCAGACTACTACACGGTGGTCGTCACCACCTCGGCGTCAGAGGCGGCTGGAGGCAGCGCGGCGGGCTCGGCCTCGGCCACTACGATCCGCTATTACGAGAAGCCATGGAACACCTACCGGCCGGGAAAGTGGGTGATCGTTTACGCCCCACTATACGATGCAGATTCTGAGGGCAGCGCCGACCAAAGCGCCATCGTGAGTAGTGCGGTGGACGCTGTGTACCGTAATGTCTCGGCTGGAGGCTCTTATGCTAACTATGGGGAGGCTGTGATAGGTATACCCGGCCCGGCATGGGGGGGGAATTACGCGCTCAGAAAACTCAAGTACCCTGCCGACTGGACGCAATTCACGAGCGATCTTTCCAATGTGCAGGCGCGCAACCTGTTTTATTTTGGGCATTGCAAGCCAGAGATTCAGCGCGGAACTCTTCATGGGGGCGACTACCAGAACCGCGACCTGAGCACTGACGCTCTCCGTTTGGTGGGGAAACTCCATAACAGCCTGAACTGGGACAACGGAGCGGCCAACGGACATCCCTACCGGTTTGTCTTTATCTGCGCCTGCAGCTCGGCCAAAACCGACCTGCCCCTTGCTTTCGGCATCCCCAAAGTGACGATGTCCTCAGTGGAATTTACCAAGAAATTCGAGGGGCTGCCACCCCGGGCATTTCTAGGCTTCAACGGTGACATCCCGGTTGGCGGCATACTAGGGCGACCAAGGGATTACATGGACTCAGCACTGAAGACCTTTCTCACGAACTTCTGGGCCAATTGGACCGTTCCAGAACCGGGCACGGGACGGAAGCGGACTCTTAAAGAAGCCGTTGACGCGGGAAAGAAGGCCGCCAACGCGCACAACCCAAATTCAGCCATCGGTCTCGGCATATCGCCCCAGATTTACGGCTGTTCTGACCTCTTGTTCGATCAGAGATGACCTATGGTCACGACGAACCTTCAGGCCAAGATCGGTTGGTCGCTCAAGCGTCACCGTAGGCTAGCTTGGTTTTCTTTGTTCGCGACAATTATTGCGATCTGCCTCGTCGTGTGCGGCCGCGAAAACCTTGACAGTAAGCCACGCTCTCTGCATTTGCCCAAGCCCATTGCCTTCTCGGTTTCATTTCAAGGCTACAGCAACAGCCTGAGCGGGCAAAGGTGGGCCATCCTGGTGGTCACCAATCGCGACTTCGGCAATTTGTACTTTTCAGGCACCTGCTTGGTCGAGCCGTTGGATCACCGATTATTGCACACCGACGAAGACGAGACGCGTTGGCAACTTCCGCTTTTTGTTGCTCCCCGCACCTCTGCTAGGATAGCAGTGGAGATCCCACCTGCGTTCCGGACGTGGAGAGCGCGGTGCACGATGATACGCTATACTTGGAGAGACTATGTGCACAACGCCCTCGTGGGATGGCGCTTGGATGGCCTGATCCCCGTGCGTCCCACTTGCGAATACGGCTCCCTTGTCACCGATTGGGTATCTCAATGAAAGCTGCCCTAGCTGTTTTCGGCGACTTCCTGCTCACCGCGCCCGCGAAGAGCAGATGCGAGGCGAGGCTATGATCCGATCAAGGCTGCGAATTGCTCTGGCAATGATTATCGGGGTGGCTCTCATCGCGGTCGCGATGGTTGCTCTTCATTCGCGCACGAAGTCTATCCCAGTTGAAGCCTGGAAGCCGAGTTCCGCAGCCAGCTCTCCACCTCAATCCACCCTGGAGCCCACAGAGACAGCTGCTCCTCACCCGCTCCAGGAGCAGCCGGCTCAAAGAGGTAGCGGCGAGCAAACGGCAAACAGGAGGGTTGACCCCCTCCTCCAGGCCCAACATGCCGAGAGGGGCAGACTGAATCCGCTGCAACTAATGCAGGACTTGCTTGGCTTGAGCGACGAGCAGGCCCAGAAGCTGGAGCCGGTGCTCAAGGAGCAGCAGAAGAAGCTGGAGGCCCTGCGGCGCGAGACGTCCCTCTCCCGCAAAGAGCGAGTGGCGAAGCTGAGGGAAATCCAGCAAGCCGCCGACGCCAAGATCAACGCGCACCTGACGCCGGAGCAGGCGGAGAAGTGGCAGAGCACCCGGCTTGGAGAGAGACCATGCGTCCAGCGGCAGGGACAACCCGCCGGCAAGGCCGGTTCCCTCTCGCTCGCACCCCAAGCCGCCGGAGGGCGGCAGAACCTGCCCAAGTGGCAAACCGGCGCCCCGCAAGCGCCGCAACCTCAGCCGCAGCCGGCCCAACAGGCGACGCCCAAGTAGGTCGAGAACAGCGGAAAGAGGGCAGAGCTCCATGCCGGTGTCCTCACCATAGACACTCCCGGTGGGAATTCCGTGGCGTGACTGCCGTGTGCCGCTTCACCGAGACCAGTGGCTTAGGGCGGAGGCTGAAAAGCTGAAAACCTGAAATTGGAAAGCTGAAATGGGGAGGCGGAAAGGGACTGGAAGGCTATCCAAAAACACCACTGCGATCGAGGTTTGGTGCCACCAAAATGGAAGCCGATTTCAGGTTGGGCAGGCTGCGCCTGAGCCGGTGAAAGCTCTGCGTTCTGGTGTGTCCAAGGGGGACCGTGGCGGAAACGGTCAGGTGGCAGGCGCTGAGCCCACCAACGGTAAGAGAGCGGAAGAATGACTGAGCCGAGACGAGCAGGGCGCTGAGTATGTCGTCTGGCTCCTGGTGCATCCGCCCCCAAAACCCGTGCATGCGGTGACCCTGGCCTTGGAAGCCCGGCCAGCGCCCGGCGACACACCGTGGGCCGAAGGCATTCAGCAGCGCAGCCTGGGGCTGGATGACGCGGAAACGATCCGGAACTTGCGGCGCCAAGCGCGCCGGCTTGAGGCCGTGCTGGAGGACGCATTTCCGGCGAGGCTTCGCGGCTCCGGCGCCAGGCAGTGAATAACTTTCCTACAAAGTGTTTGACCGCAAGGGGGTGACTATTATAAAAACAGATAGTCTCGCAGCAGGATTCAGGTTGTGAAAGCCCGGAGTCCCAGCGGCTCCGGAGGTAGCGAAGACCATGAAGACAGCGAAATGGCGTCGTGGGTTTTCCGGCGACACGCGTTGCGGTGCCGCACGTGGTTCTTCTGCCCTGAAACCTGCCACTTCCTGGCACCAAGGCCGATTCAAGGAACGCCGCTAAAACACACCCATGAAGACTACCTATTCGACTGTTTTGATCTGCGGGCTGCTCGCCGGGCTCACTGGGCAGACGGAGGTAAACCAGCCCCCCCCCCAACACCGGAACGCTTGAACCGTCGGCGGCGGAGGCGGCGGTCCTGGAAGCAGCCAGCAACGCGGTGCACGCGGCGACCATGATCCGGCTGACGAACCAACTGCTGCAAGCCACCCCGGCAGCCCGCATAGCCACTCCGGACGGAGCCGGCACGGTCGCCCCAGTGACCGCAACGGGGGCCGTCATCCAGGCCGTTTCGACCAACGGCACCCAAGAGGTTACAGTGACCCGGCTCCAAAGCCAGCCGCTCTCCTCCGCAAGGCTGAGTTCGGCCACAGCCGGGACGGAAGGCCTTATGAGCCCGTTGGACTTCTCTGGCGGCTGCGTGCGGCCCGGCTCCGGACTGCTGAGCTGGTGGCAAGGAGAATGGAACGTCTGGGACAGTCTATGGAACAACCCGGGTGAACCGGGCGCTGGGTTCGATGAGGGCATGGTCGGCACCGCCTTCAGCTTCGATGGCAGCAGTCAGTCTGTTCAAGTTCCCTACTTAACCAGCCCGGCCTGCCTGGCCACGCCCAGCTTCACCATCGAATGCTGGGTGTGTCCGTTGGCCCAAAGCGCCGGCCAGGCCTTCATCTTCGGTCAGGCCTACGGCAGACAGTTGGTCGTGACGCCTGGTGGCGAGGCCGGAATGTGGGTGTCCCTCTACGTCGCTGACCTGAATGGTTACTTCGACGGGACGGGCGGTCCGGAGAGAATCCCTATGGGCGAGTGGACCCACTTGGCTGGCACGTACGACGGAACCGACCTGAAGCTGTACATCAATGGCGCCCTCGTCGCGCAGATCGCGCCGGAGCTGCAGGCCATCCTCGATTCGGCCTGCCCGTTCAGCATCGGCGGGATCAACGACGCGTGCGGTTATTCCGGGCAGTACTTCTGCGGACTGATTGACGAGGTGTCGGTGTACGACCGCGCGCTCTTCCACGGGGAAATCAAGGCCATCTATGACGCCGGGTCTGAGGGGAAATGCAAGACACAGGCCTCATGCGCCGCTCCCCCTGCCGGCGTGGTCTCGTGGTGGCCGGGAGAGAACGATGCTTCGGACGCGCTCAGGATCAACCATGGAACCGTGCAAAACAATGCGACTTTTGATGTGGGCATGACCGGCCAAGCCTTCAGCTTCGCCGGCGTCAACCAAGCCGTCGAGATCGCCTACGATGCCTCCTTCTTCGCGACCCCGGCCTTCTCGGTTGAAGCCTGGGTCAACCCGTCCGGCCAGGTAAATCAGGCCTTCATCTTTGGCCAGAGCTACGGACGGCAGTTGATCGTCCGCGCCGGCGACCGCGGGCTCCGCGTGGCCTTCGTAGTCGCCACCAGCCGGACTGTCTTCTACAGGGTGGACAGCACCGGGGAGATCCCGCTGGGCCAATGGACCCACCTGGTTGGGACTTGGGATGGGGCCTCGACCTTGAGCTTGTATATCAACGGAGCACTGGATCTGGCGGCCCCACTGGGCGTCGTGCCATGGGATTCCGGCTGTGCCTTCCATATCGGTGGCATATACGACCCCGAGGGCGGCTGCGCGTACCAGGGCCAGTTCTTCAAGGGATTGATTGATGAAATGACTTATTACAGTCAAGCGCTCGCGGCTGCAGACGTGCAGGCGCTCTACAACGCCGGGAGCGAGGGCAAGTGTGCCGTCCCGCCAGCGATCACTTCGCAGCCGAAGGATCAGCAGACGGTTACCGTTGGCAACGATGCCATCTTGCGGGTGTCGGCCACTGGGAGTTCTCTGAACTACCAATGGTTCAAGGGTGAAGACCAGCTCTGGGACCAGACCCAACCAATACTGTACATAGAGAACGTCGGCACGGACGACGCGGGCGCGTACACCGTCAAAGTGTGGAACGAGTCGGAATTGGTCACCAGCGAGGCGGCGGTGCTCACGGTGGCGGCGGCGGAGCCGGTCCCCACGCCCGCCGGAGCGGTGGCTTGGTGGCGGGCGGACGGCGACGACCCGTGGCACAGCACTATCGCGGAGGACTGCATCGGGAACAACCCTGCGACCAGAGAAGGCGTTAGGGGCAACACTGAGGCCGGGAAGGTAGGCTGGGCGTTTCTATTTGGAGCGGATGCCGACCTGCTGGTCCCCCACAAGGCCCCGTCAGATGGCGGGTTGGACAGTGCTCTGTGGGAGGGCTTCACCATTGAGGGTTGGATCTATCCGTATGACGTGGACCATTGGCAGCCGATTCTGGAACAGTGGGATTCGGACTCGGATCAGAGGATTACTCTGTCTTTCTCGGCCTCCGGCCCGGGCTCGCTGGAGGTGGTGGATTCGAGCGGGACGCAGCAGCTTAGCTCGCCGCCAGGAACGGTCCGGCTCAACACGTTCCAACACTTTGCGCTCGCCTATTCTGACGACCATGCGGGCAGCACATTCCTGAGACTGTACCTGAATGGCCAACTCGTTGCCGAGAACACCGCGCAGTTGGGAATGGCGCTGGGCGCCAACGACTTCTATTTCGGTTGCAGTCCCTACACGCTTAGCCTTCTTGTTCCTCCTCTTGATCCTCCTCCAGGCACGATGCAACCAAGGCTCGGCACCGCTTCCATGGACGAGCTCACAGTCTATAACCGCGCTCTTGCGGACGGGGAAATCCTGGGGATTTACAATGCCAGCAGCGCAGGCAAGATTCCACCTTGCGGGCAAGTACCAGCCGGCTGCGTGAGTTGGTGGCAGGGAGAAGGCGACGGAGCGGACGTATATGGGCTCAATCCCGCGGTCGCCCAAGGAGGGGTGAGTTTCACTGCGGGCCAGACGGGGCAGGCTCTCACGTTCAGCGGGGCGGCCTCGGCGCGCGTCCTCGCATCAGCCAGCCTGAACGTGGGTGCCGGACAGGGATTCACGGTGGAGGCTTGGGTTAAACCCACCAGTGTCTCTGCAGCCCAACCAATCTTGGAGTGGAGCTGGGCAGGGCTCACAGGGGTTGCCCTTTGGGTTTCGGACTCAGGCACGCTCAGTGCGGACATCCCGGACGCCTCGCTTATGGACAACCCGATTTCTTGCGGGGCGCCGATGGCCGCGGGGGTCTTCCAGCATGTGGCCCTGACCTACGATTCGAGTGACTCGATGGGCCGTCTCTTCCTAAATGGAGCCGAAGTTGGGGAGACGTGGTGCCTCGTGGTGCTGCCGATTCTCACGACGGGGGATCTTTGTCTTGGCTTCAACCCGACGGATGACATTGGGACAGGCACCCAGTTTACCGGCCAGATTGATGAGGTGGGGCTTTTTGGCCGGGCACTTACAGCCTTAGAGATCAAGCGGCTCTACGCAGCTGGGGGTGGGGGCAAGTGCGGGATTGCTCCGAGCATTGTGACCCAACCCCTTAGCCAGACGGCCAACGTCGGGAATAATGTGGCTTTTCGGGTGGTGGCTGCCGGCACATCCTTGACCTACCAGTGGTCCTCCAATGACGGCGAGGGCGAGCACCAGATTGCCGGAGCCACCTGTGCCGTGCTGACCCTGCCAGATCTGCAGACCGGCGACGCCGGAACATACTCCGTCACGGTGCGCAACGCCGAGGGGTCGGTGACGAGTTCCGGGGCGGTGCTGACGGTGAACCCTGTAGGGAGCGGCACGGGACCTCAAATCACCAGCCAACCGCCGACCACCAGTGTGTGCGAGGGCCAGGGGGTTGAGCTTACAGTCGGGGTTGGCAATCACTCTGGTTCGCTCGCCTATCAATGGTGCAAGAACGGTATCAACCTTAACGGAGCCACCGGCTCAAGCTACACTTTCTCCCACGTCTCGCCCGGTGATCAAGGAACTTACAAGGTCATTGTATATGACTCCGCCGGCTGGACTGCCAGTGCCGATGCCGTGTTGACCATCTATCCGCGGCCGTCGGCTACGCTAAGCGTCTATGGCGATTCGACTATCCAGGCGGGCGAAGAGGCACATATCCAGGCAGTGCTTACCGGAACCGGCCCATGGACACTGGTGTGGTCCGACGGCACGACCGAAAGCCAGGTTACCAGTAGCCCGCACATCTACACGCCTGATCCGCCGCCGACCTCCACCACAACCTATAAGCTGAGTTTCTTGTCGGATGCGCACTGCTCGACCCTCTCAGGCGAACTCACCAGCACGGCGGTGGTGACGGTTGACGGAGCGAGCTTGCTACCGCCAAAACGCGCCTGGGCGGAGCATCTTACTACTGGCGATTACAACAACTTCATCTTCGGCGGGGACAGGTTCTATTATATAGATGGGACGGTGCACCTGTATGGAACAACGACCATTGAAGGCGGAACCGTGGTCTTGTTCCCCGAGGGCTCGGTGGGCCAAATAGTGATTCACGACCCGGATATCATCTGCGACACCGGCCCATACCGGACTGCCGCGTTCATCAGCACCGACGTGCTGAATTTTGTGCCTTACTTCGGCGAGCCAAACCCACCGAGTGCTCCTGCCTACTACGGGCAAGGCCTGTCCCTGGCCTTTGCGACGAGCTCCTCGGTTGCGCTGAAGTACCTCCAGTTCTTCAACCTGGGCTGCGGCATTTCGGTTGATGCCGCTGGCACCTACAAGTTGTACGACTGCCAGTTTACAGATTGCAATGACGCCGTTGCCGTGACGGCTGCGAATGCCGATGTGCGATTCTACAACATCCTGTTCGCCGATAATGTCAACGTCTTTGCTCCCAGCGGAGCCGCCCTGAGCGCGCCGCAACTGACCTTCCAACACATCACGGTGGACAACTCTGACAGCGGCCACAATTTTGTGTCCGGCGGGCTGCCTAACGGCACCTGGGCAGGGCTCAACAGCCTCTTGATCAATGCCGCCAATGTGCCGTCCCCTCTGCACTCGACCTGCATCAGCCTCCCAGCCGCTTCAGGCCTATTCCTTACAGGCGGCGACGGCAGCCACTACCTCGCGCCCGATACCTACCAGGGCCAGGGAGCAACAGACATTGACGGCTCGCTGCTCGCCGAACTGGCAGGCAAAACCACTCAGCCACCCTTGGACTTCCCCGTTGGATTTGCAACGTCTGGCTCCCTCACGCTTGGCCCGCAGGTCGCGCGCTACACAAGCGGGAGCCAGCCGGATCTGGGGTACTACGCCGACGCCCTCGACTATACCGTTTCCTCCATGGCGGTACTGCCGGGCGGAAGCGTTACCGTTCTACCGGGCACGGCAATTGGCCTGCGCAACGACTGGTTCGCGGGTGTGGTCGTTTGCCAAGGAGCTTCGTTCACGAGTCAGGGCACGCCTGACCATCCGATTACCTTCGCGCCCGTTTGGACCGTCCAGGAAGGACCCTTCCCGTACATGTGGTTCCCCGGGTTCCTGGTGTCCTTCGTTCCGGACTACTGGCCTGCGGTGGTCGGGGATCCCAACACGTATGCCGACTGCAACCCCACCGGCGACCCGCCGCCGGTGTTGAACTTCCGCTTCTCAAACCTCTTCCTCACCGCCGGCTCACGATCCCACCATTTCTGGAGCGGGCAGGCCATCGGCTGCCTCAACAACGGGTTCTTCTTGCCCGAGACTTCCCTAACGTCCGCCATGTCTCTGCAAATGCGCGACTGCGCGCTTCACGGCGGCTGGGTCAATCTAGGCGAGCCGGACACCTACGGCGGTATTGCCCCGGTTGCCCAACCCTGGTGGCCCTCCGAGTGGCTACCCTATGGGGGACCGGCTGTCCCCAGCTCCGTCTCCCTTGTCAATAATCTGTTTGACCGCGTGAATATCAATTTGGATCCAGACACTGGCCCGGCGTACTGGGGCGGGCCGTATCCAAATCCTACCATTGACCTCCGCCTCACGGCCACCAACAACACCTTCCGCGGAGGATGGCTTGCCTTGGAACCGATCAAGGCCTCCAGTGGCAACTGGGTCTTCGAGAACAACCTCTTCGACAAGACGGTATTCGCGCAGGACCAATACCAGCCGCTGGACTACGACTACAACGCCTACCGGCCCTGTGAGCCGGAGGAACTCGACGCGGGCCAGCTAGCGCACTTGGTGCCGACGACCACGGGCGATGGATATACCGACGGCACCTACGGCGGCGCGCATGAACTGGCGCTGACCGAGCGGCCGCCCTACGAGCCCGGGCCGCTGGGCAACTTCTACCTTCCGAACGAATGGCATCCTGGCCAGACCTCGCCGCTTGCCGGGGCAGGGAGTTGCTCGCCTGCTGGCGTGGGGCTTTTCCACTACACGACCAGCGCTGACCCTCAGACAAAGGAGGAGGGTAGCACGCGCGTGGATATCGGACTACATTACGTCGCGACGATGAGCATGACCAGCCGCCAGGCGCAGGACTACGACAATGACGGCATCCCGGATTATGTGGAAAACTGGCATGGGGATGGCGACCGGGATGGCACGGGCCAACGCCTGCACGCGGGCACTGAGACCGACTGGAAGACCGACTATACTGACGCTGGGGTTCACGACACTGTAAGTGCCTTGTATGACGACGTTGACCTCTCTGGAAACGGACTTGTCGGGCGCATCAAGAAGGCACTGAACCTGCAGCCCTTGGACACAAGTAATCCGATCACGCTAACCCAGATCACTACCGGCCAGGAGCCGGACATCGTGGGCTTCAAAGTGGGCCGAGAGATTGGCGGGCAATTCGTCGCTCTGAGCTACGACCTCTTAGCGAGTATCGGTGTCTTGAACCTCAACCTGGATGGGTTTGATGTCACCCTGCAGGACTGCACTCGCGCCGCGGAGGGAGACGACGCTCTTTTGAGCTGGAACAGTACCTACGAGCCTCCGGGCTTGCACTTCCTCCAGGCACGGCTGACGTTGAACGGCGCGGGCCTGCACAACGCCACAGTTTTGGGCCTTGGACCCCTCGCGCCGTTTTACTCCGACAACGTGTGCCGGTTCTTCGAGAGCGATGCGCTGTTTGACCAGAGCGGGGCATATCTCGACGCTCAACTGCCCGTCCTGAATGCCAACTACTCCATCCGACTCTACGATCCCTCTACCACCCCGCCCACGCTGCTCAAGACCATCGGGCCTAACTCCACCTCCAGCGGAATGATCCAGGAAGATTGGGAGGATTTGACCTGCGATCAGGGTCCCAGTCCATTTGCTGGCTCGGCCTTCGACGCCGTATTCGACATCACCCTCCTGGACGAAGCTGGCACGCCCATTGCCCACGGCACCCCTACCAAGCGCCACGGCGAGATCATCGCCACCGAGCAAGGCAATGGCTTTGACGTGGCCTACATGTACACTCCGATGACCTTTGCGCTGCTTGATTCCTTCTATCACGGACCCGTCTGGGTCGGAATGCAGGGCGTCGTAGATCTTCTTACCCAACCGGGCTGGCCCTGGTCGTCTTATGCATCCTCCTTTGACCGCTTTACTTGGCCGGGCGATATTTGGGGGTATCCTGGATACGTCACGTCCATGACAACCATCACCGGCTCTCTGTATCCCAGTCTGACGGATGGCGAGACCAAGAATCTTTACTGCTACGGACATGGAACTCCCAACTGGCTGGGCAACGCTATGGGCGACGTTTACATAAGAGCGGACGAAGTGGCAGCGCGTCTGGGCAACCACTTCCATACGCAAGGCGGGCCAATCCCGGCCAAGCCTTACCGCTTTGTGTTTCTCGACGCCTGCGACACGGCCTCGGATAATCAATGGAGGGACGCTTTCGGCATCATGTCGCTCAGGCCAGGCGACCAGGCAGGCCGGGAGAAATTGGGCCCGCAGGCGTTTGTCGGCTGGGCACACGGAAAGACGGGCTGCTTATCTGAAATGTATGATACAAACGGCAATCTGGATCTGAATAAGACCAGGGCCGCCGAAAGCGCTTACACAGCCACATTATGCGGTTTCTATTTGGCCTGGATGAACGGGGCCACTTTGTACCAGTGCATCAACCTCGCCTCCGACCCAACCGCTGTCCCGTATCCCCTGCCAGTCCCCAGTATAAAAAGGTTCACTATCGGACCACCGTTCGCCAATCCCAGTTTCATAGTCATCAACTCCTACCCAAGCCCAATATACATCGTGGGACACTCCGGCCTGACCAGATCCGGGCTGGTGCGTGACCAGGACGGACACTACCTTCCGCCCCACAACATCCAGTAAGCTACAAGCTGGTTTATGAAAGACAGCCATTCACGATCCCGGTTATCGCCCACGCTACTCATGAGGCACGGTGTGCCGCTTTGCGCCTGCGGCTTCCTCAATCTCTGGGGACCGGTAGCCTGCGGTGCCGACTCAAATGCGGTGACCGACCGGCCTGTGGTGGTCGCGCCCTGGGCACCCGAGGCCGTTTCCTACACTTGTGATTCGAACAAGACAGAACCGAGCTTTCAAGGGTTGTCCATCAGCCAATGGCTCCAGACCAAGACCTTGCTGAATACCAGTGGGCTCACGCTTTCCGAATTGCTGACCCTGAAACAGCTTTCCCCAGCAGATGATTGGGGCATAGTCCGGTTTGAATTGCCAATCAGCTACGATGTAATGACTAATTCAGGCAGTTTGATCTTGGGAGGGCTTAACTCAGACGGCGAGTTCGTCGTCTGCCGGTTTGCGGGCTATGAACGCGCCACAAACGGCCATTGTCTTCTGTGGTGGAGCATCAATTACGATCCGCCCGGCAAACACAACATTCGAGCCCAATTAGTTTATGGGAGCCCGCTGACGAGAGTATGGCCCAATACCTTAAGCGTCGTAGGCCCCGCCCTGCCTTTCTATTCCAGTAATGTCTGCATGTTCTTTGAAGGGGCAAACCTGTTTGATTCGTCCGGGGCCATACTCCAGGCCAAACTGCGGGAAGAAAGCGCCACCTACCGCATTGAATTGAAAACGGTCAAGGGCAAGCACATTAAGACGATCACCGGCAGCACCACAAACGGCATGATTGATTTGGATTGGAACTTGGCTGACGAACACGGCAAGAGGTTCAACGGCGATTCGTTCGAGGGAATCTTTCAAGTCGTCTATCCCAGGGACAAAGCCCGTAACCCGCCAGCCAGGTCCAGATTCAGCAAGATTGGGGGCAAAGCTTCCTTTTGACGCCTATGGCCGCTTCGCGCCCGCTTCTTTGGCTGCCGATGTTAGCGTTGGCCGCCGTCGCTGCCGACCCGGAACCCAGTTACAATGGGCGCCTGCTGTCCGATTGGCTTGCCGACCAATACGCTAGTTCAGGAGTCACGGTCGTCGGCGCCCCCGACCCACCGAGGGAAGCCATCCGTGCCATGGGAACCAATGCCATCCCTACGCTCCTCAAGTGGATCAGCTACGAGTGGTCTCCCTCGGAGCAATCGAGGGAGACCGGGGAGGCGGCGCCGCGCTGGCACAGGCACACGCTCAGCACGGAGGAACGTGCCGACAGCACACCCGGCGGCTTTGCAGCCCTGGGCGCTGTGGCGCGCCCGGCCATTCCGGAGCTTACCCGGCTCGCCCGCACCTCGTCCCGCCCTAAGCGGGCCGAGCGCTGCGCTGTTGCTCTCACTGGCATCGGGCCGGAAGCCATTCCGAGTTTACTCTCCCTGGCGACCAACGGCCCGCCTTGGACCCGCTATTGGGCCGTCTATGCGCTGGAGTATTTTGCCCGCAAGCCAGAGGGGGTGCAGATCGTGCCCGTGCTCATAAAGTGCCTGAGCGATACCAACACTGATTTTTCCGTAGCCGGGCCAGCACAGCGAGCTCTGATAGCAGTCGCTCCAGCCGTAGCCGTGCTGGCCCTCACCAATGCCTTGCAGTCTTCCTCCGCTCAGACCCGGTTGGCGGCTCTCGGGTGCCTGTTCATATTTGAGGGCGAGGACCCCAGGATCACCCCTGCCGTGGTCCCCCTCTTTCGCGCGGCCATGCGCGACTCAGACCGCGAGATTCGGGACATGGCCACCAACGCCCTGCGCCACATGGGCGGCTGGGAGTTGGTCGGGGAGCAGTGGGTTCGCCCTCACGGCACGAGCACACTGCATGGAATCACTTCCGACTTCTTCACCAACTCCCCTCCCCATTAAAGCCCCCTCCCAGAAACTCCTTATGGCCGCTCGCCGCTCATCGCTTTGGCGGTTGCCGCTCCTATCCCTCACCGCTATTTCACTTGCCTCGGCGGCGGACAGCCTCCCGCCGGGCGTGCCCAGCCCCATCGGGCCGGACGGGAAATATACCCCTGCTCTGATGTTCACCACCAAAGCCTACCACGACGAGGCCTTTCGTATGGTGCTCCGGGAAGCCAACCGGGTCGCAGCGGAATTACGGCTGCCGGAGAAGCTCCCCATCACGGAGACCGATTTGGTAGGTCGGTTCATCAGTTCGTTCGGTTATGCCCACGTCAAGAAGGCCATTGGGAATGTTACCACCAGCAACTACACTTACTACGTTTCCCAAGGCAACAAGTTCTGCTACCTGGAAGGAACCCACCAGGACGCGGATTGCCGGCGGTACCAACGGCTCTACACCTGGCCACTGAGCCGGATGGATACCAACCAGGCTTACCAGTTGGCCGCCCAATGGCTGGCGGCAGCTTCCATGGATGTTGTGGCGCTGAACCGCGATTGCTCGGTGTTCGTTCAGCCCGACAGGGACTACGTTCATCCGCCCCAGGGGAAGTTTGTGCCCGTTTACTACGTCTCGTGGCGCAAACGCAACCCCAGGGCTGGCCGCGTTGCGGATGTCCCTGCCGGGGTTAGGGTCTTTACTCCCGACAAGATCCTGCTGCAATTGCGGGTCGAAGACCCCAAGTACATTCTCCGCGCCCCGGTGGTTTTTACTAATCTGCCTTTCCTCCTCTCGCAAACGAATGAGCCTGCCACTCCTCACCATTGACCCTCGTGGCCCGGATAGCTTGCTCCTTGCCGTGCCGTCCGGACTGCCCCGCCAGCATCACCGGCGCGGTTTACGACCTGACGAATCACGGGGACCTGCGAGCGGCCGCCGCGTAGAGGCGTCGCAGCCGCCGAGCGGAGATTAAATGAGCGTCAGCACCTTATGAAGTCGCGCCAACGAGCTGCTGTGAGTCTGTTCATCGCCTTGGCGGTGGTCGTCATCGGAGTGGTTGTGCTCCGGTGGCGCAGCAAGGCTGTCCCGCCCGTGGCTCCAAAGCCGGCCCTTACGGCCAATGCTTCACCCGAGGTCGCTGTGCAGCCTGCAAACGAGCCCCCTGCGCGCCCCGTTCAGGCGCAACCCGGTCAAACGGAGGGTAGCGAGCATACAGCAGGTGACAGGATGGTGCGCCCCATGCAGGCGCAGCGTGACCAAAGAGGCAGATTGAATCCGCTGCAACTGATGCAGGACTCTCTTGCCTTGAGCGACGAGCAAGCCAGGAAGCTGGAGCCGGTGTTCAAGGAGCAGCAGAAGAAGCTGGAGGCGCTGCGGCGGGAAACGTCGCTTTCCCGCAAAGAGCGAGTGGCGAAGCTGAGGGAAATCCAGCAAGGCACCGACGCCAAAATCAAGGCGCTCCTGACCCCCGAGCAGGCCGAGAAATGGCAGAACACCCGGCTTGGGCAGAGACCATTCGTCCAGCGGGAAGGACCACCCGCCGGCAAGGCCGGTTCCCTCTCGCTCGCACCCCTAGCCGCCGGAGGGCAACAGAGTCTGCCCAAGTGGCAAACCGGCGCCACGCAAGCGCCGCAACCTCACCCGCAGCCGGCCCAACAGGCGACGCCCAAGTAGGTCGCGAACAACGGAAGGAGGGCAGAACTCCATGCCGGTGTCCTCACCATTGACACTCCCGGTGGGCATTCCGTGGCGTGGCTGCCGTGTGCCGCTTCACCGAGACCAGTGGCTTTGGGCGAAGGCTGAACCCCGCTCCACCTCCTTCATCACCAGCACAGAAACATACAGTTCGTAACGCTGGCGCCGCTGTGTCCAAGGGGGCCGGGGCGGAAACGGGCAGGTGGCAGGCGCTGAGCCGACCAACGGTAAGAGAGCAGAAGAATGACTGAGCCGAGACGAGCAGGGCGCTGGCTATGTCGTCTGGCTCCTGTTGCATCCGCCCCCCGACCACCGGCAACCTCACCACCCTTCGCTTTTTGCCAGGAGCATTCCCCGTCCGCTCCCGTCTAACTTGGTATGAAACGGTGGACATTATTGGCGGTGTTGCTTGCTTTGTTTTGGACGGTCACCCCTGCGTTCGCGGCGGGCTTGATCATTGTCGAAGACGCTCGTTGGTGGCCGGGGCCAATCCCGCCCCATCCCATCCCCCCGCGGCCGCCACGGCCATTCCCGCCGCCCCGCCCGCACATCTTTGCGCCGATGGAGGTGAATTACGTCAAGGTCAACACGCGCATCACCGACCAGGTGGCCGTCACGGCGGTGGACCAGGAGTTCTACAATCCCAACCCGGCCCGGTTGGAAGGCACGTTCGTGTTCCCCATCCCGAAAGGCGCGCACATCAACAAGTTTACTATGGAAATTGACGGCAAGCAGGTCGAAGCCGAGCTGCTCCCGGCCGACAAAGCCCGCCGGATATACGAGGACATCGTCCGCAAGCTCAAAGACCCCGCGCTGCTTGAATATGCCGGGCGCGACGTGTTCAAGGTCCGCATCTTTCCCATCGAGCCGAACAGCAAGAAACGCATCACCCTTTCTTACACCGAACTGCTCAAGGCGGACGACGGCCTCGTCAGCTACGTACTGCCGCTGAACACTGAGAAGTTCTCCGCCAAGCCGGTCAAGAACGTCAGCGTGAAGGTGGACTTAGAGAGCAAGCGGCCGCTCAAGTCCATCTACTCGCCGAGCCACGCGGTGGAGGTCAAGCGCAATGGCGCCAACCGGGCCACCGCCGGCTACGAGGCGAGCGACGTCCAGCCGGACACCGACTTCGCGCTCTACTTCGCGCCGGAGAAAGACGAGATCGGCGTCAACCTGCTGACCCACCGCACGGGCGGCGAGGACGGCTATTTCCTGCTGCTTGCTTCGCCGGGGGTGGATGTAAAGGAGCGACAGGTGGTGATGAAGGACGTGGCCTTCGTGCTGGACACCTCGGGCTCGATGGCGGGCAAGAAGCTGGACCAGGCCAAGAAGGCGCTGCAATTCTGCGTCGAGAACCTGAATGACGGCGACCGCTTTGAGCTCATCCGGTTCTCGACCGAGGTCGAGCCGCTTTTCGACAAGCTGGTTGAGGCCACCAAAGCCAACCGGACCAAGGCCGAAGACTTCATCAAAGACCTGCGGCCCATCGGCGGCACGGCGATTGACGACGCCTTGCGCAAGGCACTGGCGCTGCGACCGAGCCAGGGCGACCGCCCGTTCGTCGTGATCTTCCTCACGGATGGCCGCCCCACGATCGGCACGACGGACGAGGACCAGATTGTGACGGGTGTCAAAAAAGCCTCCGAAGGCCACACGCGCGTCTTCTGCTTTGGCATTGGCACGGACGTGAACACGCACCTCCTCGACCGGATCACCGAGGACACCCGCGCCGTCAGCCAATACGTGCTCCCCGAGGAGGACCTCGAGGTAAAGGTCTCGACCTTCTTCTCGAAGATCAAAGAGCCGGTCCTGGCGAATCCGACGCTCAAGTTCACCGGCGATATCCGTGCCACGAAGCTATATCCGTCGCCGCTGCCGGACCTGTTCAAGGGGGAGCAACTGGTGCTGGTGGGCCGCTACTCGGGCAAGGGGGATTCGGCGGTGATCGTCGAAGGGACGGTCAACGGCACCGAGAAGAAGCTCACCTACGAAGTGAGGTTTCCCGGTGAGAGCACCGAGAATGAATTCATCCCGCGCCTATGGGCCACCCGGCGCGTCGGCTACCTGCTGGACGAAATCCGCCTGCACGGTGAGAACGCCGAACTGCGCGAGGAGGTAACCGATCTGGCGCGCAAGTACTGCATCGTAACGCCCTACACCGCTTACCTGATTTTGGAAGACGAAGCCCAACGGAATGTGCCAGCGCCGATGCGCTCACTCCAAAGCTTTGACGCCGACGGTGGCGCGCGCCGGGAGGCGAGGCAGGCCTGGGAAGAGTACAAAATGGACCGTTCCGGAGACCGGGCCGTGGCGGGTGCGCGGTATGGCATCGCTCTGAAGGACGCGGTGGCCGCCGCGCCCGCAGCCAGCGCCGGCGCTCTCGAAGCGAGCAAGGCGCTCGGCTTGCCCGCTGGCTCAGCCGTCGGGTCTGAAGCCACGCCGGCCAATCGCAACAAAGAACGCTTGTTGCAGTACGCTCAGCAGGCGCAGTTCGTCGCCGGGAAGAACTTCTTCCAGAATGACAAGCAGTGGATTGATTCCGCCGTCCAGAAACAGCCGAACGCCAAACGGGTGCGCATCCAGTTCGGCTCGCCGGAATACTTCGACCTGATGGCGAAGCACTCCAAGGTGCTGCCCTGGCTCGCCCTCGGTCAAAATGTCCAGTTCATCTACAACGACATCCTCTACGACATCTACGAATGAAAACACGAATGCTCTCTATCGGTTCGCTGCTGCTCGCCGGCGTTTGCACGCTGGCCGCGGCGAAGGAAGATCACTCGACGAAACCCGCGACAGACCCGGAGAAGAAGACCAAACCGCGCATCGAGGTCTGCTTTGTGCTCGACACGACCGGCTCGATGAGCGGGCTCATCGAGGGTGCGAAGCAGAAGATCTGGTCCATCGCCAATGAAATGATCAGCGCCAAACCGACCCCGGAACTGCGGCTTGGCCTGGTCGCCTATCGCGATCGCGGCGACGAATACGTCCTCAAGACCTTCGACCTCACCAACGATATTGACGCCATCTACGGCCATCTACGGTCCTTCAAGGCCGGAGGCGGCGGGGACGAACCGGAGTCGGTGAATGAGGCGCTCGCCGGTGCCGTTCGCGACCTGTCGTGGAGCGCCGACCGGCAGGTCCTGAAGATCATCTTCCTGGTCGGGGACGCCCCGCCGCACATGGACTACGGCCAGGGGCCGAAGTATCCCGAGGTCTGCCAGGAGGCCATGAAGAAGGACTTGATTATCAACACCGTCCAGTGCGGGAACATCTCGCGCACCGCTCCGTTCTGGAAGGAAATCGCGCAACTCTCTGAAGGCACTTATGCCGCCATCGCGCAGTCCGGCAACATGGCCGTGATCGCCACGCCCATGGATGGCGAGCTGGCATCATTGAACCGCAAACTGGGCACGACGCTGGTGGGTTACGGGGGAGAGAAGGCGCGCCGGATGGTGGCCGCCAAGCAGCTCGCTGCCGAGACTGCCCCCGCCTCTGTGGCCGCCGACCGCCTGGCGTTTAACGCGGCGTCGGGGGTCGCCGTCCAGGGCGAAGACGAACTGCTCGACGGCCTCAGCAAGGGCAAACTCAAGCTGGAGTCGCTCCAGAAGGACCAGCTCCCGCCGGAGCTGCAAGCACTGAGCGCCGAGGAACTGAAGGCCGAAATCGAGAAGAAGCAGAAGGACCGCGCGGAGGTGCAAGGACGCATTCAGAAACTGAGCAAGGCGCGCGAAGAGTATCTCGCCGCGGAGCGCAAGCGTCTCGCCGAGCAGGGGAAGGGGGACTCCTTCGACGAAAAGGTAGCGGCCAGCATCCGGGCACAGGCGGCCCGCAAGGGCATCGAGTACGGAAAGTAGCCGCCGCTACTCCGGATACACAAACTCGATTGGGATCTTCACGTCGGGATGCAGACTCTGCTTCACCGGGCAAGCCTTAGCGGCGGCCTCCAGTTTGGCGCGGTCGGCGGCGGACAACGCTTGGCCGCGAGGCAACACCAGCCGGGTCCTCAGCGAGCCGATGCGGCGGACCGGGTCGGCAACCATCTCCTTGAGGACCTGGATTTGGAGGCCATCGAGGTTCAGGTTATCCCGCTCGGCCACCCGCCCCATGATCGTCGCCATGCAGGCACCGAGCGCGGTGGCGACGAGATCCGTCGGCGAGAAGGCCGCGCCCTTGCCGCCATTATCCACCGGGGCGTCGGTAATTAGGGCTTGCCGGGACGGTCCGTGAGTGGCGGCGCAGTGAAGCCCGCCTTCGTAAGTGATGTTGATTTCGACGGCCATAAGACGCGAGATGCTCGAGTTCGGGACGCAGTGTAGCGGAGTGATCAGCCATTTCAAAGCCCGTAGTTGGCCTCTGGAATCCGCTAAGAAAACCCCAGCTCAGGTGTCGTATTACTGGGACTCGGGGATGCACAGGATCGCGGCTCGAATAACGCAGGGCGAGCGGGCGTCCAAGTGTAACTTTTGCCGGGTTTTGCCTAAGTAGTCAGTACAAGGGCTGCCACAGATTGAACGAAACCGGGCAGCCAGTTCGGAGTTAGTATGAGCATGGCAGTGTTATATCAAATCGGCGATGACGGCTCCAAAGCGGAGCGCTGGGAAGTCGGCAACGAGCCGATCGTAGTAGGACGCAGCGGATTAGCCAGAGTCAGCATTGAGGACGACGGTTTGTCACGCCGCCATTTTATGATTGCGCGCAACGGCGAGGGCTTCGTCATCAAGGACCTGAACTCCCGCAACGGCACGTGGGTGGGCGGATGCCGGATCTTCGAGGAAAAGCTCCACCATAATGATTCGATCCTCGCCGGGCGCACACAATTCCTCTTTGCTGAGCCCGCTTTACTGTCAGCCACGGAACATCAATCACCCACAGGGCCGCACGGCACGCGGATTGTCTGCGCCGCTCCCAAGCCGCAAGCTGATGTCCCGGAGTCGCTTGCCTGGCAGGAAGACGACGGCGGCCAACCACTTGCGGCGGTGGCCTGAGCCAGCGCAAGTGATCGGCCCTGGCGTCGGCCGCTTGCCCAGTCCCGTGGGGCGGTAAGTCAACCTGGCGCCCGCAGCACCAGCGCGCCGGTCAGGGTGCCGGCTCCTCCTGAGGGGGAGTTGCCCCGTTCTTGGGGTAGATTTCGTCCTTCCACTTCTTGACGTTAGGGGCCTTGTTGTAGATTTCGTCCATCAGTTCTTTGGTATCCTGAGGCGTCCGGGTTACCTTGGGGCGCAGGAAGACCATCAGCTCGACGTCGCGGCTGGTGCTGTCCTTCTTGTTCACCAGCCATTTGAGGCCCGGGATGTCGCCGAGGATCGGGGTCTTGTGCAGGATTTCGGATACCTGCCTTTGGATGATGCCGCCCAGGACGAGGGTTTGGCCGTTCTTGGCCGTGACGTCCGTGCGGAAGTTGCGGGTGTTGAACACCGCGCCATCCAGCACCGTCACCCCGGGCACGACCACGGACGACTCGGTGTGGATCTTGAGCTCGACGTCGCCCGCGTTGTTGATGTGGGGCGTGACTTCGAGGATGACGCCGACGTCTTTATATTCGAAGTTCTGACTCAGGCCGATGGAGCCGCTGTTTTGGCTGGCGGTCAGGATCGGCACCTGTTGCCCGACGAAGAGGCGGCCCGTTTCGTTGTCCCGGATATTGAGCTGCGGCTCCGCCAGGATGCGGGCGTCGGTGGTTTTGCGCAGGAACTGGATCAGGAAGTCCATATGGACGGCGCTGTCGAGGATGCCGGACCGGAGAGTGGTCAGAGTCTGTGCCATGCTGCCGCCGCCGGTGAGTGGGCCATTGGGGGTTGGGGTGTTGACGGAGGACAACCCACCAAAGCCTTGCAGGTAGCGGGCGGTAGCCGAGCCGAGGATAGAGTTGTCGTAATCCTCGGCGGTGAAGACCTGACTGCCGTCGGGCGACCAGCGGACCCCCAGCTTGTCGAGGAAGTCGCTGGCGACCTCGATCAACCGGGCCTCGATCAAGACCTGGTCGGTCGGCTCATCGAGCTCCCCAATTAACTTGAGGACCTGGGGCATGAAGTGAACGTTGGCGGAGACCAGGAGAGCGTTGCTGCGTTCATCAGCCACGGCGCGAACTCGCCCGACGAGGTCGCCGGACGTGCGCAGGGCGAGGCGACCTTCGGCGGTGCGGGTGTTGTCCGGTTGTCCGCCCAGCCAGGGGTAATAACCATCCTCCTTCGCCACCTGCTCCAGCTCGAAGCCGGCCCGGGAAGCCGTGCGCAACGCTTGCTGCGGATTGGCCGGGGCGTTGGGTTGTTGCGGCTGGTTGACCGCGCGCAACGGCGGCGAACCGTTCTTGGCGAACAGGATGTTGACGCTGTTCGCGACGGTAAAGGCCTTGGCGAACCTGAGCGTGATCCGCAGCGTGCTCTCGCCCGCCTCGGAGGGCTGGTCCAGTTGTTTGAGCACTTCCTCCACCACCGCCAGGTTTTCTTTGGAGTTGGCCGTCACGATAATGGCGTTGGCGTAAGGCTCGCTCGTGATCCGGACCTTGCCGTAGAGCCGGCCGACATCGCGGTCAGCCGTCCCCTCCGGGTTTTCATAGTAATCCCAGTAGCTCCGCACCTGGGTCTTCTTGAGGAATAGCTCATTGAGGACATCCTCGATATCCACGGCGCTGACGTATTTGAGCATGAAGATTCTGGGTGCCAGGCTGTCGTCACTGACCGGCTCATCGAGTTCCTGGATCATCTTCTCGATGCCTTCCATTTGCGCCGGCGGCGCCTGGACGATCAGGCAGTTGCGGCGGCGGTCGGCCACGACGCTCATCTTCTTGAGACCTTTGGAGGGGGAGGAAGAGGAGAAGAAGAAGTACGGATACCTGGACGAGCTGTCCTGGTCCCGGTTGAGGTCCTGCAACTGCTTGGCGACGTCCTGCGCATCGGCGTTCTTGAGCGGGAAGGTGCGCGTGACTTTCTCCATGGCATCCTCGGTATCGAGCGCGGTGACCAAGGTCTCGATGGCCTTGAAGTTGGCTTCGCTGGAAAGGACAATTAAGGCATTGGAGCGGTCGTTGGCGGCGACCTCCACCGTCTCCCGGGGAGATCGCCCGCCCGCCTTCTGGTAGAGCGGCGCGATTTCCTTTGCGAGGTCTGCGGCGTTGACATTCTTCAAGGGGATGACGCGCAGGGCCACATCCCGGGGCTTGTCGGTGTCCAGCACATCCAGGAGCCGCAGGACTTCGGGCAGTTTTGACTTCGGGGCCGAGATGATGAGCCGGTTGGCGATCTTGTCCGGCCAGAGGCGGACTTGCTGGGTCGCGGCTTGCGAGCCTCCACTTGCGGACGGCCCGCTATCGCTGCTGGAGGGACTTCCGCTCCCAGGAGGGGGACCTCCCGGCGGCATTGGGCCGGGAGAGGGAGATGGGGAGCTGCCACCCGACGGGCGAGAGGGCTTGGCCGGCGCACCGCCTCCGCCCGATTGGGCGTTCAGGATCTGCGTCAGGAGGGTTCCCAGCTCCTCGGCCTCGGCGTATTTCAAGACATAGATTTCGACGACCAGGCCCGAGGCGGGGACATCGAACTCCTTGATCAGCTCGGCCAGCAATCGCAGGTTCTCGTTATAGTCGGTGACGATGATCTGGTTGGCCCGCTCGTCGGTGTCAATGGTTCCCTTGTCCGAGAGGACCCCGCGTACTTTCTCCCGCAGTTCGGCGGCCTGGATATGGGCGAGCGGAAAGAACTTCACCAGGCGTTGCCGGCCTTCGGGAATGTCCTTGCGAGAAGGCTCCAGCAGCTCGGGATTCAGTTTGGGCTCCTTGCCCTCCGGCACGATGAGAATGGAATTGCTGGATTCAACCGCGACGAATCCCTCCAAAGCGAGCGCGCGATAGACCAGGTTGATGGCCTCGCGCGTGGAGACCTTCTTGGAGCTCATAATGGTCATCTGGCATTGGACTTGGGGATGTTTGACGACGCTCTTTCCCGTCGTTTGTGCCAGCCATTGCACGATCATATCTATGTTCGCGCCCTGAAAGCTCACCTGGATCTCATCTGTGGTGGGTGCCTTGTTGGTCTTGGTTTGGCTGTCCTGGTTTGTCTGCGCTGCGCCTTTGTCGCCAACCGTGGCCACAGCCGCCTCGGTCGCCGCCAGCAGGTTGGTGTCCGGTGCCGCATCCGACTTGGCCGCTGGGGAAGGGGCGTTAGTACTGGCAGTTACAGCCGCGCTTTGGGCGCTTTCTGTCGCGGCGGTCGCTTCCGACTTGGACTTCTCTTGTGCCCGGCCGGTCGCTAAAGCGAGACCGATAAGCAGTACAAAGGTAAGTGTGGATTTCATGGGGAAGTATCCTTTTGTTTGGGCATGAGCGACTCGCCTCCGTAGCCTGAAAAAATAGTGAGCTCCGTCTTCTGGCCGTCTTGCTCAACCAGAACCCGGTTGGTGCCGATGCGGAGCAGTTTGAGTCCGGAGAGTTCGTCGCCTTCCTTGACTAGCCCGGTTTGGCCGTTGGGAGCGCGGAGAAAGGCAACATTCCCGGCAATGCCAAGCAAAGCCATCGGCTGAGGCCGGATGACCGGCCCCAGAACTTCGCTTTCGGTAATCCTGTCAACGCGCGCCAGGATCGGCAGCGCAAGCTCGGGAAGCTTCACCCCGCCTGGACCTCCGAGAGGATTCATGCCCATCTTTGGCATTCCCGACCGTGAGCCGGGGCTTGTCCCTGGCTTGGCTGAACTCGATGCCAGAGGGGTATTCGTATCCCGCCGTCCTGGAACTTGGTCGGAGGGGGAGTTCGTGGCGCTCCGGGCGGTCTCCCCCGTTGGGGCAAGATTCGTCTGTGTGTTCACCGAGCCAGTTTCCGGCGTGGAGTTGGTGACGACCTTTCCCGCCTGGTGAGAAGCGAGTGGATCTGTTACCGCCTTTGCCGATTCCCGGTGCGTGATGTTGGTCGCTTCGCCGGGCAACGGGTGGGTCGCCGGGGCATTCGTTCCTTTGCCGGTGGCCCGGGTGCCGGACTGCAAGGCATTCGTGGCCGGCTTAGCCAAGGCTGGTGCAGCGGCGGCGTTCGTCGCACTCGCAGCGGCTGGCGCGTTGGTATCCGCCGTCAGGGTCGGCAATGCAGGAATAGTCAGCCGCGCCAATGGGTCTCTGTGCGCGATGAGGCGCCCCAGTTGATAGAGCAGGAGCGCGGCCAGGACCGCGCTGATGACTTTCAACACCGGTTCCAAGCGCTCAAGCATGGGGCGGTCCCTCCTTCTTCCACTGCTCGAAATCGAGAATGAGGATAGTGAGGCTGACCTTGAGCTGCCCTGGTCTCATGTCCGAGGTCAATTGGACCGAATCAATAATCAACGGATAGCCGATGCTCTCAAGGCGACTGAGCATGCCCATCACAGCGGGCACCGGCCCAGTGCCTTCAATTTGCATGGAAGCCAGCTCCTTGCTCGATGGCCGCGCGGGCGATTCACGAACCGGCCCAAGCTGAACGCCGCCCCCCATCGCCGCTTTCTGGATGGCCGCGCTGGCCGCGGCGACGACCGATGTGCGAGACAGCATCGCCGGATCCATGCGGAAACTCTCCATCATCCGCTTCACGGCGAGGCTCCGGTCTTCGTAAAGCCGGACTTCCTGTTTGAGAGCTTCGGCTTGCTTGACCAATTGCCGGTATTCCGCCTGGCGTTTGCCGAAAGCCTTCCCAACTTGCAGGCCGCCGAAGAGGAGCAGGTAAATCGCAATCCCCGCCGCCCCGAGGCGGATGGTGCGTTTTTCGCGATGGGTAAGCGTGCGCATGGAAATGCTAATTGGTGCTCCCGGGCGGAGGGGGACCCTTCACGGTCACAGGGGGAGAGATTGCCTTGCCCGGAACGCCAGGGGGCGGGCCGACCGGAACCGGGAGACCTCCGGGGAAGCCGGGTCCCATTCCGGGGAACGCGCCGCCGGGTGTCTGCTTCGGCCGGGTCTTTGCTTTCTCAATCTCCTCGGCCGTAGGACCAATGGCGAGCGTGGCGCGCTCGCCGGCAGGCTTCCACTGGGCGCTGATCCGCACGGTCAGCTTTTGGCGGTCGGGCGTGGGTGTTTGTTCTTCGACCGCTACGTTGGCGAAGAAGCCGGACTCGATGAGCTTGGAGCGAAAGCCAACGACCTGTTGGGAATCCTTCATGGAACCCCGCAGGGAGAGATCGCCGCGCCGATTCATGGAGAGCGAGTCAAAGCGGGCTCCCTGCGGCGCGGCCTTGGCCAGGAGGTAGAGGACGTCGAGATAGGGGGGCTGGCTCTGCTTCAGGTATCGCAGAAAGTCCAACTCCCGATCTATGGTAGTCAACCGGTTCCTGTCCGTCTGGATGGCGGCGAGCTTTCGGGAGAGGCGCGACTTGAGCAGCAGGGCCTCCCCGTAAGGGAAGGCAAGCAATGCCAAGGCGAGCAACCCTGCAACGACGGCCCACTTCAACACGTCCCGCCGGGCCGGGCCCGCGGTGCCGTTGGCGGGCGTCAACTGGATGACCAGCGGCGGGGACTCCCTGCCGTTCCTGGCGGCAGTCAGGAGGCCCAGGATGGCGGCGGAGCGGCCTTCACCGGCAGGCGGCTCCAGGGACTCGCAATGCCCGCCGGCCCCGAGGCGCCGAGCCAACTCTGACGGCAACTCTTTGAGATGGGCGCTCTTGCCGCTCAGGTAAAGCGTCTGTCCGTTCCAGTGGCCCTTGATCACATCAGCGAGAGAATCCACCTCGGCCTCAATGGCCGCCTGCACCTTTCGACTGACTTGGCTATCCGGCAACGATTCCCGCGCCCATCTCAGCTTGAGTGTCTCCGCCTCGTCCCGACTGATCCCCAGGCCATGCTCAATCGCCCGAGTGATGCTCTCGCCGCCCCACGGGAGAATGCGGACGGCCGTGGGAACGCCGTTATCGAAAGACATGAATTCGGAGTAATCGCGCCCAATGTCCAGCAGCGCACACGCCCCAAACGACTGCGACTGGAGGGAACTGCGCGCCAGGCCTGCCAGAGTGAACACCGGCGTCACCCCGCACCCGGAAAGGACCTCCCAGTATTCTTGGATCACTTCCTTCTTCACCGCCACGACCAGGTAGTCCTGCTTGCCGTTTGCGGCGGCTTGAGCGCGACGCGGATGTCCATCGGGTCCGTCGGTCATCGGCAGTTGGCGGTAGCCCCACGCCAAGGCGTCCGGCGGCAGCGGGAATTCGCTCTCAATCTGCAGCAGCAGCAGTTTGCGTAGATTCTCCTTCGATGAGGCAGGGAGGGTGAGTCGCCGCAGCGAGACGCCCCTGGCTCCAACGGCGCACAAAGCCCGCAGGCGAGGCTGCCAGAGGTCCTGTTTCAGGAAGCCTTGCAGGCCGAGGCTCATTTGGCTCTTGCACGCCTCGCTGAGCCGGCCGTTTGGCAACCGCTCCAGAGACATCTCCAGGCCGGCTCCGCCCTTGAGCGCCTTGAGCGAACTCTGGCCGATCTCAAGATAAACACATGCTGAATGCATCAAGAAGCCTTCCTTCACAGATCGTCCTCGCGGTAGGAAAGGGTGGTGACATCATGCAAACCGATATGGACAATCTCCTGGATGCGCTGGCGCGTTCCGGTAGAGGCTATCCTTCCCTCGCTCAGGATTCGGAACGTCTCGGAGCGGACGCTAACTCGCGGCGCGAGCGGCTTGAAGATGCTCTGCGCCATGCCCGGCACTTTGAGAAGCCAGGCCACGTTTGGAAAGAACCCATTGGACTGCCGAAATGAAATAATCGCCTGCGCCAGTTCGCGGCTGACTCCCGGCAAACAGGCTAGAACGTCAAGGCTCGCCGTATTGATGTTGACGACGCCCGCCATGTCCGCTTCCGACTGCGTGGTCAGTTCGTCGGCGATCTCCATGAGCAAAGTCTCGCTTACTACCTTCGGGCCCTGCGGCGCGGCCGTAGAGGTGTTGGGCGGCTGGCCCTGAGGGGGCGGATTGGCGCTCAGGCTTCTGCCCGGCTGATTCTGGCTCGCGACCGAGGTGACCTCCAGGAGGTCGGCGATGCTCTCGAAGCGGTGCTGGCCGCGGTAAGCAACGATTGCCTTGGCTATGTCGGCGGTGATCCCACGGACCCCGGTCAGGGAGCGCTCGTCGGCCGACTGTATATTGACCCGGTCCCCGCCGGTTGCGCTGATGTCTTTGATCGAGGAATCAACCGTCAGGAGACCGGCCCAGCCTGTGTCCATCACCGCCAGTCCAGTGTCATCCCGATTCTCCGTGGCGGGTTCGAGAAACCCACTCAGATGGAGATCGTCTCCCCGGAATAGTTGGGGAGAGACGCCGCGCACCATGAGGAGTTCGCGCAGGGTCTGGAAGGGACCGTTCCGCGGCTGGTGCGGAGGCGCGAGGGAAGCGTAATACTCCTCTTCAGCGCCGCCCGCAGTCACTGCATTATCCTCGTCGCGCCAATCCATGATCGCTGCGACCAGCTCCGAAGTCATCCCGTCGAGTCTCGCAAGGTCCTCAGCCGTCGCCACGTTCAAGTTAAGCCGGCTCTCCTCATCACTTACGCCATAGAGAACTCCGCCCCCTTCCTCTTCCTTCCCGCGACGGAACACCTGGAAGTGGCCCCGCCCGAAGGCAACATTGCGAAAGGAATCCGGGGCGTCGTAAAGAGCGCCGCTGTGATGTCTGCCGCTCCGCGTGCGTCCCCTTGCATCGTGATAGAGCAATGCCTTGGCCTTTTCGACGCCGGCCAGCGCGAGGTAATGTGCCTGCATCCGATCCCCATAATTCTTCACCACCAGCAAATCCATGCGGGCGGTGTGAAGAACCCCGATCACCACGACCGACAGAAGCGCCAGGCACCACAGTAAACCGACCAGGATTGAGCCGCGGCGTCTCATTTCATTTTCTTCCCTGATTTGGCGCAGAAGGCGCGGTCTGATCCGTGGAATCAGGCCCGCCCGAAGCGCTGGGCTGTGAGTGCGCGGCCAGGTTCAGCCGGGCCACAGTCTGGAATACCAACGGCGGTTCGGTGCTCGTCTCCTCCTGCGACTCCGCCGCTTTGGTTCGCGGGTTGGGGTCAAACCAGAGGGTAATGCGGACCGCTTCCGGCATCCCCGCGAGATTGCTCGGCAGGCGCAAGGAGCTCTGCGCTTTGGCCTGCCCCTCGACCTCTCCCCAGCTCTCATACCAATCCAAGCCGTCGTAGTATTCGTATCTCACCCCGCGCAGGCCGCGCGCCAGTTCCTCGCGGCTGCCACCCGAAAGCGGGTCGAAGGCAATCGTCGGGTTTCGGCGCCGATAAAGGACCAGCTCCCCCGATTCCGCGTCCCTATCGAGGTAGAAACTGACTTGGCAATAATCTCCTTCGTGGGGACGGCGTGGAGTGTAGTTGTGAGTGGCAAAGTCCAGATTATCGGCTTCAACTTCGCCCATCATGCGGCGCAGGCCCAGGAACGGAAGATCTTTTGAAAGCGGGCAGGCGGCGCGGAGGTCCGCCGTCATCAACGCCAGTGCGACGCGGGCATTCTGGAGCACAGTGACGCGCGGTTCGATCAGCTTCTGGCTCGACACCGCGGCGTGAAGACACAGATACGCGCTCACTACGATGATGGCCATCAGAGCAGAGCTGATGACGACTTCGATGAGGGTGAAAGCGGAAGGGCTGCAGCCAGACGGTTGCGACCATGCTTCGGATCGTCCTTGCTCTCGTTGTCGTAATCGTAATCGAAAGGCAAGCGAAGCTCGATCGCGTGGACGAGAACGAGGACGAGGAGGACGATGAGATATACAGGTCATCGCCGGTTCCCTTTCTTCTGCAAGCGAGCCTCCCGCTGCCTGGCGGGACCGCTGAGCGTTGAATCCTCGGGTGGCACGAAGAGCATGGTCCGTAACTCGTAGATGGCCTTGCCGGATCTGGCATTCGCCACCACGACCTCGACGTCATGCAGGCCGTCAATCCCGGTGCTGCTGATGGACTGCCGCCAGTTGTATAGAGCCAGGCCCTCGCCGCATTCGCCCTCGCTAACCCCGTCGGTGAAATCGCCTTCGGCCCGGAGCATCTCGATGCGGCCCGCCGCCAACAATGCGGCGGTGGTTTGCAGCTCGGAGTCCTTGCTCGAAGTCAGCGCGGTGGTGACTCCCTGAGTGAGAACCGCCAGGGCGACGCCCAGAATCAGGATCGCGCACATGACTTCCACCAACGAGAATCCCGAGTTCCGGCGAGTCACACTCATTCGCGCGCCAGCTCGACAACATGCACCCGAGCGGTAACGGGATTAACACGGAGGGCCAGCCGGAAACCATCCCGGTCTCGCAGCACGATTTCCCGGGCGTCGGCCGTCCCATCGGGGTAGAAGGCGATGGCAGCGTCAGACGCCAGGGCTTGTGGCTCGCTCTCGCCAACCTGGAGCGCTTCGTCTCCGGAAGCGTTTATCGGATCCTCGCCGGGCCTGCGGACTTCAATTGAGATACGCGTGTCCAGTTTCCCTTCCCCTCCGGGAACATCGCGCGCGGGGACGAAGCGGCTTCCACGCCCTCCGTCCCGAACGCGCCGCTCGATAGCGTAGCGACCCGTCTTGCGGTCGAGCCGCACCTGGAGGACCTGGTTGACGCCAACCGCGCGGCTGCCCGCAATGCCAAAGACGCTGACCAACTCCCGGCTGGTGGAGCGCAGCAGGGCATCCTCGTAGGTGCCTTTCATCTCCGGGATGATCATGGCCGTCATGATCCCGATCAGCACAATGACCACCATCAGCTCGATCAGTGTGAACCCGAGCCGGCGGTTCTGGTTGGCCACGGTAAAGGTCATGCCTACCAATTCCCAATATCCGCCGCCTCGCCCTCGCCGCCGTCCGCGCCATCGGCCCCGCGTGACCAAACGTCGAAACTCGTCGGGTGGTGAAGGCCCGGACTCCGGTATTGGTATGCATTACCCCAGGGATCGGGGCGTAGCAGCTTGATGTAAGGGCCCCGCCATTTCTTGTCCTCGGCGGATGGGGCCTCCACGAGGGCCTTAAGACCCTCCTCCGCCGTTGGGTAGCGGTCCATGTGAACATTAAACCGTTCCAGCGCCGACTCCAGTTCCGCCACGTGGCCCTTGGCCGCGCCGACCTTGGCGTCGTGCGTCGTGCCGATGAACTGGGGGATGATGGTCGCGGCGAGCACGCCGATAATGACCACCACCACCATGATCTCGATCAGGGTGAATCCGGCCGACCGCCTCTGCCAAACGTGCTTCTTCATATCAACGGTAGCTATCGTAACTCGCTCAACTTGTCTGACCTACCCCTCAATGGATTGCGCGACTCATTTTGAAGATGGGCAGCAATAAAGCAATCACCATGAAGCCAACCAGCCCCCCGACCACCAGGATCAGGATGGGCGCCAGCAGCGAGATCAAGGTCTTGGTCTTGGCGCGCATCTGGCGTTCTTCGATCTCCGCCACTCGCAAGAGCATCTCATCCAGCCGTCCGGTTTCCTCACCCACATCCACCATCTGAACCACCGTTCTCGGGAAGATGCCCAGTTTGCGCAACGGCGTGGCCAGAGAATCTCCGCTGCGGGTTTCCTCCGCGACCCGGGCGACCTGTTTCGCCAGCACCCGGTTGCCGATCGTGTTCTCCACGATCTTGAGCGAAGGCAGCAACGACACCCCACTCTTGACCAGGGTCCCCAGGGTCCGGGCGAAGCGGCTCAAGGCAGCCGCGCGGAAGACCGCGCCGAGCACCGGAAGCCGCAGCTTCGTTCGGTCCCAAACCTCCGCGCCGGGTGGCGAACGAACGTATCGCCACAACCCGCCGACGGCCCCGGCGGTCCCCAGGAGAATCCAGACCCAATAACGGTGGAGGACGCCGCTGATCTTCAGGAGGATCAAAGTAGGGAGGGGCAGAATCTGGAGCATGTCCTGCAGCATCCCCATGATCTTGGGAAGCACCACCGTGAGCAGGATCGTGACGGTGAAGAGGCCGAAGGCCAGGACGAAGACCGGGTAAGCAACCGCCGCCACAACCTCGCTCCGAACTTCATCCTCATGCTCGAGTAAGTCGGCCAAATCGGCCATGACCTTTTGCAGCGCACCCGCCTCCTCGCCCACTCGCACCATGCTCACATAAAGCTTGCTGAACAGCCGGGGATGCTGATCCAGCGCGGCGGAAAACGAGGCGCCTTTCCGCACCGTGTCGGAAATCTGCAGCACCACCGCTCTCAAGGCGGGATTCTCCTCCTGCTCGCCCAGCCCATCCAGCGCCTGCGGAATCGGAATGGCCGCGCCTAGCAGCGCGCTCATTTCCCGAGTAAAGGCGGTGATGTCCTTCCGCCGGATGCGCGCTCCCAGATGCGTCTCCGAGGCCAGGGTCGGGCTTGCGCTCAAACCGGACGCCGGTGGCGCGCCTTTGGCGGAAGCGGCCTCAAGCCTCGATGGGAATAGTCCGCGCCGGCCCAGCAGTTGGAGGGCCGTCTTGCGATCTTCGGCCTCGATCACGCCCTCAACGGGGCTGCCGCCGGCTTCGAGTGCCTGGTAGCGAAACGTATTCATTCCAGCAAGTCGCCGGAGGACACCCGGAGGATTTCCTCCAGGGAAGTGACTCCGGCGGCAGCCTTTTGGAGAGCATCCTGGTGCATGGTGATCATGCCCCGCTGGGCTGTGGCTTTAAGCTTGGCAGTCGAGCGCTTCTGGAGAATCAGTTCCCGGAGCTCGGTGTCAATGGGCAGCAGTTCGAAGATGCCAATTCGGCCGCGGTAGCCGGTGCCGCGGCATTCTTCGCAGCCCTTCCCGCGGTAAAACACTCCCTCGAGGTGCCCATTGCCCAAGGCTTCCAGCCGGCCACGCAAGGCAGCCGAAACCGGAGACTCTGCCCGGCACTGGTTGCATATTCTTCGCACCAGCCGTTGAGCCAGCACGCCCTCCAGCGACGAGGAAATCAGGTAGGCTTCGACGCCCATATCCAGCAGCCGTGTCACGGCTCCGGTGGAGTCGTTCGTGTGCAGCGTGCTGAAGACCTGGTGCCCCGTCAGCGCCGCCCGGATCGCAATCTCCGCGGTCTCCGCGTCCCGAATTTCGCCCACCATCACCACATCGGGGTCCTGGCGCAGAATCGAGCGCAGCCCGTTGGCGAAGGAGAAATTCCGGCTTGGCCGCACGGGAATCTGCGCCACGCCGGGAAGCTCGTACTCGACCGGGTCTTCAATGGTCACAATCTTCTTCTCCGGCGTGTAGATGCTCTGGAGGATGGAGTAAAGCGTGGTGGTCTTGCCGCTGCCGGTGGGGCCGGTGGCTAGAAAGAGCCCATGCGGCTTTTCCACGAGGCGCGACAGCAACGCCGAGCGCTCCGGATCGAGCCCGAGTTCCTGCGCCGTCAGCAGTCTCGTCGTCTTTTCCAGCAACCGCAGCACCATCCCTTCACCGTAGATGGTCGGCAGTGTCCCGACGCGGATATCCACGCGCACCCCCCGGTGGTTGATCTGGATATGGCCGTCCTGCGGCATGTAGCGCTCGGCAATGTTCATGTCGGCCATGATCTTGATGCGCGACACCAGCGCGGCATGAAGCTGCTTCGGCGGCGGCGGCTGCTCCTGCAAGAGGCCGTCAATCCGGTATCGCAACTGAAGCGTCTCCTCGAAGGGAACCAGGTGAATATCGCTCGCTCGCTCGCGCAGCGCGGTGGAGATGATGACGTTGACGAGGTTGATCACCGAAGGCTCGTTGGCCATCACCTCGATGTCGTGCAGGGTGCGGCCTTCGGAGCTGACCACGTGCTCCGGGTTGAGATTCTCGATCATCTTCTCCACCGTGATCTGGTAGCACTCGGCCATCTTCTCGAGGATCTCAGCCGCCGGGGCCTCGAACTCCTGCACCTCCAGGCCCGTGAGCAGGCGAATATCGTCAATGACGCGCTGGTTTCCCAGGTCGGCGGTCGCAATGTCAATCGTGCCGTTGTGGACCGCCAGCGGCAGAACCCGCTGCCGCTTCACGAACTCCAGGGGGAGCATCCGAATCGCCTCCGGTGCGACGCTAAACCGGGCGAGACTCTCCAACCGCCGCTCGGGTGTGCGCGGCGCCAGGACGCTCGTGGCATCCTGGACCGCTCGCGCCAGGCCATTTTGCGGTCCTGAATCGGCGTTGCTCATTGTTCGGCAGTGTAAGGGTGTCGCTCTGCGAAATCAAACAGGTCCAACCCACTTAACCGGTTCCCGCCAGCCCTGCGGATTCCCCCAAAACCTTCCCCCGCACTGGCTAGCAATAATTGGACAAAGGAACCAGGAAAAAGTTGCGCAAAAGCAGCACTGAGCCAGCTCTTTGGCATAGCCACCGCGGCAGCGCTGCCTGGGCGATGTAGCCAGACTTGACGATCCTGTGCATCGGTCGAATATCCCGCGACACGTATTCGTCTTCTTCCCGGACAATCGGACTTGTCGCAAGCCGCTCGGTTGTATTAGTTTATTACGCGCATGACGAACACAATGAATATGATCTGTAACTCAGCCGGACGCGCTCTCGCGCTGTCCTTTCGATTTGGCCTCGCCCTGGTTGCCCTGAATCTCCTGCTCCCCCAAACTCTGCAAGCTGCGGACGCATCCAAGGACCCGCCCGCTGCGAGCGCCGACGGCTCGGTGCCGCTCCAAATCAAACTCCCCGCGCCCGCCTTTAAAGGCACGCCGAAGGATCTGCAGGTCGGCCCGAATGTCGAGCCTCTCTCCGATAAGCCGCGTCCGCCCATGATGGTGCCGCCCGGTCTGAAGAATGTCGCCGCGGGCAGCAAGATTACTTGCAGCGACAAGAACGTGGCCGCCGAGAACCTCGCAAAGATCACTGACGGCGACAAGGAAGCCTCGGACCAAAGCATCATCTTCCTGCGCAAGAGCACGCAGTGGGTGCAAATGGACCTTGGGAGCCCGCAGGAAATCTTCGCCGTGGTGATCTGGCACGCGCACAACATGGCCAAGGTCTATCACGATATCATCGTGCAGGTCGCCGACGACCCGGACTTCATCGAGAACGTCCGGACGGTCTTCAACAACGACATGGACAACACCTCCGGCCTGGGCGTGGGCACCGACCGCGAATATTTCGAGGGCTATGAAGGCAAACTGATCAACGCCAAGGGCGTGAAAGCCCGCTACATCCGGTTCTATTCCAAGGGCAGCACTGAGAGCGCCCTGAACGAATACACCGAGGTGGAAGTCTTCGGTCGGCCGGCCAAGTAGAGACCGATGAGGGACAGAAAGAGCATAAAGGATGGAAACGTCCCGCCTGCGCCTTCTTCCCGCTTCTAAACTAGCCCTCATCCTCCTCGCAGCCGCGCTGGCGCTGGCCGTATGGCCGGTTCGCCTGGGCGAGCGGCCGATGCACAATGACGAGGCAGTTAACGCCATCAAGTTCGGCGAGCTTTGGACGAGCGGCGCCTATAAGTACGATCCCAACGAGCATCACGGACCGTCCCTCTATTACGCGACCCTCGCCGTCGCGCGCTTGACCAGCACCCCGGACTTCGATCGCCTGACCGAAGTCAAGCTGCGCCTCATCACCGTCTTCTTTGGGGTCGGGCTCATCCTCCTTCTTCCGTTCGTCGCCGACGGGCTGGGCAGAAACGCCACGGTTTGGGCGGCCTGCTTTACGGCTGTCTCGCCGGCGATCGTGTTCTACAGCCGGTATTATATTCACGAGGTCCTGCTGGTCTTCTTCACCTTCCTGGCGCTGGCGGCTGGGTGGCGTTACTGGCAAAGCCGCAGAATCGGCTGGGCTTTGCTGGCGGGAGCGGGCATTGGCCTGATGCACGCGACCAAGGAGACCTTTGTCATCACCCTCGTGGCCGCGGCGCTGGCCTTGGTCGCGAACCTGATCTGGAGCCGCTGGATGGATGCCGCTGGCCCTCCTTCAGCACGGCGCCCCATCAACCTCAAGCATGTCGGCGCGAGTCTCGCCGTCTGGCTCATCGTCGCGCTCGCGCTGTTCTCCTCCTTTTTCACCAATGCCGGCGGGCCCTTGGATTCGATTCGCACCTACCTCCCGTGGCTGGAGCGAGCGGAGGGCGCCTCACCCCATATCAACCCATGGAACTTCTATTTGCGTCGTTTGCTGTTCTTCCATGCTGCAAGTAGTCCAATCTGGAGCGAAGCGCTGATCCTGTTTCTCGCGCTTGTCGGCGCTTACGCGGGTTTCGCGCGTAAAGGATTGGCCGATGCCAGTGCCGGATTCGTTCGCTTCCTGGCGCTTTACACATTCGCACTGACCGCGGGCTATACCTCGATCGCCTACAAGACCCCCTGGTGTCTGCTCAACTTCTGGCATGGGATGATTCTACTGGCAGGCGTTGGCGCGGCCGGAGTGTTACGCAGCGCCCGGCCGCGTGTTCTGCGGCTCGGATTGGGCCTGCTGCTTCTGGCCGGCACCGCTCACCTCGCCTGGCAGGCGTGGCAGCTCAACACAGCCTACGCCGCCGACCGCCGAAACCCCTACGTCTATGCCCAGACCTCGCCCGATCTGCTCAAGCTGGTTCGACAGGTTGAGGCACTTGCACAAGTGCATCCCCAGAGCTCGCAAATGGTGGTCAAAGTGATGGCGCCCGAAAGCGACTACTGGCCGCTGCCCTGGTACTTGCGCAACCTCAAGCAAGTCGGCTGGTGGGGCGAACTGCCCGCCGATCCCTATGCGCCGGTTATGATCGTGTCTTCCCAACTCCAGGCGGCGCTGGATGAGAAGAAGACCCACGTCATGGTCGGTTACTTCCAACTGCGCCCCCAGGTCTTCCTCGAGCTCTACGTGGACCTGGACTTGTGGCGGGATTACCTGGCCAGGAACCCGCCCAAACCCGACTGACCACAAACGCATCCGCACCTCTATGACCGGCTGCTGGCCGGCGGCATTCAGCCCGAGTTCCCCAGGCCGAAGGCCCCGCCGCGGTTGAAGCCGTTCCTGGGCGCGCTGGCAGTCACCCTGGCCACCATCGTGGTGATGTTTCTGCTCCTGGTGGCCGCCCTGTGCGCCCAGGAGGTGGTGAGAGCCTTGCAGACGGCACCCGCGGCGGTTCCGCCCGAACATCACGAGTTGCAGCCTTCGCGATGACGGTTAGCCTGACGCCGGATCCCGAGATTGACCTGCGGCCAAGGCCTTAGACGCGCGACTCAGGACGCGACCAGAACATCCAACATCCAACAACGAATCTCCAATGGTCGCCTCCAGCGCAGTCATTGGATGTTGGATGTTCGATGTTGGATGTTCGATGTTTCCAGGGCTGAGGGATGGGAAAGGAGATGCTCGAGCCGAAAACGGGCCTGCGGTCCCGCTTGCACCCGGTCCGCGTTCTTCGCACCATCCACGGATTGCGTGAATGCGACCATGCAAAGACGCCTGGATGCACTCCGTCTCGGGGTGCTCTTAATGTCGGCCGGAACCGCGCTCGCTTCTCAGCCCGCCGCCCGCCTGGTCTTCGACACAACGCCCGCAGCCAGGTTCGAGTTCCATGGCCCTGTGGGCGAGCGAGTCAAGGCGAACGTGGATAACTGGCTCTTGCGGGCGCCCGAGGCAAATCCGGGCATGCTCGAGATGTTTCGCCTGCGGGACCGGCAGCCGACGCCGCGACTGGTACCGTGGGCTGGAGAATTCATTGGCAAGTACCTCATTTCGGCCGTGCAGGCGCTTCGGATGTCGGACGACCCACGCCTGCGCCGGCAGGTGGAGGAGGTGGTTACGGAATTCATCTCCACCCAGGCCGAGGATGGTTACCTCGGGCCGTTTCCCAGGAAGGAACGGTTGCTAAAGAACTGGGACCTGTGGGGTCATTACCACGCCATCTACGCGCTGTTGCTCTGGCATGAGCAGACGGGCGACGCGGCCGCTCTCGCCGCCGCCCGGCGGACGGCGGACCTGGTCTGCGCTACCTATCTCGACACGGGTCGCCGCGTGTTCGACGCCGGGGACCCGGAGATGAACATGACCATCCTGACCGCCCTCGCCATGTTGCACCGGCGCACCGGGGAAACGCGCTATCTGCGCATGGCCCGGGAAGTGGAAACCGACTGGGAGCGCGCGGGCGATTACCTCCGCGCCGGGCTGGACGGCCGCGAGTTCTACCAATCGCCCCGCCCGCGTTGGGAAAGCCTGCACGACCTCCAGGGCCTGATCGAGCTCTGGCAGATTACGGGCGACCAAAGGTATAGCGAAGCATTCACCCACCACTGGCGCAGCATCCGTCGCTGGGACCGGCGCAACACGGGCGGCTTCAGCTCCGGGGAACAGGCCACGGGGAATCCTTACGCGCCAACGGCAATTGAGACCTGTTGCACCGTGGCGTGGATGGCGCTGACGCTTGATTATCTCCGGCTGACGGGCGATATCCGCGGCGCGGATGATCTGGAACTGGCCACGCTCAACGCCGGGCTGGGCGCGCAGCATCCCAGCGGCCGGTGGTGCACCTACAACACGCCGATGGACGGAACCCGGGAAGCCAGCGCCCACACTATTGTGTTCCAGGCGCGCGCCGGGACACCGGAGCTGAATTGCTGTTCCGTGAACGGTCCGCGCGTGCTCGGCATGCTCAGCGAGTGGGCCGTTATGTCCAGCCTCGATGGCGTGGTGCTTAACTGGCTCGGGGCGGGCAAATTCATCAGCCACTTTGCGGATGGCACTCGGTTGGTTATCACTGCAAGCGGTGACGCCTGGCGGGATGGCAAAACCGAGCTACAGTTGCAGACCGAGTCGGCTGCGCCCTTTACCTTGTGGGTGCGCATCCCGGGGTGGGCCGCAGCACCCAGCGTGAGCCTGAACGGGAGCCCGGTGCCGGGAGCGTATCCGGGACAGTATCTCAAGCTAAAGCGAACCTGGACTACGACCGACCGGGTATCGCTGAGTTTCCAGACTCCGCTCCGGTTTGTGGCGGGAGCGAACGAAGCCGCTGGCAAGGTGTCGCTCTACCGTGGCCCGCTGCTGCTGGCGTTCGACCCGTCCCACAATGCCTTCGATGAGGGTGAGATCCCCGTAATTGACCTGAGGGTATTGAGGAACTCGCGCGTTGCGTCCCTGCCGCCTGCGGGCACCGAGCGCGAGCAACTGCTTCGGCCATGGCTTTTGGTCAAAGTGCCGACGGTTGATGGTCGCCCGCTGGCCCTGGTGGATTTCGCCAGCGCAGGAAACGCCGGCACGCATTACCGGTCCTGGCTGTCCGGAGAACCCGCCCCCGCCGCGCCGGCGTTCACGCGCCTGCCACCCGACGGCGCTCGAGTGCCGCCCGGTAATGTGCGATTTAAGTGGCAGGGTGCGCGTGGAGTTTCCAACGCTTCCTATCGTATGGAAGTCTCGACCAACGAAGCCTTTACGCCGCTCGCCTGGGCCTCCAACAGCCCGACTGCAAGCCTGATGCTCACCACAGGCGATTTGACGGCAGCGCCACCGAGACGGCCGCTCTTTTGGCGAGTGGTTACAGTTGGCCCGAACGGCGAAACCATTGCTGACGTGCCGCCCGCCCGGTTTGTGGTTGATCCCGATGCGCCGCCACAGGCTCTCCCGGTGGAACCGCGCATAGGTCCTGACAGCGAGCTGGTCATTCACTCGCTACGAGGTGACGCCCCGCCGAAGTTCGGACAATTGATATCGCCCTCGCCTGGGGTAACCAGTTCCGAGGGGACAGAACTTAATGGTCTTGACCAAATGCTGCGTTACTCGATCACCGCCTGGCCGGAGGAAGACTGGACGGTGGCTCTCCGTGTGCGCATACGCCAGATGCCGCGCCAGCGTTTGGGCCAGGTATTCTGCGCCTGGTGCCGAAAAATGGATGACCCGCTCCGGTTGGTGATTGAAGGCGGAAAGCTCTATGCTCGGACGGAGGCCGGGTCCGGATTCTCCACCGCTGGCGTGCCTGTGGAACCCGGACGCTGGTATGCCGTGGCCGCGGTAAAGCGCGACGGTCAGTTGCAGCTCTGGCTGGACGGAGAGGTTGTCGGCTCCTGCGCCACGCCTGACTACTTGCCAACCCAGGCCACCGACTGTGCGCTAGGAGGCAATCCCCACTACAGTGGTAATGAATTCCTGGCAGCGACCTTCGCCGGCTTTGCGTTCTACGCGCGGGCACTCTCGGACGCGGAGATTCAGGGCCTTACCTCGCGCTGATGGATGGATTGAATTACCCGCACCCGACTTATCTGACTATCGGAGCTCACTCACCCCGTCACGAAAGAAGGATGACACCGTAACAGGCCGGTAACAATGATCAGGCAGTCTTAGTTCCATGAAGATGAAGTTGCTGTGGCTCCGCCTTTTCGCCCTCTTGCTACTCCCGTTTGCGGGCCAATCGGCTCAAGTCGGGCCGCTCAGGGTCGCAGTCGAGTATGGTCAGCCCGTGCTGCATTGGTCCAACAGCTTCGGGCGGGCCTACGTTATTGAGACGACCTCGAATCTCACCTCGCGGGCATGGGAAGCCAAAGCGACCATCACCGCGGATGCGGAGGAAGTTGCGTGGGGAGACGACAGTCCCCCCGGCGCCGCGGCTTTCTACCGTGTCGTCTTGTCAACGAATGCGGCTCCGTTCCAGAGTTTGCAGCAGGCGCTCCAACGGGGACGGACCAACCAGAGTATTGTCGGCGCCGGTGCGGCGGTTGTTCTTCCTGGATACGGACTATGGCTTGGCACGAGCGGGGATTCCCACGGCCAGGTCCCAATCCGCCCGCAGACCCGGTTTGAATTTGCCAGCATCACGAAGACCTTTGTGGCTGCGGCTATCCTGAGGCTGGCCGAAGAAGGGCGCCTGAGCCTGGATGACACGGTGGGCCACTGGTTGCCGACGCTGAATTGCAGTAATATCTCCCCGGCGATCACCATTCGCCAGTTGCTCAGCCATCGGTCCGGCGCCTACAACTTCGGGGATGACGCTGCTTTCCGCCAGGCCCTCTTCGCCAACTGGTCCCGCTACTGGCAGCCCGAAGAGGTGTTCGCCTACGTAAAAGCTCCCTACTTTCCGCCCGACGCCGGTGGAGAGTATAGCAACACGGGTTACGTGCTTCTTGGCATGATCATGCGGAGTGCCACGGGCTCGACGGCCGCCGCTGAACTGCGCCGGACCATCCTGGACCGTGCGGCGCTTCAGAGTACCTTTTTGGGAGCGGAGGAGGATTGGCAGGGCAACCTGGCTCACCCGCACCTTGATCTCAACGGAGACGGCATTCACGAAGACCTCGGTTGGAATCCGCAGACCGCCATCCTCAGCTCGTTCTGGACCTCAGGTGCAGTGGTTTCGACGCCGTCCGATGTGGCGCGCTTCGCCAGCACACTCTTTGAGGGCGGGCTCTTGACCGCCACGAGCCTCTCGGCCATGCGCTCGTTCCAGCCGTTGGACGTTGCGGGGACCAGCATTGATTACGGCCTCGGCCTGATGCGCATGAGTATCCTGGGCCGGGAGCACTGGGCTCATTCGGGCGGTTTGTTCGGGGAATATGCCTGGTTCTTCTACTGTCCCTCGACCGGCGCCTCGATGGCCGTGGCGTACAACTATCCCCTGACCCAAACTGGTCCCAATCCTCCCGGCGAATTGTTGATTGCCCTCTCGAACCTGGCAAACGGCGGAGGAAGCAGTCCGGCAGGCACTGCCGCAGGCTCGCTGCCGTCAACCGCAGCAGCCGCACAGCAATCCGTGTATCTGGAGCTGCCACCCCCTCTCCGGTGACGTGACCAATGCCACCCGAGTGGAAATTGCCAGGCCTGCCGGTTGCCCGCGACGGAGGGGGCCACCAGTGGCCAATCGTTGCTTGGCTTGGCTGGTCCGCCGTCCGGACTCAAGATGAGAGACTGCGCGCCCAGGTGACCGCCGGCAAAGCGGCGGCCGGTCTCCGGTTTTGACCTGTTCATTCAGCCACGCGCCTGCCGGACTGGATCCACTCGGGCAGGTAGTCAACCATGCGATTGACGTAGCTGCCGGCGTGTCCGGCGGAGTCCATGGCAGCGGCGCGGATGGCAGGTAGGGCGGGTCGCGCCCGCGGGCCAAGACGGTCAAGCACGTTCAGCGCGGCCAAACGCACGAATGCGCTGTCGTGCTCGAGCGCCGTGGTCAGCACCGGCAACGCCGCCGCGTCGTCACCCAGATTGCTGATGGCCTCGGCGGCGGCAATACGAACTTCCGGCGCCGGGTCGGTCAACGCCTTGCGCAGAAGCGCCTCCGTCGCTCGGGCTTCCGGACCGAGCGCGACCAGTCCCACCGCGCCCCACCAGCGCATCGCGGGATCGGAGTGCTGCAGCCGGCTGGCCAGGTGCGGCGAATTGGTCGGTTGCATTGCATTGGCCAGGCGCGCGGCGGCCAGCAATTCGGGTAGCGGATTCCGCGCCAGGTCGTAGAGCGGGAGGCCCTGCGCGCGCTGGTGGAGTTCGTATTCCGGCAGCAGGCCAAGGTCACCGCCGGAGAGCATCCAACGCTCGCATTCGTGGCGAAGTTTCTCCAGCGCGGCGCGATGCGCAGGATCGCTGGCCAGGTTGCGGATCTGGTACGGGTCGGCGGCGACGTCGTAGAGTTCCTCGACCGGCTTGCGCGGCGTAAAATAGCGGGCGGGCGGTCCGGTGAGTTTGCCGGCGTCGGCCAGCGCCCGCCAAGCCTGCATCGTGGGCATGGCCTCGGTGTAGCTCACGAACTGCGACCACGACAGGTGCGGCAGGAAGTTGCGGTTGTATTGATAGTGGTGGTCGCGCACGGCACGGACGCAGTCGTACCGCTCCGCCATGCGGTCGCGGATCGCATAAACGAACTCTCTTGGCGCACCGGCGCTTTCGCCCAGGAACGCCGTTCCTTGAAAATGCGGCGGCAGGTTGACGCCGGCCAGGCTGAGCACCGTCGGCGCGAAGTCCACGAAACTCACCAGGCGGTCAGTGGTGCCGCCGACTGCACCGGGCTGGAAGTGCTGCCACCTCTTCGGGAAACGGACAATCAGAGGGACACGCAGGCCGCCTTCCCAAATCCATTTCTTCACGCCGGGCATGCCCGCGCCGTTGTCGCCGAAGAAGAACACGATCGTCTGGTCGGCCAGCCCCGCGGCTTCCAGTTCCTGGAGCTTATCGCCGATCTGGTAATCCATGGCGGTGATGTTCTCGTAGTAGCGCGCCCAATCGCGCCGCACCTCCGGCGTGTCCGGGTGATACGGCGGCACAGGCGCGCGAGCGGGATCGCGGCGCTGGGCGGGGGTGAGTCTCGCCGTGTTGCGCTGGTAACGAGCCTCGGCCACGCGAATCTGGCCTTCATGCGAAACCTCGTGATTGAACACGGCGAAGAACGGCTGGCCGGGCCGGCGATTTCGATAATGGGCCTGGCGGCCGTTGGCGTCCCAGGCATTCGTGGGCACGGCGAAGTTGTAGTCGGTCTTGGCGTTGTTAATGCAGTAATAACCGGCAGCGCGCAGGTATTCACTGAAGCACTTAACCGAATCCGGCAGCGTAACGGTCGAGCGCATCCCGTGACTGCCGAGCCGCGAAGGATAAACGCCGGTGATGAGGCAGGAGCGATTGGGCGCGCAGACCCCCGTGATCCCGAAGGCGTGGGTGTAGCGGACGCCCTCTTTCGCAAAGCGGTCAAGGTGTGGCGTCACGGCATAGGCATCGCCGTAACACCCGAGATTTGGGCTGATGTCCTCGGCGGTCAGCCACAGAATGTTCGGCCGCGAGCCTCGAACCTCCATTGGCGGCGGATGGGTGGCTTCAACTCCTTGCGTGAGTACCGCAGCCTCGGTCCAGGGCACGCTCAAGAGCAATAGTGTGGGCGCCAATAGCGCTGACCGTCGGTATGACATGATGCAGCAAAGAGTATTGCCAACCGCTCAAAAGGAAAGCAGCTTCCGCCGAACGCGGGATGGAGGTATTGAGGCTGTGAAAGCGCTCATTTGGCGGGATGCTAAGAGCGAGTGTTCCAACTCGAACTTCCGCAAGTCACACGCTTGGAGGAGTCTGCCGCAGGCGCTTGGCGACCTCGCCCTCGAAGAACGGTGCGTCGAGGATTCGCCCGGATACAAAGAGCCTCGGGGTTTGTAGCTGACACCGGCCGCGCAGGCGGGTAGAGGATCCGCATGCGTTACGTGATGAAGCAGAAACTGTTTTGCTGGGGCGACGACTTTACGATCAAGGACGACGCCGGCACCGACCGCTTCTTCGTGGACGGCAAGGCGTTTAGTCTGGGAAAGCAGCTTTCGTTTCAGGACATGCAGGGCCAGGAACTTGCCTTCATCCGCCAAAAGCTGCTGGCCTGGGGGCCGACCTACGAAATCTACCGCGACAATGGGTTGTTCGCGGTGGTCAAGAAGGAGTTGTTCACTTTCTTCCATTGTCGCTTCACAGTGGACGTTCCCGGCCCGGATGATCTGGAGGCAAAAGGGAATTTCACCGACCACGAGTACGAATTCCGGCGGCCGTCGGGCCTCAAAGCCACCGTCTCGAAGAGGTGGTTTGCCTGGAGCGACACCTACGGTGTAGATGTCGCCGAGGGGGAAGACGACGTGCTGATCCTGGCCAGCACGGTCGTCATTGACATGGCCTGCCACGCAGACCACCAGCGGCGGTAGCTACGGGAAGATTTGCCTCGACGATCTGGCCTGCACAGCAGTCCCGCCCTCGACGTGAGCGGCTGCACTGCACATAGCACATCACCGAGGCGTTACGGTAAGCATCACGGCCGCGGCCTTGACCGGCGAGTCGAGCGTGATGGCCAATCGCAGCGGTTTCGTGCGCGTGGGAACATCTTCGTTCAACTTCTCCTCGCTGATCTTGAACGGTTCCCCGCCGGTATCAATTGTGACGCGCAACGTCCCGTCCTCATCTGAAAGCAACAGTTCATTTTCGGAGAGCTTCTTCCAAGTGCCCCAGGTGATCAGCGCCGTTTCGAAGCCCTTTGGCTCGTTGAAGGCGGCCTCGTCGCGCACCGTGAGCGCCGCTGCTTTCCCGCGCCGGAACACGAAAGTCCTCTGCAGGCTCTTGAGTTCCGGCACGGAGTAGGCGCTGGTTAGGTCGAGCACCAGCGCATCCTCCTCATCGCGGAAGTCGGCGCGCCGGACGACGGCTTGCGCGTCGGCTCCCGTGCGCTGCAACTGGCCACCGATCACCGGCACGGCGTGGCCGCAGGAACTCAGCACCTTGCTGTCGTAGCGGCGCCCGCTAAAAGTCCGTGCCGTATATACCTCGCCGCCCGGATCGCAAATCACCATGGCCTTGCCCGCGATCACACTAAAGCTGCCCACATCGTTGTGATTATGATGCTCGGCGTTATTCCCACCCTTCAACACGGCTGCAAGTTGAGTCTTTGAGCCGGGTTCTGGCCGGCAGATGAGCACCCCGGCGTCTTTGAACCACGTGCGCAGCGGCGAGTCCGGCGTGATCGTCGCATGGCTGGCTGCCGGCAAAGGGGTTTCCAGGAACGAGAACATCATCGTCGCAGCGAGACTGCCGTAGGGTCTGGCGAAGTCCACCCGGCCTGCGCCCGGCACCTCCAACCCCAGGCGCTCGCAGATGAAACGCAGATATTCCGGCGCGGGGCGGCTGCCCGGATGACAATCGGCGATGGTCGGATAAATGCCGTTTAGGACCTCAGTGCGCAGCCCGTAGCGCGCGGGTTGGAGCGCGGCCGGATCGGCGAACAGATCAACGCGGTTGGCGGTCGCCTGGCGAATGGCCTCGCCCAGCATCAGGAAATGGCCAAAGCCATAGTTCCAGTATCCAACGCCTTCGCTACAGTAGCCATCCGGCGTGAAGCCGCTGAGGAAAGACCGGATATATTGTTGTGCCGCGGCGACGAACCAGGCCCGGTCCTCCGGCGGTTCTTCGAGAGCCAGAGCCGCACCCGTGACCCCGGCGAGACACACCGCGTTCCAATTGTGTGTCGCCCTGAGCCAGAAGATCTCCGGGCGCTGGCCTAGCACCATCTCGCGAAACGGCTGTAGCACGCGCCGCTGGACGTTGTCGTGGATCAAACGTCGCGTCTCGGGCGGCAGTTTGCCACCTAACAGGTAATCCGCCGTGGCGAGTTCCCACGCCATCCCGCAGGCCCGCAGGTCCATCTCCACCGTCCGGCCGTAGAAGTTGTCCAGTTTCCGGTCGTGCGCAGGATAGGTCCACGTCCTTTCGGAGCAAATGGCCGCGATGGTCTCGCTAAGCGGACTTACAAAGCGGCCGCGATTCTCCAGGCATTCCGCCAGGGTGAACGTCACCACGCGGCGAGAACGCTCTCTCAGCACGCGTTCGCAGCGGGTGCGATTGCCGGTCTTCGAGAAATCGAGATACAGCTCGTCAGGCAGTGGCGGCACAGGCTTCCGGGACAGCTCCTGTGCCTCGGGCACAACCGATGCGAAAGCCGGTGCCTGCGCGAGTTTCGCCCACGCCACCCGGTCGCTGATCGGCCGGCCGAACCCGGCGGGCTTCGGCGGCAGCGCGCCGGCGATTTCCTTCACCCGCGCGGCTTCGATGTCCGCCGCCGCGGATGCCATCGCGAGGCCGAGGAACAGCGTGCCGAGAGCAACGAGTGTCGCCGGCTTCAATTCACCATTGGAGTCGAACATCCGCATAGCATGACAGGATCTTGCGCCGATGGGAAATCACTTCGGGTCCGGTCCTTCCGGAAGGAAGCAGGGCGGTCAGCTTCGGGATAACAAGCTCAGCGACGCGCAGATCGGCGCCCATCCGGCAGTCGTGGATCAAGCTCGTCTGTTTGGTAGGGACGTTGTTTCGCCGAAACGTCCGTGTTTGCGCGGAAACGGACGCCTCGGCGAGGCGTCCCTACCAACGGATTGTCGAGCTTGATGCAGCCCTGCCCATTCGAACGGCGGTGCGCATGATCCGGCCGACGGCGTCTCGGACGTTCTCAGGATAATGCCGCGAGGTTTGGTTCAGTCGCCGGCGGCTCACGGTGTGCAGGTTCCGGAAGGTGACCAGGGATTGCGGATCGAGACCGTCTCGAAGGGTCAGCCAGGCAAAATCACACAGCGCCTGTTCGGCGGGCGTGAGCGTCCCCTCTGCAGGTTTGGCGTAAACGCCGCTGGGGACGCGGATGAACCTCAGCTTGCCGGCTGGGGTGATGCGGTCCGTCCGGCGGTTATGACGACGGTTGGTAAAGCACGTCACCTCGGTTGGCGCCTGGGCGACGAGATGATGCCGAAACAAGGCGTAGAAGCCGGTAAGGTAAGCGCCCGAATCGAGCGCCGGCAGGAGATCTTCGGGAGCCACTTCCTGTGTGGGGCCATACCGCCCGTGGGCGTAGCGGGCAATCACGCCGCGCCGCAGCAAACGCCCAAGCTCGGTGTTGACCGTATGGAGCGAGGTCTGCGCGGCGTTCGCCAGCTCGGCGACGGAGAAGATCATTTTCCCGTGCCGCATCCGCTGCTGGGCGAAGAAGGTCAGCCACTCCAGAGTTTTCATCGCGGACAAACCTGCCTCAGCAATGCCAGCGCTGAATCGAGGACGGTTCTTCCGCCACCCCCGGCATTCATCTGCCGCGCCACGGTGGCCTCCACCTGCTCGTCCATGACCCTCTGAACCGCCCTGGCGTGGTATTCCGAGTGTTCCTGCAAATCTCCAAGCCTCGCAGCGATGGTCTTGCGACTGACCTGGAGCTTTACCAGCTTCTGTTCGAGACGAGCCGGTGAATCCGGGCGCAGCTTGTCTCCATAAAGGAAGATGTCCACCAGATCACGGTGCTGGAGAAACGGCCGGTTCAGGACCGCGATGATCTTGCTCTCGATCACATCCGCGTCCGACGGCGTCGCATGTACCGTCCCGCTCGCGGTGCGGACCGTGGGCGGATCCAGGCAGACGATTTGGGTGATCTCCAGCGGGATTTCAACCCGCAGATCGCCTTTCCAGAACCGAAGATCAATGAACTTCGCGCTGGGCGAGTCGGCGTCAGGTCCTGTGCGAGCCCAGGCCGAGCCTTCGTAACCGAGTTCCCGACGAACCTGGCGCAAGACAACCCGCCGGCACAGACCCAGCAGTTCCCGCTGTTTGGCATCCAAGTCTCCGTCCCAATGATAGTCAATATCCACCGAGAAGCGCTGGCTGTTGTCGAGCAGGCGGTGCCGGAACCCGCCAATGAGCAGCAGATTGACCCCGGCCGGACTTGTGGCGATCAGTCTGGCGACGGTCCGCTGCAATCGGTCTGTTTCCTGAAGCTCACTCTTCACGAGGCAACAGGGTAATCCGGACAGGCACGATATACAACAATAATGTTGTATTTCGCACATCGCCAGAATACGCGCCGGACAGCCGGTCGCTTGCCGTGCGGCTGATTCGGTTGACAGCGTCCCGGACATTCTCCGGAGAAAGCTGGATTCAGCAGGATTTACAAAGCTCGCCCCGTTTTGTATTGGACGCTCACCATTCTCAGCGTCAATTTGGTGCTGACCGCGGGGTATGATTGTATCCAGCGTAGCCGGTTGAATCATGAAAGGCGCCCGATGATCAAGGTTGTAGATGTCAGTCATCATTACGGGGTGAAGCCCGTCTTGAGCCACGTCAGCCTCGACGTGGCCGCCGGCCAGTTGGTGGTGTTGATGGGACCGAACGGGGTTGGCAAAAGCACGCTGCTCAGCATCATCGCGGGCCTGATGGCGCCGGCGAGAGGATACGTCGAGATCAACGGGCTGCGCCGTCGCGCCGGCGAGGCGGCGGAGCTGCAAATACGCAGGCAACTTGCGTTTCTGTCCGACCAGCCCTGGCTGCCTGAGTTCAAGACCGGGCGCGAATGGCTGATGGCCATCGGAGAATTATATGACCTCGAGGGCGAACGGCTGATGGACCACATTGGCCGTCTGCTGGAACTCTTCCAGCTCAGTGAAGAGGGCGAGTCGCCCATCCGCACCTACTCCAGCGGCCAAAAGAAGAAGCTCGCCATCTGCGGCGTCCTGGTGACCGAGGCGCCGATTCTCGTTCTGGACGAACCGTTCACCGGCGGGCTTGACGCCGCGGCGATTTTGGCGCTCAGCCGCGTGCTCAAGCACTTGACTGAGCGAAAGCGAGCCACGGTAGTAATGGCGTCGCAGATCGGAGAAATGGTCGAACCGCTGGCCGATCGCATCGCCATTCTCGAGGGCGCGCGTCTGAAGGCCTATGACACGCTGGAGGAACTGCGCGCGAAAACAGGGTGCCCCGGTTCACTATCCGAAGTCTTCGAGCGGCTGGTCCATCCGCAGACGCTGGAACAAATCGAAACCTACTTCCAGCGCCCCGACGCATGAAACCACGGCTGCCATTTCACTCGAACGCGGTGTGGCCGCCGCTCGGAATGGTGGCCCTCTTCGCCGTTGCCTACGGCGTGTTGGAGGCGGGTCTTTGGATCATCGAACACGCCGCGGCAGGCCTCGAAGGCCAGATTACCACCATGCCGGAGATCGCGAACATCCGTGTTGGCATATTGGGAACCGCCGCGGGTGTCTTCGCGCTCTACCGCCTCGGGCGATTCCACCCGTTCTGCAACCTTGGTTACGCGGCCTGGCTGAAATCTTCGCCTTGGACGCCGGATAAGCCGTTGCCTTTGGGCCCCGTCCACCCTGTGTGTCAGGATGCCGCGGTGGTTGGGGTCCTGGCCGGCCTTGCGCAATGGCACGCGCACGTTAATCCGGCTCTCCCGGCAATCGTGTTTGGGGTGGTTTATCTCGCTGCCATGACGCTCTTGCTGGCATTCACCCGCACGTGGGTCCCGTGCTTATGTCTGGGATTCCTCTGGCCGGCGCTCAGCCTGCCGGATATGAAAGGCCTGCCGACCTTCGGCATTCTTGGCGCGATGATTCTCGTCATCTGGTACGGCCACCGCAAAAGCCTGCGCGCATTCCCCTGGAAGCGAGGCGGTTCCGGGAACGCTGATTCCTTGCGTCCCGACCGTGCCAAATCGTGGCTGGAAGTCCAGATCAGCATCCAGTTCGGAAGCCCTACTCCGTCCGCTCAAACGCCTGAACTGGGCTGGCCGTTCCAGTGGCTGTCGCCGAAGGTCGGGAATGCTCCCATTGCGGCCTCGACCAGTCTCGCGTTGAGCACGCTGTTCGGTTGGTGGACTTACTGCGCGATCATGAGCCTCAAGATGCCACCGAGCGCGGCGGTGCTGCTGTTCTTTGCCGTCATGGCAGCCTTGGTGCGGCTGGGAATCTACTGTTCCGGATTAGTGCCTTCCTTTAATCTGTGGGGCAGGATTGCCTCCGGGCGAATCATCGTGCCCGGGTTCGATCGGGTGTTCGTGACGCCCTTGACCGTGATCGCTCTGGCCACCGCCGGCGGGGTGGTCGTACGCCAGGCTGGGGAATGGTATCCAGTGGTGACCGCCGGCGTCGTTGCGTTGCTCTGGTTCGCATTGCTGCGCGGAGGTCCGACGATGCGGGCATGGGTGTTGACGGGGCAGCACCGTTATCGCTCCCCCGCGCGGCTCGCCACGAGCAAACAGCTCTTGAGGCCGGTTTGAATCCGGTCCTTGCCTCAGCTCGCATTCTTACTCATGCTTTCGTCAACCTAAATCGGTTCGGCATTCTTCTTGGGAAGCGCCGCGGGCGCAAGACGGCACTCATCTTCCCTCATGCCGGCTTGCGCCCTCAAGTCACGCATAGCATCGGATCTCATACACGCGCGCCGTCGCCGCGCCGTTCGTGGCTGTAACGTGCAGCCGAAGCGACTTGGCCAAGACGGCCGCGAATTCGTGGCGGTTCAACCGCTGGTGATTGCCGGTCACTTTCGCCAGTGACCGGGTCTGGCCGGTCTCATCCGTGTAAAGCAGTTCATAATCGCGCACGGTCTCCGGTTGAGGGGCGCGGATGATGCGCGTGCCGTAACTGGCCTGCGCGGTCAACCGGAGCAGCCGCTGGAACCCGGTGTCAAATGTGATCTGGACGTGGCGGAGTCTCTGCGGCTGCGGCCAGGTCAGTTGGATCCAGGAGCCGTCGCCCGTCAGGGTTGCAGCCCAGACATGCTCCGTTTGGTTCGGCAAATCACGCACGTAACCGTCGAGGACGTGCGGCGCTTCCGCGCCCTTCAACTCGTCCGACGCCGAGACCTGGGCCTGGCGGGCCACGTCGGCGGCGTCGGCGTTGCGCGCACCGACAATCGTCTGGTCGTCACGCAAGAGAACCTGCTGCAATTCTGCGAGCTGCGCCTTGTCCTGCACCAACTGGCGGGGCGTGAGGCCGGCGCCGATGCACAGCGCGGCCGCGGTGCCCGCCGCCTGGCCCATCACGGCGCAGGTGGACATCACACGCGTGGAGGAGAAGGCGACGTGGCTGGCGGAGACATTGCGTCCAGCCATCATCAGGTTGCGGATGTTCCGGCTGTAGAGCGCGCGAAGCGGAATATTGTATGGCTGGTCCGGGTAGATTTGCGTACTCGGTCTCTCCTCCGAGCGGTCAAAGCCGCTGGGTGGATGGTCGTCCAGCGGCCAGCCGCCCATACAAACGGCATCTTCGAACCTCACGGTTGCGTCGGTCAGGTCGCGCTGGGTGAGGATATGGTCGCCTATAATGCGCCGGGACTCGCGTTTGCCGGGAATCATTCCCACAAAATCCAGCCCCCAGTTCGCGCTGTCGGGCTTATCGCCGGAATTCTTGATGTAGTCCCACACGCCCATGACGATGCCCAGCAGCTCGAAGCGGATGCGCTCGTTGTCGCGAATCGTGTCAAGTTGGCCGCCCCACTCGATCCACCAGTAGCCGTATTCCCAGGACTTGATGGGCCGGAATTTGAGTTGGGCCTTAGTGACTTTGCGGGCCCAGCGGGGCGGCGTGAAGGGAACCGGCTTGCCGTAGTCGCGCGCCGTGAACAGGATGCTCGATCCCTGCGTCTGCCGGTCCGCGGTGTCGTAGGCCAGCGATTCCTTGAACTCGCTCTTGGCCTCGCGCCCCCAACGCATCTCCGCGCCCGCTTCGAGCGCAAGCCGGCTGTCCCCCGTGCAATCGAGATACAGTTTCGCCCGGATGCGGTAAAGATGCTCGGTCTTGTCGCAACGCACCATCACCCGTTGGATCTCACCGTCCTTCGTCTCGGCCGCGAACAATGGCGCATCGAGCAGCAGGGTGACGTTGCGTTCGCTCTGCACTTTGTCATAGAGCAGCAAATCCCAGAGCTCGAAGCAGCGGTGCGGATTGTTCACTGCATCGTCGAGCCGCAACTCCTCGATCAGCCCGCCCTCGCGCCAGCCCGGGCGCCTGCCGCTGCAGTCCGCCCCCACGATGTGCATCCGCACTTCGCTCGAAGCGTTACCGCCGAGCCGCGAGCGGTCCTGCGCCAAAACCACCTTCGCGCCGTGGCGCGCCGCCGAGACGGCCGCGCACACGCCCGCCATCCCGCCGCCGGCCACGAACACGTCGCAAGCCAGGTCAACCAATGTCATGTGCGGCTCGCCGGCAGAGCGAGCAGCCGGGGGAGTGGGAGGAGCGATGGCGTCGAAGGTTTTGGAGATTTCCTCGCTCGAAGGCGAGGCGGCGTGGGCGATAGCGAGGCCGTCGGTTCGTACGAGGACCGTATAGCCGGCGGTGGCGCCGGCGAGGGCAAGGAAGCTCCTGCGGTTCATATTCGGACACCACGATAACGAAGCGCGGGCGGCGCGCAATGCCCGAACCCAGCCGCTAGGGAAAGCGGTTGGCCGGAGAGGCGCGCCATCAGGCCACGAACTGCGTCCTGGGAACATCCGGCCGTTTGGGCGATTGTTTTTGCCCGAGGAATAAACTCGCCTTGCCGGTTAGCCTGCACCGCAAACTCTCTCATCTCGATGTAGCCGGCTCAGGAGTAAGGGTCCCAGTACTGGAAAGAGCCGTCGGTCGTCACGCTGGCCGCGCTGCGTGGTTTAGGCTGATAGCGTCACCATAGACATTCACGCTGTGCGCCACTTTGATGGAGAGGCAATACATTCGTGCGACGGCGGTTTGGGACGCACCGGATGCTCAGGTGACAGGTGAAATGCGTGAAAGTAGTGAGAAGAGGTTCCAGCGGATTAACCCTAAGCCGATTTGAACCGGTTAGGGCTTACTTCGACAGGGTAAGCACGTTGGTCTGGCCTTGGAGTTCCACGACGGCATGTTCCGCGTCCACCCCGACAAGCCGCACGCCGTGAATGTCTTCCCCGAGGTGCACTAACTGGCCGTTAATCTGGGCTGAGGACTGGGTTCCGTGAACGATTATGCCCTCGAGTTTGAGGGGTGGGAAGACAACAGGCGGCTTGGTCTGGGGAGCGGGTAAGGCAGGCGGTGGGGGTTTTGGTCTGGGTTGTGTGTAACGATACGCGCTGGCGCCGGCCAGCACAATTGCCGAGAGCATCAGGAGCTTGCCCCAGAATCTGCGGCCCATGAAAGGGGCGAGTGGATGTTCAGGTGGAGCTGGCCCCGGGGGGGCCTCCGGGTCCAATTGAACCTTGCCAGGGGGGCTGGTGACCCAGACCAGGAATCCCAGCAGCGCAAGCGCCCCGCAAAAGAAGGCTCCACCCCGTTGACGGATGTTAATGCCTGACGCGGCCACCATTTCCACAATCACTAGCGTCGTAAAGATGGCGGCCGAGAAACCAATGCGCACTCTGGTTACTACAGACATTCTCATACGTCCTTCAGCCATTACACCCCCCCCCATACGCAGTAAATGAAGCACAAGTGCAGCCCAATGGAAAGTCGTTTTTGCGCTCGTGAGTGCTCAAACATCACTTCGACCGCGCCAAGGCTCTCCCGATACTGCCGCGTTGCTTGCATCGTTTGAAACCACTCCTGCCACGTGGGTGACCTGCTTTCGACAAAGGCGGCAGCCGATTCCGCAGAGGCAACGGCTCCGTTGGCCGCAACCTGAGCGCGAAATGCGGTGCCAGAACCCACTGGCCGAACTCCACTGAGGGTCTGTGCGACCGGTGCCCCTTCCTCAATGAGCATTTGACTCCGAGGAGCCGCCCCGGGGAGCGTTTCGTCCAGTCCCGTCATGGTCTCTGCGTTGGCTTGAATCTGGGGATCTGCGGTTCTCACGCATTGCACGGCTTGGCCGCTCCCGCCGTGGCTTCCGCGTCCAGCTTCGCCGCCGGGGTCGTAAACAGGCCGTTGTTCACCTCCACCGCCAAGTTGGTCACCGTCGCGCCGACCTGCGCCGGCCCGCCGGCCGTGTCCCAGAGGCTGAAGGCGATGTCGAAAGAGCCGCTGGCCGAGCTCGACCCCTCGTCCACCCAGCCTTGATACGTGAACGCCGTGCCTTGGGCGAAGGCAGGAAGTTGCAGGGCCGAGGTGAGAAGTTCCAGGATGATGGAGAGTATGATCTTCATAGGTGTTTTGCGCGGCGCCGGTCTGTCAGCCTTGCGATCAAGCGCCTGATCGAGAGCCGCAGACTGAGCCGGGGCGGCACGGGCAGCACGATTGTTGTCTCCGAAGACCGGGTGTAATGCTTTATTGCGGGCCGGCGACGCAATCCACTTCGCGACTGCGGCTGAACACGAACTCAGAGAAATCCATTCGAAAGACTCCCGCTTGCTGGTGGCGTCCGGCCATTTCGGGCTGAATGGCGTGAACGTGATTCAGACTTCGCCGCAGCCGGACGAACCGAAAGACTTGCGCGCGTGTCACGAATCGTTGTACCTACCCCGGAGCGCATGAAGCTACTACCTACATTCGTCCGCCCTGCAAGCCCCGCCAAAGGCGTCAGCGCCTGGCTGATGAAACCGCCGCAGTCCCGATGGTTTGCTTTCCGCGCGTGGCTGTTGCCTGTTTCCCTCGCCGGCCTGGCATTGACTTCGTCCGCGGCGCCGTCTTTGCTCCTCACTGGGGCGACCGTCCACACCGTGTCCGGGGAGACACTCTCCCCCGGCCAGGTGTTGATCAAGGACGGGAAGATCGCGGCGGTCGGCAAGGCCCTCGACGGCGGGGACGCCCAAGCCATAGACCTGGCGGGCCAGCATCTCTACCCGGGGCTCATCGCGCTGAACACGGTTTTGGGCCTCACGGAGATTGAAGCGGTCCGGGCGACGCTGGACAGCACCGAGGTTGGGGAAGACTTCACGCCGGACGTGGAATCGTGGATTGCCGTGAATCCGGATTCGGAGCTGATCCCCGTCACCCGCGCCAATGGCATCACCTCGTTCGAGCCTGTGCCCCAAGGACACATCATTTCGGGCCAGTCCGCGCTGGTGGCCACCGCCGGCTGGACGACCGAGCAAATGACCATCCGTAAACCCATCGCGCTGCATTTGTTCTGGCCGGCGATGGCCCTCAATACCACGCCCAAGGATAAGGCACGGGACAAAGCCAAGTGGAAGTCGCTCGAGGACCAGGCCAAAGAACGCCGCGCCCGGCTGCGGGCGGTCGAGGATTTCTTTGCGGAAGCGAAGGCCTACGCCAAAGCGAAGGACGCCGCAGCCAAAGGCGATGCCAAAGCGCCGGCGCTCATCCCCGCCTGGGAAGCCATGTTGCCTTACGTGCGGGGGGAACTGCCGGTCGTGGTTCACGCCAACGAGATACGCCAGATCAAGGCCGCCCTGGGCTGGGCCGGCACGAACGGTTGCCAGGTCATACTCGCCGGGGCGCGCGACGCGTGGATGGCCGCCGACCAAGTCGCCGCGCAGAAGATCCCCGTCGTGTATGACCAGGTGTTCACTTTGCCGAGCCGTGACACAGACTCGTATGACGTTCAGTTTCGGGCACCGGCCAGGCTGCAGCAGGCCGGCGTCCAGGTCACCTTCAGCCTCGGCTCGGACGGCTTCGACGCCGCGCTCATCCGCAACTTGCCGTACTCGGCAGCCCAGGCCGTCGCCTTTGGCCTGCCGGAAGGCGAAGCGCTGAAAGGCCTGACACTCTACCCGGCGCAGATTGCCGGCGTCGCTGACCGCCTCGGCTCGCTCGAACCTGGCAAGGAGGCGACCCTCTTTGCCGCCGACGGCGACATCCTCGACATCCGCAGCAACGTGAAGCGGATGTGGATCGCGGGCAGCGAGGTCAGCCTGGAAAGCCGCCACACCCGGCTGTACGAGAAGTATAAGAATCGCCCGCGGCCCAAATAGGCGCTAACCGCCATGCCCACCCAATACGACCTCGTCATCCGCAACGGCACGATCTACGACGGCACCGGCGGTCCTCCGGCGGCCGGCGACCTCGCTGTCAACGGGCAGACCATCGCGGCGATCGGCGCCCTGCCCGGCGCGCGGGGCCGGACCGAGTTGGACGCCAGGGGACTGGCAGTCGCGCCGGGGTTCATCAACATGCTGAGCTGGGCCAACCGCTCGCTCATCGAGGATGGGCGCTCGCAGAGCGACATTCGGCAGGGCGTCACGCTCGAAGTGATGGGCGAAGGCTCATCCATGGGACCGCTCAACCCGACCATGAAGCGGCAGCTTCGTGAGCGGCAGGGGGACATCAAGTACGACATCGAGTGGACCACCCTCGGCGAATACCTCGAGCATCTTGTGAGGCGCGGCGTCTCCTGCAACGTCGCGTCCTTCGTGGGCGCCACCACGGCGCGCGTGCATGAGGTCGGCTATACGGACCGCCCGCCCACTTCGGAGGAACTGGAGCGCATGAGACAGCTTGTGCGCGAGGCTATGGCCGAAGGCGCGCTGGGCATCTCTTCGTCCCTGATCTACGCGCCGGCTTGTTACGCGAAGACGGACGAATTGGTCGCCCTTTGCCGGGTGGCTGCCGAATACGACGGGCTTTACATCTCGCATCTCCGCAGCGAGAGCACCCGGCTGCTCGAAGGGGCGGACGAGCTGATCCGCATCGCCAGCGAGGCCGGGATCCGGGCAGAGATTTATCACCTGAAAGCCGCGGGCCGGCCCAACTGGCACAAGCTGGAGCCGCTCATCCGGAAGATCGAGGCCGCGCGAGCCGAGGGAATGGCCATCACCGCCGACATGTACAACTACACCGCCGCCGGCACGGGTCTCGACGCCGCGATGCCGCCCTGGGTCCAGGAAGGCGGGCTGGAAGAATGGGTGAAGCGCCTTAAGGACCCTATCGTGCGCCAGCGCGTGAAGCGCGAAATGGCCGCGCCCGCGGAGGATTGGGAGAACTTCTTCGTGGCCGCGGGCTCCCCGGACAAGATTGTGCTGGCGGGATTTAAGAGCGAAGCGCTCAAACCGCTCACCGGCAAAACGCTGGCCGAGGTCGCCGAGATGCGCACCACTTCGCCGGAGGAAGCGGCCATGGACCTCGTTGCGGAGGACAAGGGTCGCGTGGATGCCATCTACTTCATCATGTCCGAGGACAACGTGCGCCGGCAGCTCAAGCTTCCCTGGGTGAGCTTTGGATCGGATGAAGGCTCGTTCGCGCCTCAAGGCGTCTTCCTCAAATCAAATCCGCATCCCCGCGCCTACGGCAACGTCGCCCAGCTGCTGGGCAAATACGTGCGCGAGGAGAAGCTCGTCCCGCTCGAAGCCGCCATCCACCGGCTAAGCGGGTTGCCCGCGGCCAACCTCAAGCTGGATCGCCGCGGTACGCTCAAGGCCGGTTGCTTTGCCGACGTCGTCGTGTTCGACCCTGCTACCATTCAGGACCACGCTACGTTCGAACAGCCGCAGCAGTATGCCACCGGCGTGCGCGATGTGTTCGTCAATGGTGTCCAGGTGTTGAGAGACGGCGAGCATACGGGGGCTAAGCCGGGACAGGTAGTCCGCGGTCCAGGCTGGCAAGGACGGCGCCAGGTCCCCCCACTTTGACCGAGCCCGCACACTTGCCTTTCGAGACGTTTGGGGCAAGCTGGCGCCGGTGAGATACTTTGCCGCTGGTTCGTTGCTACGGAGTCGTTACCCGCCAGCCATTCTGGCGGGACTCCTGCTGGCGGCTTCATTCCCCAAAGTTGGCGTCGCGGGCCTGGCGTGGATCGCCCCGGCCCTGATCCTGGCGGCGGCGCTGGGAAAGAGCGGGTGGGAGCGTTTTCGCATCGGCTATGTGGCGGGATTGGCGCATTACCTGGCCTCGCTCTACTGGCTGCTGCTGATTCCCTACCGGTGGCATTCCATTCCGGTGGGACCGGCGGCAGGGTGGCTGGCGCTGAGCGCATACCTGGCTCTTTATCCGGCGACGTGGGTTTGGCTCCTGGGTCAAGTCCACGGTCCACGGTCCGCAGTCCACGGTCTGGGAGGGGCGTATCCGGCATGGCTGCCGGAGGGGTTTGGCGGGCTGCTGGCGCGGAGCTGGGGGCAGCGGACACTGTGGGCAATCTCAGGCGCGGCGCTCTGGGTGGCGCTGGAGATGGTCGTGGCGCGGCTCTTCAGCGGCTTTCCGTGGAACCTGCTTGGCTCGTCGCAGTATCAGATGGTACCGCTGATTCAAATCGCCTCGGTCACTGGCGTCTATGGCGTTTCCTTCCTGCTCGTCTGGGTTTCGCTGTCGCTGTTGTCGGCGGGTTTAATGGTCGTGCTGCGGCCGACGCTGCGCTCGGCGTGGGTGGGCGAGATGATTCTACCGCTGGCGGTAGTCGCGCTGGTGTTCAATTTCGGATTCCGGCAGCTTGCCGAGGAGGGGCCTGCCGCTCGCACGCTCAAAGTGACGCTGGTTCAGCCGAGCATACCACAGACGCTGATCTGGGATACGAGCCGCGATCAGGAGCGCTTCCACGAAGTGATCCGGCTCTCCGAGCAAGCCCTGACCAACCAGCCTGAGCTGCTGATCTGGCCGGAGGCGGCCGTGCCGAGCTACGCGCGCTGGGATACGAACACCTATCCCGCCATCACCAACCTCGTCCGCCAGCATCACGTGTGGCTGATTCTCGGATCAGACGACCTTGGACTGCCCGCCCATCCCAGGGCGGATGAATATGAGTATTACAACGCCAGCTTTCTCGTCACGCCGGAAGGCGAATTCGAGAGCCGCTACCGCAAGCGCAACCTGGTCGTCTTCGGTGAATACATACCGCTGGTGCGCTGGCTGCCGTTCGTGAAGTGGTTTACGCCGATCGAAGGCGGTTTCACGCCCGGGGATCGGACGGTCCCTTTCCACCTCGGCAACCTGGGCGTGAAGACCGCGGTACTGATCTGCTTCGAGGACATGTTCCCGTTCCTGGCCCGCGAATCCGCGGAGGACGACACCGATTTCCTGGTGAACCTCACGAACAACGGGTGGTTTGGCGAAAGCGCGGCCCAGTGGCAGCACGCTGCGGGTGCCGTGTTTCGCGCGGTGGAAAACGGCCTGCCCTTGGTGCGCTGCTCGAACAACGGCCTGACGGGCTGGGTGGACGCGCACGGACGCCTGCGCCAGGTCTTCCGCGACGAGCGAGGGACGATTTACGGGCCGGGCTCCATGACGACGGAAATCCCGTTGCTGACCAGCGGGCAAGCGCGTCCACCCACCTTCTACCATCGGCGCGGCGACTGGTTGGGGTGGGGGTGCGTCGGGATTGCGGGAATCATGCTGGCTCGGCGGGTCAAATCGGGCCTCGACAGGGGCAGCAAGCGTTCCTAAATATTCTGCAAAATATGCTTTGCAAGTTTTCGATGCCGTGTTAGAACTTTGGCAGTTAGGTCCATTAGATATACGGTTGTTTTTTGAACGAGTTCCGCTTGGGCGCTTCCATTCCTCACGACCAAGTTCGCGGAGTCTTAGTGAGATCGTGTCGGGATGAACGCACCTGTGTTTTTAGCCGCTGCCGCCGCCAACGCAAATAAGCATGAATTGGTTTATGTGTGGGAACAAGCCACGCCTGAAGCCAAGGTCATCATCGGCTGCCTCGTCCTCTTCTCCATCATTGCCTGGTCGGTCATGATCGCCAAAGCGGTGCAGATGCGCCGCGCCAAGCAGCTCAACCAGTTCTTCAACGCCGAATACCGCACCCAGAAGAACGTGCTGGATGTCTTCGACCGGCGGGTTCAGGCCGACGGCTGCCCGATGTTCGCGGTCTATCAAGCCGGGAGCCTGGAGCTGGACGCCCGGCTGAAGAACCCCGAGAGCGGCGGGCGCAAGCGCTTCGTCTCCCTCAAAGGCATGGAACACGTGAAGCGCTCCATGGAGAACACCGTGGCGCAGGAATCGCTCAAGCTGGAATCGGGGCTGATCCTGCTGGCGATTGCGGTGAGCGGCGCGCCGTTCCTGGGGTTGCTCGGCACGGTCTGGGGCGTCATGAGCACGTTCGGGCATATCGCGCAGCAGGGCAGCGCGAGCATGACCGCGATGGCGCCGGGCGTGGCGGCGGCGCTCATCACCACGGTCGCCGGTTTGCTGGTCGCCATTCCCTCCATGTTCGGCTACAACTGGCTGGTGCATAACCTGCGCGTCCTGACGGTCGAGCTGGACAATTTTGCGCAGGAGTTGGTGTCAAAGATGGAGACGGAATATCTTGAGGAAGAGTAAATGCGACGCTTCTCACAACGCAGCGCCTTGGTGACCTTGAGCGAGATCAACATCACGCCGCTCCTGGACCTGGCGTTTGTGTTGCTGATCATCTTCGTCATCACTACGCCGCTGCTCGAGCAGAGCATCCGGCTCAACCTGCCCAAAGGCGGCCAGCCCGACCCGAAGCTAAGCAAAGACGATATCCGCACGGTCGAGATCACGCCCCAGGGCGGCTACAAGCTGGATAAGATGCCCATGTCGCTGGGCCAGCTCGAGGGGGAGTTAGTCAAAGATTTCCGCGCGCGCCCGAATATGGTCGTCTATATTCGCGCGGACCGGAAGAGCCCGTTAGAGTATTTCGCCGCCCTAACCGACGCTTGCCAGCGCCACGGGATCAGCCGCTATTCGCTGCGCACGGAGCCGGCCGGCAAACGCTGATGAACCGACTGCAAAAGAAGAGTCTGGTCGCTTCGACAGGTATTCACCTGTTGCTGCTGCTGATTTTGCTGATCGGCCCGGCCTTCGTGGCGTCGCGGAATCCGCCGGACACGATGCCCGTGCTGGATTTCGTGCCGCTGAAGACCGTGGATGCGCTGATCTCGGGCGGCGGGAACCCCAAGGCGAACCCGCCCCCGGCGACATTTGAGCAACCGAAGCCGGAGCCGGAGCCGCCCGCTCCGGTGGTCAAGCCGCCGCCGGCACGGCCTCCGGAGAAAGCGCCGGAACCCGACCCTCCCAAGGATCCGGAGTATTCGGTGGAGCCGAGCAAGGCGCCCAAGCCGAAGAAGCCGGCCATCGAGTTCACTCGGGTCAAGCGCCCAACGACCGATCCCAAGGCCCAGGCCAAGGCGAAGGCGGAGGCTGACGCTCGGGAAGCGGAGCGCGAGTATGCGCGGCAAATGGCGGACCGGCAGCGACGCCTGCGCGCGGCGTTTGGCAACGCTTTGAACAACCTGGAGGAGGGCCGTTCCGGCAGCACGACCATCGAATTGAAAGGGCCGGGCGGTGGCGGTGTGCCCTATGCCAATTTCCTGCAAGCGGTGAAGAGCGTTTATCAGAACGCCTGGATCGTGCCGGATGGGATTACCGATATGAATGCGACGGTCGGGGCCTCCGTCACCATCGCGCGCGACGGCAAGGTCGTATCGAAGCGCATCACGCGTTCTTCCGGCAACCCGGCCGTGGACCGGTCGGTGCAGGTGACCCTGGACCGGGTGAAATACGCCGCGCCGCTGCCGGATGATGCGAAGGAGAACGAGCGCACGGTCGGCATCAACTTCAACGTCGCGGCGAAACGCGGTATGGGATGAGATTTGATATGCAGATTAAGCACATATTGATTGCCCTGAGTTTGGTTGCAGCCGGCGGGCCGGCCTATTCGCAAATCGAGATCACGAAGCAAGCCATGGTGCCCGGCAACACCAAGCCCATCTTCGTCTCGATGAGCGGCTTCACGGGCGAGGCGGCGCAGGTCCTCCAGTTTGACCTCTATGTCCAGGGCTTCGCGTTCACGAACGCCGAGGCCGCGCAATACCTCATCGCCGGCAGCAACAATGGGAACCTCGAGGGGCGCGTGACCGATGCGCACAACAAGAGCGTGCTCGTCGCCAAAGCCTACTCCGGCGCGCCACTGCGGCGGCAGACCCACGCGTTCGCAGATGACTTCGTTCAGGCGCTGAGCCGAAAACCCATCGCCCAAACCAAGGTTGCCTTCAAAGGTGAAAGCAACCGCAGGAGCGAGATCTACATCGCCGACTTTGACACCCATAACGCGCAAGCGGTGACGAAGGACGACAGCATTGTGGCGGCGCCGGACTGGGTGCCAGGGCGGCTTGCCCTCTATTACGTTTCCTACCGGCTGGACAACCCCTCTATCTTCTATCACAACCTGGCCACCGGCGATCGCAAGGCCTTCGCAAGGTACGGCGGCTCGAATATCAGCCCGGCGGTTTCGCCCGACGGCGGCCAAGTGGCGATGATCTTGAGCAAGGACGGGTGGACGGACCTGTATGTGGGCAACTCCGATGGCACCGGCTTGAAGCGGCTGACCACGTCCCGCCAGGACGAGTCTTCTCCGTGCTGGTCGCCGGATGGGAGATGGATTTGCTACGCCTCCAAGGACAAAGAGCGCCGGGGGCTTTCGAAGATTTCTCCGGGGGGCGGCGACCCGCAGCGCATTTCGACAGCGGGCGTGTCAAGTCCTACCGAGCCGGATTGGTCGCCGGACGGCAAGTGGATCGCTTTCACCTCGCAAGGAGGGGGTTTCAGCATTTGCGTTGTTCCGGCCGGCGGGGGCCGCGCCACGGTGCTCGTTGAGGGCGAAGACCCGTCCTGGGCGCCGAACTCGCGCACGCTGATTTATGGGCGCCGGCAGGGGGGTCGCTACGTGATTTCTCTGCTTGACGTGCCCACCAAACAATACAAAGATGTTTCCCGAATTTCGGGAATTAGCTCCCAATCACAACCTAGCTGGGCGAAATAGCCCGCCACGAAAGAAAAGACAATGAAACTGACCAAGTTCGCCACCCTGTTGGTGATCGCACTCGTAATGACCGTCGCTGCCTCCGGCTGCAAGAAGAAGCCGGTGGGGGTTACCCCGTTGCCGAATCCGTATGCGAGCAAACCGAAAGATGCCGGCCCCAGTGTCCCACCCAGCGTGCCCCCTGGCGCGCGCACCCCGCTGGACGGAGGCGTAGGGGGTACACCTCTTACAGGCGGCGAGACGACCGGCACCCCGATGACGGGCCACCCGTCCAACGAACCCGGTGCGCATTTCGGCTGGCCAGAGGATGCTCAAATCCTCAAGCCGAACACCGTCTATTTTGACTTTGACAGCTCGGTCATCAAATCTTCTGAGCAATCCAAGGTGGAGGCGGTGGCGGCGTATCTGAAGGCAAATGCAGGCAAAGCGGTGCGGGTCGAAGGCAACTGCGACGAGCGCGGCACGGAAGAATACAATCGCGCCCTCGGTGAGCGGCGCGCACTGGCGGTGCGCGAATTCCTGATCAGCCTGGGTATCAGCCCTGCGGACGTGGATACTAAGAGCTGGGGCAAAGACAACCCGGACAATGATCCTGGCCACAACGAAGCCGCGTGGAGCAGGAATCGGCGGGATGACTTCATTCTCCTGAGCCCGCCGGTCAAGTAAGTGGCCCATTAGTTTCATGGGGCGTCAGGCTTTCTGGCCTGACGCCTCTGTTGTTTGCCGCGCGGCTTTTTGGTCCTTTACTATTAAGTGGCAGGGGTCTAGTTTACTGAGGCAGTGATTGTTGATTTATGAATGTCATGTTTGGCTTGTTTAACCTGGGTGGCGGCGAGATCGTTTTGATTCTCGCGCTGGTGTTGATATTGTTTGGCGCCAAGAAGCTGCCGGAACTGGCCAAAGGCCTGGGCACAGGCATCAAAGAGTTCAAGAAAGCGACCCGGGATGTCACCGAGGAAATGCACTCCGCGATGGAAGATAGCCCCCCACCCCCTCGGCCTTTGCCCGCCCCTGGCGCACCGACCGAGCCGCAACAGACTGTCTCGCAATCCACTCCGGCCAACAGGGACTGATCCGCCGCGGTTCCTGCTATGGCTGATGAACCCGGGGCGGACCCGCTAGACGAACAGGCAGAGGAGGAAGGCGGGCCGGTAAAGTCCTTCCTCGAGCACCTCGAGGATCTCCGCTGGGTGCTCATCAAGAGCTGCGCCGCGGCGGGCGTGGCCATGCTCGCCTGCCTGCTGGCGGGCAATTACGTTGTCTGGGTGCTGGAATGGCCCCTGAGCCGGGCGCCCATCAGGCAACCCACGCACACGCAGAGCGCCCGGTTGCTGTGGGGCACCAACCAGTTGGGCGTCATGCACATCGCCACCAACGACCCCCTGGCCGCGATCACCGGCACCAACCGCTTCGTGCAGTTGCAGATCGTGCCGGTCACGATTGATGACCGCCAGGTACTGACAGTGACGGCGCAGAAGGATGACCAGGCCCCGCACCATCGGAAACTGCCGATTGAGATTGTCAACCTGAGCCCGGCCGGCTCTTTCATCGTCGCAACCAAGGTGGCGTTCTTTGGCGGGCTGTTGCTGGCGGCGCCCTTTATCTTCTATTTCGTGGCGCACTTCGTCTTCCCGGCGCTGAAAATGCGGGAGAAGAAGTATGTCTATCGCGGGCTGTGCTTTGGGGTGGGCTTGTTCATGATGGGAGTCTGCTTCTGCTATTTCGTCCTGATGCCCATTGCGCTGGCGGCCTCGGCCCAGTACGCCGAATGGATGGGCTTCACCGCGAATCAGTGGCGAGCCGAGGAGTACATTGGATTTGTCTGCAAGTTCATGCTGGGGATGGGGCTGGGCTTCGAGCTGCCGGTGGTGGTGCTGACGCTGGTCAAGATCGGCGTGTTGAGCTACCGGACGCTCGCCCACGCGCGGCGCTATGTGATCGTGATCAACTTTGTGCTCGGCGCGTTGCTGACCACGCCGGAAGTGATCACGCAGGTGCTCATGGCGCTGCCGCTGCAAATCCTGTACGAAATCTCCGTCTGGATTGCCTGGTACTGGGAGCGGCGGGACAAGAAACGCGAAGAGGCGGCGGCGGCGGAAGCCGTGCGGCAGACGTGATCGCGGTCGAACCCTGCCTGGGCGGTTCGTGTAGCTGGCAAGCGCCCTGACAAGACTCCCGTAGCGATTCAGACTTGCACCTATCCTAGCATCTTTGCCGGGGCTTAACCGCCAGCTTCTGCTGCAAGGCCGTCAGGACCACCTCCGCGGCCGCCTCGATGCTCAGCTCGGCGGTGTTGACCGTGAGGTCGTGGCCGAGAGGAGTGGCCACATCCTCGCCGAAATGGCGGCGGACCAGGCGGGCGCGCTCACGATCGGCCGTCTCCACCTGGGCGCGAGCGGCCGGAAGGCTCAGGTGCTGCTCATGGGCGATGCGCTGGGCGCGGATCGCAATCGGCGCAACGAGCCGTGCGTTCACACCGAACTGGGTGGGCAACAAGTAGCGGGCTCCGCGGCCAATAATGATCACGTTGCCCTGGTGGCCGAGCGCGAGTACGATTTCCTTCAAATGCGCCAGGTAGTCAGGTGTGCCGATCTCCTCGGGATGCAGGATTTGGCCCACGATGGTCTGGATGGTGGCCTGCACTCGCTCATCGAGCGATTCGATCAACTGCCGGCGAACGTTGGCCTTCTGAGCGATTTGGTCCACGATTTCATGGTCGAAGACTTGCCAGCCAAGATGCTGCCCGACTGCCCGCCCCACTGCGGTGCCCCCAGCGCCCTTCTCCCGCGAGATGAGCAAGTACGGACCATAAGTGAGGTTGCCCTCCTTGCCCCGTCCCGGCCGTGGCTCGTGGCTGGCCCGAATGTCATAAGCGCGAAAGAGGGCGATTTGCTTTTTGACCAGATCATCTACGTCAATCATACCGGTAATTACTGTCCAGGTCGCTTGGGTTCATTCGCGGCGAGCATGGGCCTCTTGCGGTAGAAAAGCAAGAGGCGCTCGGATCGCCACCTTACTCGGTGACGAGGCTGCCAGCCGGCCATTGATCTGCCGCTTTGCAGTTTGACAGTGGCTGGGGATTGGCGTATGCAAACAAGCAAATGGAAAGCGACGCAACCTTCAATTATCGGGCATGGGGAGCTGACAACATTGCCTATGGCCCCGTGGAGTTACCTGGCCTCGTAACCTGGGTCAAGCAAGGCAAGGTGACGACGAACTCCTGGGTCTTCAGGGAAAAGGACGGCACCTGGTCGCGGGCGTCGGACCTGCCTGAGCTCAAGGTCTTGTTCAAGTCGAAGCTGCCTCCGGCAGCGGCCGCCTCTGCCGAGGCGCTGGGCATCCAGACCGGCGCGTTGCGCCGCATCAAGATGCTGGCCGACGTCGAGGAGCGCCTGCTGGCATCGCTGCTGCCTTACCTCGAGGTGGTCAGGGTCGCGGCGTTTGGAGAGGTCGTGAAGAAGGGCGATCATGGGGACGCGCTGTTCATGGTGGTCGAAGGCGAGGTGCGGGCCCGGGTGATGCTTGGGGGGAAGGAAACGACGCTGGCCACGATGGGCGTGGGAGAATGTTTCGGCGAACTGGCGGTCGTGGATCAGGGCCCGCGCTCGGCCGACGTGATCGCGAACCAGCCGAGCGTCTTGATCAAGGTGTCCGAGGGGGCATTGCGGAAGATGTTCGCGGAGGCTCCGGCACTAGCCGCTCCCTTCATGTTGGCGCTGACCCGGGTGATTGCCCAGCGCATAAGGGTAATGACGAAGCGATACGAGGATACGATCCAGTTCTCCCGAGCGGCGGGAGCAGCCGAAGCGTAGATCGAGCCTTGCGGAGTCAGCGGAACCTCCCCGAGGATGCGGGCTTCGCGGCTTCAGCTTCGGCCCAGCGCCACCCAGAGCGCGATGCAGACAATGTGCAGCGTCTGATCGAGCCAGATCGCAATCAAGCCCAGGTCTGGCGCTGCGCCACACTTCTTGAAGGTGCGAATCCACCAGGCCACAGGCACGCGGGTGTCTATCAACAGGTGGATGATTCCCAGCACCAGGCCAGCCAACCAGCCGAGGGCGAGGCCAAGGCACAGCGCATGGATGGTGGCGTGAGTCCAGGCGGCGGGATGCCGCAGGCTCGTCTTATTCCGCGTCATCCAATCGTTCTGCAGTATCCAGTCCGCCACCAGGTGCGCCACCAGCGCTCTTTCAAAGGGAGTCATGCCGGGATCAAAATCGGACGAGTTCCCCGCTGATCCGTCCCATGGTGCCCCAACTGAACGTGCAGGTTCGATCCCTTGCTTTCAAGGAGCACGCCGAGCAGATCGGCCAGCGTGGGCGAAGGTTTGGTCGCTTGCACAAGGGCACAGTTAGCCGTGCCGCCCAAAGTTGTCGAGACTGTTTGTAGCTGTTCTTGGTGGTTGACGTTGCGGGATACGGTTTCGCAGGTCATTTGGCATGACACGCTCCTCTTCCCCAGCGTCCTGCGCATTCGCTGGCCCGAAACCAACGGACGATCCCAACCGTTGCGAACCGAAGCCCGGAACGCCAGGAACGTCAGGAAAAGCCCTATTCCTGGTATCTCTGCTCCTGACCCTTCCCCTATATGTGGTGTACTTTGGCTTGCTGCGATTGGCATTGCCAAACCCCGTCCCCGAGGCCGGGGTAGATCTACAGGACGTTCACGCCGTTAAGCCCGAAATGGCTTGAAGCGGCCAGCAAGCGCGTGTCATTCGAGTGAATCTCTTTCAGGCCGTGCTCGGCGGCGCTGGCCAGGTGGAGGGCATCAGCGGCGCGCACCGGCACCGTCGCCGGCAGAGCCGAGTACACTTTGAGGAGGCGCGCACTTTTTCCCAGCCCGGATCACCGAGATACAAGCGAACGAGGTAGGCCGTATCGAAGTAGAGCATCAGGCCCGGTCCTCCCGATCCTCGGAAATGGCAATCGTGCTGTCGGTGCCCCGCCGCCCCAGTCTGCCGCCTTCGATCAGGCGTTTGATTCCAGGGCTGACGTACTGGCGCCGCGCGAAATAGGGAACTGAGGCCGCCTCAGCCTCCGGGAGGATTTTGGCGACCACTCGCCCATTGTCCGTCACTCGAATCTCGCCGTGCCGGGAGGCCTGCCGAACCAACTCGCCCGTCCGGCTGTGCAGTTCTCGAATCGTTACCGTCTTCATGTGTCTCAGTGTGACACAGTTTGTGGCAGCCTGTCAACGCCCCTGCCCCCCACGAGCGCCCCAGCAATCGGGAGCCCGTGAGCCAGGCCAGTCCCCCTGCACTGCGTTCCCCGCGCGCGTACCGCCGAGACTTCCGACAAGATCGCTCCGGAAATCGAGGCGATGCTCTGCTCCATTCTCGCGATCAACCCCTTGCCTCAATCTTGCGTGCGGGCCCGTTCGCTTTCTAGCTCCGCTTGTCTCAGATAATCCTGTCGTACTCCACAAAGCACTCTCACCGTCCGTGGCCACCGTGCACAGATTTCTGCGAAGCCCTCGAAGCGGGCCGCTGGTTCACGGTCGCGAATCTACGGTTTGACCCGGGCTCGACCCCTTTACGGAACCGCCCCTTTTGCTTTGATCTGGCCGCCCCTTTTCCGCCAGGAGTTCCACGTCCGCGCCACAATTTAGCTTGCTTCAGTTCTCAACGAAGCGCAGGCTTCGGCCATGATGGGGCAGGAATCAGCGGATGCCCTGGGGCCGGTGGGTCAGCCTCCGGTGGGCCAACCGCTATTTGCCACCACCCATTGGAGCGTGGTGCTGGCGGCGGGCCAAAGCGCCGATGCCCAGGCGTCGGCCGCCTTGGAACAGTTGTGCCGCACCTATTGGTACCCGTTGTATGCCTACGTTCGCCGGCGCGGTTACGGGCATGAGGACGCGCAGGACTTTACGCAGGGATTTCTCGCGCAGCTTTTGAAGCGCAAGTCGCTCGAACGGGCCGATCGCTCCAAAGGCCGCTTCCGGTCTTTTCTCCTCGGCGGTATGAATCATTTCCTGGCCGACGAGGCAGCCCGGCAGCAGGCAAAAAAGCGCGGAGGCGGGCAGCCCCTCATCTTCCTGGATGCCCGCGCGGCGGAGGAACGATACGGATTGGAACCGGTTGATCCTATGGATCCGGAGAAACTGTTCCAACGGCGCTGGGCGCTCACTTTGCTGAATACGGTGCTCGAGCGGTTGGAGGCGGAATTCCGCGAAGCGGACAAGGCGGAGTTGTTTCAGCGGCTGCGTGACTTTCTGGTGGCCGGCACCGGGGAAGACACCTACGCCCGGGCGGGAATGGAACTGGGCCTGAGCAGCGAAGCCGTGAAGAAGGCCGTGCATCGCTTGCGCCGCCGCTATTACGAGCTCTTCCGCGAAGAGATCGCTCGCACGGTGGCGGACGCCACGACAGTCGAAGATGAGTTGCGGCATCTCTGCGCGGTGATGGCGGACTGAGACTTGCAGTCACGGGAAACCGTGTCCCGACTTAGGGTTTTTGCCGGTACTGACGGTGAGGGCCGATATGACGACCCAGAACGTATGCGTGAAATGCGGTGCGCCTCTGGCGGCAGACGCGCGCCAGGGCTTCTGTCCGAAGTGTCTCTACCTTCAGGCCGGCGCCGGCCTGCTGGGCAATGAGCCTTCCGAATTCAGCGGCCACGAGTCAGCGGAGAGCCGCGCTGACGAAATCCGAAATCAGTTCGGTGACTACGAACTGCTGGAGGAGATTGGCCGCGGCGGCATGGGTGTGGTCTATCGCGCGCGGCAACGCAGCCTCGATCGCGTGGTCGCCATCAAGATGATCGCCTTTGGGCCGGGTGCCAGCCCGGAGATGGTTAAGCGGTTCCATGCGGAAGCGGTTTCGGCGGCGAGTCTGCATCACCCGAACATAGTCGCCATTCACGAAGTCGGCATCCAGGAGGGGCAACACTTCTTCGTGATGGATTGGATCGAGGGCCAAAGCCTGGCGCGGTTGGTGGGCAGCCAACCGCTGCCCGCCCGGCGCGCGGCCAGCTACCTGAAAACCATCGCCGAAGCGGTGCATTACGCCCACGAATGCGGCATCCTGCATCGCGACCTGAAGCCCTCGAATGTCCTGGTTGACCTGGACGACCAGCCGCACGTGGTGGACTTCGGGCTGGCGCGGCGGTTGGAGGGCGACTCGGAGTTGACCGTCACGGGGCAGGTGTTGGGTTCGCCGAACTACTTGCCGCCCGAACAAGCCACCGGCCAACGGGCGCGCGTCTCCCGGCGCACGGATGTCTATGCGCTGGGCGCGACGCTCTATCACCTGCTCACGGCTCGCCCGCCGTTCCAGGCCGAGGCGCTAGCCCAAATATTGGACCTCGTACTCCACGCCGATCCGGTATCGCCGCGCTTGCTGAACCCCAGCGTGCCGCGCGACCTGGAGACGATTTGCCTCAAGTGCCTGGAGAAAGAACCGGCGCGCCGCTATTCTACCGCGCAAGCCTTGGCCGATGAACTCGGACGTTTCCTCGCCAACGAGCCGATCCAAGCCCGGCCTCTCAGTCTGGCCGGCAAGGTTTGGCGTTGGTGCCGGCGTAACCCGCGCCTGGCTGCTGCGACAGGCGCGGCGGTGGTCAGTTTGCTGGTTGGGCTGGCCGGCGTCACTTGGCAATGGCGCCGGGCCGAAGCGGAAGCACTGCTCGCACGGCGCAATGCGTATGCGGCGGACATGAATCTGTTGCAGCGGGCGCTCGAGGATAACGATTTGGGCCGTGCGCGGATGTTGCTGGACCGGTATCGGCCCCGGAGCCGATCTCCAACGTCGGGCCCACACCCGGAATCCAAAGGGGAACTGCGCAGTTGGGAGTGGCGCTACCTGTGGGCGCGTTGCCAGGGCGAGGAGCGTTTCACGCTTTACCAATATTCGAATTCGGTTTCGGCACTGGCCTTTTCCCCAGATGCAAAGTGGCTCGCACTGCGTCGGGGATCTCAAACTGTCGCCGTCTGGGATACCGTGGCGAAGCGCCCCCTGCCCGAACTTCGTGCGGCCGGCATTCGGTGGTGCAAGGCGCTGGCCTTTTCGCCAAAGGGAAATCTTCTGGCCTGGGGCAGCGCCGACGCGAGCGGTGCGCCCAACGTGAGCCTCTGGGACGTAAACGCGCGGAAGGAAAGGGCCGCTTTGCCGCATTCGAGCCTGGTTGCTTCGCTCGCGTTTTCTCCCGACGCCAAGGTGCTGGCTTCGTTGGCCTACGACGGAACCGTTCGCTTCTTTGACCTTGACTCGCAACGAGTCGTGGCCGAGTTCGCCACGGCGCCGGTCAACCCCTTTGTCCAGGGGTCTTCTCCGGACCGCGCCGTAACAGTCACTTCTGCGGCAAACGCAACTGGTGGACTGCTCCAAACCAAACCTCAACACCCATTCACTCTCTCCGGAACCCCACCCAACGACCACTACGGCTGCGTGCTGTTCTCACCAGACGGGAGGTGGCTGGCCGTGGGTGAAGCCAAACCGCGGATTCGCCTCCGGGACAGGACCACCGGCGCGGAACGCATCGTCCCGGTGGTTGCGCCGGCGGACGGGATCACCGCGTTGGCGTTCTCGCCTGATAGCAGGCTCCTTGCGGGCGGGGGTGGCGCTGGGGACAACAGCATTCATCTTTGGAATCTGACGGCAGGCACGGAGGTGCTACTCACCGGACACGGGGGCTGGATCGCTGCCCTGGCCTTTTCGCCTGATGGGCAAACGCTGGCCTCGGCCAGCTCCGATCAGACTGTCCGGCTCTGGGATGTAGCCCGGCAGGTTGAGATTCGGCGGCTTCAAGGGAATACGGATGAAGTTCTGGCCGTCGCTTGGTCTGCGGATGGCAAAGAACTGGTGACGGGAGCGCGGGATGGTTCGGTGCGATACTGGGACCCGGCGTCGAGGCCCACCGCGCCTTACACGGTTTTGCCCGAACCAGGGCATTTCTGGGGACCGGCCTTTTTCCCGGACAGCAAGACTTTCCTCACGGCGACTCGGCCCAGCGGTCGGGTGGTGCGGTGGGATGCGGCCAGTGCGCGTGTGGTCGAGACACTGACGTTCCTGGGAACCAACCACACCTCGCTGGACCTCTCGCCAGATGGTCGCTGGCTGGCTCTCGGAGACGACGCGGGGAACGTTCAGGTGTGGGATTTCCCACGGCGCTCCCTGGTCACCAACCTCGTCGCTCCTGAGGCCTATGTGTTTGCGATTTGGTTTTCGCGGCGCGCCCATTTTCTGGCGTGCGGCGCGATGGCATTCTCTGGCCGCGAGGTGGGCAAGGTCTGGGCGGCCGCCGGGTGGAGTGAGGTCAGCCTCCCGGCTGTCAAAGATCCCAGACTTTTTGACGGGAATTTCTCACCCGATGAACGCACGCTCGCGCTCGGATACAACGACGGGACGGCCGCCTGGTGGGACCTGGCAACCGGAACCAGGCGTGCCTTTTTTGAGTGTGGTTATGCGGATGCGGTCCATGCCGTGTTTTCGCCGGATGGGCGGCACTTTGCCACCGGGGGCATTAACGGTCTGATGACACTTTGGGAGGTGGCGACCCGCCAGGCCAAGCCCATCGGTCGCGGTTATCGCAACGGGCTGCACGATCTCCTCTTCTCACCTGACAGCCGGCGCTTGCTCGCCAGCGGGGCCAATCCGAAAGACGTGATGAAGTTCTGGGACGTTGAAACGGGCCAGGACGTGGCCACGCTGCCAGGTGTGGATGGCTGGTTTGCTCACATCGGTTTTTCACCGGACGGCAACACGCTGTTCGCCGCCAGTCTCGAGGGCACGGTGTTGTTGTGGCATGCGCCGTCGTTTGAGGAAATCGCGCAACGAGAGCGCGCACAGAACAGAGCAAACGACAGGGAGGAGCCATGAATTCATGCTTTTCGTTTTTTCATTTGCCACCTGTGACAAAGAATCGCGCTTCCTTCCTCGCCTTTACGCTGATCGAGCTGCTGGTGGTTATCGCCATCATTGCGATTCTGGCCGCGCTGCTCTTGCCCGCGCTCACCCGGGCCAAAGCCAAGGCCCAAGGCATCAGTTGCCTGAACAACTTGAAACAGATGACGCTGGCTTGGACGATGTATGCCCACGACCACGAGGATGCCGTGCCACTGAACATCGGCTACCCAACACGGGCGGACTGGGAATCGTGGGTGCATGGAGACATGACCCTCGATTATCCGCCGCCGAATTGCCCTTTCCTGCCGGCCGACAGCACCAACCGGCTGTATCTCGAAAGGAGTCGGCTGGCCCCGTATTTAGGCGGAGGCTCGTTCGGCGTTTGGCGCTGTGCGGGGGACCAAAGCACACGCACCTTTGCGGGCCAGAAGTACGCCCGCGTCCGAAGCATCTCCATGAATGTCGGCTTGGGCTATCACCATCCCACCGAGACTCCGCACCGGCCGCCGTGGGTGCCGAACTGGCTGTGGCAGCACATCGTGCGCAAGACGGCGGACATCCGCAATCCCGGACCGGCGCAGTGTTTTGTGTTTCTCGACGAGCGCGAAGATAGCATTCACGAAAGCCACTTCACGGTGAACAGCGATGGCCTGCTCCCGGCCAATCCGGCGGCTTACAAACTTGCCAGTTATCCGGGCAGCTATCACAGCGGCGCGGGGAACCTGGGTTTCGCCGACGGGCACGTCGAGTCGCAGGAATGGCTCGATCCGCGCACCCGGCCGCCGCTCGTTCGCGACCACGACCTGCCGTTGGATTTGTCCACGGCCAACTCCGTGCCCTCGCCCGGCAACCCGGACGTGGGTTGGCTCCAGGCGCGGGCCTACCAGACAGGGAACTGAGCGTCCGCGCGCAACTGCTTGTGCGGGGGGCCACAGGCGCGACGCTATTCCTCCGGCGGCGGCTTCGTCCAGAGCCAGCGACCTCCCACCGCCACCCCGACTGACCTTCGTCGGCTGTGACTCTTCGTAGCCACTCCGAAAAAACCTTGTCCCCTTTCGCCGGCTTTCCCGGTGTACCGAGTGATGACTGTTGTGGTGTCAATCTCACGGCGGGGTTCGGGCCGCGCTTGGCCTGAACCGCGGAGGCCAGCGCCCGATTTAAGGCGCGGAATCTCCTCCGGGGCTCCCCCGGCCGCCGAGCCCTACACCCAATGAACTGAAAGGAAACTGCTGTTATGTTAGTCCTGAAATACTCAACGACTGTGGTTCTCGCCTCCTGCGCGCTGCTCGTTCCGGCAGGCGCGGCCCCGCATGGTGCCGGCACATTTCCGAGCTGGCTCCCCTTTGATGCCGCTCAGGCAGAATGGCCGGAGGGGGTGGCGGTGGACAAGGTTGGCAATGTCTATGTCAGCATACGGCAATCGCCGATTGGGCCCCTGCCCGAGTTCAGCGACCAGATCTGGAAGTTCTCGCCCTCCGGGGAGCGAACACTGCTGGCTGATTTCGGCCCCCCAGGCGGCGGCGGTTGCGGGCTGGCGGTAGATGCGGCGGGCAACGTTTACATGGCCCGGTCCGCAGCAGCGCCTTACAACGGGGTGTACCGGGTAGATGCGCGTGGAAACGTTGACCTCATTCCTGGCACCCAGAACATCATCTTCCCGGACGGCTTGGCCTTCGATCAGAACGGTAATCTTTACGTCACCGAGGTCTTCTCGGTTGACCCTGTGAGCGGCACGTTTGCCCAGGGCGGCATTTGGCGTGTCCCGAAGGGTGGAGCTGCTGAGCTGTGGTTGCGTCACGATCTGCTGAGCGGGCTGGCGCCAGTCGTGCTTCCCTTCCCAATGGGGGCTAATGGCATCGGGTTCTGCAAGGGCAACCTTTACGTCATCAACACCGATAAGGCGCTGGTCGTACGGGTGCCGGTGCTGCCGCACGGCGGCCCGGGCCAACCAGATGTCTGGAAGGAGATCCAAGACGTGCCGGAGTCGGTGTTGTATCAGAACCCGCATTTCCCGGTTCTGGCCGACGGTCTCGCTTTGGATGTTCACGGCAACGTTTATGTGGCTGTCCCGAGTCGCATGGCGGTCGTACGCATCAATGCCGCCGACCGGTCCCAGGAAACCGTCGCGGTGTACCCGGAGGCGCCACTCGATGCGTGTTACAGTCTGGCCTTCGGCACCGGCAAGGGCGAGCGCGAGAATCTTTTCGTCACCGATTCCGGTTGGGCGGGGATTCTCATTCCCGGCGTGTCTTGGCCCGGCCCAGGTCTGGTCAAAATCGAGGTCGGAATCCCCGGCCTGCCGTTGCCTTGACCGACACTCCTCCAAAAACCGCAAACCAGAGAACTCAATGAACGTTTGTAACCCCGTAGCGGCGAAGCCAAGTCCGCTCGTATTTCTTGAGAATCAGAGCGGGCGCACGGACGGGTTGCCCAAAGCGAAAGGAGCGCGGACAGCCTGGTCCGCGCGAATCTGCGAGCTGGGATTTCGACCGAAGGTTCACCCATTCTCCCAACGCGCGGACTCGGCGGTCCGCGCTCCCGGCTTCGGGCAACACGCCCACACCTCCGCGGCTACGGGATTCTGAAAAACCTCACAATGAAAGGAATGACACTATGAAAAACAAAACAACCAACGCACTGATCGTTCTCGCCTTGGCGGCGAGTGTTTCGACAGCCTCCGCACAGACTCTGGTGTGGAGCGACACTACGTTTGTCCCTGGTCCGACGGAGTGGAATACGTTCGGCTCCCCGGGAATCTTGCAGTCAGTCAATGGGCAATTGATTGTCACCGAGAATCTCTTCGGCCCCGCACAGACCAACAACATAGTCGCTACGCACGTGCCTGCGGTCCACGCACTTCCCACCATCGGCGCCCTGCCGGACCAGGAAACCCTTGAACTACGGAGCGATCTGGTGAGCGCCAATCAAAACGACGCCGTCGCCTCGATCGGCCTGGTCTGGGAAGCGCCTGCCCTTGGTTCAGGCTACCAATTCTTCAAAGACGAGGACGAGATTGGCCTGCTGAAATTCTACAACGGGGCGACCTCGTATGCCTGGTTCTTCTACACCAACCAACCCATCAAGAACCAAAACGTCACCCTGGTGCTGGCCCTCACACGTGACGGCTCCAATGTGAAGATCAACACGCGCGTCCTGGACAAGGAAAATGCCAACGCCGTCTTGTTCGATCGCACCTTGACCGACACGCCGCAAGCTGATCCAGCTCTGCCCAACCGCGCCGTCAGAGGATTCATGGGCATGTCTGACCCGCCGGGAAGTCCGTGGCCTCTGCTGGGGTCTCCGGCCCTCGTTGAACTGACATTGACGTGGTTCAACTCCCAGCATGCACCCACTCCCCGCGCCCAGGTCATCTACGACAACCTGGAGGTCTGGCAATACGAGTCGCCGCAACTGGCGATCCAGAACGCCGTCGTGCTCTCCTGGCCCGTCACGCCAGGGCCATTCGTCCTGGAAACCGCCGCCAACGTGAACGGCCCCTGGACTCCCGTGCCCGATCCGTGGTGCCGCACCAACGCGGGACAGAACGAAGTCAGCATCTGCGCGCCGGACAGCTTGAGGCTCTTCCGCCTGCGGCCCGGTCCTTGAGGGGCGACGACCCTGGCAAGTGCTCACCATTTACACCTAATCCGCCGCCAGCCTTGACGCCTGAAAGGGGGCGTCCATGAGAATGCCATCTTTGCAGTGGAGGCTGTTGGCCCCCGTGAGGGTGGGGACTGCCGCCAATGCAGGTGTCGGTGGGATGACGGTCGCTGTTTGCATGGTGCAACAATAACGGAAATCGGGACCAGCCGGAGCACACTACCTGTAGGGGCCTACGGCTTTCGGAGCACCCCACGTATAGTGCTTTCTGGAGCTTTTTTGGCGCTTCGTGCCTCAGTTTGCAACGGTTGCCCTCGGGGCTGGGTTTCGGGACGACGGCGCGATTGGCATCCAGGAAGAGCCTGCCGGATTCCGGCGTAACCGCCGAGCCTGGAATGTATTAGGCTACTCCGGAGTGAAAGCCATGAGGACAGCCGGAAGCCTAAACCCGACGGCTGCACAGCTACTTCAACTCTTCGAGCAGCCGTTCGAGGACGTAGATTTCCAAACTCCTCGCCCTGGCCAACTTGGACTCCAACACCTGGGTCAGCGAAGTAAAGCGCATCCGCGGCAAGAAGCAGCCCTTGCAAGTGCTCACTATTGACACTCCTTCGCAGGCCCCATGCACCGGCGCTCAGCGATCCACTCCAGCGTCAGGGTCGCCTCTCGCCGTACTGCTCAAGGCTGGAGAGGCGCCCTTTCCGCCGTTAGCACCTGCGTGGAGCTGAGCCGGGCCGCCGTCTGCTGCACCCAAGCCTTCAGTTCGGGAGAAAGGGAAGTGAAGCGGATTCGGGTCTGGCCGGATGCGCGGGTCACCACGCCGATCACTTTGGCGTAGAGTTCGCCGCCCGGATTTGCTCCCGGCACCGGCTTGACTTCGATCTTGAGGTTGCTCAGCGGCACGAGCGGCAGCTCGGATTCGATGCCGGCTTCGGATTGTGATAAGGCCGCCAGCCGCCCTTCATGAACCGTTCGCCCGAGGAGCTTCTCCTCCAACACGGTGAAACAGATGGGCAGTGGCCGCGGCAACGGACAGAGGTCCTGGGACCTGGAGGGCAGCGAGAGGTTGAACGGTTCACCGATGCCGCCCACTTCATGTAACTGCAGGCTGCGCGTGGCGCCTTTGGGTTCAACCCGAAACTGCCCGTCAATTCGCAGCGGCGACTTGACCTTTTCGCGTGTGCTCTCGGAAATCAGAAGCTGGCCGCCGGTGGTGAAGGATTCAATGCGCCCGGCCAGGTTTACGTTGGAGCCCACCGCGGCGTATTTCGTCCGGCGCAACGAACCGATGTTGCCAACGATCACCCGGCCGGTGTGAATGCCGATGCCCATTTGGAGTTCGGCGGCGCCCGTTGCGGTAAGACGCTGGTTGACTTCCGCCATCGCGAGTTGCATGGCCAGCCCGCAGGCAACCGCTTTCGCGGCGTGATCGTCACACGCCAGTGGTGCGCCAAAGATCACAAGGATGGCGTCGCCGATAATCTCATCAATGGTGCCCTCGTAGCGGCTGATGACGTCCACCATGGCCTCGAGGTAAACGTTCAGGAATTCAATCACCTCATGCGGGGGCAACCGCGCCGCCAGGGCGGTGAAGCCGCGCAGGTCGGACATCAGGATCGTGACTTCGCGCTCCTCGCCGCCCAGATCGAGGCCCTCGGGCGATTGCAGAATGCTCGCAGCCACTGCCTCCGAGACGTAACGTCCAAAGGCGCGCCGGACCAGTTCGTGGGCGCGGGCCAGCTCTGCGTTCTTCCCCGCGAGGCTGCGCCGCAGTTCATCAATTGTCAGATGAGTGTTTACCCGCGCCAGCAGTTCGTGTGCGTTGAACGGCTTGGCCACGTAATCCACGGCACCCAACTCAAAGCCTTGGACGATGTCGGCAGTGTCCGTCTTCGCGGTAAGGAAGATGACCGGGATTTGACGCCACTGCTCGGCGGCTTTGAGTCGCCGGCAGGTTTCAAAGCCGTCCAGCCCCGGCATCATTACGTCAAGCAGGATCAGGTCGGGCTGAACGCGGCCCAGAGCATCCAGCGCCTGCTGGCCATTGGTCGCGACACTGATCTGATAGCCTCTCTCTTTGAGGATCGCCGCCAGCGCCTGGATGTTGGCCGGCGTGTCGTCCACCACCAGTATGCGGCTGCTCATCGGTCAGGGAACCCGGCCATTTCGCGCCTCAGCACAGCCTTGTCGCGCGCGTTTACTGGTTCTCCTGATGCGAGCGCTGCCGGGCCGCCAGGTAACGATCCAGCTCGGCCACATCCTTGAAGATCGCCACCCCCGGAAGCGCCTTGATGATCTCAAAGACCTCCTGGATTTGGGGCTGCATGTTCACGAAAGAGGCCTGGCCGCCGCGCTCTTTGAGTTGCTTGCGCGCCGTCGAGAATACGCGCAAGCCGGCGCTGCTGATGAACTTCAACTGAGCCAGGTTGAACACGAGGTCTTTGACCGGGCCGGCCAGCAGCGGCACAAGCTGGCGCTCCAATTCGGGCGCGGTGACGGTGTCGAGGCTGCCGGTGAGTTTGACGGTAACGGCGCCCGCATTCTGGGGACCGACGTTCTTTTGGATTTGGATTTCGAGGGGCATAGTAATACGTGCGTTCTATTCTTCTGCTGCTGCTGTTTGGTTGATTCGGGCAAAGCTATTCCGGGTTGGGAGCCTGCACAAGTCGCTTGGTGAGGCACAGGACATTTTCTTCGGCCTCGCGCCGATATTGGATGTCATCCATGTAGCGGCGGACGAGTTGGATGCCCCAGCCGCCGGGCGGCCGGTCATCGTCGCCCGTCGCGGGCTCAGCCACACAAGCCTGCGTGGGATCGAACATCGGACCGCGGTCGCGCAATTCGATTGTCATGGCGCTGCCGGTGTGGGTGATGACGACCTGGAACTTCAGCCGCCGGTCGCGATGCAGGGCGTGGTTGACGATGTTGCTGCCGCATTCCTCCAGGGCGAGCGCGAGGCCAAAGAGGTCCTTCTCCGCCACTTGTTTCTCCCGGCCAAACTGCTGCAAGGCTTCCACGGCGCGCATCACTTCTTCGGGAGCGGCCTGCAATTCCAGCATCATACGTGACTCCCTTTCGCCACAGGGGCCGCGCCCGCTCTGCCAATCCTGAGTGTCATAATGGCGATGTCGTCGGACTGCGGTGCGCTGCCGGCAAAGGACCGGACCCTCTGGAGCAATCCCGCTGTAATGGCCGGCGCGGATTGCCCGGCGAACTTGCCCGCGTCGGCCAGCAGCCGCTCGCTGCCGTAACATTCTTCCTGCGGATTGAATGCCTCGCTCACGCCGTCGGTGTAGAAGATCATGGCGTCGCCTTCGCGGAGCGTCAGTTCCGTGCGCTCGAATGCGAGGCCGGGCTCGAACCCCAGAGCGGTGCCGAGATTCCTGACGGCCCAGCATGGCGCCTCGCCCGCCGGCAGCAGGACCGGGCGACAATGGCCGGCGTTGGCCAGCACCAGCCGGCCGGCGCCGGGCTCGAGGACCCCGCACAGAAATGTCACGAACATGCCCGACGGATTGTCCGCGGCAAGCTCATCGTTCAGCCGCGCGAGGATGCGCTCCGGCTCGGCGATTTCGCGCGAGAGCAACCGCGCCAGGCTGATCGCGCGCACCATGAACATCGAGGCGGGGATGCCCTTGCCCGAAACATCGCCCAGGAACACGACTAGCCGCTCCGGACCGGCGGCGCAGACGCCGTAGAGGTCACCGCCCACCTCGCGCGCCGGTTCGAGCACGGCCCCGAGGCCCAGACGATATGCCTGTTCCACGGCTCCGAAGTCGTGCGGGAGCATCCCCATCTGGATTTCGCGCGCGACGCGTAGTTCGCTGGCGATCTGTTCCTTGACCGCGTCGCTGTAGGCCTTGGCCTTGAGCAGCGAGCGCACGCGCGCCTTGACCTCCAGCATCTCGAACGGCTTGGTGAGATAGTCGTTGGCGCCCGCCTCGAAGCCGCGCGTCTTGTTCTGCACCTCCTCGAGCGAGGAGAGGAACATGATGGGCACCTCGGCCGTCTCCGGCATCTGGCGCAGGCGCCGGCAGACCTCGTAGCCGTCCAAGCCCGGCATGACGATATCGAGCAGGACAAGGTCGGGTGGGGTGCGAGCGGCGATTTGGAGCGCCATCTCGCCATTCAAGGCAAGGCTGAGCTTGTGATCGCCCTTCAAGCCCTCCACCAGGATGTCAAGGTTGGCCTTGGCATCGTCCACGAGCAACACGCGGCAGTCGGAGAGATTCTTCATTGAATGCGCTCTTGAACAGGAGACAACGGAGAGAACAGAGATGCAGCGAATCGTTTCTCTGTTATCTCTGTTTGCTCCGGTTGAAATACCACTTTCATTGGTTCACTCCCGGCAGACCGCCCACCGGATTTGAACAGGAGGGAACAGAGGAAACAGAGATTCTCTTTCCGATGTCTGTTATCTCTGTTTGCTCCTGTTGGTTCTTCGGGTTCATGTCACCTGTTCGCTCCCGGCAGGATCAAGCGGCTGATGCCGTCGGTGACTTTCATCTCGTGGAAATTGATGAGCAGACCGAGCGGAACATCGAGCAGTTTCATATAGCTGAGGAGTTTCGCTTTGTGAATGGGCAAAATCCTTTCCACGGCTTTCGCTTCCACCAGGACGCAACCCTCGACCATAACATCAAAGCGCAGCGGCTCGTCTCGCGTGAAGCCCTTGTATTCGATTAAGACCGTCTGCTGAGTCGCGTAGTTCAGGCCGCGCAGTTCGAGTTCCTTCGTGAGACACCATTCGTAGATGGACTCAATCAGGCCCGGCCCCTTATCGCGATGTACCTCGATCGCGGCGGCAATTATGCTCTCGGTCAACCCTGACGCTTTTTCAAATAATGGATGCATTCGGATTTGAACAGGAGGTAACAGAGGGAACGGAGAGATGCAGCGAACAATTCCTCTGTTATCTCTGTTTGCTCCTGTTGTGTCTTCAGGTTCATGCCTTCGGTTGTGCTGCCAGTGCTTGCTCTAGCTGGGCCTGCGCGTCGGCGAAGGCGTAATCCTGCACGAGCTTTTCGAACGCCGGCCACTGGTCGCTGGCGAACAACACACGCAGCGCCGCCTGGTTGGCTTCGATGAATTCCACCGCGCCGGGGTCGAACTCGGACAGCAGCTTCGCCAACTGCGCCGCGGCGGCGCGAACCTGCGCGGGGTCCGCCGGCGGCGGCGCCTTGACGGGTGCCGAATCTCCCGGGGCGGCCGAACTCAGCACCTTCTGCAATTGCGCCAGCAACGGATCCAGCACCACGGAGAGTTGTGACTTGGCGGCAGCCGCTTCCGAGGGGGCAGCCCGCTCGCGGATGAGCTTCTCCAGCACCCCGGCCGCAGCCTGGACCGGCTTGGCTCCGATGTTGCCCGCCACACCTTTGAGCGTGTGCGCGAGACGCTCGGCCAGGGCAAGATCGCCCTGCGCCAGAGCCTCGGAGACTTGGCCGACTGCCGGCCCTTGTTGCTCGGTGAACTGCCTCAGGAGTTTTACGTAGAGCTTCCGATTGCCCGCGACGCGAGCCAGGCCGTCCTTGGTGTCGAGGCCGGCGATAGAGGGCGGCTCGTCGCTGGTTCCCCTCATCCCTGCCCTCTCCTCATCCGATGGGGAAAGGGTTGCCGAAGGCCGGGTGAGGGGTCTGTAAAAGCGCCCCACCGTCTCGAACAAGTGGCCTGGATCAATCGGCTTGGAGACGTGATCGTTCATGCCGGCGGCCAGGCAACGCTGCCGCTCTTCGATCGTTGCATGCGCTGTCATGGCGATGATCGGCAGGCTGCCGAAGCGCGGGTCGGATCGGAGCTTGGCCGTCGCCTGGTAGCCGTCCATTTCCGGCATTTGCAGATCCATTAACACCACGTCGAAAGGTGGCGGCTGTGGACCACTGGACAATATCTCGACGGCAATGCGTCCGTTGCTGGCGACCTTCACGGTAGCGCCGGCGCCCTCCAGGAGTTCGATCGCGATTTGCTGATTGATGTCGTTGTCCTCGGCCAGGAGAATCCGCGCTCCGCGCAACCGTGCCGTCTCCTCGCCCCCGGAGCTGGCTGCCGTCTCTGCCTCGGAGTGGGCGAACACATTCACCAGCGTGTCCACGATCATGGACTTGGTGACGGGCTTCACCAGGAAACCATCAAGCTGCAAGCGCTCGGCCTCTTCGCGGACCTCTTCGCGACCGAACGCAGTCACCAGCACAATGTGCGGCGGATGCTTCAGCGTCTCATCGCTCTTGATGTGGCGGCTGGCCTGCAGGCCGTCCATGCCGGGCATCCGCCAGTCCATGAATACAATGTCGTAAGGATCCTGGCGGTCGTGCTCCTGAATCGCCGCGACCGCCTCTCTGCCCGAAGCCACGGCATCCACCCGGTGAACGATCGTGTCGAGCGGCTCGTGGAGGATTTCCCTTGCGGTGGAGTTGTCGTCCACCACGAGCACCCGGAGGTGTGTCAGTGTCTCGGGCACAATCTTGCCGGTGCCGGTGGCGGAACCGAGGCCGAGCCACACCGTGAAATAAAAGGTGCTCCCCACACCGGGCTCACTCTCCAGCCAAATGCGGCCCCCCATCAACTCGACCAGGCGCCGGCAGATGGTGAGGCCCAAGCCGGTGCCGCCATGTTTGCGGGTCGTGGACATGTCGGCCTGCGTGAACGGCTGGAACAGCTTCGCCGCCTGCTCGCGCGTCATGCCGATGCCGCTATCGCGCACGGAGAACTTGAGCTGCACCTTCTCACCCGTGCGCTCCAGCAATTCGATGCTGAGCCGGATCTCACCTTGCTCGGTAAATTTGACGGCGTTGTTGACGAAGTTCGTGAGAATCTGGCCCAGGCGGAGCGGGTCCCCCAGCAAGTGTTCCGGCATGCCGGGCGCGACGTGCGCCAGGAACTCCAGCCCCTTCTCGTGCGCCTTCTGCGCCGTGAGCGTCGTAACGGAGCTGATAACCTCGTCGAGCTTGAAATCGGTGGTTTCGAGATCGAGCTTGCCGGCCTCGATCTTGGAGAAGTCGAGGATGTCATTGATGACTGCCAGGAGGGAGGTGCCGGCGTTGTGGACCTTGCTCACGTAGTCGCGTTGCTTTGGGGAGAGCTGGGTTTTAAGAGCGAGATGGGACAGGCCGATGATCGCATTCATCGGAGTGCGGATTTCGTGGCTCATGTTTGCCAGGAACATGGACTTCATCTGCGTGGCCTCCTCGGCCTTGGCCTTCGCCTCGCGCAGTTCCTCGGCAATCCGTTTCTGGTCGCTGATGTCCACCAGCAGGCCGATCAATCCGCCCGGCCTGCCGTCGCTGAGCTTGAATCCGTCCACCGAGTAAAGGGTGATGTGCGTCCGGCCATCCGCGTATTGAATCGGCAATTCATAACTGCGGCGGCCCGCGTCGCGGATGACGGCGAGGTCTTCCTCATGAAACTTGCGCCGATCGGCTTCCGGCAAGTATTCCAGTTCCAGGACGGTCTTGCCCCTGAGCAAATCGCTGGCCGTGCCAAATTCCCGCTCGTAAGCCTTGTTACAACTGATGAATCGGCCCGCGGCATCCTTGACGAACATCGGGTAGGGAATGGTCTCGAGCAGCGCGCGTTGAAATGTCAGGCGGTAGGCGAGTTCCTGCTCGGCGCGCCTCCGCTCGGTGATGTCGGTGCAGAGGGCAAACGAGCCGACCTTCACCCCCTGTTCATCTATCAGGGGCGACGCGCTGATTTGACAGGGAACCAGGGACCCGTCCGGCGCGCTCAACGACACCTCGTAGGTGCCGGCCTCTCCGTGGGCGCGCCGGGCCACGTTTTCTTTGAAGATCCGGGTGTTCTCCTCATCGGTGAAGTCAAAGATGCGGCGTCCCACGATCGCCTCGCGAGGCCGCCGGAGAATCCGACACATCGCATCATTGACTTCCACCGTCACCGTGTTGTTGTCAATCAGCCAAAAACCCTCGGCGCTCGTCTCAAGGATCCGGCGGATCTTCTTTTCGCTGGCCGCGAGCGCTTGCTCGTTGCGTTTGCGCTCCGTGATGTCGGTAAAACTGACCACCGAGCCCACGATCACAGCGTCCTTGAGCATTGGCGTGGCGCCGTACTCGACGGGCACGCCGGCGCCGTCCTTGCGCCACAGAAACTCATTGTCAATACGGCTGGCCTTCCCTTGCGTGTAGGCCGCGAACATTGGGCATTCTTCCTTTGGATACTCGCTACCGTCGGGCCGGTGGTGATGAAAGGCGGCGTGAGAAGGTTGCCCGATGAGTTCCTCGGCGGTAAACCCAAGCATCCGGCAGGCAGCGGGATTTACGAACGTGATCCGTCCCTCGGTATCCGTTCCAAAAATGCCTTCGGCGCTGGATTCGAGTATCAGCCGCGAGCGCTCCTCACTTACCTTGAGCTGCTCGCGTTGCGCGGTCAGTTCGCCCTGTTGCGCCAGCAGCTCCTCCTTCTGCGCCAGCAATTCCTCCTGGGATTGCGTCAATTCCTCGGTCTGCTCCTCGAGCTGGCGGGCCTGTTCCTGTGTTTGGCCGAGCAGTTCCTGCGTGCGCAGGTTGCGCTGCAAAACCTCCAGGCTCATCGCCACCACTGGCAACAACTCCTCCAGCAGGGCCTGCTCGTTCGCCTTGAGCGCGCGAAACGAAGCGAACTCAACTACCGCCAGCAACGTGTCGCGGGATAGCAGCGGCCACGCGACGGCCTGGACCGGCGCGGCCTGTCCCAGACCGGAGGCGATGCGGCAATAGTCTGGAGGCAGGTTGGCGAGCGTGACCGGTTTGCGCTCGCACACGCACTGGCCGACCAATCCTTCGCCCGGCCGGAGCGCATCCGCGGCCGGCGCGTCATCGGCCAGGCCGTAGCTGGCGATCCGCCGCAGACGCTCAGGGTTGGCTTCAAGCGAATAGACTGCGGCGACGCCGCCGCCGAGCGCCGGAACGAGGCCGGAAATCAAACGTTGCCCGAACTCGGCCAGGGAGGTCGCGCCCTGCAACTCGCCGCTGAGCTTTGCCGCGTTGGACTTGACCCAGCGCTGGTCGTCCATCGCGGCGGCGCCCTGCTTGAGCACCGCAATCGAGCGCGCCAGGCTGCCGGTTTCGTCCGCAGCTTTGGTGAAGGGAACCTCCTTCGCGTAATCGCCGGCGGCAATCGCCTGGACCGAGGTTTCGAGCGCCCGGATCGGTTTGACAATTCGTCCAAACGTCAGGAAACCCAGCAGCCCGGTCAGGAAGATAGCGGCGGAGTTGGCGATCAGCATCCTCCACCGAAACTCACCGATGGCTTCAACGGCCGCCTTTCCGGCAGCGGCTGCCAGGTCTTCGTTGTATTGGATCCACTCGCTCGACGCCTTACTGAGGCGCCCGCTGAGCTCCCCCATCGAGCCGTCGAGCAGGGTAGCGGCCTGTTCCCGGCGCCCCTCGTCCACAAGCGACATGACCTGCTTGGCGCCGCTGATCCATTCCCGGCTTAGATCCCGGTAGTTGTACAATTGCCGGCGGTCCTTTTCGTCCAAGATCAGGCTATCGGCGTATTGGCCAAGCAGGCGTTGCAGCTCCGCCTCGTCAGCGTCAAACGCCGACCGGGCTTTGGCCCGTTCCACCGGGTTGGTCGCCAGCAGATAGCTGCGCACATTCACCCGTAGTTCTGTGAAGCTCCGGGAGATGTCGCCCAAAGCCGCGAGACTGCTAATCTGGGTTTCCGCCACGTACAGGCTGCGGGTCTCGACCTCCGACAGTTGGATCCGGGTAAAGACACCTAAGCCCACCAGCGCCAGCAGCGGCACGGCGAGGAGAATGATCAGACGTTTGGCGATGGTCATAACTCAATGGCGTTGCGCGGGGAGCAAGTCGCGGCCCGACGCCGATATACCGCGTCGGCATCCGGGGTGAAGAGCTGCCCCGCTTTGCCGAGATGTTCGGTAGGATCAATCATCAGCAGGCCATCGGGCGCGAGCCGCGACGCCAGCCGCTCCAGCACCGCGTATCGGTGGCGGGTCTCGAGATACATCAGCACGTTGCGACAGAAGACCACATCGAAGTGTCCTTCGATCGGCCAGGCCGCGTCAACCAGGTTCAGCGTGCGGAACTCCACTAGGCGACGCACCGACGGAGCGATGGCCCAGCGCCGGGGGACGCTGGCCTGGCTGAAGAACCGTTCGCGCCGGGCCGGTTCCAGCGCGCGCAATGCTGCTTCACCGTATTCGCCCTGCTGCGCGACCAACAACGCGTCCAGGTCAACGTCCGTTGCGAGAATGCTCGCCGGCAGATCATCGCTCGGGGACCGTTCAATCAACGCCATCGCGAGTGAGTACGGTTCCTCCCCAGTCGCTGCCGCAGCGGACCACAGCCGTGCCCGGCCTCGATGCTGAGCCGCCCGGAGCGCATGCTCTGCGGCGAGGTGGAGTTGGCGCGGATGGCGGAAGAACCCGGTAAACTTGGTTGTCAGCAAGCCGAGGAGTTCTTGTGTGGCCGCCGCCTCACCTTGCTCGGCAGCATCGAGCAACGAACTCAGTCCGGTGCTGTCGAGGCCCCCAAGCCGCCGACTCCGGCGGTCCAGGAGTTCGCGGTGCCGTTCCACCAACTCGATGCCTGCCAGGTTCAAGGCCAGACGCCGCGTCCGTTCAAATTGTTGGTCCGATAGCATCTTGGGTCAGCGCGACCAAAACCGAGCAAACCGCTACCCCGCTGTGCGTGGGCTCGGGTTCGGACTCACTTCGAACCGCCCGGTGGCTCCTCCGGCAATTGCCAGCCGCCGCCGAGGGCCTTATAGAGCTGTACGACAGCGATCAGTTCGCTGGCCTGTGCTTGTGCCAACGCGCGCTGCGTCGGATAAAGTTCCTGCTGAGCCTGCAGAACCTCGTAGTAGCTCGATTTCCCATTCATGTAGCGGTCGGTAGCGATCTGGACGGAAGAGGTCAACGCCGCGGTGGCTTGTTCGTCGAAGATTCGCACTTCGGCTAGCTTCTGGCGGGAGATGAGGGCCGAGGAGACTTCCTGGAAGGCAGTTAGCACACTCTGTTCATAGGCGGCCTTTGCTTCTTCGAAGCTGGCCTTGGCAGCTCGGTATTGGGCGAGGAGCTGGCCGCCCTGGAAGACCGGGCCCGCCATGGTGGCACCGACGTTCCACGCGTTCGCGGAGCCGGCGGTGAAAGAGGAGAGCTCAGGGCTGACTTTGCCCAGGAACGTGGTCAGGCCGATTTGGGGGAAGAAATTCGCGAGGTTGGCGCCGACGTTGGCGCTGGCGGCGATGAGCGACTGCTCGGCGGCGAGCACGTCTGGCCGGCGCTGGAGCAGCGCGCTGGGCAACCCGGCGGGAATGTCTGGAGTAAGTTCCGCCCGGGTCAACGAGGTGCCCCGCGGGATGGGGCCCGGGTTGCGGCCCAGCAGCACGTTGAGTTGATTCTCAGTGATGGCAATGTCTAGCTCGATCTGTGGGATGGCCGCGGCGGCATTGGCCAACGCAGCAGCCGCGCGATCGGTTTCAAGCCGCGAGGAGACCCCTTGTATCCGCTTCTCGTTAAAGATGCGGAAGGTGCCCGAATAAGCGTTCGTGGCGGCGTGTTGAACCTCGAGCTCCTGATCCAACTGCAGGAGCCGAAAATAGGCGCTGGCGACCTCACTAACAAGGGTGATGGTGACACCACGGCGGGCTTCGTCCGTGGCCAGGTACTGGGCGCGAGCTGCCTGGCTCAAGCGGCGGATACGGCCCCAGATGTCAATTTCCCAGGCGGCATTCAGAGTGAGCAACGCGGAACTCTCGGTGGTGCCGTTCAGACCAGCCGGTGAATTAAAGAGCGCGTTGCGCCCCCTGCCGACGCTGCCGTTGTATCCGGCCTGCGGAAACAACGGAGCGCGGGCTGCAACTGCCTGCTGCCGGGCTTGCTCGACCCGCGCCACGGCCTGCTTCAGGTCAAAGTTGTTAGTCAGCGCGGTGCGGATCAGGTCCTGGAGCGCAGGATCCTTGAAGACCTGCCACCACGGCAGGTCGGCCAGCGAGTTGGTGGTGAGGCCGGCCGCAAACCGGTAATTGCCGGGAGACTCGATGGCAGGCCGTTTATAATTCGGGCCTACGGCGCAGCCGCCGAAAAGAATGACGAACGTGGAAAGCCCAATGACTAAGTAATGACGAAACACAAGCGGTGGCGGCCAGCCAATTTCGCGATTCGTCAACCGGCCCTGGTCACCTGGCCTTCGGCATTCGTTGTTCCTCATTTGGCATTCCTTCGCCATTCGTGACTCGTTTGTTCAACTCGCTATCGGACAATCTGCACATCGCTCAAGGCCTGGTCCACCAGCCCCTGCAGGCGGGCCTCACGGGCGTCGAGGGGCAGCTCCCGCAGAATCTGGGCCTGTAAGGTCCTGCGCTTGAGCAATTGGGAAGTCTTCGAGTCGAGCATATCAATCACCAGCGTGCCGGCCTCGAAATAGCTGCGTTCATTATTCTTCACGGCTTCCGATGTGTGCACCTTGTCCATCAGCGCGCTCGCGTCGGAGGTATATCCGAAGTAATCATTGAGGGACATAGTGGTCGCATTGTTGCCGACGATGATGAGGTATGCCACGGTGATGTCGCCACCCTGGCTCACGTGATTCAAGCCTTTGGCAGCGAGAGTTTTGGTGATGGCCTCTTGGATCTTCGTGTGGGCCAGCTTCCGGCTCTCGGCGTAGCTCGGCGCCTCTCTTGTGCCGACGTTGATGAAGGAGAACGTGCGTCCGTGGATGGGACCGGTGTCAACGTGGGTCTTCACCGAGGAGCAACCAGCCAGCGCGAGTGTGCCGGCGACAATCAAGGAGTAGGTGTTTGTTTTCATTTATTATTTGTCTGTTTATAGATCATTTCAGTAATAGAGCCACGGCCAAAACTGACCGGCACACTTTGAGGTATTCATCGTCAGTGAGTTCCCGGGACTGGTCCGCCGGTGGCCGAAGCGTCTGCAACAGGCTTGGCGGATTCATGCTTGCTCCCGCTCAACCGCTCGACGACGTAAAAGCAGGCTGGGATTAAGAAGATCGCGATGAAGCTGGCGGCGCTCATACCTCCGATGACCGCGAACCCCATGACCTGCCGCGACAGCGCCCCGGCGCCGCTGGCTTTGGCCAACGGAACGCACCCCAGGATGAAGGCGAAACTGGTCATTAGAATCGGACGCAATCGAAGTTTCGCGCCTTCGAGCGTGGCGTCAATGAGCGGCTTGCCTTGCTCGTAACCCATCTTGGCGAACTCGACGATGAGAATAGCGTTCTTGGCCGCCAGGCCGATGAGCATGACCAGGCCGATCTGAGCATAGATGTTATTCTCGTAGTGGCCGACCATGAGGCCCGCGAACGCGCCAAACACGGCGATGGGCGTTCCCAGCAGCACGCTGAACGGCAGGCTCCAGCTTTCATACTGCGCGGCCAGGATCAGGAACACGCACAATAGGGAGAACCCGAAAATGACCATCGGCGATACCCCTTGCTGGGCTTTCTGTTCCTGGAAGCTCATCCCGAGGTAATCGAAACCCATGCCAGGCGGCATGGTTTCCTTGAACACCTCTTCCATCGCCCTCATTGCCTGCTCGGAGCTATAACCCGGCTTGGCCGAGGCGTTAATCTGCGCCGCCTGGTAGAGGTTGTAGCGCATCGTGAATTCCGGGCCGGTTGTCGCTTGCACGTGCGTTACCGCCGCCAGCGGCACCATGTTGGTAGCGTTGTTGAGCACATAGAACTGCCCCAGGTTCTCGGCCATGGTGCGAAACTCCCCCTCCGACTGAACATAGACTTGCCATTGCCGGCCGAAGCGATTGAAGTAATTGACGAACGCACCGCCCATGAAACACTGCATCGTCTGATACACGTCCTGCAGCTTGACGCCCTGGCTGATGACCTGGTCGCGGTCCACGTTCACGTATACTTGCGGCACGGAGAGTAGCGCGGTGCTGAAGACGCTCGCCAGTTCCGGGCGCTTCCGTGCCGCCGCCATGAAGGTCTGCAGGTTCGGCGCCAGGAAGTCGAGCCCCTTGCCGGAGCGATCCTCCAGCACGAACGTCACGCCGCCGGAGGTGCCTACGCCTGGAATGGCCGGCGGCGGAAACGCAAAGCCGACCGCACCGGGGATCTTGCCGAGTTCACGGTTCAGGTGCGTCATGATCGCCTGGTACTTCTCATCCGGCTTCTTGCGTTTGGACCACTCCTCAAAGGAGATAAAGAAGAACGTGCTGTAGGTGTTGTTCACCCCGCTCAACATGCTGTAGCCGACCACGGACGAGTAGTACTTGATGCCCGGTGTCTTGCTGAGAATCGCCTCGGCCTGCCTCACGATCTCATCGTTGCGCTGCAAAGACGCCGTGTCCGGGAGTTGCAGACCGGCAAACACGTAGCCCTGGTCCTCGTCCGGCAGGAAGCCGGTGGCGACGGACCTGCCCAGCACTCCCGTCAGCACCAGCGCCCCCGCGAGCAGCAGCATCGCCAAGGTGCTCTTATGGACGAGGAATCGGCACACGCCCACATAGCCATTGGTGGCGAGGCCGAACCACTTGTTGAACCAATCGAAGAACTTCTGCAGCGGCCCGCCGCTCTTCTGCTTGGGCCGCAGCAGCAGCGCCGCCAGCGCCGGGGACAGCGTCAAGGCGTTGAACGCCGAGATGATCACCGACACCGCGATGGTCACGGCGAACTGCTGGTAGAGCCGACCCGTGATGCCCGGGATAAACGCCGTCGGCAGGAACACCGCCGCCAAAATGATGGCGATTGCAATGACGGGCCCGGATACCTCTTGCATGCCTTTCAGCGCCGCCTCCTTGGGCGAGAGCCCATGTTCGATGTGGTGTTCCACAATCTCGACCACCACGATGGCATCGTCCACCACCAACCCGATGGCCAGCACCAGGCCGAACAGCGAAAGCGTGTTAATCGAGAACCCGAACAGAGGGAAGAACGCAAATGTGCCTACCAGGGAAACCGGCACGGCGAGCAGCGGGATCAGGGTTGCCCGCCAGCCTTGCAGGAAGATGAACACCACGATTAGAACCAGCACGATGGCCTCGATCAGCGTGGTCTTGATTTCCTTCATGCCCTCGGTCACCGCCAGCGTTGTGTCGAGCGCCACCGCGTAATCCAAGTCGGGCGGGAAGCTCTTCTTGAGCGTCTCCATGAGCCGCTTGGTGCCGTCGGCGGCTTCGACGGCGTTGGAGCCGGGTAACTGGTACAGGGCGATGAGCGCGCACGGTTTGCCGTTAAGCCGGGCCAGCATGTCGTAGTTCTGCGAGCCCAACTCGATGCGGGCGACGTCCTTCAGCCGCACAATGGCGCCGCCGGGCAAGGCCCGCAGCACAATCTCGCCAAACTGCGCCTCGTCCTCGAGGCGGCCTTGCGACCGCACGGCGTAAGTGAATTCCTGGCCCTTCGGCACCGGTTCGCCGCCGATCTTGCCGGCGGGGTTCACGGTGTTCTGTTGCTGCACGGCATTGACGATGTCCGGCACCGTGATCCCCATTTGCGCCAGCCGGTCGGGGCGCACCCAGATGCGCATGGCATATTGGCCGGCGCCAAACACGGAGACGCTGGCGATGCCCTTGACGCGCGTCATCGCGTCGTTGATGTTGATGTAGGAATAGTTCGCCAGGAAGATGCTGTCGTACGTGTTGCTCGGCGAATAGAGCGCGAACATGATCAGCGGCGAGGAGGTGCCCTTCTGGACGGTGACGCCCTGGTTGTTGACGGCGCTGGGCAACTGCGAGTTGGCCTGGCCCTGCCGCATCTGCGCGAGAATCTGGTCCGTGTTCGGGTCGGTCGCGACATTGAAGTCCACCGTCAGCTTCATCGTGCCGTTGTTGGCATTGAGGGAATACATGTATTCCATGTTGTCCACGCCGGACATTTGCTGCTCGATGGGCACGGCCACCGACTGCTGAACGGTCAGGGCGTCCGCCCCGGGATAAGTCGCGTTCACCTGGATCTGCGGGTCGGCGATGTTGGGGAACTGGGCGACGGGCAGGCGGGACATCGCGACCAGCCCCATAAGCACCATCAGGATGGAGATCACCATCGCGACGATCGGGCGGTTGATGAAGAATTTGGACATGCGTAGTTAAGGACGAATGACGGCTGACGACTGACGAAGCGCAGAGAAAGCCAGGGTTCTGAAACCCAACGCCGCGCGCCAACCTTGGAGGATGGGCCCCCTTTTGGGCTTCGGATTTCGGAATTCCTTCGGCATTCGGATCTCGTGTTTCGGATTTGAGCTGCCTACTTCTTCTTGTCCTCCGTTGGTGACGCCGCCGCCGCCCCGGATGCTGCCGCGGCCTGATCCACGAACGGCACCGGGTTCACCATTACGCCGTCGCGCACCTTCTGTATGCCTTCCGCCACCACCCGGTCCCCGGGTTTCACGTTGCCCTGGATAACCCACTGTGGACCGACGCGCTCCCCGGCGGCCACGGGGCGAATACTCACCTTATTGTCCGCGCCCACCAGGGCGATCAGGTACCGGCCCTGCATATCGGTCACAGCCCGCTGCGGGACCAACAAAGCGTTCTTTTGGGTCTCCATCAGCGCCCGCACTCGGACGAACATGCCGGGTACTAACAGCATCCTCGGGTTGGGAAACTCGCCCACTACGGTAATGGTGCCCGTCCTGACGTCCACTTGGTTATTCGCAAACCGTACCTGCCCTTTTTGCGGATAAACCGTGCCTGTTGACAGCACCAGATCGAGCTCGAGGCCATTCCCCGACCGCACGGTATCCTTGCCCTCAGCCAGCCGGCGCTCCTGGATCTCCGTGAGCAACTGTTGGGATACCGAGAAATAGGCCCGGATTGGGTCAACCTTCGTCACGGTAGTCAAGGGGCCCGTGCTGGGTCCGAGGAGATCGCCGACCTGCGCCTTGGCCAATCCGGCCAACCCATCCAGCGGCGAACGGATGGTGGTGAAATCAAGATTGAGCTGGGCTTGCTGGACCGCCGCCTGCCCGGCCTCCACCGAGGCTTCGGCGGTCTTCTCATTTTGAATGGCGTTGTCGAGTTCCTGCTGGCTGATCGCTTCCGAGGCAGCCAGCGGACGGTAACGCTTTACGTCCAGGGCATACTTGTCTCTCTGGGCCATAGCCTGGGTTACCTGGGCTTTGGCTTGGTCCAGCGTCGCCCGGAACGGCGCCGGGTCAATCTGGAACAGCACCTGGCCGTTGGTGACTACGCTCCCTTCCTTATAGTTCCGGCTGATCAGATAACCGCTGACCTGGGCCGAAATGGTAGCGTTGACATCGCCCTCCAACGTTCCCACCCAATCGCGGTAGATTGGCACGTCCTGCTGCTGGACGGTGATCACCTCCACATCCGGCGGCTTGGGCGGACCTGCCTGCTCCTTTTCCTTGCAGCCGGACAGGGGCGCCGCCAACGGGAGGAACAGAACGCACCATGTCGCACGGCGGATCACTTTGTTGGTCATAGTATTCTTCACATCTCGGGCGTACTGAGCAATGAGCGCGGCAGTAAGGGAATCGGATAAGCGCTCAAACCCTGCATTATCCAGAAGTGGCGCCATAAGTCAAGGAATGGTCTGATCAAAAGACGGCGAGACCATTGGGCCTTTCGAGCGATCATGGAGGGCGTCTTCCCGGTGAGACTGCGGAGGTCCCGGTGAGTCTCCCATGGGGAGCGATCCACATGGGAGCCACACCGGGGTATAACCGTGCCCCCACCATTGCCTCATAAGACGCGGGTTCACGGTTGAAGTTGCCGTCCGTCTCGCGTACTCTAACCTTGTGGTCTGCGAAGCGGATCCCCTGCCGCCGTCGCGGCAGGTCACAGTGATAGCTGTGGATTGAAATATGACATTGACTGAGAAGATACTCGCGCGCGCGGCCGGCAAGGCCGCCGTGCAGCCCGGTGATAACGTATGGGTTAAGGCCGACATCCTAATGACCCACGACGTTTGCGGCCCGGGGACCATCGGTGTGTTCAAGCGCGAATTCGGCGAGAAGGCGAAGGTGTGGGACCGCAACCGGGTGGTGATCATTCCGGACCATTACATCTTTACCGCCGATTCCATGTCGAACCGGAACGTGGATATCCTTCGGGACTTCGTCAAGGAGCAGGGGATCACCTATTTCTACGATGTGATAGACGACCCGAACGGGCGCTGGGTGTTCGATTCGGCCAAAGGGGTTCTCAAGCGCCAGCACGGCTCGCATTACGCGGGGGTGTGCCACACGGCTTTGCCGGAAAAGGGCCATACCCGCCCGGGCGAAGTGCTATTCGGAACCGACTCCCATACCTGTATGGCCGGCGCCTTTAGCCAGTTCGCCACCGGCATCGGCAACACGGACGCGGGATTTGTCCTGGGGACCGGCAAATTACTCATCAAGGTCCCGGAGACGATGCATTTTCGGCTAGAAGGCAAATTGCAGCCGGGCGTCATGGCCAAGGACATCATCCTGCATTGCATTGGCGAGATCGGCTTCGATGGCGCGACCTACCGCGCGATGCAGTTCGACGGACCCGGAGTTGCCAGCCTGAGCATGGACGACCGGATGACGATCGCCAATATGGCCATCGAAGCCGGCGGCAAGAATGGCATCTTCGAATTCGACGCCCAGACGCAGGCCTTCGTGGACTTCCGCTGCAAACTCAACGGCACCAAAGCAACCTATGAGCCCGTCACGCGCGACAAGGACGAGAAATTCGTCTATGAGTGCGTGGTTGACCTGTCGAAGCTTGAGCCGACCGTGGCCTGCCATCCCGATCCCGGGCAGCGCAAGCTCGCGAAAGAACTCGGCCACATCAAGCTCGACCGGGCCTACGTCGGCTCGTGCACCGGGGGCAAGACGAGCGACTTCCTCGAATTCGCGCGCGTCCTGCGCGGCAAACGCGTGGTGATTGATACCTTCGGGGTGCCCGCTACGCCGGAAATCGTGCATGACCTGCAAACCGCGCGATGGGGAAACAGCACGGTGTGGGAGATACTGATCGCTGCGGGCGTGCAAATGACCGAGAACGCCGGCTGCGCCGCCTGCCTCGGCGGCCCGGTGGACACTTTCGGACGGATGAACGCGCCGCTCAAGTGTATCAGCGCGACGAACCGCAACTTCCCGGGCCGAATGGGCCACAAGGAATCCCAGGTATTCCTGGCCTCCCCGGCTACGGTTGCCGCCAGTGCGCTGACCGGCAAAATCACCGACCCGCGCGAATACGCGCCGAACTAGGCGTTAGTCAAAGGCGTGGCCGGCGCAGCACAGGACGTTGCGCACCTTATGCGCCACCAGTTCCTTGACTTTGGCGCGAGCCGGCCCCAGGTATTTGCGCGGATCAAATTCCTTGGGATTCTCGGCGAATACTTTCCGGATGCCCGCGGTCAACGCCAACCGTAAGTCCGTATCAATGTTGACCTTGGCGCAGCCAATCCGGCGGGCAACCTCGATGTCCGCCTCTGGCACGCCCGCGGCATCGGTGCCCAGTTTCCCGCCGTGCTTGTTGATCTCCTCGACCAGGTCCTTTGGCACGCTTGAAGCCCCGTGCAGGACCAGCGGGTAATCCCCAAGCCCGGCGTTCATAAGCGCCTGTTTAATAGCTTTGAGGCGTTCAAGGTCGAGATGCTGCTCGCCCTTGAACTTGTAGGCCCCGTGCGAGTTGCCAATGGCGACCGCCAGCGAGTCCACCCCCGAGCGTTTCACAAACTCGACTGCCTGTTCGGGATTGGTGTAATGCCCTTCCTTTGAATAATTGCCTCCTTCCTCCCCTTCGTCGAACTGCGCACCAACCAGGTGGCCCAACTCCGCCTCGACCACGCAATTTCGGGCGTGGGCGTATTCGGCAACCTTGTGTGAAATCTCAATGTTCTTCTCGAACGGCTCGTGGCTGGCGTCAATCATGACACTGGTGAACCCTTCATCAATGCAGTCTTTGCACAGCTCGAACGTATCTCCGTGATCCAAATGCACCGCGATCGGTATGTTGGACAGGCTGACCGCCGCCTCGATAAGTCGCTTGAGGTAAACCGGGTTGGCGTATTGGCGTGCGCCCTTCGAAATCTGCAGCATCACCGGGGCCTTTTCCGCTTCGCAGGCCTCCACAATAGCCTGCAGCAATTCCATATTGTTGACATTGAAGGCCCCAAGGGCGTATTTGCCTCTTAACGCCTTGGCGAACAAGTCTTTAGTATGTGTTAGTGGCATATGTTTCGCTTTCCATTAGATCAATGAGTCTCTGAACGGCCGCAACGACTGCGACCGACCGACATGGTAGAAGGTGCCAGGGGCAAAGAAAACAAAAAAGGAAAGGAATCGCCCCAAGCCTGCGGTGTATGCAGTTAGGTTCCCGCCTCCTGACTCGGAGGAATTGAGGTGAGCCGTTCCTGCTGCCACTCCAGCCCTCACGGCCACCGAACACATTCCATTCCATCAGTCAATGCCTTGGGGTGGTATCAGGAATATTCCCTGCCGCCTCAGATTCCGTGCGGCCAGTCAGGCGGTGTGCGCCTCCCCTCCCGCTCTTCGGGTCGTGCATCGCTGGTGCATGGCGTTGGGATGGCCCGGGCCAAGCTCAGAACCAGCCAGATGCCAGAGACGTGCGTTGGTCGCACCGATCCGCCCGGTCCGTGGGCCGCCCACGGTTAACGCGCAGGAAACGGGCGGGAGGAGCCAGGGGAGTTCAGCGGGCCGCCCAAGCGTGCCGGGGGGCACGACCGCCGGAGGCCTTCCCGGGCCAGGACCGTCCAGCGTCGGACCCCGGCCTTCACGCCCGGCCAGCCCAAACCGGTCCCATTCAACTTCTCGCCGGCCCCAACACCCTGCTCATGGATCAGGAGGCGTGAGGCTACGGTATTACCGCGGTGTCACGGAGGTTTCTACGCGGTATGGATTATGCACCGACCAATGCTTACGCGCCTGCAAGCCTCTTCTCCTCTCTGCGCGAGCTGGCGCGGCAACGATTCAGGACTCTTCTGGCTCGTCGTCCTCGGAGAGCTTGCGATACAGGGTGGCTATGCTCACGCCGACCAAGAGAGCCACCCTTTCCTTGTCACCGCCGAATTGCTCCAGCAACCGTTGGAGATAGGCGCGCTCCTGTTGCCTTAAGTAGGTTTTTAGCAGCAACACTGGTTCCGAAGCGACCTGCCCGGTCCCCGCGGGCCCATTGGGAGCGGAAGCCGAACGAAGCGTACAGGGGCTGCTCGCCGCCGCCGCAGGGGGCATGGCGGCGGCTTCGTCATCGAGTTGATCGAGGGCGGGGTTGGCGCCGCAGGCCGCGGCAACGACGGCGGGCGGCAGATCGCCGGATCGAATCAGGTCCCCCTCGCAGAGGGTCGCGGCCCGTTCAAGCGCATTTTCCAGCTCGCGGACATTGCCGGGCCAATCGTAGGCGCACAACATGCCTTTGGCCCGCTTCGAGACTGCGAACGGCCGGTTGGTCCGCGCGTTGACTTTGCCCCTGAGGAAGTGGGCCGTGAGCAGCGGGATATCGTCGCGCCGTTCCCGCAAACTGGGCAACTGGATAGGGATCACGTTGAGCCGGTAATACAAGTCCTCGCGGAATGTGCCTTCCTTGATCCGTTTCTCGAGCGGTTCGTTGGAGGCAGCCACCACGCGCACGTTGACATAGATCGGTGTGTTCTCGCCCACCCGGCGGACTTCCTTTTCCTGCAGCACCCGCAGCAGCCGGCTCTGCAGCACGGCAGACATGGAGCCGACTTCGTCCAGGAAGATCGTCCCCCCATCGGCTTCCTGGAACAGGCCCTTCTTGTCGTTGATCGCGCCGGTGAAGGCCCCGCGGCGGTGGCCGAACAGCTCGGATTCCAGGAGATTCTCCGGCAGCGCGCTGCAATTGACCGGCACGAAGGGCGCGAACTGGCGGCGGCTGTTGAAGTGCAACGCGCGCGCGACCAACTCCTTGCCTGTGCCGCTCTCACCCAACACCAGGATCGTGCTGTCCGTATCCGCCACGCGCTCGATCATTTTGAACACCTCCAGCATCTTGGGGGCGCTGCCGACGATCTCGCTGAATTCGTACTTTTTCCGAAGCTGCTTGCGCAGGTAAGTCGTCTGCGTCACGGCGGCGTCTCGTTCCGCGATGGCGGTGCTGTAGGAAAGCGCCCGCTGCACGCACAGCTTCAGCTCGTCCACCTTGAAAGGTTTCTCCAGGTAATCGAAGGCGCCGTTCTTCATCGCCTCGACTGCGGTTTCGATGGTGCCGAAGCCGGTAATCACGATGACTACCGGCGGCGTGGCCAACTGGCGAGCGGTCTGCACGACCTCCAGTCCAGCCGCCCGGGTCTTGTCGAAGTACAGATCCGTGATCACCAGGTCCGGCGAGTGCGTCGCCAGCGCGGCCACCGCGGCAGTGCCGTTGGAGAAAGGAAACACCTCGTGCCCCTCCTGGCGGAGCAATTCCGTGACCATTTGAACCATGGTCAGGTCGTCATCAACCAGCAGGACCTTCGCCATGGCACGACAGTTAGCCTTGGACGGTCCGCACGGGCAAGCAAAACTTCGGCGCCGGATCGTGCGGCAGTGAACCGGTGAGGAACACCTCGCAGCGACTTGGAGCAGGACCGCAGCCGGGAGGGCAACTCCCGGCTTCGATCATTCACCCCCATGGCCGCTGCCACGGCCGGTCGGGCCCTCGCGAGCCTGGCTCACCGGGCGTTGACGATGTCCGGCAGCTTGAAAATAGGCAGGAACATGCAGATCACCATGCCGCCGATGACCACACCCAGAAAGACAATCAGGATCGGCTCGATGAGCGCAGTCAGGCCGGCCAGGGTGGTTTCGATCTCATCGTCGAGGAAGTCCGCGATGCGTTCGAGCATGTTGTCAATTTTGCCGGTTTGTTCGCCGGCAGTAACCATGCGGATGATCATGGAGGGAAAGACCGGATGCCGGCTCAACGCCGTGGCAATGCTCTCGCCCCGCTCAATATCCAGCGCGGCGGACTTTATCGCCTTTTCCATCACCACATTGCCCACTGTCTGCGAGACGATCTGCAGCACCTCGAGGATTGGCACGCCGCTGCGGATGAGCGAGGCTAGCGTGCGGGTGAAACGCGCGAGGCAGAGCTTGTGGGCGATTACCCCGAGGATTGGCAGCCGGAGACGTTGCGAGTCCCAGAACTGTCGGCCGTAGGGTGTCTGGATGAAATAGTACCAGCCGTAGGCGGCGGCGCCGCCAAGCAACAGGAACACCAGCAGATAGTGTTTCACGAATTCACTGATACTGATCAGATAAAGTGTTGGCGCGGGGAGCGTGGCGTTGAAGCTCTTAAAGATCTGACCGAATACAGGAACCACTTTAACCAGCAAGAAGATGGTTATCAGTATCGCCACCACCGTCACGACAGTCGGGTACATCATGGCGGATTTGACTTTCTTGCGCAACCGGGCGGTGGTTTCCAGATACGTCGCCAGGCGGGCCAGGATTTCCGCCAGCAAACCGCCCCGCTCACCGGCACCCACCATGCAAACGTAGAGCCGGCTGAATGCTTTCGGATGCTTCTGCAGGGCCTCGGAGAGGCTGTCGCCGCTTCCCACGCGCGCACACACATCGTGGATCACATCGCGCATGACCTTGTTCGTGGTTTGCTCCGCCAGCGCCTGTAACGACTGCACAATTGCCAGGCCGGCGTCAACCATTGTCGCCAGTTGCCGCGTGAAGATCACCAGATCCGCCAAGGCCACGCGCCCGCCGCTGGTTCGCCCCCGCCGGCCGACCTTCTCCTGGATCGAAAGGACCAGCATATTGCGGTTCAAGAGGGCGGCGATGGCCGCCTGCTCGGTAGCCGCTTCAACGGTGCTGCGGATCTCCCGGTTGGAAACGGTCTCCCGCGCTACATAGACGAATGATGCCATATTGTGAGGTGTGCTCAGGTGGTTAACGGCTCACCCCGAACAATCGCCGGGACTGGCTCGTTTAAGGAAATCGTGTTCACTGTGCGATTGCCTTTGCGAAGCAGTCCTTGTTCCAATTCAACCGTGATTCTGTCCTGTTTAGCAGCCGAGACTGCTCTTTCTGCCGGTTCCACACACCCGACTGGTTTCTGCGGCGCAAATCTCTGCAATGCCCGGCGGAACCAGTCGGCCAAGCTTTGTCTCATTCCGGTACACTCTCTCCATGCCTACATGGGCGAAAAATGATGAAAAAAGTTCTTGTCGGGCATGGGGTTCTGGCCTATCTATGCCGTTAAATGCACCGGTTCCGGTGCGAGGGTAAACTGTTTTTTACCCTCAGAGTGCATAAGGTAATACAACAAAACGATAATATCGGAGGAACGTATGAAGTTTAACAGATGGACAGTAGCACTGGCCGCCCTCGGGGTGGTCAGCCTGGCGTCCGCCGCCAAGGCCGAGGAGAGAACAAGTTCGGTGTTGACCGCGCTCTCGCCCACGACCATTAGCGGGACCGTGGACACCTCAATGCAGTGGAATCCGGGCACGGGCAACGCCTATGTGCCCCCCTACAGGTTCAACTCACCAAGCATGGCCGACGGGTTTAACCTGGACGTGGTCCAACTCACAATCGAGAAGCCGCTGGACGAAACGGATTGGGCCGCTGGCTATCGCGCCGACCTGTGGTTCGGACCGTACGCCAACGGGCTCAATACCACGTCCACAGGCTGGAACACGAGTGACTTCGCGATCCGGCAGGCCTATGTGGCCCTTCGCGCCCCCCTCTTTAACGGACTCGACTTCAAAGTCGGCGTGTTCGACAGCATCATCGGCTATGAATCGGTGGATGCCTCGAAAGACCCCAACTTCACCCGGTCATACGGCCATACCATTGAGCCGCAAACCCACACTGGGGTGCTGGCCAGCTATCGCTTCTGCGACTGGTTCAGCATCTCCGGCGGTGTGGCGGATACCGTTGGACCGCAGATCAATCAACGGTCTGTCAATCCCGGACTGCCTTACGGTCCTGACTCGGAATCGTACAAGTCCTATATGGGCTCGGCCGCCCTCACCGCCCCCGACAGTTGGGGCTTCCTGGCTGGCTCGACCCTCTATGGCGGTGGCGTTAGCGGGTACAATGCCAACTGGAACAACCAGGGCCTTTACGGCAAAGCCCCGTTCGCAGGCGGGAACCTCGTCAATTGGTATGCTGGTGCCACGCTGGCAACGCCTATTAAGGAACTCCGTCTGGGCGCAGCATTTGATTGGCTGGAGCTCTACGAGTGGCCTGGTCAGACTTGGGCGGTCAGTGCTTATGCTTCCGTGCAGGCGACCGAGAAGCTAAGCTTCCACGCGCGTGCGGAGTACTTGAAAGACAGTTCTCATGTCCTGTTCGCGGCTCCGACCGATCAGGTTCTCGACCTGACACTCACAGCACAGTATGACCTGTGGAAGAACGTGATCAGCCGCTTGGAATTCCGCTGGGATCATTCGCTTAATGACAGTGATGCCTTCGGCGGGACCTCGTATGATCCAATCTTCGGCGGACCAGACGCGGGTAACGCTTACATGCTGGCCCTGAACATCATCTACAAGTTCTAAGGCCGGCCAGAATCCACCTTCATACCCCTTCCGAGAGTTCGGAAGGGGTTTCTTGCTTTTAGGCAGCCAAGCCCTTTTCGGTGCTGCTGCTCCTCGGGTGGCGAGTTTTGATCACCCAGCACAGGAATCGCCGCAAGATTCTCCCTCACAGGCAGCAACGGAATGCAGAATCAATTGTGTTGCAGCATGTTACAGAAACCCACAAGCTTTGGCACGTTTGCTGCCGATGGTGCCGGCGTGCGACAGGTGCAACCAAAGAAAGGGTCATGCCTGAGCCGCAGCAAATACCAATACACTGGATAACAAATAAGAACTATGGAATGTAACAGATGGACTTTGGCTTTGATGAGTGCCGGGCTGGTGAGCCTGCCTTGCTGGGCAAGTGCCGAGGAACGAGACAACTCCGTGCTGACCGCAATCTCGCCAACCACCATCAGCGGTTATGTGGATACTTCCATGCAATGGAACCCGGGGACCGGCAATCAGAATCTGCCACTCTACACCCCCAATGCCGCGCCCAGCGGCTCGAAGGCGGATGGCTTCAACCTGAACGTAGTCTCTCTCACCATCAGCAAACCCCTGGGCGAGGGAGAGTGGGCGGCCGGCTACAATGCAACCCTGCTTTTCGGCCCGGATGCGGTAGCGTTTAACAACTCCTTTGGCACTCTTCCCAGCGACTTCAGCCTTATGGATGCCTACGTCGTGCTCCGCGCACCCATCAGGAACGGGCTCGACATCAAGCTTGGCACCTTTGCCTCCCCACTCGGGTACGAGGTGTATCAGACGGGGAGCAATCCCAATTACACTCATTCTTACGGTTATGAACTTGAGCCCACGCAGTTGACGGGTGTCCAGGTGGCGTATCAGTTCAGCGAGGTGGTCTCGGCCAACGCCGGAATCGCGGACACCTGGAGCGCTGGTATCAACAGTCGCGCGTTTCCACCTTCCGGCACCAAATCCGAATCCTACAAGACCTACTTGGGATCGCTTACCTTGATCGCTCCCGAAAGCATGGGTTTCCTGGCGGGTTCCACCCTGTCAGGCGGCATTGTCAACGGCTACAACGCCTTGGTTCCAAACGGGGGTGCCACCCAAACGAGTTTCTATGCGGGCGGCAATATCAAGACCCCGTTGAAGTTCCTGACCGTGGGCGGCGCCTTTGACTATGCGTGCCTGGGACCCAACCGGGCCAACGTTGTGTTGAACAACTCCGGTTATCAATATGCGGGCGCCCTGTATTTGCTGGTGCAGGCGACCGAGAAGCTAAGCATCAATGCGCGCGCCGACTACCTGAACCAGAGCGACTACCTGGCCACCACCGGCTTGCCCGGCGAGTCGTTGGCGCTGACCGGAACCCTCCAGTACGATCTCTGGAAGAATGTCATCACGCGCGCTGAGTTCCGGTGGGACCACGCCCTGAACGGCAGCGGCCCCTGGGGAGCCGCCCCCACCAGTCTCGACAACGCATTCATGCTGGCCCTCAACATCATTTACAGGTTCTAGCACTCCCGAGCTCACCCGGTTCTGGACCCGTGCTTGGAAGGACTCACACCGCCACCAAATGGCGGGATGATTCGCTGCTTCAACGCCATTTGTGCTTGGGGTAGCGCCGCTGCAATTCCTGCTTCACTCGGGGGTAATGGTCACGCCAGAAGCCAGCCAGGTCCTGCGTGATTTGCACCGGGCGCATGCTGGGAGCCAGGATGTGCACCAGCACCGGCACACGGCCCAGGGCGATGCGGGGGGTTGCAGTCACATCGTAGAGCTCCTGGATCCGCAGGGCGATGTGCGGCGAGCCCGTCCGCTCGTAGGCGATCTTCGGATTACGGCCGTTGGCCAGAGAGAGGCGCTCGGGTGCGTGGCGGTCCAGCAAACTTTGCTGCGCGTGGCTGAGCCAGCCCGTCACGATGGGTTTGACCGGCTGGTCCCGGATTTCCTTGGCGCTGAAGGCGCCATGGCAGATTTGTTCGACCAGGTGGCGCCGGTCCTCATCGCTGACGGGAGGCAGGCCAAGTTCGGGACACCATTGGGTGAGCAGGTTCAAGCGCAGGAGCCATTGCTCGACCGCCTCGTCCCACCCGCTGAGGGTTAACCGGCCCGCCAGGACCTCGTCGGTCAGCAGGCGCGCTGCCGCGTCGGCTGGAGGCGGCTCGACTCGCCGGGTGGTTATCGCCAGGTCGCGAAACCGGACCTGCTCCTCGGCGTAAACGCGCTTGGTATGTGCGTCGTAGAACACCCGCGGCACGGCAGTGAGATCCTCGGGGAACAGCTCGTGCAGCCAGTCCTCTTCGATGGCCGTGGCAAGACTCAGCACCGTGTTCACGTTCTTCTCCTTGCCTTCCACCTCGTGAACCTCCGCCGCGACCAACAGCGGACAGTGCTGGACGATGCTTTCCCGGGCCAGCGTGCCACGCCGCCCGTGCACCAACTCGTAGCGTAACGTGCCGGAATCGAGCCGGCGGGCCACCCGGTCGCTGAACCCGATCAGAATGCACTTCTGCCAGGCCTGCTCCGGCGCCCTGTGCGGCCTGGCATCCAGGCCCTCGCGCCGTGCGATCTCGAGGAACTGTTGAAGGAGCGGGCCGACCTGCCGAGCCGTGGCAGCGTGAATGCCCAGCCGGCGGCAAGGCTCCACGCGGAAGTCATTGCGCGAGGCATCTTCCCAGGCGCGCATCAGCAGCCGGAAATCGCTCCCGGCCTTTTCCCCCAGCAGATCCTCCCGCCGGCGCGCCGTATCGCCATCCACGTTGCGCAGCAGCAGGTCGCGGCCTTGCGTGAGCGCGGCAATCAGGCAGGCCTCATAGACGCAGCCGTAGTCCTGGGCGGCGAGCAGCATCCGCGCATAACGCGGGTGCAGCGGGAAAGCCAGCATCTTGCGGCCGATCGTCGTAATGCGCAGGCCGGCACCAAACTCGGGTAGGGGCGCCTCCCCGAGACGTCCGCCCGGGCAAGGACGTTTCGGAGAAACGTCTCTACCTGGCACAGGTCGCGCCTTCAGCGCTCCCAGGTCGGCGAGCAATTGCTCGGCATGGGCCAGCGCCGGTTCCTCGGGCGGTTCGAGCCAGCGGAACCTTCTCAAGTCCTCAACCCCGGCAGCTTTCAAAGCCAGCACCACCTCGGCAAGGTCCAGTCGTTTGACCTCGGGCAATTCCTGTTTCGGCCGATGTCCATGCTCCTCGCGCGACCAAAGGCGCAAGCAGACGCCCGGCGCCGTCCGCCCGGCCCGGCCCGCGCGCTGGTCTGCCGCAGCCCGGCTGATCTTCTCGATCAACAAAGTGTTGATGCCGCGGTAAGGGTCGTAGCGCGGAACGCGCGCCAGTCCGCTGTCTATGACACAGCGGATGCCGTCAATGGTGAGCGAGGTTTCCGCCACATTGGTAGCAACGACCACCTTGCGTTTCTCATAGCGTGCCACCGCCGCGTCCTGCTCTCGCGGGGGCAATTCGCCGTGCAGAGGGAGCAGGATGAACCCGCGCGACTCCTCGCAGGCGCGAATGGCCTCGATGGTCTGCGAGATCTCAAAGCCGCCCGGCATGAACACCAGCACGTCGCCGGCGCCGCTCGAGCGCACGAAATCGCGGAACGCGTCCGCCGCCTGCGCCCACACCGGCCGCCGGTCCAGGTAAGCCGGCTGGTCGGCGAACTCGATCTCGACGGGGAACACGCGCCCCTCGGACTCAATCACGCGACAGGGCTTGAGATACTCCTCCAGTTGGGACACCTCGAGCGTCGCCGACATCACCAGGACCTTCAGATCGGGCCGGCCCTGCTCCTGCAAATCCAGCGCGCGGCCCAGCGTGATGTCACCATAGAGGTGCCGCTCGTGAAACTCGTCAAAGACAAGCGCCGAAACACCCCGCAGCTCCGGGTCCTGCACCATCTGCCGCAGGAGGATGCCTTCGGTGACGAACCGGATGCGGGTGGCTGCGCTGGTGACATTCTCGAAGCGGATCTGGTAGCCGACTTCGCCTCCCGGATCGCCCTTGCGCTCGCGCGCGACCCGAGTCGCCAGCAGACGCGTGGCCAGCCGGCGCGGTTGCAGGATAACGACCTGTCCCGTCCCCAACAGGCCGTGATCGAGCAGCATTTGCGGCACCTGAGTGGACTTGCCCGAGCCCGTCGGCGCTGAGACGATCACTCGCCGCGTCTCGCGGATCGCGTCCACCAGGGCCGGCTCGATCTCGTATATCGGCAGTCGGCCCACCATATCAGGACTATGCGCAAGCGGTGGGCCGGTCGCAAGCCCACTGGACGTGCCCCCAAAGGACTGAAGCCAACACCGCGCCCATACCCGTCCGCCTATTTGTGCTGCAACTCGGCCAGCTTCGCCGCCGCCCGGCCACTGTCAATGGTTTCCGCTGCCAGTTCCCAACCTGCTGCGATTGAGGGCGTTCGGCCAGCGACGAATAGCGCCGCCCCGGCGTTCAGCAGAACCGCGTCCCGCTTCGGTCCGCGCTCCTCGCCACCCAGGATGCGCCGGATAATTGTAGCGTTGACTTCGCGATCGCCGCCGCGCAGGTCAGCCAAGGTCGCGGGTTGAATTGGGAACGGCTCCGGCGGCAGGTCCGAGCAAGCCAAGGCGCGTTCCTGGTAGAACTCCGCGATCCTCGTTAGGCCCAACGGTGAAAGCTCATCAATATACCGCCCAGCGCCGCCCTCCCCAGGCACGGCGCCGCAGGCGACCATTGCCCGCCGCACGCCGAGCGACTGCAGCACGCGGGCGAACGGCTCGCACTGGTCCGGACGCGGCACCCCGATCAGGGCTGCCGTCGGTCGCGCCGGGTTCAGGAGCGGGCCGAGAAAGTTGAAGATGGTGGTCTGCCCGCGCTCGGCGCAGAGCTTGCGAGCCGGGACGATGTGGCGGAAAGCTGGATGGTATTTCGGCGCAAAGAAGAAGGCGAACCCGTGCTCGCGCAACGACCGCGCCGCCTCCTCCGGGCCCAGATCAAACGGGATGCCCAGCGCCTCCATCACGTCGGCGCTGCCGACAGGCGAAGTGCTGGCCCGGTTGCCGTGCTTGGCGACCACGACGCCCGCCGCCGCGGCAATCAGTGCGACGGTGGTGGAAATATTGAACGTGCTCAAGCGGTCGCCTCCGGTGCCGACGACATCCAGGATTTCGCCGGCGCGGCTCTCACCATCGAGCACGGGCACGATGGACCGCGCGCGCAGTTCGCGGGCAAAGGCGGCGATTTCCTCAGTGGTTTCGCCCTTTCGGGCAAGCTGCGTCAGGAACTCGGTCTTCACCGCCACCGGGACGGCTTCGGCCACAAGCTGCTCGACCGCCTGCCGTACCTGCTCGTCGCTGAGCGGACGGGAGACAGCAAGCTGGGAAATCAGTGGTTCAAGCACTGGCTGATTCTACGGGCATGCACAGTCCGCACAACCGGAAAGTGAGCACTGCGGAGGGAAAGGCGGAACCTTACCCTGTAACTCCCTTCAGACTGTCAACCTTGGCAACCCGCAGACTTCGGGTTCGTTTCGGACCGAACCGCCGGGTTTTCCGGCCCTTCGCGCTGAGTACTCCGGATGCACACCGGATGCACACCGGAGGTACACCGGAAGATCCGTAGTACCTCCGGTGTGCGTCCGGTGTGCATCCGGTGTACCTCCGGTGTACACGCTCTGGGAGCCTTTCCGGCCCTGCGGATTTGCCGGAAGTTCATCTTCAAACTACCTTCAAACCACGGGGAAACCCCTGCGGTACAAGGGTTTTCCTGCGGTCCCGTGGGGGACGGCAGGAGAGCCATGAGCATTTCCAGTACTTCGAGGCGACACCCCGCTTTAGCGGGCGGCGTCCACTATCTCACCGGTTTGAACTGGCGGTCCAGCCAGGCGAATGCCTCGTCCTGCATGGCGGCACTATACTCATGCGGCGCGTCGTAGAGGCGCGTCAGCAACCGCTCAGAGGCCTGCTGCGATTGCCAGACCTTTTGCATCCTGGCGAAGGCTGCCTCGATGGATTCGACGGGGAAGAGCTTATCGCGCTTCCCACAGATGAACATCATCGGCTTCGGGCAGGCAATGCTGGCCACGTCGGGGTAATCCAGTTGGTCGGCTAGGCCCGAGTGGATCATCGTAAAGGCGGACTGGCCGCCGGTCTGGTTGTTCCCTGGCATCATTAGTCCCTTGCGGGTCGCCATCCAGCAGACAGACACGCCTGCGGCGATGCGGTCCGAGAGCGCGGCAATCTGCCAGGTGCGAAAGCCGCCGACGGAGAGGCCCATGGCGGCGACGCGCTTGCCGTCCACCTCGGGCCGTGTGGCGAGGAACTCCGCTGCGCGAAGGTCCTCGTGCGCGATCAGCCCCGCCCAGGAAGCGCCCAATTGAAAGAGGTTCGCTGCCAGAGCCTGCTGGTTGTCATAACCGCCGCCGCCGCGGTCGGACCAGTTGAGCATGTCGGTGGCGAAGCAGAGGTAGCCGCGCCGGGCGAGTTCGTCGCCGATGAACCGGCCGCCGTAGCATTGGGTGACCCATTTCCGCGCGGACTCGATCTTCTCGGGCGGCTCAGCCCACGGTTCGATGACCTTCTCCTTGCCGATGTCGAACTTGGCCCCGTGATCGTGGAGCAGGAGGACGGCCGGGTGCGGGCCGGCGGACTTGGGCACGAGCAGGAATGCGAGCACCCGGCTGTCGCCGGTGAGGTTGAACACGACCTTACGGGCGACGTAATTCCCGCGATCCTGTTCGGCAATAATCTTCGGCTCGAAGGGCGCCGCGGGGGGCGGCGTGAGCAAGCACTCGACGACCCGGGCGCGGGCCTTTTGCCGCCATGCGGCGAAGTCCCCATGACCGCCCTGGAGCCAGGAGAGCGGGTAGTCCATGCGCGACGCCAGCTTGTCGTAGAAGACCGGCAGCTTGTCGCGAACGCCGGGGGACTGGAATTGCGGCTCTTGGGCGAGCAGCGCCAGCGCGGAGGCGGCCCCCGCGATCAGGACGAAAGCGGATCGGTTCATTGTGCTTTCTTCGGTGCGCGGGCCAGGATCAGGCCCAGCGGTTCGTCCGGCTTGGGTTCGGCGAGCAAGCGCGCCGCCGGGCGGTGCTGCAAGTAGTAGCCAAGGACTTCCTCGAAATACACGATGCCCTCCGGCGGCGCGGAGCCGAAGCTGGGCTTGCCTTCGCGGTAGTCGCGGGAGGCATCGCGGTCGGCGGGTTTCTGATAGAGCGCGTAGAGTTCTGTGGGGGCCTTAACTCGGCCGGCGCTGAACTCCCACCCGCCCAGACTGCTGAAGACCTTTCCGGTGCGCTGCCAACCGTGGATGCGGGCGCGGAGAACGATCTCAATGGCGTCGAGCCACCGCGGCTCCGGGCCGAGCGCCCGCGCAGCCTGCGTCAAATGCCATGCATGTTCCAGGCCTTGACTGACCATAACGTCGCTCGAGCGCGGATGTGGATAACGCCAGCCGCCGGCCGGGTCCACCGTCGAGGCCAGGAAATCCGCAACCGCTCGGACGGTTTCTTTCAGCTCGGGCTCGTTGGGCGCGAACGGCATCAGCTCCGGCAGCCCCGCCAGCGCGTAGCCGATTATGTAGGGCTTGGCGTAGCCGACCTTCAAACCGCGCGTATCCTCTCCGATAAAGGGCGGATCCGGATCAAGCGGTTTGCCGCCCTGGTCGAACAAGTGGCCGGTAGAAAGCTTGTTGCGGAGTTCCCGGAACAAGCGCAGCGCGTCGTCCAGGTACGCCTGTTGGCCGGTATAGCGGTAGAGGCGGATGAAATCACGCACGTCGCCGATGTTGCGGCATTCGCCGGTATCGGCGTGGATGAACTTGGCGGCGTAGGCGACCTGGGCCTGAAACGCCTCGAGCATCCGCGGGTCGCCGCTTTCCTCCCACGCCAGCCAGAAGCAATCGTAGCCCTTGGTGCAGAAACTGACTGAGGTATCGGAGCGCCACATGTAATTCTTGTCGGGTGTCGAAGAGTAAAGCGCCCGGTTGTTGTAGCGGGTGCCGCCCGGCTCCGGCTCGCCCCACCAGACGGATTGGTCGAAGAAGTTGTCGCACCAGAGCACGCCGGTTTCCGTCAGGCGCTTGTCCCCCGCGCGCCAGCCGGTTTGGAAGATCGCCGCGCCGTGGTTCAGCCGGTTCATGCCGAACGCACCTCCGTGCGCGACACCGTCCTGGTATCCGGTGACATTGCCGAAGTCGTCGCCCACCGCCGCACTGCGAAGGATGGCCTCGCGATGGTAGCGCACCAACTCATCGAGCCTCGGCGGCAGCTTGGGCAACGGCTCCGCGTCCCCATAGAGGGCAGCCCAGAGGTTCGGGTTCGGCTCGACGCGGTGCGGGGAATTCAAGGACGGGGTCAGGCGCGCCAACCCCTGCGGTGCGAGAAGCACCTCAGCTCGCTGCCAGGCCTTGGGTTGCATGGGGACCTTGTCGCCAGCCAGGCATCGCAAATACCGATACGTCCAGCGGCCTGCTGGGTCGGGAACGAGTTCGGCCTTGCCACGGCGTTTCAACGGGGCGGTGGGGTGATAGAGGGCGACCCGGCCGTCCAGCAGACACGTCATGGGCTCGCCGGAGGCAAACGAGCGGCTATGCTGTCCGCCATTGGTGCCCTGGAACGCGCTGACGGCGCTCAGCCCGGCCCACAGGGCGGAGGCACGCAACTCCCAGCCCATCTCAGGCGCGTAACAGTCGTTGGTGGTGCCCCGTTGCAAATGCCCTACTGCCACCACGGCGCCCGCCGTGTCGAAGCGGAACTCGATGATGCGCGGCCACTCCGCGTCCGGGAAGTGAAGCCGCTGCCAGCGAAAGAAGTGGTTCTCCTCGACGCTTTCGAGCCGCGCCGGCTCACGGGAGCCCCTCCGAGGGGCGATGAACTTCAAATCCATCTTGCGCCCGTCTTTCCAGGCCAAGGTAAAGGACTCGCCCTCTGCAAGCAGCGTCACGGGGAACTCGCCGGGCGTTGCTTCACTCACTTCGGCTGGCTGGAGCCCGAACACGACCGGGTTCATGCCGGTGAACCGGTGGGGAAAAGTCACCAGCGCGCGGCGCGCGGTGCGAGCGGCGGCGTGGGTCGCGGGATGCCACGAGAGCACGCGCAGCCCGGCAGGCTCGAGCGCTGCGCTCCCAGCCGAGACGGTGCAAGCCTGGTTGGTGGCCAGAAACCCGGGCGGCAGCGGAAGCGAGACGCGAACGACCTGCAACCCTGCAGCGGCTGGAGTCACGGTGAAGCTCACGCTCATGCCAGGCTCTGCTTCGACCTGCCAAGCACAAGCCGCCGCGAACAACCCAAGGTAGATCAGCGGGAGAACGGCGGCTCGGGTGGCTGGCATGGCCCTGATGATTTAGCGCCAACGGCACCCGGGAAGCAAGAAGAAGCGGGCGGCCGATACACGCGTCGGGGGCGCATCAAGCCCGGTTCACCGAATGCTACCAAGGTCGCAGGTGTGTTTCGGGGACGATCCTCCTCTCCTCCTCGTCCTCGTCGTCGTAATCGTAATCGAAAAGCCCGATCCCCGATGCTGGGGCACGATCTCGCGCCCACTCTGTCTTCCAGGAAAATTGTTGAGTGATTTCTGCCAACCTGGCGTATAATGGAGGTAAACTTAGACAAAATATGAATAGACTCAAACCTCTCATCGTTGGTGTCCTGTTAGCCGCCTTTTGTGCCGGCCCGCTGGCGGGCTTCGCGGCGGATAAGAAGGCGAAACTCAAGCCCTACACGCTCAAGATCTGCATTGTGACCGGCGATAAGTTGGGCGAAATGGGCGACCCCTACGTCTATGAATACGAAGGGCGCGAGATCAAGTTGTGCTGCAAGAGCTGCGTGAAGGACTTCAAGAAGGACACGGCCAAGTACATCAAGAAGATCGAAGAGGAAGAAGCCAAGGCCAAGAAGGCCAAGTCCTGATCGGGTTGCGGCCCTTGACGAGGCCATTATCCGTAACGCGGCGGGCGCAATCTCGCCTGTCCGTTGGAAATGTGCCACTGGGGGGTTAGCCCCACGCAAGGCGGCGGCTCGTGGCATCTTTATGCAGGCCTTCACCCTTCCTAACCGGGTTCGGCGGTTCCGAGATGCCCCCCCTCACTGGCTTCAGAGGAGGCAACAATTTCGGGGCGGCAGTTCATGCTATTTGCCCGCCGATAGCACCGGATGCAGTCGCGCTCCTAATAGTGAGAGAAGCTCAAAACAAAGGGAGGAGCCGTCGCCGCGCATTGCTCGAATCAGCCCTGCCGTCAGGCTGCGAAAAGACGTTTGGCATTGAGTAGCCTGCGAGTCGGGTTTAGCCTTGGCAAATGCAGGTATTTGTAACTGGCGGAGCTGGGTACATCGGCTCGATTTGCACGGAAGAGCTGCTCAACGCGGGCCATCAGGTGACCGTTTATGACGACCTCAGTGAGGGACATCGGTCGGCGGTGGACGAGCGCGCGCGATTCACGTACGGCCGACCCGAGGAGAAAGACGACCTGCTCCGTGCCGTACGGGAGACCCGGCCCGACGCCATCATGCATTTCGCCGCCAACGCGCTGGTAGGCGAGTCCATGACTAACCCGGGCAAGTACTTTCATAACAACGTCGCCAACGGGCTGAAGCTGCTGGACGCGGCCGTCGCCTGCAGCGTCAAGAAGTTCGTGTTCAGCTCCACCTGCGCCACCTACGGGCCTCCCGACCGCGTGCCGATGACGGAGGATTTGCCGCAACGCCCGATCAATCCGTACGGGGAATCGAAGCTGATGTTCGAGAAGATGCTGCAGTGGTATGAAAAGATTCATGGGCTGGAGTTCATTGCGTTCCGCTATTTCAACGCCGCGGGGGCAAGCAAGCGGTTTGGCGAGCACCACCGGGTCGAGACGCATCTCATCCCGAATGTGCTCAAGGTCGCGCTCGGCCAGAAGACCCAGTGCGAGATTTACGGCACGGATTATCCCACGCCCGACGGCACCTGCATCCGCGATTACATTCACATCCGCGATCTGGCGCAGGCGCACATTCTGGGGCTGACGCCGGGGAAGCGCGGCTTCTACAACCTGGGCAACGGCGATGGCTACTCGGTGCGCGAGGTGATTCGGATGTGCGAGAAAGTGACGGGCAAAGTTATTCCGGCGGTCGAAAAGCCGCGCCGCCCCGGCGACCCGCCGAGACTGGTTGCCGCGGCCGGCAAGGCCATTCGGGAATTGGGCTGGAAACCGCAGTTCCCAAGGCTCGAAGACATCGTCGCCACCGCTTGGGCATGGCACGAAAGTCATCCTGAGGGATATACGGACCGGGGTTTGTGAGAGGTTTTGCTCGTGCAGGACGACGCGCTCTCCAGCCGGCTGGTGGTGGCCGCGTTGCGTCGCGCTAGCCTGCAGGTCTGCGGTGCCGCAGATCCCTCAGTGGCAATTTCATTTCGAAGCCTGGATTTCCCCTCGAACTGGCGGTCAATACCCTGACCCACCTGCTCAGAAGACGACTCGCCACTTAGGCCCAGGCAGATTTCCCGCCTCAGAGTGCCGAGGTTGCGAACCGTTGGATGAGGCTGGCGGCCGACCCGGAAAAGCCTTGGGCCTGCAGGTCGCGTCCGCGCGCGCGGATGATGTCAATCGTGCCCGGATCGAGCAGGAGGCCCTGTTCAAGGGCCTTCCAGGCACCCTCCTCATCGCCCAGGTCAAGGCAGCGGAATCCGAGGCGGACAAAGCCCTGCGCATCGCGAGGCGGGGTTTCGTCAACGAACCGCTGGCGCCGAGCCCAGGTGTCGAGCCAGACGACCCGGCGGCGCCCGTCAGCTAGATAGCGGGGTCCGAGTTGTTTGAGGTGGGCGGCATAGGCGTGCTGGCGTGCTTCCTCCTGCCAAGTGGTGGCGCCGGCCGTCAGGTGGCGAAGGCGCGCTTCCGCGGCCAGAGCCCGAGCGATTCTCTGGTGGCAGCCGATGTTGGGATGGACGTGGTCAAGATAGCAGTCAAACCCGGGGATGCCGTCGGGAGCCTGGTCTGCGAGCAGGGCTGCGGCGTCCACCAGCGGCGTGCCGGTGTCCACCGCGATACGGCTGAGAACCTCTTCGAGCGGTTGGATGATGCGCAACGGGCAAACATCCAGCTCTCTGGCCTTCGAATAGTAAGCCGATGCTTCGGACTTCTGACCCAAACGGTCGAGGGTGCGGGCGATGCGGTAGGCCAGCAGCGCATGCTCGTCGTCAATCGCTTCGGCCTCGCGATAGCGATCGAGCGCAAGGCGGAGGTCGGTCCTCTCGGCCGAGCCCGCGGCCTCGAAGGCGTCTTGCCAGACGCGTTCCTGGTCGGCGGAAAGGCCAGCTCGATGTTCCGATTTGAAGGGAGGGCAATCGCGGAGGTTCGCGCCGAGTTTCACCAGGATGACAGGAACGCCTGCGGCACAGCAGTCGGCGACCATCGCGCGCACGGACTCGTTGAATTGCGCGACCACCTGCTCATGCCAGGCGTCATCGCGATGGTAGGAGGCATAGCCGCTGGCCTGATCGAGCCTGGTCTCGACCTCGGGCGAGAGCGGGGGTTTACGGTCCGCGCCTCCGCCCACCCAATGACGGGCGACGTTCACAAGCCGGAGCGAATAGGCGGCATTTTGAAGCCCAGCCCAGGAGGCGGGACGAGACTTGAGCGCCTGGTAACTGCGATCCTCCAGGAATTCGTTGTGCCCCGTTGCGAGGATTACAAGGTCCGGCTGATAGTGCAGGACTTCCTTGACCAGCGGCGCGAGCCGGTAACTGGCATAGGAGACGCCTCCGCAATTGATCACCTGGCAAGACCGCGTCGGGTTGGTAGCGGCCAGTTCCAACTCCAGCCATTTGGGGAACGCCGTGTCCCCCTTATAGGGATGGCCGTGGACGGTCGAGCCGCCAAAGCAGAACACGCGCAAGCCGTTGCGTGGTTTGTCGGCGGGAAACTCCTGGGGCAGGAAGAACGGCTCGCGAGCATGCGCGGTGCGATAGACGTTGTCCTGCCGCACAAAGAGGGGCAGACGCCGGTTGAAACCGGTCAGCGCATCGGCGCTGTCCTCGGGCCGGCCCACATCCAGAACCCGCAGTGCGGCTTCGGCGAGGATGAAGGGCACGACTCCAAGGAGAACGGCGGTGATTCGGAACGCCCACGGGCGCCATCGCCGTCCACCGCTGCCGCTTCCAGAGATTGCATTCTGGTCGTCCACGAATATGCTAACGTCACCGATTCGGGCTACGCCGCGCGCAGCACCAATCGTCGGGCGAGATTACCATGAGCGAAGAATCCAGTCCATCGTGCCGCGACACCGGCGCCAACACGCGGTCGAGGATGATCCGGTTGGCGGGGGCCGGTTTGCTGCTCGGCATGGTGGCAGCGGTCGTGGTGCTGACGGTCAACGTGTGGCTCGTGGCCCGATTGGTCGAACAACAGCAGCGCGGGAGCCGGGAACGGGCTTTTTGGGTCTTGTGCCAACCGGGTCACACGCCAGCCGAGCGCGCGAGCGCTTTTCTTCAACTCGCTGCGAGCGGCAATAAGGAATGGCGCAGCGCCGACCTCCGGGAGCTGAACCTGGCCGGCCTCAAGCTGCCCGGGGCTGACCTGCAAGGCGCGCTCTTTCACAACGCGAACCTGGCCGGCGCCAACCTGGCGGGCGCCAGGATCGCCAAGGGCTCATTTGCCCAGGCGGACCTCACCAGGGCCGATCTGAGCGAAGCCGACCTGTCGGAAGTGCAGTTGTTCCGGACCAAACTCACGGAGGCGAATCTTCGCCAGGCCAAGCTGCGGGCGGCGTATTTGCAGGAGGCCCAGGCGGACAAGGCCGACCTGATGGTGGCGGATCTCTCCGATGCGGACTGCCTTATGGCGAATCTGGCCGGCGCGAAGCTGAACGGCGCTAACCTGACGGGCGCCAAGCTCGAGGCGGCAGTGTTGCGGGAAGCCAATCTCTCTCTCGCCCGGCTCAATGGCGTCAACTTGAAGGACGCGGACTTTACCAACGCGAATTGGTGGCGCGCGCGCGGACTAACCTCGGAGCAAATCGAGCTGCTTAATAAGAACTACGCGCCCACGCCGGACGCCGAGCCTGGCTTAAAGCTGGATTATGAAAAGTGGGCCGGCGGCGGACCACGCTAAGCGTTCTGGATCAACCCGGGCGGGGGTACCTCCAGTTCTGGTGTTCATGCGGCGCGCGATTGCGGTAAGTGGATGCGGCCCAGAAGGTTACGGTAGAACCACCTCAAATGTTATCTACGGTGAGTATCCGGTGAGTATCCGGTGAGTATCCGGTGAGACCGCGATGGGGCTCGCCCGCGCTCGGCGGCTCGTCCCGGCTGCGACGTCATTTGAAAATGGTATTGGGACTCCGGATGGAACAACAGCCCGCACCCGGCTTCCCGCTCCAGCTTGCTGCGAACCAGGCCGGACGAGGCGAGAGTCGCCGGGGCTGCGAGTGAGACCTCCGCGCTCCCCAGGCGGCGGACAAAAAGCTTTTCTCCCCGGGAGGAGGCAGTTAGCGTCAGACATTGCCGCGCGTCGAAATTCAGACGGCGTGGATCAGGTTGCCCCGCTCGCGTCGAAAGGGCGCACATTGAGACTTGATGTCGGAACAACAAGAAATCGGCCCGTTGGTCACGGCGGTGTTTCGCGCCTGGGACAAGGCGGGCATTGACTTTCTGGTTCTGCGCAATTACCAGGGACTGCCCGCGTTCACGAGCAATGATATTGACGTGCTGGTGGCGCCGCGACAGCTCCAGCGGGCAGAACAGGCGCTGCTGGCGGCGGCCGGAGCAGCGGGGTTTCGTCTCCACAACCGCGCCCGGTTCGCGACCCTGGCTCTTTACCTGTCCCACCGGCACTCCAACGCCCAGGCGCACTTTGACTTGTTTACTGCCCTAAAGTGGCGCGGCTTCGAATTCCTCGATTGCCGGGAATTTCTCCGGCGCAGAGTCAGCCGGGGCTTGTTTGCCATTCCGCATCCCGTGGACGAAGCGGCCAGCAACCTGCTCGGCTTCCTGATTTACACCGGGAAAGTGAAGCCGAAATACATGTCGTCCATCCCCGCGGGCTTCCGCCCCGAGCCTGCCCTCGCCACAGCCTTGCTGGCCGAGACATACGGAAGGGCGCATGCGAAGTTCCTCGTGGCCGCCGGGGCGCGGGAAGACTGGGCTGCCATCGAGAAGGCCACCGGTGCGCTGCGTCGCGCCTTGATCCTCCGGCAACTGATCAGGCATCCCTGGCGGACGATTCAGTCTCTGCTGTCGGATGCCTGGCGGCTGGCAGGCCGCTTTCTGAATCCTCCGGGCCTGACCGTCGTGTTGTGCGGGGCGGACGGCTGCGGCAAGTCCACCGCCGCCCGCGCCGTCGTTGACGGCTTGAGTGGCACGTTCAGTCCGGCGAAAGCGCGGCACTTTCATTGGAAGCCGCCACTCTTTACCGCCAGGCGCAGGGCGGAGCGAGGCCCTGCTACCAATCCGCACGGCCAGCCGGTGCGGAACCCTGCGGCTTCCTTGTGCTACTTCGGGTTCCATTGGCTGGAGTTCTTTTTGGGATCGCACGTGTGCCTTCGGCCAGTCACGTTTCGGGGCGGACTGGTGTTGGTAGATCGGTATTACTACGACTTCTTCGTTGATCAGCGGCGCTACCGCCTGCAAGTGCCGCAGGGCATCGTCCGTTTGGGATACGTTCCTTTGAAGAAGCCGGACCTGGTGGTGCTCCTGGATGCGCCGGCGGAAGTCCTGCAAGTTCGCAAGCAGGAAGTCCCGCACGCCGAGACCGAGCGGCAGTGTCGGGCTTACCGGGCAGTTGTGCAAAGCCTGAGTAACGGCCGGGTAATCAATGCGGCGCAATCGGTGGAGAAGGTTGGCGCTGACATCAACCGGGCGATTTTGGATTTCATGGCGAAGCGGGCGCAGAAGCGATGGCCGAGGGAGACAGGGAGCGTGCCACTCCCAACTGCTACAGGGAAGGCTGCGCATTAGGGCTATGCCGCCGCCAAGAGACTTCTGGGAGGGGCTTTTCGCTGCCAAAGCGGGCGAAGTCGGCGGCGTTCGGGTCGAGATGCGCGCGTTGAGCAAGCATGGCAGGCCATTTCTGCTGGTCCCATGTCAGCCACGACCCGCGGCGGTCTCGTTAGAGCTTTATCCGGCACAGACGGGGCGTGCCCGGACCGCCAGAACCGTGTTGCGCTGGCTGCTGAGAAGTGCCGTGCCTCTGGGGACGAAGAAGATCACGTTTACCGTGCCCTCAGGGGATGCTTTCGCAGCGTTCCTCTGTTCGCAGGCGGGGGAGCCGAAAGGGAAGCTGCCGACGCTGGGGATGCTGGCAGGAAATCCGGCCAGCGATGGCCAGCGCTTTCTGCTGCTGGTGTTCGATGCCAACCAGAGGCCCGTGGCCGTGGTCAAAGCCGGTTTGAGCGAGCGGGCCAAGGCTCTGATTGCGAAGGAGGAGTCCTTCCTGGCGGACGTCCCCGAAGGCACGGCCAGCATTCCCAGGCTGCGCGGGGCGTTCCAGTCCGATCGCTTGCGCGCGCTGGCGTTGGATTTCTTTGCGGGGGATTCACCTCGGCCGCGGGATGAGGACGCGCTACCTGCGCTGCTGGCCTCGTGGGTGGACACGCAGCGAACAATCGCAGTGTGCCAAAGTCCGGATTGGGTCCGGCTGGCAGGCGTGGCGTCGGGGAACGAGTTGTTTGGGCCGGTCGCGGGACGACTGCGCGAACTGACGCTGCATCCGGCCATTCACCACGGCGATCTTGCGCCCTGGAACATCAAGGTCTCGTCCTCGGGCGCGTGGACGGTGCTGGACTGGGAGCGTGGCGAGCGGATCGGCATCCCCGGCTGGGACTGGTTCCACTACGTGATCCAACCGGCGATTCTCGTGGAGCACCTGCCCACGGCCGGTTTGGTTCAACGAGTCTTGGACCTGCTGGATTCGGGAACCTTCCGGCCGTATGCGGTGCGCGCGGGCATTGTTGGTTGCGAGCGCGCGCTGGTCCTGGCGTATCTGTTGCACGTGACTGAGGTCGTGAAACCCTCAGAGGGTTTGGCACCAACGTGCGAGTTGATGCGCGCACTGGCGGCGTGTTGGCGGCAACGCTGATTGCCGTGGGGCTTCGAATCGAGGCAGTTAGGATACGCAAGAAGATGGGCAGAGATCGGCGCCTCAAAGCCGGTCAGCAGCCGTTTGGTCAAGCGGCCCCACGACACCCAGCCCACGCTGAGTGCTATCCAATGGCCCGCACCGCACGTTGCCCCGCTGGTCGCAGCGCCGCGGCCGCCTTATTGGACTTCATCATGCCGTGCCTCCTCTCCCGCCCGCAAGCCATCGCGCAGCGAGTCAGCGATTCCCTGGAACGACCACCGGGCGTAACGGCCCACTTGGTGGATGCCGTGAGATTCCAGGGCGCGCAAAGCCTCCGCTGTCCAGTTCGAACCCGGCAGCGACCAGGTGTAGGCGACCTCGATCCAGGTCGGCGAGACGACCTCGACCGCTTCGATCCACTGCCACTCCCGGAGTTCCTCGATGATGCGCTGGCACAGGTTGTCCATCTGCGCCGCATCGGGGCGGTTCTCCGGAAGGAATGCCCTTTCAATATAGAACGCCGCCAGCTCGGCCTTGCCCCGCATGGAACGCGGCAAGAACGACCGGTCCACCTGGCTGTAGATGCCGACGCGGTGAAATCCAGTGCGGCTGCGCGGGATATAGACCCAGTGTTCGGATGGACAGCGAGGGCCTTGGTGCGCGCCGAGATTCAGGACGAGGACGGAGGTGTGCGGATCGGCGGGGGATTCAACCTTAAGGCCGGCGAGTGCCATTGCCGTCGAAAGCGGCAGGGTAGAAATCAGGGTCTTGTAAGAGACGACGGTGCCATCATCGAAGTGGACCGCGCGACCCGCTGTGTCAATGGCTCTCACCCTCTTGCCGTAGCTTATGTTAGCGCGGGCGGTTAAGCCGCGCGCCAGTGTGTCGAGGCCCTGCTCCGGATAGACGAAAGACACGTTATAGCCCACGGATGGGACGTCGCCCTGAGCCCCGAGGCGGACGGCCTGAATGTTGATGGGCGACTTATAGGCGTCCTGGGGCGCAATCCGCTCGTGCAGTTGTGCCGTGTAGAGAGCATGGAAGGGCCCGAAGAACTTCTCATAGAGGGTGGGCCCAAAATGTCTCCGAAGCCATTCTGCCATGGTTGGGCCGGCCGGGAGCGACCGGCGGGGATCGTTCCGAGCGGCGGCTGATCCGTTCCCAGTCGGCACAGCGCCGTGCCCCTGCGCGGCCGCCTCGGTGATCTCGCGCAAGGCTTGCCGCGCGGTCCCCGGGTCGAGGCAGCGCAGGTGGTTCTGAATCGGATAAGGAACCAACTGCTGTTCGTCGGGCAGGAAGACCGCAGAGCGTCGCTCGTAAGAGCGCACCGGCGCGAGCGATTCGATCAGGCGCAGGATCTCAGGGTCGCCACCGAAGATCCAGTGGCCTCCGCCAACTTCGAATCGCCAGGATTCGCCGTCCGCCGGAGGCGCGTTCAGACGCTCCGTATCGCTGGGCCGAACGTAATAGGACGCGCAGATACCGCCGGGAACCGCCGCGGCTTCGTAAACCGGCAGTCCCGAAGCCCACGCCGCACCCAGGCCCGTCACGCCGGCGCCAAGAATGATGGTTTTCCCCGCCGGAGATGGATCTCCAGCGGGACGCGGCGCGATGCGGGAAGACACTTCATTACTCGTCGAGACCATGCCTGGAGAAGCTAACCCTGAAGGCACGTGCGTCAAGCGCAAGTTGCGCCGGACCGATAGTCGGGCGAGCTGCCTCGCGCAAATTGGCGCAGGTCATTCTTGATTTTCCCGCCCGCCAGAGCATCCTGACAGCCGGCCGCTGGGGCCATGGTGCATCGGCAGGACGGAAGACGCGGCGCCGGACGGCAAAGCGGCGGCGGAACAACGGCGAAGAGCCGAATCCTAAGATATTTGTGAATAACCAGTTCGAATCGAAGCGCTGCCGCGAACTCTACGAGAAGACGGTGAGGCCGATATTGGCAAAGTACCCTCTCGCGCCCTATCTGGACACACGCAATGAGTTCTACCTTGAGATGCTTGGACGCCATGGGGGGCTGCTGCCGGGGAAGCATCTTGTTGACCTGGGGGCTGGGCTCTCGATCTTTGGCCCAATGTGCCGTGCGCACGGCATGAGAGTAACACTGGTAGATGATTTTGGGGGTGGCGGGGGCGTGGAATTGGACCAGCGCGGTCAAGAAGGTCCTTTACTGCAGGCGTTCGAAGCCGAGTTGGGCATAACCGTCGCGCGGGAGAATTTCCTGGAACACAGACTGCCGCTGCCGAACAAGGATGTGGATGTGGTGACCTGCTTCCACAGCCTGGAGCATTGGCATCATTCGCCCAAACGCCTGTTCCGAGAGATCGTGCGCGTTCTCAGGCCCGGCGGCCTGTTGGTGCTGGTCACTCCCAACGCGGTGAATCTGCGCAAGCGGCTTTACGTTCTGTTCGGCCGAAACAACTTTCCGCGGTTGCAGGAGTGGTACGATGCGGGAGATCCGATCTATCGGGGCCATGTCCGTGAGCCGGTAATTCGGGACTTGCAGCAATTGATGGAATGGAATGCTTTCCAAGTCGTAGCGACGTATGGTCGCAACTTCATCGGGCGCAAGAGCAAAGCGCTCGGTTTCCTTCCGGCGGCCTTGGTGGGTTCCATCGCAGGCGGGTCGGACTGGCTGCTTCGGTTCTTTCCTTCCTTATGCTCGGATATCCATGTTGTCGGAAGGGCTCCTGCGTGACTGCTTCCAAGGGCCGTGACGCCGGCACGGTGGGGCGCCCCGCGCCGGGCTGATCCGCGCCAATTAACATGGCCGAAGTTAAGCCAAGAATCCTGATGGTTGCCTACGCGTGCGACCCCCGCGGCAGCGGAGAGCATTGGCTGGGTTGGGGTTGGGCGGAACAGGCGGCGCGCAGCTACGAAATCGAGCTGATAACCACGCCCAAGGCGCGCGCCGCGGTGGAAGAAAGCTCCCGCGCTGCGGGCATCACGCCGCATTTCGTTGACGCGCCGGAATGGCTTCGGCCTCTGGCCGACATGGGTTGGGCCGGTTGGTCGCGCAAGCTTGCCTGGCAAAGACGGGTGACCCGTCTGGCCCGAGAACTGCACCGCGGGAGAAGGATCTCGCTGGTTCACCAGACCACCTTTCACACCTTCCGAGTGCCGTTTCTGACGGCCGGGCTCGGCATCCCCTCGGTCTGGGGGCCGATTGCCGGCGGGGAGCGCGTGCCGCCGGGGTTCGAGTCGTACCTGGGTCGCGCCAGATGGGAGGAAAGAAGCCGCGCTTTGGCAAACCGCTTTTGGCTTCAGATCCCTTCAGTCCAACGCTCGCTGCGGCAGGCCTCCAGGCTTTTTGTTTCCAACCACACCACGCTCGATTTCCTGCCGGTTGCCTATCGCACAAAATGCCAGGTCGTTCCGCCCAACGCTCTGAGCGCCGAAGACGAACTCCATGTCCGTCCGCCCGCGAGGGCGGTGACTGGGGACCCGACCTTGAGATTGCTTTATGTGGGCAACTGTGTGGCCAGACGTGCCATCCCCTTGGTGCTGGAAGCGATGCGGCACTCGGGCTTGCCGGATTGCGAGCTGGCAGTGGTCGGTGACGGGCCGGCGCTCGATGACTGGAAGCGGCGGACCACGGCAATGGGTTTGGGTGCCCATGTCCGGTTTGTAGGCAAGGTGTCACGGTCGCATCTGGACGGCTATTATAACAGCGCCGACGCGCTGGTCTTTCCGTCCCTGCGCGACAGCGGAGGCTCGGCGTTATTGGAGGCCATGGCCCGTTACGTGCCCATTATCTGCCTGGACTGGGGAGGGCCGGGGGAGATGGTGGATGAAAGCTCAGGGCTGAAGGTCCCCGTTACCACGGTGCAAGAAACGATCCGCGGCCTTTCCGCGGCGCTCGTTCGGCTCCGGCGCGAGCCTCAGTTGCGCGCCACCCTGGCAACGGCCGCCCGCGCCCGCGCCGAGGCGCTGTTCCGTTGGGAGACGAAACGGCAGTTGCTGGAAGCGACCTATCGTCGCCTGATCCCGCAATGACAACCTCCCGCGGTGGAGTCTTTTTATCTCTGTTCTGCCTGCTGGCCGACCGACACGCCTCCGGTTGTGTCCTGCGCACCTGGCGGCCCCCGGTTCAACATCTGCGCGAGGTCCGTCCCGCAAAAGCCTCCACCAGCGCCCAGACTTCCTCCTCCCCTGAGTTCACCATGCAGCACGGCGCCGGAAAGCGGCAATAGTCCGAACAGGGCTTGTACGGGCAGGCTTTGCCTTCCAGCCACTCCGACGAAGGATGCAGAGGCGCGAACCACTCGGGCAATTGTGGGCCAAAAATGGTGAAGGTGGGAACGCCGCAGAACGCGGCTAAATGGCCCGGCCCGGAATCGTTTCCGATGAAGGCACCAGCCTGATCAATCAGCGCCAGCACTTCGGTAACGGTGCGCGGTACGGCAAGGTGAGTTTCCCCGGCTTTCAACCACCAGTGCTGCTGGTCCGGATCGCACGCAACTTGCACCCGATAATGCGCTCGCCGGAGGCGCGTGACCAGGCCTGCGTAGCGTTCGAGCGGCCAGACCCGCACCGGCTGGCCCGCGCCGGTATGCACCAGAATTCCCCCGCCGGGATGGGCTGACGGCAGCGCCAGTGCTTCGCGCGGAGGCACCTCCAGGTCCAGGGCCCGTGCCACCACCCGCCAGCTTTCATACCGGTGCGCTTGCGGCAGCGGCCGGACCAGCGGCCGGGCCAGAGCGATTTGGCTCCCCAGGCGAGGGAAGCCCAAGCGCGTTTTGGCTCGCGCCAACAGCAGCAGCAGATGATCCCGCGGATCCCAGCGCGCCGACAGACCGTATTCGAACCGTTGGGTCGCCAGCTCTCGCCGGACCCGTAGGAACTGCCGCCACGGCCAGGAGAGGAGGCGGTATTTGCGCTTGAAGGCGGTCCAGGGCGCGATGAAAGGCACCACGCGCACGTCCCGCCAAAACCTGGCCTGCAAATCATGCGCGTAGGGCTTCGCCACAAGCGTCACCGCGTACTTCTCGCTCGCCGCCTGGAGGAACGGCGTGGCGATGACCAGATCGCCGAGGCCCCAGAGTTCCACTACTAAGAGCCTCGGTTTCAAAGCGGGCGGCGGGCAATGAGGAACGCGGACCAACCCAACCAATGGACACGCGCGGTGAATTTCTTGCGGCTCGGTGGCAGAAAGACGAACAGTGGCCAAGCGGTGGCAAACAGCCAGTTCCGCGAAGTCCCGGTGGCCACGACTTCGAGTCCGGCGGCCCGGATCTGCTGGGCCAAAGCGCCCACTGCTACCGGCCGCACGTGGGTGAGGTCATCGAAAAAGCTCAAGGTGAACGTCCCGGCTGCAGCGCCGCGCGGACTGGACAGCGCGAGGGTCTTGGGATGTGGAGTCTCAAAATAAATCTGCCCGCCCTGCTTGAGCAACCGCGCCGCCTGGGTCAGCAGCGAAGCCAAATCGTTCAGATGCTCGATTAGGTGCATGCAAGTGATCGCGTCCATCGTCCCGTCCGGCCAGGGTAGTCTGTCCCGCTCCAGATCAACCCTTTGGAATTGGCATCCGGCCGGGTACTGGTCCGGCCGCCCCGCTCGATCCGCCGCAAACAAGCGCAGGTCCGGACGCAGTTCGGCGATGTGTCCCAGCGTCTCACCGTCCGACGAACCCAGGTCCAGCAAGGCACCTCCAGCCGGGGCGGCGGCAACGAACCGCGCCCGCGTGTCCAGCCAGGGAAAACGGCGCATCCGTGCCCAGTTCATCGGGTCTCTCCGCTTTGGGCTCGCCGCTTCGGCTTGCCGCCACGGCGCTGTTGAGCCTTCCGATCCTCGTTCACCGGACCAAGCATAGAGATGGGTGGCCCGGATGTAAAGCTGTCCGCTGGCGAGTTGCCAAGGTTGCCCCGGAGGTTCGAGACTCGGCTGCTCGCTGCACTCAGGTCCGACTCTCACCTTTCCAAGCCGCTGCGGCTGTCGTATGTTGCGCGGCTATAATAGGCAAGACATGCCGAGCGTTTATATCAAGACCTACGGGTGCCAGATGAATGAGCGGGACAGCGAAGCCGTCGCTGCCCAGCTTGTGGCCAAGGGCTACACCCTCGCCCCGTCCGAGGCCGCCGCCGACGTGATTCTGCTCAACACGTGCAGTGTGCGGGATTCGGCCGAACAGAAAGCACTGCGGAAGATGGAGAACGTGATTGCCGAGTCCCGCCGCCGCCGGCCCAACGTGGTGCTTGGCTTCCTGGGCTGCGTGGCCCAGAGCCGCGGGCAGGAGTTGATTGACCGGCTGCCGGACGTGGACCTGGTGGTTGGCACGCAGAAGTTTCATCGCGCGGCAGAGCATCTGGACGACCTCCTGGCAGGCCGGCGAGACAAGGTGGTGGATGTTGAGCAGGAGCAGGGGAGTGAGGCGACCATTCGCGAGCATCTGCTCAATGGGGCCGCCACGAAATCCGTTACCGCCTTCGTCAGCATCATGCAGGGCTGCAACCAATACTGCACGTTCTGCATTGTGCCCTACACTCGGGGCGAGGAGCGCAGCCGCAGCATTCCCGATATTGTGGCCGAGTGCCGCGAACTGGTAGCGCGCGGCGTCCGGGAGATCACGTTGCTTGGGCAAATCGTCACGAGCTACGGCAAACGCGACCTGCCCCCGCAACACGGCAAATCAGCCTTCGTCCAGTTGCTCGAAGCCGTCAATGAGATTGAGGGCCTGGAACGCGTCCGCTTCACCTCGCCGCACCCAAAGGGATATGGCAACGACCTGGTCGAGGCTTATGGCCGTCTCCCCAAGCTCGTGGAGAGCGCGCACATTCCGGTGCAGAGCGGCAGCGACCGGGTGCTGAAGCTGATGCATCGCGGCTACACGCGGGAGCGCTTTCTCAGCATCATCGAGAAGCTGCGGCGCGTGCAGCCGGCCATCGGCCTTAGCACGGATTTCATCGTCGGCTTCCCCGGCGAGACGGAGGCGGACTTCGAGGAAACGCTCTCGCTCGTGCGCGAGGTGGGCTTCGACCAGGCCTATGTCTTCAAGTACTCCCAACGCCGCGATACGCCCGCCGCGCAAATGCCCGGCCAGGTGCCGCAAGCTGTAAAGGAAGAGCGCAACCAGCGATTGCTTGAGCTGGTGAACACCTCCGGCGCCCGCCAGCACCAGAAGTTCGTTGGCCGCCAGGTGCAGATCCTGGTCGAGGGCCCGAGCAAGAAGAATCCCTCCCGCCTGACGGGCCGCACGCGCTGCAACAAGATCGTCGTGTTCGAAGGCTCCGCCCGGCACCACCGCCAGCTCATGGACGTGAAAGTCACCCGTGCCGGCAGCTTCACCCTTTACGGCGATCCGGCGATTCTTGAGTAGCGGGTAGCAGATGATTTGCGATAGCACCAGCCAGACACAGCCGCCCTCTCGTCCTCGTCGTCGTCCTCGTAATCGTGATCGAATGTAGTGCCACGGAGCCGATTACGATTACGAGGACGAAGACGAGGACGAAGACGAGGGCGAGGGCGAGGACGAGTACGAGGACGATTGGGGGCGGCAGATGCGGCTTGCTTCGCCATCTTTCATCCTCCATCTTCTGCTCGCGACTATTGCAATGACACTGAAGCTTTCCACACTTGCCGTCCTGCTCGGTCTGGGCATGGGCTTGCCGCAGATTTACGGCATCCTGAAGCCCGCCGCCTTTGCCGCTGCCGTTCGCAAGTTCCCCCGCTCGCTGCCGTGGGGCTACGCGCTGATGCTGCTCGGCACGGCCTGGTTCGTGTGGAACCTGAAGCAGGAGTCCATCGCGGACTTCGCCGCCTGGAAACCCGCGCTCCTGGCCGCGTTCGCCGGCATCGGCATTGGCGCCTGCATTTTCGTGCGGGACTTCCTCGCCGTGCGCGGGCTGGCTGTGGTGCTGCTGCTGCTGGCCAAGTTGATGGTGGATACGGGCCGTCCCGCGATCCCGGTCACGCACTGGGTGCTGGTGTTTCAAGCCTGGGCCTATGTGCTGGTGTTCGCCGGCATGTGGTTCACCATCTCGCCGTGGCGTTTGCGCGATTTGCTGAACTGGGGCACGGCCACGGAGCAGCGCATCAAAGTCGGCTGCGGGCTGCGGCTGGCCTTCGGCTTGTTTGTGGCCGTACTGGGCGTGACGAAGTTCTAAGCTTCGGCCTTTGAATCAGTTCCAAGGCAAGATCCTCGTCATCCGCGGCGGCGCCATCGGCGACTTCATCCTGACGCTCCCGGCCATTGCCGCCCTGCGTCGCCAGTTCCCGGCCGCTCACCTCGAGGTGCTTGGCTATCCGCACATCGCCCAACTGGCTCTCGCCGGCGGTCTCGTCAACCGCGTCCAATCCATCGAGGCCCGCGCCCTCGCCGGCTTCTTCGCGCGCCACGGCCAGCTCGCCGAGGACCTCGCCGACTACTTCTCCGAGTTCGACTTGATCGTCTCCTACCTCTACGACCCCGACCACATCTTCCAGACGAACGTCGGTCTCTGCACGGGCGCCCAGTTTATTGTCGGACCTCACCGGCCCCAAGAGAGCCTCCGCCTTCACGCCACCAAAGTCTATCTCCAACCGCTCGAACGCCTCGCCATCTTCGACGCCGATCCCGTCCCGCGTCTGCCCATCGCCCCTCGTCCCGCGCCCCTCGCCTCGCCTCCCTCGCCGCCTTCCACCCTGGCCCTTCATCCCGGTAGCGGCAGCGACCGTAAGAATTGGCCGGAAGCCAACTGGGCCGATCTGCTTCAACACCTCCTCAACTTCACCGGCTTCAGCCTGCTGCTGGTTGGCGGCGAAGCGGAAGGCGAGCGCCTGCAACGGCTGGCCGCCGCCCTGCCACCCACACGCTTTCGCGTCGCGCAGAGCCTGCCGCTGGCGGAACTGGCGCGCCTGCTGGCCACCTGCCAGGCGTTTGTCGGCCACGACTCCGGCATCTCCCACCTGGCGGCGGCCGTCGGCCTGCCGGGTTTAGTCCTCTGGGCCGACACCGCCGAAGAAATCTGGCGCCCGCCCAGCCCGAGCGTCATTGTCCTGCGCCACCCCACCGGCCTCGAGCGGCTCCCGGTCGAGGAGGTGCTCCAGCAACTGCACCGCATCGGCTCATGGTGAAGCCGGCCTGCAATCGTAGCGCAGAATTGCATTCTGCTGTACCGCCGATTTGTAATCGGCAGCTTGGCGGATGCTTGCTGGCGCTTCGAGCGCACGCACCCTCTGCAGAATGCAATTCTGCGATACGGCAGATTGCAAATCTGCGCTACGAGGCTGCCGCCCCACGTGAGTGCATTTGCGCAACTGAGCACTAAGCACACGCTTGGGATCTGCCTGTTCCTCACCTTGAGCACGCTGGGCCTGTACTGGCCCGTGACACGGCACGAATTCGTTAACTACGACGACACGGATTACGTAACCCAGAATGCGCATGTCCAGGCTGGCGTAACCGGGAAGAGCGCGGCCTGGGTCTGGAAGAGCGAGGTGGCGCGCAATTGGCATCCGGTGACGATGCTCTCGCACATGCTCGATTGCCAGCTCTTCGGGATGAAGGCGGGCTGGCACCACTTGACGAACCTGCTTTTCCACGTGGCCAACACGCTCCTGCTGCGGCTGGGACGCTTCGACGAGGCCATCGCCCACCATGCCGCGGTGGCTCGCGCCCGGCCCGAGTATCTCTACTACTTCAACCTGGCCAATGCCCTCGGGGCGCAGGACAAGCTGGCCGAATCCATACCGCACTATCAAGAAGCCCTGCAGCTTGCCCCGAATGACTTCCAGACCCACTTTAATCTGGGCCTGACCCTGGTCCGCCAAGGCCGGCGGGCCGAGGCCAAAACCCATTTAACCGAAGCCCTCCGCCTCCACCCCGATTATCCCGAAGCCCGCAAAGCGCTAGCCGACCTGGATGCCGCCTCCGAGCCAATGAACAGGAAATAGCGGAAATCCGGCCCCGCTCGCTGCGGCGGTCATGGGTGTCCGGTTCACCCGGAAAGTGTGTCCCTGCACACCCATACCGCGGCGTCAGCCGGTCCACGTCCGGTCCCTCGGTGGCATCGTCCCCCAGCCGCCCAGCCCTGAAAGCCGTTCTCAGCCCCAAGGCGCCCCTTAAAGCCCCCACAATACTCCCAGGCTACATCCGTCGCACCTCCGTTCCTCCTCCGTTCCTCCTCCGTCCTTCCTCCGTTTGGCGATGGGAGGTAGAACGGAGGGGGGACGGAGGAAGGACGGAGGAAGCACGGGCGTAACCCGGAGGTACTATCGGGGCCATGCCCACGCGGTGCCGTTGGGAAAGCAATCTCCTGGAAGAAGCCAGGCCCGTGCACCTGGCGCGTACTCGACTGAATTTCAAGCACTTAGGTGAGTCTAGACTTCGGGGCGAGCTGGAAAGACCGCACTTGAGGACCGTAGCGGCGTTGATCGGACGTTCAGCGTTTCGCCAACTCCACCAAGCCAAGGCTTAAGTTGTCGAATGAACCGGGTTTCCGGCCTAATCCAGCAGCTTGAGTTCGGGCTTGGGCATGAAGCCCACGCAGGGCCTTGAGGCCTTAGACCTTTCGATAGATGGACCCATTTACCTCAAAAGCCCTTATGGACACCCACCTTGGAAGGCCATATTGTGTGGTGATGACGTATTACATTACGTCCAATATGAGGCCCATTATTTGTTGAACTAATGCGCTATGTCGGTCCAATCAGCGTAGTCTGCCTCCTCATTGTCAGGTTCGCGGTTTCGGCAGATGAAGACTCGCTTCCAAGCATCGCATCTCTTCTAAAGCAGGGAACTAACCGGGCGGACCTCATGCGCCCTTCGTTTTCGGCGCAAACCAAGGAACTTGAGAGCAGGCTGCAGGCAGCCGTCCAGAGGCGCCCGGAGTGGTGGTTAGATTACGTCCAGAAGAACGCCGAGATCCGCCCTCTTCCTTACCATACAAACCTTGGCCTGAGTGAGGTTGAATACAAGACACTGCTGAGGCTCTATAAAACCAAACGCCTTACGCAATCTGGAAATATAGTGCTGGAATGCAAGCACGCAGAGGGCGGCCGGATTCGGCTTTCATCGGAGCAGCTTCCTCGAGTTGTTGCACCCATTATCATTGATGCGGCTGGTCTGGAGGCTGAGGTGCCTCTTGCCACGCTTGCCAAGGCTGAAAGAGTAGAAGTGAAGGAGAGAGACGGTGGCGGGGTGTTTGGCCCGCACACTGGCTACCGATGGCACACCGAGCAAGGGAGCCTCGAGTCGGGGAAATACAAATCCGTTGACCTGAACGTTCTCAGGCAGGCTTCCGACCACCGGGTGTTCATTTATTACACCGGCAAGCGGATGCAGAATTACGAATTGAAGGACAATTTTGAGGTCATCTTAGAGCTTCAACAGAACGATTCCAACCAGAGCGGTGCAGCGAACGGGAGCCAGCCGATTCGCTCAGAGACGAATTCAACGTCATCGGCGGCTGGCTCCCGTCGCTGACCTTTGCGTTGGACTTTGCTGTCGTTATGAAAGCGTGTTCAATGTTCCTGCTGTCCTTGATTCTGATGGTCGGGGCTTTGCTCACGGTGCTCAAAGGGCGGGGTCAGCTCAACGAGGCTATTCAGGCTTGGCACAGTGGCAACCATGAGCTTTTTCGGCAGTTTGCCCATGGAGGCCGCTGGTTTCTTTACTCTGCGTGGGCACTCGCTGCTGGAGCCGTGACATGCTTGGTCGTGTCATATCGCCGACACGAGCGCGCGTGGCGATGGACGGTGGTGGTCCTGATGGTGCTCTTCCTCCTTTTTGGCCTCGCACCGGTATGAATCCCGAGTCCAACGTTATAGAATAGGTGGATGAGGACTTTCCGTGGCTGTCGCTGATGCGCTCCTCGACGGCGCCGACTTCGGGCGCACGATCAAACGGTACGCCTGACGGAGGCCTCTGCGCGGATACGGCCCGCGATTCTGCCGATGGATGGCGTCGCCCCGAACGAAACCTCTTAACAGCGTACGGAACGGCTCGCCGGGGCGTTGATTTGCTGCATCTGCTCTGACACGATCACCATTAATGAGCACAATCATGCCGGTGGCGGCCGCCCGGCGGGTGATGTTGGCCGCGATATGCGCACTTGCAGCAGTAGCCGGCACAGCCGAAGAAACCTATCAGAAGCCGCCAGCCGAGGTATTGGAAATTCTTAACGCGCCAGTGCCCCCGGAGGTATCGCTGAGCCCGACCCGCGACCGTCTGCTTTTGATCGAGCGCGTGCGCTATCCGTCCATCGAAGAGATTTCCCGTCCGATGCTGCCGCTGGCCGGCGTGCGCATCAACCCCGCCAACAATGGGCCTCATTTCACACCGCAGAATACCGGACTCATGGTGCAGGCTATTAAGGGAGGAGACATGCGACGCATCAAGCTCCCGGCCGAAGCAAGGATCGAGACGCCCTTGTGGTCTCCTGACGGGAACCAGGCCGCGTTTGCGATGTATCACGCGGACAGAATTGAGCTTTGGGTTGCCGACGTGAGCACCGCAAGAGCATGGAAACTCAACGCCGTGCAGCTCAACGATACCATGGGGTCGGCTTTTCAGTGGATGCCGGACAGCCAAACGCTGTTGTGCCGGATGGTTCCGGCGGAGCGGGGCAAGGCGCCCTCGGCGCCCACCGCACCGACTGGGCCGAATGTGCAGGAGAGCTTCGGAAACTCAGCCCCCGCGCGCACTCACCAGGACCTGTTGAAGAACGCGCACGACGATGCGCTGTTCGAATACTACTTCACCTCGCAAATGACACTCGTCAACGCCGTGACGGGTCGGAAAACCAAGGTCGGCGCGCCCGGCCTCTACGGGATGTTTGACCCAGCCCCAGGCGGGCAGTATTTCCTGGTCACCACGCTAAGAAAGCCATTCCCAAGGCTGCTCACGGTTTCGGGCTTCGCCCGCGAGGTAGAGGTGTGGGGGAAGTCGGGCGGCAAAGTGTATTCGGTTGCGAGCTTGCCGACGCACGAGGGCGTTCCCATCGAAGGCGTCTTAACCGGCCCGAGGCAGTACCGGTGGCGGCCGACGGCAGATGCCACGCTGACGTGGGTTGAGGCCTTGGACGGTGGAGACCCGAAGAAGAAGGCGCCCTATCGAGACAAGCTGATGGTCATTGAGGCGCCATTCAAAACGCCGCCGAAGGAAGTCGCAAGGTTCGAACACCGGTTCGCGGGGCTCACGTGGGGAGAGAAGGATGGAATGGCTCTCATATCCGATTACGACCGTGAGCGGCGGTGGATGCGGACCATGCTCGTCGAATTGGATCGCGAGTCGGTGCCCAAGTTGATTTGGGAACGATCGGTCCGGGACCGTTACCGCGATCCGGGTAGCCCTTTAATGCGCCGGCTGCCAAATGGGGAATCAGTCATCTGGCAGACGGGTGATGATATCTTTCTGAGCGGAGGCGGGGCCTCCCCGGCGGGAGACTATCCTTTCCTGGACCGATTCAATCTAAAGACGAAAAAGAGTGAACGGTTGTTCCAATGCGCTCCGGGAAGTTACGAATCGGTCGTGGCCATCGTGAGCGACGCGGGCGCGCTCAGCTTTATGACGCGCCATGAAACGCCGTCCGCACCTCCGAACTACCTGCTGCGCTCAGGCGAATTGCGTGTGGCGCTCACCCATTTCCAGGACCCCACCCCACAGCTCAGGCAGGTTCGTCGCCGACTGGTGACTTACCAACGGGCGGACGGAGTCCCCCTATCCTTCACCCTGTACCTCCCCGCTGGGTACAAGGAGGGAACCCGGTTGCCAACTGTCATGTGGGCCTACCCCCTGGAGTTCAACGATGCCGACACCGCGGGGCAGGTCTCCGGATCAACCAATCGGTTCACGACCATCCGTGGAGCATCGCACCTGTTTTTCCTCACCCAGGGTTACGCCGTTTTGGATAGCGCAACCATGCCCATCGTGGGGTCGCCTGAGACGATGAACGACACCTTCATCGAGCAGATTGTGGCCAGCGCCAAAGCTGCGATAGATAAAGCGGCTGAGCTGGGTGTCACGGACCCCGAGCGAGTGGGGGTTGGCGGCCACAGTTATGGTGCGTTTATGACGGCCAACCTGCTGGCCCACTCGCGCCTGTTCCGCGCCGGCATCGCCCGTAGCGGCGCCTATAATCGGACTCTTACCCCGTTTGGATTCCAGGGCGAACGCCGCACCTTCTGGGAAGCGCCCGAAGCGTATAGCCGGCTTTCTCCGTTTATGTTCGCACGCCAGATAAAAGATCCCCTTCTGCTGATTCACGGCGAGATGGATGACAATGACGGGACATTCCCGATCCAGAGCCAGCGGCTGTTCCAGGCTATCAAGGGCAACGGCGGCAACGCGCGATATGTGACTCTTCCAAACGAGGCGCACGGCTATGCCGCCAGGGAGTCCATCGAGCACGTCATCTATGAGATGCTGACCTGGTTCGATAAGAACGTAAAACACGCCGCACCCAGAGCCAGCCAGGCAGACACGGTGGTTCCGTGATCCTGCCCACCGCGGCCGCCGGTCTCGCCGTGCGGGCGCGGCGTCTTGAACATGCTGCGCGATTCAAGTTGCTGCCGGCCAGCAGTGGGGCCAAGATTCCACTGGCCATGAATCAAAGATACATCGCTCTTACCGCCGCGCTCGTGACGCTGACCTCGACGCTGATATTTGCAGCCGACCAACCAAACACCCTCACCGCCCAGGAGCGGGACGCCGGCTGGCAGTTGCTTTTTGACGGCCAGTCGCTCGCCGGTTGGCGTGCCTATAACTCACCCGAGGGCAAAGCCGGGATCGGTGCCGGCTGGAAGGTCGAGGGTGGGTTGCTGAAGAAGCTCGATAAGGTCAGAGGCGGCGACATCATCACCGAGAAGAAGTTCGAGGACTTCGAACTGACTTGGGAATGGCGCATCGAGAAGGGCGGCAACAACGGCGTGAAGTACTTCGTGACCGAGGAGCGGCCCGCCGCCCCGGGCCACGAATATCAGATGCTCGACGACGACGCCGAAGCCTGGACCAAGATTCCGGCGAAGGACAAGACGGCGTCGTTCTATCAGGTGCTGCCGCCCGCCGCGGACAAAGGCTACAAGCCGGCGGGCGAATGGAATAGCTCGCGAATCCTGGTGAAAGGCAACCACGTCGAGCACTGGCTCAACGGCAAGAAGACCGTCGAATACGAACTGGGCAGCCAGGCCGTCAAAGCCGCCATCGCCGACAGCAAGTTCAAGAAGTATCCCGACTTCGGCCAGAAGATCCGCGGCCATATCATGTTAACCGACCACGGGAGCGCAGCCTGGTTCCGCAACATCAAGGTGCGCGAGCTGGCCGCAAACGTGGGCGGGCAGGTTTCGCCTTCGGCGTTCGGTTGGGAAGAGATGCCCAACAACGCCGGCTTGGCGCTCATTAACAAAGCCGCCGCCTTGCCGGTCTGGCGCGCGGTATGCGATCCCGCGCAGCCCAAGCCTTACATCTATCCGCTCGCCACGCTCGACGGCACGGGACTGACCGCGAACGCGCCCGCTGACCATGTCTGGCATCACAGCCTCTGGTTCGCGTGGAAATACATCAACGGCATCAACTACTGGGAGATGGACAAGACCGGCCTCAGTGCCGGCCGCACGATCATCAAATCCGCCAGCTTCCGCAAAGGCGACGACTTCTCCGCCCGCGTCGAGATGGCCATCGAGTATGCCCCGCCCGGGCAGCCGCCGGTGCTGCGTGAATCGCGGGTCATGGAGTTCAGCGCCCCGCGGGCGAACGGCGCGTATGCGATTGACTGGGATTCCAAGTTCACTGTCGGCGAGGCGGACATCACGCTCGAGCGGACGCCGCCCAAGGCGCAGAGCGGCGGCTATGCGGGCCTGTCGCTTCGTTTTCCCAAGGGAACCACCGGCTGGAACTTCCTGACGAGCGAGGGGGCCCAGAGCGCCGCCGACGGCAACGGGAAACGCGCGCGCTGGGTGGATTTCTCCGGCCCGACCAAGAAAGGCCCTGTGGCTGGCATCACTGTGTTCGATCATCCGGCCAATCCGCGCCATCCCACCGCATGGTATCTGAACGCCAGCCATCCCTATTTCAGTCCCGCGCTGATTTATCATGAGCCGATGACGTTGAAGGCGGGCGCTACGATGCGTCTGCGCTATCGTGTCCTGGTACATGCCGGGCCGGCGGAACCATCCGCGCTCAAGGCCGAATTCGACGACTTCGCCAGGAGGCCTTGAAGAACGGCCCGGGGGCAGGAAGGGCTGGACTCTCCTTGCGGCGTGACGGTCAAAACCGGCTGACCGGACTTTACGTGGGCGTGAGGCAAGCCGGTTTGGCTTTTGCTGCCTTCATTCTGACAAACCTGCAAAGCATCCCCGGACACGTGGCGAGCAATCCAATGCGCCGGGCGGGGCCCATGCGGCGGTGGCAGAGGTGACGGTTGTCCATACGGATAGGCTGGTCACAGGCTGCTGGCCGGAGTATAAAGGGGTTGCAGTATTGCCAGATGAGCCGCAAAGCAGAGTTCCAGGTCCGCCGGTGGGTGGAGAAGTTGTGGGTGGTCGTGGCAGGTATGGCGGTCCCGGCGCTCTGCTGGTGTCCTGTGCCGGCCTCGGCGCTGCACGCCACGAACGCCGACACGATTTTCAACGCCTATAACAACGCGTTTTACCATGTGTCGGGCGGCAGCGGCTACTACAAAGAAACCACCGCGGGAGGGCAGACCTGGTTTTGGGGACAGGCCGAGGAGATCGAGATGGCGATAGACAATTACGATCGCACCGAATCCGCAACCACCCGGACGATGCTGTCGGCGCTCTGTACCGGTTTCATCAACCGCAACGGAACAGACTGGACGTGGAACGAGTACAACGACGACATCGCCTGGGCGGTGATCGCGTTCTGCCGCACTTATCAAATCACCGGCAACACGACGTTCCGGGATCGGGCCAAGGCGAATTTCGACGCTATGTACAGCAGGGCGTGGGACACCAACTTTACGGGCGGTGGCCTGTGGTGGAGAACCGACAAGCAGTGCAAGAACGCGTGCATCAACGGGCCGGCGGCGGTGGGCGCCTGTTACCTGTTTGAGATCTACGGGGATGCCTCTTACCTGGCGAAAGCCCAGGATTGCTACGCCTGGGAACGGCGCGTGCTCTTCAACACCAACTCGGGCGCCATTTACGACTGCATCAACACCAACGGCACTTACAACACCTGGGCCTCGACCTATAACCAGGGCACGTTTATCGGGGCCGGCACGTTTCTGTTCAAGTTCACCGGCCTGCCTCTCTACTACCAGGACGCGTTGCTGACGGCCAATTACACGAAGAATAGCCTTTGCTCGGGAGGCATCCTGCCGGCTTACAGCTCGGGCGACCTGGCGGGCTTCAACGGCATCTTCGCGCGGTGGATGGGGAAGATGGCCCGGGAGCAGAATCTGTGGGCTACGTTTGGCGCGTGGCTGAATAGCAACGCCGACGCGGCGTGGAAGGTGCGGAACACGAATAATCTCGCGTGGTATAATTGGACCAGCCCCACTCCGGCGGGCACCAACATCCTGAAATCGTGGGATTGCTCCAGCGCGGCAGTCATGACGCAGGTGGGCTGTACCAACACGCCCGACGCGTTGCGCATCAGCCCGGAAGCCGGGTTTACCGCAGTAGCGCCCTACTCGTTTGCGCCGGGCTCGAACAGCTTGGATCTGATCCTCACCAACGCGAGCGCCGCGGCCCTGAACTGGAGCCTGGGGAGCACGTCGGCGTGGCTCAGCGCCTCGGCCAGCAGCGGCACGCTGGCCAGCGCCGGCCCCGCGTTCGCACTGACCATCAGCCTGAACCCGGCCGGGGTCACGAACCTTGCGGCCGGTCGCTACTATGCCACCGTCTGGCTGACGAATCAAACCGCCGCCACGCTGCAACGACGCAGCTTTGCGCTGATTGTTTCGAGCGCCAACACGCCGATCGCCATGACAGGTTTCAATGCCCGGATTGTGGCGCCCAACACCGCCACCGTCAGCGCGCCAAACGCCACCGCCATTGACCTGGTAAACGGCTTCAGTTTCTACCAGGCCGGACTGGGCACCAGCACCCGGGGGTTGCCGCCGCGGGGAGTGTTCACGAGCCAGTACGACAGCAACACGGTTTTCCAGCTTGGCCCTTACGGGGTGACCAACACGCTCTTGATGGGTTACACCTACCCCAGGTTTGGCACGCTCGTTTTGCAGAATCCGCGGGCCTACAACTCGTTGGCGATTCTCGCCACGTCGGCCAGCGCTTCCAGCGCCGGTGGCGTGGGAACGCTGGTGCTAAACTTCACCAACGGAACCCGGAGCCAGGTCTTGAACTTTTATGCGCCGGATTGGTTTTCCAGCTCGAACAATTTCGCCATCCAGGGCGTCGGCCGCTACCGGCTCAGCACCGGCGCGGTCGAGAATAGCGGGGCGGCCACGCCACGCCTCTACCAGACGACGCTGAACCTGGCCGCTTTGGGCTTCAACGAGCCGATTGCCTCGATCACCTTCTCCAATTCACCCAGCGCGGGTGCCACACAGGTGGGGGCCATCCTCGCCGTCAGCGGTTCGGTCATGCCGCCGCAGGCCAACATCGTGCAACAGCCGCAGTCACTCACGCATAACGTGCCGTCGCAGGGTGCGACCTTCAACGTGGTCGCGTCGGGCAATTCGCCGCTGAGCTATCAATGGTATTACAGCACCAATGGAACGGCGGGCACTTATGCCGCGCTGGCCGGGCAGACCAATGCCAGCCTGGTCTTCAATCCCGAATTGCAGCTCACGAACGCGGGCCGGTTCTACGTCGCGGTCAGCAATTCCCTGGGGGCGGTCACCAGTGCGGTGGTTTCGTTGACCATTTACCGGGCGCCGGCCATCGTCCAACAACCCGCGCCGGCGAACCTATACGCCCTGGCCGACACGACGGAGAGGTTATCCGTGGGGGCGAATGCCGCGCTGCCGGTCTGCTATTTCTGGGTGACCAATGGCGTTCATATACCCCGTGCGACCAACTCGACGTGCACGCTCAGCAACCTGCAAGTCTCCCAATCCGGGTCCTATTCGGTGGTGGTGAGCAATGCCTACGGGATGGCGACGAGCGCGGTCGTGGCGTTGACGGTGCTGCCGGCTCCCACCTATCCCTACGGCCAGGCCATGTTGACGAACGGCGCGATCGGCTACTGGCGGCTGGACGAGACCTCGGGGCTCGTGGCGCGCGATTGCCTGGGGACCAACAACGGCGTTTACAGCCCCAAAGTGCTGCTGGGGCAACCCGGGCACAAACTGGTGGATACTCACACCTGCGCCCGGTTCGGATACTTGGCGGCCAGCAATAGCTGCGTCACCAACATCGGTATAGATTTTGCCACAGCCAGCAGCGCCACCTTCACCGTGGAAGCCTGGGTGAACGGGTCGGCGCAGACCACCGACGCCGGCATCATCACCAAGGGCTACGGCAGCGGCGGCGAGCAATTCAACTTGGATTGCGGCGGCAGCAGCCGCGGGTTCCGGTTCTTCGTCCGCGACGCCTCCGGCAGCGCGCGACTGGCCAGCAGCGGCGTCGTGCCCGACGGCAGATGGCATCACGTCGTGGGGGTATGCGACCAGCCCAACGGGCAGGTCATTCTTTACGTGGACGGCACCAACGTTGCCCAGGGGACCATTGGGATCGGCAGCGGGCTTCTCAGCTCGACGCTGCCCATGAGCATCGGGGCCCGCCCATCCGGTGCGGGCAAGCCATACGATTTCCAGTTCGTGGGCTACATCGAGGAGGTCGCCGTTTACGCCAGTGCGCTAAGTTCGAACCAGGTCCGCGCGCATTTCAGCATGGCCAGCAACCGGCCGCCGGCGTTCCTCAGTGACCCGTTGATGCTCGGGGCCGCCAATGCCGGCCAGACCTACTCCGGCACCCTGGCAACGAATGCGGCCGACCCGAACGGCGATGCGATTACCTATGCAAAGGTGAGCGGCCCGGCGTGGTTGAGCGTGGCCGGCAACGGGGCGCTGACCGGCAAGCCGTATTCCGCAGACGTGGGAACGAACCGCTTCCAGGTGAGCGCGACAGATTCATCGGGCCTGGCGGATGCCGCGACAATGATTCTGCAGGTCGCTGCCCCCGCTCCCACCATCGCGACCCTATCGGCCCAGCAAACCAACCTGGTCCTGTCCTGGAGCGGCGGCATCGCGCCTTACGAGGTCATGATGGCGACGAATTTGGCCAGCCCGGTTTGGCAGCCGGTGCAAAGTTCCCTGGCCGCCACCAACGTGACCGTCAGTCCCACCAACCCGGCCGCGTTCTACCGGGTCCGGGGACAGTGACGGCGGGTGGGTTTGAGTCTTGCCAAGGGTTCGCCTTGACTCGCGATCCCATCCCGCGGTTCGAGCTGGAAAGCGCTTGATTTATGGCAGCACTGGGGCACAATTGAAGCATGAGCGTGCTCTTCCGATGCCGCATAGAGAAGTCCCTGTTGGATAAAGCCAACCGGGTGACCAGCCAGCTTGGCACCTCCACGGCGGAAATGGTCCGCATCCTCGTGGCCCAAATCGCCCACACCGGCAAAGTCCCGCTCAAACTGGAAACCCCGGCGGACCCCCTGCTTGACCGGGAGCGCCGCAACCAGGTACTGCGTGCCCTTGATGACTCCGAAGGTTGGTGAGGTCTATATGATGGACCTGGGTTACGAAGGCAAGGTCCGGCCCATCGTGATTAGGTCGCGCGAAGACCCGCAAGCACCCCGAGCCTTGTCGTTGTTCGTGCCGCTGACGAAGGAATCCCGCGGCACCCGCTACGAAGTTGCTATGCCCCGAGTGCCGTGGCTGAAGCTGCAGTCCTATGCAAACGTGCAAGCCTTGGGGGCAGCCGAGCATCACGAGTTGAGAGACCGACGAGGGCGCTTTGAGCCGGCAGTAGTGGCGAAGATCAAAGATGCCATTCGCTGGGCCTTTGACCTCTAGAATTCCTTCGTCACCCATCTTCTCGTAGCAGTGGCAGGGAGCACCCCTATTCGGCTACTCGGCTACGCCCATAAGAATTACTCGACCTCAGACCCGTAGCATGATCTATTTCCAACAGCCAAGCTTTACGCGATGACTGCTCCAGGAAATGAGCGCGGTCAGATGATGCTGGCGGAGGAATACTTCGCCAACGAGGGTGACCTTTTCCTCGAGACCCTTCGGCGGGTGAGCCAGCCCAAGTCGTTGGCGGCGCTCGCTGACCGATGGAAGAAGGACCCGCGTCCATGGGCACGGAAACAGATCCTGGCCTACCTCTCGCAACCGCTGAATTGTCCGGGCCATCAGCCGATCGTCAAACGCTTCTTCAAACACGCCGAGGAAAACAAGGATCACGAGCTCATGGCGGCCTTCCTGGTCGCGTTCGACCGTCATGTGCGGCGCCAGATCCGCACAAAACGGCGCTGGGATTTCCGCTCGCGGACGGCTTACGAAGAGGAGAAGCTCGTCACACCGCGCGACGTCATCCCGCTAAAGCTGGATCGCTCCGCGCGCAATCCGATGACCGGCGAGGTCATCTCCTTCGGGGTCCGCACACCGCGTGGCGCAAAGCTCTTCAAGTACCGCACGCGCTATTATTTGCGGCGCCGAGCTTGGCGATACTTCCGGTGGCTGGGCCATCGCGATCCGGCGGCCTATCTCGGCGCGATCGTCAACGCGCTGGCTGCATACGAGGACAGCGATCTGCAGCGCGGGGAAAACATCCTGGACAGTTGGGCGCTGATGCACGCCTGCTTCGGCGAGCATGACGCGCTTGAGTTCGGGGCAACGCATATTCAGCTCAAGGACGGGCGCACGCTGGGCGAGCTATCGCCCGCGCCCATGTTCCCCGACGTGTGGAAGCGATCCGAGGCGGCGCCGAAGGTGCTGGCACTGGTCACACAAGCGCGGGCGCGTCTGGTGCGGCTCTGGGCCACGCAACTGTTCCAACGCGAGCACGCAGCTTTTGCGGTCCCGCTGGAGACCATTCTCGCGCTGCTCGAACACGAGGAGGCGGAGGTGCAGCAATTCGGGGCGAAACTCCTGGAATCGTCCTCATCACTGGCCACGCTGCCCGTTGCGTCCTGGCTCAAGCTGCTCCAGACGAAGAATGAGGAGGCACTCCAACGCATCTGTGATGCGTTTGGCAAGCACGTCTCCAGTGACCGCCTTGATCTGGCCCAATGCGTCGCCCTCGCCTGTGTCCGTCCCGTGCCCGTTGCCCGGCTCGGCCAGCGTTACCTCAAGGAGCGGGTCATCAGCTCGTCAATGGACCGTGAGCAGATTGCGGAATTGGCCAACGCAAAGTGTGCCGCCGTCTCCACTGAACTGACGAAATGGGCCTTGGGCATCCTGGGCAAGCCGGAGAATTATTCCGTCGAGCAGGTCATCCGGTTCTTCGACAGCATGCTCTCCGAGACCCGCATGGCGGCCTGGACCTGGCTGCTCAACGACTCGCCGGGCCTGCCAGACCCGAGCCTTTGGAGTCGCCTGGCGGAAACTCCCCACGACGATTTGCGCTTGCGCGTGGTTGATTACCTGCAGCGGCAGACCGAACTGCCCGGCGCTGACCCGAATCAATTGGAAAGCATCTGGCGCTCGGTGCTGCTCGGGGTGCACCGCGGCGGACGCCAGAAAGCGAAGGCCGTTCAGCAAATCGCGCATGCCATTGTCGAAAACCCGGCACGCGTGGAATCGCTTTTGCCGGTGCTGGCGGTGGCGGTGCGCTCGGTGAGGGGACCGGAAGCGCGAGCCGGCCTGGCGGCCGTGGTCAGTGTGGTCGAGGCCCAGCCAGCCCTGGCCGAGGCCGTTCGTCGCTTGCTGCCGGAGCTGAAATTGGAGGAGGCGGGCGCGTGAACATCCAGTTTGCCTACCTGGGCCACAGCACGCTGAGCCCGATTGCGGGTGGACAGTTGCTCAGCCTGGCGCCGAACCTTGCACGCGAATCGGTTTCCTTCGACGCACCGCTGCTGCAACCATTGCGCTTCCGCGAGGCCATATCGGCGCTGCATGATGTCGTCATCAGCGACTTGCGGTTCAAACCGCGCGACAAAACGGCTTACGAGGAGTGGAAGAAATCCGAGCGCTCGCGCGTCGCGTCGCTGCGCCAGCAGACTTACCAGGAGGCAAAGAAGGAGATCCTTGGCCGCCGTGAAGAACCGGTGCCGCCGGACCTGGAAAAGCAGTTTGGCCATTTCCGCAGGATGTATTGGAACGCGCGGCAGAAGTATGCCAGCTACCTGCTGAAGAACGACCCGCAGCTTTGGCGGATGCTCATGCCCTGCGACCCCGTTATCACCGTCGCGGAGGATGTAGTCTTCTTTGAATGCTTCTCCGCCGACGAATCGAGCTACGGCTGCCTCACGGTGAACCGCGAGACTGCGTTCGGCAAATCCGCCGAAACGCGGCTGGGCACCACCAACGTGGATTACTCGTGGGACTTGTTCCATCACTTTCAGTCCTTGCGCTCCTACCGCGAGACACGGTTCAAGGTTGATCCGGCGGGCTTTACGGTGGCGACCGCGGGCAACGCCGATTATCGCGAGGAGAAGATTGACCTGCCGGATGGCTGGCTGCGCGGATTCATGCAAACGCAGGCGGCCATGACCTTGCCGGCGCGCCGGGTGACTTTGACGCGTGAGGCGGTCTATTCCATCCTGGCATTTCTCAAGCGGCACAAGGCCCGCAAGAGTCCGCGCGCGTTACGCTTTGAGATGGTCGCCGGCAAGCCGCCCGCGCTGGTGCTTGAGCCGTGGGAGCAGCGCGTGCCGGTCTATGGCGAGCCGTTGCGAACGAGCAGCGAGTCCATCCGGATCTGGGGGCGCCAACGGCTGCTGGCGCTCGCGCGCGTGCTGCCGCTGGCGACGCAATTCCAGGTGCATCTGCTCGGCACGGGGTTGCCGAGTTTCTGGGTCGCCGACATGGGCGACATGAGACTGACGCTCGGCCTGAGCGGCTGGACCACCAACGATTGGACGCGCGGCTCCGCGCTGGACCTGCTCGCGCCGCCCGCCCAACCGTCGGCGGACCTGATATCGCAAGTGGCGCGGTTCATGCAGGGCCGGCGTGCGGCTGCTTTCGCGGACGTGGATCTCGCGTGCGGAGGCCAACCGGCGCAAACCGCGGCGGCGTTGAACCACCTCGCCCATACCGGCCAATTGATTCACGACCTGCCCAACGGCGTCTATCGCTGGCGTCAGATCATGCCGATGGCGCTTGGTGAGGCCGAGCTCGGACCGGAGAACCCGGAGCTGGCGGCGTCGAAAGAAATCCTGTTGCGCAAGAATGCAAAGGTGGAGTCACGGACCCCGGCTGCCGCGGGGTTCCTGGTCACGGGTGTCGCCGAAGGGAAACCGGTCGAGCTGTTCCTCAACTCGGATGGCCTGATCAAGCGGGGCAAATGCGTTTGCTCGCATCATTTCAAGTTTGGGATTCGCGCGGGTCCGTGCCGCCACCTCCTGGCGTTGCGGACGCTGGCCATGCGCGAGAAGGAATCAGCAGTTGCCAACTCGCTCGCGGGCTGGTATCAACAGCTCAAGAGCTTTACCGCGACCTAGAATGGAGGCTGGCTCGCAACAAGAATTTGGGAAGGGCCGTGCGTGGCTTTTGAGCCTATCATGCTGCGGTGTTCCGCCGCGGTTGCGAATGCCTACCCATGCGTCCCCAAGGCCGTTGTTCGTTTGGCCCGTCGCACTCATAGTGCGTCGGCCAGGACAACCCAAGGGTTCCCACCGCACTATGAGTGCGACGGGCCTTGGTGAACGACCTTGGTCCTGAGTATGAAGTCAAAACGCGCACGCCCTTCCCATCAACGTAGCGCAGGCGTCCCGCCTGCGCGTTTGCCGAGCGTCTCGCTCGGCACATCGTCGCCACCCGCGGGCGGCGGGACGCCGCCCCAACTCGCAGGCGAGACGCCTGCGCTACACTAGACCATGGGACTTTTTTCCTGGCTCGGCAAGTTGTTCGGCGGTCCGGGTGCGTCCCGGCCGGCGGTGCCGCCCATTCCAAGTGTGCCCGGCGCCCAGCGTCCGCCACCCGTTCCAACGCAGCGCACACAAGCCAAGACCCCTCGCAAACTCAACCTCGATCCCGGGCAGTTCACCCCGCTCACGAGCGACCAGGTCCGCCGCCGCGCAGCCTTCCAGGTGGGCTCGCTCTTCCGCAATCCGTGGTTTGGCCGGCGCGATTTGATTCCGCCGGTCAGCGACGGACGCACCGCCCTCATTGACCGCGGCATGGTCGGGCTCGGCCTGCTGACACCCGAACAACTGGTGGAGATTCATGAAGTCGGTGCTCAGATGGATAAGCTGCGGCCCGACCTGGCGCAGGCCGCCTCCATCGCTGACGAAGCGGTGAAGCTCGACGCGGAGGAACGCAAGCGCCGCAAGGAACAGAAGCAGGCCGAAGCGGCCGAACGCAAACGCTGCCACGCCGAGGATGTCGCGCGCCGCAAACAGACGGACATTGTCTTCCTGGGCCGGGGCGTGTCCGGCGGCCTGGCGGACCGGCGGGCGAACGTGGAAAAGCTGCAGCGCCTGCAATTGCCGGTGCTCGCTGCTCCGGCAGATCTCGCGAAGGCATTGAACCTCACCATTCCGCGCCTGCGCTGGCTGGCCTTCCACTCGGAAGCCGCGACCGTCACGCACTACGTTCGGTTCCAGGTGCCCAAGAAGAGCGGCGGCATGCGCGAGCTCGCTGCCCCCCATCACGATCTGGCTGCGGCACAGCAGTGGATCCTGATGCACCTACTCGAGAAGATACCGACGCACGACGCCGCCCATGGCTTTGTCCCCGGGCGCGGCACGATGAGCAACGCCGTGCCCCATGTGGGCCGCGCGACGGTCCTGAACCTGGATCTCAAGGATTTCTTCCCTTCCATCACGTTCCCGCGCGTGAAGGGGATATTTCAGGACCTGGGCTATTCCCCCGCGGTCGCGACGATTCTCGCATTACTCTGCACCGAGTGCCCGCGCCGCAAGGTGGAATACAACGGCAAAGCATTGTTCGTCGCGACCGGACCGCGCGGTTTGCCCCAGGGCGCCTGCACCAGTCCTGCTCTAAGCAATCTGCTCGCCCGCCGACTGGACTCGCGCCTCGCTGGATTGGCTAAGAAGCTAGGGTTTACCTACACTCGGTATGCCGACGATCTGACCTTCAGCGGCGACGGCGAGGTCGCCGCAAAGACAGGCTACCTGTTGGCGCGTGTTCGGCACATCGCTTACGATGAGAGCCTGGTCGTGAACGAGAAGAAGACGCGTGTGCAACGGCCGGGGCGGCGTCAGACGGTTACAGGCATCGTGGTGAACAAGCGGCCCAACGTGCCGCGGCGTGTCACGAAACGGTTGCGCGCGATTCTGCATCACGCGCAAAAGGAGGGATTGGCCGCCCAGAATCGCGAGCAACGCGAGGGCTTCGAGCATTGGTTGGGAGGCATGATCGCCTACGTGCAGATGGTGAATCCGGACAAAGGCAAGCGCCTCCGCGAGGCGTTCAAGTCGGTTTCAGGATAGCGCCCCCTGGCAGCAAGTTAAAAAGGTAGCAGTTAAAAAGGTAGCAGCCGAGGTAACGAGGCTCTTTCCAAGCTGCAAGTCCAGGAGTGACAGAGGTGTGTTTGCCCCGGCCTTATTCCACCGGAACTAGCGGGGAACCAAATCCCGTCACGAGGGGCTCCGGCGGCAGACACGTAAGAATCGCCTTGCGTCGGTGGCAGGAAACTACGATCACTCTACTATGGATCACCCAACGGTGGCAGATGGGAATCAGGGCATGTCCCGCGCGCCGGCTCTGCGGTCAGGGCCGGGAGCGATGGAAGCGGCGGTGAGCCAGTTGTTGCGACTAAGAACGTTAAGATCATTATGAACCTCATTCCTTTCCCGCTCGGGCGCGGTTATTCGGCCCGGCTTCTTGCCGTGCTATTCTTGCTGATGTCCTTGGGGCGGATTCACGCTGCCCCCACCATTGTTTCGACTGTGCCTCCAGCCGGCGCCATAGGTGTTTCGCCCGCCGCGCCGGTGGTGATCACCTTCAGTGAACCCATGAATACCAGTCTGACGATAGCCTATTTTGTCGCTTCGGCTCCTTACGAGTATCTGCCGACATCTATTGCCTGGAGCGCCGGCAACACCGTGTTGACCTGCACGCCGACCCCGGCGTTCCCGATAAACCGGAACATCCTGTGGAGTGTAAGTGGCCAGAACCCAGCGGGACAGCTACTGACTGGGTACACTGGCGGGACCTTCACCACCTCGTCCGAGAATCCACCGATGCTGGCGAACCCCGCCTGGATCGGAGGCATGTTCAGCTTCGACGTGATCTCACAGGCGGGCCAAACCTTGACCGTGGAATACAGCAGCACCTTGCGCCCGAACCAGTGGCAGACTTTGCTCACCACCAACAACCCGCCCGGCCAGGTTCACATCGTTGATCCGCGCTCGACCACCAACCGTTACCTGTTCTATCGCGCGCGGAACGGGTCTTAGCAGCTCGAGGAAGCTTAATGCCACCGGGGCAGTTGAAGATATTGCTCATTGAGCACGACCCCGCTTTCGCCCGTTACCTGGGCGAAATGCTTGGCCAGGCCCGTGACCTTCCCACCCAGATGCAGTCGGTGCCGGACCTGAGCACCGGATTGTCGGCGCTGAGTCAGGACCTATTCGACGGCGTGTTGCTCGATATTTTTGTGCCCGATGGCGCGGGCCTGGCGAACATCCCGTTGGTCAAAGCTCTGGCGCCGCAAGTGCCCATCCTGGCTGTGGGAGAACCCGACGATGAGATCGTCGCCTTGGAGGCCGTTCATGCGGGGGCCCAGGATTACTTGGCCAAGAGCCAGCTCACCCCGGGCTGGCTGGAGCGCTCGATCCGCTACGCCATCGAGCGGCATCGCATGGAGCTGGCGCTGCTGGGGGCGGAGGAAAAGTATCACGGCGTCTTCGACCACCTGGTTGAAGGAATCTTCCAGACCACACCCGACGGGCGTTATTTGATGGCCAATGCCGCGCTGGCCCGCATCTATGGCTACGCTTCCCCCGAGGAGCTGATCCAGGGCCTGACCGACATCGGCCGGCACCTCTATGTCGAGGAAGGCCGGCGCGAGGAGTTCATCCGCCTGATGCAGGAGAATGACACTCTCACGGAATTCGAGTCGCCGGTCTATCGCAAAGACGGGTCGGTCATCTGGATCTCGGAGAACTGTCGCGCCAATCGCGCGGCCAATGGCCGCCTGCTCTACTACGAGGGAACGGTCGAGGACATCACGCAGCGCCGCCAGGCGGAGGAGAACCTGCGCAATTCCGAAGCCCTGTACCATTCACTGGTCGAGACACTGCCGCAGAACATCTTCCGCAAGGACCTCCAGGGACGCTTCACCTTCGCCAACCAGCAGTTCTGCAGAAGTCTCGGCCGCAGCCTGGAGGCAATTGTCGGGAAGACCGACTTCGATTTCTTCCCGCGAGAGCTGGCGGAGAAGTATCAGCGCGACGACCGGCGGGTGTTGGAGAGCGGCCACCCCTATAGCACTGTCGAGGAACATCAGCCGCCGGGCCGCGACAAGATCTACGTCCAGGTCGTCAAGACGCCGCTGTGCGGAGCCGACGGCCAGATCATGGGGCTGCAAGGCATCTTCTGGGACATTACCCAACAGCGGATGGCGGAGGAGAAGATTCGCCGCGTGAACGCCCTGCTGACCCAAAGCCGCAAGGAACTGCGAGCCCGGAACGCGCAAATGGAGGAGGACCTGAAGATGGCTCGGGAGATTCAGCTCACCATGCTGCCGCAGCAATACCCGACCTTTCCGCACTCAGTGGCTCAGACCGAAAGCGCTTTTCAGTTCACGCACCGCTACCTGCCTGCGGGCAGTGTGGGCGGGGACTTCTTTGCCGTCTCCGCGCTCTCCGAGGACGAGGCGGGCGTGTTCATTTGCGACGTTGCCGGACACGGGGTCCGCTCGGCGCTGGTCACCGCCATGGTCCGCGCGCTGGCGGAAGAATTGAAGCCCTTCGCCACAGACCCGGGCCAGTTCCTGAACAAGCTCAACTCCGACCTCCACGCCATCCTCAAGCACACCGGCTCGCCGATGCTGACTACCGCCTTCTACCTGGTGGCCAACTGGCAGACGGGCAGGATGCGGTATGCCAACGCCGGTCATCCCAAACCGCTGCACATACGCCGGAGTGCCGGCCAGGTCGTGCCGCTGGCCAATGCCGCGGGCGCCAGCCAGCCGGTGCTGGGGCTCTTTGAACGCTCGGCCTATCAAACTACGGACGTAAACCTCAGCCTGGGAGACCTGGTCATGCTGTTCACCGATGGACTCTACGAGGTCCAGGACCGGCATGAAACCCTTTATTCCCAGGCATTGCTGGTCGCCGGCGTCCAACAGCGCGCCCAGCTTCCAGCGGCGCAATTGTTTGATGAGATCCTCGCCGAGGTGCGACGGTTCTCGGCGGATAAAGGCTTCGCCGACGACGTGTGCCTGGTCGGCATCGAGTACGCTGGCAAACCCACCGCCGGCGGCTGATTCGACGCCTGCCTGGGGCTTGGCGGCCAGGCCGCAGCGTGAGAACAGCCAGGTTCAAGTCAGTCAGATTCGCCGGACGGTAGCCGTGAGTGCTTGCTTCCGTATCGTCACGGATCGAGGACCCGCAATGAGCGGCAAAAGAAACGCTTTACGGCGACCAAATCTTGCGTAGATTGCTAACAAGCCGCCAACTGCGGCACGACCGCGAATGGAATTGATGAGACGCGAAGCAAGCCGATGCCTCGAAGCCGATACCGAAGGTGGGGCGCCGGACCTTGTGACCAACTGGGCCAATTCTCGTTTCCGACGCCAGAGCAGCCTTTGGCGAGCCTGTTCTTGTGCCGGCGCGGTTCCCACAAACCACCTAGCCCAGTTCTAAACCTAAAACAGGAGACCACTCCCATGGACCTGCATCATCCCATTCTGCGCGAGTTCCCGGAGCATCGCGAGACCATCCGCCGACTCAAGGGTTCTGACGACCACTTTCGCAACATCTACGGCGAGTATCACCGCTTGGATGACGAAATCTACCGCATCGAAGAGGAGATTGATTTCGCCACGGATCAGGAGATCGAGCAACTCAAGATGCGTCGGGCCAAGCTTAAGGACTACATCTACCACCTGATCCGCAACGCACCCGCCGAGGTCTGCCCGGCCTGCGACGGAACGGGCGTCGCCCGCTAATCGAGCACCAAGGGGTCTGGCACCGGCTGCCTACTCGGCAGCGGGGCAGAGGGGTCTATTCCGTCACCACTCTAGCCGCGCGGCTTTGCGCGGCGCGTTTGCGCTCCACCGTGCCGAGTATTTTCTTGCGCAGCCGCAGGTTCTTCGGGGTCGCTTCCACATACTCGTCCGGGCCGATATACTCAAGAGCGCGTTCGAGGGACATCTTGAGTGGGGGATTGAGCTGGATGCCTTTGCCGTCGCCCTGCGAGCGCATGTTGGTCAACTTCTTCGCCTTGCAGGGATTGACCGGGATGTCGTTCTCTCGCGCGTTTTCGCCGACGATCATGCCGACATAAATCGCGTCGCCCGGCTCGATCATCAGGCGGCCGCGTTCCTGGATCATGTTCAGCGCGTAGGACATGGCTTGCCCGCTCTCCATGCTGACGAGTGATCCATTCTTGCGCGCGGCGATTTCACCCCGGTCGGGGCCGTATTCGTGGAAGAGGTGGCTCATGACTCCCAACCCGCGCGTCTGGTTCACGAGGTCGGTCTCGAAGCCGATCAAGCCGCGCATCGGGATGAGCGCTTCGATGCTGACCTGGTCCCCGTGGTGGCTCATGGAAGTAATCTCGCCCTTGCGCCCAGCCAGGTTCTCGAGCACCACACCCATGTTGTCCTTGGGTATTTCCAGGTAGAGCTTCTCGATCGGTTCCAACTGGTTGCCCTTTGCGTCCTTCCGATAAATCACCTCGGGACGCGAGACCAGCACCTCGTGGCCTTCCCGGCGCATCTGCTCGACCAGGATGGCGATTTGCATTTCACCCCGTCCGCTGACGTTGAAAATATTCGGCGCATCGGTCTGCTCGATGCGCAGCGCGACATTGGTGCGGACCTCCTTTACCAGCCGTTCCCAAATGTGTCGGGCGGTGACGAGCTGGCCGTCAATGCCCGCGAGCGGTCCGTCGTTGACCGCGAACTGCATCTGGATGGTCGGCGGATCAATCGGCACAAACGGCAGCGGCGGACGGCCTTCCGAGTCGGTAATCGTCTCCCCGATGAAGACATCCTCGAACCCGGTGAGCCCGACTACATCCCCCGCGTGCGCCTCGGGAACTTCAATTCGCTTCAGGCCCTCGAAGTGGAAGATGGCCGTGATCTTGGCGGTGCTCTTGTGCCCGTCGCCGTGGATGCAGACGCAGGTGTCGCCCACCTTCACCTTGCCGCTGTAGATCTTCCCGAAGGCAATTCGGCCCAGGTAATCCGAATAGTCGAGGTTGGCGGCGAGCAGTTTGAAGCCTTCCCCCGCATGCGCCCGCGGCGGCGGGATGTGCTTAATGATCGCGTCGAACAGCGGCTCCATGGTGCCGGTGACGTGTTTAAGGTCCGTCTTGGCGTAGCCGTCCCGGGCGCTGGCGTAAATCACCGGGAAATCCATCTGCTCGTCGGTGGCGTGCAGCGAGATGAAGAGGTCCCACACGGCGTCCAGCACCGCGTGCGGATCAGCGTTCTCGCGGTCAATCTTGTTGATCACGACAATCGGCTTGGCGCCCGCTTCCAGCGCCTTGCGCAGGACGAACCGCGTTTGCGCCTGCGGGCCATCTGCGGCATCCACCACCAATAGCACACCGTCAATCATGTTCATGATGCGCTCGACCTCGCCGCCGAAGTCCGCGTGGCCGGGCGTGTCCACAATGTTGACGTGGTAATCCTTGTACTTGAACGCGGCGTTCTTGGCTTTGATGGTGATGCCCTTCTCCCGTTCGAGGTCCATCGAGTCCATGATGCGTTCCTCGGAAGCGATGGCCTGGTTGGCGCGAAACGTGCCCGACTGCTTGAGCAGGCAATCCACCAGCGTGGTCTTGCCGTGATCAACATGGGCGATAATGGCGATATTGCGTATATGCTGCATAACAAATCTCTGCCAAACCGGGTCGAAATAGCCGCAAGTTCAAGCTCGCACGATGCGGCCCCACATCAAAGGGGCTGCGGCCACAACCTCCGATTTGGAATCAGGGGGCTGAGTGTGCCTGGGAATGCCAGAAAGTCAAGCCCTGCCGTTCCTGCGCCATGCCGCCGCAGTCTAGGTCTCGACTGCCGAAGCCCCTGCTCCAGCTCGATACTCGATCACTTTCACCTTCTCCATCGTCAAGAGGCCACCGCCCATCATCCTGTCGAGCACGGGCAGGAAGGACTGAATCTTCTCCTCGCTGTCCACGATCTCGATCACCAGCGGCAGGTCCGCCGAAAGCCGGAGAATCTTGGCAGTGTGCAGGCGGCTGGATTTGCCGAAACCCATCGGCCCGCGCAGCACCGTGGCGCCGGCCAAGTGCATTTCGCGCGCTTTGAGGACAATGGCTTCGTAGAGCGGCTTGTGTTCCCAGCGGTCACTTTCACCGATGAAGACGCGCAGGAGAACGGCTTCGTGAGGGATTTGCATATCAGGAGAGCAGGGTGGCGCAGAGGCGGGTTGAGGTAGGGAAGTGGGATGGGGAACATCGAACATCCAACATCCAACAACCAACATCGAAGGCGGAGCGGCAGTTCATCGCGGAGAAGCGTTAAGCGCGGCGGCCAACAGATGGCCGAGCCAAACGGCGGCCAGGCAGGTGAGGACGGAAAGCGCGACGTTCGCGGTCGCGTAAAGCCATTCACCTTCCTGCGCCAGGTTGAGAGTCTGGAGGCTGAAGGAAGAGAAGGTGGTATAGCCGCCGCACAGGCCGAGCATGAAGAATTGCTGCCGGAACCAGGCAGGCACCAGCCACCGGCCATCGGCCCCGGTCAGCGTGGCGAAGAAACCGATCACGAGCGAGCCGGAAACATTCACCAGCAACGTGCCCCAGGGGAACGTTTCGCCAAAGTGCCGCGCGACGACGCCGGAAAACCAGTAGCGGCCTACGCTGCCCAGCGCCCCGCCAATTGCTATCCAAAAATATGCGAGCATGGAGATCCTTTCACAGGGTCGGGACTCGCAGTGGAGGAGTCAACCGCAAACCACCGTCGCGACATGAGTGGAGCGCATCTCGACACCGCCACCGGAGCGCGGCTGTCCTCAGCCGCAGCAGCCCCGACAATGCGGGCCTGCCCCGTTGTCCCGAAAGCCGCTCCCTCACGCACGTGCTGCGGCTGAGGACAGCCGCGCTCCGCGCATGTCCCGATCGCCGAGAGCGGTGGTAGTAACAAGATGCGTACCCATGAGTGCTCCCGGAGCGTTTGCTGGAACACGCGTCAGGCGGAGACCTGGACAACAGCCTGGTCTAAAGGCCGGGCGCGGAGGCCGCGCATGGCCAGCAAACAGGTGCAAAATCATCAATCGCCCTTCGAACGCCCTTCGAACGCCCTTCGAACACCCTTCGAAGGACCTTCGAAACATCAAGCCATCATCGAGCCATCAACACGGCACCACTGCCGGGACGGTTGGCTGAAGCTCCGCAAGGCGCAAGCTCGTTGGCCGACGGTCAGGAGCCGGTCTTTGCCTTCTTGGCCGGCAGCCTGTCAGGCGGGGACCACTTGGAAGGCCGGGGGTTGGCGATGGTGAGCGGGCAAGTGTCGCCGAATTCCCTTTGGGCTTTGGCGAGCAGGGCAAGCATTTCCTTGACCCTGGCGCCGGATTCGGGTTTGGCGGCGAGGTTGTTCAGCTCATGCGGGTCGCTCCGCAGGTCGAAGAGTTGGGTCTGGTCCACTCGCGGGTAGCGGAGGAGTTTCCACCGGTCGGTGCGCACGGCGCGTTGCACGTCTTTGTAAGCGGTGAGCAAGTATTCGCGCTGTTTCACTGGCCGGCCAGTAAGGAGCGGGACCAGGCTCTGGCCCTGGGCTGAGGCTGGAACGGGGGCCTGGGCCAGGTCGCAGATCGTAGGGAACAAGTCGTAGAGATAGACAAATGCGTCACACTGCCCGTGCTTGATGCCGGGACCGGCGATGACCAGCGGCACGTGCATGCCGCCAAACTCATAGAGATTCTGCTTCCCCATCAGACCATGCTCGCCGAGGGAAAGGCCGTTGTCGCCGGCGAAGATGAGCACCGTGTTGGTTAGTTGGCCGAGATCTTTGAGGCAATCGAGGATGCGGCCCAAGTGATGATCCAAGCCGGTAATGCACGCGTAATAGTCCGCCAGGTGGCGTCGAATGACATCCGGCGTGCGCGGCCAGGGCGCCAACTGTTCATCGCGCACGGTCATCTCCCCGTTGTCGAATGGGTGCACGGGCAGGAAAGCCGCCGGCAGCGGAATGTCCGCGGGCTGGTACATTTCCATGAACTCCTTGGCCGCCACGCGCGGGTCGTGTGGCACGGGGGGCGCGAGGTAGATGAAGAACGGCTGACCGGCCTTCGGATTGCGAAGATAGTCAATCACGCCGTCGGCGTGGACCTGGCTGGAGCGGGCGCGCTCCTCGGGCAGAGGGTCGTTGTGGGTGATGTCCAGGTCGTAGGAGTCCAGAGCCGGGACGCATTCGTTGCCGCGTTTGCCGATGTGAAAGGTGGCGTAGCCGTTGGCCCGCATGACGCGCGGCAGGAGCGACCAATCCGGCCCCTCGGTCTTGTCCTTCATGGCGGCGGCGAATTCGGCATAGCCCTTGCGCAGGTTCGTCTTGGGCAGGTGAAAGAGCGAGCGGCCGGTTTGGATCATGCACCGGCTCGGGCAGCATACCGCGCCTTCCATCGAGCCCATTACGTAGGCCCGGGAGAACGAGACGCCCTGTTCGACAAGCTTGTCGAGCGTGGGGGTATTGAGGTGCGGGTTGCCCAGCGCGCCGATCCCATCCGCGCGGTGATCGTCGGCAAGAACGAAGAGGATGTTGGGGCGCGGGGCGTTGGGTTCTGCGGCGGCGGCAAAGAAGGCCGTGCCGGGGAGCGCCATCGCGCAGAGCAGAGCCAATGGTCGGTATTTCATAGTTTGCAACCGGGAGGGTAGCCCCAGCGGTGAGTGTTGCCAATGAAGACCTCGCTCAGCCTCCGTTTCTATATCGCCACATCGCCCTGGCTGGTCTATTCAACAAGCCAGTAACCGGCTCAAGATATAACGCCATGAATGGCCACTCCATAATGAAATACACCCCGACAGGTTTACTGACTGCAATTGTGGCGACAACCAGCCTCGCCTCGCCGATCGAGATCGGCGACCACCGCCAGGTCTTTATTGACCGGACCTTCCTGGCCGAGGCCAAGGGCGTGGAAATTGTCGTGCATCGGCCGCGCAAGAGCGGCGAGATGACCGTCAAGCCCGAGGGGCCGTGGGAGAAGGGCGGCATTGGGCCGTACAGCAGCGCGCTCTTCGACGGCACGACCTACCACATGTGGTACCATGCAATGGACTCGACGCAGTGGGACACGGGGCACACCAACGGGTCCATCTGCTATGCCACTTCGATTGACGGCATCCGCTGGACCAAGCCGGAAGTCGGACTGGTCGAATATGCCGGCAGCCGCAAGAACAACATTGTATTCGGCCACCGGGCCAACGGCGTGATCCTCGGACAGGACGGCGGGATGGTCTTCCTCGATCCGAATGCGCCTGCGGGCGAGCGGTTTCGCATGGTCTGCCGGTTCGGTCCGGAGGGTACAGGCATACGCGTGTATTCCTCCGGCGACGGCGTCCACTGGAAGCTGACGCACCCCTCGGTCATCACGGCGCGCCCGGACGAGAAGCTCAGCCACCTGGACTCCCAGAATGTGATCTTCTGGGATGACGCGCTGCGGAAATATGTTGCGTATGTGCGGTTCAACCGCCCCGAGCAGCGGGGGCGGGCGCGGAGCATCGCTCGCGGCGAGTCCGAAAGGCTCGGCGGCTTCCCGGTCGTGCAGGATATGCGGGTCGTGTTTCAGCCGGACGACCAGGACCTGAAGGAAGACGGCCTGCCAGCGGTGGACTTCTATGTAAGCGCAGCCGTCAAGTACCCGTGGGCGGACAAAGCCTATTTCATGTTCCCGACAGCCTACTACCACTACTCAGGCATTTTGCCGGAGTTTGCCAGGCAAACGCCCGCCAATGCCGGGCCGCTTGACACTCAGTTCGCCGCGAGCCGTGACGGCGTCAACTGGGAGCGATATAATCGGCGGCCCCTTGTCCCGCTCGGCATGAAAGGCGAGTTTGACTGGGGTTGCGCCCGCACGTTCTGGGGCCTGGTCCCGGATACGACTGGCCGCGAGATGTATCTCTACTACCGGGCGGGCGATTGGCTGCACGGGTGGGACCGCAACGAGCAGAACAAGCGCATCCTCATGCAGCAGGGTTTGGGGGCGACACAGAACATCGCCTGCGTGAGCCGGCTGATCTCACGCCGCGACGGATTTACCTCCGCGCGCGGGGTGTACGCAGGCGGCCAATTCACCACACCGCCGCTGGTGTTTGCCGGTAGCAAGCTGGTGCTCAACGTGGACACCTCGGCGACGGGCCTCGTGCGGGTGGGGATCCTGGACGAGAAGGGCTCGCCCATCGAGGGATTCGCCCCGGGCCAATGCGACCTCATTCACACCGCCAACGAGATCAACCGCGTTGTGCGTTGGGGCGGCAACGCGGATGTAAGCAGGCTCGAGGGCAAGCCGGTTCGCTTAAAGTGCCTCCTGCGGAACGCAGACCTATATGCCTTCCAGTTTGAGAAGTGAAGTGCGCGTGCCTCTTCCGGCCAAGCGACACCAAACCGCGGGCCGCACCGAGCGCACCTCACCGGCTGGGCTGGTCCAACAAGGAAGCCCGAGGTATTACTTCTTCCGCAGGACCCTTGCCGCGACCTTCAGCCGCAGGGCGTTCAGCCGGATGAAGCCCGTGGCGTCGTCCTGGTTGTAGGCCTTCGTCGGGTCGGCTTCCATCGTCGCGATGGCCGGGTTGTAGAGGCTGACCGGGGATTTCCGGCCGGCGCACATGATATTGCCTTTGTAGAGCTTCACCCGCACGGTGCCGGTGACGTTCTTCTGGCTTTCGGTCACGTAGGCCTGCAGCGCCAGCCGCTCCGGCGCGAACCAGTAGCCGTAATACACCAGTTCCGCGTAGCGCGGGATCAGCGAATCCCGCAGGTGCATGACCTCGCGGTCCATTGTCAACGTCTCCATCTGCCGATGAGCGAAGTGCAGGATCGCCCCGCCGGGCGTCTCATACACACCGCGCGATTTCATACCCACGTAGCGGTTCTCGACCAGGTCCACGCGTCCGACGCCGTGCTTGCCGCCGAGCTTATTGAGCGCCCGCATGACCCCCAGAGGGTTCAGCGCCTTGCCGTTAACGGCGACGCAGTTGCCTTTCCTGAACTCCAGCGTGACGTATTCGGCTTTGTCCGGCGCGTCCTCCGGCGCGACGCTCAGCTTGAACATGTCCTTGTTCTTCGGAGCGAAGGCGTCCATCCAAGGGTCTTCGAGGATGCCCGCCTCGAAGGAAATGTGCAAGAGGTTGCGGTCCATCGAGTAAGGTTTCTTGGCCGAGGCCTGGACAGGGATCTTCTTCTTCGCGCAGTAGGCGATCATCTCCGCGCGGCCGGGGAACTGGTCCCGGAACCGGGCGTCGCGCCACGGGACTATCACCTGCAACGCCGGTGCCAGGCACGCGGCGGTCAGCTCGAAGCGGACCTGGTCGTTGCCTTTGCCAGTGGCGCCGTGAGCAAGGGCTTCGGCCTTTTCCTTCCTGGCGATCTCGATCATGCCCTTGGCGATCAGCGGCCGCGCAATGCTGGTGCCCAGCAAATACTGGCTCTCGTAGATCGCACCCGCCTGGATCATCGGGAAGATGAAGTCGCGCGCGAACTCCTCCTCCAGATCAACGATGTAACACTTGGACGCCCCGGTGCGCCTGGCCTTGGCCTCCAGCCCCTTGAGTTCCTCTTCCTGGCCGATGTTGGCGCAAAACGTGATAATCTCCGCGTCATACGTTTCCTTCAGCCACGACAGAATGACCGAGGTATCCAGTCCGCCCGAGTAAGCTAACACAATCTTCATCCGCAGAGATTAAGGGTGAGGCGGCCCAGAACGCAAAGCGGAAAATGTGCAAGGCGGCCTTCAGGCAAGGCCAGTTCCTCTGGCGGGCGCGAAGGGTGCGACGGGTTGAGAACGACGGGCGCCGATTCGCACCGGCCGAGGTCTGCGTCAGAAGCTACAAACCCGTCGGGTGATGCACGAAGGTCCAGGGGAGCTTGAACCTGGCGGCCAAATGGGCGGCCAGCGCCTTCACGCCGAAGGTCTCGGTCGCGTAGTGTCCGCCGTAAAGGACGTTCACGCCCAGCTCTTCCGCGAGGGCATAGGTCCAATGCGGCCCCTCTCCGGTAACGAAAGTATCCACACCCTCCTCGGCGGCTCTCTTCAAATCGCCGCCGGCGCCGCCGCTGACCACGCCGATGTGGCGGCAGACTTGGGGGCCGCCGGGGATCAACCGGGGCCGTGCGCCCGTTACGCGTTGCAGGTTCGCAACAAGTTTTGACCGGGGGATTCTGGCGCCGGCCTGAAAGCCGATGAATAAGCCGTGATCGAAGAAGAACGGGCGCAAGCGCTTCAGACCGAGGGCAGCACAAAGCTGCGCGTTGTTGCCCAGCCGGGGATGAGCGTCCAACGGCAGGTGCGAGCTATAGACGGCCAGGTTGTTTCGGACTAAGCACTGCAGGAGTTCGTAGCGCTTCTCGGTCCAAGGGTGGGTCGGCCCCCAAAAGAGACCGTGATGCACCACCAGAAGGTTCGCGCGGGTTTCCACGGCCAGCCGGACGGTGGCCAGGCTCGCATCCACCGCGGCGGCGATGCGCGTCACCGCGCCGCCGTTCTCGACCTGCAGGCCGTTGGCCGCGTGCTCGTAATCCTCGACTTTCGACGTGTGCAGCAACCGGTCACAGTAGGTTACGATTCTCGCCAGAGAAGCCTTTGACATGCGCTGATGAAATCAAACCGTAGTGTGGCTGCAAAGGGAGAAGTGGGGCACGATACGCAGGACGTGAGCGGTGACGAGATCAACCAGCGGTGCCCAGCAAGGGGCTGTTGCCCCTCGCTTTGATCGCGCATCACGCTGGGCGTTCTAACCCTCCGGCCGTCCGCGAAAATATTTGCAATACACCTATTGAATTCCCCCGGCAGAGTTCTATAGTTCGCCTCGTTCTGAAGCACGGAAATGAGCAACTCGACCGATGGCCATGAGCCTTGGGACATCCAGGCGGCTCGCAACCTGTACAACATTCATCGCTGGGGCGCGGATTACTTTGACATAAACGAAGCGGGGCGTGTCGTCGCCAAACCGTTGCGGGACGCCGGGGCCTCGGTGGATCTGACGGATGTCGTTGAGGAAGCCAAGGCACGGGGGCTCAAGTTCCCGGTGCTGATTCGTTTTCAGGACATCCTGCGGCACCGCGTCGAGTCCATCAACCTGGCTTTTCAAAACTCCATTGCCGAATTCGACTACCAGGGCAAATACCGCGGCGTATTCCCCATCAAAGTGAACCAGTTGCGCGAGGTGGTGGAGGAAATCCTCGACGCCGGCAAGCCGTTTGATTTCGGACTGGAAGTCGGGAGCAAGCCGGAGCTATTTGCCGGCCTGGCGCTGCAGAGCCAGACCGGCAGCCTGATCGTCTGCAACGGCTACAAGGACGCGAGCTTCATTCGCATGGCACTGCTCGGCACCAAGCTCGAGAAGCGGGTCATCATGGTCGTCGAGAAGCTCGAGGAGTTGCGGCAGATCATTACCATCTCCCGGCAATTCGGCGTCGAGCCCCTTATCGGCGTCCGGGCGCGGCTGCTGAGCCGGGGGGCCGGCAAATGGGCCGAAAGCGGCGGCGAGAATGCCAAGTTCGGCCTGAGCACCGCGGAGCTGCTTGCGGCCGCCGGAATGCTGAAGGCGGAGAACCTGTCGCACTGTTTCAAGCTGCTCCATTTTCACATCGGGTCGCAGGTGCCGGATATCCTCATCGTCAAGAAGGCAGTCCAGGAAGCCGCGCGCTTCTACGCCAAGCTCTACAAGATGGGCTTTCAGATCGAATACCTGGATGTCGGCGGGGGCTTGGGGGTGGACTACGACGGCAGCCGCTCGGCGTTTGACAGCTCAACTAACTACACGCTGCAGGAGTACACCAACGACATCGTCTATTACATCGCGGATGTATGCAACACGGAGAAGGTCCCCCACCCGCACATTATCAGCGAGAGCGGTCGGGCGATCGTAGCCCACCACAGCGTGCTCATCGTCGAGGCCTTCGGCGCCATCGAGAAGATCCGCCCGGCCGAGTACTTCCAATACGGGGAAGGCGACTCCCCACTGGTGAAGGAGTTGCTGGATATCCAGAAGAACCTGCCGAAACTGAACAAGCTCGAGGCTTATCACGACGCCTTGGAGCGCAAGGAAGACGCCCAGCACATGTTCACGCTCGGCATGATGGATTTGCCGGAGAAAGCGAAGATCGAGAATCTGTATTGGGAAATCAGCCGGGCAGCCGTCGAGAGCTTCAAAGGCCAGGCCTACGTGCCCGAGGAAATCCGCAAGCTCGAGGACAGCCTGGGCGACCAGTACCTCTGCAACTTCTCCGTTTTCCAGTCCCTGCTCGACCACTGGGCGCTCGGACAGTTGTTTCCGATCATGCCGATCAGCCGTCTCAACGAGCGGCCCAGGCGCGAGGCGACGCTGGTGGACATCACGTGTGATTCCGACGGACAGGTCAACAAGTTCGTTGACCTGCGGGACGTGCGGGACACCTTGCCGCTGCACTGCCTCAACACCAATGGCAACGGACAGGTCGAGCCCTACTATATCGGCTTCTTCCTCATGGGGGCGTACCAGGACATCATGGGCGACCTTCACAACCTCTTTGGGCGGGTCAACGAGGTCCACGTCTTCCTCGATCCCGATGAGCCGGCCGGCTACTATGTCGAGGAGATCATCGAGGGCAGCACCATCGTCCAATGCCTGGCCTCGGTGCAATACGATGAGAATGAACTCAAGCGGCAGATGAAGGCGCAAATTGACGAGGCCATCAAATCTGACCGCATGAAGCCTTCCGAGGCCATGCGCCTGCTTGATGACTACGAACGGGGGCTTAAGGCATACACTTACCTGAGCTTTTGACTGAGCCCGCTCCTAACGCCGAACTGTTGCGCTCGCTGGGCCGGCTCGTGCGCGGGCTGTCGGCTTTGTTCTGGGGGCTGCCGATCACGCTCCTGGTCTGTTTCTACGCGGCCAGAGGCGACGTCATGAAATCACTCGGGATCGGGCCGCCCCTCCTGGCGACCGGCCTGCTCGCGTTCGGGCTCTGGCAACTGGGCGATTTTCAAAAGCAAGAGCGGGTATGGCGTTCGGCGCTCGACCGCGCGCGACTGCTGAGCCTGGTCAACCTCTTCCTCAGCCCGTTTCTCTACTGGTGGAACAAGATACCTGCGAACGGGTTCTTCTTCACCATGGTGCTGCTGCTAACATTTTCCGCCCTGCTTTTCCTCGCGAGCCTGAACCTGGTATTGCGCCGGCTCGGCGCCATGCTGCCCGACGAAGCGCTGCGGCAGGAAACCCGGCAATTCACCGCCCTGAACCTCAACCTGCTGTCCGCAACCTTCCTGGTGGCTCTGGGCTACCTGGTGCTGGTTCAGTTTCACGACCTGCCGCGCTGGCTGGGGATAATGGTCGCCGTGCTGGACCGCGGCAGCTTCTGGTTTCTCATCCTGCTGGTGCTGCTGCCTCTGGCCATGACGATGGCGTTGCTCTGGAAGACCAAGGAAGTCATCCTCGACAACGTCTTCGGCGCCCGCGGGCCAGAGTAGCACCCACAGGACGGCCTGGCCGCCACCGGTCAGTTGACCAGCCGATACCAGTTGTCCCGCTGCCGGGGTTCGTAGCCCAGCTCCTGGATCAGCCGGCGCATGTCGGCGACGCTCATGCGGAAGGTCGTGCCGGCCAGCGAAACCACGTTCTCCTCGATCATAATGCTGCCAAGGTCGTTCGCGCCGAACTTCAGAGCCACCTGGCCGATCTCCTGCCCTTGCGTCACCCACGAGCTTTGCACGCTCGGAAAGTTATCCAGGTAAATGCGGGACAGGGCCTGCGTGCGCAGATACTCATGCGCCCCGACGGTCGGCGCGCGCAGCTTTGTATGCTCGGCCTGGAAGGTCCAGCCGATGAACGCGGTGAAGCCTTTTGAGAGTAGGGCAGGCGTCCCGCCTGCCCCCAGGCTGGCCTGGTTGGACGAGTTTGGCTCGGGCTGGGCAGGCGGGACGCCTGCCCTACTCTTGTCTTGCTGCGCGCGCACGCGTTCCAGATGCTCAATCCGGTCCTCCACGGCCTCGACGTGGCCAAACATCATGGTGGCGGATGAGTTCAAGCCGAGCCGATGGCCCACATCCATGACCTCCAGCCAGTCATCGCTCATGGCCTTGAGCGGCGATACTTTCCGGCGGACGCGGTCCACCAGGATTTCGCCGCCACCGCCCGGGATCGAGCCGAGGCCCGCGGCCTTGAAGTCGGAAACAATCTTCTCCAGCGGCTCGTTGAACACCTCGCGGAAATGCACAAACTCGCTCGGGCTGAAGCCGTGGACATTAATCTGCGGAAACCGGCCCTTAATATGCGCCAGCAGGTCCAGATACCACTGCTTGGTCAGCTTCGGGTGATGGCCGCCTTGCAGCAGGATCTGCGTCCCGCCCAGTGCGAGGGTCTCCTCGATCTTCCGATCCAGCTCGTCGAACGTGATGACGTAAGCCTCGTTGTCCTTCTCCGTGCGGTAGAACGCGCAGAACTTGCAATACACATTGCAGACGTTCGTGTAGTTGATGTTCCGGTCAACGATGTAGGTGACGATCTCATTGCCGCGCCCGTCGTAGGCATCGGCGCGGGCGATCTGGCGCCGCCGGTCGGCCAGCGCCCCCAGTTCTTCGAGCGGCAAATGGTACAGCCGAAGCGCTTCAGTCTGGTTCACGCGCCGGCCATCCCAGACCTTCTGCAGCAACTCATCCAATGCAGGATCGTAGATCACTCTGGCAACGTGCTGGAGGCTGCCTGGCAGGTCAAGGGAGGCACAAGGGCTCCGGTCCGAAGCGGGGTCAACTCTTCGGTATCATGCCCGTCTGTCGCGCGTAATTGAACAAACCGCCGGCATCCACCACCGGCCGCACATCACCCAGAGGCTTCAGCTTGAAGACCCGGCCCGTGGCCTTGACCGTCACCGTGCCCGCATCGAGGTCCACCGTCACAACGTCTCCCGTCTTCAGAACGTCACAGAGCCGCTCCACCGATTCACAGGGATAAAGCTCGCCCGTGGCCACGGAGTTGCGGAAGAAGATGCGCGCGAAGCTTTCTGCCAACACGACCTTGCAGCCGGCCGAGCCCAGCGCTATCGGCGCGTGCTCGCGCGAGCTGCCGCAGCCAAAGTTGCGCCCGGCGACCACAATCGGATACTCGGCATCCACCTGGCCTTCCTTCACGAAGCGCCCCGGGTAGAGCGACTCGGGCAGCCCGGCGAACGCGTAACCGCCCAGCTTCTCGTACTCCTCGGGAATTGTTGGCACGAGGTTCAGGTACTGCGCCGGAATGATCTGGTCCGTATCAATATTGTCCCGCACCACAAAGACCGGTCCTGTGAAAACAGAATGCATGGACATAACCTGCCGACAGCCGCGCACCTTTTCAACCCTCGTTTTTCATTGCCCGATCACCCCGCACGAGGAATTTCAATATGGGCAATTTGCCCGTGAATGCTACCATCCCCGCGAACAGCTTATGAGCATGAATCCTGACGAAAGGATGGGGCTGATCTTCGGGCGGCGGAGCATCCGCGCCTACACGTCCGCCGAAGTAAGCCAGGAAGATATCCGGAAGCTGCTGCAGGCCGCGATGGCGGCCCCCTCGGCGGCGGCCAAAGATCCGTGGCGCTTCGTGGTGATCCGCAGCCGGCAGACCCTGGCCCGAATCGCGGCGGCATTGCCTAACGGCCAAATGCTGGCAACCGCTGCCTTTGGCATTGCCGTCTGCGGCGAACTTGAAGCCGCCCACGACCGGCAGCTCAGTTACCTGTTGCAGGATTGCTCGGCCGCCATCCAGAACATTCTCCTGGGCGCGCACATCCTTGGCCTGGGCGCTTGCTGGCTGGGAGTGCACCCACGGGAGCAGAGGGTCCAGTCCTTGCGCGAGATCCTGTCATTGCCGGACTCGATTGTGCCCGTGGCATGCATTTCCATAGGTTACCCGGGGGAGGAAAAAGAACCGCGCACACGGTTCAACGAGCAGTACGTCCATTTCGAGCGCTGGTGAGCGCACCAAGTGCCTGCGTACCGCATCACGCGGACGAAGGCGCCGGGATTTGTTTGAGTGACCGCGAGCGCCACACAAAGTAGATCGCCGGATACACGACCAACTCCATGATCGTGGATGTTACCACACCACCGATCATCGGCGTCGCAATGCGCTTCATCACGTCCGCCCCCGTGCCGTGGCTCCACAGAATCGGCATCAGGCCGGCGATGATCACACAGGCCGTCATGGCCTTTGGCCGCACGCGCTTCACGGCGCCGTGGTAAATCGCATCGCGCAGCTCCGTGACGTTCCGCATTTGCCCCTTCTTAATCCACTCCTCGTAGGCGATATCCAGATACAGCAGCATGACCACACCCGTTTCTGCGTCGAGGCCGGCGAGTGCTATCAAGCCCACCCACACCGCCACACTCAGGTTGTAGTTCAGTAGATAGAGGACCCAGAACGCACCAACCAGCGAGAACGGCACCGCGAGCAGGACAATCGCCGTCTTGATGGCCGAGCGCGTGTTCAGGTAGATGATGAGAATGATGATCAGCAGGGTCAGCGGGACCACGATCATCAGCCGCTGCTTCGCCCGCAACATGTACTCGTACTCCCCGCTCCAATAGATGTTGTAGCCGCTCGGCAGCTTGATCGCTCCTCGGTCCACCGCCTCGTTCACCGCTCGCATCGCCCCTTGCACATACTTGCCGATGTCCATGCCTCGCACATCCACATAAATCCACGCATTGGGCACCGCCGCCTCGCTCTTGACTCCCATCGGGGCGTGCACCACCTCCAACTTTGCCAACTGGCCCAGCGGCACCTGGACGCCCGTCGGGGCCGGCACCACAATCTCCCGCAATGCCTCGAGGTTCTCCCGGAAGTCCCGGCTGTAGCGCAGGTTCACCGCGTAACGCTCCAACCCCTCGACGGTCGTCGTCAACGGCATGCCCCCCAGCGCCACCTCCAGCACGTCCTGCACGTCCTTGATCCGCAGACCGTACCGGGCAATCTCGTCGCGGTTGATGTGGAACTCGATGTAGTTGCCCCCCATCGTGCGCTCCGCAAACGCGCTCGCCGTGCCGGGAACGCCCTTGACCACCGCTTCGATCTCTGAAGCCACCCGCTCCAGTTCCGCCAGGTCCGGCCCGGCTACCTTAATGCCCACTGGCGTCTTGATGCCCGTCGCCAGCATGTCAATCCGCGTCTTAATTGGCATCGTCCACGCGTTGTTCAAGCCCGGAAACTGCACGGCCCCATTCATCGCATCGGCCAGCTCGTCCGGCGTGCGTCTGCGGTGCGCAATCACCCGGCCTGCCTCATCTCTGATGTCCAGCTTTGGCCACTCCCTCTCATCCTTGAGCATGATCGTTGTCTCAATCATGTCCATCGGCGCCGGGTCAGTCGCTGTCTCCGCCCGCCCGATTTTGCCGAATACTTGCTGCACCTCGGGAAACGTCCTGATGATCTTATCGGTCTGCTGCAGAATCTGCCGGGCCTTGGTCGGCGAAATTCCCGGGAACGTCGTCGGCATGTACAGCAAATCTCCCTCGTACATCGGCGGCATGAATTCCGAGCCGATGTTCTGGTAGGGAAAGAGCTTCCCCGCTTTCTCCGCCAGCGCCTTGCCCTTCCCCTCCGGCAGGTGGTCGGTTACCAGCCGGTTCCACGGAAAGAACACCCACACCACCAGGCCCACTGCGCTCGTAATGACCGTCCACCGCCAGCGGATCACAAAGTCAATCACCGGATGATATATCCAGATCAGGAAGCGGTTGATCGGGTTCGTTTCCTCCGCCGGCAGCTTGCCGCGGATGAAGAAGCCCATCAGGATCGGCGCCAGCGTGATGGATAGCAGCGCCGCCGCCGCCATCGAGTAAGTCTTCGTGAAGGCCAGCGGCTTGAACATACGCCCCTCCTGCGCCTCCAGCGTGAAGACCGGGATGAAGGAAACTGTGATGACCAGCAGCGAATAGAACAGCGTCGGCCCCACCTCGATTGACGCATCGCGGATGATAGCCCAATGCTCCTTCTTCCCCCGGTCGCGCTCCATGTGCTTATGTGCGTTCTCGATCATGATGATCACCGCGTCCACCATCGCGCCGATCGCAATCGCTATGCCCCCCAGCGACATGATGTTCGAGCTGATCCCCTGCACGTACATGATCACAAACGAGATCAGCACCGCCAGCGGCAGAATCACAATCGCCACCAACGCGCTCCGCAGGTGCAGCAAGAACAGCACGCACACCAGCGCCACCACAAAGCTCTCTTCGATGAGCTTTTCCTTCAGCGTCTTGACCGCCCGGTCTATCAGCGCGCTCCGGTCATAGACGATTGTATAGCTTACATCCCCCGGCAGCCCTTTCATCGCCTGGTCCAGGCGCGCCTTCACCGCCAGAATCACCTCCCGGGCGTTCGCCCCGTAACGCACCACCACAATGCCCCCCACGGTCTCACCCTCCCCGTTCAGCTCCGCGATGCCCCGCCGCATGTCCGGACCCAGTTGCACGTCCGCCACGTCCCCCAGCCGAATCGGCACCCCATTCGCCCCCACTCCGACGGCGATCTTCCTCAAATCGTCCAGCCCCTCGATGTAGCCCCGCACGCGCAGCATGAATTCCTTCTCGGCCATTTCAATCGAGCGCCCGCCCACCTCGCCATTGCTCCGCTCAATCGCCATCCCCACCTCTGCAATGGACAGGTTGTACGCCCGCAGCTTCGTTGGGTCCACCGTCACCTGGTACTGCTTCACGAACCCGCCAACCGAGGCGACCTCCGACACCCCGTTCACGGCGGTAAGCTGGTATTTCAGATACCAGTCCTGCATTGAGCGCAGCTCCGCCAGGTCGCGGTTGGTCGAGTTGATCGAATACATGAATGCCCACCCCACCCCCGTCGCATCCGGCCCGAGGGTCGGCGTCACGTTCTTGGGCAACTGCGAGCCGAGGCTGTTCAGGTATTCCAGCACGCGGCTGCGCGCCCAATAAGGATCAGTGCCGTCCTCAAAGATCACATACACGAACGAAAACCCGAAGAACGAGTACCCGCGCACGACCTTGTTCCGCGGCACCGACAGCATCTTGGTCGTGATCGGATACGTGACCTGGTCCTGCACGATCTGCGGCGCCTGCCCGGGCCACTCGGTGTAAATGATGACCTGCACGTCCGACAGGTCCGGGATCGCATCCAGCGGAATGTTGCGCAGCGCGTAGGTCCCGAATATCACGAGCGCAATGGTCGTGATCAAGACGAGGAACTTGTTCTTAAGCGAATAGTCTATGATGCCCTTGAGCATAGGCGTCGTTCGGCTCAGTGGCGGTGTTCGGGCATGGCCGCGCCGTTTGCTGGCGTCTCAGACGCATGCTGCTTCCGCCAATTCTCCTCCGCAGTCTTCCCGTGCCTCACCTTGGACGTCTCTACGAGCTTCATCTCGCACTTAGGACACACCCCCGGCTTGTCCGACACCACATCCGCGTCTTCGGCCATGGGGCACGTGTACAATTTCGCGGGCACCGGCCCGCTCGCGCTCGCTGGGACATTCGTGGCCTGGGCGGGCTTCGGCTGCACAATCACCGGAATCAGCGTCATGTTGCACCGCGGGCATTTGCCCGGCTTTTCCGCCCGCACGTCGCTGTGCTCCGGCATTGGGCAGGTGTAATACTCCAGCTTCCCGCCCGGTTGAATCTTCTCCAGCGCCTCTCGCGTCACCGGCACCAGCGTCATTCCGCACAGCGGGCACTTGCCCGCGTGATCGTATTCCAGGGAGACGTGCTCCGGCATCGGGCAGATATAGACAGCGTTCTCCGCGCCGCCGACCGGCGCGTTCGTCCCCAGTGCAGCGAGGCCATGGCTCGCATGTTCCGCCGGTTGCGCCACCGCACTGGGCCGCAGCATCTTCTGAATCGCCTCGCGTAACTGGCTTTCCGAATCGAGCATAAACTGTCCCGAAGTCACAATCCGTTCACCTTCACTCAGCCCGCTCAACACCTGATAGAGATTGCCCTCCGCCCGCGCCCCAATGGCCACCGTGCGCGGCTCGAATTTCCCACCCTCCAGCGCCACGAACACCGTGTTCTTCTCCCCGCTCCGCAAGACCGCCATGTCCGGCACCAGCAGTGCCGACGCCGACAACTCCGCAACCAGCTCGACCGTGGTAAACATCCCCGGCTTCAGAAAATAGCCGGGGTTGTGAAACTCCATCCGCACTTTGGCGGTGCGCGTCTTCTCATCCACCGTCGGATAGATATAGGTGACGCGCCCGCGGAACTTGCGGTCGGGCAGGTAGGAAAGACCGACGGTCGCTTCCTGTCCGAGCCTGACCAACGGCAGGTCCTGCTCGTAAATCTGCGACTGCACCCAGACCGTGCCCAGGTCTGCCAGTCGGTAAAGCTTCATCCCAGCCTCCACCATCTGCCCCTCCACCACCATCTTCTCGGCCACGATGCCATCGCGCGGCGCGTTGATGCGCAGACTCTTCTTCGCCCGCCCCTCTCTCTCCACCTCCGCGATTTGCTCGCTCGGAACATCGAGGTACCTGAGCTTGGCCAGCGCGCTGGCCTTAAGCCCCTCCGCGCCCGCACCCGCGAGATTCGTCGGCTGATTGAGCGCCAGCAGGTACTCGACCTGGGCGCTGTAAAGCTCCGGCGAATAGATATCGAAGAGCGGGTCACCCCGATGAACCTGTTGGCCCGTGGCGTCCACATAAAGCTTCTCGATCCACCCTTTGAACTTGGTCGTCACGTCCGTGAGGGCCGTCTCATCGAAATCCACCACGCCCACCGTTCGCACCACGCGCCGCAGCGGGCCGCGCGTCACCAACCCGGTGCGCAGGTCCATGTTCTGGATCGTCACCGGGTCAATCGTGATGGTGGATGATTCGGCCGCCGCAGTGGCTGCGGCGGAGTTCCTACCGGCCTGTTTCCGCACCGGCGTCAGTTTCATCTCGCAAATCGGGCAGTTGCCCGGTTTGTTCTGGATCACCTGCGGATGCATCCCGCAGGTGTAAAGCTGCTCCTGCTTGGCCGAGCCTGTGCTCCCGGGATCGCCGCCGCACCCGTTCAATAACATACCCGCCCCGGCTCCAGCCATCAGGACTGCCATCAAAAGCGCAACGAACCGGGCGCCCTTGTTGTGGATCTTCATAGCAAAGTCTTGGATTCCATTCATTGATTCATCTGCCCCTCGTTCATCTTCTTCGGCGGGGCCGAACCACCCGGCAGCATTGCTCCGCCGCTCGAACCCATCCCGCCCGATGACATCCCGCCCCCCATGGGCGTCCTGCCACCCGTTACCGTCGAGCCGATCCTCGAACCCGTTGCCCCGCCCGACGGCGGCATCCCCTGGATGATATACGACAGCTCCGCCAGCGAGAGTTCCCGTTGCGTCCGCGCCTCCACCAGGTCCAGGCTAAACCGCAGCAAGGTCTGCTCCGCATCGGTGAGATTAAGGAAGTCCACCTGCCCAGCCAGATACCCCGAGCGCGCCACCTCCAACGATTGTCGCTGCCTGGGCAATAACTGGTTCTGCAAAACCTCCAAGTTCCGGGTCGCCTCGCGATACACGAACGACCTCTCCGCCACTTCCACCGCCAGCGCGATCTGCTCCGCCGAAAGCCGCGCCTCGCCCGCCCGCTTGTTCGCTTGCGCCTCTGCCACCTGCGCCGCCAGCTTGTCTCGCCACAGCGGCAGCGTCACCGTTCCCCACGGACGATACAGCACCGGGCTCATCTTGGCGTCCGCCATCAGCCCCACACTCGTATCGGGCATCCGCGCCTTGTAGGCCAGCCGAATCGCCGCCTCGGCTGCGTGCACGTCCGCTGCCATCGCCTTGAGGCGGGTATTCTCGGCCAACGCCGCATCCAGCAACTTATCCGCGCTCACATCCAGCGGCGTGGACTCGAAACGGCCCGGTGTCGGTGGCATAGGCTCGTTCGCTCCCATTCCCAGCGCCGCTTTGAACTGCGCCAGCAGCGGTCCGCGCGAGTCCTCCAGGTTCACGATCTCATTCCTCAGCCGAGTCATTTCGATCTGCGCTCTCAGCACATCCTGCAGCGTCGCCTTTCCGACCTCATTCTGGGCGCGCGCCAATCTCTCGAGGTCCTCGAGCAAACCCAGATTCTCCCGGTTGACTCGAATCTTCTCCTCCAGAAAGTAAAGCCGGTAGTAAGCGCGCTGCACCGCGTAACCGCTCTCCAGGGAAGCTTCCCTGAACCCGAAATACTTCGCCTGGCTTTCCGCCGTTGCCACGGCTCCCGCCGCACGCAGCTTGCCCATCCCGGGAAAACTCATCATCAGCCCCGGCATCAGCGACGTCACCACGTCCTGAATGTCCATCTGGAAGGTCAACTGCGGATCAGGCAGCGAGCGCTGCACCGTGATGCGTTCCACCGCCGCCATCCAGTCGAAGTAGGCCGCTTCGACTTGGGGCTGGTTCAACAGGGCGTAGGTGAGAAAATTGCTCAGGCCGGACTGGCTGGTGAGCGCGGGAAGCTCTGGTTTCCGGCCCTCCGGCCGGTAATCGCCGGCGACCGCCTGAACCTGGCGGCGGGCTTCTTTTTCGCCTTTAATAGCCGTGCCTTTGCATCCAGCCACAAGCAGGAGGAAGATCAGGGGCACAACGGTCTGCATAACCGCGAACACCGATCGAGGGCGGCTGCGAACCAGGAGCGAACCGCCAAGCAGGAAGACAGCGCTCACCAGGTACAGTCCATTCGGCAAGTGCCGCTTCCTGGTCTTTTCAATTGCCACAATATTGCTTACGCCGCATGAGGGGTAATCCCTCACAGAATCGCGATTGAGGGGTTTGGCGGGGCTCGGCGTAATAACGAGAGAACGGACATATGGCAGCCCTGGCCCGTTTCGATTAGATAATGGCGCTGCCAAGGTAATGTGAGTAACTTGACCGGGGCGGCGTTTCAGCCCGCCGTCCCTCATGACATGACATCAGAGAACCCAATGCAGAGCGACGAAACCCTTCGTCAAGTGCTGCGCCAGTGGAAAGTTGACGCCCAGTTGCCGCCGCGTTTCCAGGAGCAGGTTTGGCGGCAGATCGAGCGGAGCGAACCGCAGGTCCTGATGCCGGCGTGGGTGCTGCTCTGGCGACGTGTGACTGCCGCGCTGGCCCGGCCGTCGCTGGCGGCCAGTTACGTGACCCTGTTGCTGTTGGCGGGCTTGTTGGCTGGCTACTGGCAGGTCCGCATCACTCGGGCCCAGGCCGAGGAGAATATGGGCGTGCGCTACGTCCAGTTGGTTGCCCCGTTCCAGAATCCACACCGCTGAGGGAATGAAACGGCCGACGCTTATCCTGGTTGCTGGTCTCGCCGTGGCGGTGCTGGCCTACTGCGGAGTGTACTATGCGGGGACAGCCAACTGCTGCCACAGTGCGCAGGACGGGACACCGGAGCTGGCCTGGCTCAAGCAGGAATTCAACCTGAGTGATGCAGAGTTCAAGCGGATCACCGAGATGCACGAAGCCTATCTGTCGGGCTGCGCTGAGCGCTGTCGCCGTATTGACCTGAAGAACGAAGAGCTGCTGCGGCATTTGGCAGCTACCAATAACATCACGCCCGAGATCGAGAAGGCCCTGGCGGAATCGGCCCTGCTCCGCGCTGATTGCCAGAAGAAGATGCTGCAGCACTTCTACGATGTCAGCCACACCATGCCGCCGGAGCAAGGAAAGCGCTACCTCGCCTGGGTGCAGAAACAGACCATCCCGTCGGATAGTCACAGCCAGATGCACCATTAACCTCGCGCCTGATGGCTGGCAGCACTGACCAGGAGGATCGGCAGGACATGGCGCGCCTGAACGCGGGCCACGATGCCGCCTTAAACACCCTCATGGCCCGCCACGGCGAACGCCTGTTCCATTACCTCGTCCGCCAGCTCAACAACGAATCCGACGCCGCCGACCTCGCCCAAGAAACCTTCGTCCGCGTTTACCACCACCGCGCCCGTTTCGACCCCGGCCAGAAGTTCTCCACCTGGCTCTACGCCATCGCCACGAACCTGCTGCGCGACCGCTTCCGCTGGCACAAACGCCATCCGCAGGTGTCCCTGGACGCCGAGTGCGAGGAGCACAGCGCCATACTCGATACGGTACCCGACGCGGGCCCGTCTCCGAGCGAGCAGATCAGCGCCGAGGAACGGGCCGCCGAGGTTCGCGTCGCCATCGAGTCTCTCCCGGAGGAACTGCGCACGCCGTTGATCCTCTCCGAGTACGAGGAGTTGTCCCACGCTGAAATCGGCGCCGTGCTCAACTGTTCGGCCAAAGCCGTCGAGACCCGCCTCTACCGCGCCCGGAGCCACCTCCGCATGCGCCTGACCGGAATACTGCAGCGAGGGTAAACGGGGGCGAACGATGTGGGTTGATTTTGCCGATGGGGAGGCCGCGACGACGAAACGGCAATTCGCATAGCCCGCACCGGAGCCTCTCCATATTCCATCAAAATCGGGCTTTGCAGCGGAACGTGGCAGGAGTACCGACGCCCCTGATGAAGAGAAGCCTCTCATCCGCAGAGGGGGGAATTTGGATATCACCGCGAGATGGGTAGATATCCAGACCTGTACGATCACTTGTTGATGCAACCCATTCCTGCACAATTCAATTGACCGCGCGCTGCAAGGCGCCATCTTTGGCGTAACGTTGCCCCAGCGCATGGTCTTCGACCGCGACGAATTGAAATCGGTCCTCGTGGCCCTGGCTCGCCAAGGCGTCCTCCTCGGCACCTCCTCCTGGAAATATCCGGGCTGGCTGGGGCAGCTCTATACCGAAGACCGTTATATCTGGCACGGGAGGTTTTCCGAGGCCCGCTTCGAGCGGCTCTGCCTGGCGCAGTATGCTGAGGTGTTCAAGAGCGTCTGCGTTGATGCCGCCTATTACAAGTTCCCTGATGCGCGCTTTCTTGAGGGCCTGGTCTCCCAGGTGCCCGCGGATTTCCACTTCGCCTTCAAGGTCACGGACCGCATCACCATCAAGCGCTTTGCCAACCTGCCCCGCTTTGGCAGACGCGCCGGCACCGCCAATGCCGATTTCCTCAACGCCGCCCTGTTCGAGTCGGCGTTCATCGGCCCGTGCCGGCCGTTCCAGCAGCAGGTCGGGCTGCTGATCTTCGAGTTCTCGCGCTTTGCCCCGTCCGACTTCGCCCGGGGTCGGGACTTTGTCGAGGCGCTGGACCGCTTCCTGGGCAGTCTGCCCCGGGGTTGGCGTTACGGCGTCGAGATTCGGAACCGGACCTTCCTGCACCCGGACTACTTTATCATGCTCGCGCGCCACGGCGTCGCGCACGTGTTCAACAGTTGGCAGGACATGCCGCCGGTGAGCGAGCAGCTTGCCTTGCCGGGCAGCCGCACCGCCCCTGACTTCCTGGGTGTCCGGTTACTCCTGAAGCCCGGCCGCAAATACGAGGAGGCGGTCAAGCAGTTCAGTCCTTATAATCGTATCCAGGATCCTTACCCGGAGGGCCGCGCGGCCGGGGTCAAGCTGATCGGGGAAACCCGCCGCGCCGGCGGAGCCATGAGGAGCTACATTTACGTGAACAACCGTTTCGAGGGCAACGCTCTCCAGACGATCGCGTCCATGGTGGAGGCGGCGGCGCCCACCTGAACCGGCTTGCTTCCCCAGTTCCAGCCGTCATGTCAGGCGGGGATGACCGATTGCTCTCGGACGATCCGGCGCAGGACTTCCCGAATCCGGTTCAGTTCCCTGGCTTTGTGGCAGACCTCGGTCGCACCCAATAGATGACTGACCTCCTCGACGCACGGGTCCGGAGCGTCACTCAGCAAGATCACCGCGCAGCCGGGGGCGGCTTGCTTAAAGCATTGCAGCACGTCGAAGCCGTTGCGGTCCGGCAAGCAGACGTCCAGCAGCACCACGTCCGGGCGGTAGCCCAAGGGGCTGGCCGGGAAGACAGGGGGTAAACGAGGAGCCAAGAGGGGAGGTTTGGCTCTGACTCGGATCTTCACCGGCCAGCAAATCTGCTCACAAGCAATCGGCCCAACTCGCTGCCATCCAATTCTAGTTTTCATGATTCCACGTTCGGGCGGCTTTTACAAGTCCGCTAGAGAAAGGAATGCTGAGACTCCTGCCAGTCAGGCGCCTGACGGCTTGTCGGGTATTCACCCTACAAGCGGCGCGCGCCTATTCCACCAGCTTATGCTGCATGGCGTAGCGTGCCAGCTCGACGTTGGTGCTCAGGCCGAGTTTCTGGGAGATTCGCAGCCGGTAGGTGCCGATCGTCTTTTCACTCAAGCACAGCTCTGCAGCAATCTCCTTCAGCGGCTTGCCCAGCGCGACCAGGCGAAGAACTTGCAGCGCCCGGTTGGAAAGCATTTCATGTGGCAGGGCCGGGGTGGCGCCGGCCACTGTGGCTGCCAGCGCCTCCGCCAACGCCGGCGTGACCGGCTCGATGGCCACGTCCCCGCCCAGGACCCACGCCCGTTCTCTCATGCCGAGCAAGCCGAGCGAGCGCGAATCCACCACGTCACTCGGCCGGATGCCCCGGCCGTTATCCTCGACCTGCAGCACAACCTGCTCGGCGTCCGCTTCTAGCGTGACGCGAACCGTGGTCGCCTGCGCATGGCGCGCGACGTTCGTAAGCGATTCCTGAAAGATGCGAAAGACGGCGGTGGCGACCTCGCGTGGCAGGCCGAGGTGGTTGGGGGGCAGGTGAAACTCGCAAGCGATGCCGCTCCGCTTCTGGAACCGGTGGGCCTCCTGCTGCAGCGCCACTGCCAACCCCAAATGGTCCAACACCCCCGGTCGCAAATCCGTCGCGATGCGCTGCACGCTTTGGATGGCGGACTCAATCATCTCGCTGCACTCGACCACCCGATCCAGCAACGGATTCAGGGAACGGTCGTGTTCACGCTCGCCGATCCCGCGCTCCACCCAATCCAGATTGAGCTTGGCGGCGGTTAGCATCTGTCCCAGCTCGTCGTGGATTTCCCGCGCCACGTTGGCCCGCTCTTCTTCACGGGCTGATTGCAGCCGGGCGGAGAGAGCGCGGAGCTGGCGGCGGGAGTTCTTGAGCGCCTCCTCGGCCTTGCGCCGCTCGGAAATATCACGGATGCCGCCGACCACGCGCGCGGGCTTGCCCTCCGGATTCTTCAGAATGTAGCCGTGGTCCAGCACCGATGCGCAACTCCCGTCCTTGCACCGAAAGCGGTAATAGCCGGCCCAGGTCCGGGCCCCACCGGCTACCGCGCGATGCAGGGCGCGGAGGACCCGGGGTTTGTCTTCCGGGTGCAGCCGCTCCATCTACCATTCCACCCCCGCGGAGACATCCTCCGGGCGGTAGCCGAACGACTTCTGAATCCCGTCGCTCCACCAGACGGTATTCGTGGCCAGGGTCCAGTCCCAGATGGCCTCGGTCGTGGCCAGCGCAACGGACTCAAACCGCTCCTGCGTCAGTCGGCGGCCGCGCGCGCTTCGCCGCAAGATCAACTACATCAGTAACGCCGTCGTCAGGACAAAGTTCATCCCCTTTAACGCTTGCAGCCCCGGCGAGTCCAATGGCGCACCCAGTAGCCAGTCAACGGCATCGCCAGAGAGGACAACCCAAAGGCCGGCAATCAGGATGTAACCCACGGTGAGGCCGATCTCCTCGAAGGGCATTTCTTTTGTCCGGACCCGGTCCGTCTCCACCTTCTCCAGTCGTCGGGCCCGGAAGTGTCTCCATTTGAACGCCATGCCGATTGGCCTACAGCCTACTCCCGGAGCAATGAATCGCCAAGTCCAAAGGCGCCTGGCACGGTGCCCCATCGTGAACTGGGCGAATGCTGCACTCCGGGCGCAGACCAGCCTGCCGGCGGCACAGGTCAGTGGCGATCCGGTTCGGCGTTGACCAATCCTTGGCAGTGGACAAGAATCTGCGCGCTCCAATCGGGCTTTGACTGCCCGGACCTATGTGTGAAGAAAGCAACATCAAGCGGGCCGCCGCGCTGCGGCTGCGAATCATGGGTGGCACCCGGGGGTCTGCGGTGCTGATGTTTCTCGCGGCTGCGGTGCTGACCGCCGGCTGCCGCGCGCCCAAGACCCACCTCTCGAACCGCATGGCCTCCATTATCGTCACCAACCAATCCTCCGAGCGGATTGACACCGCCGTCCAGACGGTGTTCACAAATCACCGCTTCGAGGAAGCCAAGGGCGAGGAGGACGAACTGGTATTCCAAAGGCCGGGCTCATTTATGAGCGGCCTGGTTTACGGCGATTGGTACAGCGGTGGCGTGTGGGAGCGCATCAAAGTATATCAGCGCGAACTGGACTCATCGCGGACCGTGGTCGAGTGCGACGGCTACATGGTTCAGCAGCACGAAGACCCCTTGTTCCAGAAGGAGAAGCGGCAGTATAGCACCAAAAAGGGTCACTTGCAGCAACTCATGGACGAAGTGGCCAAAGAGCTTGCTGGCGAACCCCACTCCTGACGATCGTACGCCTCGCGTAGCTGGGGCGGTCGCACCCATGACCGAAAGCGAACCGGGAGGAACAGAATGAAAGAGCTTACCATGTCCTTCCCTGTATTGACCGGGACAGCGCCACGAGGCCGGCAAGGCGTTTGGCGGTTGAGTCATTTGTAGGCGAGCTTTGCTTCTCTTCGAGAAGCCTTCGTAGCTGAGAAGCCGTTCCAGCGTTGATTCTCCTTTGGAACCGTGCGTGGTTGGCGTGTGAGGTTCAATTTACCCGCACACCGCTACCTCCGTTGCTCCTCCGTTGCTCCTCCGTCAACCGAACGGAGGTGCTACGGAGGTAGAACGGAGGTAGAACGGAGGCAGGAGCAATGCCCCGGCGGGATGGTGGACGGTTGACACGCATTCGCATGAGCGAGAGGGGGACTTGAAACAGGGCAGCCCAAAGTACACCACCTATAGGAGTAAACTCATCTGAAGAACCACCAAGGGTAGCGCTCTTGTGGGCGTTTCTGGCGTTCCGGGCCTTAGTTTGCAACGGTTATGCTCGCCGGAGGGCGACGCTTGCTTGCCTGAGGTCTTCGTTCTACTCTGGTTGGTGCGGATGTCCGCGCCGCTGAAGGACGTGGGTGGCGAAGCTGTGCCGAAACGTGTGCGAGCTGGCTTGCTTGGCAATCCCCACCCGCGCCGCCGCCGCCTTGATGGCCTTGTTGATGATCGTGATCAGTCAGCTTCGCGTGGGCGCTAAGCCTTGCGTCGTGAAGAAGCGAATCTACGTCGGAATGCTGTTTGCTGCCCTGGCCGCTGCACTGGCCGTTCTGGCCCTGCTGGCAAGCCGGCCGGCCATGCCGGGTTCCTGGAGTGGACTGCGGGTGGGCATGGCTCGGCACCAAGTGGACACGCTTATTGTTGAGGGCTGCTCCATGGTCAGGATGGGGTTTACGGAGTCGTTTGACTACCCTGCACCCATGCTCGGAGCTCGCAGTTACTGGGTGCTCACCATCGTTTACGACCAACCCACCAGTATTCGCGGCGAACCAGTAATCGTACGGGCGACCGCTCGTTTTGTCCATCCACTCTCGCTCTTGAGCACCAAACCGAGGCGGCTTGCGTGAGGGGTCGTGCAAACAAGTTGCTGCATTGGGCCGGGAGCAGCCGGTTCAGTGTGTTCCAATGGGGCCGTTACTGGCGGCTGCTCCCGGCCAGTGAGCTTCGCCGTTAGTTGCAGACCACCGAAGCAACATGAAAGGCAGAACCCACGTTTACATCATACTGGGATTGGCAGTTGCTGTTTTGCTGGTTCTGGTTTACCTGCTCACGCCAGCGGTTCCGGACTGGAGGCTCGTAAATGTATCATTTGGAGGCTTCACCAATCGGGCTGGCATCCTGTTGGCAACGTTGTCAGTGCAGAACCAAGGCCGGGGTGCAGTCCGCGTCATGGGCCACTACTACGTCGAGACGCCTGAAATGCCGTCGTACGCTGCTACGCCCCATATGATCGGAGCCGGGCGTCGCCTTCCCACGGGCACAAACATTGTTGTCGCTGCCGGCGGGACGGGAATAATGCTCATTCCCGTGCCATCGGACGGGAGCCGCTGGAAGGTGAGCCTGGAGTTTGCGCGGGCAAACCTACAGACCAGATTAGCAGAATACCTGCAGAAGCCACACGGCGGTTGGGTCAGGTTTGTGCCGAGTCAGGTTCGGGCCATCTACATTGTTCGCAGCGCTGGGTGCGAGTTTGCTACCGATGCGAAGTAAGCCAGCAACTAACTCAGTGGACCGGACGGCGAGATCGCGCTCGTTTCAGAGCCTGCGTCTCCGGCCGCCGCCGTTGACTTTTCCATTGGGCGCAGCCTATGTCTCAAAAGGCTAAGCTAATCGCGGCGGGCGTAATGGCCTTGGCTCTTGTCGCTCTCGGAGTGGTATGGTTCCGGGCCAGTTTGATCACGGCCAAAGAAGCGGCCATTCACAACATGAAACAGGTTGACGACGCCATGAGACAGGCGAGCACCAACAGCGGGCCGCTGGCCACGAACCAGGCCCTGCCTCGGCCATGACCCCCAACAAAACGGATTTAGCCAATGAGGGTGAGCGCGCTCAGATTGGCCCGGTATTCGGGCGTCTGGGGCGCGCTCCCCCTCAGGGCTCATCCGCGTCCTAAGGCGGCACTACCCCGCGTGAGTTGTAGGCGGTTGATTTGTCAGACACAATACACACAACAGAAAGGTCACTGCTATGCGCGACATGACACTGCTTGATACCGGCTGCCTCGCCGGTGTTGCTGTCTTGGGCTTCCCAGTTTCCGCGCCTTTCGCTGTGGCTTTCGGGGCATGGAGTTGCGCGGTGTGTGCCGCCGTTTTGCATTGACGGCTTCGCTCAGTTTCTGCAGACCCTGCCGCCTAACCCCTATCAAGCCCGCGGCGTCAATAGACAAAAGCACGCTTTTGCGGAAGGCTGAAAGCCTTCCGCTTAGCGGCCCTCGGGGCGGGAACTCCGGCTTAGTTTTCCGTTGGGCAGCTCGGACTGGGGAGTCCGGCTAAACACCTATTCGGGCTCAATCGGGCCCGAGTGCAGGCCGGGGCGAGCCCGGTCCACACGGGGCCTTCCAGCGCGGTGATCCAACGCCACCGCGCGGGCTAGAGTCCTTGAATTTCAAAACATGCTGTAAACAGGTCAAGTTCACGTGAGCTTATGCAACGAAGAAAATGGTCTGAGGCGAAGCCTCGCTAGAAACACACAGCAATAAACCCAGGGATTATCGCCTGGGAGGATGTTGCAGTGGACCAACTTCTTGCCTTGGCGATCCATGACGCGGACGTACATCTGGTGGGCATGGAGGTCGATTCCGCAGTTGTATTCGGCAGTGGATGTATAATACTTCATAATGTGTAATACTTCATAGTTGATGGGCGTCAGTTGGTGCCCGTTGATTGTGACTACGCGGGGAGTGCTCGTAACACTCCCCGCCCAATTGCCCGAGATGCCACAACAGAACCCAAAGGGCTTGGATGGGAGTATCAAGCGTGCCGGAGGCGACGGCGGGATAGCCGTTCTGTTGCAGGCTGGACGCGCGCGGCCCGCCGCGCCTCAGCCATAAGGTCTAGGGCACCAATCGGAGCAACAAGATGAGCGATTGCCAAGTCCTCGACACCAACGCTCGCAACATCGGCGCTTGCAGCCTCTGTGGTAACAAGAAGGCCAACAACCTGGGGCATCGTCGGAAAACGGATTGGCTCAGAGAGCGCTATGCGGAGGGGCTAAGATACAAAGTGCTCCGCTCCGAGAAGTACGGTGACATTGGAATGATCGAGTACGCCGTCGGCAAGCATGCGTGGCGGCCTGTGGAGGCGGAGGGCTACCTGGTCATCCATTGCGTGTGGGTCCTCGGCAAACACAAGGGGAAAGGGCTTGGGTCTCTGCTGTTAGAGAGTTGTCTCGCGGACGCCAAGAAGAGCAAGTGCCGAGGGGTCGCCGTGGTGACCAGTTCCGATAGTCTCATGGCAGGAAATGACTTGTTCGTCAAAGCGGGCTTTGTCCCGTTGGACCGCACCATCGGCAGGAGTGAGGCATCCTCGGCCCCCTATGAACTGCTCGTCAAGAAGCTCAAGCAGACGGCCCCGGATCCCCGGTTCGTCGTCGAAAGGGAGCGGCTACTCAAGAGGCACAGGAAGGGCCTTACGATTCTGGCTGCCGATCAGTGCCCGTATGTTACGAAATCGGTAGAGAGGATTGCGGAGGCGTCCAGGATGTTGGGGCTTGAGCCGAAGATGGTTCGAGTCAGGAGCGCCAAGGCGTCCAGGGAGCTTCCAACGCCCTACGGCGTGTTTAGTATCATTTACGATGGAAAGCTCATCGCGCACCGTCCGATCAGTGCAACGAGATTCCTGAGCATCATGCGTAGGAATGCAAAATGATGAGTGCAGAAGCGCTCCGCCGAGTGGATCCGCAGCCGGATGAGGTTTCGCTGCCGGGCCCGGGCGCGCTTCCGATGTATCCTGTCTAAGGGGCTCCCGGCTGCTTTCGTGCGCCGGGGAACCGGATTGGACGTCGGGTTGTCTCACTGCCGCTCTCCCTTGCCCGCCGGTTCCGGCTCCTGGGGTGGGGTTAGTCGAATGCGGAACGCCTTGTTCCGGTCGCAGATCAACTTTCCTTCGCGGACTTCCAGTTCTGCCGCCTGGACGGGGGCGGGGTCCACCGCCTTCACCTCGGGCGGCGTGGCGGCGTGCGCGGCTGGCATCGCCGCAAGCAAGATAAAGAGGCTACTCGTGAGGGGATGCCTCGGGGGGGAGGGGGACTTCTGAGCGCGGCGGTTTTCACGGCTAAGGTCTTTCGCAGGTACAGAAGCTAAGCGTCCGCCAGGCAGAGGTCCAGCCTGCGAAGCTCCCGGATGACGCATGCGGGCAGGGCTGGCTTCGAGCTACGCGCCGCCGAGTCAGGCAAGAGCGTGTTTGGAAAACGACTCCGCGGTGGCGGCACGTTTGGTGTTCTCGCTTTGTCGTGTGCCCGGCGGCGAACAGCCTGCAGGCTGGGCACCGAACCGAGTCTTCCCAACACGCGCTAAGCCGTTTGCAGTTCGCGGACGAAGAAGGGGGCGAACTCGCCGTGGAGATGGGGAGGGATGCGCGCCTTGAAACGGGCGGTCTTGCCGTTGTACCTGCGCTCGATCACCTGGCCGACCTCGTGCAGCCGCGCGATGACGCTGTACTGGTCGTGCGGCACGGCCAGTTCCATGAACTCGCGAATGGGCCGCAGCCGGCTGCCCAACTCGGCCAGCAAGACCGGCAAGCCCTCGCCCGTGACCGCCGAAATGGCCACTCCGTGCGGGTGCCGCTCCAGGGAGCGCGAGAGGATGTCCCGGCTGCCGTTCAACTGGTCAATCTTGTTGAACACCATCACCGTCGGCTTGCCGTCCGCGCCGATTTCCTTCAAGACCGCGTCCACGGCCTGAATCTGTTGCTCGGCCTCGGGATGGCTGGCGTCCACCACATGGAGCAACAGGTCCGCCTGGACCACTTCCTCCAGCGTCGCTTTGAAGGCCTCGACCAGACCGTGGGGCAGCTTGCGGATGAAGCCGACCGTGTCGGTCAGCAGCACGTTCTGGTTCGTCGGCAGCCTCAGCCGGCGGGTGGTGGGATCGAGCGTGGCGAAGAGCTTGTCTTCGGCCAGCACCTCGGCGCCGGTGAGTTTGTTGAGCAGGGTGGACTTGCCCGCGTTGGTGTAGCCTACGATCGAGGCCAGCGCCCAATGATTGCGCTGACGCTGGTTGCGCTGGATGCCGCGCTGGCGGCGCACCACCTCGAGCTCGCGCGCGATACGGGCGATGCGGTCCTGCACCCGGCGGCGGTCGGTTTCCAACTGCGTTTCACCTTCACCGCCGCGCATGCCGATGCCGCCCTTCTGCCGCGACAAGTGGCCCCAAAACCGCGTCAGCCGCGGCAGCAGATGCTGGAGTTGGGCCAGTTCGATTTGGAGCTTGCCTTCGCGCGTGCGGGCGCGCGCCGCAAAGATATCGAGAATGAGCGACGTGCGGTCGAGGATCTTGCAGTTGAAGGCCTTCTCCAAGTTGCGGCTTTGAGCGGGGGAAAGCTCGTCGTCGAAGATCACGGTATCCACATCCGCCCGGTGGCAGTGCTGGGCAAACTCGTCGGCCTTGCCTTTGCCGATGTAGGTAGCGGCGCAGGGGGCGGCCAGCTTCTGAATACCATCGCCGACGACCTCACCGCCGGCTGTGGTGGCCAGTTCGGAAAGTTCCTCCAACGACTCGCGCAACGCTCCGGCCTGCCGGGATTTGAGTTCCACGCCCACTAGGAAAACTCGTTCCGTCCGGCGGTTCCTGGTCTCGATCAGTGCTTTCAACTCACCGCGTCTGTCGCGTTCGCTCTCTTTCTAATTGTCTATACTTGAGAATACCACGCCTCCGGCTCAAGAAAAAGATCTTTTTCGCATGCCACCGCTGTTGGGGCGTTGATGTGGACCTTGAGATTATGTGGACCTGCTGAGGGGAAAACCCCTGTAAAACGGCCCTTTTCTCCCTCAGGTCCACATAATCTCAAGGCCCACATAAACGCCCCGAGGGCGCCGGGTGGCAGCGCCCGAGGTGGGCGCCGTTCCCTGTTGATGCACCGTTACGGTTCAGCAAACCTCAATGATTACAGGCCCTTGCAGCCCTTTCATCCCGGGTGCGGCTATAAGAGTGCCCTGAAAAGGACAGGCAACTCCTTGGTCACTTCTCGGTCAGGCTCCAGATGCCATCCCAGGTCTGGGACGCTGCACTCAGGTGTTTCCTGCACTGAGCGGCGTAAACCACGCTCGGCGGGTCACCCGGGTGACGCTCGAATAGCTCCAACGCCTGCTGCCATTGGCCTGCCAGACAGAGTTTCAGGCCCGCTTCGTAGTCGGGCAGGAAGCCCGGCAGTGGATCGGCTGCCAGGCCAAGGACCTCATAAACTCGAACGGGCTGCTGGCGCCCGACAACCCGAATCCGCCCCAACTCCCGTCCAAGGAATTGCCCTTGGGTCAACGCCCACGTCGTCTCGGAAACCATGTTGTAGGTGCCGAACACTTTGTTGGCTCCTTCAAGCCGCGAGGCCAGGTTCGCCGCGTCACCGAGCACGGTGTAGTTGAAACGGTCCCGCGAGCCCATGTTGCCCACCGTTACCTCGCCGGTGTTCATGCCGATGCGGGCCTTGATGACCACGCCCGTCTTGCGCTGGTAGTGCTCGCGGCGTTCGGCCAGCATGCGGTGGCAGCGCAGGAGGGAGCGAACGGCGCGGACAGCATGGTCAGGCTGGTCCACGGGCGCGTTCCAGAAGGCCACGATGGCATCGCCGATGTATTTGTCGAGGTAGCCCCCTTCCGCCAGGATGATGTCCGTCATGTCGGTCAGGTATTCGTTCAGCAACAGAGTCAAGGTCTCGGCGTCCAGCTTCTCGGAGAAGGAGGAGAACTTCTCGATATCGGAGAAGAAGATTGTCAGCTCCCTCTTCTCGCCGCCGAGCTGCAGTCGCCCCGGGTCAGCAATGATCTGGTCAATGACATCGGCCCCCAGGTAGTGCTTGAACGCGCGCTTGAGAAAGGCCTTCTGGCGGCCCTCGGTGGCGTAATTGAGCACGACGCCCCCGACCAGCGCGGCGGCCACGGCGCCTTCGGTGGCCACCATCGGCCACCACCAGCCCAGGTGATAGGCCACCAGGGCTGCCAGTACCGGAACCGGCAGCAATACGGCAAAGGCCAGGACACTTTGACTGGCCTTGCGGCTCAGCGACACCACGGCACCGCTCAACAGGCCCAAAAACAAAGTCGCCAGGACGACGCCCGCCGCCGGCACCTCTCGGAAGGCGAGACGGCGCAGCAGGTTGTCCAGGGAAGTGGCGTGAATCTCGACGCCCGGGGCGGCGCGGCTCACCGGCGTGGGGTGGACATCATGCAGTCCGGGCGCGCTCAGTCCGAAGAACACGTAGGCGTTGGTGAAGACCGCCGGGTCCAGCACGGGCTTCTCCCCGGCCTGCAGGCGGAGTTCGGACTGGATGACCGCCGCCGCGCTGTAGGAATCGTGGGCGCCGTTCTTGCCGCAGAAATGCAGTACGGCCCGGCCGCGGCCATCAATCGGCAGCTCGCTTTCTCCGATCCTCAGCCAGCCGGCCTTCAACTCGAGCGGGGGCGCGCGGCCCGCGGTCTTTTCCGCCGCCAGATAGGCCGCCAGGCCCAGCGAGGGCACGGCCTTTCCGTCGAAGACGCGAAACTGTGACGCGCGCCGGAACACGCCATCCGCGTCCGGTTGCTCACTGACATTGGCGAGCAGCGTGGCGTTGGTCGCCACCTCGGGAATGGGCAGGGTGGCTCGGGGCATGACCACTTGCTCGGAGGGACCGCGCCCCAGCCACTCATTGAGCCCCAGGAAAGAAGTCGCAATGGGAAGCTCGCCACCCGGCCAATTGGTCGTTTCGCCAGACTGCGAGCTAACGAATAGAGCGCCGACGAAGCCAGGGGTCCGCCGGACGGCCTCGCCCAGCGCTGTGTCGTCGTCCACTCCGTACGAGGAAGGTTCCGTGTAGAGCATGTCGAACGCGACCGCCTTGGCCCCGCCCCGCTTGCAGAAATCCAGCACCGCCGAATAGACCGTGCGGGGCCAGGGCCAGACCCAGCCATTTTCATTCTTGCCCCAGTCGAGGCTGGCCTGATCTACGAGGATGACCTTGACCTGCGGCGAAGGAGGCGTGTGCGGCGCGAAAAGCCCCACGCGCCAGTCCCAGGCGGGGAACTCCCAACCGTGGAGCACCCCCGCACGCCAAAGCCCGAGGACGATGCCGGCGGCCAGCAGGCCGAGGCCCCCCCCTTGAAGCATTCGCTTCAGCATCCCAGCCTTAAACGCCGCCCATGGCTTTCTGGAAACGCTCCTGGCGGACGGGCGAAGCTGCCGGCGCCGCCTCGGAGCCAATGGTCTTCCTCAGCTCGGCAATGCGCACATCCGGCGCGGGGTGGGTCTTCCCGAAGCCCCGGCTGTCCGCCTTGAGCTGGCCTTCCATGCGCTCCAGCATGGTGACGAGCGCGGCGGGGTTGTAGCCCAGCTTCTTCATAATAGCCACGGCGCCTTTGTCGGCCTCATATTCCGTGGTCCGCGAATAGCCGCTGTTGACCATCGTAGAAGTGATGTCGGAGATGCTGCCCTCGAAGGCCTTGGTGACTTCGGCGAGCTGCCCCCCGGCCAACGAACTGCCCGCCGCCGCCCCCAACGTTGTGAGGGCCGAAGTCAGACGCCCCTTGCGGATGGCCTTGAGCCCGTGCTGGTGGTCCACGTGGCTGACCTCGTGCGCCAGCACGGCCACCAACTCGTCTTCGGTCTTGCAGCACCGCACCATGCCGCGCGAGACCAGGATCAACCCGCCGGGCGCCGCAAACGCGTTCACCTCATCCGTCTCCAGCAGCAGGAAGTGATAGCCGCCAAAGGTTTCGGGCTTCGAGGAGAACTGGGCCGCGGTCTGGCCGATGAGATTCAGATAGGCATTGGCTTCCTCGCGGTCGAAAGGCTTGTAGGTGACCAGGACGGTAGCGGCCACCGCTCGTCCGATGTAATACTCCTGCTCGGGCGTGATGTCCTGGAACGTCTTTTCGACCGCCTGCGCGCTTTTGTTAAGCGCCTCGGCCTGGTCAGCGTTCATGACGCCGGCCGCTTGGCCCATCATCCCTCCCACCTGAGACACCGTCGAGCAGCCGCTCACGAGAATCAGCGCCAACGCACAGCCAACCGCGCTCCATAGCGGCGCCAGGGAATCAATTCGGCGGCTCATCGCTTGCCTCCTTCCGCCGGCTGGATGCCGCCGTCCTTAAGGAATTGCTGCATGGATTCGGGGGGCACCTTGATCTTCTCCATCTTGTCCACCCACGTGAAATCCACGTTCTGGTTCTTGGCCTTGAAATCAGCCTCGACGTCGGAGTTGAAGCCCTTGCCGGCGAGCGCCAGCTCGTCACCCGAAGCGCCGGTCCGGGCATCCTGGCCCCCCGCCTTCATCGCGATCTTCTTCTTGCTGAGGGCGGAGGTGTGGATCCACCCGCTCTGTCCGCCTGCAACAGTGACCTTGGACCAGTCGCCCTGCTGCTCGAGCACCTGGATGCGATCTCCATAGTTGACCCGGGTAACCACTTTCCCGAGAAAGGAGGGGGTGGCCACCACCTGCCCGGTCTTCACCTGCACGCTCATCGTGACCGGCCCCGCGGCAAGGGCGGTGCCAGCCAGCACGATCAAGCCCAGACCTAACCAGCGTTTGCTTTGTCGTTTCATTGCATCTGTCAGTATGTAGCTCCCGCTCCAGGCACAGTTAAGCCTGCGCGAGATGTGTCGAGACTATGCCGGAAGTCCCGCTGAGTTCAACGAAAACCTTGCAAAGAAAGACGCCAGCATGGTTGCCCGCGGCCCTCGATACTGTTAATAAGAGCCCATGACTTTACTTGCTGCCGCAAGCCTGACGACGGACCCATCGGACTTCACCCTCAAGGATATCGTACTCAGACTTGGGACGCTGCTTGTGATTTACGTCTGCTTCACCGTGGCGCAACGGCTGCTGTCCCGCAGACACCTGTTTCACGAGATCGAATTGCAGCTAAACCTGGTGGTGCTCATTTCGCTGGTGGTGTTCTTCCTGGGACCGATGCTCGACCGGATGCACAACTATGTGGGACAAGCGCTCCGGGCGGCGGTTCTTTTCCTGGGGATTACCATCGGACTCAAGGTATTCGACCTGGTGGTGGTTGATCGGCTGACGCGCTGGCGCAAGAAGCCGCCGGTGCCACTGGTCTTGCGCGACCTCGCGCGCCTGGCCCTGGCTCTCGTCGCCCTCTTCCTCATCGTGCGTGCCTTCTTCCCGGAGGTGAACCTGAACGTGTTTGCCGTCTCCTCGTTGGTGGTTGGGTACATCGTCGGCAATGCCAGCCAGGACACGCTCGGGAACCTCTTTGCGGGCGTCGCGCTCAACGCCGAGCGGCCGTTCCAGATCGGCGATTGGGTCACCGTCGGCGGCCACACCGGCATGCTGGTGGATACCACCTGGCGGGCGACGCGCCTGAAAACCAAGGCCAATGATTACATCGTGATCCCCAACTCCGCCATCGCCAAGGAGTCCATCATCAACTACTCGCGCCCGACACGCAGTCACGGCTGCTATCTCCAGGTCGGCGTGAGTTACGACACCCCTCCGAACAAGGTGCGCGAAGTGATCCTCGGCGTGCTGCGGGAGGCACCCGACGTGTGCAAAGACCCGGCCCCATCCGTGTACCTGGCCGGTTATGGGGATTTCGCCGTGAACTTCACCGTCAAGTTCTTCCTCGAGGACTACGCCCGGCTTGACCCGATCCAGAGCGGTGTCATGGACCGCCTCTGGTACGCCTTCCGGCGCGAGGGCATTTCCATTCCGTACCCGATCCGGGATGTGCGCCATCGGAGTGCGCTGGCGGACGAGGAAACCCAACGCACCGCGGGAGAGAATACTATCCGGCAGTTGCTGTCGGGTGTGGAGCTGTTTCAGTCTCTGTCGGCCGAGGAACTGGAAAGACTGGCGAATGCCGCGAAACTGCGCCTTTACGCTGCGGGTGAGAATTTGTGCCGGCAGGGTGAAGCTGGCGACTCCTTTTACGTAATCCGCGAGGGCCGCGTGGCCGTGCTGGTAGCCGGCACTGACGGCGCAACGGTGACCGCCGCTCACCTCGCTAACGGAGCGTTCTTTGGAGAAATGGCGCTGCTTACCGGCGAACCGCGCTCCGGAACCATAACAGCCGAGACTGACGTCGAGGTGCTCCGCGTGTCGAAGCAGGACTTCGCGGGATTACTGCAGGCCAATACCGAACTGGCCGTCAGACTGGCGGCGGTGCTGGAAAAGCGAAGCGAGGGGCGGCGAACCGCCATGGCCGCTCAAGCCGCTCGCGGTGCCGCGCCGGAGACCCGCTTGGCATTGGCCCTTCGCATCAAGCAGTTCTTCGGGCTCAGTTCATGAGGTGATCCTAACTCCGATTGGGATCGTGGGCTCGCATCGCAATATGAAACGAATTCGCATAGTCATCCTGGTATTACTGGCCGGGGGCCTGACCGCCGCGATCTGGTTCTGGCGGCACCGGGAGCCGGTGGCAACCGAGCAGCGGCTCCGGCTGTATGGGAATGTGGATATTCGCCAGGTGCAACTCGCGTTCAACGGGAGCGAACGCATTGCCGCGCTGCTCGCCGAGGAAGGCGACCGGGTTAACGCCGGCCAACTGCTGGCGCGGTTGGATACGCAACGGCTGGAGCCCAAAGCCGCCAGCCGCCAGGCCCAGGTACAAGCGCAGCGGGAAGTAGTCGCCCGGCTGGAGGCGGGGAACCGGCCCGAAGAAGTGCGCAAAGCCAAGGCGGACCTGGAAGCCGCCAGGGCCGACCTGGAGATTGCGGAACTGACTTACAAACGGGTCACCGACCTCACTACCCAGGGTGTGGATACACAGCAGCGAAAGGATGATGCCCGGGCGGCGTTGAATGTCGCTAAAGCACGCGAGGCCGCTGCCAAGGAAACCTGCGACCTCATGGTGCTGGGTCCGCGCAAGGAAGACATCGCCGCCGCCAAAGCCACCTTGCAGGCTCATGAAGCGGACCTGGCGCTCGCGCGGCGGGAGCTTGCCGATGCCCAACTCTACGCCCCCACTAACGGCGTCATCCGAAACCGGATCCTGGAACCTGGCGACATGGCCTCGCCGCAGAAACCGGTGTTCACCCTGGCGCTGGACGACCCGGTCTGGGTGCGGGCTTATGTGCCGGAGACGGACCTCGGGAAGATTCGAACCGGCATGAAGGCGGAAGTCACGACGGACAGCTTCCCCGGAAAGCGATACCCGGCGTGGATCGGCTTCGTCTCGCCCACCGCCGAGTTCACCCCCAAGACGGTCGAGACGACCGAGGTGCGCGCCAAACTTGTCTACGAGGCGCGGGTGTTTGTGCCCAATCCGCAGGGCGAGCTCCGTCTCGGCATGCCGGCCGTGGTGATCGTGCCGCTCGATCAATCTCAAGGCTCCGCCACCCAACCCCAGGCTCGTCCCGCCGCGAGCCCTTGATGGGGGATTTGCATGGAAGATTCCGGCAAGACCGAGCGGGCCGATAGCTCGCCTGAGACGGTGCTGGACGTGCGGCACGTGGTCAAAAACTTCACTGCCGCCAAGCGCACTGTCCAGGCCCTGCGCAATGTCAGCCTCGCGGTCCAGCCCGGCCGCGTGACGGGGTTGATCGGACCGGATGGCGCGGGCAAGACGACTTTGATGCGGTTGGCGGTAGGGCTCTTGACGCCGGATGAAGGGCAGATTCGCACGCTCGGTTTGGACGCCACGCGCGAGTCGTTGGCGGTGCAGGCAAACGTCGGCTACATGCCGCAGCGGTTTGGCCTCTACGAGGACCTTTCGGTGCAGGAGAATCTTGACCTCTACGCTGATCTGCAGGGCGTCCCTGAAGCGGAGCGGTCAGGCCGTTACGCAGAGCTGATGCAGATGACCGGGCTGGCGCGGTTCACCGGGCGGCTGGCCGGGCGGCTATCCGGGGGCATGAAGCAGAAACTCGGCCTGGCCTGCACGCTCGTGCGCCCGCCTCGATTGCTGTTGCTGGATGAGCCGACGGTCGGCGTTGATCCGGTCTCCCGCCGTGAGCTTTGGCAGATTGTGTATCGCCTCGTCCGGCAGGAAGGCATGACGGTGCTGTTGAGCACCGCCTACCTGGATGAGGCCGAGCGTTGCGAGGAGGTGCTCCTGATGCACGAGGGGGAACTGGCAGGGCACGGCCCGCCCCGGCACTTTTGCGAGCAAGCCCGGGGCCGCACTTACCTGGTTTCGGCTCCTGGCCAACGCAAGCGCGCGGTCCAGGCCCGCCTTGCCGCCGCGGACACGGTTGTGGATGCGCTGATCCAGGGTGAGCGCGTGCGGCTCGTCATGAATAGCGAAGCCCCGCCGGACCTCGCAACGCTGCTGCCCGGTTTGCCCGGGGTGGCGCTCCAGCCCGCGCCGCCTCGACTGGAAGACAGCTTCGTAACCCTGCTCAGGAAACGCCAAGCAGACAAAGCAGTCGCGCACCGCGCGCAGCAACCTGCCGGGCTGCCGCTCGCAAACACCAAGCACGGCCCTGTTATCGAAGTCCGGGGTGTCAAACGGCGCTTCGGCGACTTCTACGCCGTGAAAGGTGTGACCTTTGAGGTCGGGCGCGGCGAGGTCTTCGGCTTGCTCGGCGCCAACGGGGCGGGCAAGTCCACCACGTTCCGGATGCTCTGCGGATTGCTTCCTGCCACGGAGGGCGTCCTGCGCGTGGCGGGCCTGGATTTGCGCCACGCCGCCGCGGTGGCCCGGGCGCGGGTGGGCTACATGTCGCAGAGATTCTCGCTGTATGGCAATCTCAGCGTGGCGGAGAACCTCCGCTTCTTCAGCAGCGCCTATGGTCTGTCGGGCCCCCGCCAACGCGAGCAGATGGACTGGGCGCTCGCCCAATTCGAGCTCGGTCCCATGGCCGACACGAACAGCCTGGACCTGCCGCTGGGACACAAACAGCGGCTGGCGATGGCTTGCGCCCTGATGCACCAGCCGGAAATCCTGTTCCTGGACGAACCGACCTCCGGCGTGGACCCGCTTGCGCGCAGGGAATTCTGGGGCCACATCAACTCGCTGGCCGAGCAGAATGTCACCGTCATGGTCACCACCCATTTCATGGAAGAAGCGGAGTATTGTGACCGGCTGGCCATCATGGCCGACGGCGAGATCCTCGCCCTCGGCACGCCGGAACAGATCAAACAGCAGCAGCGCACGGCTGAGCACCCAGACCCGACGATGGAGGACGCCTTCATCGGGCTGATCGAAGGGAAGGGCCAGCAGCCGATCCCGGGGATTTCATACCCACTATGAACTGCCTCCTGTCGGGAGCGTCCCCATATTGCCGGTCTTGCTGTGGCTATCGCGCAAATGAGCCGCTAAGACGCGACGGGCGCAGAGCGGCACAGCGGCAACCGAACCGCGCGAAGCGTTTGGAGTGCGACCAGCTTGCTGGCGCTTTCAAGGGGTACCGCGCGCCCGAAAGCGGGAGCAAGCTCCGCGCACTCCAAACGCTTCGCGCGGCAGTTCACCTGTAAGCCCCATGAACCCGGAGCGCAAACCGCAAAACGGCTCACCGGCGCCCCTTCGAGGGCGCGGCGGAATCCGCCTGCGCGGACTGCTGCGCAAAGAATTCTACCAAATCCTGCGCGACCCGAGCAGCCTCGCGATTGCCTTTCTGTTGCCGCTGGTATTGCTGCTCATCTTCGGCTACGGCGTCTCGCTGGATGCGGAACACGTGCCCATCGCGCTGGTGGTCGAGTCGCCCAGCCCGGAGACCGCCAGCTTCACGAGCGGGTTCCAGCAGTCGCGTTACTTCGAGCCGGTCTTCGAGCGCGATCTGCGCAGGGCCGAGCAGGCGCTGCTGGAACGGCGTGTGTTGGCCATTGTGCACCTGCGGTCGGATTTCGCGCGCCAGATGCGCCAACCCGGCGGCGCGCCCATCCAGGTCATTGTCAACGGCGTGGACGCCAACACCGGCCGTCTCATTCTCGGCTACGTGCAGGGAGTCTGGCAAAAATGGCTCCAGCGTCAGGCGCTGGCCCGCGGCGAGACGCTCTCCGCGCCGATCCAGCTTGAGCAACGGGTTTGGTTCAACAGCGAGCTGCGCAGCCGCAACTTCCTGGTACCGGGGCTGATCGCCGTCATTATGACCCTGATCGGCGCGTTGCTCACCGCGCTGGTCATGGCCCGGGAATGGGAACGCGGCACGATGGAGGCTTTGCTGGTAACGCCCGTGACCATGCGCGAAGTGCTCCTGGGCAAGCTGGTCCCCTATTTCGTTCTTGGCATGGGCGGCATGTCGCTGTCGGTGGCCATGGGTGTGTGGCTGTTCGGCGTGCCGCTCCGTGGCTCGGTTTGGGTGCTGTTCACCGCCGCCGCGCTATTCCTGCTGGCCGCACTGGGCATGGGCTTGCTCATCTCGACGGTGACCAAGAACCAGTTTGTCGCGGGTCAATTGGCCATCATCACCACCTTTCTGCCGGCGTTCATCCTGTCGGGGTTCATCTTCGACATCGGCAGCATGCCGTGGATCGTCCAGGGGCTCACTCACCTGCTGGCAGCGTCTTACTTCGTAACCATTCTGCAAACCGTGTTCCTGGCGGGCAATGTCTGGTCGGTCATTGTGCCCAACGCCCTGGCGTTGCTGTTGATGGCGGCGTTCTTCCTTGGAGTCAGCCGCCGCAAGCTGCGCAAACGTTTGGAATAGCAGACAGATGCTAAGGCGAATTCGAGCCCTGATGATCAAGGAGTTCCTGGCCCTGCTCAAGGACCGGCGCAGCCGGGTAGTCGTTTTCGTGCCGCCCATCCTGCAATTGCTGGTCTTCGGCTACGCCGCCACCTTCGATCTCACGCGCATCCCGTTTGCGGTCTATAACGAAGACGCCGGCCAGGCGGCTCGCGACCTCGTGGCGCGGTTCGCCGGCTCGCCCAATTTCCGGCAAGTGGCGATCATCACGCACGAGGACGAAATCACCCCGCAAGTTGACGCCCGGCGCGTGCTGTTGGTGCTGCACATCGGCCCCCAGTTCAGCCGTGAACTGGCGAGCGGCCGACCTGGCCCGGTGCAGATCATCGTGGATGGGCGCAACTCCAACACGGCGGCGATCCTGTTGGGTTACGTCAACACCATCGTCGCGGCCTTCAATGCCGATTGGCGCCAGCGGAGCGGCGACGCGGCAGCCCTGGCCAGCCTGGAGTTCCGCGCCTGGTTCAATCCCAACCTGCTCAGCCGCTGGTTCATAGTGCCGGGCATCGTCGGCCTGCTGACCCTCGTCGTCACCACCCTGGTCACCGCGCTCTCCGTCGCCCGCGAGCGCGAGCAAGGCACCTTCGACCAGCTCCTGGTCACCCCGTTCCGGCCCGGGGAGATCCTCATCGGCAAGGCGCTCCCCGGCTTTATCATCGGCCTCTTTGAAGCGAGCTTGATTATTCTCCTGTCCACCCTCTGGTTCCAGATTCCCCTGCGCGGCAGTTTGTTGACGCTGTATGTTGGGCTGCTTTGTTTTCTACTCTCCACCGTAGGCACGGGCCTGATGATTTCCTCGCTGGCGGTCACCCAGCAGCAGGGGTTGCTGGGCGCCTTCCTGTTCCTGGTGCCCTCGATCCTGCTGTCGGGCTTTGCCACGCCGATTGCCAACATGCCGACCTGGATGCAGCAGCTCACCTACCTCGATCCGTTGCGCTATTTCCTGGTCATCCTGCGCGGCGTCTTCCTGCAAGGAACACCGTTTCATCTGCTGCTCGACCAGTTCTGGCCAATGGCCGCGCTCGGCCTGGTCAACCTGTGCTTGGCCGGCTACCTCTTTCGCCACCGGCTCTACTGAGCTGCCCGGAACTCCCAGCCTTCCCCACGCCGCCGCGCTTGCGGTCGCCCACACTCAACCGAACAACGTCGTTCGAGCCTGAGATATAATGGCTTGGACCGCCGGATGGGTTAGCTTGCGCTCGGCGCTAATCGTGTAAAATTGCAGGCGGCACTGCTGCGCGCGGCCAACGGCGCTGAGCCCGGATTGCGCAACGGCTTTGGTGTCGGCAACGCTGGGCATGGGCATGAAGCCCAGGCCGTCTGCGGCCGCAACGGCCATCAGGGCCGTGTCATCGAACTCGGCGACGAGCCGAGGTCGAATTCCACGAGCGTGAAACCACTCCTCCAGGGAGCGACGGAGCGCGCAGTTGGAGGCAGGCAATAGCGCCGGCGCCTGGTTCAGTGATTGTGGGAACTGGCGTCTCAGCGTGACGGCCAGTTTCGGAACGGCCCAGAAGGTGACACCGCATTCGCCGAGAAGATGGTTAAAGGTTTTAATGTGGAAGGAACCGGGAGATGGCTCGTCAGCCAGCACGACATCCAGGCGGTAGGCGGCCAGTTGAACCAGCAGTTCTTCGGTTGTTCCTTCGCGGCAGACCGCTTGCACGGGATGCGGCAGGTTAAAGATCGGCTTGACAATCTCGTAGCTGACCAACTTAGGGAGGGAGTCAGCAACGCCGATGTGGATGCGCATGGGGCGGGAAGTGGGGCGCTGCTTTACCGAGTTCAGCAAGTCCTGCCCGAGCGAAAAAATCTCCTCCGCGTAGCCCAACACCTGTTGACCGGCGTCCGTCAGGACGAGATTGCGGCCAGCGCGGCGAAAGAGCTGTTCACCAAGAACCCCCTCGAGGGCCTGAATCTGCGCGCTGATGGTGGATTGCGACACATGCAGCTTGGGGGCGGCTTTGGTCAGGCCGCCTTCCTTCGCCACCGTCCAGAAGTAGCGCAAATGGTGGTAGTTCAGGAATTCCACAAGCCTTAGGTTCTTTCGGTTAAACCGAAAAGTCCAATCGAGAAATCATATTAGTCTGATCCGCCATTCGCATCGAAACTGGTGGCATGAAGAATAAGCAAGTTTTTAAGGCCTTCAGTGATTTGTCGTTTGACGGCAACGGGGTTAGCGGCGCCGACGCGCCCGCCCAGAGCGCTTCCCAGCTTCGGCCGATGCCGGAGGCAAGGTTGCCTGGTAAGACCGCAGACTTCGGTGACGTGCGAGAAATGCTTTACCAGCGCTACACCGCTCCTTTCGTCGTGGCCGCTCCCTATCGTCACTGGGGGATAAACGAATGAAAGTCCAGCCAGCGTCTTTCCATGACGCAGTAATGACCCTGATGCTCACGAGGAGGGCATGGTTGCTGTCGTTGCTGCTTAAAGCGCGGGAACGCCGCCGCGGGGAAGGACTGCAATGAAACAGGTCAAACGCGTTGTAGTGGCCATCCTGGGGGGGACGGTGCTCGTCATCGGCTTCGCTTGTCTCGTGCTGCCCGGTCCGGCCTTCATCGTTATTCCGCTTGGGCTGGCCATCCTGGCGATAGAATTTGCCTGGGCCAGGCGCTGGCTGCGCTCAGCGCGCGCCATCCTGCCGCTCAGTTCCAAGAGCGGCCCTCGGACCTCGAAGAAGCCAACCGTGCGATCGGTTTGGCGAAGTACGGTATTTCTGTTCCGGCAGGTTCGGCGGACGGTGGTGCCCAGGAGGAAGCTCACATGATGCTCGGCCGGTGGCCGGCATTCAGTCATCGTCTTCGACGGCCTTGACCGCCCATTCGGGATAGGGCGCGTCCGGCCCCCTCATGGCACGCCAGAGAATGCGGTTGAAGACATTCTCCGGACAACGGTCCACCTCTTCAAACGGCAAGCGACTGGAGGTCAGGGCGTCCTGGCGCAATACGGGATGGCGAACCTGCCCAACCTCGGGGTTCATTTGATCGAGCGGCACCTGGTTAGGGACGCTCGTGAACGGGGTCAGGTCCGCCGTCTCGGTAAAACAGTCGGTCATCGGCGTGGCAGTGGCATCCAGGTGGTTCATCGGCGGCAAGCCAAGGATCAACTCCATCGTTCGCATTAGGCTCGTCTGGTTGTATTGCGTGCTGATGGTCTGCTGGCGTTTGGTGTACGGGCTGGCGACGAAGCAGGCAGTGCGATAACCGCTCACGTGATCCCAGCCATTCTGCGGGTCGTCCTCAATCGCGAAAAGGCAGGTCTCCGGCCAGAACCGGCTGTGGCTGACGGCCTCCAGCACCAGGCCCAGGGCCAGGTCGTTGTCGGCCACCTGCGCACTGGGAGTGGGGTACCGACTGCGCGTGCCGCTGGTGTGGTCATTGGGCAAAAAGAGAATCACCAGGTTGGGCAACTCGCCCTGGACCTCGAATTGACGGAGTTCCCGGATGAACTCAGCCGCACGCATCACATCCGGCACTTTCAAGTCCCAGCCGACGGTGTTGGTGTTGCTGTGCGGCCGCAGGGACTCGATCGCGGGCCGGCTCCGGAGCCGGATGGCCCCGGCCCCGGTCTGGAAGTCCCGCCAGAAATCGAGCCAGGTGACCCGATCCTTGCGCTTGCGGTCCGTCCAGCCGGCCTCGGAGAGCATCCATTCGCCATAGTTACGAAAGGTTTTCCCATGCGCCAGGGCGTTGTCCCAGATAAACCCGGAGGAAGCCCAGGCCAACGCGTCGGCGCCGTCCTCGGTCTTGCCTCCCGGGTAACTGCGCGGGGTGTTGGAAGTGATCTGGCGCTCCATATACTCGTTGGCAATCGCGCTGTCGGTCCATTGGTGTCCATCCGCGCTTTGGACGCCGGAGCAATACGTGTTGTCGAGGAGAACGAATTCGCGCGCGATCTTGTGCTGATTGGGCGTGTTGGTCTCGCCGAAGATACAGAGGGCGGGGTCCCCGTTGCCCTCGGCCATATCGCCCAGGAGCTGATCGTACGACCGGTTCTCCTTGATGATGTAGATCACGTGCTTGAACACACTGGGCTCGCCCACCCGCTCAGGCACGGGCCGGGCCGGCTGACCCGGCCGGGCCGGCCGACGCGCCTCCGCCAGCTTGGGGTAATGCATGTTCCGCAAGGCACGCTTCGTGAGCGCCGATAATCGTTGCTTGGTCGGCATCGGAACCAGGGATACCGTGCCGAAGAAGTCTTTGGTGGTCAGCTTGACTGGCTCGTCGCCCTTGAAGATCTTGGTGGCGCCGATGCCCTTCATGTTGGCGACGCAGAGCGTCTTGCGGCCCGCGTCATACTGAATCGCACCGGGGAACCAGCCGACCGGGATCAGCCCTACAACCTTTGAGGCGTTAGCCTCGGGCTCGAACTGAACTACCGCCACCGCGTTCTGAGTGCCGTTGCACACATAAAGGCGCCGGCCGGTGCTGTCAAAGGCGAGCGCATTGGGCTGCGCGCCGAACAGGTCCGCCGGAGTCTGGCGCGCCCAGATCTTCTCGATGACGCGATCTGTCGCGGTTTCAATCACATTCAGCGTATCGCTGCCGCTGTTCGCGACTAGGACGTATCTGCCTCCCGGAGAAACCGCCAGCGCGGACGCGTGCAGCCCGACCAGCACTTCGGTCTTCACCTTTCCACCGGCCAAGTCAATAACCGTCACTGAACCTTCGCTGGCAATATGCCGTATCGGGTCCACCCGGACGGTCGTGCCTTTCCCTGCCGGGGCGGCCAGATCGCTGTTCCCGGGGCGGCGACCGCCGAGGTTGCTGACGTAAGCCTTGTCACCCGCCAACACCACATCAAAAGGCGCCGCTCCCGTGTCCCATGAGCGCAAGACCTTTCCGGACTCAGCATCCATCTCATGCAGCCGGTTGCTCAGGTTACCTGCGACGTATAAACGCTTGCCGTCCGCTGAAACGGCGATCCCGGTCGGAAGCTCATGCTTCTGATGCGGGACATTGGCATCCGGCACGGCCAACGCTTTTGGCTTGTCCGCGCGGCCCGAGGCATCAATCGGGAACACCCAAATATTCCCGCCGGTGTTCGAAAGGTAGATCCGCCGGCTATCTGGCGAGAAGGCAAGCCCAGTGAAGCTGATCTGAGCGGTGACGGTCTCCGGGCGGTTGTTGGCCGGGTCGGTGGAGAGCGGCACCGTCTGCACGATGCGCCCGTCTGCCGGATCAATGAGCGCCAGCGTGTGGTTCTTGCCCGCTGTCGCGAGCCGTTTGCCATCCGGACTTAGCACGAGCGCCTGCGGACGCATTCCCGGCAACTCAATCTGGCGGCCTGTGGGGCTCAACATTTGACCGCTGGCGGTCTGGTAGAGGTTTGCCGCCACGCGCCCGACATGTTGCGCCGACACGAGTGCCCCGGGGGCCTGTTCCCGGTCGCGCGCGCATCCGATCAAGAGAACGCTGAGCGCCACGCCCAGAGCGCAGAGTAGCCGGCACAGAACAAATGGTCGCATTCTGTTCATCTTAACCCAAGGGCCCGGTGAAGCGTCAACTTTGTTAGCGGGAATCTCAGCGATTCTCGTTTCGCCGAGGTCGTGGTGTTGGGTGCCCACCCGTAAGCGTGGCTGACGCCTCGAAACACGCCGAGGCATGGACACCAAGCCGGTCCGGCCACATTGCGCGGATTGCCTCGGGGGACATGAGTCGCCTGGAGCGGACGCTCGTCCGTCATGGGGTGAAGACCCCAGTGACAACCACGCGCTCCCCGCTTAACATTTGAGCACATATGAGAGTATACCTCAAGACCAGAGGCCATTACTATCGCGGTCCAAATCCTGCGGGGGCTTCGCCGGACGGAGCGGTGGAGTTTGCGAGTGTTGCGGCGGCGACGCAATGCGCCTTGAAGGAGGACCTCCCGGACATGGTGATCGCGCTGAAGTCCGATTACCTGGATCGCGAGATCGGGATACCGGTCTTGCGGGAGTGGTGCGAGTTGGATGAGAACCAGCGGCTGAAAAAAGTAGAGGCGGCGGAAGAGCGGAGGAGTTGAGAAACGCCAAGGAGGCGGAGCACTGGCCTCTCCAAACCCGGGCAGTGCGATGAAAGTTCGGTAGAACTTGGTGGGAGCCGCCCGACCGTGAGGCCGAATGCGTCAAGTCCCTCCCCATCTCGCAGAGGGGAGGCAGGGCCCTTGGCCCGCCACGCAGGCTACGTATTCATGGCGGACCTCGAAAGCTGTGCCCGCCAGGTGGCGCGAAGCGAGCATTTGCAGAAAGCGCTCGATCAAAGCCGGGCGGCGAGCCGGGTCAATCGCATCGTAGAATGCGGTCCCGGCGCCCGATTTCAGCAGGTGTTCCAGCACTTGCCCGGGGCTGCCGTAGCGGAAGACGATGCTATCCTGCCAAAGCGCCTGGCTGGCGAGGCCCGCCCCTTGCAGGAGATCTCGTACGTGCGCCGCATCACGCGGGAAATCGAATGCCACACGCTTTTGCAGCACCGTCGGGTCCTCCGCCACCAGTTCGCCGAAGATTTCCATCGGCTCGCGCGGCGAGTTCTCACGGTGGACTACAAAACCCAGTTGCCCGCCGGGTTGCAGCGCATGGTGGGCGGCGGTGAAAAACGGGACGAGCGGGATGTAGCCCAGCACCCAGCTTGAGAAGATGCGATCGTACGCTTCCCCTGAACCCAGCGCGGCCAGCGCATCCCCAGTCCTAAACTGAACCTTCCCAAGCCCCTGTGCCTCGAGCCTCGCCCGAGCCTCGGTTTGCATGGCCTCGGAAAGGTCCACCGCGACCACCCGGGCAGAGCGGCGCGCCAGCAAAGCCGTGGCATACCCGGTCCCACAGCCCGCCTCGAACACGGTCTCCCGTCCGGTCCAATCCATCTTCTGCACCAGGTCTTCCGTGGGCTTGGCCGCCGCCACCAGCCAGAATTCGTCGTAGTCCTGATGGACTCGGTTGTATGCGTCCCGGAGTTCCGAAGCTCCAACTTCCTTTCCCTGGACTTCATCGCGCATGCGGAAGAAGTCCGGGACGGCATGATTGCGGGGCAGGTGCTGCTCACAGATGGCGTGGGACGCCTCGGGCGCGGTCGGCAAACCGGCGCGCGGAAAGTGCTTCACAAGCTGGCGGCCCACACAACCGGTTCGCGGTCGGCAGAAGTGGCGGCCCATCCGCTCCAGAATGCCGGCGAAGGGTTCCCGGGCCAGGTTGCCGAAGGACAAGGGCACCAGGTTGCAGGGGCAGACCTCGCCGCTGCCATCAATGTAGAGATGAGTCAGGCCCGCGCCGCAGCCGAACGCCTCCGGCGACTCGAGGTAGGCAAACGATGAGAGGATCGGGAGGTCCGCTCGCTGCGCCACCTCGGCCTGGTAGTCGAAGATCTGTTGCCGTTCTGACGCCGTCAGCAGCACCTCGGTTCGCCCGGCCAGTTTCCCGGTGGCGCTCGGCTCGAGCAAGTGCACCTCCAGCGAACCCGCTTCCGAGGCGAATTCCAGAAAGGGCATGAAACGCGACCGCTGCAAGAACTCTCGCGTAGCGACCGAAACGACGTAAGGGTATAGCCCGCTTTCGCGTGCCACCCGCAGAGCCTCCAGCGCGGCTCGAAAGGCCCCCGCCCGACCTCGCAAATGGTCGTGTTCGGCTTCCCGATCCGAATCCAGGCTGATGCCAACGGCGAACAGCCCGCTGTCCCGGCAGATCCGCGCCCGCTCAACTGTCAGTCCCTCTCCTGTGGTCCCCAGCACCAGGCACGAACGCGAGTCGAACGACCGCAGTATCTCCGACAGGTCCTCGCGCAGCAACGGCTCGCCGCCGGTCAGGGTCACGACCACCGCGCCCAGGTCTTGCAGCTCACCCGCCAGCTTGCGCAACACCGGCAGAGGCAGGTCGCGCTGGCTTCGCCCGGCATTGTAGCAGTGCCAGCAGTTGAACGGGCAGCGGTTGGTCACCGCCAGCGTCACCGAGTAAAGCCGGCGCGTGGCCGCGTTGCCAAGCTGGGCGAACTGCTCGGCCATCCGGTCAAAAGCCGGACTGGGGAAAGGAGGGAAGTGCGTGTTGACCACAAACCGGTCGCCAAAGGCGATGACCTTCTCTTTGGCGAAATAGTCCTTGAGGAAGCCTCCCACGCGCGGGTGCAGTTTCGTAAAAGGCGGCCGCTTCGCGATGCTCTGAAAGAACTTGTCACCGCGCACAACGCCTCCGGGATAACTGGCTCATTGCGTTCACAGGCGGCAGCGTATCACGGCAGGGCAGTGCGGGGGTAATCGAAAAGAGTATTGCGGCCATTGACTGAACCAATGCTGCTTCTTGATCCCCCGCGAGCGCCCGGGCATCGCCAGGACCGCCAGCCGTTTGCGGGGTCTCGCCGTCGCGGGCACCGCCAGGTCGAGCCGATGCAAGCAGGAAAGCAGGAAGAAGACACAAGATAGGCGTTGACACCTGGGACGCTGATTAGCAGAAGCGCGCACTGTTTTCTCCCTAACGACTTGGCCGCAGAGGCCATCCGGGAAGTGGACTTTTCTCGGGCGAGACATGGGACAGGGTGAACAACGGATATTATGCGCGCACAGCAGTTGGAATATCGAGGCTGCTCAGCCCGCCGGTTGAAAAGGAAACCGGTAGCGACTCGCGGGGACGGGCGTCCCGCAGGCCGTGGCGGCAAGGCAGCAACCACGAATGGGGCCAAGGTCTTCAAAAAGAGAGCATGGACCGCCATTGTCCGCTCCCTCAACCTCTCCAAACGCGAGCAGCAACTGGTGCGCGGGGTGTTCGAGGACCGCACCGACCATACCATCGCCTCGGGCCTCGGCATTCAACGCTTAGCCCGGCCGGACCTATTGCATTCGTGTCGCGGGTAAGAAAGGCGCCAAGGGCCTCCACCGACTGAACGTGAGCTTGCAGCTCCCGCCCCCGGTCTTGATCTGTGCAGGCGACAAGACCGTCGAATACGGCACGCCTTGGACGTTCGACCCGCCCACCGTGCCCGATCCGTGCTGCAGCAACAACCTGACGCTCATCCCCTTGCCGCCGCAGACCAACGGCAACTGCTGCACGTAGATCATCTCCCAGGTCTGGCAGGCCACCTGTTGCAGCAACACCGCCACCTGCACTCAGACCGTAACGGTAATCTGCACCACTCCGCCAAATCTCACGTGCGCCGGCAACAAGACTGTGGCTTGCGGCGTCACCTGGGCCTTCGACCCGCCGCAGGTTGCTACCGTGTGTTGTTCCAGCAACGATTTTGTGCTGGTGGTGCTTAGCACCGCGGTGACAAACATCGCTCCCTGCACTAATGTTCATACGCGCACGTGGCAGGCAACGGATTACTGCGGCCATGCCGTCACGTGCAGTCAAAGTGTCACCGTGGCCACGCCAAAGCCAACTGCGGTGAAGATCAGTATCTATTGCGACTCCGCCGGCGCACATATCATCTTCCCCACCGAGCCGTGCTACCTGTATTCCGTCATGTACACAGAGGCCCTATCTGACCACCCCACTTGGACAGTCCTGGCAGATGTGATCGGGGACGGTCTGACCCACGACGTGCTAGATCCCGGCCCGCTGAAGAAGGCGCGCTTCTACCGGCCACGGGCGGTTTGCCGCTGAAGCACTCTCGCTTTTGCCGGCAACGGGCCGCTGGTTCGCAAACCTTCGGCAAACCCGCCGGTCCGGAGAGGTTCCCAGAGCGTGTACACCGGAGGCACACCGGAGGTACACCGGAGGTACAGCGGACAAGCCCTTGTGCATCCGGTGTGCATCCGGTGTGCATCCGGTGTACACAGCGCGAAGGGCTGGAGAATCGGGCGGTTCGGTCCGAGATGAACCCGAGGTCTGCGGGTTTGCCGAAGCGTTGCGGCTTGTTCGGGCTACGCCGCCGAGTTCGACGGCGTAGCGCCAACGTCAGTTGGCGCTGATCTGCGTTGTGAAGTATAGGCTCGGCGCCGCCGCGACCCACGACGATGACAGGACGAACTGCATCGGGGCGGGCTGAGCAACGCGGTCAGGCGAGACGCCTGACCTACTTCTGCGGCGGGGACGCCTCCGGAGGGGCGGAGAAGGACTCGACGACAGCCCTGGCAACGGTGGGGATGATTTCGCGCTCGCTGGCGTGGTCCACGGTGAAGGTGACAAGGACGAACTTCGCGCCGTTGGGCAGCTCGACGTAAGCGGCGTCGTGGCGGGTTTCGCTGGTCCATCCGGCCTTGGACCAGAGTTTCGCGCCGGGCGGCAGGGCAAGACCGGTGTAGGCTTGGGCCTGGGTGTTCTTGGTGGCGGCGTCGGGGGAGAAATCACGCCTCAAGAGGTCCATCATTTCGGCGCAGCGCTGAGCTGTAACCGCCTCACCGGTGACGATTTCGGTCAGGAGGCGCGCCGTGGCGTCGGTGGTCAGCCAGTTGCGGTGGTTGGGCTTGTGCATCTTTACCGACTGTATTTCGCGGCCATAAGGGCCTTCGCACCAAGGCTTGCGGTTCACGTTGATGTTCGTATAGCCGAGCGAGGCGAAGTAGCGGTTCACTCTATTGCGCTTGGAATACCAAGCCTCCATCTCCTGCGGGGTGAGCTCGGGTCCGCTGGTCGTGCCGGTGAGGGAATCAACGAGGTAGCCCGTCGCCTCGTTCAGGGAATCCACAATCATGTCACGCATGGCGCGGCGCAGTTCCGGGGTGTCATTCAGCTTGCCGTCTTCCATCCAGCGATGCACGGCCACCAGGTAAAAGAGCTTGATAACGCTCGCCGGGTAGATCTGCTCCCCGCCCCGGTAGCTGGCCTGCACCGGCTTCTTTGGATCGCCCAAGTCCACAAGGGTGACAGCGATTTGGTTGCTGCCCAGCTTCTGCGGGGCGAACCGGTCGAGGGCCTGCGTTACGGCTCTGTCCACGATTTGCTGGAGACGGGGTGAGTGGGCGATGGTTTGGGCCGAGCTGGTTGGCACGGCAACCAGGGATACCAGAACCAGCACGGCCAGGGTAGTACGGATTGGCGCGATCACGGCCCTATTAGACAGGATCCTTCTCGCGCCGCAAGATTTTGGCGAGGGTGTGCGGCCTCGAAGGCCGGCCGCACCATTGAATATGCCGCCTGGGGTTGGCCAATACGCTTGAACCCGAGCGGGTGTTTCACCGTGCGGAGCCGCTTTTCGTTGCTCATTTCCCGGTTGTTACTATATTGAGCTGGTAACGGAAACCGAAGCGATGATTCAGGACACCATAGGCAAGATCGAGGCCAGAATCGAGGGCGCGGATGCCATCAAAGAGGATCGCCGGCGCGAGCTGATGCAGTTGCTGGGCACGCTGAAGTCAGAAGTGGCCGAATTGTCCAAGACGCACGGTGAGCAGGCCCAAAGCATCGCCGGCTTCACGCAGCTCTCGGCGCACGAAGCCACACGCGCGGAACAGAACCCGGAGTTGCTCAAGCTCTCGTTGGACGGCCTGAGCTCCTCGGTGCGGGGATTCGAGGAATCCCATCCCCGCCTGGTGCAGATCGTCAATGCCATCAGCCACACGCTGGCCAATCTGGGCATCTAAGTTTACTTGCCATCGCCCGCGCGGGCCTGTTTTATGGCGGCATGAATAGCGCAATGCATCGCCGTGATTTCTTAAGGCAAACCTCCGTGCTAACTGCCGGGCTGGCCGCGCTGGGCGGCGCCGGCTCGCTCAAAGGCGCTCAAAGTCCCAACGAACGAGTCCGGGTCGGCATCATTGGCTGCAACGCGCGGGGCATGGCCCACATTGCCGGATACCTCGCCCTGCCCAACGCCGAGATCACGTATGTCTGCGACGTGGACAGCCGAGCGGTCGAGAAAGGCATTGCCGCCGTGGCGAAGAAGCAGGAGCGCAAGCCCAAGGGGGTGGCGGATCTTCGCCGGATGCTCGAAGACCCCGAGCTGGACGCCGTCTCCATTGCGACGCCCGATCACTGGCATGCTCCGGCCACGATCCTCGCCTGCGCCGCGGGCAAACACGTGTATGTGGAGAAGCCCGGCAGCCACAATTTGCGCGAGGGCGAACTCATGGTCGCCGCGGCCCGCAAGTACAAGCGCGTGGTTCAGATGGGCAACCAGCGCCGCAGTTGGCCGTGGGTGATCGAGTCCATCGAAGCCCTGCACGCGGGTGAACTGGGCCAGGTATATTTTGCCCGGGGATGGTACACCAACCGTCGCGTCTCGATCGGCCGCGGCAAGCCGGCGCCGGTTCCGGACTGGCTCGACTACTCTTTGTGGCAGGGGCCGGCGCCGGAGCGGCCATTCCAGGACAATATCATCCACTACAACTGGCACTGGTTCTGGAACTGGGGCACCGGGGAACTCGGCAACAACGGTGTCCACTTCCTCGACATGGCGCGCTGGGGCCTGAAGGTGGATCTCCCGAAACGCGTAACCTGCGGCGGCAATCGCTACTTCTACCAGGACGACTGGGAAACCCCGGATACCATCATCGCCACCTTTGACTTCGGCGACAAGGGGATCACCTGGGAAGGCCAGAGCTGCGCCCCGCGCGGGTTTGAAGGCGCCACGGTCGGCGTGAATTTCTACGGCGAGAAGGGCTGCCTGGCGATGGCCGGCAACAACACCATCATCTACGACCTGAAAGACAAGGTGCTCCGCGAAATCAAGAGCAAGCGTGACGGCCTGTTCGCTTTCGACACCGTCCATTTCGCCAACTTCCTGGACGGCATCCGCGAAGGCAAGCCGCTGCGCGCCGAGATCGAAGACGGTCAGAAGAGCACGATGCTCTGCCACTTGGGCAACATCGCCTGGCGCACGGGCCGCACCGTGAACTGCGACCCGAAGACTGGCAAGATCACGGGGGACGAAGCGGCCGCGGCGCTGGCCCGCCGCGAGTACCGGCCGGGCTGGGAACCCAAGGTCTGATCACGGGAACGTCAGACGCGAGGCGCGCAGTGAGCGCTTCAGGGAAACTGGCTCTTGTCCTGGTACGGCTGCAGTTGGGCAATGGCCGCCATCAACTCGTTCGCGACCTGTTGGTAGATTTCCTTAAGGCGCGCTTTTGAGCAAACCTTCGCCTCCGCCCGGAGCACTGCGAAGGACATCGGCTCACCGTACTTCACCGCCACCCGGTATGGGCGCGGAAAACGCAAGTGGCGTCCATACGCCTCGAAGGTGCCAAAGACCCGCACCGGCACCACCGGCGCGGTTGATTTGATCACCGTGAGGCCGATGCCCGAACGCGCCGGCTGCAGCTTGCCATCCCGCGTCCGCGTGCCCTCGGGAAACAGGATGATGGCGCCGCCGGCCAGCAAGCGATCGAGGATTGCGCGCAGGCCCGCCGCCCCGCCGCCGTCGCGATCCACCGGCACCACCTGCCAGTGGCGCAAAACCCAGCCCATTACCGGAAAGCGGAATAGATTCTCGCGCGCCAGGTAATTGATGCCGCGCCACACCCCGGAGCCGACCAGGGGCGGATCCAGGAAGCTGGCATGGTTCGAGGCCAGGATCAGCCCGCCTTGGAGCGGCACCCGCTCGGCGTTATAGACCCGCCACCGGAAATAGCACTTGTACAGCAACCGGAAGGCGCACCAGCCGATGAAGTAGGGAATGTTCATCGAGCGGGAACCGTGAGCGCGCCCTCGCGACCCATGCGCCGCCTTCGCACTCGAGCCGGTCCCCTCATCCAACTTCTGCCTTCTGCTTCTTGCCTTCCGCCCTTTCCCGCTCCGCCAGCTTCTTCCGGATATCGGCCAGGATCAAGCCGCTGGTCTGCTCGGAGGTCAGATGCGAGTTGTTGATGACTTTGGCGCCCAGGGCGATCATGAGCGGCGCGGCGGCGCGTTGGCTGTCGCGCTGGTCGCGGGCCGCCAGGTTCTCCTGGATGCCGTCCGCGGCGCGGCGGCGCGACCGCTCTTCGAGCTTGGCGTCGAGGTAGTACTTGAAGTCGGTCTCCGGGAACACGTTCGTGCCAATGTCCCGTCCCTCCATGACCAGGCTGCCGAACTTGATGCACTCCCGTTGCGTCTTCTTCATCCATTCGCGCACCTTGGACACGGTAGCCACGTGCGAAACTGCCGCGCTCACTTCCGCCGTCCGAATCTCCTTGTCCGGGTAATAGCCGTCCACCACCAGATAGGCGTGGCTGTCGGAACACCTCAACGAAGTCTTCCAACGCCGGCAAGCGGCGCTTACCGCTTTGGGGTCCTGGACATCAACACTCTGCCTCAGACAGTACCACGCCAGCGTCCGGTACATCGCGCCCGTGTCCACGTGCACGAAGTTCAGCGCCTTGGCCACCAGTCTGGAATTGGTGCTCTTGCCGCTGGCGCTGGTGCCATCAATCGCGATTACAATCGGGGGCTTCTTCCGGGATTGCGGCATGGGCTTCTCGATGGGTTTAACGGGTTCATTCGGCAAACAGCTCGGCGTAGCTCAGCGCGCGCCCGCTCCTTGCCTCCAGAATCCTCGCGCCCAACCCGCCGGGCGGTTGCGCCGCCAGTTTCTGGAAGAAGCTCGGGAACGTCTTCTTCACGCACGCTGCATTCTGGAGTCTTAGGCCGGGAACTTTCAACCCCAGAATCGCGAAGCACATGGCCATGCGATGGTCATCGTAGGTCTCGACCCGGGCGCCATGCAGCGGGGACGGGAACACGGTGAGCGTGTCACCGTCCTCGATCACTTTCCCGCCGCACTTCGTCAGCTCCGCGCGCAGGGCCGCGACGCGCTCGCACTCCTGCACCCGCAGGCGGCCCAGGTCCGTGAACCTCACCGGCTGCGGCGCGAAAGGCGCCAGCACCACCGCGGTCATGATGCTGTCGCCCAGGTCGGTTCGGCGGGAGATGCTCGCCGGCAGCGGTAGAAACCGCGCAAAGGCCGCATCCACCTGCCAGTCGGTAGCCGGGGCCAACCGCAGTGTCGCCGCCGAGGGCGGCGCATCCGCCTTTGCCGGGAAAGGCCGGCTCGGGTCCTTCACAACCTGCAAGGTTTCGCCGGCCGAGAGCAGGTGCCCGGCGGCCAGGAAGTAGCTGGCGCTCGATGCGTCTGGCTCGATCGGGTATCGGCCTCCGCCGCGCGGAAAGCTCTCGATCAGCTTCTGCGTCATGGCCACGTACGGCGACTCGTCCGCATTTTCTCCGGTCACCTCCACCTCCCACCCGCCGGCGTTGGCACACAGCAGCAGCGCGGAGGCAAACTGGGAGCTTTCCTCGATGGTTACCCGGCATTCCCCCGCCTGCGCGCCTCGGCCGCAAACGAGAGCCGGGAGTTTATCGTTGGGCGTTTCGACGCGGTAGCCGAGTTCCCGCAAGGCGTTGAACAGCGCCGCCTGCGGTCGTTCGTGCATGCGCGGCACCCCGTGCAGCCGGTAGTATCCCTGGCCCAGGCACACCAGCGCCGCCACGAACCGGGCCGCCGTGCCGGCATTCCCGACAAACAGTTCCACGGGCCGCGCCCCGGTCCCGCCGGGCGGCACCTCGCCGCCTTTGCCGCAGACGGTAATGGTCCGGTTTCCCGCCTCGCGCGGGTCTGCCCCGACGTTCACCCTGAAGCCGAGTTCTCGCAGGCACCCGACCATGACTTGGGTGTCTTCGCTCCACAGCGCGCCCTCCAGTATGGTTTCACCCCTGGACAGCACCGCCAGAATCAGAGCCCGGTTGGTGATGCTCTTGGAGCCCGGCACCGTCACTTCCGCCCGCACAGGATGATCCAGCGGCACGATCTCGATGAGTTCCGGCAGCGGCACGGCGTTCAGATCGTTGAGGGCATCACTTGGGTAAAGGCGATCCCGCGGACGCGGCCCAGCGGTCACGCCGTTGCCTGGCCTGTTCAAATAGTTTCATGATGGCCGGCTCATCGCCCCGTCGCAGCGCGCGGCGGAACGCACGCAGACTGTCCACGAAGGCCGACAGGGCGCGCGACAGGTTGTCGCGGTTGGCCAGGGCAATGTCGCGCCACATCTCGGGCGGGCTGGAGGCAATGCGCGTGGCGTCGCGGAAACCGTTGGCGCAAAGCATCCCCTGCTCTGCCGGGCGTTCCGGGCTGAGCACCAGATTCGCCAGGTGAGCGGCGACGACATGCGGCAGATGACTGGACCGGCTGACCAGCTCATCGTGTGCTTCGGGCCAGAGCCGCAGCACGCGTCCTCCGACTGATTCCCACAGCGACTCGACCTTGCGAATGGCCGCCTGGTTCGACCGGCGCGTGGGAGTGACCACGCAGACCGCATTGCTGAACAGATCGGCCCGGGCGGCGGTCACACCGGCGCGCTCCGAACCGGCCATCGGATGGCTGCCGACAAAATGCGCGCCCGCCTTTGCCAGGATGGATTCCAGCTCACGAACCACACTGCCCTTGACGCTGCCGACATCGGTGACGATTGCCCCCGGTTTGAGGGCCGGGAGCATTTGCTCGACCAAGGCCCGCATTTGCGCGATGGGAGTGCACAGCACAATCAGCTCAGCCCCCTCGACCGCGCGGTGCAGGTCCAGCGTGGCGAAACGGACCGCCCCGGCTTCCTTGCATTCCGCCACACTGGCCTGGCGGCGGACATAGCCGGCTACCGACTTGACGAGCCGGCGCTTCCGGAGAGCCAGGCCCAATGAGCCGCCCAGCAAGCCAACGCCGATCAATGCCACTTTGTTCCAATACACGGCGCGAGTTTCGGGGGTTGCGGTGCGGGTTTCAAGTGGCAAGTTGCCGGCGGCGCCTTGCCGGCCAAGACACGGTCAATAATCAGCAAAAGAGGAGTAGCAGCAGGCAGGGATTATATGCCATAAATGCGTCACGCTCGGTGGCAGTGCGTTCTCCTCTGCGGGGTCCTCCCACCCCCACCTTTATGGTGTCTGTCACCGAGCCTCTTTCTCTTTATCTGGAACCTCTCGCTGTGCAGGCGTGGGGACCGCGGGATGTCAGCGTGTTGTTACGATGGGGCTTCGAAGGACGTTCGAAGGGTGTTCGAAGGGCCTTCGAAGGGCGATTGAAGATCTTACGGTAAACTTGCGGTGAGAATCGGTGGTTTCTGCACCTGCCGTGGATCAACCGGTCTCAGCTTCTCACTCGTATCGGAGCGCCTGGATGGGGTCGAGTCGGGCCGCTTTGAGGGCGGGGAAAAGGCCGGCAAAGACGCCCACGGCGGCGCTGAAGCCGACGGCGATCAGCATGGCGACCGGCGTAATCACCGGCGCATTAGCGCTCGGGCTGAGTTGCTCCAGCACCCGCACAAAGCCATACGAGGCGACCACGCCAAGCGCCGCCCCGAGGAGCGCAATGACAATGCTCTCGATCAGCACCTGGATGAAGATGGACGAGCCGGTCGCCCCGACGGCCTTGCAGATGCCGATCTCACGGATGCGCTCATTGATGCTGGCCAGCATGATATTCATGATGCCAATGCCACCGACAATCAGGCTGATAGCGGCGATCACCCCGCCGCTCATGCGGGCATTGCGAATCTGCTGGTCAATGGTTTCCAAGCGGTTCTCCTGCGTGCGGAACCCGAAATCCTCGATGCCGCGATGCGTGACCATCAGGATATTCCGGGCTTGTTGGAGGGCGGGTTCCAGGTGTTCGAGGCTGGAGACTTTGAGGTCAATACTGGTGAGCCGGTTGTCCGGGAAGCCGGTGGTGGTGCCGGCGGCGCGGAAGCGGAGCCAGGCGGTGTTGAGCGGCATGTAAACGGTTTGGTTCTTGCGGTAAAAAGCCCAGTTACCGCCGCGTCCCCAACCGCGGGAGCGGGCGGGGCCGGCCTGCGGTTCGGCCGCCCGTTTCCGGGCCGTTTCCCGGTCCTTCTTCTCCTGTTCGCTCTCGTAGCGCTCAAACATGCCGACAATCGTGAAGGGCTGGCCATCAATGTAAATCACCTCGCCCAGCGGGATGATCTCGCGTCCGACCGCCTCGGGCGCCCCGAACAGTTCGTCGCGGATGCCGGTGCCGATGACGCAAACGGCGTTGGCTTGCTCTTCGTCCAGGTCGGCAAAGAAGCGCCCATGCGCCAGCGTATGGAGGTTCATTTCGAGCACGGCCGGAGAGACCCCCACGCACTCGGAGGGCTCGCAGGACTTCTCCCCTCGCGTGATGATGACATCGTCCAGCTCCATCTCGGGCGAAACGAGGCGCAGGAGGGGAGCGCTCTGACGCAACGCGAGCGCATCGGTCAGGGTGCGCCCCGGCGCCTGGTTGGCGAGGTGTTCCTGCTCGGCGGGGACGTCCTGTTGTTCCAGGAGCACCTTGTCCGCGCCGCCCATGGCAATCATCGTTTCCTTCATGCCGTTTTCCATGCCTTTGATGACCGCCGCCATGCCGACCAGGCTCGCCACGCCGAGAATGATGCCCAGCATCGTCAGCAGCGAGCGGAACTTGTGCGACCACACTTCCTTCAAGCCGACCAGGATGGTGTTCGAGAAGATCATTCGTAGCGGAGGGCTTGGATCGGGTTCAGGTTGGCTGCCTTGATGGCCGGGAAGATGCCCGCAAGGATGCCGACCAGTACGCTGAAGCCGAAAGCCACACCGAGGGCCGTCACGCTGACAATGGGCGCGTTCTCCGTGGGCGAGAAGGAGCCGATCAGATCCACGAGCGCGAACGAGCTTGCCAGCCCCACCAGCCCGCCGAGGATGGCGATCACCACCGATTCCACCAGGATTTGGATGAAGACGTCGCTGGTGGAAGCCCCGACGGACTTGCGAATGCCAATCTCGCGCACCCGCTCGGAGATGCTCGCCAGCATGATGTTCATAATGCCGATGCCGCCCACCAGCAGACTGATCCCGGCGATCAGCCCGCCGCTGAGCCGGGCGTCGCGAACGAAGGTGGCGATTTGCTCCGCCCAGTCTTCCTGGGTGCGAAAGCTGAAGTCCTCAATGCCTTTGTGCGTGAGCATGAGCACATTGCGCACCTGTTGCAGGGCCTGCGGGAGCTGGTCCACGTCGGTGATCTTGAGTTCCAACGTCGAGAGTCGCTGGTCGCCCGTGCCGGCAACGGGATCGGAGCTGCGAGCGCTGGTCAGCGGCATGCCGGAGCGGAACTTCATCCAGGCGGTGTTCAAGGGCATCAGGACCGTGGCATTCTTGAGGTAGAAAACGAACCCGCCGCGGCGTCGCCCGCCGCTGCCGCGGCCGCGGTCCCGGGCGACACCCCCGCCCGGACTCTGCGCGGCCTCCGCCTTCGCCAGCTCGCGGGCTTTGCGTTCCGGTTCGCTCTCGTAGTGCTGGAACATCCCGATGATGGTGAAGGGCAAGCCGTTGATGTAGAGGGTCTCTCCCACCGGGATGATTTCGCGGCCCACCTGCTCGGGTGAGCCCCAGAGTTCGTCGCGGGTGGCCGTGCCGATCACGCAAACGCTGCGGGCCATCTCGTCGTCCAACTCGTTAAACATGCGCCCGTGCGCGACCACATGCTCCGACATTTCGAGGGCCACCGGCCATACGCCACTGCAATACCAGGGCCGGAACGTCTTGCCTTTGGCCGACACGACCGCCGGCACGCGCATTTCGGGCGACAGGCGCTCCACCAGCGGCGCGCTGCGTTGGAGGGCATAAACGTCATGGACGGTGATGCCGACCGCCTGGTCCGAGAGATGCCGTTGCTCGGTCGGGAGCGGCTGGGGCTCGATCCGCACCTTTTCGAGCCCGCCAATCGCAATCAGCGCTTCTTTGGCGCCCTTCTCCATCCCCGAGACCAGGGCGGACATCGCCACCAGGCTCGACACGCCGAGGATAATCCCCAGCATGGTAAGCAGCGACCGGAACTTGTGCGCCCAGATCTCGCGCATTCCGGCCACGATGGTGATGCCCAGTTGAAGACAGGGATGGTGGAAGACTTCGGGGGAATCCTTGGGCCGCGGCGCATTCATGACTGAGCCGGTGCGGTCGCGCCGGCGGGCTGCCCCGGCCGTGCCAGCCCGGCAAGGGTCAGATCCACCTTGGTCGCAATCTTGCCGTCCCGAATCTCGATGCGCCGCGGCGTGACGGCGGCAATCTCCGGATCATGAGTGACCAGGACAATGGTGCGGCCTTCCTGGCTGAGCTGGCGGAACAGGTGCAGGATGGCGTCTCCTGTATGCGAGTCGAGGTTGCCGGTCGGTTCGTCGGCAAAGACAATCCGCGGGTTGTTGACCAGGGCCCGCGCAATCGCGGCGCGCTGCTGCTGGCCGCCGGAGAGCTGGCTCGGGCGGTGTTTGGCGCGGTTGGCCATGTCCACCAGGTTCAGCGCTTCCATCGCGCGCCGGCGCCGTTCGCGGGCCGCGATGCCGCTGTAAATCATCGGCAGCTCGACGTTCTGCACCACGCTGAGTTTCGGCAGCAGGTTGAAGAACTGGAACACGAACCCGATCTTCCGATTGCGGATGGCCGCAAGCTGGCGCGCCGAGGCGTTCTCGATCATCACCCCATCCAGCTTGATCGTTCCGTGGGTCGGCGAGTCCAGGCACCCCAGGATATGCATCAAGGTGGACTTGCCGCTGCCCGACGGGCCGATGATCGAAATGAACTCGCCTTCAGCGATGTCCAGGCTGACGTCGTCGAGCGCCCGGATCTCCTCCTCACCGAGGCGGTAAATCTTGCTGACGTTGCGGAGTTCAACCAGGGCCATGACGAGGGAGATGAGTGAAACGTGAGGGCGTGAAACGTGAACCCGGATTAGCGCGAGGTGCGGGTCACACCCGAACCGGGACCTTGCTTCTTGCCCGATCGCTCGCCGCCGGGGCCGGCCGGGGTGGAACTGCCGGAGGCGGTGCCCAGGTTGGTGCGGGTGGTGCTGGAAGGTCCGGCGGCCTCGCCGCCGTTCTTGCCCTTTGCTGCGAGCTGCTTCGCCTTCTTGTCGCGCTCCTCTTTGGGCAGCTCTAACGCGACGACTTCCCCTTCCTTGAGCCCGTCCTGGATCTCCGCATAGAAGTAGTCGGCGACGCCGACCTTCACATTGCGCTTCTCAAATCCATCCCCTTGCTGCACATAGACGAAACGTTCCATCTGGCCATTCTCCGACGCCTTTTCGGTAAACACGGCCGCCAATGGCACTGCCGTCACGTCTTCCGCCGAGGCGACGGGGATCTTCACGTTGGCGGTCATGCCGGGCCGGATGCGGGGGTCCACGTTCTTGAGCGCGATGCGCGCCGGGTAACCCTTGATGTTGTTCTTGATCGTGGCCTGCGGGGACACCCGCTCGACCAGGCCGGTAACGGTCAAACCGGCCACGGCTTCTACGGTGACCTCGACAGTCTCGCCGACCTTGAGCCGAGGCACATCCGCCTGGTTCACCTGGGCGTTGATGATCATCGAGTTCAGATCGGCGATGGTCAGGACTTCGGTTCCGCTGTTGAAGCCGCCTGAACCCGAAACGGCCTGGCCCATCGAGACGGGCCTTGTCAGCACGGTGCAGTCAAACGGCGCCCGCACCACGGTCTTGGTAAGCTGCTCATCGGTCAGGGCCAGGTCCCGCTGCGTGCGTTCGAGGGCGTTCTTGGCCAGGTCGAACGCGGTCTTGGTGTCGTCGTAAAGCTCCTGCGAGATGAGTTTGTCGGCCAGCAATTGCTGCGCCCGCTTGTAGTCACGCTCGGCCTTTTCCAGGCTCAGCTTGGCCTTCTCGATGTCGGTCAGATTCGACGCGCGCTGCTGCTGGAGCAGCTTGTCATCCAGTTTGAAAAGGAGGGCGTCCTTCTTGACCTGGTCCCCCATGTCCACCGGCAGCTCCTCGAGCAGCCCGTTAATCTCGGGGCGGACGGAGACCTGTTCGGCGGGTGCGATCTCCCCGGCCGCGTTGACCGAGAAGTTGATGTCGCGCAGTTCCACCGTGGCGGTTGTGGACCGGCCGGGATCAGCGGCCGCCTGGCTAACCTTCTGCCAGCGACCCCAGCCGTAATACCCCGCCACACCCAATCCAACCGCAACTAACAGAAAGATCAGTTTCTTCATCAAAATTAAGGGCGCAAAGACTAGTCATACTCTGACGGAGGTGTAAATGCACATATTCGCCCGTGATCGCGCCGGGTCTGGCAAAGTCAACCGCGGGCTCCGACGACCTTGCCCACTCGAAGCTTGCCACTCGGCACAGAAAACGGTTCTGTGCCCGCTTGCTTAGACACGGATGAAGCCGAAATATTTGATAATACTGCTGCTGATGAACTTCTTTTGGGCGGGGGTGTATTGCGCCTACAAGGTCATCGGCCCGCACCTTCTGAGCGGCGGCATCGTCACGCTGCGTTTCGGCCTGGCCGCGCTTTGCCTGCTGGCCGCCTGGCCGTGGTATCGCGGACCCGCACCGCAGGGACGCGACCTACTTCGGACCTGTGTCATGGGATTATTCGTATTCGTCCTGGGCCAGCGCCTCCAGGTCTATGGCAACCACCTGGGCACCGCTGGCAACTCGGCCGTGCTCCTGGCCGTCGAACCGCTAATCACGTCGCTGGCAGCGGCCCTGTTCCTCCGCGAGAGCATCGGTCCCCGGCGGCTGGGAGGCTTTGCCCTCGGCATGTGCGGCGTCGCCCTGCTGAACGGCGTCTGGCGTGAAGACTTTCAATGGACCGGTCTGGCGCCGAGCTTGATCTTCATCTCGTCTTTCATTGCCGAAGCCGCCTGCTCCGTCATCGGCAAACCGATTGTCCTTCGCGCCAGCGTGATGAAAATGCTCGCCCTGTCGCTCGTGGCGGGCACCGCGGCCAACCTGCTCATTGACGGCCCGCAAACCTTGCGTGCAGCCCGCACGCTGCCGGTGCAAGCCTGGGTCCTGCTCTTCGCCCTGGCCATCATTTGCACCGCCATCGGCTACAGCGTGTGGTTTGTCGTCATCCGCGAATGCCCGGTCAACCTCGCCGCCCTCACGATCTTTGCGCAGTCGGTGTTCGGCGTGGCCTTCGCCGCCCTCTGGCTTGGGGAAAAGCTCCATTGGGGCATGCTGCTGGGCAGCGTCACGATTGTGGCCGGCCTGATCCTCGGCCTATCCCGGCAGGTCCGGCGGCCGCCCTGCGGGGAAGCCGCAGCGGACCCTGCGCAAAGCGTCAATCGCCTCTGACGGGACGCCGCCTTTCCTTCTTATCGGCGTGGTGCGCCTTGTCCGCCAGCATCCGCTGCTGGGCGCGGCGGCTGCGGCGGCGTTTCTGGCGGCGGATCTTCTCGACGCGCGCGCGCTCGGCGGCGATGCGGCCCGTGCGCCGCTCCTCGATCTTGTCGAGCAGGAGCCGACGCGCCAGGAAACGGTTGAGCCCCTGACGGCGGGTAGCCTGGCACTTGACCTGCAAGCCCGTCGGGCGATGCACCAGCATGACGCAGGTGGCGGTCTTGTTGACGTTCTGGCCGCCGTGACCACCCGAGTGGACGAACCTCTCCTCGAGGTCCGCCTCGCGCACACCCAGCGCGGCCATGCGTTGAGCGAGTTGGACTTCTTTGTCGGCGCCGACCGGGAATGCGTTCATGGCGCAAGCATAGGGTGAAGGCGCCGGGATGGCAATGGGAGTGAGGCCGGATACGCCAGCTTTTGTTTGCAGTTGTGCCGGGCCGTGGCATAGTGCTGCACCGCAGGTATGGTTTCACGTCAACGCGCTGCCCGCGAACATCGGGCGAATCAATGCGACTTTCCCGCGAACCCGCACACACTGCCATGAACAGACCTTCAATCCCGATTCCGCACCGGCTGCTCGCCGCGCTCTGTCTGACCACCCTGACGTGGACGGTCTTCGCCCAGACCAATGCCCTCAACACCACCGCCAGCGCCCCGCCCGAATCGAGTGTCCCGCTCAAGAAGCCCGACGTGGTCTTTGTCCCCACCCGGCCCGAGGTCGTGGACCGAATGCTGCAAATGGCCGAGATCAAGACCAACGACATCCTTTATGATCTCGGCTGCGGTGATGGGCGGATCGTCGTGGCCGCCGCCAAGAAATACGGCATTAAGGCGGTCGGTGTGGATATTGATCCGCAGCGCGTCAAAGAGTCGGTGGCAAACGTACGTTCCAACAAGGTCGAGCACCTCGTCACCATCAAACAGGCCGACATCTTCGAATTGGACTTCCAGGAAGCCACCGTCGTGACCCTCTACCTGCTGCCGGAGTTGAACGTGCGCCTGATGCCCAAGCTCGCCAAACTAAAACCCGGCTCCCGCATCATCTCGGACGACTTCGACATGAAGGGCGCCAAGCCCAAAGAGGTGGTGCACCTGAACTCCTCTCCGGAAGATGAGAACGGCGAAGCCCAGAGCACTTTGTATAAGTGGGTGGTGCCCTGGGAACCCGAGTAAGACCGCGCCGCCCGCCCGCCGAGTTCTAATCGGCTTCGGGCGGTCAACGGGCGATAGCGGACATCCCTGCTGGAAGATGGCGCCAAGCTTCTTTGAAGCGGTCCATCCACGGACGTTACTTCTTCAGACGATAGAACCCGGTGCCGAAAGGCGGGAACTCGATGCGGTAGCAGGTGACCCCGTTGGTTTGATAGGAGCACTCCGTCCACACGCAACCCGTGGCGACCTGATTAGTTCCGAGGGGAGCGGCTACGTGCTCGAGGAGGCGTGGTAGGAGCCCCCCCATTTGCTTGTGGCCGGTGTCTGCCGAGTCCCAGTTCTCGAGGAGGCGCGACAGGTCACCCTGGCCATACGGGGCCGGACGCCGAACCGGTAAAGGAAATCGCCCGCAGGGCCGGTGGCTTTGGTGATGCTGGTTTGCGGGTCGCCAGCGACGAAGGTGCCTTAGCGGTCAATCACGTGGAATTCGCCCTGGCCGGAGTTGATGACGACGTGGCCGAAGTCGGGATTGCAGTCCACGGAATTGCAGTGGAGCCAATCGCGCTTCAACGGCCGGCCTGGCAGGTTGATGTCAATGCGGTCGGGATGGTCGGCAATGGCTTTGCCCGCGCCGACGTGGTTGGGCTTTGCCGGGTCCACATCTTGCACGACGTGGTCGGAGAACCACCATTCCCAGACAACCTTGCCCGGCATGTCCACTTCGACGACGGCGTCCATCTGGCCATTATCGTAGGGGCCTTGCTTCGGGGCGGCCTCTGCGGGAATGGCCTGTTCATGAGAAGACGATACTCGCCGCCAGACGTGCTTTGGCGATCCTTGCCCGGCGGCGGGCCGACGCCAGGGCCGGGGCCGCGTCCAGGGGGCCGCCCGCCATCCGGCCCGGCGACATCCAGCGGTCAAGGTCGCCCCTGAAGCGGATGCCGCCGTTCTCACCGTGAGCGACACCGGGCGGGGAATCGGCCTGGAACATCTCTCGCACATTTTCCAGCGCTTCTACGGCGTGGGCAAAGCCCGATCCACCTTGGCCGGACACACCGGTCTCGGACCGGCCATAACCAAAGCCGTCGTAGGATCACACGGAGGCACCATCGGCGTAACCAGCGAGTTGGGAGAAGGCAGCAGATTCACCGTGCGGCTGCCCCCGCTCACGCCCAGCCAGCGAAGGAGCCTCCGCACCTCGTAAAACCCAATCACCCCTGCTTTCTGCCATCCGCATTCAGTGTGGGAATACCGTGTAGCGGTAGGGGACGTTTTGAGAAATTGAGGTGCCGGGGACCGGTGATGCGGTGTTGAGGTGTTCCACCATTGCTTCGGCCGCGGACAATTTTACGCGCAGGTAGCCCGAACCGCCGAGGACGGTGCCGTCGAGGTCTTGCTTGGCGTAGAGATGATCGTGCCCGTGGAAAGCGATGTTGGCCCTATTCTGAAACCGGGCCCAACGAGAGCTCCGACCCCTGGTGATCGCGCGCAAAGTCAGTTTCGGTTCGCAGATACTCCCATGAGAGCTTGGACAACGCCAACCTCGTGAGATTCCGGCGCCGTCACTATCGCGGCATTCTCTCGGGGTTTAGTCAGGAGGGGACTTGTGCGTGGTCTGCTGGTAAAGGAGGACCGCCTGGACGCGCGAGTGGACGTTGAGTTTACGGTAAACTTGCGCAAGGTAATTGCGTACGGTTTTGGGCTCCAGCCCCAACGCCAGGGCGACATCCTTGTCTGCTTTGCCTGTGGCCACCTCAGCGAGGACTCGCCGCTCTTGCTCGGAGAGTTGGGCGACGATTTGTGCCACTGCGCTGGGGGTACCAGCGGGATGACTCACCGCAGCTCGCGCGATGGCCGGGTCAATCACCATGCCACCCCGACAAATGGAATGGATGGCATCCACAATCTTCTGGGCGTCGTTCTCCTTGAGCAGGTAGCCGTCGGCTCCCGCCTCGAGCGCCGCGGCCGTGGTGGTATCGGCGGCGTAGGACGAGAGGAAGAGTACATGCACCTCGGGCAGAACGCTCTTGAGCTGGCGACAGATTTCATTCCCGCCGGCATCGGGCAGCCGGTAGTCGAGCAAGACCACGTCGGGGCGCAGCCGGCGCGCTTCGGCCAGCGCCTCTTTTCCCGTGGTAGCCTCGCCGACAACTCTAATGGCTGGGTCGAGGTCTCCAATCAAACGAAGGCCCATGCGGACAACCGGATGGTCGTCCACGAGCAACACACTGATTCGAGGTGGTTTAGACATGCGCGGCGGGAGTTTCTGATTTTAGGGGGATGTCCAGGATTACTTTGGTGCCGGAGCCCGGCCGACTGTCTATGCGCAAGGCGCCGCCGAGCTGCACGGCGCGGGCCTGCATGTTGGCAAGGCCGGAACCGGCGTGGCTTTGAGTGGAATCAAAGCCTTCACCGTCATCTGTGACGCTGAGCTGCAGATTGCGCTCCTGGCGCAGGAGGGCCACTTGCATATGAGTCGCGCGACCGTGGCGAAGGCCGTTGCTAATGGCTTCCTGGGCGACCTGGCGGAGGTGTGTCTGCTGGGCAACCGTGAGGGGTGTGGGCGGTGAATCTTTAAGCACCAGTTCAATCGGCACACTGGCGGCGCTTTGAAAGCGGCGTACCAATTGCTGCAACGCGACGCCGGCGTCGGCCACGCGATCCGGGTCTTCATCGTCGGGCAGGTTTTGCACAATAAAAGTGCGCAGCTCGGCGATGAGAGCGTCGAGAGCGCCGCGGCATTCGCGCAGGATATCGCGGGCGGCATTCGGGTTGCGAGACTGCGCTCGTTCCAACTGACCGAGTGCGAGCTGGAAGCCATAAAGCGACTGGATGGCGCCATCGTGCAGATCACGCCCAATGCGTTCGCGTTCATTTTGCACCCGTTGCAGGTCTTCGCAGGCAGAACGGAGCTCGGCCGCAACCCCTTCGACGCGAAGACGCGCGCGGACTTGAACCAACAGCAAGGCCGCGATCAGAGCCGACAGGGTCGTGCCGGTCGCCAAGGCGGTCCAGGGCCGGTAACGGGAGGATTCTCTTTCAAACAGTGTGGTCGTATAGAGCAGCAGCACCCATTCCTGCGAGTGAAACCGGATCGGAACCCTCGCCTGCCGGTAGGGGTTGAAACCGGGCAGCAGCGAGGGCGGCGACGAGCTGCCGGCATTCAAGCAGGTTTTGTACGAGAGCGGCTCGCCACTGAAGAGGTCGAACGCCACCTCGCGCGGTGCGGTTCCGAACAGGCTGGCGAGCAGAAGGTTGGGCTCAATGGAGCCGAAGACCACCCCTTGGCCGGCTGGTGGCAGCGTCGCGGGCAAGAGCCGGTCGGAGGGGGGCGGCGAGTTGCCCGGCGTCTCCTCCGCCGCGACCTGGAGGGGAGCAAAGATGGTGAATCCGTTCGCCAGTCTGCCGGCGACCTCCGTTGACAGCTCGCGACGATAGCAATAAGTGAGGGTATTGGCCTGAAGGGCAGTGCGCACGGCGTCCTCGATGGCCGGGTCGGTGAGGAAACGCGGATTCACGCCGTCATAGGCCGAGGGGGGACAGACCCACACATGCAGGAGACGAAGGGGGGAGCCGGCGTCGCTGACTTCGTTAAGATCGTCAACCATCATGGCGGGGGTCTGCGGCGGCGAGGCGTTGGTATTGGCCTCGGCCATGCCGAGCTCGAGCAAGCCGGGGTAGTTCTTCTCCGGCTGCAAGAGCCGCACCCGGAAGTTCCATTCGGCCGGGGTGAACTGCGGTCGCAAGGCGGCGAAGCCGGCCAATGAGGTCACGGCGAGCTGGTATTTCTCGATTCGGTCACGGATCGCCTCAGTGGTCTGCCGCACCTGTCGGTCGAAGCGGTTCTGGTCCAACTCGCGGACCTGTCGAAAAAGGCTCCAGCCAACGGCCGCCGTGAGGCAAAGCCCGAGGAGTAGCACCACCCACGCCAGCGCATAGGTCTGCAACAACTTCTTCCAGAGTCGGGTCAAGATCATGACGGCCTTCGCAAGTCAATCGAATACTAACAGGATACTCGGAGGGTGGACATAGGGTCAAATGTCCTTGTCCAGCCGGGCCATAAAACTTCGTGCGTTGTGGCGCGCGCCGGGGCATGTTCAGTGAGGATATGCCGTTTCCAAGACGCACAGCGCATGCCAGCACAGCCTCATGTGTGAGGCTGGCCGTTGTGTTGTTAGTGCTGCTGTTCTGCGCGGGTTGGTCGCGCTCGGCGGTGGTGGGCGTGCAGGACCAGGGCAGGGGTGTTGACTACATGTCCGGTGATCCCATCACCCTGCCGGCCGCCCAACTGTGCTCGAATCTGTTTCAGAACGGCGCGCAGGTGATCCGCAACCGCTCACACACCGCTCGTCCGGCGGTCTTCGACGCCGCAGGCCGGCTCCGCCACAGGCCGGGTGAGCCGGGCTCGGTGCTGGCCAAGGCCCGTGCCGATGCGCGCGCCAACGGTTCCGGGACAAACAAGCAGCCGCCGGCTGCCACCGAAGAAAGTGCAAAGAGCCATCAAGGCCCCCGTGGCGCGAATGGCTTCCCCGCCTACCTTGAGGGCCAGCAGTATGTCTGGTTCCTGCAGGACGTTCGGCATTACACCAACTACTCCTGCACCGTTACCGTGGATTGCCCCTCGACCTTCTACCTGCTCGTGGACAATCGCGTCAATGATTTTGCGCGCGGCTCGGAGTACGATGATCCAACGTTCGGTCCACCCGACACGCAATGGGTCCTGGACGACGGCTGGAAACGCGTCAACACCGGCCTGACTCCTCTGATGACACCGACTTGCGGCGGCGACTACGTGGGTATTGACGAGGGCAACAACGGCACGATTAACCAAGTGTATGCGGTGTATGCCAGGACGCTCAGCCAACCCGGGTCCATAAGCCTGGGCACTGAGTTTGACGGCAACATCTATTGTCTGGTGGTGTCCACCAATCCCGTGGCGGCAGCCAGCGCGGACAAAGCGCCGGGCGGCGTGTCACCGCGGAAGCTGCCGGCAGGCAAATAGTCTGACTTCGAGGTTAGGGTCAAATGTCCCGGTCTGGCCGGGACATAAGATTTGGTGCATTCCGGTAAACGCGGGCGCAGACTGATTATCGTAATGCTGCAGTGCCGGACCTTGAAGCGTGCTCGCAGGCACCCGCCACGGAGGGGTTGGTGGTTGGGGGCCATTTTGGTTCTGTACGGCTACACGGGATTGGCGCGGGCGGGAGTGGTAAGCGTGCAGGATGACGGTGCGGGCGCCGACTATATGTCCGGCGAACCCATCACGCTGCCGGCCGCCACCCTCAGCACCAACCTGTTCCGCAACGGGGTGCACGTGATTCGCAATCGCCTGCATACGGTGCGCCCGGCGACATTCGACTCGGCAGGCCGTCTTGATTATATGAAGGGCGAACCTAGCCCGCCGGCGACCAATGGTGGCACAAACCGGACCGCTAACGGTGCCGGTTCGGCTCGTTCCGAGGCTGGATCTGACGAGACTGAGGCTTCCAGGGACTCGCACGCGACCAACGGGTTTCCACGCTATCTCGATGGCCAGCAATACGTCTGGTTCTTGCAGGATGTTCGGCACTACACAAACTACTCCTGCACCGTCACGGTGGATTGCCCCTCGACCTTCTACCTGCTCGTGGACAACCGCATCAATGATTATCTGCCCGGGTCCGAGTACGATGACCCAAGCTTTGGTGCGCCGGACACGCAATGGGTATTGGATGACGGCTGGAAGCGCGTCAATACCGGGCTCAGCCCAGGCGGCAGGGGCGACTATGTGTCTATTGACGAGGGCAATAACGGCTCCGTCAACCAGGTCTATGCCGTTTACAGCAAGACGCTCGGCAAGCCCGGGGCCATCACCCTGGGCACGGAGTTCGACGGCAATATCTACTGTCTGGTGATTTCGACCAACGCCCCTGGTCTGGGGAACCCTGGCCGGCCGGCTGCCGCCAAACAAGCCGCCAACAGATAGAGGAACGGTTAGGGACAAATGTCCCGAAACGCTAGGGACAAAAGAGACGCCTTTCGGGACTTTCGCAGGCTAGGCAGAAACTGAGGCGGGTGGTTAGATGCCAGTGACGTTGAGCCCATAGCATCTGGACGTCATGGACCCAGCATTAAGAAGAACAACGCAAACTATGGCGAAGCAAGTAACGATAGAATAAGTCAAACTGGACCGCATCTCAAACTCAAGCACCTATGAAAAGACTCACACAATTCCTGTTGGCGCTCGGCCTTGTCCTCTGGTCGGGCGTTCCCCTCATGGCCGCGACATCCACCTGGGACGGTGACACGGATTCCTTCTGGACCACGCTTGGGAACTGGGACACCGCTCCTGTGGGCGGAGAGGACATCTTGTTCCCCAGCGTCGCCAACCAGACCGTAGATTTGAACGCGAGCACTCCCGCCATAGCGACGCTCACGTTCAATTCGCCCAATGCCTACTCGGTGGCCAATGGCACGCTGACGCTCGGCGGCGATGTGGCCCAAAGCGGGGCTGGGGCCGTCACACTGAACTCCGCCACGGACCTGGGGGGTGCTACGCGGGTGTTCAATGGCTCCGGCTCCGGGGTGGTGACGTTCAACGGTGCGGTTACCGGCGACGGTTACAGCGCAATGTTGAACGGGGGCAACTGGGTCATCGCCAACAACGCCAACACGATTTACCGATGGGAAATCACGGGCGGCGCGATCGCGACGATGGTCGGCGCAGGATCCATAGCCCAATACAACAACCCGAGCTACTTCGGCGGCAACGGGGGTGCCAGCTTCGGCGGCTACTCGGTCAAACTGGATGGCGGCACGCTCGACTTCCAGGCAACCGAAACCGGTGACACGCCCAGTTGGGGAACCGCCCCGAAAGATACGGCCACCATGGGCGCCGATTGGTGGGATCGTGCCATTATTTTCGGCCCCAACGGCGGAACGCTTATCTGGACAAATGCTCCCCCGGGAGGAGGACTCGGCAACGGTGGCGGCACCAGGAACGGCCCGTCGGTCTATTATTCCCAAGGCGGCACGGGCACGATTATAGTCGGCGAGCCGCTGCCCTACTCGGGCGATGTGTGGGATGGAACCCCCGCCAGCACAAACCGCTTCAGAAGTCCTTTTGAAGTTGAATACGGATTCTCACTGGGAATCTATCAAAACAGCTCGCTCCACACCAGCGGCTCCACCCCGTACTACAAATGGCGTCAGGGTTGGGGCGATATCGTGCTCATCCTGACCAACGGCGCCAGCGCTTACCTGGACTGGAATGTGATGACCAACGGCAATTTCATCATCAAGGGACAGCCGGGCGGTGATTCCTCGGTGATTGAGACCAACGCGACCGGCTGGACCCGGAATGTCGGCCGGCTGGCCATCCGCGGCCCGCACCGGAATGGCATCCAATACAGCACCACGAGTGCGGCGGACGCGCCCGCGTGGGCGGCGCCTGGCGTGATTGACCGATCCTTTTACATGGATCAGCCAAACGGAATGCTGTTCTACGATGCCGTGCAGGTCTGGAACCGGGACGGCATGGAGCGCTTGGCCTGCGACATGAGCTTCGAGACCGGCAGCTCCGTTGATTTCTGCGGCGGCAGAAGAAACACGGGTCTGGACTTGGGCCACTGCGGCAACGAGGCCATCGGCCAGGCGGGCCCGACCAATACAATGACGATCAAGAGCGGAGCCAAGTGCAATCTGAACCTCCAACTGCGCTCGAACATCGGGGATGGCCGCACCTCGCCCTATGGTGAAAGCGCTGGCCTTCGCGTCTGGTCTTTCATTGATATCAAGGACGGCGGCGAGTTGAAGATCTACCGCTCCCAGACCAACGCCATGGGCAAGAGCGCCTCGGGCGGAGGCGGTGTCGCGAGCAAGTGCATCGAGTTGTTCCGACCGGTCATCGGGAATGGCAGCACTGCCGCTGATGCACGGTTCATTGTGGACCTGCCGTATTCCCCCCCGTCCGGCGGTGGGAAGAACGGCGGTGGCACGGCTGGGAACAATGGCGTGAGCTTTGAGGCAAACCCCAGCGGCATGGGCGGCAGCTATCCGGGTGCGCTACCCATCGTGAATGGCACCGGCCGTTATGGCCTGCGGCTTGAGGGCAACGGGGAGTGCCTGACCAACTATCTGTTCGCAGTGCGGTCTGGCTCTGGTGTGAACGCGCTGACCGGCCTCACAGGCAGCGGCGGCGTGCTCACGCTGGCCGCCACCGATACTACCGGGTCTATGACGATTTCCGAAGGCCCGGCCAGCAATCCAGGTAATGTCCGCCTGGGCTTCATCGGAAACCCGGGTTACACGTATGTTTTGAATCCGGGATCAATCAGCAGTTTCTTTGGAATCCTCGTCAAACAGGGTCGCGTGAAACTTGGCAACGGCCTGGATATGACGGGTAAGAACCTTCGCGTTGGTGATGAAGGCGCCGCCGTCGTGGCGTTGGACGACTCTGCGACTGTGACCATGGGGCAACTGGTGCTTATTGGAGATACCACCCTTGAAATGGGCACTGCCGGCGGGAGTGCCGCGGTAATGAACCTCGCCAATAGCAGCGCGGCGGCTTGGACGGCAGGCAAGACCCTGACCATCGTCAACTGGAACGGCAATACTGCAGGCGGGGGGCCCGACCAGATCTTCTTCGGCACGGACGCAACGGGCCTGTCGGTGGCCCAATTGGCGCAGATCAAGTGGATCGCGCCGGGTGGGGGCGCGGATGTCACCGGGGCTGCCATCCTGGCCAGTGGAGAAGTTGTTCCGAACGTGCCTCCAGCTACGGAGATCACGTCGCCGGCCATCGTAAACGGCGAATTCGTGTTCCAGGTTGTGCCGGGTGTGCCGACGCAGACCAGCGTCATCCAGATGGCTACGAACCTGGCCCCGCCTGTGTATTGGGAGAACGTGACGACAAACACGGGAACGTTCAGCTTCACGAACTCGATCGCACTGCCGGAGTCGTATTTCCGGGTGTTAGTACCATAGTCTAGATGCGGGGGTTGAGACCTGGCCGCCCGGGGATTAGGGGTGGGCGGCCAGGTGTTCCTCGGCAAGTTAACCAGTCAGGCAAAAATGAAAAGATGCAGTAATGAAATCGCAGGCAATCGGCTGAGAAACGCCGGCTTCACGCTGATCGAACTGCTGGTGGTGATCGCCATCATCGCCATCCTGGCCGCGCTGCTGCTGCCGGCGCTCGGTCGGGCCAAGGCCAAGGCCAATGGCATCTACTGCATGAACAACACCAAGCAGTTGCAGTTGGCGTGGATCCTCTACGCCGGTGACAACGACGAGCGCCTACCACTCAACAAACACATCAGCAACACGGACTCGAACAGTTGGGTGGCCAACGTGATCAACTTGACCCAGGATCAGACCACCAACACTGAGTACCTTAAGATTGGTCTGATAGGGCCGTACACGGCGAAGAATGTCAGGGTGTATAAGTGTCCAGAAGATCGCACCCAGAACTCGCGCAGCTATTCCATGAACCGGTTTATGGGCGATCTGGATTCCGGCAGTGGCAATTGGCAGGTTTTTAAGAAGACCTCGGACATTCGCAATCCCGCGAACTACTGGGTGTTCGTGGACGAGCATCCTGATTCGATCAACGATGGTTATTTTTGTGCCGACGGCATGCCCAGCGGCAACGTCCAAACCTGGCAGGATTTGCCGGCTTCGTTTCACGGTCGCGCGTGCGGCTTTGGCTTTGCGGACGGCCATTCGGAAATCAAGAAATGGAAGTGCGAAAGCACCTATGCCGCACTTGGCAAGGGCGGAACGGGCAAGTCAACCTTGGGCCAATACGCTGACATCACTTGGGTCAACGAGCGCACGACCTGGCGCCTGGGAGGAGCCGCACCGCCACCGCCACCGGGGCTGTGACCTGAGCCCTGGCGCTGCCAGAGGATGCGCCCTGTTTTCCTATCGGCCATGTAGGCAAACGCCGGGGCGTTCGCGCTGATCTCGGGTTGACGACTTACGGGCAAGCAGGCGGCCACATTGCACGGAACGCAGTGGACACCGAGAGATTGACTTGTGAAGACGGATGTTATGGTTATTGGCTCGCGCGGGCGCCCATGCGCCTTCACGCTCATTGAGTTGCTGGTGGTCATCGCCAGCATCGCCATCCTGGCCGCGCTGTTGCTGCCAGCCCTGGCTAACGCCAAGGAAAAGGCCCTGCGCGCGCAATGTGTCAACAACCAGAAGCAATTGCTGTTGGCGCACATGCTGTACGTGAGCGACAACAACGACTACCTGGCGCTTCCCAATTACAGCAACGGCGGGCAGAATGCCCAGCCTGGCTGGCTGTATAAGCCCAAGGAAGTTTATGTCGGGCAGAACTACATCGGTCCGGAGCGGGGGCTCTACTGGCCCTATCTGGGGACCGGGCAGGAAACCGGATACCAGGGCAGCAAGTCCAAGAAGACGCCGCCCGCGGACGCCTGGAAGCTGTATCGCTGCCCCATGGACAGGATTGATGCGCCGGGGTTCTTTGATCGTGATACGCAGTTCCACTCTTACATCATGAATGGCGCGGTGGTCTGCTATGAGAATGGCAAGGAAGTCCCGAACAAACACTCGTTGTATAGGATGGACGACATCCTGCTTTGGGAGGCCAACGAATCTCCCGTCTTAAACTTCAATGACGGCTCGAGCCCGCCCATCGAAGGCCTGGCGGAGAAGCGGCACAGCAAAGGCGCTACCGTGGGACTCTTCGGGGGCAGCGTCCAGTATATCGCCTACCCAAAGTGGTATGCTTACGTGTGGCAGGAGACGAAGAGGAATCCGGCATGGTGTGATCCGCACACGGACAGCGGCCATCAGCACGGTACAGGCAGCGTTCCACCACCTCCACCTTAATGAGGCTCGAGGAAACTCTTGATGGCGGAGGCCTTCGGTTCCTTTGCCGTCACTTAGCGTCTAGCGGAAAGTTCGTCGCATGGATGTGGTCGGCATGGGATTAGCAATGAAACCTGGATTGCTTCGCACAATGGCGGTGACCGCCTTCGGCTGCTTTCTGGTGGCCGTTTTGGCCGGTTGCGGCGGGGGCAGGAGCTCGGCCAAGTCGGACGCCCCGCTGCGCGCCCCTGCCTGCGAAGTGAAGGTCTGGACTGGAGAAAAAGGACATGGCGGCGGTGATAACGTAATGCTGGACGATTTGTTCCTGCTCGAAAAGAACCGGGGACAAGTCTCTGCGCGCCGCGGACCAGCGCGGCGGCGCCTACTCGGTTTTAACCGGCGTGGCAGCCAACCACTCGATGGAGAGCGGCAAGAATGTGCGGATTGAGGATTTGGCGAAGGATATTGGGGCGCCGGACTATCCGGCCATGCCTTCGCGCAGCGAGCCGATGCCCGGGCTACCGCGAGGCCGAGACGAGGCGTGAGACGCGCTGCGCTGCAAGCCGACCTTTCTTGGGCTCATCCGCCGTAGTTGGCGGCCGGCGGCTTGGCACAACGCAAGAAAACACAATATCCAATGGTACCAAGTAGAGAGACGATCGGCGTTATTGGCCTTGGCCTGATGGGCACCGCCATTACGGAGCGCTTGCTGAAGCACGGCTATGGTGTCCTGGTGTGGAATCGCACCCGCGAGAAGGCGGTTTCTTTGGAAATGCGGGGAGCGAACTGGAGCGACAACCCGCTGGCGTCATGCGAGCGCGTCATCATCAGCCTTTATACGACAGACACTGTGGAGGCGGTCCTGGCTCAACTGGACGCGGGGCTGCGCGCCAGACAGATTCTCATTGATACTACCACGGGCGAGCCCGGACAAACGGCATCCCTGGGCGCGCGGCTCGCCGCCCGGGGGGTGTGCTACCTGGATGCGCCGATCTCCGGCTCCAGTGAACAGACGCGACACGGAGACGCCACTGTGATCGTGGGCGGGGAGCGTTCGGCATTCGAGGCCTGCGCCGACCTGTGGCGGGTCATGGGCGCCAAAGTCTTTCATGTCGGTCCTTGTGGCAGCGCAGCGAAGATGAAGCTCATCACCAACCTGGTGCTGGGGCTCAACCGCGCCGCGCTTGCCGAAGGCCTCGCGTTTGCCGAAGCCATGAATGTATCACCCGCCGCTGCGCTGGAGGTCATGATGGGCAGCAATGCCTACTCGAAGGCGATGGACGTTAAGGGCCGGAAGCTGGTGGAACGCGACTTTGCGGTTCAAGCCCGGCTCTCTCAACACTTGAAAGACGTCCGGCTCATGCTGGAGACCGCGGCGACGGCCGGGATAGAACTACCGCTTACGGACACGCATCGGCGCTTGATGGAACAGGCAGAAGCCGCGGGCTTGGGCGAACTGGACAACAGCGCCATCATCGAGGTCCTCCGCAAGGCAAGGAAGGTGACTGCAATGTGAGCATGCCCGCCCTGTCACCACGCGGTCGCCTCGCGGTGTTTTTTGCCGCGATTGGCGGACTGTTGTTCGATGGAGTGGAACTCGGCTTGATGCCGGTGGCTTCGCTGTCCGTTTCCCAAAGCCTGCTGGGCGCGGCCTACACGCCGACGCTGGGCGGCAATTGGTTCGCGTGCTTCACGGCGGCGCTGATGCTTGGCGCGGCGCTGGGCGGAATCTTCTTGGGCAGCCTCGGGGACCGTATCGGCCGTGCGCGGGCATTGGGAGTGAGCATTCTTTTCTACTCCATTTTTGCCGGCATGGGCGCGCTCGTTCGCACGCAGGAGCAGATGCTCGTGCTGCGATTCATGGTTGGCCTGGGTGTAGGTGGAGTGTGGCCTAATGCTGTGGCGCTCGCCGCGGAATGCTGGCCGGACAAGTCACGGCCCATCGTGGCCGGGTTGCTGGGCGCCGCGCTCAACGGCGGGATCCTGATGCTCTCACAGGTCGCGCGCACGTGGCATATCACACCCGATTCCTGGCGCTGGATCTTCTGGCTCGCGGCTGCGCCGGCGGTGCTCGGTTTGGTGGTGCTGTCTATGCTGCCGGAATCTCCGCTGTGGTTGGCTGCTCGCGCCGCTCGGGTTTCTTCTCCCTCTTCCTTTTCCGGGGAGAGGGCCGGGGTGAAAGGGCAACCGACAAAGCACCCGTGTTGTGACCTGCTTCATCCGCCGCTGCTGGGCCATACGTTGATTGGCATCTTGCTCGGCTCAATTCCCATGATCGGCGCTTGGGCGGCAAGCAAGTGGATGATTCCCTGGGCGGACAAAGTCGGTGGTATCACTCAGGCCGGCTACAAGGCGGTGACTCAAGGTTGGTGGGCCCTGGGTGCCGTGCTCGGCAGCTTCTTCGGCGCGCAGATCGCCGCCTGGCTGGGCCGTCGCCGCGCTTACGCGCTCATCAGTTTCGGAGCGACCGCTCTGACCTTGACCATGTTCCTCGGGACGGCGCCGCTGCACGTCTCTTTCCTGCCGGTGGTTTTCGCGCAGGGTTTCGTGGCCACGCTCTTCTTTGGCTGGCTGCCACTGTACTTGCCGGAACTGTTTCCCACGCGCGTGCGCGCGGCCGGGAGCGGCATCGCCTACAACGTCGGCCGCTTTGCCACAGCCATCGGCGTGTTCGCTGCCGGCGCGCTCTTCTCGGTCCTGGGTGGATCGTATCCAAAGCTCGGAGCCACCTGTGGCCTGGTTTATGCCTTGGGGCTCATTGTCATCTGGTGGGCCCCGGACACCGCTCAAAAACGATTGGACGAATCATCATGAAGTCATCAAATCCAACTGGGTTCTTCAACCGCCGGTCTTTTCTGAAAGCTTCGGCGGTTGTTGCCGTCAGTATGGGCGGCTTGGGCTCTCGGCTGCTGGCCGCCAACAGCGACATTCGGATGGCAGTGATCGGACTGGGAAACAAGGGCCACGATCACGCCGAAAACTTCGCTGCGATTCCAGGGGTGCGCGTGGTGGCGCTGTGTGATGTGGACCCGAATCGGCTCGCGTCAAGTGTGGAACGGCTGAAGCAAAGGGTACCGGCTCCTTACACCACCACTGACCCGCGCAAGGTGATCGAGCGGAGTGACGTGGATGCGGTAGTCGTTGCTACGCCGAACCACTGGCATGCGCTTCTCGCCGTGTGGGCCATGCGCGCCGGCAAGGATGTCTATGTCGAAAAGCCGGTTACACACAACATTTGGGAAGGCACCCGGCTTGTCGAGGAGGCGAAAACCACCGGGCGCATTGTGCAAGCCGGCACCCAGTATCGTTCCTGTCCGGGGCTGAGGGCAGCCGCGGCTTGGTTGCAGGGCGGCAACCTCGGCAAACCTCTCTGGGCGCATGTCGTCTGGTATGAGCACCGCGCCGCCATCGGCAAGTGCGCCCCATTCAAGCCGGACTGGCTGGACTATGACCTGTACTGCGGGCCGGCCCCCCTGGAACCTTTGACCCGCCCGAAGCTGCATTATGACTGGCATTGGGTGTGGACCACCGGTGATGGAGACCTTGGCAACAGCGGCATTCACGCCTTCGACGCCTGTCGCATGTTCCTGCCCGGGGCGATCTTTCCCCGGCGTGTGCTCGGCCTTGGCGCCCGTTTCCGGTTCGATGACGCCGGCCAGACCCCCAACACGCAGTTCACATTGCTGGAGTATCCCGCGTTGCCGATCATCATCGAGAATCGGAATCTGTCTGAGGACAAGCAGGACGTGGTGATGGGAAACCTTCGCAACGTTCGGGAGGGATTTGTGCTCCAATACGAGGGTGGCTACTTTGCGGGATTGCGCGCGGGCGGTGCGGTGTTGGATAACAAAGGGAAGGAGATCAAGCGCTTCCGCGGCGATGGGGGTGGCCGGCATGCGGCCAACTTTATTGATGCGGTCCGCAGCCGGCGCGCTGGGGATCTCCATGCCCCCATCTCTGAAGGACACATCTCGTCGGCCGTCTGCCATTTGGGCAATACCTCCTATCGTCTGGGCGAACCGAGTGACCTCAACACGTGTCAGCAAGCGCTGGGAACTCAGCCCCCTGTTGTCGAAGGATTGGGCCGCTTGACCACCAGCCTGGAGGGCATCGGTCTCGATGTGAACAAATCGCGATTCAACCTGGGTCTCGCGCTTGAGACGGAAATCACGACTGGCCGGATCACCTCCAGCAATCAGGGCAAGGGCGACCGCCTGGAAGCGGCGCGAATCCTGGCTCGGGGCACATACCGCCAGGCCTACGCCATGCCTTCAAAGGCCTGAGGACGGCAGTCTGGTTCGATTATGAGAACAGCAAGACTATTCGGCGGGGTGGTCCTCTTTCAGTGCCTGGGTGTTGTCCTGGCGGAGGCGGGTCAGTTCGCTGTGCGGCAAGTTCCGGATCGTCTGTTCATCACCTGTGAGGGACAGCCTGTCGCTGAGTTTGTCTTCAAAGACGGCCGGATCCTCCGTCCCTACTTCGCCAACCTCCGCGCTCCGGGTGGGTATAAAGTGACTCGCAACCATCCGCCTGTGGCCGGCCAGGATGCCACCGACCACGACACAATGCATCCGGGCCTGTGGCTGGCCTTTGGTGACATCAACGGCCAGGATTTCTGGCGCAACAAAGCACGCATCGAGCACGTCCGCTTTGCCGCAGCGCCCAATGCGGCGGGCGGGCGGCTCACCTTTGCCACGGAGTGCCGATTGCTGGCGACCAACGGCGCCCCGGTGTGCACAGTAACAAGTCGCCTCACGCTGGCCGATCTCACCAACGCATGGATGCTGATTTGGGACGCGACCTTTCTGGCGGACTCTGGTGGCATCACCTTTGGCGACCAAGAGGAAATGGGGTTCGGGGTGCGTATCGCCACGGGCATCACAGAGAAAGACGGTGGCCTCATTACCAGCAGCAGGGGTCAGAAAACCGCGAATCACACCTGGGGACAATCCGCCGAATGGTGCGATTGCTCAGGTTCGGTGGACGGCAGGCAACTTGGCATTATGATCATGCCCGACCCGGCAAACTTTCGACCCAGTTGGTGGCATAATCGCGACTACGGCTTGATGGTCGCCAACCCGTTCGGTCGTCAGGCGATGAAGCAAGGTGACAGGAGCGCTGTCACGGTGAGGCGCGGGGACAGCTTCCGGTTGCGGTTCGGGGCTGCGATCCATCAAGGAAACGGGGCGCAGCCGGTCTTGCTATACGAATCTTTTCTTAAGGACCGCAGGATCGAGTAGATCCGAAGAACTCCTCAGGCGTGCGGGTGCCCCACGCTCCGGAGATCCGCGCTTCGACGCACCGCGCCACGCGGCGGAACTGATCTGTCAGCGAATACGCTTCCTCCATGGGACACGCGCTCGACACCCTAAAGACCGCACGAGAAACCTCGCGCGCATTCTGATTCAACCGCTCTTCTTTGAAACTCCCCCCCGTAGCAAGTCGTCGTACTTTGCGGTCACGGATCACGGATCACCGTTTGTTGATTACTGATCACTTTGCCCTACCTCTCGCCACCCCGCGGCGAAATCGAAACACGCACGTCCCGGGCATCTGGCGGGTTCTGAGCGTTGCGAAAACCATCCGCACGCCGGATACAAGAGATGCACGGCCCGAAGAGCGGGAGAGGCGGCTGCAGTACCGCGAGGCATTTCTCATAAACGCTGCGCTCTTGGCAATGCGAGGCGGCCAGGCCGGAGTCTAACGGGTGTATTCAAACTGCGGCGGCCAGAACCTGAACGGATCAGGGAACTTGCGCTGGTTTCCGACCGAGAAAGTCCCGTAACCATCCACAGCGGCGAAGCGGCCACGGACCATCTGCGCGTGCAAATGGGGGAACCAGTTACCGTTGTTGGTCGGACCGCCTACGTTACCGAGGAGCTGGCCGGCGCGGACGCGGCTTCCGGGGCGCACTCGAATCTTACCCAGGTGGGCCAGCAGCAGGACCAGCCGCGGCTTCAGCTCCAGCGCAATCCGCCCACCCCAGCCGCCCCGGCTGTCCTCGTCGTGCCAGGTTTCCACCACCAGCGCGTCCGCCGGGCTATAGACGCGGGATTTTTCGGGAACGTTGAAATCCACGCCCAGATGGAAGGCCATGTTGGGTTGCATGTAGTGCCCCTGCCACAACGTGGAACGATCTTCGAACCAGCCACCGTAGGAACAAGTGGCGTGATAGCGCCGATGCAGGCGGCGGACCCAGTGTTGGCAATAGGACGGCTCCAGCAGTGGGTTGGGCCTGCCGGGACGCTGCTCCCCCAACGCAAGGGTTCCCAGGGGCAGATAGACCCACCGGCGAGCTTTGTATTGGGGGAACAGGAGCTGAAACATGTCAATCCACCGGGTCGTAGAGGAACTTCCGTTCGATTGCCTTGGGATGGTTGTCCAGGTTTAGCGACATGTAAATGTGCCGGATGCCCTGTCCAAACCCGAACTTGCGGAAGAAGGCAACGGCGCTGCGGTTGCCCTCGTAGGTGTCCACCAGCATGATGCGGACTCCCTTCTCGACGAATCGTTCCAAGACCTGCCGGGTGAGCCGTTTGGCGACGCGCCGCCGTTTGAAGGCGGGGTCCACTCCGAGCCAGTCCAGCCACCCGTACAGCCATGAGCTGCCGGGCTTTTCCAGCAAGGTGCCCAGCGCAAACCCGACGACCCTATCGTCATGGGTCGCCACCAGGCAGGTGTCCTTGTAAGAGGTGTAAATCTGAAGCACTTCGGCTTCTTCCCAACAGCGGTAAAGGGTGGGGGAGGTTTCGGCAGTGAACAGCGTGTTGCCCAGCTCTACTACGGCTGGGATGTCGTCCACCTGCATTTCTCTGATCTCAACTGACGGTCGGCGGGGCATATTCTTGGTGTGTGCGGCCGGAAGAGGCCGCCATCTCGATAAATTCCTTTGGCAAACTGGCACTGACGGGGCCGCGTTATCCTTCGGAAGCGGGGTGGGAGCCCCGGCGAAGAGCGCGGAAACAGGCCCGGGTCTGGTTTCTAACCAGTCGGTCAAGCTGCGCGACTTTTGCCCGGCAGGGGATACTCTCCAACGCGGGGCCGTCGCAAAACGGATCCCATTTCACGACTTTACGCTACCAAATGCCGGCCCGTGTGCGCAATGCCAATTCCAGCGGCGCTATCAGGGTGCCGGAACGGTCACTGGAGGACCGGCGGGGCGATGGCTTCGCCCTTGCGTTGGGCCAGTTGTTCTTCCGGCAGATAAACGCCATAGAAGGGGGCGTTGGCGTCCAGCCACAGGTAGATAGCCTGTTTCTCCGCGGTGGTTAATGCGATCTTCGACCCATGGTTGGAGTCTGAAAGGATGGGGACAAGCCTGCTTTCGTCGGCGCCCATGTGTCCCGGGCGCGTGGCGATCTGGCTGATGCTGTGGTCACCCCACTCGTGCCAGCGAATGTAGGGACGAAGGCTGCGGTAGGATTCCACGAAGGGTTCCGCCGGGGCCGAGGTGAGGCGGACCTTGGTGTTTGGATTGGCGTCGGAATGGCAGGAGACACAGCGACTGTTCAGAATGGGTTGAATGAGGCGCATGTAGCTCATGGGATGGCTGCCGTCGGGACCGGGCTGTATGCGGGCTGGCGGCTGCGCGTGGCTTAACGTCTTCCGGTGGTCAGGTGAAGCGGCGGTCGGCTCATGGCATCCAACGCAACCGCGCCGTTCGCCCGGTTGCAGGTAGAGAACGCTGCGCATTCCTTGAACCGCCCGCCCGTCGGCATCAACGGCTTGCAGGTATAGAGGTTTGCGGGCGGGTGCGCGGAAATAGGCCGAACCGTCTTCCTCCACCGGAACGGAACCCAGGAACATGCGGGCGCTTTCGGCGTTCGCGTAGCCGATGCGCGGTTGATTTGCCACGTGACTCGCGGTTTTGGGCAGGACCTGGAAGACTCTTAATTGCGCCACTTTTCGAGTGGGCGGAAGCGGTGCCAGGCTCTGATTCACGTCGGCCAGCACGAGTTCACCTTCATCGCCGAGGCTGGAATCGGCGATCGCGGGTATGACGGGCGGTTTGGCGCGGGCGCGCAAGGGTATCGGGTACATGCAGGAGATGGCCGGATCATCGTACAGCAACTCCAGGTTCCCCCAACGGTCGAAGTAGTAAAGACCGGTGCGGGAATCGCGATTCTCCTTCGGCCCCATCCCCGGCAGCGGCTCGAAGCTGAAGGAGACCAGGTAGCGGTCTTCAGACAGGGGCCAGGGGCTGTGGAAGTAACTCGCCGGCCAGCCGGATGCCTCTGGAAAGCAGATTTCCGGCGTGAGCCTCTCGATAGCATCCAACGAGTCTTCGCCTGATTCGGGGTCCAATCGGGCGCGCCAGGGGTCCAGCAACACCAGCGATCCCCCAACGTCGGCGTGATGAGCGCCGGCGATAAGAGCAATCTTATGCGAGCCTGGGACTGGCCGCGGCTGGTAACAGGCATTAATGCGCGTGGTGTAATTGCCAAAGAGGCTCATTGTCCCCGTGCCGTCGGGGTTGGTTAGCCACAGCCCGTGGAAGTTCGCTGCCGAGCGATCCACATAATCCCATCGGGTATAGACAATCCGGCCGTCGGCGGTCACAAAGGGGTGCCATTCGTTGGTTTCATGAAACGACAGGCAAATGATGGCGCCCGTGGTCGTGTCCAGTTTGTGCAAGGTGTAAGTGGGAAGCGGTTCCCAGGGATTATGACATCGGCCAAAGCCGCCGCGACGGCTCGAAATGAATGCCAGCGTGCCTTCGGGCAGCGGGCAAGGGTCAAAGTTGTCATCGGTCCCGTCCGTGAGCTGCCGCAGAGCGGCCCCGTCCGCTTTCATTTCAAAGAGTTGGAAGGCCCGGCGGTTGGGCGAGTAGAAATCCGGCTTTTGCTCGGCGCGCGCGGCAAACGCAAAATACAGCGTGCCGCCGTCATAGGATATCGCCAGGGTAGTGAAGTTGCCTCTGGGCAGCCGCGCTTTGATCAGATCAACAGTGTCGAAAGACTGCCCCGGCTGTGGGAGAAGACAGACGCCGCCGCCTTCGATGCCGGCATAGTCGTAATAGTATCCCAGGTACTCATGCAACATCTGGCAGATGAACCGCTTTCGTTTCAGGAAAACCAGTGGTTGAGCACCGACCGCGGGATGGGACAGCGTCACCTGCCGGCAGAGCCAGCGCACCTGGTGGTAACGCTCGAGCCTTTCCGATGGCTGCCAGCTCTCCATTTCCTTGGCATTTCGGACCAACGCGTCAGCCTGCAAGATGAAGTGCCTGGGAAAGCGGGCGCCATGCTTTTCCTCGGCCATTAGGGCCTCCAGTCGTTTCAGAGCGGCGCGCAAGGCGGCCGCATCTTGCGGCGTTCGTTCCCATCGTTTTTCCTGGCTGGCCCAGTCGGATTCAACGCGTTGACGGTATACCGGATCCTCCGGTGCCGGTGCCAAGGCCTGAACGAGGGCGGGACAAGCACAAACGGCGATTAGCGCAAACAGCATCCTGCGGCTCCTTTGCAGAAGCCAACCCGTCCAAGCAGCAGTCTTCAAAAGAATCACTTAAAAATTCGCCTTCTGGCGTGCCCCCAGGTACTGAGGGCTGCCCGAGTAAGGGGGAAGTGTCTTTGGGTTCCACCCATCATAGTCGGATGCTGCCCAATGGAAGCGGTGATGTCAAGCGCTCTACGTGCGCAGCTCCGACTCGTACCCAGGCTGTCTCTTCAAGCTGGTCGCCACATAGGGCCCGTTAGACATAGACGCCCCGGCCCGGGCCATCACTGTCATGTTGCCCGAGGAAGACCAACCCGACGAGGCAGGTCGGACGATGGCCAGTCCAGCACGGACCTTTTCCCCGTTCGCTGCTCGTTTGGCCACCCGTCCGACCATTCACGTACTCAGAATTGACAGACCTCGTGGCGCTCGTGTCCGTCGGTCGGCTCTCGCGGAGGATTCCCGGGGGCAATCTCCCGGCTTTCACTGAGTTGCTCCGATGGGTTAAGTGAGGGATGCTATCCTCGAGAGCTATGAAGTTTTTGTTTTCGTCCGCCGGCTTCCGAGCAGCCAAAAGCCTTTTCGTGGTCAGTTGGCTGTTGCTGGCCTGGACCGCGCCGGCTGGGCAGATGAAACTGGACTCGCTGGCGGTCGGTTCGCAAGTTTACAGAAACGTCACCATTCTGAGCTACAACACCACCGACGTTTACTTTACTTACGAAGCCGGCCTCACCTGTGTGAAGTTGAAATACCTCGAACCCGAAATCCAGAAGCGCTTTGACTATGATCCGGCCGCGGCCGCCCTGGCCGAGAAGCAGCAAGCTGCCGACCACCTCCGTTACCGGGAATCGGTAATCTCGAACATGACGGCCCAGGCCCATCAGGCCGCCCTGGTCGCACGGCGAGCGAGGATGACCTCCGAAGCCAGCCTGGCCGATCCCGTTTCAGAGAATTCGCTGATCGGAAAACCGGCGCCGGCGATCAAGGGGGACAAGTGGTTGGGAGAAAGGCCTGCGCTGGAGGGCAAATTGGTGTTGGTGGCGTTCTGGGCCCCGTGGAGCATTCCCTGTCGCAACTACATTCCGACACTGGACCGGTTGCAGAGGAAGTTCGCCGGCAAGCTGGTGGTGGTCGGTGTCACTTCCGAATCCGAAGCGGAGGTCGCGGCCATGACCCAGCCGAGGATGGACTTCGTCACCGTGCTCGATCCGAAGGCTCAATTGGGCGCCGCCGTGGGCGTCACGAGCGTTCCCTGCGTGATGCTGGTGGATCCCAAAGGAGTCGTCCGCTATCAAGGGCACCCGGGCGCCATCACCGAGAAGTTGGTGGAGAGCCTTCTGGCGAAAGCGGAGGAGTAGAATACGCGTTCACCGTCCATCCGCATCCAGAACGCCGGCTGTTGAAGGGGAAACCCCGGCGTTTAGCGGCGTTTAGCGGTTGCGCTGCTTTGCAGCCCGGCACAAGCTACCGGACACGCGTAAATGAGCTTAACTTCCACCCAACGGCAGGCGATTGCGGCGCGGGGCAACGTCCTTGTGGTTGCGGGCGCCGGCACGGGCAAGACCCGCACGCTGGTGGAGCGCTGCCTGAGTTGCCTGCTGGAGGAGAAGCCGCCCGCTTCGCTGGAGGAGATTCTCATGGTGACCTTCACCGACGCGGCAGCCGCCGAGATGAGGCAGCGCATCCGCGTCCGGTTGGAGGCCGAGCGGGGACGGGACCCGGGCAATCCGCGCTGGCAGGAGCAGCTTGCCCTGTTTGAGACCGCCCACATCGGCACCTTGCACAGCTTCTGCCTGAGACTGGTGCGTCAGCATTTCTACGAACTCGCCCTTGATCCGCAACTGTCGGTGCTGCCGGAAGAAGAGGCCCGGCTTCTGGCCAATGAGACCCTCGAGGCCGTGCTGCAGAACCATTACGCCGGGCGCACCGCTGGGGCCGAAGCCGTTCAGCAACTCATCGAAGCGCAAGGCCGCGGCTGGGATAAGCCGATTCGCGCGCTGGTTCTGCGCCTGCACCACTACGCGCAGACGCGGCCGGACCCGGCCGCCTGGTTTAATCGCCAGCTCGACCTGTTCAATGCCAGCAACCCGGACCAGTGGCTGGACTGGCTGCTGCGCGGGATCGCCGACTGGCGCGAAGGCTGGCTGCCGCGGTTGGAGGTGCTCGCGCCGCAGAACGAGCTTGCAGGGAAATGCGCCGCGGCGCTCGAGCCGGTGGTCGAAGGAATGTCTCGCGCCGAAGCCGCCGCCGCCCTGGCAACGATCACCGTCATTCCTCGGAGCTGCCCGCACGGCAAGAAGACCGCCTGGGTCAAGCCGCTGGAGAAGTTCTTTGGCGAGGCGGAGTTCCTCCTTTCCGTCGCCGACACCGGGGCCGCCTTGACGACTGATGCGGCGGGCGGGGGGGTGGTTCCGCCAGACGCCCTGGCCCAGGATTGGAACTGGGTGCGTTCGCAGATGGCCACCCTGCTGCAACTGGTCCGGGAATTCGATGAGGCGTTCACCGAAGCCAAGCGCGAGCTGGGCGTGGTTGATTTCCACGACATCGAGCAATACACGCTGAGGCTGTTGTGGGATACCGGGACCGATCAGCCGACGCCGGTAGCCCGGCAATGGCGCGACAAGCTCCGGTTCCTGTTCGTTGACGAGTATCAGGACATCAACGCGGCACAGGATAAGATCATTGAAGCTCTGAGCCGGGAGGGAGCGCAAGCCAATCGGTTTCTCGTCGGCGATGTGAAGCAAAGCATCTACCGGTTCCGGCTGGCTGAGCCCAGGATCTTCCAGCGCTACGCGGAAACCTGGCGGGACGGGCGCGGGCGCGTCATTCCACTGGCCGACAACTTCCGGAGCCGCGAAGGCATTCTGCGGTTCATCAATGCGCTGTTCGCCGTGATCATGCGGCCGGAGATGGGCGGCTTGAACTACGATGCCGAGGCGCAGTTGCGTTTCGGCGCGACTAAGGAACGCCGCGGTATGAGCGCCGCCGCCAAACCTGCCCCGTGCGTCGAGCTGCATCTCCTGACCAAGGGCGCGGCCCGCCAACCGGAAGAGAGCGAAGCGCCGGCGGATGGGCAGGTGCCGATAGCCGAGTTGGATGCCGCCGAGAAGGAGGCGCGGCTGGTGGCCTTGCGGCTGCGCGAGTTGCGGGCCGCGGGGCATGCCGTTTGGGATGAGGGGGCACAGGGATTTCGGCCGGTGCGATGGAGCGACATGGCGGTGCTGCTGCGCTCGCCGGCGCACAAGGCGGAGAGTTACGCCAAGGCATTTGACCGGCTGCGGGTGCCGCTGCTGGTGGCGCGGAGCGGTTTCTATGAAAGCCTGGAGATCACGGATCTGCTGAGTCTGCTCCAGGTGCTGGACAACCCGATCCAGGACCTGCCTTTGCTGGCCGTGCTTCATTCGCCCCTGGTCGGCTTAGACCTCGATGAATTGGCCACCATCCGGCTGGCGGTGATCAAAGCCCCCTTTTGGAGCGCGCTGCTGCAGTGGGAGAAAACGACCCATGCGGAGCTGGCAGGAGACGCCAATCCGTCGCCAGCCGTCCGCAGCACTGAGGCGGTCTCCCGCCTGACGCAGGCCGGTTCGCAAAGCGCAAACCGAACTGAAACGCTCCGCAAGGTGAGCACCTTTCTTAAGCGCTTCGCCCATTGGCGGCGCATGGCGCGGCAGCTCTCGCTTTCGCGCTGCCTCGAAGACGTGCTGGCCGAGACGCACTACGCGGCCTGGCTTCTGACCCAGCCCCGCGGCGACCAGCGTCACGCCAACGTGCAACGCCTGCTGGCCCTGGCGCAGCAATTCGATCAGTTCCAGCGGCAGGGCCTGTTCCGCTTCCTGCGCTTCATCGAAGCGCAACAGGTGGCCGAGACGGAACCGGATGTGGCGCCTGTGACCGAAAGTGATTGCGTTCGCTTGATGAGCATTCACCAGAGCAAGGGCCTGGAGTTCCCGGTGGTCGTGGTTGCGGACTTGGGCAAAGCTTTCAACGAATCCGACTTGCGCGCCGAGGTGATCTTGGACGAAGAGTATGGCCTTTGCCCGCAGATCAAGCCGCCGCACGTGGGGAGCCGCTATCCGAGCTTGCCCTATTGGCTGGCCCGCCGGCGGCAGCACCGGGAAATGCTGGGGGAGGAATTGCGCCTGCTGTATGTGGCCATGACCCGCGCGCGGGACCTGCTGATCCTGGCCGGCAGCGTGACGGAGAAGAAGCTGGATGAGGTCTGGCGCGGAGGCCGGACATTCGATGCGGCGGAACTGACTTCGGCTCGCAGTTATGCCGATTGGCTCGGCCACTGGTTCTCGCAGAAAATCGGTTCCCAAGAGGGCGCATCGCAGGGAGACACCACCCTGCTGCGCTGGGCGATTCACGACGAGACGAAGTTGATGGAGCCGGATGCGGACGCCACCCCCACGGAAGAGTCCGTCGAAACACGCTTCACCGGCGATGCCGCGGTGTGGGAGAAGCTCCAGCAGCGGCTCGCGTGGGTGTATCCCTTCACGGCGGCGACACGACAGCCGGCCAAGACCTCGGTCACTGCCCTGCGCCGCCGCGCCGCCGAACTGCTGGATGAGGAGGCGAGCCCGTTCCCGGAGGCGGGGCGCCAGAGGTCAGAGGACGGAGGTCAGAGGACAGAGGTCCGAGATCAGAAGCCGCGGTCCCCGCGCGGCGGAGCCGAGGAGACGGCGGCCCGGTTCCATAGCGCCCAGCACAGACCCGGGGCCACGGCGGCGGACCGTGGCAACGCGCATCACCAGTTCCTGGAGTTCGTTTCGTTGGCGCGCACCGGCAGCGCGGACGAACTCAAGGCGGAGGCCGGGCGGCTCCAACGCGCGGGCGTGCTGACGGCGGAGATGACCGCGCTACTCGACTTTCCAGGGCTGGCCGCGTTCTGGCAGTCAAACCTTGGGCGGCAGGTTCGGGCACAAGCAGACTCCGTCCGGCGTGAGCTTGCCTTTACCGCGCGATTTGCTCCAAACGAGCTGGGCCAGTTGACAGGTGTGCCGGCTGACCCCGCGCTGGAAGGCGAGTTCGTTGTCGTGCAGGGCGTGGCGGATTTGATCGTCGTGCTGCCGCAGGAACTCTGGCTGGTGGATTTCAAGACCGATGCGCTGGCGCCGGGCGCGACCGCAGACAAGCTGCAAGCGTACGCGCCGCAACTCAAACTGTATGCGCGGGCCTTGTCACGGATCTATCAGCGGCCCGTTTCGCAATGCTGGCTCTACTTTCTAGCGGCACGAAAGGGGGAGCCGGTTGATCTGCAGTGACGCAGGGGTAGCTGAACTACGGCTCTTTTTCCGGTTCCAGCGGCAAGTGGCTCTGTTCGCTGTCGGCGATGACCTGGGGCGGGGCGGCGTCAACCTGCGCCGACGTGGGGGACGGGCTCTGGTTAAGGCGCACCAGCGCGGGCCGGACCAGTTTGCCCTGGAAGGTGTAGCCCGTTGCGATGGTTTCGGCCACGGTTGCTTCCGGGGCCGGTTGCACGCCGTCCTCCACCGACTGATGCCGCTGGGCATCGAACGGCTCGGCTTCCTGGGCCACGAACTGCATTAACCCAACACGGCGCGCGGTGTCGCGGCAGGCATGTTGAAACCGGCTCACTTGTTCGATTACCTTTGACTGGCCGGAGCGGACAGCGCCTTGGTGCAGCGCATGGACGTGGTCGAGCAAGCGGACCAGGACCTGCAACCAGTCCGCCTCCGCGCGGCGCAGTTTGTCCACCTCGAGCCGGAGCGTCGCCTTCTCGCTGTCGTTGGCGCGCTGCATAAACTCGGTGAAGGCTTTGACCTCCGCTGTCATTCGCTCGCCAATTTCGCGGGCTGCCGCCGCGGTCTTGTCAGCCTGCTCCTGCGCTTCCTGCCACTTGCCCGTCGCGCCGCTGATTTGAGCGGCGACACCCTCGATGTTTTGAACCTGGGCCACAACCGTGGCGAGACCGCGTGCTTCGGCGAGTTTCACCTGAGCGCGGTATTCGAGGAGGAAGGGCGCGATGCACAGCAGGGCCCCGGCCGCAATGCACAAGACCGCCAGGCCGACCTGCCAATGGCCCAGCGGCAATGGACTCCGCGTGCAAATGAAATACGCCGCGCCGAGCAGCAAGCAGTCGCCTAGGTAAAACGGCCATTTGGGCAATTTCGGTTCCGCAGGATTACTCATTGCCGCAAGGTGTAGAATAAAACGGGGGCGAATTCAAGGGCGGGAAAGGAAGCATGCTCCTGTCATGTCCGACGCCAGACCCTTGTGGCATCCATGGATTAGAGCCTAATCCCGTGCTTGACACTGGAAGATGGCCCGTTAGTGTCGCGTTTGATGTGACCTGTTCGGGCAACGGGTCAACTGCCCGGAAGCGGACGGTTGGTCGGAAAGGGACGGCCTTGAGCGCAGGCTTGGCCGAACCTGTATCACCACCTTCCCTGTCCCAGAGAAAGCAAGACCATGACAAACGTGAAGACACCCCGAAGGACTACCCGGCGCAGGTTCGTCGCCAGTGCGCTGGTTGCGGGAGCGGCGACCATCACCGGCCTAAGCCTCCTCCACGCACGCCGCCGAGCCGCGCTGGAGAGCGGTTTCTTACCGGAAACTCCGCTGGTCCGCAACGCGGCATTTTCCGCCCAGCGTTCCGACGGCCTCATTCTTGGCACCGGGACGGCGAAAGGGGAACGAATCGCGTTTCGCTTGGATGCTCAATCACGGGAGCTGTGGCAAAGCGTTTGCTCGCCGGAGGAATACCAGGCCGGGAAGCGAATCACTGCGCGTCAACTCCTCGACGCTGTAGTTCGAAAGCACCCGGAGCAGGATTCCAGGGTGGTTCGCCGCGAAGCCTCGGATTTTCTGAAGGCCGCCCTGGAGGCCGGGCTCATCGCCAAGCCTGGGATCAGGGTTTGCGTCGTTAGGCGCTCCAAGAGTTCGGCGTAAGTTCCATGGACGCGCCGCTGAACAGCGAGTTGTTCCTGCTCCCGGACGGTGCGGAGTACCTCGTTTACGCGCCTCTCCGCAAAGTAGTGGCACGCGCGACGGCGGAGAACGTGAACCTCTTGGTCCGCCTGCAGCGGGGGCAGGCCGACCGGGCTGAGGCGGAAACCGAGTTCTGCAAAGCAGTCACGAAGGCCGGGCTCATCGGCGGGCAGCCTGAGGTTCGGCCACCTGCCTCGACGAACAGGCCCTATGCTCCCGTTCGCGTGACCCTGCTGTTGACCACCCGCTGCAACCTGGCCTGTCAGTACTGCTATGCCGGGCACGCGGCGCACGGCCTGGTGATGAGTGAACAGGTGGGAAGGGCGGCGATAGACTACGCGGCTGCCAACTGCAAGCGCCTGGGCCAGCCTCACCTGCATGTGGCCTACCATGGGGGAGGTGAACCGACCATGGCCTGGGAGGAACTGGTAGCCCTGACCACCTATGCGGAGGAAGTCGCAGCCAGGAATCAACTGAAATTGAACCTCGGCTTGGCCACCAACGGCTGCGTGAGTGAACGCAAGGCCCATTGGATTGCGGCTCATTTTCCATCTGTGAATCTCTCGCTGGACGGTCCGCCGCGCATCCAGAACGCCCAACGACCCCTCCAAGGTGGCGGAGCCAGTTGGCCGCTGCTCCGTCGCACCTTGCGCATTCTCGACCAGTCAAAAGTCGGTTGCTATGTGCAGGCAACCGTGACCCGGGAGACCGTTCAAGACATGCCGGCCATCGTCCGTTTCGTGGCACGTCACACCCGCGCTCGCCAGGTCAAATTTGAACCCGTGGCCGACTGTGGCCGGTTCGCCGGGCAGCCGGACCGCGTTCCATCAGCGACGGATTTCGCTCGCTACCTGCTGGCCGCGTACCTTGAGGGCAACAAGCTGAAGATTCCTGTGGCTTTCTCAGGGTTGCGATTCGACGGGACACCACGGAGCCTCTTTTGTGGAGCTTTCGGCGAGCCCTTCTCCGTGACGCCGGAAGGCTATGTCACGGCGTGTTTTGAGGCTTTCTGCGGCGCCTCTCGGCTTGCAAACCTCTATGTCTTTGGGCGCTGGGATGCCGCCGGCGGCTTCATCATCGAACACGACAAGCTCGAGCGCCTCCGACAGCGCAATGTGTATAACCTGGCCCCTTGCCTGCACTGCTTCTGCAAGTACTCCTGTGCCGGCGATTGTGCGTCCCGCAATGCCAGGTTCTTCGATGAACGCGACCTGCTCCGGGTCGGCGCTCGCTGCCAAACCGTGCGCGAAGTCGGATACCGTTTTCTTTCACACTTCGCCCGCCAAACTCCCAAGACAAATTCTCAGCCCGAGAAAGAACCAGATGCCTATGAACCCGCCCGCTGCGCATGATCACGACTCGGGGCCGTCCGCAGAGCCGCCTCCGCTGCACATAGACGACCGCTTGCGACCGGTCCCGGTTCGTGCGGCGGACCCTAGTGGTAATCCGAACAATGAAAGCAAAATAGGGCTCGGGGGGTTCTTACTCCTCCGCCTGGATGCCCTGGAAAAGCCGCCGCTGGAGGAAGCCCTCGAAGAGCCCAAGGGCGGTTCTTGCACCTGCAACTCCGTCTGCGCGTGCGTCCCCGTTGATACCTGCGCCTGCAATCAGGTCTGCACCTGTGACCAGGTCTTGGTCTGTCCTTCCGATTGTGGCTGTTGGGGTAATTGCGGCCACTGCTCTCACACTATTACATGGGCACCCTGCTGACAGGTCGTCGGGTTTGAACCACAACGCTGATGCGTAGATGGGATAAAGCTGATTCGATGCCAGCACCGACAATGAGCTATGAAATCATCTCCTAGACTGGGCCCCGCGCCCCACTTTCTGGCGGCCCCCGGTCCTGTCAGACCCACCTTGAGATTTATGCAACAGCCCATTCTTGCTCGCGCGCTATCGCTAAGCGCGATGCTTAGCTACTTGGCAACCCAGTCCGCTCTCGGCGGAAGGGCCGAGGCCGAAGCGGCTATCAAGGCTGGAAACACCAATTATCATCAGGGAAACTACCCGGCGGCGGAGGCTTATTTCTTTACCGGGATAACTAACGATCTCACGTGGGATGTGCCCTACAACAATCGCGGATTGGCACGGTTCCACCAGGGCAGGTTCGCGGATGCGGATCTGGATTTCGACACCGCAAAGCCTCTCAACACGAATTCGGCCTCTCCCTATCTGAACAAGGGAAAGTCGCTAGCCGCGCAGCGGCGCTTTGCCGAGGCCGTCTCCGAGCTTCAGGCGGGGATTGACCGCAGCCCCACTAACGCCGCCCTGCATTTTAACCTCGGCTGGGTGTACGATGAGCAAGGATTGTATCCGCAGGCAATCACCGGTTATTCCCTAGCCCTGGGCATCAACACGAACCACTACCGGGCCAGGCTGGGGCGCGGGGTGGCCTACGCCAGACAGGGGTCCGTTTCCAATGCCATCGCCGACTTTTACGCGGTCATCAACGACGCACCCGCTGGCGACATGCTGGCCAATATCGCCGCCTATGACCTGCAACTTCTGCGAGGACCCGGACTCGACTTCAACACCGGCAGCGGGGCAACGAATTTTCTCGAGGGCGCATTCAGCTTTTCCACAGAACAGTTTGACGCCGCGATTGCCAACCTGGCGAGAGCGCAAACCAACGAGCCCGCGCTGGCGGACATTCCCTGGATCATAGCCTGGAGTTGCCTCGGGAAACGGGATACAAATGGCGCCACTGCCGCCCTGGCGCAGGCTTACGCCTTGATGCCGTCGCTCACGATTCAGAGCATCGGCAAGTCGGCGGATATCTTCGTGGATGGCATCAAGCGAGGAAAGACACCGACGACGCTACCCCTCTTCTCCAACGGCTTCGACCTGTTCCTGCGCCGGGTCAACAACAGCACGAATCAGGAATGGGCGGGCATCACCTATACCGACGGCACAGCCGGTGGCTCGAACGTGATGCGGCTCAATCCTGTGACGGTCACCAGTTTTGCCCGCTTTGGCCCTGTGGCCGACGCCGACCGCGATTGGCTCGGGGACGATTGGGAAACGCGGTGGTACGGCGACCTGGCCAAGCGCCCGCAGGGCGACCAAACCGACTATGACGGTCTGTTTAACGTCCAGGAGTTTTGGGCTTCCACCGACCCAACCCTCGCCGATAGCGATGCCGATGGCGTTTCCGACTTTGACGAGATTTACGTCCTCGGCACGGATCCGGTGGTTCCGAGCCGGTTCTACTACGTCAACGACGCCTCAACGGACAACGATGCGTGGTGCACCGCGCCTGGGAACGACAGTAACGATGGGCGGCAGGACCCCGCCGCGCCCAAGGCGAGCGTGCAGGCGATTCTGGACGCTCATGACTTGGAGCCGGGGGACGTGGTGTTGATTGATACGGGAACCTACGATCTGGCCAACAACATTACGGTGGTTGCGACCAATGGAGGGTCGAGTAACGCGCCCGTGGTCTTTGCGGCTTCGTCCTACGGCGTCACGATCAACCGTGGAGCCACAACTTCCGGGAAGAATTGCTGGACTATTGAAGGTCCTTACGTGGTTCTGACGACCGCGTTGAGCCACAAACATCCGGCCCTGCCGCAGACCTGGATGAAGGTCACGGGTGGAAATTGTGGAATCTCCGTGTCGGGCAGCCACAGTCGGCTCAGCCGGATCGAAGCTTGCAGCAATTATTACTGCGGCTTTTCTCTTGGGGGCGCTTCGGCTCAGGTTGAACAGTCCATTGCCCGCGGCAGTTACAATGCCAGTAGCGGAACGGGTATCCGAGTGGGCAACAGCTCGATAACGGTCAGCAACTGCACGATCCTCGGGAACGGGAAGTACGGAATACATGTCCTCGGCAACAACGGCACGAGGTTGGCAAACAACGTGGTGTGTGCCGACGGGGCGGGCGATTATGGCGTGTACCGTTCAGAGACGAGTAATAGTCTGACTTCCGACTACAACCTGTTCTTTACAACGAATGAGGCGGTGCTTGGATTTTCCGGCGAGAATTGCGCGAATTTGGCCAGTTGGCGGAGGGCGACCGGCCGGGACGCGCACAGCCTGGTCCAGGATCCCTTGTTTGTGAACGCGTCGGCCGGAAATTGCCATCTGCGTTCGCAGGCGGGTCGCTATGACACGAGCACCGGCAATTGGGTCTTGGACTCCGCCACCAGCCCGGGCATTGACCGGGGCGACCCCCTTTCCCGTTGCGGAGATGAGCCCCCACCCAATGGCGACCGAATCAATATCGGCGCCTACGGCAATACCCCACTTGCATCCAAGTCACCTAATCAGGATCTGGATGACGATTGCCTGCCCGATTGGTGGGAAGTGTATTACTTCGGCACGATTACCGGGGTGACGCCGCAAGCGGACCCGGACGGCGACGGGATGACGAACTCCGCTGAGTTCACTGCTGGAACCGATCCCCGCAACCCGAAGAGCCGGTTCACCGTGACTGCGGTGAGTGTGGAATCGGGGTGCTGTTCACTGAGTTTCCCAACGATACTGGGCAGGGTATACGCCGTCGAGCACTCCGATTCACTCACTTCATGGTCGGCGCTCACCTCGGGGCTCCCAGGCACAGGTGGCACCGTCGCGTTCAATGACCCGTCTGCGGTTGGCAATGCTCATCGCTTCTACCGCGTTAGTGTCCAGCTCGCCCCGTGAGGACTGCTCCAACCTGCCGCAACGACGGTCGGCAGCCGAGTGACTCCCACCAGCGGCAGCGCATCTCGACACCGCCACCGGAGCGCGGCTGTCCTCAGCCGCAGCAGCCCCGACTTTGCGGGCCTGCTCCAGTGTCCCGAAAGCCACTCCCATACGCACGTGCTGCGGCTGAGGACAGCCGCGCTCCGCCCATGTCCCGATTGCCGA
>CAZVFC010000002.1:0-306546 GCA_964625855.1 uncultured Verrucomicrobiota bacterium | reverse complement strand
TGTTACCAACCGCCGCCCAAATATCATCTGAACCCTTCATGCATACGCGCTGGGCGATTGTTCACTTGGCAAGACGCTGCTTGACGGCCAAGCCCGGAGAGTATTAGGCTCGACTCGAAACTCCTGCACCACTGCGGAAGGTTCACAAAGGGTCCGGGATCGGCGCGATCCCGGAGGCAACCCGGGGCGGTCGGGCCGCCACCCCGCCAACAAGTCTGCGGAACATGTTGATCGGCAGCTACCGGACTCGTTTCCGTGTTGGAACACAGCATCGGAGCAAGGCCACAACCGCCTTCGCGCCGGCCAAGCGCCGGCCCCCGAGGCGTGCGTGTTTCGCGACGTATAGATAGAAAGGACTGATCCCCATGAAGAACCCCTCGTTTGCTTCCAATTGGACGGACATCGTCTGCCGCCGTACGCCGGGACTGAGTTGCGCCACCGCCTTGGTGGCAGTAGCCATGCTGCCAATGGGCGCCTTGTCTGCCGCGCAGCAAGCGCCCGCGCAAGGTACTCAAATCCCCGTGATCGTGAATGTGTACTCGAACGCCAATGTGTCAACGCAGTACATCCGGGGCGCAATTGCCGAAGCGAACAAGATCCTGGGCCAGGCGAACATCCAACTCGTGCCGGTGAAGATCAACGATCCGGTGACCAACCGCGCCAACGGGGATGATGGAGATGGCGTCTTCACGTACGACGAGCGGCAGGCGGCCCGGAGGTTCGGCGGCCAGGAAGTCGCAGGCCTGCGGGGCGGCAGAGGGATGAAGATTTCCTTCGGAGGCCAGGTGAACGCGACCAATGCGAACATCATTGGGATCGCGGTCCACCGAAATCCAACGGTGTTCGTGCAGGAATACGGCAGTAACAACGACACAGGGCAGACGATCGCGCACGAGGCGGCGCACGTGCTGACCTTGAGCGTGAAGCATGCCATCACTCCTGCCATAAACTCGGACACGAATGGACACGCGCCGCCCATCAATGGCCCTGCGGGCAATGGCAACCTGATGGCCGAGACGAACTCTCCCGGCGCCACCAACCTGACCAAGCTGCAGATTGAAGAGATGGGCAAGGAGTTGACCAACTATGGATGGAATGCCAGGCAGTTCAGAGATTACTACCCGGCGGTGCAAGCGCTCGCCCAATCCGGCGCAGCGAGGGACGATGACGGAGACGCGGTGTCGAGCGGCGGGCACGGCGACCAGGTGAAGACTATACACGACGTGCAGCGGGTCTGGATTGGGTCGGAGGAAGGAGTCACGACAATTGATGTCTCTTTGACCGTGGACGGCCTGATCCCGCCGGAAGGTCCTCTGGAGGCTTTGTATGCCCTGGGGTGGGACACCGATAGAGATCTCAGCACAGGCGTCAGCTACGCGGGGCGGCCTGGCATGGACCGCATTGTGCGCATTCTGTTGTCTCGACCAATCCTGCAGGGGCCGCTGATGGTGGATGGATTCGTGGAAGACCCGGTGACCCATATCGTGGAGGTTCTGCCCGGGCCGATTGAGCTTCTGACCGAACACGAATTCAACGATCGGTCGGGCGGAACCTATCCTGTGAACACCACTATCGCCTTCCGGGTGCCAAAGGCCATGCTGGCCTTGATGGCACCGCAGGTTCCGGTTGTGGCCGCCGGGGGTATCGTGGCGGAGTTGTTCGACACCGTGGACCTGGTGTTTGATCAGCAGCTCTGGGCGACTGGGCCGACGCTGCGACTGTACGGGAGCGGTGTGCCCCGGGCCGGCGTGCCGTATCCTTTCACGCTATCCCGGATGTTGCCCAACCACCCGGTGCACCTGTATTTGGATGACGCTCTGGTGTTCAGCGGGAATCTGAACGCTGCGGGAACCTGTTCCGGCTGGTTCCTGCCGCCGGCCAGCCTGGCAAATGAGAGGTTGCATTTCCTGACCGCATTGGACCAAACGGAGTCGTTCGCCGGCAATATCACCAGCCCGAAACCCGTTTTGGCCATCTCCGCCCGGCAGCGAGAATCGGCGGTTGAGGTCTCCTTCAACAGTTTGTCCGGGGTGGATTACGTGGTGGAGCGGACGGAGTCGCTCAACCCGCCTGCCTGGGGGCACTGGGCTTCTGTGATCGGCACCGGCGAAGCCATCATGCTTGCAGATCCTTTGGAGCCGGGTGGCCGCTATTACCGGGTGGGGATGCAGTCGGTAGACGTTGGCATCACCCAAATGGCGGTGCCCAACCCGATCATCATGGGGCAGGAACTGACTTACACCCTGCAAGTGATGAACATGGGCGGTCCCCCGGCTCGACAGGTCCAAGTACTTGACCCGTTGCCAGCCGGTGTGGAGTTTGTTTCGGCTGAAGTTCCGCCGCCGGGCGCATGCGTCTTTTTGGATGGGATGGTGATTTGCGATCTAGGCACACTCTTGCCTGGGCCGGGGGCGTTGGTGACGATCCGCGTCAGACCAATCGAGCCCGGCCCCTTGAACAATACGGCAATCGCGGTCAGCGCAGCGCCTGACCCGATTGCTGGAAACGATTCTGCCACGACGGTGACGACAGTCTTACCGCCTTAAAGCGAGCGCCGCGCACGCCGCTGGAAGCTGGCTCGTCCGCCAGCTCTCTGTAGCTTGGCCCATAATTCCGGCAGAAATGAAATGTCCGATGTCCGAAAGTAGGAAAACTGCCCAAAGTCTCCCCTATAAATGGTAAGCCCCGCATTTCGCGGGTAGTCGAAATTTAAGATGTATTCCGCTGGTTAGGTTGCGACCGAAACTGGTCCGGTTGCTACCCTCTCGGGGCCAGCGCCCCGCAAAGAACGATTAACCGAAAGTGAAGTTGAATCCCCCACCTGGCCGGCCCGCTCGCGCCGCTGGCGGGCCCGCCGCCGATCCGCCAGGGTGTTGCGAAGCTGGGTGAGCTGCTCAATGGACAAGGCGTCCAGATCCGCCGTGCCAAACTTATCGCTGGCAATCGCGGCCCAGTATTCGGGGGCCGGCGCCAGGCGGTTGACCGCATACTTGAGCCGGACTCGCGGCTGGTCTATCTGGCGCAACTGAGCGCCCAGGTCTGCCGGCCGGCTGTAACTCCTGAACCGGCCCAGGACCCGGTCAAAGTCTTCATTGCTGAATGCCAGGTGCGACTTGTCAGCGCCCAAAGCCGCCAGGTGTAGATCGTGCCGGTCGGGCGCCGGCAGGTTGGCGGCTTTGCAGGCGCGCACTGCCGCGCCCCATTCGCGCCAGTAGAGAGAGTTCTGCTTTGACGTCATAGGAGTTCAGGTCCCTGCCGGGACAAGGTCAATTTCCGCCATCTCGGGGCGAGCGCCGCGCAACGATACAGTCGGCAGGATTCTAGCTCCCGTCGGCTGTGTTCGGCCCGGCTGCAATGCCCTTGCAGGGGCCTTTAACGGCGCCTTATCCGCCCGTTTATTGGCCCCTGCCGGGGCCGGACGGCGGCTCGGCTGCTCTGAAGAATCGGGCTCGGAATCCGCCGCCTCGGGTAGGCTCGGAAGGACTTCATGGCCGGCCGCATAAATATCGGCGTCCGTTATGCGGCGGTGCCTGGCACGGCGGGCGATATGCCGCGCCAGCCTCGCAACGGCTTCCACGGTCTGCAAGTAGTTCTCCGACATCTCCGCCATATCCGCCACGATCTCCAGTTGATCTTCGGTCACATCGGGGAAGTGGATCCTCGCCACTGCAATCAGGTCCGGGCGCGGGAGCTCGTCGGGGATCTGCACGGTCCGGTAAATCCGCCCAAAGAACTGTTCCATTGCGAAGCCGGTCTTCCTCACGAACTTGTCCGCGGCTTCCAGGAAGTTCTGTGTCGTGACCTCTCTCCGGGTCTGTTTCGTATCTACCAGCGCCAGGGGCAAACCGATGTCCACGATCTCGCTTCGCACCCAATTCAAACGCTGTGGCGCAGTCGTCTTCGAGTAGCTCTGCGGTATCAGAAAATGGCTTTCGTCCAGAATGAGGAACAGCCGGCTTTGCTGCAGGACAAATCGAACCCGCTCTTTCAGCACGTCCGGTTTCGTCCTGAATCGGGTAGCAATACCAAGGGATTGAGCAATCTCCCACACCAGGCCGTTCTCCGTGTTCGAGGAGGGCACCTTGACCACCCGCGCCAGGCCGGGTCGCATCTCGGCCCATGCCTTGATTGCCTCGGTCTTCCCGAAACGCGAGTCCCCCACGATTCGCACCATTACCCCCTCTTCCAAAGCATAATCCAGGGCATCAAACACCTTGCTGGCAACGACGGTCATGGCCAAACGCTTGGAAACCTCTGCCGCCCGGCGGTCCATCATCTCAAAGACCGCCGCAATCGGATCATCCAAAAACCAGTGGGGACTCTTCCAATGATCTTGCCCTGGGAGCTCATTGAAGCCCATTCCGTCCCCTACACAAATATCCTGAAGATACTTGGGCAGGATGTCCATTGCCGCCCGCCGGCAGACCTCCCGTATATCCTCAGTTGTCCAGGCCTTTATGGCCCGCTCATACGCCTGTCTTTCGCGGGCGAGATTCTCTTCGGCATCAGGGCCACTCCTGTCAATCAGCACGGCGAGCAATTCAGCCTCATGATCCGGCAGATCGGGATCGTGAATCCCGCTATAGCCCGAGTCCATTTCAAACGCGATGCGGCGCCGCTCTTCCAGCGTGTATTCCTGCCGCTTGGCCCCGCGCATCGTTGCCGTCCCGAATCGCGCCGGCATCGCTTCCAGCATGTCGGCACTGAACTTCGTCAGCCCGCCTGGCTGCATGGACACGTATTGAATGAACCCCATCACTTCGACCAGCCGGGGCTGGTCGGTGATCTGCTTGAGCAGCTCCGGGTATTCGTGGTTCCGGATCGCCCGTAGCTTTTCGGCAACGTGTTCGGGGTGGATGGTGAGCACCAGTTGATGGGCCTTCTCAGTCATTGTGCCTCCTGGCTAATTGGTTCCTCCTGGCGGCCGCGGGCAAACCTCGCTGCGAGCCGCGCCGCCGCCTCCGCCGCGCGCTTGGGATTCTTCACCCGGAGCCGGCTCGGGTCGAAGCCCGCCGCCGCTGCCTTCTGCCGCGCGCGCCGGATATCGCGCTCGCTCTGACTCTTCTCAGCCTTAAGCTGCTTGATGTCCTGCTTCTGGACCCGACCAATCTCGTGAACCTCCGCACTGTAGTTCCGATCTCGAACCACGGTAGAGACAACCTCGTGCTTCAGGCCGTCGTGCCAAATCTTCCCTTCCCGCATCCAACTGCTTCGGGCTCGCGCGGTCTGTGCCAGGCTGTCCTCCGGTTCCGTGTTGGCCATAGTAACGTGCGATTTCACGGTGAACAGCTTGCCCTCTCGGTCCTGGCAGCAGAGCAGATCTGGCTCCTCGAAGTTAAAACGGCAAAGCAGGGTCTCATTCTGGTACGGCTTCAGCTCATCACCCCAGAAGTAATACGGGATTGGGCCGATGTTGAAGGTGATGCCGCCGGCGTTGTCCCCACTCACCCTGACCTTTTCCAGGCGCTCGTGTGACGCGAACACCCAGCGTGCGGTCTCGGGTAATTGCTCGAGCGGATTGGCCAGCGATACGCCCGGATGGCCATCAATCCCATTATGCCAGGCTTCTTTCGGCGAACAGCCCGGTAGCCGCATTCCGTTCTGCGTATCATTGGCAAATGCCATTAGCTCGCTATCAAGAACCTCGCGATACTCAGATACGCTCAACAGTTCGTTGCCCGGATGTTCTTTGCCGGCCTTCGCCTTGCGGATAAAGTCCTGAATCGCCTCACGCCTATCCAACCGCTCATTGTTTCCCAGGTAGCCGGGATGCCGCTTCATCCGCGCCCAAACCGCGTTGAATACCCGCTCCACGATCTTCGAGCGCGGATTGCCTGGTGTGGTGTGCCTTACAACCCTGCCCGTCGCGTTCGCCAGCCCATTGGCAAAGCTCACGTAGCCGATATTGTCCCAGTATTGCAGCTTCTCGCCATCGTTTAGACGGTTTCGCCATGGGCCGTTCTCCAGCTTGAACCACTTGAAGGGCAATCCCACCCTGTCATGCTCACGAATCATCACCAGCCGCTGGTGCACCATGTTGTAGTGCGCCTTCTGCTGTTTCGGGTCGCCGGCCGTGCCCGGTTCACCCAGGATGATTACGTAAGCCTTTGGATAGTCTGTCCGCTCATCAGCAGCGAAAAGCACTTCCATGCGGCCGATGTAAAGCCCGGATTTCCTGGCCGGGTCATAAGTCAGAGGCAATTCGACGTGGCCGTAGATGGTATGGTCCGGGGTGGCATCGTCATAGACTGTCGAATCCCCCGGAGCGGTATCTGACCAGTCCCGGCGAACACACGGGGACACAAGCCTGGCGCGTTTCGGTCCATGCTTCCAAATCAGAGCGGCGGTCAGAATCGGCTGCACGGCTTTACGAATGGCTTTGGGAACCGCGCTCTTGGCGGTGCGCGCGTTGAATGGATAGAACCCGCAGAATTCCTGGCTCAGCCGGTCCTGCTTGCGCAGCTCGCGGTACGCCGGCGCGAGTTTCTCGAACCGCAGCGCCTCGCGCAGAATTTCCAGCAGGTCTTTGGCAAAGCTGCTTACCTTGCCTTCCTCTATTAACTCGGTGAGCGCGCGCTCGAAGTCCCCATGCAGCAACTCCGCCCGCTCTCGAATCTTGGCCAGGTCCGCCTCAAACGGAACCTCTCTGAATTTGCCGGAGTTTTCCGCACGCTTGTCCTGTATCGCTTCTTCCAGCCCCGGCAGCGTGAAATCTCGATTCCGCCACTTGTCCAACTTCTCACCCAATCGCCGCTTCAAACTCGGCAGCGTGGCAGCCAGCGTCCTTTCGGGAAAGGCCTTGTATAAGTAACTCACCAGGGATTCCGCCAATACCCGCAGTTCACGGTTGTGATCCGGTGAATCCGTGAGCGTATCCACCAGCCCTTTGTAGTGGACCAGCGCCTCACGCCAGACAAATCTCTTCTCATCCAAAGTTAGGGTCTGCCGGCTCGTGAGCGCACCAAACGTCTCCCCAAGCTCATCGTGCCGGTATTCGTTGCGGACAACTTCCGGCTTGGCAGTTGGCGCCGCAAACGCCGTCTCGGCCAAATAGATCTCCAATCGCTGCCAGTTGTCCTCGGCCGCATCCCGCGCCACAGTCCGGCTCAGCAACCGCTGCCAGTGGCGGCCTGAAATCGGATACCCAAACTCCCGCTTGTAATCCTCGAGTCCAACCGCTTCGATCTGTGCGGCCGGCGCCCGCCCTTCCGCGCGCATCGCCAACGCCCGCGCCAGCGCCTTCTGCAATTTCACCGCCTTGTTCCGCTCCTTGGCGGACACCTGGTCCCAGGATAACGGACACTTCCACGGCGCCGGCAATCTATTCAGGAAGTCCTCGCCATTTGCAAACCCGCGCTTCACCCCGCGCCGCGTGATCTCAATCTGCCAATCCATCGGCAGATCGGCAAACCGCCTGCCCTCAACCCGTTTGCCCTGGCCGCTCACCACGGCCGACGACACCACGGACTGCAAACCCGCATAGACAGCCTGTCGAGTTAGACCGGTGGCGCGGGCGATGCGCTCGGCGGGACAGACAAACTGCCCGCCGGGGCGACTGAGGGGCGTCAGGTCGCCCGGCGGGGACGGCGGCGATAAAGGCCCTAAACCCGTGCCCTGGTTAACTCCAGGGTCGGGCGCGGGTTGCGCGCCGAAATCGGCTAAATCATTCTCGTTTACGCCCCTCATTAGTTTCTACATTTCTTCGTTGGCTGTGTTCTTTCGTCCTCCGGCAGCATTCTGCCCGCGGCTCTTGACTAGCTCCGCGTATCGGGCCGAAAGCGACTTCGAACGCCGCTGCCCCTTGAGCACCATCAGCAGGTGGCCGTAGGCCACGCCAAGGTGGCCCGCCGCCGCCTTCACGCCCGGCCATTTCCGATACTGCCGTTTTGACATATTACAGGTCATTCTGCCCTCCATGAGAGGACTCCGGGTTGCGGGCAGCAATAGAAATTTGTTCAAACTTGGTCACACGTTCGTCACAGGTCCGTCACAGGTCCGTTTCCTCATCTCCACAGCTTTCAGCGCCTCCAAGGCCTCAATGGTTTGGCGAACCAGCGCCCGATCGGCCGCCAGCTCCGCGTCTGACGGCATCGGGAAGACCCCAGCTTTGGGGTGGTAGAGCCGCCAGATTCCCTCCCGCGGATCATCCCACGCGACCTGACCCCATTCCAAAAACTTGAGGGCGGACAGCTCTGCGGATACCGCCTCCAAAGCCCGCTTTTGGCTGCCGGCGGGAACATCAAACACGTAAAGCGAGCGATGGAACGGCAGCAAGTGACTGGCCTCGAGAACCCGGCAGCCGGCGGCTTCGATCTTCGCCTGCAAGAGTCGGCCTAAGAGCTCTGCACCGCCATGGGTGGTTCCTGGAAAGAAGAAGAGCGCCGCCAGGGATTCGGGCATTAGTATGCGAACCCCAATGACTGCATTGCCAGAATCCCCCGCGCCCTGGTCGGGTTTCACTGGCGGCCGAATGCTGGCGATTGCGTTCATGGTGCGTCTATGGAGTGGGCGGATTCGCTTTGCGCGTGGCGTTGAGACTTGACACCTGGCTCCCTAATCGTTGGATCTCCCGCTGCACCTCCTGGTTCTGATTAACGACTTTCTTCAACGCCTCTAGCATCGCCTCCGTAACGGCAGACCCTGACTCTACTGACCGCGTGACTCCACTCTGCAGACGTGCTTCATCTTGCCGCCCGCGATTGAGTTGATCCTGTAGCGCCCGTTGAGTTTCCATCCTTGTCGTTTCCCCCGCCAGCCGCCCGGCCTCCGCCCGGCCAGCCTGGCGAATCGGCAGCGTCCCCCGAAGCCGGCCCGTCTGATCCTCCAAGTCCAAGATCCGTGCCGCGTTCTTCGTGGCCCGGCTTTCCGCTAGTTTCTCCTCCGAAAATACGCCCGCCCCGAGGACCGGTATTTCCTCGAGCGCTTGCTTGTTCTGATCAACGCGGCGCCTCGCTCTGTCGTAATCCTCCATCGCCCGCTGAGCCGCCGCCGCGGCCTCTCCCTCCGCCAGCCCCGTGGCCAGTTGGCCACCAAACCCAGGTCCCAGGCCCTGCATCCGCGCCGCCTTCGCTCGCGCTTCATCCGCTTTTTCCAGCGCCGTGGTCTTCGCCGCTTCTGCTTCTTCCAAGGCCTTCTGCGCCTCCGGCAAGTCCGCCCTAGCCTGCGCCTGCGCCGCGCGCAACTTCGCCGCCTCCGCCCGCTTCTTCTCCGCTTCCTGCTCCAACGCGGGGGCCTGGGCTCTCGCGTGCGCCAACTCGCTTTCCTTGAGCGCCAGCTCTGCGTTTTCGGCGGCCGTCTGATCCTGTTCCCGCCGGCTCCGATATTGCTCCCGGATCCCAGCCCGCGCCACGATGGCCTGCGCACCGGTCAGCTTGCCTTCCTTTTCCTGCAGATTCACGCGCGCCAGGTCCCGAGCCTCTTCCGCGCTCCGCACCTCGGCCTGCGCAGTCACGAACTCGCGCAGCTTATCTATCGCAAGCCCCACCTTCTTGGCGAAGGCATCCTCAGCCTCGCCCATGCCGCGCAGCGACTCCTGGAATGCCGCGCCGGACGCCGCCGCGTCTTGCAACGCCGCGACCTTGGCCTCTATCCCTGGCAGGAAATCCTTTTGCGCGTTCCGCGCGGCCATCGCATCCAGGGCGGCGTTCCATTCCTCCAATTTCTGCTTGGCCAGGCCAAACGCGTAAGCGATCCCAGCCACAGCAAGGGCCAGCGGATTTAGGGCCAACCGCCCGACCTGGCCCAATATCGGAAACTCCCGGCCCAAACCCTTTAAGGCATCAGAAATATTCTTTGTGGAACCGGCGGCCTTGTCGGCGCCCTCCGCATTGTCCTGCCAGGCCTTCTTGCCCGCCTCGCCGATCTTCCCGAGCTCAGCCGAGGTCTGCTGCGCACCCGACACAGCCGATGATGCATCAACGGAAATCTTAACCTTAAAGTCAGCCTCAGCCATGGAAACCCCCCGCTGTTTTAAGCCCAATAAAGAACATCGCCGCAGTAGGCCATTTTCGCCTCATGACCTCCCCCGTAATGCGGCGATTAAACACCAATTTACGGCCAAGGCTGCGTCCAAACGCCTCGCCCCTACCCGGATACCCCCCAAATCGTCCTAGGCCCGCCACGCCATTTCCCCCATCCCCGTTGGATGTTCGCTGTTGGATGTTGGATGTTGGATGTTTTCCGCTCATATCACCGCCCCATCGCCAGCCGGTTCACCGCCGCCCGCGCCTCCCTCTCCCGAAACACCACCAGGCGGCGGGCTGCGAACAGCTTGACCAGCCGCCGATTCAGCCCCGCCGGAAGCCTCAAGCGGTAGGCGTAAAAGCTCGCTCGCGGATGCGGCAGCCGCCCGTGCGCTTCGATGACCGTGCGCACATTCTCGCCCAAACACGCGCGCGCAAAAGTCAGCACTTGCCCCGGACGCAGCTTGATTGGCGCTTTATACCGAAGCGTCAGGGCGTCCGGGTTTCGACCCGAAGCCGTCCAACGGTGGTAGCCCCGCAACAGGGTATGGTAAGAGAATTGGACTAGCCGCGCCGGATCGCTCGCAAAATGGCGCCCGCGCCAGTTCCACGCGAACCAGACGAGCATCTCATGGAGCCGTTTCCCTTTGGCCAACCCGCGGTCAAGACACCGGCAAATCCGCGCCAGCCGCGCGGCCCGCTCCTGTTGCCAGCGCATACCCGAATAGGGCCGGGCGTTCTTTCTCCCGACCGCTTCGCACCTCCGCCGCGCCCTGGCCTGGCTCTGGCCGGCAAAATGAGACGCGGATGGCAGTGGGGCTAGACGACCGCCACTCCGCGTCTGGGGGAGCAGTTTACCGTGAAGCCGGCGGGCGCTTGCGCGCCCGGCCGGTGACCTGCTCAAAATCTTAGCCCCCATAACATCAATCGCGAACCGGAACCGGCCAACACCGCCGCGCCAAGAAACCCTTGAAGCTCTCGACGCAAACCCGCGCCGATCCACCGGGCCCCCTCTTCCAGCGCGAACACGCCTTCAGTTCCCCGGCGGCGATCAGTCCATAGACGTGCGACCCGCTCGCGTTCAACGCCGCGCTGATTTCCACCGCGCTCATGCTGTCCGCCCGGCCCCCCGTCAACGCGGCCGCCACATCGGGAAACTCAAGGCCGCACTCCCGACCGGAAACAACGTCCCCCACACACTGCGGGAAGACGCGGAGCTCCATTGCGCTGCCCAGTTTAAGCGCGATATTGAAAGCCCACCTCAACCTCCCGTCCTCAATCAGCCGCAAGATCGCATCCTCGTCACGGTCCAGTACGGGGATCACCCCTCGGATCGGAACCATCCGCACCGGCCGCCCTACCGCAGCATGGTCCTGAACCACGCATCGCTTTCGGGCACTTTTCGCGCCGCCCGCGGCAGCGGCTTGGCCGTGGAACTTTCCGCCGCCTTCTCCGGCGGAGACCCCTCCGCCATTGCCTCGCTCTGGGCCCGGCCCAGCGCCGCAAATGCGGCCCGCAGCTCCTTTCTCTCCCGAGACAGATGGCCGGCCAGTATCCAGGTTAGAGTGTCCAACGCGTCCAGCCTCTCGGCCAAAGTTTGATATGCCGCCGCGCACTCCCGAAGCGCCTCGCCCGCTTTTGAATTTCGCATGTTCAGTAATCACGTTTCACCCTCCTAACCCGTTAACCTCACCGAGCCGCCAATCTGCACCGGACTCCCCACGCGCCGGACGGTCTGCCCGTGGGGCAGGCGTTCACTTTGCCTGTCCGGCGCGTGGGATCGCTCCGCAATTGATCGCCGCGCGCTAGAGTGCGCCCTAATGCGAAGCAAACCCAAGGCGCATGGGGTCGTTTGCTCCGCTACCAATCTCCTGCTGCACAGGCAATCCATGTGAAAACGCACCGCGTGGCCGCGCCTCAGGCCGCCGCCAGCGCCAGCGTGGCAAACCAACTGGGCCGCATCATTGCGCAATAAACCCGGCAAGTAGCCCGGAATTGCAGGACGCTGAAATCGAACTTCACCCCATCGGAGACCGCTAAGTGGATAGTGTCGCGGAATGCGACCAAGTAGCCGTCGCCACACCCGAACGCAAGGACCTTTGCGCCAGCCGTGTTCGCGCTCGGCCCGGCGGCCACCAACGTGATTGGGTGCCCCATTAGGTAGGCCTCGCCAGCCTCGAACTGCACCAGCCGCGCGCCAGCCCCGTCCCTCAAGCGCAACATCTTCTTGAATAGCGTGGGGTGAATCCACCAACGGCAACCGCGTTGCAACGCCAGGTCGGCTACCGAGTCAATTGTCCGCAATAAGTCCTCTTCCAACAGCGTGTCAACTGTGGACGCGCTCGATGCCGTGACCGCCGCCACGTCACCGTGCGCGAAGACCCCCACCATCCCGCCATCCTCTACGTCGTCGGTCCCGTCCGCCGCGAAGGCGGCATGATCAATTCGCTGGCCGGCTGCCCCCGCCATGGCCTCAGCCAAGCTGGCGGCGAAGTCCGTCTTCGCATCGTCAAGCAAGGACAATGAAACATCTACCAGGATCGGAAGATCCCGCGCCTCGGTTTCGAACCCGCCCCCAAGGACCGTGGCCACCGAGTTCAACTTCGTCCCATGGTTGAGAGGCGTCAGGAATGGAGCCTCCCCCACCGCTGCCGGGTTCTCCGTGACGGCCGGGAAAGTAGTCTTGCCAGATTCTGCCGGTCGCACGTTCAACGTCCGATATGCAGCTTGCGCTTGGGCAAGTCCCAATACCAGCACCGCCACCTTGGAGGGGACCATCCCCGAGCCGAAACCGCCGTCTCCGGCCGTTATGGCGGTTCTCTGCAAATACGGGTCCTTTGGATTCGGGCAACGCCGGGCCACATCCCGCATTGACCCTCGCCCCAGTTTGTCCAGTGCGATCGCTGCCTCCATGCCGACTTTGTCGAACCACAAGTTTTGTCTCATATTTTAAACTCCTTCGTCTTCCTCGCCAACACGCCGATAACCGCCCCGGCCTATATTTCGAACTCCTTGGACTTCCGACCCACCATGCCGATGAACGCCTCAACGGCCTGCACCCAGTCAATACCCTCCGGATCACCGCTAGTCGGAAACGAGTGAAAACACCGCCGAAGCTCATAGAACGCCGGCAGCGAGTCGAACTGCGGCTTCCACCAGCGCCGGCAAGCCTTCGCGTCCCCCCCGAACCACCCCACCGTGGCATTCACCAGGCCGTCTTCCGACTTACGCCAAGCCGCGGCAACCCGGTCATTCCATGCCCGAGACTGCGCGCGAAACTCCGCCTTCAAATCCCTCTGTTCCGGGAGCGGCGTCTTGAGCCGTTTACGCCGCGCCGCGACCAGGTCCAGCGCCACCCGAGCATGGGAGACTTTGCGTTGAACATCGGCCGAGCCAATGTCCTCACTCGCGGCATTCTCGATCGACGTTTGTGCCTCCTTTTCCATCAAATCCAGCCGCCGCAATTCATCCTGGGCGGCCCGACACCTCTTCAATAACTCATGTAGTTGCTTCACTTTTCGCTCCTTTCGTTCGCCGCGGCCGATACACTCGCGCCGGTTTCTTAAAAATGCGCCGGCGTAACGCCCGGTTTATGGCGGCCCTTACTGGCCAGGAACTGTAGTGCCCACACAAGAGATCCTGCACCAGCCCCATGTTCACCCCGGCGCGCTGCGCCAATCCCCGAGTATTCAGCCCCCGGAGAGCCATTTCGCACCGGCAGAGCTTCAGCTCCACATCGCCCAAGTTGACCGAGCTTTTCGGCATTTCATAGAACAATAACATATGTCGTTCTGAGAACAAGGACTTTTTTTGACTATTTTTGCAGGGTTTTTCCTGGGGGTTGTTTACACTCGGACCGTGCCTCGCCAGAATCCAATGCCGGACCATGAGAGGGCGATCTGCCGCCGTCTCCGGACGTTCCGGCTATCTCTCGGTCTCAGTCAGGCCGAGTTCTGTAAGCTCGCTGGCCTGAGCCGCACAGCCTATGCCGGATACGAGTACGAGACCTCCCAGCTCAACTATCCTGCGGCTTGGAGAATTCTCAACGCATTCCCCGATCTCAATCCTCAATGGTTAGCAGGGGAACATCCCCTGGCGCCCATGCGTCAAATGTGGTTCGTCGATTACCCGGCACCGGAGGAGGCGGGGCTGGGCCCCAGGGCCGCATTCAGCACTGTTTACGAACTGCACCTCAAGCGATTGCTGCTCCTTTCCCTCTCGGGAATCCTAATTAAGGGGAAGATGCCGATGTTTCGGGTCACCCCTGACGCCAGGGGCCGAGTTGTCGGCAAAGAGAAGTATGCCGCGCTCCTTGCGCGCTGGTTATCCCACCAGCCGGACTCCAAAGTTGTTGAGTTCCTGGATGCCCTGTTGCAGCGCGCATCCGATGTGCTCAAGAAATTCCCACCTCTGGATGAAATAACCGCCGAACGTCAATTCGCCGAAATGTGCGCGTTTGAAGCCAAGCGGCGCTTGGCCTCGCTGAATCAGGACCTATCCAAAGCCGCCGGTGCCAAAAATAATCTGTTGACACATGTTGCCGCTTCCGGCAAACTCACACCCGTGAAATCGCAACTGAGCAATCTGCTGGCCGATCTGAGCCGCCTCACCCAAGAGCCGGGAATGAAGAGCAAGCTGGCTAGGTTCCTCGGCGCTCCACTGACGAGCGTTTCACGCTGGCTGTCCGGCGAAAGAGAGCCGGGCGGTGAAACCACGCTTCGTTTGCTCGAATGGGTCCGGGCAGAGGAGGCCGAACAAAAAAGCCCTGACAGCGCGACAACGCCGGCAGGGCAGAAGACCCAAGTTAAATCAAAGTATGAAACACTCAAGTCTCGTAAGAAACGGTAGCCGTCGCGCGCCCGCGGCGCAACCCGAAACTCCCGGAGCAATCCGCACATTGGACCCGGCGGCTGCCGCCTTGCCGCGGTCCATCCGCCGCGTCATCTGTGTCTTTCAGTATCCCGATGGAAGGGAATTCGGCCGCGTGGCCTTTCCCAGGAAGGTATTCGCGCGGATACAGCGCGCCGCCTCTGGTATGGGCATCACCATTGCCGAGTTCTTCAACAGGGCCGTTGAATCCCACTGCAACAAGCATCGCGTGTATGTGTCCAAGGAAAGCAGCGCCGCATGAAGATTCAACTCACACCCTCGCTTATCCTGACTGACGAGCGCGCCGAGTCCCGTTACGGGATCCCGGTCCTGGTCAACCTGCAAGACGACGCCACGGCCTACGGGCCGGCGGACATCATAGACGTGTATCACCAGGCTCAGCCCGCGGCGCATCTGGTTCACCGGTTTGCCAAACGACTGACGGGGGAAGAGCGCGAGGCCGCTGCCAACTTCCTCCGCCAGTGGCCCGATGGCCCGCAACTGGAATGACTCACGACACCCTCCCGCACGCGCCGGCCGGCTCAGCCTGGCCGGCGCCCCAGAACCCCATGACACCACCGAAACGCAGCCGGGTAGTCGTCACGATTCTTGCGCCAGTTGCTTCAACGGTGCTCAAAGGACTACGCCGTTATCGCAATAAGAACACGGGCGCCTGGCTCTTCGGTTTCCTTAGCGATCGTTGGTCGGCCAGCGGCATGACCGAGGTATGGACTAGCACTGAGAACCAAGCCCTGGCAGACAATGGCGAGGTCGCATCCATGCTCGGCTTAGGAACTGGACAGTCAGCCTCGGCATCTATGCACAACGATGCCGGAGGCTGCGGAGCCGCGGCAACCCTTTGGGATTCGATCCTCGAGCAAGTACCCGGTGGCAGCCATGCATCCTCAGCCATCTGCCGCCGGTCGCAGAAGCGCAAAGGGGGCTGCTTTGATGCTATCCGCAGCGATGGCACCCGGCAAGAACAGCAAGATCTGTGGTGATCTGACTCCCTCTGCAGCGCCGGCCGTTCCCTCCGCCGGGCGAGCTGGCACCATATAGTATATAGGCAGCCGGATCCGGGCGGTCCGGTGTCCAGCCCCCCGGTGGAAGCGACCTGGTCATGCCCAAGGCCAGCCGCCCGCCATGATCCCGAGACTCTTGGGCAGCCGGGGCGTGCCCCCCGCCCGGTCCCCCGCGCGCGCCGGGTCGGGCACCAGGGATGCACAAGCGATGCACAAGCGATGCACCACCGCTTCCCGATCGTGCATCGCTGCTGCATCGCTGGTGCATCCGGTGTGCACCACTGCTTTCGGTCGCCCGGCTCCGGTGCCCATCCCCAGGTGGAAGCGCCCTGGTCTGGCCCAAGGCCGTGGGGAACAGTGCCCTGGCCGCCCGAGACCGAGACCGAACCTTTCGGGCAATCGCTCCCGAGACCGAAGTTTCGCCCATCCGTTGCGCTTGGCTGTGGCCGAAAGCTTCGGCCTGTGGTGGCCCCTTGTGCTCGGCGAGTCTTTGGGCGTTCACCTTCCCGTAACGGGCCGTTAAGAGGGCATTACCGCCAAGCGAATCACCCCAAAAATTGCGTCAAGCGACTTCCAAGCCCTTCCCGATTTTGCTCAAAACGGCCTTCCCAGGTTGACAAACTCCCGCGTTGCTGACAATTCCGGCAATTTGAAATGTCCAAAGCGAGAATCCTCAATGTTTGCAGGGGTTTCATGCTTGGACATGAGCTTTTGCCGGGATTATCAGCACCTGTAAAAAACTGCCGGAATTATGGTTTCGCCCTCCCCCTCATTTCAGGCCAAAACCCCAATGAATCGGCCTTTTTCGGCCTTATTCGGCGAAGTTCACTTTTGCCGGATTTGTGGGCCAAGGCTCACAACAACCCCACACAGCCGGACGGCAAAACCGTCTTGCAACTGAGTCTCAACTGCCCTAGCTTCGGGGCAGTGAAATCAAAGCCGCCGCGCGAATTCAGGGTTCTTGAGGGCCGTTGTGCCGGAACTGAAGTCTGTCCACTCAGCCAATTCCAGGCTGGGGCGGTGGTCTGCATCAAACGTCTATCCGCCGCGCCCGACGTCACCGACCGCCTGCGGGAGTTGGGGATTTGCGAGGAGCAACGGATTAAGTTGCTGGCGCGTCAATCCAACTACATCTGCCAGGTCTGCAACGCGCGGTTGGCGATCTCCGGCGAACTCGCCGACTCGATCCTGGTGCAGGAAGTGCCTGCCTCGTCCCGGGCGGCTTGATTCATGCCGATGCGCAAACCAGACGCCCTATGCCCGCCACCCTCCAGCCTCTGACGTCCGTCGCCCTGGGCGGGAAGGCCAAGGTCGTGGAGATCAAATTGCCGCCGGAAAGCCGTCCACGATTGATGGAGATGGGATTGCTGGTTGGCACGCCGGTTGAACTGGTGCGTTTTGCTCCGCTGGGCGATCCGGTGGAAATCAAGGTGCGGGGCTACCATTTGACCTTGCGGAAGCACGAGGCGGAGCAAATCCTGGTGCAACTCGATGGCTAATCCTGGAGGAGCAGCTCCCAGCGCGCCGGACCAGTCGGTCTTGCCCCCGAACAAAGCGCCCGCCGCTGCCGCCCGCCCCGAGACCAAGTCTTCCAGGGCAGCCGCCGCACCCCCGCCGCCGTACATCGTCCTAACCGGCAATCCGAACTCGGGCAAGACGACCGTGTTCAATGCGCTGACCGGCCTGCGCGCCAAGGTCGGCAACTACGCCGGCGTGACGGTGGAGCGCAAGGAAGGCCGGCTGCTTGGCGCGCCCGCCGGGTCGAATGCGCGCGTGTTGGATCTGCCCGGGACCTACAGCCTCAGCCCGCAGTCCATTGACGAGCAGATCTCGCGCGACGTATTGCTCAACCGGCTGCCCGAGCTGCCTGCTCCGTCGGTGGTGGTGGTCGTGGTGGATGCCTCGAACCTGCAGAGGAACCTCTACTACGCCACCCAGGTGATCGAGCTGGGGTACCCGACGCTGATCGCCCTGAACATGACCGATGTGGCCGAGGAGAACGGGCACCAAATTGACGCCGCGATCCTCGCCGGCGAACTCGGCGTGCCCGTGCTGCCGATGGTTGCCAGCACCGGCCAGGGGCTCGGCGACCTCCGCCAGGCCATCCTGTCCTCGCTCCAGGCGCTGCCGCGGGGCAGGCCGCGCCGCTTCACCGAGCTGCCGGCGGCGTTGCAGGCGGAGGCCGATGCGATTGCCGGATTGCTGGCGCAAACTTTCCACGAGCGGCGCGCCCAGGCCGCAGCCGAAGCACTGTTGATTCTGAGCAATGAAAAGGCCCTGGCCTCCAGCCTGCAGCATTACCCCGCTCCGATACAGGAGGCCGTGGCGGCTGCCCGCCGCCGCCTCGAAGCGGCCGGGGTTGACTGGCGTGCAGCGGCCATCGAGAGCCGCTACCTGGCGGTGGCGGAGATTCAGCGCGCCGCCACGGCCGAACTGGCGCCGTCCGGCGAGACCTTCAGCGACAAGCTGGACCGGGTGCTGACGCACAAGGTGTGGGGCACGATCATTTTCCTGGCGATCATGACCCTGATGTTCCAGAGCATCTTCACTTTCGCCGGACTTCCGATGGAAGCGTTGCAGACCGGGGTTGACTGGCTTGGCGGCGCCGTCAGCGGGCTGATTCCGCCGGGTGATTTGAACAGCCTGCTCGTGGACGGTGTGATTGCGGGTGTGGGAGCGGTGGTCGTGTTTTTGCCGCAAATCCTGCTGCTTTTTCTGTTCATCGGCTTCTTGGAGGACACCGGCTACATGGCGCGCGCGGCCTTTCTCATGGACCGGTTAATGAGCAAGGTCGGTTTGCACGGCAAGAGCTTCATTCCAATGCTCAGTTCCTTCGCCTGCGCCATCCCCGGCATCATGGCCACACGCACAATCGAAAGCCCAAAAGACCGGCTGGTGACGATCCTGGTGGCGCCGCTGATGAGCTGCTCCGCCCGCCTGCCGGTTTACACGCTGCTGATTGCCGCGTGCATTCCCAACGTGGCCGTGCTGGGCTTCCTCAAACTGCCCGGCCTCACCATGCTCTCTATGTATTTGCTGGGCATCATCGTCGCCCTGTTCATGGCCTGGGTCTTTAAGAAGACCCTGCTGAAAGGCGAGACCCCCATGCTCATTATGGAGCTCCCCCCGTACAAGCGCCCCCTCGCCCGGGTTGTCCTCCGGCATATGTGGGAGCGGTCGCGGCTGTTCCTGCGACGGGCGGGGACTGTCATCCTGGGCATCAACATCCTGCTCTGGTTTCTCGCCACCTATCCCCATGACACCGCCACCCATAGCCCGGTCACGACCCAGAACGAGCAGCTCGATAGCCAGGCGGCCGGCGAACGGCTGCGCCACAGCTTTGCCGGCCGGCTCGGACGTCTTATTGAACCGGTTATCGCCCCGCTCGGCTTTGACTGGAAGATCGGCATTGGCATCATCACCTCTTTCGCCGCCCGCGAAGTTTTCGTCAGCACCATGTCCACCGTGTATAACGTCGGAGAGACCAGCCCCACCGCGCCAGCCATGACCAGCCTGGTCCAGACCCTTCAGGCACAAACCCGACCCGACGGCACTCCGGTTTATACGCCGCTGACGGCGGTCACGCTGATGGTTTTCTACGTGTTTGCACTGCAATGTGTTAGCACCGTGGCCGTCGTGAGGCGGGAAACCAACTCTTGGAAGTGGCCGTTCTTCCAATGGCTATACATGGGCTTGCTGGCCTGGGGCCTGGCGTTCCTGACCCATCTTGGCGGCGGAATGCTGGGATGGGGCTGAGAGACAGTCTCCCGGCAGCGAAAAAAGGCAAAAAAAAGCGTTGCCTCGACCTGGCTTCAGGGGTATCTTTCATTGCGTAAAACGGCAATGACCAACGCATCCGCGAATATGGATTCGCCGCAGGCAAGCCGACGCTGGGGGTTTACACTCCTTGAGCTTCTGGCTGTCGTTGCAACCATCGCAACGCTCGCGGCGCTGTTGCTGCCTGTCTTGACCAAGGCCAAGATCAAGGCGCAACGGACCGGTTGTGTCTCCAATCTCCGTCAGCTTGGGTATGCTTGGATGATGTACAAGGATGACAACAACGATATCCTGGCCGAGTCCTATCCGGTCAACAACGGGAACGTTTGGGTTCAGGGCGATATGACCAAAGCCGATGAGGCAGGCGATCCGGATTTGATTCGCCGGGGCAAGCTTTACAGCTATAACGAGAGCCTGGCGATCTATCGTTGTCCGGCGGACAAGGGAGTGCGGATCGAGGGTAAAGTCACCCCGACCTTGCGCAGCTACTCGATGAACTGCTTCATGGGCGCGCGCGACCCAAAGGTGGGGGCGATTCCTTCCACCGCCGGATCTTACGTTCCGTTTTATTCGACATACCCGGAGATCCCACGCCCCTCGCAGTTGTGGGTCCTCCTGGATGAAGACGAGCGCAGCATTAACGATGGTTTCTTCGTCACGGACCCCACGGGAAAGATTTGGTTTGATTTCCCTGCCAACTCAGGTCACCGCCACAACTACAGCTTCGCCCTCAATTTCGCCGACGGTCATTCCGAGGTCTGGCGCCACCAGGATCCCCGCACCTGGCGGGTGACTCTGAGCAAGACCGAGCAGCCGGGCAATGTGGATCTGGCCCGGTTGGCAAACGCGACCTCGACCCGGAAGTAACCCCTGCGCCGACGGCGCACACCCGATTTGCGAACCGGCAATCGGAACTTCACTCTTCTCCCTCCACGACCAATGTTTGCCGCTTAGGCTTGCTCTAATCCATCGGACGGCGGTCAGACCGTGCCGGCGGCAACCAGGCTGGCGAAGCGTTCGAAGCTTCGATCGTAGGTCCGTTCGACGTCCCGGGGAAAGCAGCACGCGGGGAGCTGCCTCATGCCCAAGTGATAGCGCAAGCACTCGCAGCAGATGCCGTGCTTTTCGCAACCCGGGTAAGTGCAGTTGCAGAACCGCGCGTTGCTCGATTTTTTGCATTCCATGAGCCGGGTTTAGTTCATCGCAGTCCGCCGGAAACTGAGAGGGAGAACCGCGGTCGAAAAGCCGAATCAGTGGCCGCAACTGCCGCAGCCGTGGTCCCCACAGCAGCCGCTGCTCAGGTCTTCCTCTGAAGGCAAACGCCCCAGCTCGAGCGTCTTGTTGACGTATCGTTGAATGGACTCGCGCACTTGGTGAAGCTCCTGTTGCGCGTCGAGGAACTCCCGCGCCACCGGGTTCTTGAGCAGCGATTCGCGATGCTGCTCGAAGTCCGTAATCTCTTCCCCGCTCAGGGCTTGGGACATTTGCTGCTTCTCCTGCAGCGCCTGGCCCTTGGTTACCAGGCTGTCGTATTGGGAGCGGGTCGCTTCATCCGCCATGAACACGTCAATGCGCCGGCGAATGTCCCGGACGCTCGGCTCATCCAAAATCGTTTGGCAAAGTTCCCGGGTCTTCCGGGTAATCGGACTATCTTCAATCGTTGGTGCCATATTCAATATCTGTGACTTCGCTCTGACACGGGCAATGGGCCACTGGGCATGTCAGGCCAACAATACATCACATCGCGGCGGCAAAAGCAAACGATTGCCGACGGGTGGCGGGCGGAGGAATGAAGTCGCGAGGGCCGGAAGCCGAAGGCCGACGGAAGTCCGAAAACCGAAAGCCGCAACGGAGCCAGTCGCCGAACGACAGAATGCAAGCCGTTGGCTAACAACAGGTTAAATCGGAAGCCGTCCAGGAGCGGGCCAAATGTTATCTACGGTGAGTATAAGGTGTGTATCGGGTGAGTATCCGGTGTGTCTCGGGTGGGTAGTGTCCGAGGGATATCCGTAAGGAGCGACGAATGAGAGCCGCTTTGGGGCGGAGCTTGTTGCCGTCAGCGCAGTCGCTTAGTCTTTGCCCATGCGAGTTTTGCGATCGCCACAAAGTGCCGCCCGGTGCGTCGTCGGTCTGATGTCAGGGACCTCGGCCGATGGTATTGATGCGGTAGTGGCCGGGATTTCTGGGAGCGGACGCGGACTCAAGGCGCGCGTTCTCGCCCACGCGCACCGGCCTTTCGCGCCGGCATTGCGGCGGCGGATTTTGGATGTCTGCCTGCATGGAACGGTCTCGGAGATATGCGAGCTGAACTTCGAGCTGGGCGAGCACTTTGCTCGCGCGGCGCTCGCGGGCATCCGCCAGGCGAAGCTCAAGCCGAGGAACATCGCGGCCATCGGCTCACACGGGCAGACCATTCATCATCTGCCGACCGCGCGGACGCCTTCCACGTTGCAGATCGGCGAAGCGGCGGTGATCGCTGAGCGGACGGGCATCACGACGGTGGCGGACTTCCGCGTCGGCGACATGGCGGCGGGGGGGCAGGGGGCACCGCTGGTGCCGTATGCGGATTGGGTACTGTTCACGGATGACGCGCGGCCTCGGATCGTGCAGAACATCGGCGGAATCGGCAACCTGACCTTTCTTCCGCCGCAAGCACAGCTTGAGGACGTGATCGCGTTCGACACCGGGCCGGGAAACATGGTGATGGATGCTTTGGTGGTCAGGGCAACTCGGGGGCGGCAGTCTTACGACCGTGACGGTCTTTGGGCCGCGCGCGGCACGGTCTCTGCCAGGCTGCTCGCAGAAATGATGACTCATCCATTCATTAAGCGCCGTCCTCCCAAGACCACAGGCCGCGAAGAGTTCGGCCAGCCCTTTCTGGATCTCGTGGTGAACCTGGGCGACCGATTCCGGCTTCGGGACGAGGACCTTATTGCCACGGCGACGGCTTACACCGCGGCGACGATTGCCGCCGCCTACCGCCGCTTCGTCTTTCCCAGGCTCACTCCGCAGGCGCTCGGGCGATTGCAGATCATCCTCGGGGGCGGCGGCGCGAAGAACCCGGTGCTGCGGCGGATGTTAAGCGAGCGCCTCGGCGCAGGGGAGCCGCTGACGCATGAGGATTTCGGCATCGCCAACGCGGCCAAGGAAGCGCTGGCCTTCGCTATTCTGGCCCACGCAACCCTGCTGGGCCGGCCCGCGAACGTGCCCAGCGCAACCGGAGCGCGCCGGGCCGTGGTGCTGGGCAAGGTCATCGCCGGCTGCAAAAACTGATTGAGTGTTGGCGCGTCTCCGCACAAATTCTGGCCTGATGGAACGCTAGACTTCACAACACTATGGCTATTCTTGATCTTAAAGCTGCCGGCTCAACCAAATACGACTTGATTGCGCTCGGGGAAATTATGCTGCGGCTGGACCCCGGCGAAGGGCGCGTGCGGACGGCGCGCGCGTTCAAGGTCTGGGAAGGGGGCGGCGAATACAATGTCGCGCGCGGTTTGCGGCGCTGCTTTGGCCTGCGGACAGCCGTCTGCACGGCCTTCGCGGACAATGACGTGGGCCGCCTGATCGAGGACTTCATCCTGCAAGGCGGTGTGGACACCGAGTTCATCCGATGGGTCCCGTTTGACGGCGTGGGACGGACGGTGCGCAACGGTTTGAACTTCACCGAGCGGGGTTTCGGCGTGCGGGGAGCGGTCGGCGTGTCGGACCGCGGCCACACTGCGGCAAGCCAGCTCAAGCCGGGGGATTTCGACTGGGATCACATCTTTGGCAAGCTGGGCGTGCGCTGGCTGCACACCGGCGGCATCTTCGCGGCGCTCAGTGACACAACGCCCAAGCTGGTGCTGGAAGCCGTGCAATCCGCGCGGAAGCACGGCGTCATCGTCTCCTACGACCTGAATTATCGCCCCTCGCTGTGGAAGAGCATTGGCGGCCCCAAGCGCGCTCAGGAGGTCAACCGGCAGATTGCCCAGCATGTGGACGTGATGCTCGGCAACGAGGAAGACTTCACCGCCTGCTTGGGCCTTGAAGTCGAAGGTGCGGACGAGCATCTTACCCGGATTGACGCGGCGGCCTTCAAGCAGATGATCGCCAAAGCGGTGGCGGACTACCCGAACTTCAAGGTGGTCGCCACGACGCTGCGCGCCGTCCGAACCGCCACCCGCAATGACTGGGGCGCAATCTGCTGGGCGGGGGGCAAGTTCTACGAAGCGCCGAACCGCGAGAACATGGAGATTCTAGACCGCGTCGGCGGCGGTGACAGCTTCGCCAGCGGGCTGATTTACGGGTTGATGCAGTTTGGCGATCCGCAGAAGGCCGTCGAATACGGCGCCGCCCACGGCGCCCTGGCGATGACGACCCCCGGCGATACCTCAATGGCCTCGCTCAAGGAAGTCGAGGCGCTGGTCAAGGGCGGCAGCGCGCGGGTCCAACGCTAACATAAGCAAGCAGGCGCCGCGCCCCGCCTCAAGTGTCCGGATTGCCTTCGGATTTCGGCCTTCGGCGTTCTTGATCTCCTGCCTCTCCAGGCACGCTTGACCCAAACCAGCGCGGATCCGAGGGAACCTTTCTCCGGTTGTCCGCTTTCAGTGTCGCAGCGGGGATACTATGTTAAATCGCATCGCTGACATGAACGACTGGCAACTGCTTCAAAACTATGCCGAATGCGGCTCGGAGAGCGCTTTCCGCGCGCTGGTGGACCGGTATTTGGGCCTCGTCCACTCCGCTGCCCTGCGCCAGGTGAACAACCCGCAGTTGGCTGAGGACATCAGCCAGGCGGTGTTCATCCTGCTGGCGCGCAAGGCACGCAGCCTGCGCGAGGGCGTGGTATTGTCAGGCTGGCTGTTTCGTACCACCCGGTTCGTGGCCGCCCGCGCCCTGCGGGCCGAACAGCGCCGGCAGCGACGCGAGCAGGAAGCTCTTGATATGCAACAACTCGCTACCTCCGACCCGGCCTGGTCCCGCGTTGCTCCTGCCCTGGATGAGGGCCTCGCGCAACTCGGTGACACCGATCGCAACGCGGTGCTGCTGCGGTTCTTTGAGGCTAAGAACCATAAGGAAGTAGGCGCCGCGCTCGGCATCAAGGAAGAAGCCGCCCGGAAGCGCGTGGACCGGGCGCTGGCGAAGCTGAGAGGCTTCCTGGCCGCTCGCGGCGTGAGCTTGTCCGTCGCAGCCTTGACGACGCTGCTGACTGCGCACGCCGCGCAGGCGGCTCCGGCTGAGCTGGCGGGCCGACTAACGGTCGGGGCGGCGGCGAGCGCAACCGCAGCCTCGGCGACGTTGCCGTCGCTGGTGCGCGAAACCCTGACCGCCTGGCGCTGGGCCAAGCTCAAGCTCCTGGGCAGTTTGGCCGTCGGCACTGCGACCGTAGCGACGGTTGCGTATCTGGCGTTCCCGGTGAAGCCTGCTCCGCCACTTCAGTCCGCCGGCGCGAGTGCGCAGGAAGGTGCCGCCAACCCCAACCCAGTCGCAGGTCTTGCGACGGGCCACGCAGCGGATCAGCCCACTGTCCGAAGGGCAGGGGACCGGCTGCTTCGGCTTCATGTGGTGGCCAAGGGCAGCGGCGAGCCCGTCCGCAAAGCGCAGCTCGCCCTGAACGCGGTGGTCGGGGGCGATTGGCGGCAACGGTACGATCTGGCCACCGACGACACCGGGTCAGCGGAGGTGCCCTACGCCGAGGGCACCAGCCGGCTGGATGTGGGCGTCGTGTCCTGGGGCTGGGCAGCGCGATACGCCACCTGGATTCCTGGCCGGGACGACGCGATACCGGCTGATTACACCCTGCGGGTGGAGCCGGTGACCAATGCCTTGGGCGGCTGGCTCCGCGACGGCCAGGGACGCCCCGTGGCCAATGCCGAGGTGCTGGTGAGCTTCGACGGCACCGGGGATGCCTCGAACCGCCAGACTCCGCGGGAGCGTTTTGGATTTCAGCATGAGAGCGTTGTTGCGCGGTCGGACGGCCGGGGCTGGTGGACCTGCGCGATCATTCCGCCCGGCGAGCACGGCGGCTTCCAACTCGAGGCGCGGCATCCGGACTTTCGCAGCACGCACATCATTTACGCCGCTCCGAGACGCTCCGAGAGTGACGCGCCGGCGGGGGGCGAGGCATTGAACCTCCTCTGGGCAGGCAAGACAGTGACCACGATGGAGACCGGCCGCACGCTGACCGGCCGGGTGTTGGATGAGGCGGGGCGACCCATTGCCAGGGCGCGGGTGGCGCATCACCCCTTCGCCATGCATCCCCTTGTGGCGGATACGGACAGCGAAGGAAGGTTCTCATTCTCCAAGCTAGACGAGGATAAGTTCGATTTCACCGTAAGCGCGCCAGGCTTCGCACCCGAGTACCGCGAAGTCCAGGTGCGAGCGGGGATCGCGCCGGTGGAGGTGCAGTTGAAGCCCGGGGCCCTGCTCCGGCTGCGGCTGACGGATGAACGGGGGCAGCCGGTGCCGGGCGCAGACGTGGGCTTGGAGGAATGGAATGAACACCGTCATGTGCTCAAGTGGATTGGGACGAGCGGCGCCGAGGGCCTCATCGAGTGGAGCTCCGCGCCGGGGCACGGCGAGCTGGAGCTTTACGCAAAGAAATCAGATTGGTGCTATACCCGCGGTATCCGTCTGAAGGCTGACGGAGAGGAGCATGTCATTAGAATGCGTCAGGCGAGGGTCTTGACGGGCCGCGTCACCGACGCTGCGTCCGGCCAGCCTATCCCCGAGGTCAGGGCCTTTCCGGGCTACGGTGACGACAGGGACTGTTGGGAGCGGTTGGACACCCGGCGCAGCACGGATGGCACGTTCACCGTGCGCTTCGAGGAAATGGAGGAGCCCTGGCGCGTGCGCGTCGAGGCGGAAGGTTACGAGCCCTTCGTGTCGCAGCCGCTGCCGGTGGATGGGGCCGGAACGCTCGACCTGGCCCTTTGCCGCCTGGACCTGGAGCAGTCGGTGCGCGGAGTCGTCTGGCGGCCTGACCGTCAGCCCGCAGTGAAGGCTGAGGTGACGCTGCTTACCTTGGAGCACGATGCCACCCTGGACGGCTGCCGGTTCCGTCGCGCGGTTGGCGATGAACGGGTTCTGACGACGGATGATGAAGGGCGCTTCCGCTTCCAGCCCGACCCCAAGGCCCATACCCTTGTCGCGGTCAGCACGCACGGTTTTGCACGCGTGCGGGTGCGCGACCCGCGTCAGCCGCTCGCGGTGCTCCTCGAGCCCTGGGGGCGCATCGAAGGGACAGTGGATGCCCAGGTGCGGGCGCGGCCCATGAAACACGTGTCGCTCGACTCCCGGGTTCCCTACGAGTACGACGGGAGGCTGAGGCCGGTTTTCAAGCCTGCGGTGCCAGAGGCTGACGGGCGGTTTGCGTTTGAGTTTGTGCCCCCGGACGTGCCGCTTTGCCTGTCCATTTGCGCGGGACCGGGGCTCCCGTATCACCACCGGACGCCCGTGAGCATCGCACCGGGCCAGACCACCAACGTCGTGATCGCCGACCGCGGCTGGGGGGTCAAAGGCCGGCTGGCAACCGTGGGGGCGCAGCCGCCGAGTTGGCCCAAATCGGCCTACCTGGACAACGCAGTTAAGATGCCGCCCGCCCCCCGGGGCTTGAGTGAGGACCAGCGAAGGCTGTGGCTGGTGGATTTCGCGGATTCGGACGCCGGACGGCGGCAACTCGTTGAGCATGTCAGCGTGACCTTGACTGTGGCTCCCGATGGCAGCTTCGAACGCGCCGACGGCTTGCCGCCCGGCAGCTATCGCCTGCGGGCATTCGTGCAGGGTTCGGAATTGCGCTGCCAAGTCACGCTGCCTGAGCTGCCGGACGGCGGCGGGCTTGGGGTCTATGATCTGGGAACGGTTGTCCTGGAGAAGGTCCGGCGGGCGGGAAATGATTCAGCGGAGTGAGCGCCCTTCTGTTTCTCCACCCGTTCAACCAGACCCTGCCCCGCTCCGCGTCAGGAGGCGACTCTCAGTCCGGACGCTCGCTTAAGCTGGCGAGGGGCGCGGTGAGGCACACGAGTGTCCCGCCTTCGGCGCCAGGGCGGATGGAGCACTGGCCGCTAACGTCCTCAAGCCGCTTGCGCATGTTGCGCAGACCGTTGCGCCCTTTGTTGTCCGCGTCCGCAGGCAAGCCACGGCCGTTGTCCTCGATCTCCAGCGTGAAGAGGTTGGGCGCCAGGCGCAGGCGCAGCCAGGCGGACGTGGCGCCGGAGTGCTTGACGACATTGTTGACCGCCTCCTTGGCGGCCAGGAAGACGTTGTGGCGCAGCTCGGGCGAGATGGGTGTGTTGGGCAGGTGCGGCGGCACTTCGAGGCGATAACGGAGCGAGGCCAGGGCGAGATACTCTTGCGCGTATTTGCAGACGTAGGTGATCAGGCCGTCGAGGGTGTCGTTGGACGGGTTCACCGTCCAGACGATCTCGTCGAGGGCGCGGGTGGTTTCGAGCACGGTCTGCGAGATTTGGCGCGCGTGGGCTTCAACTTCTTCCGGGTGGTCTTTGTCGCTCTCGACCAATTCGCCGAGGAGCGAGACCTGGGTAAGGTTGGCGCCCACCTGGTCGTGGATGTCGCGCGAGATGCGGGCGCGCTCCTTCTCGAGCGCCTCCTTCGCGCGCAGGCTCGCCAACTGCCGCTGGAGCTTTTGCGTGGAGACGTAATGGACCGAGCCGACGATCATCCCGAGCAGGCAAACGGACGCGAGCGTGATGAACCACCACGTCCGCCAGAACGGCGGCAGCACCTTGATTACCAGCGTGCCCGGCGTCGCGCTCCAGACGCCGTCCTCGTTGCAGGCTTTCACCTCAAACCTGTAATCACCGGGCGGCAGCTTGCTGTAGTGGACGGTGCGGAAGTTCCAGGGTCCTTCGATCCAGGCCGTTTCGTGACCGGCCAGGCGGTAGCGGAAGCGGCCCTTGTCCGGCGCGGACAGGTTCAGGCTGGTGTAGGAGATGTCCAGCCCCTCTTTGCCGGCGGACATCGTCACGGCTTGCGGCAGGGGCGCGCGGAAGCGGTTACTGTTCTGCAACTGGCCGTCCACCCGCACCGACTCGATCAGCACCGGCGGCGGATTGGTGTTCGGATGCAGCAAGGCTGGGTTCACGTACGCCAGGCCCTTGGTGGTCGGGAACCACAATCGGCCGTCCCGCGCCCGGCAGGCCGCCGGCTGGGAGCCCTCGGTGCATTCGCCCGTCGGCAGACCGTCCGCCTTGCCATAAACCCGCACCGGGATGAAGTTGGTGGGGTCATCGGCGAAGTCCTTCAGCGCCTTGCGTTGCGCGCGCATCAGGCCGGCGGTGGAGCCCATCCACAAATAGCCTTCGTCGTCGGCCAACAGGTAGCCAATGCTGTTATCGGCAAGTCCCTCACGCATGGTGTAGGCGGTCCACCGGGCGCCGTCGAACCGCGCCAGACCGAGGGACGTGCCGGCCCACAACACTCCCTCCTGGTCCACGCACAGCGACGCCACGCTGTCGCTCGGCAGCCCGTTGGTCCGCGTGAAGGTGATCATGCTGTTCTCCCGCAAGCGGATCAGACCGGCGCCGTCGGTTCCGATCCAGAAGTTGCCGGCGGCATCGTCGGCAATGGCGCGGACGGCGCCGGCGACGGCTCCGGCCAGGTTTGTGAACACCCGCCAATTGGGATCGTCCCACTCGGCCCAGCGCGCCAGGCCTCCCTGGGCGCCCGCCCAAAGCATCCCGCGCCGGTCCTGATAGATAGCCGAAATGGACGAAACCAGCGGACGGAGCGTCTCGTTGAACGACACAGGTTGGAACCGGCCATCCTGCAACTGGAACAGCCCCCCGCCGTAGCTGCCCGCCCAAACCTTCCGGTCGCGCGCCATAAACACCGACCGCACGGCCAGCTCGCCCAGCGGCGCCCGCACCGTGAACAACTGCAAGCCGTTCGTGTTCCAGTGCTCGACTTCCTCGCCGTTATAGCCCAGCCAAAAGCCGCCGCTCTCGTCCTCGCACACGGACTGCACTGTGAGCCCCCGCGTGGTCTCCAGCACGCCGAACACCTGGCGTTTCACCCTGTTCAAGCCGCCGCCGTTGGTCCCGACCCACAGACAGCCCTCGCGGTCCACGACCAGTGAAACGATCGTGTTATGCGACAACTCCTTCCCGCCGGAAAGTCGGGTGAATCCGCCCGTGGCGTCGAACCAGTAAATGCCGTCGCCGTAAGTGCCGACGATCAGGTTGCCTTCCTGGTCCTCACATGCCGCGGTGATGAACATGTTCGTGGGCCAGGGGCACGGCCCGAGGCTCTGCTCCAAGCGATTGGTCTGCCATTTCTGGACCTGCCCGTCCGCCACGCGCCAATAACCGCCCCGTTTGCTTGCCAGGAGAAAATCCAAGCGGGCGACCGGCACCTCGAATGCGACCGGCAACGCGTTGGCCGAGGCTGCCGGCAGCGGCCCGATCCCGGTCAGGCTCATGTCGGTGCCGACCCACAACAGGCTGCCGTTTTCCGCAATGAGCGGCCGGGACCGGCTGGGAACTCCCCCGCCGACGTTCCAGACCTCGAAGTGCTTGTCCCGGTAACGCGCTAGTTGCCCGTCGGCGGTGTAGAGCCACACCGCGCCGCCGCCGTCCTCGCACGCCGCCCGCAGTCTTCCCTCCCGCCCGATGTTCACCGATGTGACCTTCCCGTCGCCGCTGACCAGGACCACGCCCGTCTCGGTGCCGACCCAAAGATTGCCCTGTCGGTCCTCGAAGAGCTGGACGACGGCGCTTCCCCCGAGCCCCGGCGTATTGGACTCGTTGAACTTCTCGAACCGCACGCCATCGAAGCGGGCCAGACCCTTGGGCGTGCCCAGCCATAGATAGCCGTCGCGCGTCTGGGTCATGGCCAAGACCGCGCTGTGCGGAAGCCCGCCCTGGTCGGTGGTCCACACGTCCACCGTAAACTGCGCGCCGGAGGCGATCTCCACCGGCTGGCACCAGGCGCACAGCAGCCAGGCTGCCAGGGCGAAAGTCCAGCGCAGGCACGGATCACGCATCACGCATCACGTTTCACCCACTTGAGCATGCCGCTCAGATCTGCGAATACGACGCCGGCACCAGGAACCGGTTCGTGATCTTCGACACGGTGTCCGCGTATTGCGGATCGTTCTTCATCTTGTCCCAGGTCGGGTGTTGGCGGAAGGCGTCCCAATGCTTTGCGTGCGCTGCCTGGTCCTCGGCCGAGAGCAGATAAGTCAAGTGCGGAAGGTTGCTCCCGATCAACGCCTGGCCATAAAAGATCGGCCCCAACCCCACGTCGCGCATGAGCTGGATCTCGCCGTCGTTGAACATGTCCACCTTCTTCAGCGCTTTCGGTTCACTGTGGCTTTCATAAGTGCGCAGCTCAAACATGCGCGGGCTCCTTTTCTGACAATAGCCCGGCAGCTCCGCCTTGGACATCCCCGCAAACGCCAGCAGCAGCCAACTGTCTATCCGCTCAAACGCCGGAGTCGTCTTCGGCGAGTTTAAATAGTCCGCACCGGCGCTCTGATACGCGGGGTCGGCGTTCAAACGCGCGCCAGCCGAGGCGAACGATTCGATGCTGGGAAAGGGGATGAGCACCATGATGGAAGACTCATCCCGGACTTCGGTCGCGCCGGCTGCCCCGGCCCGTTCCTGTTGGACGAACACGCCCACCGTCCTGACGCCCAGGCGGTTCAAGGCGGGGATGAGCGCCTGGCTCAGGTATGCGTCCAGCAGGTCGCGGCCGGACCCACTCCTGAGCCGATAAACGCGCAGCTCGTAGTACTCCCGGGAATTGACTGCGCCGGTTTCGGAACCGGTCTGCTCTCGGGTTGCGGCACAGCTCAGTCCGAGGAGGGCGGACGCCGCTGCGGAGGTCTTTATGAATTCACGTCGTTTCATTGATTGTCGTTGGTTGTGGACGGCCATGCCGTCGCGGATTACTGCTTGCGAGGATTGAAACTGTTCCTTGCCGCCTACACCACAAAAATATTGGAGCCCAATCCACCGCGACGCCCCCGCACGGCCGGTGGTTAATCGAGCCGATAGGTCCTGAGGTGAGTCAATTGGCACAGGGCGCGAACCATAAAGAGAGGATTGTTTTTCAGGTACCGCTTCCAAAGGCGGCCCGGGTCGCAACCGAGCCGGAAAAGCCACTCCAGGCCACTGCGTTGCACCCAGCGGGGCGCTTGTCGCATCCGGCCGGCGTGGAAGTCGAAGGCGGCGCCGACCCCGAAGAACAGCGAGGCCTCCAATGTCTGCCAGTATTGGGCCATGAATCTCTCCTGTTTCGGCGTGCTCAGTCCGACCCAGAAGATGTCTGGTTTCAGGTCGCCCACCCGGCGGACCAGTTCGCGCTCCTCGTCGGCCGTCAATGGCCGGAAGGGCGGGGTGTGGGTGCCGACAATTCTCAGCCCGGGGAATCGTTGCTCCAGGCGGCCCTTGAGCGCTTCCGCGACGCCGGGGGCGCCACCGTAAAGGAAATGCGTGAACCCGCCGGTGCGCGTGAACTCACACACGCGCAGCATCAGGTCCGGACCGTAGACGCGCGCCATTTGCCGGAATCCCTGCCAGCGGCCCATCCAGACGGTGGGCATGCCGTCGGGCGTCGTCAGAAAGGAGCGGTTCAGAATGGCGCGAAAAGCCGGGTCATGCTGGGCCTCGCTTACCCCATGGACGCCGGTCACGCAGACATACCCTTTGACCTTCTGCTCGAGCGCTTGAGCGACGGCGGCCACCGCCAGGTCCAGGTTAATGGCACTGACGCCCACACCCAGAACATTCGCGCGGTCGCTTTTGACTTGTCTTTCAGGCCGATGCAACAGAAAATGAAATATGCTCAAACGTCGGCTCTTAATCAACCCTGCGAGCTAACATCTGCATGAAGCTGCTCGTCTTCGCCCACACGCCGCCCCCGCACCATGGCCAGAGCTACATGGTGCAGCTCATGGTGGCCGGCTTTGGCGGCGACCGCCGCAGGTCAGCCCGGCCTCCGGGTGCTCAGCCCACGACCGAATCACCCGCCGGCGGCCGGTCAACTCCCGGCTCGCCCTTCCGGATCGAATGTTATCACGTCAATGCGCGGCTTTCGAAGAAGCTGGAGGACATCGGCGACCTGCGCATCGGGAAGCTCATTCTGCTCTTCGGTTATTGCCTGCAAGCGATCTGGTGCCGTTTCCGTTACGGTGTGACCAGTTTCTACTACATCCCCGCGCCCGGCAAGCCCTCCGCGCTCTACCGGGACTGGCTCGTGATGCTGCTCTGCCGGCCGTTCTTCAAGCGAATGATCCTCCACTGGCACGCCGCTGGACTGGCCAAGTGGCTGGAGTTGGTGGTGGGAATACGCCGTCGTTCGTTAACCTACCACCTGATGAAGCAGGTGGATCTAAGCATCGTGCTATCCCGGTACAACAAAGCGGACGCCGAAAAGCTCTTCTCGCGGCAGGTCCGCGTGGTCAGCAACGGCATTCCCGACCCGTGTCCCCCTTTTGCCCAGGAGGTCCTCCCGCGGCGGCGGGCGCGGTTCGCGGCGCGGCGAAAGCTGTTGTCCGGCCAAGCGCTTCAGCCGGCGGACTTGAATCACACGGGCGACGATCCACACCTGGTCAAGATTCTATACCTGGCGCACTGCACGCGCGAGAAGGGACTCTTCGACGCCCTGGCTGCGGGCCTGATCGCCAATCAGCGGCTTGCCGCTCGTCAGCCGGCGGTGTCCCTGCGTCTGCTGATTACCGGCGGCTTCGTGACGCCGGCAGAAGAGACCGAGTTCAACCAAATCCTGGCACAACCCGGCATGGAGCGGCTGGTTGAGTATTTCGGTTTTGTTTCAGGTGACCAGAAGAACCGGTTGTTGCGTGAGGCGGATCTCTTCTGCTTCCCGACTTATTACCAGAATGAGAACCAGCCGGTGAATCTCATCGAAGCCATGGCCTTCGGGCTGCCGATCCTCACCACGCGCTGGCGTTCCCTACCCGAACTTTTCCCGGCCGACTATCCCGGCCTGGTGCCTGTCCGCTCTCCGGAGCGAATCGCTGACGTCCTGCTGAACCTCCTCGTCGGCGAGAGCGGCGAAGGGTTTCGCGACATCTTCCTGCGCAGCTTCACTTTGGAACGGCACCTCGCCGGTCTGGCCGAGGCCTTCTTGAGCGTTGAAACCCAGGCTCCGGCGGCCGCTCCGACCCAGGCCCTGGGTTCGCCGTCCAGATGATAGAATCTGCTGCATGAAGCTGCTTGCGGCCCGGGCATTGAACCTAACGGAGCAGGCGAAAGCGTGGATGCGCCTGGCGGGGCTCGGGACGGTTTGGGGGCTGGCGCTATGCGGGAGTTATTTGACATCCGCGCCCGCGGCCACTCCCGGGACCGAATCAGTGATGGCGGACCAGTTGGTCGTCCGTTCGTGGCGCACGGAAGCGGGCTTGCCGCAAAACACCGTCAATGCGATCGCCCAGACGCGCGAAGGCTACCTGTGGCTGGCGACGCGTGATGGCTTGGCGCGCTTCGACGGTGTCCGCTTCACGGTGTTCGCGCTGGCGGAGGGCTTGCCGAACGTGGATGTATTGGCCCTTTACGAAGATCGAGCGGGAGCGCTCTGGATTGGCACGGCCGGGGGAGGTGTGAGCCGGCTGGCAGGTGGGCGGATTGAGCGGAGCGAAGTTCCGGACCAGGATGCCGCCGGGGACTACGTCGTCGCATTTGCCGAGAACCGAGAGGGGTCGTTGTGGGTAGGCACTTCGGGTGGGTTGCGCATCTGGCGCTCAGGAGAGCCAGTTCAGAATGAGGCCACCGCCGCGCTGGGGCGTGTTCCAATTCGGACCATGCTCCTCAACCGCGGTGGAGGGATGTGGATTGCCACGACCGGCCAGGGGTTGTTTGAATACCGGGGCAACCAGCTTTCACCCCAACCCGGCCCGCCCGGGGACGAACAGGTGAACGCGTATTGCTTGCTCGAAGATCGGCTGGGCCGGTTTTGGGCCAGCGTGGGGAATGGGAAGGTTCTCTGCCGTCGAGCAGAAGGATGGAGGGTTTACAGCCAGGCGGATGGGTTGCCCTTTGCTTTTGTGACCAGTCTGGCGGAAGGGGCGGATGGCACGATCTGGGCGGGCTCGCTGGACGAAGGCCTCTACTTCCTGCAAGGCGATCGTTTCGCGGCAGTAAAGAGGGAAAACGGGCTCTCGGGCAACGACATCCGATCCTTGTGCGCAGACCGGGAAGGGAACCTCTGGGTGGGAACGCGAACCGCGGGCTTGAATCGGCTGAGCAGGCGAACGCTGATCCACTGCGGCGTGGCGCAGGGGCTGACGAACGATTTCACGCGGTCGGTGGCGGAATCCGCCGACGGCACGCTTTGGGTCGCGACTACCGGCGGCGGTTTGTATCGCGGCGGGCTGAAAGGGCTCGAGCGCTTTCTGCCCTCTCCCGTAGCCGAGTTTTACGCCCATGCGGAATCTGTGCTGGTGACGGACGACGGCAGCGTGTGGTGGGGCGGCGCGCACGCGCTGCTATGCTGGCGGGATGGCAGGCTCACGGGCTGTTACACGAACCAACCCTGGGTGCGCAGCGCCTCGATCACGGCATTATGCCCGAGCCGGCGGGGCGGCCTTTGGGCGGGCAGCTCAGCGGGAGCGCTGGTGCGCCTCCAGCACGGCGAATCCAATCCGGTTGCGCGGCAAGTCGTGCGGGGCGCCATCACCGCCCTGGCAGAGGAGACCAACGGCTCTCTTTGGATCGGCTCGCCCGCCGGGGAACTCAAGCGGCTGCAGCCCGGGAGCGACGGGGTCCTTTCCATTACCAACGGGCTGCTCAGTTACTCCATTCGCGCGCTGCACCTGGACAGGCAGGGCACACTGTGGATCGGGACGGCGGGCGGGGGCTTGAGCCGTTGGCGGGAAGGCCGGATTGCCACGTTCACGACCCGGCAGGGTTTGGGGGCCAATACCGTTTCCCAGATTGTGGAGGATGACTACGGCAGCCTGTGGCTCGGATCCAACCGTGGCATCTTCCGGGTGCGAAAGAGCGAGTTGGAGGCTCTGGCTGCCGGCCGGATCTCGTTTTTGCATCCCCGGGCCTACGGCCTCAACGCTGGAATGCTGGCCGAAGAGTGCTCGAGCGGCTTCTGTCCGGCTGGTTTGAAGACGCGCTCGGGGCTGGTTTGCTTTTCAACGGTCAAAGGGCTGGTGTTTCTCGATCCGAGTGCGCAGGAGACCGATTTGCCGCCCCCCGAAGTACTGCTGGAGCAAGTACTGGTGAACGGCAAAGTGCAAGACCTGAAGTCCATGCCGGTCGGTTCGGGTTCGGCGGCGGACGGCCGAGGCCCTCTGCAGCGGTTGGTGGTGGCGCCAGGCGGTCGCGAAGTGGAATTGCATTACACCGGCCTGAGTTTCGCCTCGCCGGAAAAGGTGGCCTTCCGCTATCGCCTGGAGGGGTTGGACGCCGATTGGGTCGAGGCCGGCGAACGGCGAACGGCTTATTACTACCGCCTGCCACCGGGCGACTTCGTCTTCCGCGTCGTGGCGTGCAACGCCGACGGGCTCTGGAGCGAGCAGGGACCGGCCTTGGCCATTACGATGACGCCCTACTTATGGCAGACCCGGTGGTTCATCGGAGGAATGGCGCTTGTCCTGGTTGGGGCGGTAGCCGGCATTCTTCGTTATGCCGAGCGCCGCAGGTACAAACGACGGCTGGCCTTGGTGGAAACCCGGCACGCGGTTGAGCGAGAGCGGTTGCGCATCGCGCAGGACATGCACGATCACATCGGCGGGATGCTCACGCAGATTTCTCAGCTCAGCGATTTGGGCCTGAGCCGGGCCGGGGAGGCGCCTGCCGCCCGGGGGCATTTTGAGCGCATCGGCATGCACGCGCGCGCTGTCGTCCAGGCACTCGATGAAATCATCTGGGCCACCAACCCCAAGAACGACAACCTGCCTCGGTTCGCCGACTACGTGAGCCGTTTTGCGGACGAGTTCTTCGAGAACAGCCCCGTGCGCTGCTGGCAGGAAGTCCCTACCGACCTGCCGAACCTGCCGCTGCGCGCGGACGTAAGGCACAACCTGTTCCTCGCCATTCGCGAAGCCTTTAACAACGCCCTGAAACATTCCGGCGCGAGCGAACTCTGGTTGCGGCTCAAGCTGGACAAGTCGCAAGTCCGGATCGAGGTTGAAGACAACGGCCGCGGGTTCGCGCCGGGCAAGATCACGGCGGGCCGCAATGGCCTCGAAAACATGAAAGCGCGGCTGGCTGAATGCGGCGGCCAGGCGCAGTGGACCAGCGCGCCCGGACGCGGCACCATGATCCAGTTTGTCTTCGCGCTGCCGGCCACCGACTGAACGCGGTGGCCCCTACCATCAATGTGGTATGGCGCGCACTGCGGTCTGTGCTATGAAGAAGAGGAACGTGAACAAAGCAATTCAGGTGGCCTTGGTGGAAGATGATCCGGGGGTGCGGGCCAACCTCGCCGCCATGCTCGACGGTTCGCCCGGATTCCGCTGCCAGGCGGCCTATCCGGACGGCCCGGCCGCGCTCAAGAGCATTCCGGGCAATCGGCCGGACGTGGTGCTGATGGACATCAATCTTCCGGGAATGCTGGGCACCGAATGTGTGCGCCGGCTCAAGAGCGCCGCGCCGAACCTGCCGGTGCTCATGCTCACGGTCTATGACGACAGCGAGCAGGTGTTCAAATCACTCATGGCCGGGGCGACCGGCTACCTGCTCAAGCGCACTCCCAAGGAAAAACTCCTGGAGGCGATCCGCGAAGTCAACAGCGGCGGAGCCCCGATGTCGCGCCAGATCGCGCGCCGGGTGGTGCGGTTTTTCCAGGAGATCGAACAGTTGCCGGCGACCGCGCAGCGGGCGCCCGAAGTCGCGAGCTTGACGGAAAGAGAGGAGCATGTCCTGGCCGGCCTGGCCAAGGGGCTGGCTTACAAGGAGATCGGCGAGAATCTGAATATCAGCTTCGAGACTGTGCGCACGCACGTGCGGAGCATCTACGAGAAGCTGCACGTCCACAGCCGCACCGAGGCTACACTCAAGTATCTGGGACGGTGATGGAGTGATGGAATGATGGAGTATTGGGTTTCCCACTGCTCCATCACTCCATCCGTCATGTCGTGTAGCCGAAGGCACGGCAGTAGGGCGCCAGCCGCGACTGAATCGGCTCCAAGGCCTCGGCGTATCGCTCCCAGCGCCCAACGGCCCGCTTATAGACCGGCTGGGTCACGTCATGGTAAGTTGGCGCAAAGAGCACTTTGCGCCGCGCCGTCTCGTAATACCGCGCCTGGTCCGGGTGCCATGCCAGGTCCAGGAACTCAGTGACGCGCCTGCCTTCCACTTCGACGTTGGCCACCACGTCCTCGTAGCGGGTCTCGATCCACTGGAACCCGCCCAACTCGCGCAGCCGCAGCCACACGTCCATCAGGTCCGCGTAGTGTTTGGCCGTCCGCTCAAGGCCTAGAAAGTTCACATTCGTCGCGTTGAGCATGATGTTCAGGAAGAAGCAACTAATGATCACGTCCCGCGGGTCGCGCAACGCGATGATCACCTTTAACTCCGGAAAGACGCGCAGCCAGATGGGCAGGGAGGCGGTCGGAGACGGGTTCTTGTCCAGCAAGACTTTCGTGTCCGGCGCGGCCTCGACCTCCCGCAGCAGGCTCTTCAGGTAGCGCTCCCGCATATTGGCGCGGCGGGAGCGGTCAAGAGCGTCAAGCGCCGCCAGCATCTGCCCCACCTCCGCTTGCGGCGGTCCGATGCGGCGGATCACTTCCTGGCTGATGGCCTCCGGTTCGTCAAAAGCCAGCACCGCCGGGTGAGCGTCCAGGATCTGCTCGATTAACGTGGTGCCGCTCCGCGGATGGCCGCCCAGGAAACGAACCTGCCACGGGCAGCTTGAGGCGGGCGGTTCCTGGCACCAGCGCCGAAGCTGCGCTTGGGTCAGCCGGGCCAGCAGCTCATGATTCTTCCGGTTGGTCTCGTCATATCCTTGTTCGAGCAAGGCCGTGTCCGTGATGAGGCGGACCTGGGCCTTGCTCTCGCACAACCACCGCATCGCTTCCGTGTATTGGCCGAGTTGGTCCAACACCACCCCCAGCAAATGGCGGCTGGCATACCTCACGTACGGGTACTGGGGCTCGTCTTTGATGAGGTCACGAAGCGCCGTCTCGGCTTCTGTGTTCCGGCCTTTGCGGTGAAGCAGGAAGGCGCGGAAATATCGCGCCTGATCGTCACGGGGATGCTTGGCGAGGCACGACTCGACACACGCCCAGGCCTCCTCCAGCCGGCGCTCCTTCTCGAACCAGACTGCCAGGCTAATGCGCGCGTCCACTGAAGCCGGATCGGCCGCCACCGCGCGCTCGAACGCGGCACGGGCGTCGTCCAGTTGCCGGAGGCCCTGGTACTGCCGCCCCACCATCACCAGCAGATTCGCATTGGCCGAAGCCAGTTGCAGAACCCGCTGGTAGGCCCGGTTGGCGAGACTGAAGTCCAGTTCACCTACCGCCGCGTTGCCCAGCTCGAACCACAACTCCGGCACTGAAGGGTACTTCCTCGCCAAATCGTGGTAGGCGGCCAACGCCGGGCCGGTTTGGCCGCCCAGAAGTTGCTGCTGGGCGTGCTTCCAGCGAGCCAGATCGCGCGGCGCGCGTTGCAGGTGGGCCAGGGTGCCAGCCATGTTTCAAAATCCAACTACCGCGCGACAAGGACTTACGGCTACGACGGAGCTTAAGACAGCGCACATCTGTCGCCCAGCTTATCCGAAGGGCCGGCGGGCCTCAATCGAGATAGTGACCCCCCAAAAGGAGGGCGGCCGAGGATTGCTCCCCGGCCGCGCGTGCAAACCACAATGCCCTGCCGGCTTGGCCTCAGCTCAAGGAGTGGCGCGGAAGAACCGCGCCGGTTCGGTGGGCAGGAATGGGTACTTCGGCGGCGTGGCTCCGCTAACGGGTGCCCACGTGGCGGACGGTCCCAACACGGGCGAACTGAGCAGCGCGCCGAACGGCCACGTTACCGTCTGGCCGATGCCGGCGTTGTCGAAGTTATATCGCAACTTCAGTGCCGCAGTGTCCACCAGCGTGTCGCTCGTTGCCGGCGCCGCAATGGTGGCGATTTCCGTATCGGTCAACACGCGGTTGTAGATGCGGAAATCATCCATCAGGCCATCGTAGCGCCTCCACCAGCCGTCGTGAGAGCGGCCCAACTCGATTTGCTGGGTGGCGGGCCACGACCAAGCGGCCGTGTTGGGTTGGGAGCCTTGCAGGACACCATCCACATAGATGGTGATTGCACCGCTGGCCGACTGGTCGTAAGTGACAGCCACATGATGCCACGCGTCATCCACCACATAACCCGCCGAATAGCTGTTGGCTCCGCCGGCACATTGCAGCCAGATGGCTCCCGCGTCGCTGAGCACAATCACCGTTCCCGCTCCGGTGCGGCGATCCATCAGCATTGACCCTTCATTGCCCGGTCCCGGCAGCGCGGCCATGGGCACGCGCATCCAGAACATGATGGTGCCGACCGTGGAATTGAAGTCCGGATCCGCCGGAATCGTGATCTGGCTCGGCGTGGAGTAGGTGAACTGCTCGACGCCCGTGCGGGTAACCGGCGTCGCGGCTGCATCGGTGTTGCTGGCCACCCAAGTGCAACTGACTCCCACGTTGAGTCCATGGTGGAGCGTGCCGGCGGGCTTGGTGTCCTCTATGACGCCGCCTGGGACCATTCCAAGTTGGAGCTTCGCGCCGGTGCCAACCATGAACAGCGTGTTGATCTCGCTGGGCGTCAGGGCGCGATCATACACGGTGGTTTCATCGAGTTGGCCGATGTAAGTGCGGTCGGCGCGACCGGGTTGATTGCCGCCAAAACCCAGCGGCGAGCTGACGTTCAGCGCGAGGTGAGTCGCCGTGTTGACAGCGGACTTCAAGGTCGTGCCGTCCGACATGTAGAAGGTTGCCTTGGTGGGCTCGACGACCATAGCCACAAAGGTCCACACATCGGCGGGAACGATTAGGCCGGAACTCCAGCCCCACTGTCCACCCTGCCAGTGATAGCGCAACTCCCGGGTCGGACGACCGGACGAATTCTCGATGTGCATCCCACCATCGCCCAGCCAGCAGGGCCAGCCGATATCAGAGCCCGACGGAATCGTCGCGGGGTTCAACCAGCCTGCAAACGTGATCGTGTTCACATTCAAATTCGTGCAGAGCGGGGCGCTGATGTAGCCGTTGTTCATCGCCACCGCCAGGTTGGTGGACTCCAAACCCGGGTAAACCGACGGGCGTGGCCCTTCGGCGCCGGGCAGGAGGTCGCCCGCGTAGGAGCCGTTCCAAGCAGCGCCTAGGGTGCCGCTGTTTTTCGGAGAGGGAGCAATTAGACCGGCAGGGTCGTTCAGGCGCCAGCAGCCTACGGGACTGCTGAGTTGGACAAGGGCATCGTACGCCATGCTGCGGGAGGCATTCGTGCCGTTCTCATAGTGGCTTTGGATCACACTTGGCGCCAGAGCCGTGTTGTAGATCGCCACTTCGTCCACGCCGCCGTCCCATGCGTTGACCGTGGGGCCGGTATCGTTGCCCGCGGCGCCAATGCGCATTGGCAGGGCATTGTTTGGGGTAAAGGCTCCAACCAGCCCGGTGCCCTGTTCCACACCGTTCACATAGAAGCGCAGGGCGGCGCCATCATAGACACCGACGAGGTGTGTCCACACGCCAGCCACGGCGGGACTCGTGGAGTCTATTTGCGTGCGGGTGGTTCCGCTGTAGATACGGCACTGCCAGCTTGTGACGGTGTTATTGACCCAGAATAGCCACCCATCGCCGGAGCCCGCACCACGGTTGTAGAGAGGAGTACGGGCGCCGGAGGTATCAACAAAATTCGGCTTGGCCCAAAGTTCAACCGTGAAAACAGATGGGTTCAGGTTCGCATCATAAGGGATGTCAATAGCCTGCGTCCCGTTGAAGGCGGCAGACTTGTCGGAGTCGCCGGCCAGCGCGCCCGGCTGCTGGAATTGGGTGTAGTACTTCGCCACACCGTTGTTTGCGGGGCCGGTGCTCCCGGAGTTGGCCGCACTGCCCGTTTCCACCAATCGCGGTTCGGTCTCACTGTGACGGAACCACAGCAGCGGCTTTGTCTGGGCGACCGCCGCTTCATAGCTCCCCGCCGCCACCTTGACGGAAAGGGTGGCCGAGGCATTGGTGCTGCCCACGGGGTTGGAGACCGTCACCGTGTAAACCTTGGCATCGCTGGCCGTGACGCTGGAAATAGTGTAGGTGGCGTTAGTGGCATCGGGAATTGCCGTGTTGTTCGTCTTCCACTGGTAACTCAACTGGCCGCCGGTGGCGGCCACGGTGAACGTAACCGGATAACCGGCATAGAAGGCTTGCGAGACGGGGAATAGCGTGATCTTTGGCTGAACGACGTCCATAACCGTGACGACGGCCACGGCGCTCGTCACCGAGCCGTAGGCGTTGGTGACAACCACGTCATAGCTGCCGGTGTCACCAACGACGATGCCGCCTCTTGAGTACGTCGGGTCGGTCGCGCCGGGAATCGGCGCACCGTTCTGACGCCACTGGTACGCCAACGCAGGCGTGCCCGAGGCCAGCGCGCTCACGCTAAACGAGCCGCCCGGATAGAGCTGCCCCGTCGGCGCTTGGGGATCCGCCTCGATCAGCGGCGGGTTGTTCCCCCCGGCGGTGAAGTCGAGAATAATGCCCGCCAGACACGAACGACTGAGGTCTGATCTGGCCACCCCACGAATGGTGATCGAATCATTCCCGTTGAGGGTCACAAATGCCGAACTGACCGTGCTCGTTCCGGCCAGGCCGGAGGCGAAGCTCGGCGTGTAGTTGTTCAGATATTGGACCGTGTTGGTTTCCGTCTTTGAGTAGATATTCGCATCCTGGAATCCAGTCGCGTTGTCCGATGAGGCGATCGTCGTAACGGTAAAACTGGAGGCAAACGCACGCCAACCCGACAGCGTCACCGTGTATCCGTAGTCGCTGTCATCTAGGTAACCATATATGACTTGGTCATCTCCCAGCGTCGGGATTGCGGCGTACAAGCTGTAGGTGTTCTTGCACGACCAGGCGACCTTGAGGTCACCGCCACCAGGCACGGCAAAGGTCCCGTTGGTCCCGACGCCCCCGCCTGCGCCAGAGTCGTAAACTGTGGGTGCGTTGTACCAACTGGCCAGCGGAATGCCAAAGGCACCCGCGGCATCGGTGAGCGGCGCATAAGGAGTGCCGCCCCAGTTATCCTGGAAGTTGATGCCGACCTGGCCGGCGTGGCTGGCGCCGAGCATCAACGCCGCGGCAGGGATCGCCAGGGCCGTTTGTTTCATTAGTCTTGTGTTGAGCAGTTTTCTTTTCATGGGTATTGGGAGTTAACCTATCACTCCCAGACTCTCTCGGGAGTGGTCGTGTTTCGAATGTTGCTGCGGCCTTAGGTGAAGAGCGAGTCCGGATCGGCAGAGGTTTATGCCTCCGAAAAGCTTATCGTACAACACATCGGCCATTTCGTTGCATTACAGCAAGAATGGCGCTTGGTGAACAATACCACATTCGGGGGAGGACTGGAAAAAGAGGTCTCCCCCAAATGTGGGATGGCGCTCAGCGAGAGCATCGTATATGCTTCATTGCGTAGTGCCGCTCCAGCGGGCAGTCGGGCCTGCCCAGCGACCGCGGCCCAACGATCAGACAACTATGAAACTGACGAACAAGAATGAGCGTCGGAGCACGTGGGCGTTCACGCTGATTGAACTTCTGGTGGTTATTGCGATTATCGCCATCCTGGCGGCGCTGTTGTTGCCGGCCTTGGCCAGCGCCAAGGAGAAGGCCCTGCGCGTGAAGTGCACCAATAATTGCAAGCAGATCGGCCTGGCCACGCACATGTACGCCACCGATAGTCAGGACACCATGCCACACCCGAATTGGAATCCCCCGTGGACGGTGCAGGGCTGGCTTTACGATCCGAGGCCAAGCGGTTCCGTGCCCAATTTGCTTGCGGCGCCGTTTAATATGAATCCGCGGCTGGCCTACGAGGGCACAATCGGCAACCCGAATGGCCCGGGCGGCGCCGGTGGGCTGTGCTGGCCCTACCTCAAGAACGTGTCCCTCTTCCGCTGTCCAAACGAGCAAACCAACAGTACTGGCTTTAAGGCTCGCATCAACAAGTTGTCCACCTACGTCCAGAACGGCGCGCTGGTCGGTTATGGCAAGAACCAGGGGGGCGCGGTGAGCTACAAGCAGTCCCAGTTTAAGCAGGACGCTTTCATGAGTTGGGAACCTGATGACCGGGGAAATGGATACGGGTACAACGATGGGTCGAGCTATCCTGATCCGGCGGTGGACGGTGGCCCGGCTGGACGTCATGGCAAGGTAGGCAGCATCGTGCTCGACCTTAGCGGCAGCGTGGTGATGATCAGATCCAATGCCTGGTACCGCGAGGCTATGGATCCGAAGAAGAATCGGCTGTGGTGCAATCCGGGGACCGACAACGGGCGCTGAGCGCCCTGGCCTCGAGCGTGTCTTGATACCACCACCGCTCTCGGCACTCTCGGCAATCGGGACCTGTGCGGAGCGCGGCTGTCCTCGGCCGCAGCACGTGCGTAAGGGAGCGGTTTTCGGGACAACGGGGCAGGCCCGCATTGTCAAGGCTGCTGCGGCTAAGGACAGCCGCGCTCCGGTGGCGGTGTCGAGATGCGCTCCGCGGGCTCACGGGCCGTGATGTGTTTTATGAAGTACTGTTCCGTTCCTTCGGAAGCCCGCCTGGTGACCGGACGAGCTCTCAGCCTGGCCCTGTTGCTGCTAGGTATCAACCTCGGCGCCGAGCCCGCAACCAATGTCCCGCCACGGGCCGCGCGTTCGGTGCATCTGCATTTCCCGGCGCCGGAGGGTGACTTGTTCTATAACGAGATGGTGGTCGAACAGTCCGTGCCCGGGAGCTACTTCATGGCGTGTGGCTGGGACACGGGCTACTTCGGCCTCCAGCAACTCACCCGTGCGGAGGAGAAGGTGGTGCTCTTTTCGGTGTGGGACCCCACGCGCGGCGACGATCCGAACGCCGTAAAGAACGAGGACCGCGTCGAAGTGCTGGCACAAGGCGAGGGAGTGCGCATCCGCCGTTTTGGCGGCGAGGGGACCGGCGGCCAGTGTATGGGGCCCTGTGCCTGGAAAGTGGGGGAAACCAACCGCTTCGCCGTCTTGGGCGAGGTGCAGGGCAACAAGACGGCCTACACCGCGTATCTCTGGCTGGCATCGAAGCAGGTTTGGTGGAAGCTGGCCACCTTTCGGACGCGCACCGGTGGCCGGCCGTTGCGCGGCTGTCATTCATTTGTCGAAGACTTCCGCCGCGACGGCAAGAGCGTGCACGAGACCCGGCGCGCGACCTACGGCAACGGCTGGGTGCGATCGGTGCAGGGTCAGTGGGCGCCCCTCGATCGCGCGCGATTCACGGCCTCCAGCGCGGTGTGGGAATCCCGCGACAACATTGATGCCGGATTGGCAGACGGCCGCTTCTTCCTGGCTACCGGCGGCAGCATCACCTCAAGTACGAGACTGCAAGGTTTGATTCAACTGCCGGTCGCGCCGACCAAGCCCCCAGCGCTCGACTTCCTCCTGCCTGCGAGTCCCGCCCCCAAAGGCGGCTGAGCCACCGGTTGGCTGCCCGTCTATCGCCCTGACGCCTGTGTGGTTATGAAACTGGTCGCCGTTGCTTGTGCCTGGCTCTTCGCGACCAGCCTGCTCTGGTCGCAGAGCACCCCGTTCATCTCGGAGTTCATGGCTGAGAACGCCGGCTTCCTGCTGGACGAAGACGGAGATTCCCCGGACTGGATCGAGTTGCACAATCCAGGCACCAATGCAGTCAATCTGGCAGATTGGTGTCTCACCGATTCTGCGAACAACCTCACCAAGTGGCGCTTCCCCGCGACCAACATCGGCCCCGGCCAATTCCTGGTTGTGTTCGCTTCCGATGAGGATCGCCGGGTCGCCGGCCACCCCTTGCACACGAACTTCAAGCTCGACGGCGAGGGCGAGTATCTCGCGCTGGTCAAACCGAACGGTCTGACCGTGGTTTCCGAATTCGCGCCCCAGTTTCCGCCGCAAGTTGTCAATGTGTCATTTGGCCTGGCGGTACAACAATCCCGGAGCCTTATCATCTTGACGAATACTGCGGGACGGCTTCACATTCCAACGAGTGCGACTCTTCACGAGACCTGGACACAGCCGGGCTTCGATGATTCGAGTTGGATGGGTGCGACGAACGGCATCGGCTATGAACTCGGCATCAGCGAGCTGCCGCCAGCCGCCGTCCGCGTCATCAGCGGTGGTCCCATTGGCTATTGGCGTCTGAATGAATCCGCGGGAGCGGCCGTGAATCTCGGAACGCTCGGCTACACGGCCGATGGCGCCTATCAAGGCTCGCCCATGCTCGGCCAGGCCGGTCCGCGCCCTCCTCGCTTCAGGGGCTTCGAATCCAACAACCTGGCCCCGCGTTTCGGCCCCGCTACGGGGTACGTCTCCATGGGCCAACCGCTGGCGAACGGCCGGTTCGCCTTTACCCTGACCGGTTGGTTCAACGCGCAATCGCTCCCGGGTTCGCGCAGCGGTCTGTGGGGGCAGAACGACGTTCTCGAATTCGGTTTTATGGGTTCCAGTACGCTGTCGGTCTGGACTCCCAATGGCGGGAGCCTCGCCGCAAGCGTCAGCATCGCAACGAACACCTGGTATCACGTCGCTGTGGTCGGAGACGGATCAAGCCTCCGTTTATATCTCGACGGCCAGCCACTGGCCCAAATCGAGGCCTACACGCTCGACTACGGCAGCTCGGAATACCCCTTCAATATCGGCGGCGGTGGCATCTGGGATCCGACCGGCAATCAATTTGACGGCCAGATTGATGAAGTCGCCCTTTACGATCGTGCGCTCACGGCGAACGAAGTTCTGCTTCAGTATGCTGCTGGGGAAGGCGGTCTGGCGGGCGTGGATTACCTGGGCGACTTGAATCCCGAGGGATGGTGGCGGATGAATGAGACCAATGGCAACACGGCCATCAATTCGGGCAGCCTGGGCAGCGCCCTCAATTTTCCCTATGCCGGCACTTACACTCTCGGAGTGAACGGAATCCGGCCGCCCACCGAGAACGGCTTCGAGACCAACAATCGCGCCGTTCGGTTCAATGGCTCATCCGGGAGGGTTGAATCCAGCGCCTTTGTGGCAGCCGTGAGCACGTCCGTGTTTTCCGTCAGTGCCTGGGCCAAATTGACAGGTGGGAGTGGTGAACGCGTGGTGGTGAGTTCCCGCGATTACGGCACCCCGCGTGGCTATGTTCTCGCTGCGTCCTCCAGCCGGTGGCGGTTCTACATCGCAGACCTCATCTCGGGTGCGAATGCATTCCGCATCCTGGAGGGCCCAACGCTGGCTTCGAACACCTGGGTGCATTTGCTGGGCTCCTTTGATGGCACTACCGCCCGGTTTTATGTGAACGGCGCTTTGGTTGCCTCGACCAACCTCACGCAGTTTCAGCCGAATGTGGGCAACAAGTTCCGCATTGGCTATGGCAGCTACAAGGGCTCGGCAGGCTACTTTCCAGGCGAGGTGGACGAGGTGGCCTACTTTCAGCGGGCACTATCCGGCGGCGAAGCCGCCAACCTCTACTCCAGCGCCCTCACCGGCAGCGCCGCCACCGCGCCGACGAATTTCTTCTACACTCCATTCATCCGCACGGACATTCAATCCGCACTCTACGGTGTGAACAGCGGGGCGTATTGGCGCGCGCCATTCGTCGTTGGCAGCCCCGCCGTTGTCGCCTCGATGTTGTTTCGCGTGCGCTATGACGACGGCTTTGCGGCCTATTTGAATGGGGCTAGAGTCGCCTGGGCCAACGTGCCGACCAACCTGGCCTGGAATTCCGCCGCCTTGTCCGGGCGGACCAGCGCGCAAGGCACGCAAGTCCAGCAGCTCGATCTGACCAGTGAACGCGGCTGGCTGGTTCCCGGCACCAACTGGCTCGCCGTTCACGCGCTCAACGTGACGCCGACCAACTCGGACTTTCTGTTTCAGTGTGAACTCGAGAACGGCACGGCCGGCACCCTGTATTCTGCGCCGCGTTACTTCGCCGCGCCCACACCCGGCGCCGCGAACGGGAGCGGCAGCGCCGATCTCGGGCCGATCATCACCCGGGCCGGCTCTGTTCCCGCTTTGCCGCTGCAGCCCGCGGTCACCGACACGATCACAGTGACCGCCAGCGTTCAGCCTGCATTTGCGCAGGTTTCCACCGTGACGCTCAACTGGCGCGTGATGTTCAACGCCGTGAATCAAACCCAGATGCTGGACGACGGACTGCACGCCGACGGCGCGGCGGGTGACGGGGTTTACGGCGCGATTATCCCAGCGGGTGTGGCCACGGCGGGACAGATGGTTCGCTGGTTCATCACCGCCTCGGATGTCACGGACCACACTTCGCGCTGGCCGTTATTCAATACCGCGACGGATTCAGCGGAATACCTCGGCACGGTGTTTAAGAACTCCTCCATTGAATCGTCGCTTCCGGTGCTGCACACCTTCATCCAGAACCAAACGGCGGCGGACACCCGAACTGGCGCCTCGTGTTCGATGTTCTACAATGGTGAGTTTTACGACAACGCCCTGATCAAGCTCCACGGACAAAGCTCATCCGGCTGGGCCAAGAAGTCGTACAACCTGGACTTCACCAAGGAGCATCGTTTCGAGTATCTGCAAGGCGAACCGCGCCAGAAGGACGCCAAGCTGCTTTCCAACTGGGGCGACAAATCCCGCACTCACAACGCCCTGGCGCACGAGTTTCTTGCGCGTGCCGGCAGCGTGAGTCATTGGTGTTACCAGGTGCGCGTCCAGCGCAACGGCGCCTTTTGGAGCATCGCCGACCTCATGGAGGACGCGGACGACAACTGGCTCGAGCGCGTGGGCCGCGATGGCGACGGGGCGCTCTACAAGATCTATGACAACCTCAGCGGAACCGGCAGCGCGGAGAAGAAGACCCGCCTCTACGAGAACAAGAGCGACCTGAATTCGCTGATCACGAACCTCAACGAGACGCTGCCCCTTGCCTCCCGAACGGCCTATGCATTCGACAATCTCGACCTGCCACAAGCCATCAGCTATTTCGCCGGCCTCGCGATGGTCAGCAGCCAGGACCACGGCCACAAGAATTACTTTGTCTATCGAGACTCGAACAAGTCCGGCGAGTGGGCGATCTTTCCGTGGGACACAGACCTCAGTTGGGGCCGAAACTGGCTAGACAGCTCCGGCTACTTCACCGACACGCTCTACGCGGACAATGTGCTCAATTTCTATAACCTGAGCCAGCAGAGCAAGCCTGCCAACCGGCTCTACAACCTCATCTTCAGCGCGCCGGAGTTCCGCGGCATGTATTTGCGCCGTCTCCGCACCGTGATGGACACGGTGCTGCAATCATCGGCCACGCCAGCGACCAATCGAATCATCGAGGCCCGTATCCGCGAGATGATGGATTCGATGGATCCGCCAGCGGTCGGCACTTCTGACGCCGACCTTGATTATGCCAAATGGGGTACCTGGGGAAATGGGTATCAGATGCGCCCGGAAGCCCAACGGATCATTGACGCGCAGCTTCCCGGGCGTCGCGCGTGGCTGAACAGCAGCGCGGCCACGCTCAACGCCGAGGCCATCCCCACTTCACAGGCGACCAACGCCACCCTCGCCATCCTCTCGGTGGACCCGAATCCCGCCAGTGGCAATCAGTCGGACGAGTACGTTTGCCTCACGAACACCAGCAGCGCATGGGTGGACATCTCCGGCTGGCGGTTGGACGGCGCGGTGCGGTTCACCTTCAGGCCTGGCACAGTCGTTCCCGCCTACCGTGCCATCCACGTTTCCCCGGACCAGAAGTCGTTTCGCGGTCGTGCCACCGCCCCACGCGGCGGGATGAGCCTCTACGTTACGGGCCCGTATTCCGGACAATTGTCAGCGCGAGGTGAGACCGTGAGCCTGGTGGATGCGGCTGGGCTGGAGCGGGCCAGTTACGCCTATCCGGGCAATCCCTCGCCGGTGCAGCAATTCCTGCGGGTGACGGAACTGATGTATAATCCATCGCCCGCGAGCACCATCAGCACCGATGCGCAACTGTTTGAGTACATTGAATTGCGCAACATCTCGACCGATACCGCTCTGGATCTGGCAAATGTTCGCTTCACCAGCGGCATCGGCTTCAACTTCACCGGCAGCGCCGTGGCGAGCCTCGCCCCCGGTCAGCGTGTGCTGTTGGTGCGCGATCAGGCGGCGTTCATTGCCCGCTTCGGCAGCGGGATGCTGATCGCCGGCGAGTATTCGGGCGCGCTGGACAACGGCGGCGAAATCCTGCGCCTCGAAGATGCCGTGGGCGAGAAGGTACTCGAGTTTGCTTATGACGATGACTGGTACCCGATCACCGATGGCTTGGCTTTCTCCCTGGTGATCGTGGATGATCTGGCCCCCTGGAATACCTGGGATGACAAGGCCAGTTGGCGCGCCAGCGGCCGGCTGGACGGTTCGCCGGGCGCAGCCGATCCCGCCCCCGTGACGGTCGCGCCTGTGTTGGTGAATGAGGTGCTCACCCATACCGACCCGCCGCAACTCGACTCGATCGAGTTGTTTAACCCGACCGCCGCCAATGTGGACCTCGGTGGCTGGTTTCTCACCGACGATTTCTTCACCCCCAGGAAATACCGCATCCCGGATCCTACTACGATTCCCGCCGGCGGATTTTTGACCTTTACCAGCGACCAATTCGGAGCCGGCTCGGATGGTTTCGCGCTGAGCAGCCTGGGCGAGGAGGCTTATCTGTTCAGCGGCGACGCGCAGACTAACCTCACGGGCTACTATCACGGTTTTGATTTCGGCCCCGCCCCGAACGGGGTGAGCTTTGGCCGCTATGTGGACAGCCAGGGCAACGATCACTATGTGCTCCAGACCGCCAACACGCTGGGCACCAACAACGCCCTCCCGCGCGTCGGCCCCCTGGTCATTTCCGAAATCATGTATCATCCGCCCGACCTTCCGGGCGGCGTGGACAACACTCTGGACGAGTTCATCCGGCTGAAGAACATCGCCACCACGAATTTGCCACTGTGGTGCGTTTTCACCAGTGAGCCCGGCTACGGAGTGGCCGCGCAAACGAACACGTGGCGGTTGCGTAACGCCGTGGATTTCGACTTCCCAACCAACCAGTCACTCGCGGCCGGGGCGCAATTGCTGATTGTGGGCTTCGACCCGCTGACCAATGCCGCCCAGTTGGCCGCCTTTCGGCTCACCTGTGCCACGGGGACAAACGTGGCGATTTTCGGTCCGTGGTCCGGCAAGCTGGACAACTCGGAGGACACCATCGAACTCAAGTCTCCCGACAAGCCCGATGTCACGTCCAGCGGCGTCGCCATTCCCTATGTTCTGGTGGACAAAGTCACCTACCGCGACGGTGCGCCATGGCCAACCAACGCCGACGGCAGCGGCATGTCCCTCCAGCGGCGTCAACTGCCCGCGTTCGGCAATGACCCCATGAACTGGAAGGCCGCCTTGCCGGGCGAAGACCCGGCCATGGATAGCGACGGCGACGGCATGGCTGACTCGTGGGAAACGGCTCACGGTCTGATTGTGGGGATTAACGACGCCGCGCTGGATCCGGATGAAGACGGCATGAGCAATGGCCAGGAATACCTGGCAGGGACGAACCCGCAGGACAGACAGAGCGTGCTGCGACTGGCCGCAACATTTAAAGATGATCAAGTCTTGCTGAGTTTTGAAGCGCAGGCGGGTTTCGCCTATACGGTGCAGTTCAATGAGGTTCTCAGCCCGGCGGAATGGCAGGTTTGCCAGCAGGTCTCCGCCGGCGCTACAAACCGCACGGTGGTGATTACGAACGCTCTACCGCTTTCCGAGCAGCGCTTCTTCCGCGTCGTTACGCCCCCAGTGCCATAATCTCGAGTCCGCGGGGCAGGCGCGCTCCCCTGCTCTTGAATAGACACTAACGAGGCTGCACCCATTGAAGGGCGAAGGTGTCGCCAGCGGTCGCGGGCCACTCGCTTACACCGGCCGCTGGATGGGTGATCGTTACCGGCGAACCTCCCCGGCTGACGGCGACCGGGTTGGGCGTGCGCACCCGGCAAGGTCCGGTGAAGCCGGCGCGAATGGTCGCCGAGGCAGCGGCGTTGGTCCAGGTTAGGCCGACGGTGTAACCACCGCGCGCGCGCAGGCCACCGACGGACCCGTAAGGCCAGGCGGCTGGAAGAGCGGGTAGCAGACTGATCTCACCCTCATGGCTCTGGAGCAGCATTTCCGCGATCGTCGCCGTGCTGCCGTAAGTCCCGTCCCACTGGGCCGGCGGATGATTGCCCACCAGATTCGGCAGCATGTTGTAAAGGAAGAAATTGACAATCTGGCGGTGGGCGCGTTCGCCATCATGCAGCCGTGCCCAGAGCGCGCCTCGCCAGGCCCAAACCCAGGGACGCCGGCTGTCGCCTGATTCGCCCCGCGCGAGCAGCGACACGCGCGCCGCCTCAGCGAGCACCGGCGTTTCCGCCATGCTGATCTGGCGGCCGGGATAGACGCCAAACAAATGCGACGTATGGCGATGCTTATCGGCCGGATCGTCCTCGGCATGGAGCCATTCTCGCAATTGGCCCCACGAACCGACGCGCGGTCGGGCCAGCTTGTCGTGCATCGTCGAAACCGTCGCCCGGTAGGCGGGGTCAAGCCCGAGGATGGCGCTGGCTTCAATGTAGTTGCTGAAGAGATCCCAGATGATTTGCTGGTCGTAGCTCACACCGTCTTCGGTGGGACCGTGCTCGGGCGACCAACCTTTCGGCGCCACGAGCGAACCGTCGGCCAGCGTCTTCAATTCGTCCTCCCAGAATTGGCAGACTTCCTTGAGGATCGGGTAGGCGACCGTCCGCAGGTAATTTGTGTCCCGGGTAAACGCGAAGTGTTCCCAGAGATGCAGACCATACCAGCCATTGCCGGGTTTGTTCCAGTTCCAGCCCATGCCGCCGTTGATGTTGTGAGAAGTGCGGAGCGTCCAGCCGCGCGCCCCAAAAGCGTTGCTGCTGGCGGCGCGCCAGGGCACAAGCTGGCTGCGAATCAAGTCGAACAGGGGCACATGACACTCGGACAGGTTGGCGACCTCCGGCGCCCAGTACATCATCTGGACGTTGATGTTGTCGTGGTAGTCGCTAGCCCATGCCGGCGTGTTGCTGTCATTCCACAAGCCCTGCAGGTTCGCCGGCAAACCGCCCGGCCGCGAGCTGCAAATCAGCAGGTAGCGCCCGTATTGGAACAGCAGCCGCTCCATCTCCCGGTCGGCGCTGGTCCTGAATTGGCTGATCCGCTCGTCGGTGGGCAGTGCCGCCCGGCCGGCGGGCGCCGGGCCGAGATCAATCGAAACCCGGTTGAACAGGGATTGATAATCCTCAACGTGGTCGGTCTTTATGCCAGCAACGGTCTTGGCTGCCGCCGCCTGGGCGCGCGCGGACACCTGCGCCAGCAGACGCGTGTCTTTGTAGCCCGCCGCGTAATCCATCACATAACTGGTGCCGAGCGACACAATCAAGGTCAGGCTGTCGCAGTTGGTGAATTGGATCACCCCTCCGCGGTTGACCAGCGTGCCGCCGGTGTTGGCGACCTGCAGTTGCGCCTCATACAACTCCCCGTTGGCCAGTGCCCCGGAAAACTTCAGGCCGTTTGCGGTCGAGGCGGTGGTTGCGGAATGGCCGTCAATAAACCGGATGTTGCCAGTATAGGCCCCGCTGGAGTTGGCCGTCAGTCGAGCCACAATGACCTGGTCCGGCGCACTGCAAAACATTTCGCGGTGATAAGTGATGCCGCTGTTCGTGTAATCCACCGTCGCCACCGCTGTCCCGATGTCCAACGCGCGCCTGTAACCGGTGTAATTGGTGTGGGATGGCAGACCGATCACGAGTTTACCAAAGAGCTGATAGGCGCCGAAGGTGCCCGTGGGACCCGTATCGTAATTGCCGGAGATGTTTTCGGTGCCGGACCAAAGGCTGATATCATTCAGCACGATGCTTTCCGCCGTCGGCTGGCCGGGAATGATAGCGCCAATCCGCCCGTTGCCGATCAGCAGCCCCTGGTTCAGGTTGTTCGCGCCCGGGGCAGAATACCATAAAGTCAGATCGCTTGCGCAGGCGGCAGCCAGTGACATCGTGACCGTCAGCGTGCCCAACAGTCGGCTCGTGATCAAAATCATGTTCCGAATCCTATCAGGCTCGCACTTCGGTAAGCAACGCGGCTCAGAGCATATTTAGCGCAAGCCACGGTTCAAAGCGATGAACTCAGCGTGGTCCAGCGGCCCATCATCAGGTACCAGATGGCCACGGTGAGTTTGCGGGCGATGGCGGCGACGCCCAGGTTGACGCTGCCCCTGGCCGCAGCTTGCGCCCCGGCAGCCCCTCGCCCCGCTTCCACCGTTCCTCCTCCGTCCTTCCTCCGATTGCGTCTCGGAGGAAGGACGGAGGAAGGACGGAGGAGGAACGGTGGAAGGACGGAGTTACGATGGAGGCGGTCTGGGGAGCACGCGGCCTGAGCCCGGGCAACTCCCGGCAACCCAAACCGACGAATAGATGGCCAATACTGATTGCTAAGCAACTATCGAACAGATACTTGCGATGCGTATCACCAAAGAATGGGGCCCTCCTAAGCGGCCCGAACTGCTTTCCAACGCTTGCGGCGCCTAAAGCCCCGCCCGCACTCCCAGACCAGGCTTCCACCCTGTGTGCAAAAACAGCAGAACTGGCTATTTACCGCCCCAAACGCGATACCTTATTCCCTCCGCTTCCGCCTTCGAACCGGCACGCGGCCAGACCACGTCTGTTTCCGGCGGAACCAGCCTGGGATTGCCACGCGCAGGCCAATCTCGCCCCCGGCCAACCGGCGCCGCACCTCCGCTTCGGCTACTCGGCCCAGGTAGCTATTGTCCCCTACCTGGTAGGTAAAAGAAGCCAGCGTCATTTGCTTGGTGTTGTAAATACATTGCATCGCCGAAGGATACTTCGAGGCAAAGAAGATCCTGTTCGTAACCCCGGGGAGCTGGCGCAACTCGGGTGAGGCCGAGAAATCGAAGTCCGGCAAGTCCGTCTGGAAGGCTTCCCGGCGCAAGCTGCGGCGGGTCTGCTCGACGGCCTTCGGCTCGTTGCCGCCCGCGACCCCCAAGAGCCAGGCGTAAACCGCTCCCGCCGCCACAGCCCCCGCTAAGATGATCTGGCGTCGCTTCATGATGCCTGTTCCGAGCGAAGCTCTGGACGCATACTACATGAACCCCTGCCGAACTCATAGGTTTCTCCGGCCCGGTAGATAGACCGCATGCGCACCGTCTACAGGTTGGATGTTCGATGTTGGATTTGGATCTTCGGCTCCCTCATGGCCCTGGAATTGCTTTTCTCCCTGGTGGCACGCAGTGTGTACTTGCTATGAGACTTGATCAGGCAACTGAACTGATAACGACATGCGCCGAGCAGATGAATGCCCGGTATAAAAAGGTCGTCTTTGACGAATGGGCGATCCTTTCGCTTGAGCCCCACAGGGGGCATCTGTTGGCCTATCGCGGTCCACGGAAAGAAGGGTTTCAGAGGAATTTCCTCGCGGATGTAGGCGGTTTGCGAGAGGGCTTGCTGAACGACGGATACAACGTGGGCGACTTCGAGTTCACCCGCAACGGGGTGGGGCCCGCCTTCGAATCCTTCATGGTCGTGGGCGACCGGATGTACCTGATTTGCAACAATACCGTCCAAACTATGGACGCTATCTCCCGGGACCCGCTCTGGCTGGGGGCCCAGGTGCCCTTTGTCGAGCTGAGCGAGAAGTTCCGGTCGGACCCCTTGAGCCTGGCGGGCTGATTCGCGGCAGGGGCGCGGTTTCAACGCCCGAGCCTCAAGGCCGGACACCGAACTCGGCTTTCCAGACCCGCGCTTACCAGCCCAGTCCGTTCCAGAGGAAGACCGCGTACGCGCCAACCAGAACCCACCCCATGAAACGAGGCAGCCGCCCTAAGAACGCTACGAACAGAAAGTGCACCACGGCGGCCCCGAGGAGTATCAGCACGCCGGTTTGGAAGAACGACGGCACGCGGATCGGGTGGTAGAGGGCGAAAACCCCAATGCACAGCGGGATGCTGATGTGCCCGTCGCCCACCTGCGAGGTATAGACCACCTCCGGGTTGCCGCGCCAGGCGTAGTAAAACGCCAGCAAACCGTTCGGCAGGACCATCAGCCAGCCGCTGAGCCAGCCCAGATGTTTGGCGCTGATGAACCCGGAGTGAATGCCGGACAGCCACGATACCAGCCAGTCCGTGCTCACGTAGATCCCGCAAGCGCCGATGGCCAGTAAGGCCAGGTTCACCGGCAGCATCCAGCCAAAAGACTTGTTCTGGCGGACATTGGACTTGAGCACGTCAAAGACGTGGAAGCACTGCCAGAACAGGAACAGCCCGATGAGGACCAGGCCGTCACCGAACTCGATCTTGCCTTTGCGCCCCATGGCCCAGACCGCGCCGGTAAAGAACAGGACTGCGGTGAGCGTCAACAGCAGGGACAAACGGTTGATCTGGTGCTCCTTGGGCTTGGACTTCCTCTTTGCGGCTTTGGCGGCAGGCAGAACGTTCATGCCCCAGAAGATGGTCGGCAGGCCGATCAGCAACGTCAGGTTGGTGACATTGTTAACCAGGGAATTGGTCACCACCTCCTGGCCCGGACCGCCTTTGGCGGCCAGCACGAAGGCGAAGATCAAGTTGCCCATCCCCGAGCAGTAGGGCATGACGAGCGTGCCGAGGACGGTGCCTTCGACGCCGCTCTCGGTCATGGCCTCGAGCCGCCAGATCATGAGGAACGAGGCGGCTACGAAGAGGCCAAGGAACAGCCACGGCGCCCACGCGCCGGTGCTTTCCATCCAGGTGACGAACGCTTTCAAGGCCGCGCAGTCTGGCAAAGAGGCAAGGCCACGCCAAGGCGGTTTTGGCCGACGCAGGCCGGCAGGTGTTAGGCGGCGCGAAAAAACAGGGGATCAACGCTGATCACGGAAGACACGTGATGCACCGTGTTGCGCGGTTTCAGGTCATGTGAGTATCCCCAGTTCAACCAACCGCCAGGGAGCGGGCGTGGGTGATTTCATCTCGGCTCACCGGGCGCACCTGGGAGGCTTCAACCGTTGCCACATCGGCGGTGTGGCCGTCCAACGCCACGAATTCCACTTCGTAGGCTAATCCGTCTTCGTACAGGTGAACCACCGTGCCCACGTCCCCCGGCCTCAGCCCGTGCTCGGGAACCGAGGCGGTCAAGACCACTGGATCATGCTCTTTAGTCATAATGCTCTCTCAGTGTTCAGCCGGATATGCGGTCACCAACCGCGGACAGTGTCCGGATGGCGGAGTGGACTGCTCGCGGGGTGGCAAGTCGTGGCCGCTTGCGTAGGAAGACGGGAGGCGTGCCACGAGGTCCGGGCGGCGGCTCGCGAGCAGGGCGCAAAGCCAATGCCGCATGAATGCCCTGAGCCGATGCTGGCCCGCGTCACCGGCCACGCGCAGCCGTCCGCGAAACCTCGGGTTATGCTGGTAAACCACATTCGCCCGCTCAGCCAGCTCCGCAGCCCACTCGCGGGGGAAACCCTCCCCCAGCCAGAGCGACGCTTCCTGGCAAACGCGCTCGGCCAGGGCGAGTGGATCAATCGGGGTGTCATCCTCGATCCGGCAGCGGTACGGGGGCACGTAGGGCTTTCCAGCCGCCTCACAGCGCCTCAACATCTGCTGATAATCCAATGCGCTCACGTCCCATTCTCCCGATCCCGGTGGACCGGACGAGGAAAGTGATGGCGGAGGCTCTTGGCAACGGGCTGCGGCGCCGCGGAGGCGGATTCGCCGCCGCGACGGCGCCACAAGGCGCGGCAGGGCGCCATGAATCATTTCGGACTCAATCACGACGCCAGTTGGTAGATCGCCGGCCGATAGCTGGGCGTGGGGATGGGTTTGCCCTCCTTCCTGGCCGCGGCCAGCCAGGCCTTTTTAGCCTTCTGTACCTCGACGAGTGCCTCGTCGGGGGTATGGCCAAAGGCCGAGCAGGCTTCAAGGTCAGGGATGTCGGCGATGTAGCCGCCGTCCTCCTCGCTGTAAAAGATGTTGATATGGTAGTCTTTCATGCTTCGTCTTCGAGTTGCAGGTTATATCGTTCCACGAGCTTGAGGAATTGTCGAACCTGATACGCCTTGGCCTCCCCGCCGGCTTCCTGCAGGTTGACCAGTTCGGGGATTCCGGGGTGGGTGAAGATGTGGTGGCTGCCGCTGGTTCTGGAGAGGTGGAACCCGAACGCCATCACCAGCCTGGTCATGTCGGCGAAGCGGATGTTCTTCGAGCCCGCAAGTATCTTCGCAAGGATTTTGCGGGGATTCATGTAGTAGCCCCTCCTTCCACAATATTGATTTCGGCGTCGGTGAGGCCGTAGAGGGCGTAAACGAGCTTGTCGAGCTGCGTGTCGGTGGCGGCGATCTGGCGCTCCAGGGCGGTCTTTTCCTGCGGGGTCTTGGCTGCGGATTGGCGCTGATGCAACGTGAGCATCTGCTCGGCGAGTTGGGCGATCTGGTCGTGGCGCGTCTTGTCGGCGGCGCTGCCGGGGTTGATGGGGCGGATGGGGACCTTCTCCATGTATTGGTATATCAGACGGTAGCGATACTTCCCGGCCCGGATGCCGAAGGGGATGCTGATGTTGCTGATCGCGAACCAGAATAGACGGCTATTCAGGATGCCGAGGAGGTACAGGTCGCCGGTGCCGAGGCAGTAGGCGGTGTTCGCCAAGTAGTGGCCGTCTTTGTCCAGAGTGAAGCGAGGCCCCTTGCAGATGTCGGGAAAGACTATTTTTGGCCCGTCGAATACCGGGTAGTAGGCGACGTCGTCCTGAATCTCGTACCACTGATAGCGGCCAGGCTTCCTTCCGTGCTTGGCGCCTTTGTCTTTCTTGGGTGTGAGGTCCTCTCTCCACTGCGCAAGGTGGGCGCGGACTGCAGGATATTTGTCTATGTCGATTCCACGGCGGGTGAAAATGAGCCAGAGGCCGTTGTCGTGGTGCATGTACCGGCGCACGTCTTCTCCACCAAGAACGGGGTGGATCAACTCGGCGCTGCTCCGATCCTCAGCGATAAGTCGCCGCTTGATTTCGGTGTTGATAACGAATGCCTCGTTCAGGCCGCTCGTCACGCCGCGGAAGAACTTGCGTTCGGCGTAGTCGCCGAGTGGCTTGCCCGCCTGCATCACCTTGGCGAAGACGGCGGCTTCTTCGTCTGACTTGAGAGCCCACGCCTCGGCTGAGAGGCGGTCGTGCGGGATGGTGAAATGGTGGGCAGCTACGTGGCGGCTGAGGTCGCGGGTTTCGAGTGAGTCCACGCGGGAGACTTCGACCCGGTAAGGCTGAGGCTGTTTGGCGAAGAGCGGGATGCAGACGTAGGTGTCTTTGGCGTTGGCGAAGACGGGCAGGCCGCCGAAATCCACAATGCGGAGCACGGCGGCCTTCCTCTTGAGGACCCGGCGGAGCGGTTCGGCGTAGGTGGTGCGGAGAAAGCTGCTGGAGACGATGTAGCTGAAGCGCCCGCCGGGGGCGAGGAGCTTGACCGCCTTTTCCATGAAATAGGCGAACAGGTCGGCGACGCCATCAAAGGCTTCGTAGTGGGTCTGGAAGTAGGCTTTAGAATCAGAGAGGGATTCCTGCCGGACATAGGGCGGATTTCCTATGACGGCATCGAAGCCGCCTTCCCATTCGGATTCCGGCGGCGGGATGGGCGGTATGACTTTGGCCGGTTTGCTCTTTTTCTTGGCGTAGCTGCCATGCAGTGGCACCCCGGGCACAGTGTAGTCCAGGGGCGCCGCGGGTGTCTCACGCAATTCAGCGGGGGCCGCCTTGCGCCTGAAGACTTGCGGAAACTCGGCTTGCCAGTCAAAGACATTGGCGCGATAGCGTTCTTCCTCATCGAGCAGGGGCATTTGCTGCTGCTGGTAGAAGTCGGGGCCGATGAGGGAGTTGCCGCATTTGATGTTGTCGCCCAGGTCGGGCAAGGCGCGTTCGTGGAACAAGCGCAGGACCGGCTGGAGGGTTTGCTGGGTCTCACCTTCCAGGACTTTGAGCAGGAGCGAGAGCTTGGTGGTCTCGACGGCCTGGGGGTCAATGTCCACGCCGAAGATGTTGTCCAGGAGGATGCGTTTGCGCTCGGCGATGGTGAGTTTCCACTTGCCGGGGCCGACCTGGATGAGGACGGGCTTGGCGCCTTTGGCCCATTTCTCGGGATTGTCTTTGGTGTAGAAGTCGCGGTGCCATTTGAGCAGGTATTCGTAGGCGCCGATGAGGAACGAGCCCGAGCCGCAGGCGGGGTCGAGGATGCGAAGCTTGGCGACGCGGCGGAGAATCTGGCTGGCGGCGCGAGCGTCCACTGGCTCTGTAGCCGCGGACGTGAGTCCGCGCTGATCGCTCTGCTCGGAAGAATGCGCCGACTCACGTCGGCGGCTACAGGCGTCGAGGAGTTGGCCGACCGTGGTCTGGACGATGTAGTCCACGACGTAGGTGGGCGTGTAATAGACACCGCCGGTTTTCTTGACCTCGGGCTTTTCCTCGACCACGGCGCGGTGGCCTTCGGTGAGGCGGATGACCTTGCCAAGGAATTGCTCGTACACCTGGCCGAGAACCTCGGTTGGCAACTGCGCGAACACATAGGGCGACTCGGGGTAGTAGAGGTCCTTGATGATGTCCCTCAGGAGTCTGTCGTCTATGTCGAGGGCCAGGGTGAGCTCGTCGGGGGCTTCGTGGCGGTCCTTTTCGGGTTTGAAATGGAAGAGGCCGGAGTTGTAGCGCGTGTCGGCCTCCTCGAAAAGCTGGGCGAGGCGGGGATAGATGCGGTCGCCGTTGGTGAGGGCGCGGAGGCGGTCGGGGTCTTCGATGCCACGGTCTTCGCACATGCGCAGGAAGATGATGCGGTCTATGGTGCGCTGGACGGCGAAGTTAAGTTCGCGCTGGGAGAGCTTCGGATTGCGGAGGGCGAGGTTGCGGGCGAGTTCGGAGCGCCAGGTTTCGATGGTCTTCAAGAACTCGTCGTCAACCTCAGCGGTGCCTTTGGCCTTGGTGGAGGCAGCGAACTTGTCGAACGAGCCTTTGAGGACGGCGTCGCGGGAGAAGACGCCGGCGATCTCGTCCCAGCGCTGGGCGTATTCGGTGTAGGGGATGTAGAGGATGCGGCCGATGCCGGCGGTGTGTTTGTGGTCGGGCTTGAACCGGCAGTCGTACACCGCGAACTCCTCGAAGTCGCTGAGGATGCTGAGGGGGAGTTTGGTGGTCCAGGCGTAGCGCCGGAGTTGGAAGGCGGGGCTGACATCGTTCTTGATGTCAACCGAGGGACGCTTGGCTTCGAGGAAGAATTTGCGGGTGCCGCCGATGCGGAAGCAGTAGTCGGGCGCTTTGGTGGCCTCACCGACTTTGATGGCGTCCTCGTGAATGACGTCCTTGTAGGCCTCGGCGTAGCCCTGCTCGTTGTCCATGTCCCAGCCGAGCGCCTTGAAGAAGGGGTCGAGGAATTCGCGGCGGACCTGGGTTTCGTTGTATTGGGGCGAGTGGTAGGCGTCGCGGTTTTGCTCGAACCGCTGGATGAGATTCAGGACTTGCGGTGGTGGTTGAGCCATCTGGATGGCGAGTGTCTTTTAGCAGGGTGAAAACTTCAAGGCTTTTGGCGCGCGAGCGGCGCTTTCGAAGAAGTCGCCCCACCTGCTGCGACTTGGGGAGGAGTCAGGGAGAACGGACGTTCGCGGCTCCGGCGAGGCGGACGGGGGGGTGGGCGGCGGCCCAGGCAGTGTATTGCTTGTGAAGCCAGTCGCGGATAGCGCGGACCACGGTTCCCGCGGCGACCGCCTATCCATCACTCCACGACGAACCACGTGACACCGCGAGCCGGAACGTTCACGGGCAATTCGATGTCATAGGCACGATCCAGCTTGAAGGTCCGGGCGGCGCCATCGCGCTCGCTCACGGAGGCTGTGGCGGTCTTGCCGGTGTAGTAGAGCGGAATGCGCAGCGTCCGGGTGACTGCCTGTTCCAGTGGGTTATAGACCATCAGCAATCCCTTCTCTTTCCCGGCGGGATTGACGTGCAGGAGGTAATCCAGGTCGCGCCCGTCCGCGCGACGGAGATGGAGCAGATCGGCGTTCAGGACTTCGCGATGTTTCTTGTAGAAATCCACCCAGCGTTTCACCACCGCCCTGGTCTCATCGGTGTCGTAGAGCCGTGGGCCGCGATAGCAGGCCATGACGCCCGCGCCAAAGAGGTTAGCCAGGCGCTGCTCGTAGTGCGGCAGATGATCCTTCAACGGCTCGATCGTGGCGGCGGCGCCGCCGCCCTGATACTCGGTGAGCGGCACGAACATCCAGCCCATGCTCGGGGTCTTTTCCCACGTGCCATCGAAAATGTTCTGGCGCTCGATGATTTCCTGGTACTCGCGCGGGAGCGACCAGTTCACCTCCCGGTAGCCCATGCCGGTCTTCGTGCCGCCGGTGAGGAAATACCAGTCGGGGATGTTCAGATAGACGCCGTTGGCGCGGCACCACTGGTAGAGACCGGTGATGGCCTTCCACTGCACCCATTGGGAATCCTCGAAGCCGCGATGGAGCGGGTGATTCGTCGCGGCGCAGGTGTCGCCCGGGTATGATCCATCGTGTTCGAGGACCGCCAGCCCGGTGTTCTCCATGAAGCGCTTCAACTGATCCAGGTATTCGCGCCCCCACTTCGCTCCCAGGCACGGCGCAACGCCAAACACCGTCGGCCCGACCGTGTTGTCCGCCGCAGTGCCCGCGGGGCGGCTGGCACAGAGCGAATAACCGCCCAGGACAATGCCCCGGGATTTCCCGTAGTCGGCCAGCTCCTTCACTTGCGCCTGGTAGGCGGGGTCGCGGCTTTCGAAATTAAAGCCGCTGCCGAAGGTGAGGATCACCATCTCGAAGCCCGCTTCGGCACATTGATCAATCGCCAGCTTCACCGCGTCCGGACGCGCGCTGCGCACGTGCATCAGCACCGGGTTCTCCGTCGCCCACGGCGCGATCGTCCGGTACATGCGGCGCTGGGCCAGCCCTTTGCGCTCGCGCTCGGTGGTGTCGTGCGCGAGTTCGAACGCGCGGAAGCTCTCGAAGCTGTCGCCCGGGGCGATCTCCTGATCCGGTCCTTGCGGCGGGCGGCACTCCAGCAGGCAGGGCGTGTTCCGGTTGTAGTTGACCTGCGAGAGGTATTCCGAATCGGGTCCCCAGCGCACGCCCCGATTGCCTCCCTTGCTGCCCATGCCGCCGAAAGCGTAGTCCGTCTCCACGTAAAGGCTCGGCAGCTCCCAGCGCGGGTTGTCATCCACATAGGACTCAAATTCCACGGCGGCGAGGATTTCGCTGACGAATGAATTCAACCGCACCGCTCGCGCTGTGCGGTTGCGAACGACGATCCACTTGGAAACCAGCGGCAGGCCGTCATACAACTCGTAGTGCACCTCCACTGCCAACGCCGCGCCCGGCGGCTGGACGCCGCCAGCACCAACCGGCGGACTAAACTCCAGCGTCAGCGACACACCTGGCGGTGGCCAGGGCAAATCTCTGGGCATCCACTCGCTGCGCTTCTTCCAGGGAAACCGCGCCTCCGTCTGTCCCGTCTTTAAGCTGGCGAACTGGAATGCATCGGGCTTCGCCTCCAGCGTCTCGATCCACGCCGGCTTGAGAAAACTCTGCACCGGCTGGCCGCCCAGGCCACCGATCTCGTAACGGACACCATGCAGCACCACGCGCGCCTCCGGCCGCACTCCGCGGATGATAGATTCACCCGTCATCAGGTTTTCGAACGAGACCGTGGCTGCGTTGGGCGCCAGGCGAAAGACGCGGCGCACCAGGCCGTTGTCCAACACAACCTCGCGGCCATCCGCGCTTCTGAGGACCCGCGCCTTGAAGGACGAAGGATCAAGCAGCCAGTCAGCGCGAGCCGCTGCGTGCGCGGCCACAGGCCCGGCCAGGCCAAGCAGAAGAAGGAGGATTTTGGAGATTGTCATCCTGTGCAGGTTGAACCGAATGAAAGGCTGCGGCAAGCCCGCGAGCGATCCCATGCGAATGTCCACTCCCAGTGCTGCAGCAACGTCAGCGCGTGCCTCCGGTGTCTGGCCGACGATACCCCGGTGAGTATCCCATGTGGGCCGGCCAACATGGGATACTCACCGGGGTATAACCGGGCCCACACGGTTGCCTAAACGGTGCTGCTCGCAGGGGCGGAGGCCGATTCGATGGCTGCAACTGGGCTGATGCGAGGAACTTACAGGGTTGAATCATGCGCCGTTCATCCCCGGCGGCATGGCTATGGAACAGGACTGGGATAAACCCTTGCCGCGCGCGCGCCACGGCATAAACTCACCGGGCATGAACACGATGGAAAAGCCAGTCTCCCTGAACTGTGTAGCGCAGATCTGCGCCGCGCTGTTCCTGTTCGCAGCATCCGGCGTCATTCCTGCCGCCGAGCCGGTCCGGTTCCTCCGCTTTCAGAAAGGGGATACGATCACTTACGGCATGGTGGAGGGCGATCAGGTCCGGCAGCTTGCGGGAGACCTGTTCGGCAAATGGTCCAAGACCGAGACCCGCTTTCCGCTGAAGGAAGTCAAGGTTCTCACCCCGACGAAGCCCACGCAGGTTCTGGCGATGGCTGGCAATTACCGGAGCCACCTGGGCAATGAGGCGGTTCCGACCCAGTTCCAGATTCCGCAGGCGTTCCACAAAGGCCCCTCTTGCCTGATTGCCACCGGGGAACCGATCGTGCTGCCCAGGGATTCCGAGGTGGTGCATTACGAAGCCGAGATGGTCATCGTCATCGGGAAGACCTGCCGCAAGGTGCCAAAGGAGAAGGCGCTGGAGTATGTCTTCGGCGTCACTCCCGGCAACGATGTGAGCGAGCGGATCTGGCAGAACGACAAGGATCGCAAGGACATCCAATGGTGGCGAGCCAAGGGGACCGATACCTTCGGTCCGGTCGGCCCCTACATCGTCACCGGGGTGGATTACGACAATCTCAAGCTGACGATGCGGCTCAACGGCCAGGTGGTTCAGGAGGAAAAGACCGACCATCTGATCCACGGCGTGCGCGCGCTGGTCAGTTATATCAGTCAGTACGTCACCCTGCATCCGGGCGACCTGATTTTCACCGGCACACCGGGTAAGACCTCGGCGATCAAGCCCGGCGACGTCGCGGAGGTCGAACTCGAGGGAGCCGGGATTCTCCGGAACCCGGTGGTCGCCGAGAAATAGCCGAGGCGCCCGTGAAGTATTCTGGTTAGGTCTTGCCCAGCTTTTCGGCCACCGTTTCCGGGGCCATGCCATACAGCTTGACCACCTTATGGCGCGAGGTATGGCCGCGGACGATGTCTACGCGGTTCCGGGGGCAGTGCAGTTGCTGCGCCAGGATCTTGAGCAGCGCCTCATTGGCGGCGGCTTCAACGGGCGGCGCGGTGACTTTAATGCGGAGTTCGCCGCCGAGGGCCTCGCCGATTTCGTTGGCCGAGGCGCGCGGCTGGAGCTTCACCGACAGGAGGACCCCGTCGGACTGGGCGCGAAGAAAAGTCGGCATATTCATGGGTGGGAAATGATGTCTGGTCGAGCGGGGAAGGGAAAGCTAGAGTTGCAACGAAGAAAAGCGATATGAGCAAAGCAAGTATGGAATGGATGCGGACCTTGGCGCTCTCGGCTTGCCTGGGGCTGGCAGCCGGCTGTGCGTCGGAAGCAGCCAGACCGGCACCTGAGCCGGCGCCGCAACGGCAGGAGCCGGCTGCGCCGCCGCCCGCGATGCCTGCGGAGACGACGGTGGTGCTGCCGCCGGGCGCGAGCCAGCCGCCGGCGCCGTTCGAGGGGGAAGGCTGGCAAACGATGTTCGACGGGGAGAGCCTGAAGGGCTGGCGCGAGACTCCATTCGGGGGCCACGGCGAGGTGCTGTGTCAGTCGGGCGTGATCGTCCTGAGCATGGGCGACCCGTTCACCGGGATCAACTTCACGAACGATTTCCCCACCATGAACTACGAGGTTGCGCTCGATGCCATGCGGCTGATGGGCTCGGACTTCTTCTGCGGGCTGACGGTGCCGGTCGGGACCAACGGCTGCAGTTTGATCGTCGGCGGTTGGGGGGGCTCGCTCGTGGGTATCTCAAGCCTGGACGGCATGGACGCGTCCGAGAACGAGACCACTAAGTTCACCAACTTCGAGTCGGGCCGCTGGTACCGGATCCGGATTCGTGTGACGGAGAAGAAGATCCAAGCCTGGATTGACAAGGACAAGCTCGTGGATGTGGACATCGCGGACCGGCGGGTCTCGGTGCGGCCGGGCGACATCGAGCTTTCGATGCCCATCGGTCTGGCAGCCTGGCAGACCTCAACCGCGCTGCGGGAGATCAAGGTTCGACGGGTAAGCGCAGCAGCGGGCAAAGGGGATTAACAGCGAAGACGCGAAGGCGCGAAGGGCAACAAAGGCGCAACCGAACTGCGCGAAGCGTGTGGAGTGCGTCCAGCTTGCTGGCGCTGTCGTAGGCGGGGAGGGGCGAAAGCGGGAGCAAGCTCCGCGCACTCCATACGCTTCGCGAGACAGTTCATCCACAGAGCCTCGCGGATTGAATGGAGTCTCGACTATCGCAGTGGGAAACCAAGTCCTGGAACGACAGTGTGCGGAGCGCAGAGCAAGGTCCGCGCTCCGCACAGTCAATCACTACCGATCAACCGCTCAGGCCAACTGAGCGCGTCAATCGTTAATCGCAAATCGTAAATCCCTACACCGTGTAGGTGCCTGAAGCCGTCGTGCCGCCGTGCCCGGTCCAGTTGGTATGGAAGAACTGGCCGCGAGGCTGGTCCACGCGCTCGTAGGTGTGGGCGCCGAAGTAGTCGCGCTGGGCCTGGAGGAGGTTGGCCGGCAGCCACGCGCTGCGATAGGAGTCGTAGAAGGCCAGGGCGGTGCTGAACGCGGGCACCGGGATGCCTTTGCGAGCCGCCAGGGCGACAACCTTGCGCCACGAGCGCTGGCAGTCCTTGATCGCCTTCCGGAAGAACGGATCGAGCAGGAGATTCGACAGCCCCGCGTTTTTGTCGAAGGCCTCCTTGATCTTGCCCAGGAACACGCTGCGGATGATGCAACCGCCGCGCCACATGAGGGCGATACCGCCGTAATTGAGGTTCCAGTTGTGTTCCTTGGCGGCGGCGCGCATGAGCATGTAACCTTGCGCGTAGGAGATGATCTTGGAGGCGTAGAGTGCCCGCCGGATATCTTCAATGAGCTGCTTGTGATCGCCGGAGATCGCGGACTTGGGCCCTTTGAGTTTCTTGGCGGCGGCGACGCGGTCTTCCTTGAGCGCGGAAATGCAGCGCGCATACACAGCTTCGGCAATTAGCGTGATGGGTATGCCCAGGTCCTGCGAGGAGATGACAGTCCATTTGCCGGTCCCCTTCTGCCCGGCGGTATCGAGGATCTTGTCCACGAGCGGCTGGCCGTCCTGGTCCTTGTAGGCGAGGATGTCGCGGGTGATCTCGACGAGGTAGGAATTGAGCTCGCCTTGATACCACTCGGCGAAGACCTGGTGCATCTGGTCGGCGTTCATTCCCAGGCCGGTCCGCATGAGGTTGTAGGCTTCGCAGATGAGCTGCATGTCGCCGTATTCGATGCCATTGTGAACCATCTTGACGTAATGGCCGGCGCCGTTCTCGCCCACCCAGTCACAGCAGGGTGAACCGTCCTCCACTTTGGCCGAGATTTTCTGAAAGATGTCCTTCACGTGTGGCCAGGCCGCGGGTGATCCGCCGGGCATGATGCTCGGGCCTCGGCGGGCGCCTTCTTCGCCGCCGGATACCCCGGTGCCGATGTAGAGCAGCCCCTTGCTTTCCACGTATTTCGTCCGGCGGATGGTGTCCTGGAAGAGGGAGTTGCCGCCGTCAATGATGATATCGCCGGCCTCCAGGTGCGGGATGACCTGGTCAATAAATTCGTCCACCGCCTTGCCGGCTTTGACCATGAGCATGACGCGGCGGGGTTTCTTGAGCAGGGCGACCATCTCGGCGATGGAGTGCGCTCCCACGACATGGGTATCCTTGGCTTCCTTGTTCAGGAAATCGTCCACCTTCGAGACGGTGCGGTTGTAGGCGGCCACGGTGAAGCCGTGGTCGTTCATGTTCAAAATCAGATTCTGGCCCATCACAGCCAGCCCAATTACGGCAATGTCAGCTTTTGGTTCCATATAGTGTATTTGTAAAGGAGTCCTGAACCATACAAGACCCCCGCTGATCCGCCAGCACAATTTTGCCCGGGTGCGAAGGAGCGAAGGACGGGCGCGTCTCGACCCCGCCACCGGAGCGCGGCTGTCCTCAGCCGCAGCAGCCCCGACTATGCGGGTCTCCCCCAGTGTCCCGAGAGCCACTCCCTTGCGCACGTGCTGCGGCTGAGGACAGCCGCGCTCCGCGCATGTCCCGATTGCCGGGAGCGGTGGTGGTGTCCGCGCAGGACCCAGGGGCGCATCAAGCTCGGTTTCGCCAACTTGGCCATAGGATCGGACTGGGTTTGCTCAACCGAGCGTGAGGACGAGCCAGGGGCTGGGGGGCCGTTTTGACGAAGTTTTAATGCTTCGGGGCCGTGTTTTGATTAACGGCCTGGGTGCGGTGGTGGCAGGTTGGCGCATGAATAAATCGGCTTTAGTGGAAGAGAGGAACGTATGATGGATTTGGTGTATGTCGGAGTTGTGGTGCTGTTTTTCGTGGTTGGGGGGCTGTATGTCCGCCTCTGCGAGAAAATGTAAGGGGCGCCCATGGAGAACATTATCGTCGGCGTCATTGCCTTGCTGCTGTTCGTGTATTTGCTCGTGGCCATGATTCGGCCGGAGAAGTTCTAGGGAGCACACCACTATGCGTTCCATTGACTGGTTACAGCTTGCTTTGTTCCTAGGGGCGCTTGCCCTCATCACGAAACCGCTGGGGCTCTACCTGCTACAGGTCCTGGATGCCAATGGCCGCACCTGGCTGGACCCGGTAGTCAAGCCCATCGAGCGGATCACCTACCGGCTGATGGGGGTCAAGCCCGACAAGGAGCAGGATTGGAAGGGATACACGATTGCCATGCTGCTTTTCAGCCTGGTGGGCTGCCTGTTTACCTACGCGATCCTGCGGTTGCAGCAGTGGCTCCCGCTCAATCCGCAAGGATTCGGTCCCATGAGCCCACACTTGGCTTTTAATACCGCCGTGAGCTTCACCACCAACACCAATTGGCAGAGCTACGGCGGCGAATCCACCCTGTCCTATCTCTCGCAGATGGTCGCGCTGGTGATCCATAACTTCGTCTCGGCAGCAACGGGGATCGCCATCGCGGCGGCTCTGGTCCGCGGCATTGCCCGGCACTCGGCCCGGACTTTGGGCAATTTCTGGGTGGACCTGGTGCGAACGACCTATTACCTGCTGGTGCCTATCTGCCTGGTATTCGCCGTGTTCCTGATCTCACAAGGCATGATCCAGAACTTCAAGCCATACACCAAGGCCAAGCTCCTGGAGCCAATGAAGTTCCAGGTGGAGAAGAAGAATGACCAAGGCGTGACCATCAAAGGGCCTGACGGCAAGCCGGTCATGGAGGAACAGATCGTGACCGAACAGGTGGTTGCCCAGGGTCCGGTGGCGTCGCAGATTGCTATGAAAATGCTGGGAACCAATGGCGGTGGCTTCATGAACGCCAATGCGGCACATCCCTTCGAGAATCCCACTCCCCTCTCGAACTTCATCCAGATGCTCTCCATCGTCGCGATCGGCAGCGGCCTGACCTACTACCTGGGGCGGATGGTGAAGAACCAGGCGCACGGCTGGTCGGTGTGGGCGGCCATGATGGCGTTGTTCCTGGCGGGCACCTTGCTGTGCTGGCGCTCGGAGGCAGCGGGCAACCCGATTCACCAGCAGCTTGGCGTGGCTGCGGCTGGCGGCAACATGGAAGGCAAGGAAGTGCGCTTCGGCATCTTCAATTCGGCCCTGTTCGCTACGATCACCACGGCGGCCTCCTGCGGGGCGGTGAACTCGATGCACGACTCATTCACCGCGCTGGGCGGATTGGTCCCGCTCTTCAACATCCAGCTTGGGGAAATCATCATTGGCGGAGTCGGGGCGGGTCTCTACGGCATGCTGGTGTTCGTGGTGCTGGCCGTATTCATCGCCGGGCTGATGGTGGGCCGGACACCCGAGTATCTGGGCAAGAAGATTCAATCGTACGAGGTGAAGATGGCCATGCTATCGCTGCTGGTGCTGGCGGTTTCGATTCTGGGGTTCGCCGCCTGGGCCTCGGTCAGCAACTGGGGTCTGGCAGGTCTCAACAACACCGGCCCGCATGGCTTGAGTGAAATGCTCTACGCCTACAGCTCGGGCACTGGCAACAACGGCAGCGCGTTTGCGGGCCTGACTGCCAACACGCCCTGGTATAACACCACCCTGGGCCTGGCGATGCTCATTGGCCGGTTCCTGATGATCATCCCGATTATGGCGCTGGCGGGTTCCCTGGCGCAGAAGAAGATCGCTCCGCCCAGTTCCGGCACGTTCCCGGTCGCCGGCCCTACCTTTGTGGTGCTGCTCGTGGGCACAGTCCTCCTGGTGGGAGCCCTCAACTTCCTGCCCGCACTGACCCTGGGCCCGGTCGTCGAGCACTTCCTCACCGCCCAGGGCACCCTCTACTAACAGGCACGGATCACGCATCACGCATCACGTTTCACGTTTCACGTTTCACGTTTCACGCATCACGCCCCATGACCCACAAAGCACCTTCTCTCTTTGATTGGAGCATCGTCGGCCCCGCCATCGTCGGTTCCTTCCTCAAGCTCAATCCGCGGCTGATGGTCAAGAACCCGGTGATGTTCGTCACCATGGTCGGCGCCGTGCTGACCACAGCGGGCATCTTCACCTCGCCGGCTGAGCGCGGGTTTATTGCCCAACTGGCGCTCTGGCTCTGGTTCACCGTCCTGTTTGCCAATTTCGCCGAGGCCGTGGCCGAGGGGCGCGGCAAGGCGCAGGCCGACGCGTTGCGCAAGGCCCGCAAGGACACCATCGCACGCCGCCTGCGGGAGGGCCGCGAGGAAAAGGTGCCCGCGCCCCTGTTGCAGAAAGGCGACAGGGTGGTCTGTGAAGCCGGAGACCTGATCCCCGCAGACGGCGAGGTGGTGGAAGGCATCGCCAGCGTGGATGAATCCGCTATCACCGGCGAATCGGCGCCGGTCATCCGCGAAAGCGGCGGCGACCGCAGCGCCGTCACTGGGGGCACTCGGGTCATCAGTGACCGTATTGTGATTTGTGTGACGCAGGAGAAGGGCAATGCCTTCCTGGACCGCATGATAGGAATGGTTGAAGGGGCCAGGCGCCAAAAGACACCCAACGAGATTGCCCTGACGATCCTGCTGGCGGCCCTTACCTTCATCTTCCTGTTGGTATGTGTAACGCTCAAGCCTTTCGGCATTTACTCCGGCGCCGTCTTCACGGTGCCCGTTCTGGTGGCGCTGCTCGTTTGCCTCATCCCCACGACGATTGGCGGACTGCTCAGCGCCATCGGGATCAGTGGCATTGACCGGCTGATCCGGCGCAATGTCATGGCCACCAGTGGCCGCGCGGTCGAGGCCGCCGGGGACGTGGACGTGTTGCTGCTGGACAAAACCGGCACCATCACCTTGGGCAACCGCATGGCCACGGCCTTTATCCCGGCGCCAGGGATCAAGTCCGAAAGATTGGCCGATGCCGCCCAACTGGCGTCGCTGGCGGATGAAACGCCCGAAGGCCGCTCGGTGGTGGTCCTGGCCAAACAGCAGTTCAACTTGCGCGCCCGCGAGGTGGCTGAACCGCACGCTCGGTTCGTGCCGTTCACGGCGCAGACGCGCATGAGCGGGGTGGACCTGTATGGGAAGTCCGAAGTCCGAAGGCCGAAGGGCGAAGGAAGCCCGAAGGCCGAAATCCGAATTGAGGCGGCGTTGGGCTCAGAGGAGGTTTACCTGCACCCGTCTGACAGGGCCGGCGGCGGCGGCGCACCCGCCAGGGCAGATCAAGCGACGGCAACCTTGTTGGATACTCGTTGGAACGGACCGGAGGTTGAGCCGTCCGTCCGCTGCATTCGCAAAGGCGCCGCCGAGGCCATGCGCGCGCACATAGACCGACTGGGCGGCATGTTCCCACCAACCGTCAGCGCGACGGTGGATGAAATCTCCCGCTCGGGCGGCACGCCGCTCGTGGTGGCGGAAGGGCCCGAGGTCCTCGGGGTGGTGCAACTCAAGGACGTCGTCAAGGGCGGCATCAAGGAACGGTTCGCCCAACTGCGGAAAATGGGCATTCGCACGGTGATGATCACTGGCGACAACCCTCTTACCGCCGCTGCCATCGCGGCGGAGGCGGGCGTGGACGACTTCATCGCCCAGGCCACCCCCGAGGCTAAGCTCACGCGGATTCGCGCCGAACAAGCCGCCGGTCACCTGGTGGCCATGACCGGCGACGGCACCAACGACGCCCCGGCGCTGGCGCAGGCGGACGTGGGTGTGGCAATGAACACCGGCACCCAAGCCGCGCGTGAGGCCGGCAACATGGTTGATCTGGACAGCAACCCGACCAAGCTCATCGAGATCGTGGAGATCGGCAAGCAACTCCTCATCACCCGCGGTTCGCTCACTACGTTCAGCATCGCCAACGACATCGCGAAGTATTTCGCCATCATCCCCGCAATGCTCATGGCGACTTTCCCGGCCATCGCCCCGCTCAACATCATGCACCTGCACAGCCCGACCAGCGCCATTCTGAGCGCCGTGATCTTCAACGCGCTCATCATCATCGCGCTCATCCCCCTGGCGCTGAGGGGCGTGGTCTATAAGCCCATCGGGGCGGTGGCGATTCTGCGGCGCAACCTGCTCATCTATGGGCTGGGGGGCGTCGTCATACCCTTTGTCGGGATCAAGCTGATAGACATCGCTATCACCGCCCTCCAACTTGTTTAGATTCTATGAAGGAGCTGCTTTCCGAACTTCGCAGTGCCGTGCTGGCCACCCTCGTTCTGGCGGTCGTATGCTGCGGTCTCTATCCGCTAGTCGTGTTCGGCCTCGGCCAAGCGCTTTTCCCGTGGAAGGCCAACGGCAGCTTGATGGCGGATGCTAGCGGAAACATTCAGGGCTCGCGCCTGATCGGGCAGCCGTTTACAGCCGACAAATATTTCCACCCGCGTCCTTCGGCCGCCGGCAAAGGCTACGACGCCACCAGCTCCAGCGGCAGCAACCTCGGTCCGACCTCGCAGAGGCTGCGGGATTCGATCGCCCAGCGCGTGGCCGCTTACCGCACCGAAAACGGCTTGGGGACCAACGCTCCCATTCCGGCGGACGCGGTCACGGCTTCGGGCAGCGGGCTCGACCCGCAGATCAGCCCGGCCAACGCGGGAATTCAGGCGGCACGGGTTGCCAAAGCCCGCGGTTTCGCGCTGGCGCAGGTCCTTGAGGTGGTAAGGCAACATACCGACCCGCCGGATTTGGGTTTGCTGGGAGAGCTGCGGGTGAATGTTTTGGAGGTGAACATGGCTCTCGATCGGCTACACTAGGGTCGTGGACGAACTACGGCCCAACCCTGACGCGCTGCTGGCGGCCCTGCAAGAGGACGAGGCCGGAAAGAAGCGTGGCAAGCTCAAGGTCTTCTTCGGCATGGCGCCCGGCGTCGGCAAGACCTACGCCATGCTGGAAGGCGCCCGGCGTGAGCTGGCGGCAGGCCGGGACGTGGTCTCGGGCTACGTCGAAACGCACGGACGGAAGGAGACCGATGCCCTGGCGCAGGGGCTGCCGGCCATCCCGCGCCTTCAGGTCGAGTATCGCGGCATGAGCCTGCCGGAGATGAACCTGGATGCATTGCTGGCCCGGCGGCCGCAGTTGGCGCTCGTGGATGAGTTGGCCCACACCAACGCGCCCGGCTCGCGGCACCCCAAACGCTGCCAGGACGTGGTGGAATTGCTGGACGCGGGCATTGACGTCTTCACCACGCTCAATGTGCAGCATGTGGAGAGCCGGGCCGAGGTGGTGCGTCAAATCACCGGGGTGGCCATTCGCGAAACGGTGCCAGACAGCGTTCTGGACGGAGCGGAGTTCGAGCTGGTGGACCTGCCGCCTGAAGAGCTGCGAGCGCGGCTGGCCGCCGGCAAGGTCTATGTGCCGGAATCGGCCCGCGCGGCGCAGGAGCACTTCTTCCGGCCCGGCAACCTGGCGGCGTTGCGCGAACTGGCGCTCCGGTTCGCCGCCGAGCACGTGGGCCAGGATGTGCTGGCCTACCGCCAGGCGCACGGAGTGGCCGACCCCTGGAAAACCGGCCAACGGCTGCTGGTCGCTGTGAGCGCCAGCCCGACCTCGGCATCGCTGGTGCGCTGGACGCGTCGCTTGGCCGGTGAGTTGCAGGCGGGCTGGCTGGCGGTGTACGTCGAGTTGCCCAGACCGCTCGTTGAGGCTGAGCAAACCCGGCTGTCCCGCCACTTGGCGCTGGCGCGCGAACTGGGGGCGCAAGTGATTACCACAACCGACAACGATGTTGCGCGGGGCCTGCTGCGGGTCGCGCGCGAGCAGAACGTGACGCAGATGGTCATTGGCAAGCCCGTGGGCTGGCGGGCGCTGGAGCTGTTGCGCGGCGGCTCGCTGCTCAACCGCCTCATCCGCGACAGCGGGCACATTGACATCCATGCGGTCCGGGCGGAGGGGGAAGGCCCGGCGCCGCGGCCGACGCCCCTGCCACGGTTGGACGCGGCGTCGGCGCGGGACTACGGCGTCGCCCTGGGGGTCGTGGCGGCTGTGACCGGACTGAACGCGGTGCTCCAACGCTGGCTCGGCTACCAGTCGCTGGCGCTGGTCTATCTGCTGAGCGTCGTGATCCTGGCGATGTTCGTTGGACGCGGCCCTACGCTGGTGGCCGCGACCGCCACGGCACTCCTTTGGAACTTCTTGTTCGTGCCGCCCCTTTTCACCTTCCGTATCGGCGGTCCGACGGACGTGATGCTGTTCATCACTTACTTTGTCGTGGCGCTGGCGATGGGACACCTGGCGGCACGTTTGCGCTCGGAGCAGGCGGCCGAGCGACGCCGGGAGCAGCGCTCCACCGCGCTCTACCTGCTGACGCGGGAGCTGGCCCAAGCCTCGGACTTCGCCGATTTGCTGGCCATCGTGATCCGGGAGGTCGGCAAGGCGGCTGAGGCCGAGGTCGCGCTCTCGCTGCCGCAAGAGGGGGCGGAGGGGGCGCTAACCTCCTATTTCGCAAGCACGTGGCCCCTGACGGAGAAGGAGAAAAGCGTGGCGACGTGGGCTTTTCTGCACCGGCAGCCGGCGGGCCGGGATACGGACACGCTGCCCTCGGCCGAAGGTTTGCACCTGCCGCTGACGGCCGGCGAGCGGGCGCTGGGCGTGCTCAGCTTGCGCGTCCATGGTAGCGCGTTGCTGACCACCGAACGGCGGGATTTGCTGGAGTCCTTCGTCCGCCAGATCGGGCTGGTGCTGGATCGGCAGCGGCTGCGGGATGCCGAGCAGCAGTCCAAGCTGGTGGCCGAGTCCGAACGCCTGAGCAAAGCGCTGCTCAACTCTATCTCGCACGAGATTCGGACACCCATCGCGGCGATTACGAGCGCCGCCAGCAGCTTGAGCGAGGCGGGCGGGGGCACGGGTTTTCAGCGGGCCATGGTGGATGAAATCCAGGAGGCCAGCCGGCGCTTGAACCGGCTCGTGGGCAACTTGCTGGACATCGCAAGGCTGGAAACCGGCCACGTGAAACCCAAGCTCGATTGGTGCGACGTGGCCGACCTGATCCAAACCACATTGAAGGACCTGGAGGGGGAGTTAAGGGGGCATGAGGTCAGTGTGGAGCTGGGTTCCGGGCTGCCGTTGGTGAAGCTGGATTTCGTCCTGATGCAGCAGGTTCTGGGGAACTTGCTTCTGAACGCCGCGGTGCATACGCAGCCTGGGACTCCCATTCACATCCGTGCCGCCGCGGAGCCGGACGCGCTGGTCCTGACGGTCGCGGACCGGGGGCGCGGGCTGCCGGCGGAGGCGCTGCCCTTCGTCTTCGACAAGTTTTACCGGGGGCCGAGTGTGCCGGCGGGCGGCACCGGGCTGGGTCTGGCGATTGTGAAAGGGTTCGTGGAAGCCCAGGGCGGGCAGGTAACGGCCGAGAACCGGCCCGGAGGTGGAGCAGCCTTCAGCGCACGGCTTCCGTTGAGCAAGGCGCCGCCGGTGGCGGAGGCCAGCGTATGAGCGACAAGCCCAAACCGATGGCTCTGGTGGTGGACGACGAAGTGCAGATTCGCCGGCTGCTGCGGGTGTGTCTCGAAGCAGATGGCTACCGCGTCCTCGAAGCCGCCACCGGCCAGGACGCCATCACCGAAGCCGCGCAGCGGAAGCCGGATGTAGTGATCCTGGACCTGGGGCTGCCCGACATGGACGGAGTGGCCGTGCTCCGGCGATTGCGGGAGTGGAGCCGCGTGCCGGTCCTGGTGCTCTCGGTCCGCGACCGCGAGGAGGACAAGATCGCCGCGCTCGATCACGGGGCGGACGACTACGTCACGAAGCCGTTCGGCACGGGCGAACTGCTGGCGCGCTTGCGCGTCGCCCGGCGCCACGCCGAACCCGCACCGGAGGTTTCGGTGTTTCGCTCCGGGAGGCTGGAGGTGGATTTGACCGCCCGCGTCGTCAAGCTCGAAGGCACCGAGGTCAAACTGACCGCGACAGAGTACTCTCTGCTGCGGCTGTTCGTGCAGCACTCGGGCAAGGTGTTGACCCATCGCCATATTCTCCGGGAAGTTTGGGGCCCCAATTACACCGAGCAGACCCATTACCTGCGGGTCTATGTAGCCCATCTGCGCGAGAAACTCGAACGGGAGCCCGCAAAACCCCGGCTGTTGGTTACCGAACCGGGCGTTGGCTACCGCCTGATCGAAGAGGGGTAAAAGGACTGCCTGAAGCGGCCACTGCGGCCTCGTCCCCGCACTCGGGCGCTTCCGGAACCTGCCCAGCGAGCACTTCGGAAGGCATTGACTGCATCCATCCTGCCTGCTCGCTTGTCAGTCACACGGGCGGGGAGTATATTCGCCTTGATTTTGGAAGGGTGGAGGATCGCTTCTCCCGGAGCAATCCGGGGGAGGAGGAAAGTCCGAACACCACAGGGCGCGATGCCGCGTAACCGGCGGGGCCGACGCAAGAAGGCCGGCTGCCGGATACACGCGGGAGGCCACGCCGCGAGGCGTGCCGACGGACAGTGCCACAGAGAACATACCGCCGGCAGTTCGCAAGAACCGCCGGTAAGGGTGAAAAGGTGGGGTAAGAGCCCACCGCTCCAAGCGCAAGCGCGGAGGCACGGAAAACCCCATCGGGTGCAAGGCCAAATAGGGGACCCCGGAGCGGCCCGCTCCACGTTCCGTTCTGCGGAACAGGTTCCGGGTACTGGCTGCTCAGACAAATGATTCTCTCCGCTCGCAAGAGCGCAGACAGAATTCGGCTTACAGCCCTTCCAAAATCATCTCCTCGTCAGGCTCAGCACGGCGGGGCTGCTGATATTGCCCTTGCGGTCCACGGCGGAAACGGCGACGACCTCCGGCACGACGGCAGCCCAGGTCATCGCCGCGGTCGTGCCCGGCAGCACCTGGCTGCTCCATTGGCCGGCGCGGCGGGCTTGGGCCAGCCAAAGCCACGTTTTGCCGGAACCCGTCGCAGCCCACGTGACTTTCGCCTTGGCGCCGCTCGGGGTCTTGGCCAGCGCCAGTTTGGGTTTGCCGGGCGTGGAACCGCCCAGCCAGCGCAAGGCCGGCACCAGGGCGGGTTGTTGATAGACTTCCCGCGTGAGCGCCTCATTCAGGCTGGCGCCGCGCATCAGGGCGCGCATGTTCCAATGGATATGGCCGCCGACGTTCGGGGCGTCGCGCGCGATGCGGATTTGGTTTACGATCTCTTCGGGTGGCCAACTGCGGCTCCGCCGGCCGGGATCGGCATTCGCGCTGGAGGAGGCTCGGCCGGCTTTCGTGGAATCCATCCCCGCGACGACTAACCGGCCCCGGGGGTTTTGGGCGATCCACCATTTGAGCAGCACCGGAAAGCTCTGGTCCGGCGGCTCGACGGCCCAGTAGAGCTGGGGCGCGAAATAATCCAGCCACCCGCTGGCCAGCCATTTGCGCGAGTCCGCATACAGCGCGGCGTAGGCGTCGAGACCTTTGATCTGCGCCGGGTAGCCGGGACGCCAGATGCCGAACGGGCTCACGCCAAACTTCACCCAGGGCTTGGCCGATTTGATGGACGTATAGGCACGCTCGACGAAGCGGTTCACGTTCTCGCGCCGCCAATCGTCGCGGCTCAACTTGCCTTTCGCGCCATACCGCCGCCAGCTCGCCTCGTCCGGGAAATCCATTTCCCTGCCCGTGGCGTCGCGCTCCTTGTAGGGATAGAAGTAATCGTCGAAGTGGATGCCATCCACGTCATAGCGTTTGACCACGTCCATAATGACGCTGAGGGAGTAGTCCTGCACCTCCTTCTCGCCCGGATCGAGCCAGAGGTATCTCCCGTACTGCCGCACCAGTTGCGGCTGTCGCTTGCTGACATGTCCGGCGGAGGCGGGCGAGCCGCTGGCCAGCACCCGCGCGCGATACGGATTGAACCACGCGTGCAGCTCCAGCCCCCGCTTGTGCGCTTCGGCGACGGCAAACGCCAGCGGATCATAGAAGGGCTGCGGCGCGCGGCCCATGGTGCCGGTCAGGTATTCCGACCACGGCTCGATGCGCGAGGCGTACATGGCGTCGCACGCGGGCCGGACCTGGAAGATCACCACGTTCAACTTGAGCCGAACAGCCCGGTCCAGGATCGCGAGCAGCTCAGCCTGCTGTTCGCCGCTGCTGAGCCCTTTGCGCGAGGGCCAGTCAATGTTCCCGACTGTGGCCACCCACGCGCCGCGGAACTCGCGCATGGGTTGGGGCACATTGACATCGTTGGGCGAGTGATGCAACGCGGCGCGCGAGTCAAAGGCGCCACCAGCCGCAACCATCACGCCAAGGAACAACCCGGCGCGGAGGTTAGAGCGCCGGCATGCTGCCGGCATTCGTCTTCCGGACCGTGTAAGCTGGCACGATGCCGGCAATCCGGTTTCGAAAGAAAACGCACAGGTTAGAGAGTTCTGTCGCATAGGAGCATCAAGTCTGTATTTGCCGGCTGGCTGTCTGTTAGCAGCTTTGCTGCCGGGGGCGCAAGCTTGTGAAGCGGAAATTTGACCATCCGATCAACTCACGCCCGGCCCGATGGACGCCCTCCGCCACCAAAAGCCGACGTGTTTTCATTACCCTGCACGTAATGTGTTGCCTAAGCAGGGAGCCGCCGCCCCAACTGCCTCGGCGAGGCAGCCCTGGCCAGGGTGCCGGCAGCGCCGGGCGGAAACCTTCGCAGGGGTCGTTGACCCGGGGCCGGAGGGCTGGTATTCATAGCAGCCAGTTATGGACGTGCTCTTGCTTTCGCGGCTGCAGTTCGCGCTTACCACCGCGTTCCATTACATTTACCCTCCGCTGAGCATTGGGTTGGGCGTCATGCTGGTGATCATCGAAGCGATGTGGCTCAAGACCCGCAACCCGCTCTATCACCAAATGGCCCGGTTTTGGACCAAGGTCTTCGCGCTCACCTTCGCCATCGGAGTAGCGACGGGCATCGTGCTGGAGTTCGAGTTCGGCACCAACTGGGCGACCTACTCGCGTTATGTGGGCGATGTGTTCGGCAGCGCCCTGGCGGCGGAGGGCATCTTTGCGTTCTTCCTGGAATCGGGCTTTCTGGCCGTGCTGCTGTTCGGCTGGGATCGCGTCAGCCGCGGGGTGCATTTTCTGGCCACCTGCATGGTATGCCTCGGCGCGCATTTCAGCGCCGTCTGGATTGTGGTGGCGAACTCGTGGATGCAAACCCCGGCCGGCTTTCACATCGTCGGAGAAGGCCTCAAGGCCCGGGCCGAGATCACGGACTTCTGGCAGATGGTATTCAATCCCTCCGCGATGGACCGGCTGCTGCACGTGTTGTGCGGAGCGTGGCAGGCGGGCGCGTTCCTGGTCGTCAGCGTGAGCGCCTGGTATCTGCTCAAGAAGCGACACGTGGAGTTCGCGCGCGCGTCTCTGCGGTTCGGGCTGGTGGTCGGCATGGCGGCCTCGCTGCTGCAACTGATCAGCGGGCACGGGAGCGCGGTGGGGGTGGCCAAGAACCAGCCGGTCAAGCTGGCCGCCTTCGAGGGACTCTATCAAACCACAACCAGCGCGCCGCTGACCCTGTTCGGCTGGGTGGACGAGAAGTCGGAGCGGATCAAAGGCGAATTGGCCATTCCCGGCCTGCTCAGCTTTCTCGTGTCCGAGGACACCACCAAACCGATCCGGGGTCTGCAAGACTTCAAGCCGGAGGACCGGCCGCCGGTCAACCTCTGCTTCCAATTCTACCATATCATGGTGGCGGTGGGCTTCGGGATGATCCTCGTCGCGGGGCTGGGCTTTCTCTACTTCTGGCACGGGTCGTTGTTCGAGAATCGCTGGCTGCTGTGGCTGCTCACGTTCTCCGTGCTGGGGCCGCAGATTGCCAACCAATGCGGCTGGTTCGCCGCTGAGGTCGGCCGCCAGCCCTGGATCGTCTATGGCCTGCTCCGCACCTCGGAAGGGTTGTCCGCCGTGGTCAAGGCCGAGGCGGTGCTGACGGCTATTGTGCTCTTCAGCGTGGTTTACGTGCTGCTTTTCGCCGTCTTCCTCTATCTGCTCGACGACAAGATACGGCATGGGCCGGACGCGGCGGACTTGACGCCGAGCGGGAAGCTGGCCATGCCCGAAAGGAGAATATGAACTTCGGCCAGCTCGATCTCAACGCCGCCTGGTTCATCCTGATTGGGGTGCTGTTCACGGGCTACGCCATGCTCGATGGGTTCGACCTGGGCGTCGGCGCGCTGCACCTGTTCACCAAGAGTGACGAGGAACGCCGCGTGATGCTCAATGCCATCGGGCCGGTTTGGGACGGGAACGAAGTGTGGCTGGTGACGGGCGGCGGCGCCCTGTTTGCGGCGTTCCCGAATGTCTATGCGACGGTTTTCTCCGGGTTCTACCTGGCGTTCGTGCTCTTGCTGGTGGCGCTGATCTTCCGGGCGGTGGCCATCGAGTTCCGCAGCAAACAGCCCATGCACTGGTGGCGGCAGATGTGGGACATCGGCTTCAGCGTCGGGAGCATTTTGTCGAGCCTCCTGATCGGCGTAGCCATGGGCAACATTGCGTGGGGCATCCCGATTGACGACCGCGGCGAGTTTGGCGGCACCTTCTGGAGCCTCCTGCATCCGTACTCGCTGCTGCTCGGGGTGACGACGGTGGCCCTGTTTATGATGCACGGCGCCATCTACGCGCTCATGAAGACCGAGGGGAGCCTGCACGACAAGCTGCGCGGCTGGATCAACAAGTGCATCATCTTCTTTATCATCTGCTATGCCGTGACGACCATGGCGACGCTGCTGTACGTTCCCCACATGGCGGCGCGGGTGCGCGCCAGCCCGTGGTTGTTCACCCTGGCGGTGGCCAACATGCTGGCGATCGCGAACATCCCGCGCGAGATTCACCGCGGCCGTGACTGGTGGGCCTTTCTCTCTTCCTGCGCCGCGATGATCAGCCTGATGGGTCTCTTCGGCCTGGAGATGTACCCCAATCTGGTGTTGAGCAACCCGGACCAGGCCCACAGCCTGAACATCTATAACGCCGCCTCTTCGCCCAAAACGCTGGGCATCATGCTGACCATCGCCGTCATTGGCGTGCCCGTTGTCCTGGCTTACACGGTAAGCATCTACTGGATCTTCCGCGGCAAGGTGAAGCTGGACCGGATGAGTTACTAGCGCTGCCTGGTTGGAGGGGTTACATGGGTTACACCGGTTAGAAGGTTACAAAGGCCAGCGGACCGGAACCCGCATGTAACCCTGTAACGCCGCAACCGTGTAACCCTACTGTGCAGGCGGCGAGCCGGGAGTCAAAGGCGACCGTTTGAGCAGCCGCAACTCCTGCTGCTGGCGCATAAGCTCGAGCCGATCGGCTTCGCCCGTCTCCGGCTGATTGGCGCGCTGGAGTGAGGCGGCGAGGCGGCGGTCGAGAGACTGGTTCCGCAGGCGGAGTGCGACATCGGTGAGTTGCTGCGAAGGATTCGGAAGCGGACGCTCATCGGCGATGGCCTCGGTGATCAGGTTCTGCAGTTCGGGCGTCTCGCACTCGTCCAGGAAATCGGGCAGGCCATGCCAGGTTTCCTGGCTGTGCGCTGCGAGTCGCCGGGAGACGATTTCCTTCACCAACGGATGCTGCACCCACTCGGCATCCAGATGCAGCGCCGCCCAGCCTAGGAGTTCTTCGTGCCGCAGCACCAGCTTCAACAGCCAGTATTCATGGGTCGAAGGCCGTCGCACCTCGGGGTTCTCCGGGACAGGCTCCTCCGCGCTCTCGGGCGCGGCTCTGGTCATCCGCGAGAGCTTCCGGAACTCGGCGCGGACCGCGTCCGGCGTCACGCCCAGGCGCAGCGCGGTCTTCTGCGCGTACTTGTCAATCAGCACACTATTGCCTGTCTTGTGGACGGCCTCCGCCATGCCGCGCAGCACCGCCAGCCGTCCCTTATCGGTGGCAACATCGTTGTCCGCGCGAAGCCGGTTCAGGTAGTAATCGAAGAACCCCTCCGCGTGCTCAATGAGTTGCTTGAACGCCGCGCCGCCGGATGCCTTGATGAAGCTGTCCGGGTCATGCGGCGCGGGAACCACCGCGACGCGCACCGCGAGACCCGAGGCGAGGAGATGGTCCAGCGACCGGACGGCGGCATTCTGTCCGGCCTCGTCCGAGTCAAAGCAAAGGACGACCTCCTCGACGTAGCGCTTGAGCACCCGCGCGTGGTCGGCCGTGAAGGCCGTGCCCTGGGGCGCAACGATGTTCTGCACCCCGGCCATAAAGGCGGCGATCAGGTCGAGTTGCCCTTCACAGACGACGGCGTAACCGGCGTCCAGCACGGCCCGTTTCGACTTGTCGAGCCCGAAGAAAACCTTGCTCTTGGTGAAGATCGGGGTCTCCGGCGAGTTGACGTACTTGGCCGTCTTCTCATCGCCGGACAGGACCCGCCCGCTGAACCCCACCACGCGTCCCTGCTCATCGCAGATGGGGAACATCAGCCGGCCGCGAAACCGGTCGTAATACCGGTCGGTGCCCTCCTTGCGCAGGATGAGGCCTGCTTTCTCCACCAGCCCGGGCTCGTAGCCTTTGCTCTTAGCCCAGTTGACGGTGTCGTCCCACAGGTCCGGCGCGGAGCCGAGGCGGAAGAGCCTGACGGCTTCCTCCGGCACGCCGCGCCTGGCGAGATAATCGCGCGCGACCTGGCCGCTCGCCTCATTGGTGAGGGCGTTTTGCCAGCGCTGCGCGATCTGCTCGTGGATTTGCAGCAACTGATCCTTGAGATGCCGCGCCTGGGGCTCGCCGCCGCCCTGCTCATACTCGATGGGTATCTTGGCGCGGTCCGCCAGCCGCCGCACGGCCTCGGGAAAGTCTATGTTCTCAAACTCCTTGACGAAGGTGAAAACATCGCCCCCCTTGTGGCACCCGAAGCAATGGAAGATCTGGCGGTGCGGATTGACGTTGAAGCTTGGGGTCTTTTCTTTGTGGAAGGGACAGAGCGCCACGAAGTTGGCCCCGGCGCGCTTGAGCGGCAGGTACGAGCCGATCACCTCCACGATGTCGCTGGCAGCGCGGATGCGTTCCCGGGTCGCGGTAGAAAACAGGCCGGCCATAATCTTAACCGGTATCCTACTCGCCCGGCGGGCGAAAGCATACGATTAAAGATCAGGACAGCCACCGGGCCGTCTCAAGGAACAACGAATTCCTTCTGCTGGAATCCGGACTTGTCCGGTTCCGTAGGCTTGATCAACAGCCACTCCAGGTTGTTCTTAATCCAGGGACCGGTGAGAGAGTCCTTGAAAACCACCTGCTGCATCGAATGGAGCGTCGGGAAGAAGTCGCTGCCGTAGACGTCATCCGTGTACTTCTGCATCGCCCGCACTTCGGTTGGGCTGAAATAGCGGGCGTTGAGCAGCGCCAGGCCGACCAGCAGCATGCAGGCAAATCGCACCATGCCCGACGCCATGCCCAAATAATATTCAGTGCGTCCAAAAACATCGCTTCCTAACAGCTTGCCCCCCAACCCCCGCTTCACCAGGGCGAACACCCCCACAATCAGCAGAGCCACAACCACATAGACCATGATGTACCGGGCCAGCCGGCTGAACAAACTGGTGAATTCTCCAAATACCTCGCCGCCCCATTCGTAAAGAAAGGCGCACCCGAAAAGGATCGTCAACCACTCCAGCAGTTTGATGAGCTCCTCCGACATGCCGTGCTTGCGACCGCGCATGATGCCGGCCGTCAATACGACCAGGAGCACCAAATCAAACAGGTTGATAGGCAGCCTGTCCAGAGTCGTGTTCATGCGCTTGTCCTTCCGCCCGAGTACGTTCCGGTTTCCATAAGGTCTAGGGACAAAAGCAGCCAGTTTTGTGCCAGAAAACCTGCAAAAAGCCCCCAAATTCTGCTTCATCCCACGAGTTCGATCTTGGCCTGGTGGAGGAAGAGCAGGGCTCCCGGTGCGGCGCCGCCTGTCTACTTCGGATGGTCCCGCAGCCAATAGGCGATGGTGCTGGCCTCGGGGTTGCGTGGGTCCAGCTCGAGCACCTTCAGGTAGTGCTGCCGCGCCAGGCCCGGTTGACGCAGTTGCTGCGCGTAAAGGTTCGCCAGGGCCAGGTGGCCGCGGGCCTCGTTCGGATGGCTGGCCAAAAGCCGCTTCAGTTCGTTCACCGCGTCCGGCAGGCAGTTTGCCTGCTTTAACACCAACGCAAAGTTGTACCGCGCGTTGGCGTCGTCCGGCTTGAGGGCCAGTGCGTGTTGGTAACCCGTCAAAGCCGCCGGCAGGTTGCCGACTTCGGTGGCGGCGAAGGCGAGGTAGAACTGCGCCTCAAAGAAACTCGGGTCCTGCTGGACCGCTTGGCGATAGAATTGAAGGGCCTCACTGAGCCGATGAGCTCGGTGTGCCTGCAATCCCTGGTCGAAGAGCCGCTGCGCTTCCGCGCGATTGCCGGGCTCAGGCCTTGCGGGTGACGGGTAATTGTATCGGCTGGGCGGTCCCGCGGGGGTCTGCGGCGAAGTGGTCGGGGCGAACGACGGCTGGGCCGCAGGCTGCGCCTCTTTGCCAGGCGGCAGTGGTGTCACGGGAGGCGAGGGCTTCGACCCGCCGCGGAGCAGGTTGGCTGGGTTGACACGGTCCAAGAAGCCGCGCTTGGCCGGCTTGGCCACCACAACGGTGACGGGGGCCGAGGATGTGGCTGCAACGGGTTGGGGACTTGGGCGGGCAGCGGGCGTGGGCTTGGGAGCAACGTCCTGCGAGGGCTTTACCACCGGCTCAGGGGCCAATTTGACCGTCTGGACGGGCGGCTCCGGCACCGGGGCTGGAGCGGGCGCCGGTTTGGGGACATTGGTCGCCGGTACTGGCTTCGACACGGTCGCCCGCGACTCTGCTCTTGGAGCGGCGACGACTCGCGTGCTGACGGCGGGGGCTGATTTGAGCGGGGCGGCGTTGGTGACAACCGGCGCGGGGGGCTTGGCGACCGGCGTGGGGGCCTTCACCGGCGCAGGGGCTCTCGCCACCGGGACAGAGCGCGGAGGCGGACTGAGTTCCTCTTCAATCTGACGCACCGTGTCCGCCACCGACTCGGCGTTGGGCGGCGCCGGTTTGAGTGCAAGGTATGCCCGGTACTTCTGCAATGCGCCGGGAAGATCGCGCAGGTATTGGTGGGCGACGACGGCCGAATTGAGCAACGCGGGCTCGTAGTCGGGCCGCTCCTTGAGCGCCGCGGTGAAGAACTGCTGAGCCTCAGCCGGGCGGCGCTGCTGCAAGCGCAGCAAACCCAGCCCGTTGAGGGCCTCGGGATTCTGCGGACTCAGCCGGAGGGCGTCCTTAAAGCTCTTTTCCGCCGCCGCGAGATCTCGCGCGCGGGCCTGCACTGTGGCGAGCTTGAGGAAGCCCTCTGGGGAGCTCCCGCGCTGCAGCGTGTAGGCAGTAAACTCTGTCCGCGCGGCCTCCAGCTTGTTCTGTTCGAGCCAGAGGCATCCGAGATTATAGTGCGCCTCGGTCAGGTCGTGGTCGAGCCTCAGCGCGGTTTGGTAGGCCCGCACCGCTTCGTCCCGCTCGCCCGCGTGATGGCAGGCGATCGCGAGATAGTTCCACGCTTGCGCGTTGGTGGCGAGCAGCGATGTGGCCACGCGCAGCTTCCCCATCGCCCGCTCATAGTTGCCCTGCTCGAGAAGGCGTTTGCCTTGCAGCAGCGCCCGGGGGCCGGGCGGCACGCAGCCGGCTAGCAATCCGCACGCGGTCAGCAAGATGAGGGCGGTTTTCCCGACCTGCTTTTTGATGGTCAGCATCAGTGGTGGTGGTAACATCCGTGCTCTAACGTGTCAAGAAACGCACCGCGCCAACGCAGACTCTTCCGCTGGCTTCTGGCCGCGCTGTGTGGCTGTCTGCTGGCCACTCCCGGCGCGGCTCAGGTCGCCCCGCCCCCGTCCTTCGCCAGCCCCGCCCCCAAAGCGCGGGTCGTGAGCGTCGAGGAGGCTGACGCCCTGGATGCCTTTCGCCCCCGCCCGGCGGTGATCCGCGGCATGGTGGATCTCGCCATCACCAACCTGACCGGCAAGACCCCCCTGGCCGCGGCTTGGCGCAGCCTGGTCAGCACGCAGGAGGTGGTCGGGATCAAGGTCTTTTCCGCGCCCGGCCCGCACAGCGGCACGCGCCCGGCGGTGGCCGCGGCCGTGGTCGAAGGGTTGCTGGCAGCGGGCCTCCCGCCCAAACACATCATCGTATGGGACCGGGAGACGGCCGATCTCCGCCTCGCCGGCTACTTCGATCTCGCCGAGCGCTACGGCATCCGCGTGGCGGGCAGCGCCCAGGCCGGCTGGGACGACCAGAGTTTCTATGAGACGGAAATCATCGGCAACCTGGTTTATGGCGACCACGAGTTCGGCATCAAAGCCGACGGCGCCGGGCGCAAATCCTTCGTCTCCAGGCTGGTCAGCCGTGAGATCACGAAGATCATCAACATCACCCCACTCCTGAACCACAACTTCATCGGTGTCTCTGGCAATCTCTACGGCCTGGCGACTGGCAGCGTGGACAACATCATCCGCTTCGAAGCCAACCCTGCCCGCATGACGCGCGCCATCCCTGAGATTTATGCGATGGAAGCTCTTAGCGACAAGGTCGTCCTCAACATCACCGACGCCCTCATCTGCCAATACGAGGGTGGTGACCGCGGCCTGCTGCATTATTCCGCCATCTTGAACCAGCTCCGCTTCAGCACGGACCCGGTTGCCCTCGATATGCTCTCGATCAGGGAGCTGGACCGCCAGCGCACCGCCACCGAAGCCCCGGTCGTCAAGCCCAACCTGGACCTCTACGACACCGCCGCGCTCCTCCAACTCGGTGTCAGCGATCTCAAGCGCGTCCAAGTGGACAAGATCCGCTGATGCGTCGGCAGCCATTATTGGGCTTGGCAGGACGTAACAAGACTGCCGCAAAACCGACGACTATAAGACTTAGCACGCCCGGCTCTGGCACAGTGCTGACCCTCAACGGCTCACCCCAACTGAACGCGGGATCACTCAGGGCGATTTCCCTGAACGACAGGCCAACCGCCGGCAGGTTACAGGTCCCATAGTAAACCGAGATGCCGTTCTCAGTGCCCACAAGATTCTCCAGAGGCAATCCCCACTGCAGGCCATATCTAAGGTTGGATTCGGGTCTCGAACTGAGTTCCTCGGCCAGCATCAGCAGTCGCTCGCGCCGGTAAGCCTCTTCATTTTCACGCGTGTAAGGTTGGCCATTCGGCAAAGTCATCGGCTGGTGCAGCCATGGTAGAAAATCACGTTCGAAGATTTCCTGCTGCCGCTGCCAATACTGTTGCTCCAACAGCTCCTGTCGTTGCTGAGCCACCACCGGATCCCAGTCAGGAGGTAGCGGAATGTCCGGCGGCAGCGGCGGCAGATCCTGGGCACACGCAACCACCGAGAAACAGGCCAAGCCCATCATCAACAACGATGATTTGATTCGTGCTCTCATAAACTCATTCGATCTTTTGACGTTGCGCGCGTGAGGCCGGGGCTATCAGGCGGCCCGGTAGCCACTGCCGACGTTCATCTCGCCGTCGGCGCCGCCCCGACGGGCTTCACCCACCAGATGAACCTGAGGATCACCTCGTCGCCGGTCTTGATGGACATGCCGCCAACGCTGGGCGAGGGCGGCTCGATCTTGAAGTCGGTCATCTTGGTCTTCACCGAGCCCGAAAACTGGATGTAGCCGCGCGAGTCCGGCAGCACGCTGACGGGCATCGTGATCGCCTTGGTTACACCGGCCACGCTTAGATTGCCGGTGGCCTCGCAAAGAATGGGGTCGCTCGCCCCGCGCGGCGGCTCTTTCACCGTCAGCGAGGTCAGCGTGTAGGTGATCCGTTTGTTGGCCGGTTCGAGCAGCTTGCCATACATGATCTCGTCCATCGCGTCGCTGTAGGGCCGGCCGTCCTTCTCCTTGCTCTTAAGGGAGCGCACGGGGATGAATACACTGACCTTGGCCTCCACCGGCCCCAGAGACGCCTGGACTCCCGGCTGGAGCGACAATCCCGCTCCCAGCTCGGCGCTGCCGCCCAGGAGACGACCTTCGACCTGCCAGGCATGGACGCTGGAGGTGCCCTCGATGCGGACCAGGTTGGTCAGCCCCGCTTGGGAAAAGGCCACGTAGCGCACCAACGACCCTGCCGCCGGTTGTGCGGCCGCCAGCGTGGTTGCCGGCCCTGTTCCGGGCGACGCGCCTGCCGCGGCACCAGGCGCCGGTTGGGCCCGCGTTAGCTCGGCCAGGCGCTGATTGGCCGCTTCCTTGTCCGCCTCCAACTGGATTACCTGGGCCTGCGCGTCCATCAATGCGCGGTCGAGCTTGGCCGCTCGTTCTTGCGCCAGATACCTTGTGACGGCCAGGAAGACGATCAAGGCTGCTACGACAATGACTCCGAGAATGCTTAATACGCGTTTCATAAGTGGTTAAATGATGGAAACTTGCTTCTTGCGCGCCCGCAGGTATGGAGCCTCGCAAGGGTGAGTGAGAACTACTTCACCAGCGTCTTGCAGAACTTCTCGATCCGGTCCAGGCCCTTCTCGATGTTCGCCATGCTCGTCGCGTAACTGAGCCGGATGTAGTCGTCGGCGCCGAACGCGATGCCGGGCACGGCGGCCACCTTCTCCGCTTCGAGGAGCTTGGCGCAGAAGTCGGTGGACTTGAGGCCGGTGTTCGAGATGTTCGGGAAGAGATAGAACGCGCCCTTGGGGCTGACGCAGGTGATGCCGGGGATGCCGTTCAGCTTGGCCCAGGCATACTTGCGGCGTTTGTCGAATTCGCCGAGCCAGGTCTTGAGGTGGTCCTGCGGGCCGGTCAGCGCGGCGACGGCGCCTTTCTGAGCGAAGCTGGTCGGGTTGCTGGTGCTGTGGCTCTGGACGGCGCTAATGGCCTTGGCAATTGGCTCGGGCGCGGCGCACCAGCCCAGCCGCCAACCGGTCATGCTCCAGGCCTTGGCGAAGCCATGAACGACGATCGTATGCTCGAGGTGCGCCGGGCTGAAGCTGGCGACGCTCTGGGTGGTCGCGCCATCGTAGAGCAGGTGCTCGTAGATCTCGTCACTCATGATGAGCACGTTCTTCTCGATGCAAATATCGCCGAGGGCTTTCAGCTCATCGGGCGTATAGACCGAGCCCGTTGGGTTGCTGGGCGAGTTGAGGACGAACAGCCGCGTGCGCGGGGTGATGGCCTGGCGCAGGGCGTTGGGCGTGAGCTTGAACTCGGTCTCGTCCGTGGTCGGCACGATGACCGGCTTGGCGCCGGCCATCTTCACCATCTCGGGATAGCTCAGCCAGTAGGGCGCGGGGATAATGACCTCGTCTCCTTCCTCGCAGGTGGCGAAGATGACGTTGAAGCAGGAGTGCTTGCCGCCGCACGAGACGATGACCTGCGAGGGCTTGAAGGTGAGGCCGTTCTCGCGCTGGTGCTTGTCGGCGATGGCCGAGCGCAGCTCAGGGATGCCCACCGCGGGAGTGTATTTGGTGAAACCGGCGGCCAGCGCCTTGGCGCAGGCGTCTTTAATGTGCTGCGGCGTGTCGAAGTCCGGCTCGCCGGCGCCAAAGCCGACGACATCCTGACCCTCGGCTTTCATAGCCTTGGCCTTCGAGTCAATGGCCAGAGTAAGTGATGGTGTGAGAGATGCGGCGCGTTGAGAAATCTTGTAGTTCATAGTGCCTATGGTTGAACCCGGCGGCGGCACGGTGCAAGCGGAAATTGTAGCCCATTTTGCGCTTTCGGCGGCCGGGGGGCTGCGCTAGGGTCGCGCTTCGTGGGCTGGTGTGATCGAGAATGAGCGAACCTCCAAGACCAACTCCGCCTCTGACCGCGCGGCGCGGTCTGCCGGGATGGGCGCTGCTCCGGACCTACCGGCGCGAGTGGCTGCGATCGGACGTGCTGGCGGGCATCAGCGTGTGCGTGGTAATGATCCCGTCGGTGATCGCCTACACCGGCTTGATGGGGCTGGCCCCGCAACACGGGCTTTACGCCGCCCTGGTGCCACTGCTGGTCTATCCGATCTTCGCCAGCTCGCGGCAGGTGATTGCGGGGCCGGACATCACGATTTCGTTGCTGATTGCGAGCGCGGTGGCACCCCTGGCGGGCGGAGATGCTGCGCACGCGGCGGTGCTGGCCGCGCTGGTGGCGGTGCTGAGCGGCTTGTTGTTGCTGCTAGGCGCCTGGGCGAAGATCGGAGCCGTCGCTGATTTCCTGTCCAAGCCCGTGCTGGTGGGTTACATGACCGGCGCGGCGCTGATTCTCGTGGCATCGCAGCTCGACAAGCTCTTCGGGGTCAAGCTGGAACACAACGACTTCTTCCCGCGCCTCGGCGAGCTGGCGACGAAGCTGCACGAGGCGCACGGGCCTACGCTCTTCCTCGGCGTCGCCATCCTGGTCATCATCGCGGTCTTAGGCCGGGTCGCCCCGAAGCTGCCGCCGGCGCTGGCAGTGGTAGTGCTGGCCATCGCGGGGTCGTTCGCGTTTGGATTGGAAGACCGCGGGGTGGACGCGGTCGGCGCTTTTCCGAGCGGGCTCCCACGCTTCGCCGTGCCCGATGTCGGCTGGCGCGACATTCACACTCTGCTCCCCGCGGCGATCGGGGTCGCACTCCTGGCCTATACCCAGGGCATCCTACTGGCGCGCGCCCTGGCCGCGAAGAACGGCTACGAAGTCATCCCGAATCAGGAGCTGGCTGCCATGGGCGCGGCGAATGTGGTCACCGGCCTCTTCCAGGGCTTTTCGGTAACTGGCAGCCAGGCGCGCACAGCCATCAATGACTCGGCGGGCGGCAAGACTCAGGTGGCGAGCCTCGTCGCCGCTGGGACGCTCATCCTGTTCCTGCTCTTCCTGACGCCGCTGATGGCGCACCTTCCCACCGTGGCCCTGGCGGCCCTCCTCATCTACGGCGGGTTCACGCTCGTCGAGTTTGACGTCATGGTCCGGATCTATCGCTACTACCCGCAGAGCGCGATGCTGGCCGCCTTCACGACGCTGGGCGTGCTGGCCGTCGGCGTGGTGCCGGGCATTCTGGTGGGCGTGGCTATTTCGCTCCTGGCGTTGATCAGCCGCATCTCCAACCCGCCCGACGCGGTCTTGCGCGGTGGCCCCGGCGGTGTCTTCCACGACCTCGGTAACACCACCGACGGCCACACCATCGCCGGCTTCATCGCCTACCGCTTCTATGCGCCGCTGCTCTTCTCGAACTGCGGGCATTTCGTCGAACGGGTACGCGAACTGGTCGCCGCCAGCCCCACGCCGGTGCAGTGGTTCGTCATTGATGCGCAGGCGATCACGGAAATTGACGTGACGGCAGCCGAAGCGTTGCACTGCCTCAAACAGGAGCTGGAGAAAAAGGACATCGCAATGAAGTTCGCCCACGCCAACCGCCCGCTGCGCGAGATTCTGCAGCGGATAGGCTTCGCCAGCGAGCTGGGCCAGGAGAACTTCTTTCATGCGGTACACGAGTGTGCGGAAGCGTTCCAAGCCCGGTTCGGCGCCCCACCCGCCAACGCGGCGCGGTGACGAAGGAAGAGCGGGCAGGGGTGCATCGGGCCCGACCATTCGAGGGTGGGGACGCCTCGTCGAGGCGTCCGTTCCCCCGGCCAGATGGACGTGCCGGTGAAACGTCGCGACCAACCTCCTGGCATCTCCATCGTTCGGGGCCCGGCCAGAGCCATCGGAACGCCGTGCACCAGCGATGCACCAGCGATGCACCAGCGATGCACACGCCGGAACCGGTTGTGCATCCGGTGTGCACCGCTGGTGCATCCGGTGTGCACCTCGTGGACACCGCCTGAACAGCCGAAGAGGAGGCTGAGAGTCCGAGGCGGATGCACTCCTGAGGGACGGGGATGGCGCGGTTAATACTGTTGCTAAACACGCCCCGAGGCGTAGGTTCCTTGCAGGACACCCAAATAAGGCAGTGAAACCAACAGGAGATGTTATGAAGAATCTAAATGAATTGTTCGTGTCGGTCGCAGCGGTGATCGCCGTGAGCGCGACCTGCGGCAGCGCGCAGGATTGGCCGCAATGGCGCGGAGCCAACCGCGATGCCAAAGCCACGGGCTTTACGATCCCTAAGGAATGGCCGAAAGAACTAACCCAGAAGTGGAGCACGCCCGTAGGTGTGGGCGATGCCACCCCCGCGCTGGTCGCCAACAGGCTTTACGTCTTCTCCCGCGAGGGCGGGGACGAAGTTATCCGTTGCCTGGATGCCGTCACCGGCAAGGAGGTCTGGAAGGACAAATACGAAGTGGCGGCTATCTCGGGGCCCGCTGCGGGCCTGCACAGTGGCCCGCGCAGCTCCCCAACCGTCGCCAACGGCAAAGTCGTCACTCTCGGCGTCAGCGGCATCATCTCCTGCCTGGACGCGGCGAGCGGCAAGAAGCTCTGGCGCAAAGATGACTTCTCCGGCTTGTGGCCGAAGTTTTACACGTCGTCTTCGCCGATTGTGACCGAGGACCTCTGTATCGCCCAACTCGGCGGCGAAAGCGAAGGCGGGATCGTGGGCTACGACCTGGCCACCGGTGACCAGGAATGGAAATGGTCCGGGGACGGCACCGCCTATGCCTCACCGGTGCTGCTAAGCGTCGGGGGCACAAAGATGACCGTGACCTTGACTGCCAAGAAGATCGTCGGCATCGCCGTGGCGGACGGCAAGCTTCTCTGGGAGGAACCTTTCGTGGTCCAGGGCAGAGCGTATAACGCCGCCACACCGATCGTGGAAGGCCAGACCGTGATCTACGCTGGCGCGGGCCGGGGTACCAAGGCGGTGAAGATCGAGAAGACCAGCGACGGTTTCGCGGCCAAGGAACTGTGGAGCAATCCGGACAACGCAGTCCAGTTCAACACTCCGGTGCTCAAGGGGGGCCAGATCTACGGCGTGTCGCAGAATGGCGTCGTCTTTTGTCTCGACGCCAAAGACGGTAAGACCCTCTGGACCACTACCTTGGGCGGGCGCGGGTTTGGCTCTGTCGTTGACGCCGGCTCCGTGCTGCTCGCGCTCACCCCGCAGGGAGACCTCGTCGCGTTCGAACCCAGCGCCGGGGAATACAAAAAGCTCGCCAGCTACAAAGTCGGCAGCGACACGTATGCGTACCCGATCGCTGCGGGCAACGGGGTGTACGTCAAAGACAAAGAGGCCGTTACCTTCTGGGCGATCGAATAGAACCGCGGTCCGAACCTTCAAGCTGCCAGCCGTCCCAGGCGCCCGCGGTGGTAGTCTTCAATGGCCTGCGCGATTTCCGTCTGGCTATTCATGACGAAGGGCCCGTGCGCCGCCACCGGTTCGTCAATGGGCGCTCCGTTGAGCACGAGCAAGGACGCATCGCTGCGCGCATTGATTTGCACCCGGTCGCCCTCACGGGTCAGCAGCGCCAGGTCCATCGGTCCAGCCTTTTCCGAATCAACCAACCCAAGGTCGCCATGCAGCACAAAGAGGGCGGCAGTAAACCCCCGCGGCAGGGTGAACTCAACCTGGTGATTCGCCTTGAGCCGCACATCCCAGAGATTGATGGGCGTAAAGGTCCGGGCGGGTCCTTCGGTTGCCTCGAACTCGCCCGCGATCACTCGCACCGTGCCCGCACCACCAGGCAGTTCCACTGCGGAGATCTGGCGGCTGAGAAGGGTCTGGTAGCCCGGCGGGTTCATCTTGTACTTGGCGGGCAGGTTGACCCAGAGTTGCACCATCTCGAGTGTGCCGCCACGCCGAGTAAACTCTTGTGAGTGCTTCTCCTCGTGCAGGACGCCGGAAGCCGCGGTCATCCACTGCACGTCGCCGGCCCCGATCTTGCCGCGGTTGCCGGCGGAGTCACGATGCTCCAACTCGCCTTGATAAACGATGGTGACCGTCTCGAAGCCACGGTGGGGATGCTCGTCCACGCCGCGTGGCTTCTCCGACGGTTCGAACTCAGCCGGCCCTGCGTAATCCAGGAGCAGAAACGGGCTGATGCGATAGCCGAGCGTGTTGAAGGAAAAGATGGTCCTTACGGGAAAGCCGTCCCCCACCCAATGCGAGGCGGGCCCTCGTTCGATGCTGACGATTCTCTTCATGGCGTTTGGTTGCCGCCAATATAGCGTACTGTCGCCAGAAAGTCTCAAATCCTGATCGGTTTCACGCGCTGGCCATCCTGGACGCGGCTGCCGGGATAGAGAATGACCTCCTCTCCCTCCTTGAGGCCGTCGAGCACTTGGGTTTCGGTGCCACTGGAACGCCCCACCTTCACGGGGCGCAGTCGGGCGCGGCCCTCCGCGAGCACAAAGGCCGCCCATTCATCCCCGCGACGAAATAAAGCTCCGGCAGGCACCTTGAGGGCCTGGTCGGTTTCCCAAACAATGATGCGGGCCTCGACGCGGAAGTTGTCGCCCACATTGCGGCGCTGGTCGGGCGGTGTGAGGAGGTCAGCGACGACCTTCACGCGCTGCTCTTCGACGCCCAAGGCTGAGACTTTGGTGAAGGCGGCGGGCTCGACAAGCCGCACCCGGGCTTGGAGGTCAGACGCGCCCGGTGCGCCCCATTGTTCGAGCTCGACCTTCGTGCCGGGCGGGATGGCAGCGCCGTCCCGCGAGAGGACTTCGATAACGACCTCCAGGTCGGCAGGGTCACCAATCTCCAGCAATGGCGCGCCGGCAGCGACAACGCGGGCGTTTTCCTCGAAAACATGCAGCACGCGCCCGCTGACCGGCGCTTTGACTTCGGTGGGGGCGCGCACTGAATTGCCACCCGTATCGCTGGACGTGAACTCAGCCAGCTCAGCTTCGGCCTGGCGCAAGGCGCTTTGGCTGGCGGCCTCGTCTTTGGCGGCGGCGGCTTCTCGCATTTGGGCCGCTTCGAGTTCCTGAGCGGAGACGGTCTTATCGGCATAGAGCCTCTCGAATCGGCGCAGTTCACTGGCGGCAAAAGTGTGTGTGGCGCGAGACTTCTCGAGGTTGGCGGCCGCGGTGTCGCGGCGGGCTTCCGCCTGCGCCCGGGTCCGCGCATCGAGCATCGCGGGCGAGAGCGGATCAATGACCGCCAGCACGGTCTGCCCGGCCTGGACCTCCGCGCCGGCCTTGAAGGGGATGCGCCGAAGCTGGCCGCTGACGGGCGCCGAGATGAGGTAGCGTTGTTTGATGCGGGTCTTGCCTTCCTCGTTGACGGTCGCGCGCAGGGTGCCGCGGGTCGCCCGGGCGGTTTCGACCGGCGCCGGCTTTGGCCAGAGTCCAGCCACGATAAGCGCCAGGAGCACCACCGCTCCTGCGTAAGGCAGCCAGCGGCGGGTGTGGCGATTCGGCGCCGCGCGCCGCATGCCGTTGGGAACTGATTTGTCGAGCGGGCTTTGATTCATTATTCAGGAGCTTTGAGGACACCGATGAGGTCGAGGTGGCTGAGCTTTCGCAGGACGACCAACGCCGAGAGAATCGAAGCGATGGTGACCACGAGCACTGCAAAGGCGTAGTTGCTGGCTGTCAGGACAAGCGGTAACCGGACGGTCTCCGTGTTCACCTCGCGGAGGATGCCCGCCGCAAACCCGGTGCCCAGGAGCAGGCCGAGCGGCACCGCGATCAGCGCCAGGATGACCAGCTCCGTGATCAGCACCGCGCCCACCTCCCGCCGCGAGAAGCCGATCACGCGCAGCGTCGCCAGCTCGCGCGCGCGCTCGGCCAGCGAGATGCGCGCGTTGTTATACACCACGCCAAACGCGACCACCGTCGCAAAGACGAGGTACATCTTTTGAATCAGGCCGATGCTGGCGGCGGTGGTCTGGCGGAAGTTCTCGCGCAGCGATTCCTTGATGGCCACCCCGCTCACGCGCGGGATGTCCTTCAACGCCCGGAGGAACTCGCCCTTGTGCGCCGCGTCAATCCTGAAGCTGGCGCCGGAGATGACGTCGCCTTCGCCGAGCAACTGGTTGAGGGCGCGCGTGTCCATGTAGGCCGCCACGCCGGTGAAATCCTCCGCCAGGCCCATCAGCCGCACCGTGCGCACGGGCCGCTTGCCTTCCAGGACTTCGATTTGCAGATCGTCGCCCACTCGCGCGCCGAGCGCTTCGGCCAGCTTGGCGGACACGACCAGGCCCTGGGGCGGCAGGTGTATTTCGTGCGAGGCTTTATCAATCACGCGGTTGAGCGCCATCTTTGCCGGCAGCCCCTGGATGGCCAATTGCCGGCGGCGGTGCCCGAAGCCGATGCGCACGAAGGCCGAGCGGAACGGCTCGACGGTCATTACGCCCGGCAGTTGGCGGAGCAGGTGGCGGACCTTCTCACTACCCGGTTCCACCAGCCAGATGCTCAAGTCTTGCCGCTGCACTGTGTCCCACTGGAAGTCCATCACCTCGGCCACACCGTCTCGAAAGGCGTTGGGTACGACCAGGATGCCGGTAGCCAGCGCCAGGCCCACCACGGTGAAGAGGGCCTGAGCAGGCTTGCGCTCCAGGTTGCGCACCGCGATGCGGAAGGTGTGGGACAGGAACCGAGCGATTCCGGTCCGCTCGACAAATGCCGGGCGGTAATTGGCCGGCGGCTCGGGGCGCATCGCCTCGGCAGGCGGAAGCCGCGCCGCCCGGCGCACGGCGCTGAACACACCCGCCACGGCCGCGCCCGCGCTGACCACGAACGCCAGCGGAAAGGCTGCGTGATCCGGCCGAAAGACCAACTCGGGAAAGCGAAAGAAGTGGTGGTACATTTCCACCAGCCGGTGACCCAGCATAACCCCTCCGCACCCGCCAAGCACCGTGGCGGCGGCCACCATCACGAATGCGAACTTCAGATAATGCACCACGATCTGCCGATTGGTGAACCCAAACGCCTTCAGGATGGCGATCTGTTCCCGCTGTAAGGCCAGTAGCCGCGACAGCACTGCGTTGGTCATGAACGCAGCAACGCTCAGGAACACCACGGGGTAGCCGAAGGAGAGGATGTGCAGCACGCGTATCTCATCCGACACGCGGATATGCGAGGGATGGTCCGCGCGCCCATAAGCCCCCCGGCCACCATAGGTTATGAGCAGGCGGTCCAACGCGGCAATCACCGGCCGCTCCGGCGCCCTGGGCGAAAGCGTCAACGCCAGAGAGTTGAAAGCGCCGTCGAGGTCGAACGCCGACGCCAGCTCCTTGTAGCCCATCCAGAAGATGCCATAAGTGCGATTGTCCGGCAGGGCCGCGCCGGGCCGTGACTCGAAGATGAACTCGGGCGAAAGCACGATGCCCGCGATGCGCAACTCCTGCCGCTTGCCGTTGAGCAGCATCGCAATGGTGTCGCCGGGCCGCAGGTGGTTGGCGCCCGAGAACGCCTCACTGACCAGCACCTCGCCCCGGACACCCGGTGTCAGCCACCGGCCCGCCCGCAGAAACAGGCGGTTCAGCTCCGGCGGGGCGAAATCCGGCAGCGACCGCACGTTGCCGCTGGCCGGCTCGTCGAGGTTGGGAATATCCAGTGTCACCTGCTGGGCGATGCCGATCTGGACGGCGGCGACGCCGGGAATCTCCGCCACCCGCGCCGCGATGGCGTTAGGCGCGCGCTTTAAGAAGGCGAACACCTCGGCAAAGCGGTTGGCCTCGTAATACTCCTGGCGCGTGGACTCCAACGAATAGATCAAGCTGCGGGTCATGATCATCATGGCGAGGCCGCAACCCATCACGATGGAAACCGCAACCGCCTGGCCGGTCATGTGCCGGAGGTCGCGCCAGAGCTTGAGATTGAGGCGGGAGATCATCACCAGTTCACGCTGCTCGCCGGTGCGCGCCGTTCGTTGGTGCGGATATGATGCACGCGCCCATCCGAGAAGTGGATCACGCGGTCGGCCATGTCCGCCATTACGGCGTTGTGGGTGATGATGACCGTGAGCGTGCCGAGTTCCTGATTGACACGCTGGATGGCCTCCAGGACGACGATGCCGGTATGCACGTCCAGCGCCCCGGTCGGCTCGTCGCATAGCAACACCTCGGGCCGTTTGGCGATTGCCCGCGCGATCGCCACCCGTTGCTGCTCGCCGCCCGACAATTGCGCCGGGAAATGATCCAGGCGCGGGCTCAGGTTGACCATCTCGAGCGCGGTCTCCGGCGGCAACGGGTCGGCGGCAATCTCGGTAATCAGTCCCACGTTCTCCCGCGCCGTGAGGCTGGGAATGAGATTGTAGAATTGGAAGATGAAACCGACCCGCTCCCGCCGGAATTGCGTTAGCTGCTCCTCGTTGGCGGTGGAAAGGTCCAGGTCGCGGTAGTACAGTTCGCCCGCCGTCGGCACGTCCAGCCCGCCCAGATTGTTGAGCAACGTGGTCTTCCCACTGCCCGAAGGCCCCAGCAGCACGACTAATTCCCCTTCAAACAGATCGAGATCCACCCCCGCCAGCGCATGCACCTCGGCCGCCCCCATGCCATAGACCTTCGTCAGCCCGCGCACGCGAAATACCTGCGGGGGCGTTGCAGATAGACGAGAGGATTTGGGCTCGACCACAGAACCAAATCAGATAGCCCCTGCAGCCGGCAGTGTCAACCGCAGCTTGGGAGAGGCTTCAGCGCAGCTCCCGAGCACCGTCCAGGTCCTTCAACTGTTCTGCTCTTGAGGCTATGTCCGGCGCGTAGCAGGCCGCATAGAGGACGAAGGACCAAGGCGACGCGGTCGAAGACCATTATCCTGAAGGCGGCCTGGGCGATGCCGTGGCCCGTGACCTCATCACCGGGTCCGGACACTGGGATAGCCGCCCTTTCAGACGGCATGGTTCTCGTTGCGGCAAAGGTCACGGCATCCTGATTCGATGCTGGCACTGCCAGACGACAGGAGCCTGGTTACGGGTGTGTTACCCAAGTCGCGGACGATCGGGAAGGCAGGCATGCCTGTCCAAATGCACCCTGCAATTCGAAGTCATCTGGGCAAAGCGCCCCGCCGCCGGCCACTGTGGACTGTGAACGACTTGAGGAATTGTCCCGCCTTCTTGCGGGTGGCTGGACGCGGGTTCCTGGTTTGCCTGCGGACGAACTGCACTGCCGGTGCCGGCCGCCGGAGCAGGGGCAGGATGTCGCCAAGCGCAACAATAGCGTGGCCGATGGCTACGTTGCGGCACTCGGCGGTCTGGTAGCGGGCTCGCGCCACCTTCAGCACTTCGGCGGCAATCCGGTCGGCCAGCCGCGGTTTGGCCTGGGCAATGCGGGCGCCGCCCTGGATGACGTTCGCCGCGGTGATCATGACGGGGCCGGCAATGGGCGAAAAGTAATGCCTGAAGATCGCGGCGACCTTGTTCCGGGCATCCACCCGCGCGAGTTGTGACAACACAAAGGAGGCGTCCCATTGGAGGATTCGGTTCTCGTGGTCCAGCAGCCGGACAAAGAAATCCCAATGCCGGTACAACCGGTCGGGGCGTTGTTCACTGATGAGGCGGAGGGCTTTGGCACAACCATACTTGATGCGGGGCTTCTCCGCGCTGAGACCCTGGAGGATTCCGGGGACCAGAAGAGGATTCTTGATCGCCTGGCGGGCGAGTTGCGGCGGATTCAGAGCCGCCCGGTAGATGGGGGTAAGTTTGGCGCTCATGTCGCGAGATTACGCAGGGTTGGGCACCACGTCAAACAGAGCGCAAGGCTGCGGAAACAGCGGCAGAGGGGTTCACGCGGCTTCCGGCTGCTGGCGAGGATGAGCAGCATGTCAACATACGAGCGGTGGTTGCTGACCAGAAGCGCGCCGCCCTGACCAGCTATGTCCTCCGGGTGAAGAACGGTCACCTGGTAGAACACCTTGGCTAAGAGCCACAGGAATACCCTGAGTGCGAGAGACTTCATGCGGGACCCTTCTGGCCGCCCATCAGAGCCGCAGTTGGTACTTGCCACCTGGCTGCGTCTATCTCGGCGATCAACTCCTGGCGCATGGCCAGCAGATGCCGCGCGCTGGCAGGCGCTCGCAAGAGAACCGATGCGCAACGGGCGCTGGCGGCAAACCGGCGCAAACCGCGCAGATAGTAATGCGCCACAAGGCCGGCGACCGGCAACGACAGCGCGTACCAGAGGCTGGCCGGCAGGCCGAAGAACACATGGAAGATCGCCACGTAAGCGCTGTAGCAAAGGACGAAACTTACTACCCCGGCGAGAATGGCGGTCGTGGAAACGTGGGTTCGGTCCGCGGAGACCTGGGCAAAGCGTTTGATCGCCCAGTTGACCAGCAGGATGGGCAGCAAGCGATGGAGCCAGCCGTAGGCCGCGACCGGCAGCAAGCTCAGGCCCAAGAAGGTCCAGGCAAGGCTCTGCCACACCAATCGCGTTTTGTCCGGAAAATGCGCCAGTTCGTCATCCGAGAGGTTCAGCCGCTTCAACCAGTGCTCGAAATGCTCCAGCCTCCGCGCGAAGGTCGCGGCGCGCTCAGGATCACGTTCATAGGTAAAATCCACTGCCCGGGCGATCGCTTGCGTCAGCATTAGTTCCCCCGCCTGCGGGGACACGGGTTCGTGGATGACGCGATTGGCTACCCGCAAGCGGTCCAGGTAGAGGCGTTTGACGGCCTGAACCAGGCGCGCGCGCTCCAGGCGGCGAAGATGCAGGATCAAAGATTCAATGCGATGCTCGATTTCAAGGGTGAGGTTCTGAATGCACTCGTGCTTCTTCTCCGGGTAGCCGGCCAAGTGGTCCACGATTCGAATCGGCTCACCGAAATTGACCAGGACCTCGCTCCGGTAGCGCTCCTTGGCGGAGAACGTCAGACCGACCGGCACGATTTGCAGACCCAGTCCGCCCTTATGACGATGCTCCAGCTCCAGCGCCATTCGGGCCGCCCCGCTCTTGACCGTCTTGAGTTGGGGATCGTCGTGCGTGATACCCTCGGGGAGAATGCCAATGGCCTCTCCCTTTTCGAGCACCCGGAAGCAGGCCTCGAAAGTTCCCATCACTGTGCGCATGGCGCGCGGGTCGTCCTTGACGCGGTTGATCGGGATCACGCCGCAGCGGCTGAGCACCCAGCGCAGTGGCGCAAGTCGAAAGAGTTGGACCGTGGCGACGAAATTGACCTTGCGTGGCACAGAGGTGCCGATAACAAAGGCATCCGTGACCGAGTTTGGATGATTGGACGTGAACAAGACGGGCCCTGTGCGCGGCACCCGCTCGCGGTGAAATCGTTCGATGCGGGCAAAATAGAAGCCCATCGCCGCCCGCACGACCCAGCGGCCAAGGCGATATGGTATGGGAATCAAGGCGCTCATACGCCTTCTTCCAAGGTTACAGGGTTTCCGGCCCGACTTCCAATCCGAATTCCTCTACAAAACGGCCTCCAGCGTGATAACGCTCCTCGGGCAACCCGAGCTGCGTCACTAAGATGTCCCGCACCTTCTGCTCGAGCTGCTCGCGCGTCCAGGTCATTTGGGCGGACGTGATGACAAAAGGAACAAAGTCGCCCACGGTGCGAATGCCACGCGGAAAAGCCCAGCACAGCCGCTTGGAGACTCGTACCAACAGGACCCAGAAGAAGATCACCAGGGGAATCGCGAGGAAGAGTCTCATCTCGGAAGCGAAATATAGGGCAGTGCTCGCGAAGCCGCCGTGCCGGGAAACCCAGTCGGCCAGCGGGGGAAGCCCAAGAGCCACCACGGCTCCGCCCAGGAGCGGAAGGCTGAAGGTGAGCCAGCTCATCCAACGCGGCCTGACCAAGGGTGGCCAGTTCCGCGCGGCGACGGCAGCGCGCAGTTGCGGCCAAACGGAACGCACGATGCGCCACGGTATCAACGTGGACAGCGAAGTGCCCGGGGTGATGGAACGCCGCGGCAGATGCAACACCTGCATCATCGCGCTTCTGAGGAGGTAGAACGCCCGTTGTTTCTGGCAGGGTAGCTCGGCGCCGGGTTGAACCTTAAGTTCTGCGGCAACGGCCTTGCTGAGTGCCAGCGGAGTCGAGGCGGTTGCCAAAGCTTCTCGGCTCAGGCTCGCGCCAAGTTGTGCCTCAATGGCTCGGGACAATTTGCGACGCCACTTGGCCAGGAAGGGGCGTTGAGCCGCAACCACGGTCACCAGATCGCGGAAGGTTTCGATCTCCGTCACGGCGGCGTCATCCAGATCAATGCCGAATTCCTCCTCGATAGCCATGAGCAGCTCCACGCTGTCCAGCGAATCGGACGAGGCAAAGAAGACCAGGGCAAGGCGGTCATCCGGGTGTAATCGGGAGAGGTCTTTGCCGAGCTCCTCGGCGGCTACGCGGCGCAATCGTGCGGCGATCGCTGACACACCGCCGGTGAAGAATCGTTCACCAAACTGAGCTTCCGTGAGGGGCGCGCGACGCCCCCGCTCGTCCTCGGCCCGCCACCGAGGCAGACGTTCATAAACCCATACGCCCAGGAGGAACAACACAGAACCGAACAAGATGAGCTGCCAGATGTTCATAGTTGAGCCGCAACCACCGTCACCAGATCGCGGAAGGTTTCGATCTCCGTCACGGCGGCGTCATTCAACTCAATGCCGAATTCTTCCTCGATAGCCATGAGCAGCTCCACGCTGTCCAGCGAATCGGATGAGGCAAAGAAGACCAGGGCAAGGCGGTCATCCGGCTGTAATCGTGAGAGGTCTTTGCCGAGCTCCTCGGCGGCTACGTGGCGCAACCGCGCGGCAATCGGGGCCAGCTCGGCGCTGAAAAATCGTTCACCAAACTGAGCTTCCGTAAGGGGCGCGCGACGCGCCCGCTCGTCCTCGGCGCGCCACCGCGGCAGACGTTCATAGACCCATACGCCCAGGAGGAACAACACAGAACCAAACAAGATGAGCGGCCAGATGTTCATAGGTCACGCGCCGGGCGCCAGGAACGGGGCAGCAGTTGCGCGCACGCTCGCATGCACCCCACACTATTCCAACTGCTATCGTAGTGGTAATCGAAAAAATACGACGCTTCATCATTATTCTCAACGGGCAAGATCTGAGCGACCCTGCACGCAAACTCGCTCACGAATCGTAAGAATACCCTTGAGGACTGCTAGTCCGAAGCCCTCCAGAACGGGAGCACTGCGCTGGTAATTTGGCTCGAGTTGCTGACGCGGGCGGTGAGCCACCACGAGGGAAACAGCCGCCGGTAGCGGGGCTCGCTGAAGCGGGCGTCAATGAGCAGCACGACGCCCCGGTCGGTCTCCGAGCGAATCACCCGGCCGGTGGCCTGCAGCACGCGGTTCATGCCGGGAAACGTATAGGCATAGTCGAATCCGGCGCCGGTCTGTTCCTGGAAGTAGTCGCGGATGAGGTCGCGCTCCATGCACAACTGGGGCAGGCCCACGCCGACGATAATCGCACCGATCAACCGATCCCCGACCAGGTCAATGCCCTCTCCGAATACGCCACCCATGACGGCGAAGCCAACCAGGGTCTGTGCATGCTCGACGGCGAAAGCCGCCAGGAATTCCTCCCGCTCAGCCTCGCTCAGCCCGGGACGCTGGACGAGAATCGGAATCGCGGGCTCCAGGGTGTGGAACTGTTCCTGGACCGCCGTGAGGTATTGATAGGACGGAAGATAGACGAGGTAGTTGCCGGGCCGACTTCCCACAAGCGCCCGGATTGCTTCCACCACGTCCGGGAGTGTCCGGGCCCGGGCCTTGAGTTGTGTGCGAATGCGGTCTTGCACCAGCACGGCCAAGTGCTTTGGCGGAAAGGGGGACGGCAATTGCAGCAGCGGGTCCTCAGAGTTGCCACCCAACAGAGAGCGGTAATAGTCAATCGGCGCCAGCGTGGCGGAAAAGAAGATCACGGCCTTGCCCCGGGCCAGGGCCTGCCGGAGCAAGAAGGAGGGATCCAGGCAGAACAGCCGGACCCTGATTGCGCGCCCGGGCTCGGTGATGGTGACGAAGCGCTCATCGTAGAGCTGCGCGGTGCGTTGGAACGAGCGCAGCCGGAAGTAAAGCTCCAGCAGGCTCTCGCGGAAGTCGGCGGGCTGATTCTGTGCGAGCCAGGTTTCGGTTTCCTTGAGGGCGGCCTCGAGCGGGACCAACAGATCGGTTGGGAAATCGCGTAATGCCTGAACCTTAACCGGTGAGACAGGGGCAGGTGGGACGCCCGCCGCACTCTCCGCGGAAAACAGGCTGAGTTCGGCGGCAGGGTCGCTGACTTCTGGGGGTTCCCAGGCTGGAGTGACTGGCCTGCCCAGCTTTCGCAGGGCGGAACCCAGGCGAGTGAGCGCCTTCGCGCAGCGTGGGACAGCTTGCTTCAGGGCGCGACGGACTTCCTGAATTTCCCGCGTATCAAGGTCGGCGGAAAACATGTCACGCGCGCGGTCCACCAGGTTGTGGGCCTCGTCCACGAGGAAGGCGTAATCGCCTGGCTCTTCGGCGAAGTGACGGCGCAAATAGACCTTGGGATCGAAGACGTAGTTATAGTCGCAGATGACAACATCCACCCACGACGACACGTCCAGCGAAAGCTCGAAGGGGCAGACCTGGTGCTCATGGGCCACGGCTTCGAGAACCGGGCGGGTGATCTCTTCGCGCGCCAGGGCATCGCGCATGGCCACCTTGCAGCGGTCGTAGTAGCCGCGGGCCAATGGACATGCCGCCGGGTCACACGGCTGACCTTCCTGGACGCAGATCTTCTCCTTGGCCGTGAGGGTGAGCGAACGCAGCCGCAGTCCGGCCTGGCGCAGGTCGGCGAGGGCCTTTTGCGCCACGGCCCGTCCAACGGTCCGCGCGGTGAGATAGAAGATCCGTTCCAGCTTGCCTTCGCCCAGCGCTTTGACGGCCGGGAAGAGCACGGAGACAGTCTTGCCAATGCCGGTGGGCGCTTCCAGGAATAAACGCCCGCCGCGGGCCAGCACGCGATACGCAGCGACCGCCAGCCGGCGTTGACCGGGGCGATAACATGCAAAAGGGAACGCGAGCGGACGGATGGACTCGTCGCGCTGGCGGCACCAACCCTGATGAGCCTGTAGCCAATCCAGGTAAATGGCGGTTGTCTCCTGAAAGAAGGCGGACAGGTCAGCCAGCGAGAAACACTCGCGGAACTCGGTCAGTTCGCCGGTGTCGAGGTCGAGATAAACCAACTGGAGGGAGATTCGATCCAGTGCGTTGTCGTGAGCATAAATGAAGCCGTAAACCTTGGCCTGAGCCCAATGCAGGGGATCGGCAACACCCTCCCATCCGCCCTGCACCGTCTTGATCTCCTCCAGCAACACCTGCTCAGCCTCATCGGGAGGGCGAGCAACCAGCACACCGTCAATACGCCCCTGCAAACGCAGAACCAGATCGGCGGTTTCGACATCGAAAGTGACCCGAACCTCTTTCTGGTAACCGGCCGGTCGCGATCGTTGTAGCCGCTGGTGTCCGCGAGTCCCTGCCAGAGCGCGGTTCGGCCCGACGAAGTCGCGCGTGCCGCCAAGGTCGCCCCGGCGCAGGGCGAACTCGACCAGCTCGCGGACCTGGACGGTGAATATGGGTTTCGAGGCCGATGCCACGCGCGGAGTGTCAGGGGGGCCTACCAGCAGGGCAACTGAATTATGGGTTCTTGGACCGAAACGGACTGGTGAGCATCGGCGCCGCCCGCCGAGGGAGAGGCGGCTTGGCAGGCCGGCTCCTTTTTCGTAGTAACCAGGGCGAATGCAACCTTATGAGAGGCGCTTCGGCGGGATGGGCCGCTTGTATGGCCGGGAAGGACTCGAGCGCATCCGGCGCGCCCACGTGTGCGTGGTCGGCCTGGGCGGAGTCGGTAGCTGGGCGGTGGAAGCCCTGGCCCGCTCGGGCGTGGGCGAGTTGACCCTGGTGGATTTGGATGACGTCTGCCTCAGCAACGTCAACCGCCAGCTCCATGCGGTGGTCGGCGAACTGGGCCAGCCGAAGGCCCAAGCGATGGCCCGGCGCGTTCAGGCTATTAATCCCGATTGCCTCGTGCATCCCGTCCAGGCCTTTTTCCTCAAGTCGAACGCCGGCGAAATTCTCGGGACGCGCTTCGACTATGTGCTCGACGCCATTGACAGCCCGTCAAGAAAAGCCCTGTTGATCGCCCAGTGTCGGGAGCGGACAATCCCCGTCATCACCACCGGCGCCGCGGGCGGACGGCGCGATCCCACTGCCGTCGAGGTCACCGATCTAGCATTCTCCAGCCATGATCGTCTGTTACATGAGGTTAGATGGGGATTGCGAACGCTCTATGGCTTTCCGCGTGGCAAACACCCGTTTGGGATTGAGTGCGTCATTTCGCGCGAGCCGCCGGTCTTTCCCCGGGAGGATGGCTCGGTCTCCACCGCGCGGCCGGCGGACAAGAACCTGCGGCTGGAATGCAGAAGCGGCTTGGGTACTGCGAGCTTTGTGACGGGGACCTTCGGTTTGGTAGCCGCCAGCCGCATCGCCCGGCAGATCGCTGACGGGAATGCCGGCGCTCCTCCTGCGTAAACGTTCAGCGCGAAGCCACGTGGCCGAAGAGATGCAGGAAGTTTTCTTCTACCCGCGGCGCCAGGCGCTCCAAGGGTTCCGCCAGCAGCCCAGCCACGAATTCATAAACCGCGCCCAGGTTTGCGGGATGATTTAGCGGCTTGCCGGAAGTCACGTCGGCAAGCGGGTAGCGATTGTACTCGGGCGGCAAGAGCTGGTCCGGGGCGTCGGTCTCGATTAGCAGGCGGTCGGGCGGCACGGACTTGAACGTCTCGCGCTGGCGGGCCTTGCGTTCATGCGCAAAGTAGCCCGGGAAAGAAAAGTAAGCCCCCAGTTCGGCCAGCGGCGCGATCATTTCACGCGGCCCGCCGTAAGAGTGCAAGAGGAACCCACACCGGGGCCGGGGTTGGGCGCGCAGGATTTCCAGGAGCCTGCCCCAGGCCTGCAAACAGTGGATGCTCACCGGCAGATTGCGCTCGGCGGCCAACCCCAATTGCCAGACAAACACTCGTTCCTGGTCCTCCGAGTCGTATTCCTTGATCCACCGGTCCAATCCGACTTCGCCAATGGCGGACGGGACCGCGTCCAGGTGTCGCACGAACGCCGACTGCCAATCGTCCGACCGCTCCTTCACGTACCACGGGTGATACCCGAACGAAGGAATGACCTCGGGGCAAGCGCGGGCCAATGCCAGAACGTCCGGCCAATCGCCTTCGCAAGAACCGTTGACGACCATGCGGGCGATACCCTGGCGCCGCACCTCACGCAAGATGGCCTCGCGGCAAGGTGTCAGCCGCTCGTCCTGCAGATGATTATGCGCGTCGTAGAGCCGAAGCGTCATTGCCTGCCGAAAGCGACGGCGTCAGAACCGGTGGACGAGCTTCTCGACCAAGAACGTGCTTTCGCGCATGGCCTGTTCGCTGAAGGGGCCGAACCATTCGGCGATCTTGCGGAAGCGGGCGACGAACTCCGCTTTGTCGCCGCGTTCGACGAGGCCGAGGTTCTGCTGGAGCGACAGGATGAAGTCCTTGAGCAGAGCCAGGCGCTCGGGCGTGGCAAACACAATCTCGGCGTAGAGCGATGGGTCCTGCGCAAAGAGACGGCCGACCATGGCCAGTTCCAGGCGGTAGATCGGGCTGGAAAGCTCTAGCGTGCGCCCAACGGGAACGCCGCGGGCATACAGGAACTCCCCGAAGACGAACGTCGCGAAGTGGCGGAGGGCCTGCACGATGCCCATCAGTTCGTCGTGCTCGGCCGGCGGGGTCTCGACCAGCACGTTGCCCCAGAGGGTAAGTTGATCCAGGAACCACTGGCACTTGTCCATCTCACGGCCCGGGCTGAAGACCACGATCTGCTTGTCCATGGTAACCGTGGCGGGGCCGAACAGCGGGTGCAGGCCGACGACGGGTCCGGCGTGGCCCTGAAGCATCGCTTCGAGGGGCTTGCGCTTGAGGCTGGTGATGTCAGCCAGGATGCAGCCGGATGGAAGGTGCGGACCAATCTGGCGAGCCACGGACGCAGTGACATCAATGGGCACAGCCAGCAGGCACAGGTCAATGCCGGCGGCGAGGTCGCGAACCCGGGGCCAATCCTCGCGGTCCAGGATGCGGACTTCGTAGTCGGATTGCCGGAGCGAGGTTGTGAAGAAACGCCCCATGTTCCCCAGCCCGCCGACGATGAGGACCTTGGCCCCGGGCCGCACGCTGCGGCGGCTGAGCGTGTTCAACTGCCCCACCCGCGAATGGCGGAGCATCGTTCGGAACAGGTCCTCGACATAGTCCGGGTCCAGCCCCGCTTGCGTGGCCTGGGCGCGCCGGGCCGAGATCAGGTTCTCCTCGCGCGCCGGGTGAAAGGTTGGCAGAGCTTGCTGCTGTTTGACCTCGGTAACGCGCTGGACGACGCGCTGCCGCTGGGCCAGCAAGTCCACCAGTTGCTGATCCAGGCGGTCAATCTGCTCGCGCAGTCGGTCGAGCCCGGCTTTGTGAGAGAGCGGACTGCCGGTGTCAGTGGCAGCGGCTGGGCGTGGTCCCTTGGGGCCTGGTTCACTCATAGCAAGGGCATCCGGGGGTTGTTGGAAAGTTCATCGGCTTCAGAAGATAGTGCGCGCGCGGGGCAGAATCAAGGCGCGCAGGATTGACCTAACCGTCCGACCGCTTTCCCGCCGCCCGCTCAGCGAACTCGATCAGCCCTTCCAGATCTGCCTCACGCCCGGCGACCTCGAAGGGATGGTCTCGCGCGGCTGTTCGCTCGCGGACCCAGGTGGCAAGAGGCTGGGCGTCGCCCGCGAACAGGGCCCGCATGAGGCGCGCCGGTTCCTCCAGGTCGGTCGGCAGGGCTTCCGGCGGCGCAATGGTCACGACCTGGCCGAGGCGTCCGCGAAACCAGCCTTCGGGCATGCCCGCCAGCCCGCGTCGGGGATGAATGGCGCACCAGCAAAGCCGGGCCAGGGCGGCGCGCAGAGGTATGGCGCCGCCTCCCAGCGGGCCGTGGAAATACCAGCCCGGCTCCACAGCGACAGTCACCGTCAGATCCAGCCCCTCGTCCCTGGCCCGCCACGCGACGAAGCGCCGCACCCCGGGCCAGGTTCCGGCCCGGTTAAAGCGGGGACGAAGTTCACGCAGCAACTCGGACTCCCTGGCCAGCGCCGCCGTTTCATCGCCGCATTCCTCGAGCTCGATGCGCGCCACGCTCCGGAGCAGGCGCAGGTGGCGGCGCCGGAGACGGTCGGGATTGGCTACGCGGTAGGAAGCGAGGCGTTTGCGCAGGCTCTTGGCTTTGCCGACGTAGAGCACGTCGTCCGCGGCGTCGCGCATCAGGTACACGCCCGGGCCTTCCGGAGCGCGCCGGAAAAAGTCCGGCCCCAGCCGCTCCACCAGCGGCCTGGGATCGGGGAACAGCAGCATCTGCGTCATGGGCGCCCCCGATTGAGTCCAGCCGATCCCGAGCGCGTTACGAGGGATTGCGCCGCGCGCCCTAGCGCGGCGTCGCGTTGTCCGAGGGCACCGCGCCGCTCTTCTTGATCACGTCGCTCAGCTTCACCGGGGCGCCGCCTTGCTGCTTGCTGAGGTCGGCAGCCTCCATGAAGGCGATGATCTCGATCGTTTCCTCGGGTTCCACGGGAGGCACTCCGGTCTGGAAGAACTTCATGAAGGCCACCACCAGCGGCTGATAACCGTCAAACGTGCCGGCCGGGGCTTCGCCCTTCTCGCCTTTGGCCAGGCCATGGAACCCTTTGGGGTCCTCGCGATAGACGCCCTTGCGCCCATCGCGCCAGGTGCCGATGACCTCGATCAGGCCGTTGGTGGTGGTGCCGCGCTGGACGGTCTCGCAGCCGGTGCCCATGACGGTGAAGAGCGCCTCGACGCCATGCACGCCATACCAGAAGAGATCCGGATGATGCGGTTCGAGGCTGCAAGGGCCGTAGGTCTCGGCGTAGGTGACCTTGCCGATCGAGCCGTTGCGGACGGCCTGGTTGGCCTGGGCGAACCGGAGGCTGGAGGAGCTGAAGACCGGGACTTTCGCCGCCTTGGCGAGGCGGAAGATCTCCAGCGTGTCGCGGAGCGAGCCGGCCATGGGCTTGTCAATGTAAACCGGTTTGCCCGCCTTCAACACCGGTTTCACCTGCTCCAGGTGCGGGCGACCGTCCACGCTTTCCAGGAGCACCACATCCACATTCTCACAGAGCTCGGGGATGCTGTCATAGATCTTGACGCCGTATTTCTCGCGCAGCGTCCGGGAGTATTCTTCGACGTGGTTGATGCTGGAGGGGATGTCGGGGCTGCCGCCTTTGTAGGCCGCCACGACTTTGCCGCCCGGGACATGCCCCTTGGCGTTCGGATTATTCAGCGTCTCGGTAAAGGCAGTGACGTGGGAGGTGTCGCAGCCGATGATGCCGATGCGCAGGTCGGCGCCGATCGCCATCGAACCGCAGACCAGGGCTGTTGTGAGAGTAGATAATAGCTTCATAGATGGTAGTCGCACGTTTGACAGAAAACCGCGCTGAACATAAGCAACGGCCAGCGCTTGGCCAGACAGAAATTAGGCGAGGGGAGAGGCAGGGCTGCCCGGAAAAAAAAGGCGCAGCACTGAGGGACTGCGTTGCACCTATGAAAAAACACTAAACCAAACTAACTACGAATATGAGACAGACGTCACGCGCTTTCGTTCAATGAGAACCTGCGTCGGTGGCGGGGATGCGGGTCAGGGCCGGGTTGAACCGCTTTCAACAAGGGCAATCTGCCCTTGGCGACCCACGCGCCAAGGGCTAAAGTACGCGCCAACACTTCAAACGCCCATGTCATACGACCGCGCCGATCACGATTACAGCACGGAACAGGACCCCTTGCCGAAAGGACACGCCGGGACCCACATCGGCATGTTCCTCGCCTGGGCGATCTTCAACGGTCTGGAGAACGACTTCCACCGCCAGCAATCCGCGGACCTGCTGGCTCGGTTGCGCCGGCGGGAAATCACCGGGCGGCAGTTTTTCGAGGCCGCCTGCAAGGAGAGGTTCGCCGAAAAAGACCTGAGCCCCGATGGCAATGCCTTCGCCGAGTATTACTACGCCAACGAGGCGGGCGAGCGGGGGGCGTATTTCGCCGACTACAGGACGGTGCTTGTAACCGGCCTGCCCAGCTTCTGGCATGTGGCGGACACCTGGGGAAACTACGACAAGATTGCGCCTGTAATCACCAAACGCTTCCAGAAGTGGAAGAACCCCTCCTTGCGTAAGCGCTGGTGGCAGTTCTGGAAGTGAAGCCTTACACCAGCCCATCGCGGCCCGAGCACGACGATTTTCCGGCCCAATTCCCCGGATTAACCGAAAGGTTCGGCATGTGCCCTTTGGCGTGCCGACTTCGGGTCCTCTGCGGGAAGAAAGCGAATCGAATTAATGTGACAATGCTATCCAGCAACTTGGCTGCAGCACTGTCATCGTAGTCTCACTGGAGACACGCCGGACATCCGCCGGATATACACCGGACACTCACCGGGGATAACATTTGGGGCCGCTTTTCGCAACCCATTATCATTCCAATACTTACCCACAGACTGCTCCCCGGACCACGACCGAGACATCTCCTGCTCATGCAGTAATTCAAGTAGCTGATGTTGAGCAACTTAAGTCGTGGTATCGAGGCGAGAAACGACGTGATTGCACTGAGGTATCATCCCTTGGTTACGGCAAGAAGAAGGGAGCGCAAATCCAAAGTGATTTAAATTGACGTTACGAAGATGGGCCTGTCCGCGGCGGCTTTCGGGGCCGGCGTGGGCGATACTTTGTTCCTGGTTTGGGCCCTCGGGTGTGCTCACCAACCGGGTAGCCCCGCGCCAGCCAGCGACCGCCCGATTGATACACGTCCACGCACCACTGACCGCCACAGGAAGCGGCCATTTGCAGTTCGAGGCGCGCCTTAAGCGCCTTGGCCTCTGCTTCGCTAAGATTCCTTCCGATTATCACATTCTTTGCTTTCCGGGGCTACAACTGCAATTCCATGAAAACCGTGTTGGGCAACGGCGTCGCATAGTAAGCCGCGCACCGGACAAATCCAAGCGCCTCGTATAGCCGAATGGCGGCATGCATGGAAGGCAGAGTATCCAGCCGCATCGTTCGGTACCCGATGGCGCGGGCCTCGGCCACAATTCGCTGCCCGAGCCGCCTGCCCAGGCCCTGCCCGCGAAATCCGGAGCGCACAAACAGGCGCTTCATTTCGCAAACGCCATCCGCCAGCGGTCGCAACGCGACACAGCCGGCGGCCTCGTCCCCCGCCAGGGCCAGGAGCAGTCGTCCGTGCGGCGGGACGTAAAGGCCGGGCAGACCCGCCAGCTCCGTGGCGAAACCCTGGAAGGACAGATCTATGCCCAGCCAGGCCGCATACTCCTCGAACAACGTGCGCGCGCGAGCGATGTGTTCCGGCGTGACCGCCTGGCAGATCTTCATGCGGCTGGCGAGGTTGCCCAAGGCAAAGGTCAGCGAGGAGAACCCGCCGTCGAGGGCCTGAGATTTGTCTCTCCGTGAATCGGCGGGCCCCAGCCTGTCGGACCGCCGGATTCTGCATTGGCGCTCTCGATGACTGGCACCGGACCCCTGCCGTGCCAAAGCAAAGCCACTCGCCGCGTCACCGGATCAAACGCACAGATCTGGTCATCGCCAAGTTGGAAAAGCACCTTGTCGGAGGGCAGCGCTGCGGCGTTTCGAACCATCCAGGCGCCAAAAGGAGTCTCGTACGAGAACCGAACTCGCTCGCCCGTGATCTTGTGCGAAGCGCGCAACCCCTCGACCGGCCAGAACCCCGCCCAGAAGTTCCATTGGCCGTTTGTGGCGCTGCCCAGACCCTGAACCTCGCCAAAGCTGAACCATGTCCCCTCGTATCGCGGCGGATCCGTATGCGTGCTCCGCCAATCCGGCGCTGCTTCAACCAGCAGGTTGGTCAGCACGTCCACAAATCGCACACCACGATGGTCCTTGCCATCCAGCCGCGCCACCAGGTCCCACCGGCTAGTGTCGTTAAGACCAGGCCGGACAAAGAGCCGGTCGTAGCGTTCAGTCGAGTGCAGCTCGAAAACCTGCTGTGCGTCTCCACCGACTAATTGCCGCCGATAGACATTGCCGTCCGACGGGGCGATGAAGTACACGAGCACTGACTCAGGCAGCGACAGGTCGGTCGGCGCGACGATGTCCATTTTGGTGTACAGGGAAGTGCCGCTGGCGCTCCAGTACCAGCCGAACAGCAGGAGGTAGGAGGCGCTTTGGACAACGAGTGAGGCTCGCATACTCCGTCGAAGCCAATCCTGCGTGCCCCGCAAACACCAGGCGATGAAAGGCCACTCCAACAGAAGTGTCAGGCAGTAGGTCAGAACCACCATCACCCAGAACCATTTCCAACCGTTGGTCAGGTCCAGCGGCAGTTGCTTTACAATCGCCCCGCGGATGAGCCATCCACCCAGCCATGCGGACAGGTAGTTCGCCAGAACCATCACGGAAACGCTCTTGGCCTTTGGCGCCGAAAACAGCCATGCGAGCAGCATGCCTTCCCCCATGCCGATCAAGAGATTCCCAATGAACAGGTGTAGTATCCCAGCCCACATCAGCGGCGTTCCCGCATTCGCCCAAGCGGTTTGCGGGAGCGCCACGACGCCGACGAAGGCAAGCAAGAGCAGTCGGGGGCGCTTCATGTCCAACGCTCGTGGGCAGGCATGCTGAGCTGCTGACGCCCGAACTGAAACGGTGGCGCCAACCCGGCATTGACTCGATCCGGTGAGCGTGCGCCTGACGTGTGCGGGAATTGATGGGGCGGAATTCACCTTTGAGTGAACACGGTCGTTCGCGCCTTTCATACTAAGGGGCACGATCGCCAAAACATTGACCCGAAGCAACTGCGGAACCGAAAGGTTCCGCGGAAAGGAAGCCACCGGTCAGAGCGGATGAGCCGACCAACATACCTGACGGCGGCTTTATCGCCCTTCAATCAATGATACGATGACGGTCACGCGGCCCGACTCCGCGATGTAACCAAGATCGGCGACGCCGTGGATGTCGCCAATCGCGTAATAGCGCCGAGGCAAATCAAGCCGGGACCGAATTGGCGAACCGTCAACAACCCGTGTCGCATCCTGGACCAGATCGAACTGAGCCTTGTTGAGCGCACCGCACGCGTCCAGCGTTGCGGTGGCAGCTTGTTGGAACTGGGTCGTGAACCGATCCAACTCCACGTCAGACATATCAGCGCGCGCGATGACGCGGCGAGCAATGCGTTTCGAGCGAGACAAAGCGGGGAAGGGTTTGTAAGTCCGGTCCTCCAGGACCTGCCAATTCGTGTGGCCCGCCTTGGCAGTGAGGGCGGCGAAGGAAAACTCGCGAAGCAGCGGACTGCCTTCGGGCACGGCAGAGCGACTGGACCGTTCCCCAAGGACAACGCCCAGCGTGACTCCGAGTGCGAGGCCTATGAGCAGAGGCCAGATCCAGTTGCGTTTCATTCAGGTAAACCGGCGAATGATACCGAACCATCCCGCTCCGGCAAGCGGGGCCAATGCCGTCCGAGCGCAAATGAGACGCCCGACCCGGCGTTGCTTGCCGCCGGATAGTCGAGTGTGCGGTCACTCATGGAACGGGCGTCAGAGTGGTGCTGCAAGGTTCCACCAGGAAACACCAAACGACGGCGTTGGCAAATGCCTCTCTTCATCAGGACGACCTTAACTCGCGGGCCGGGCCGCGTCAAGGGAATTCGACAGGAGCCAATTTCTCGAGCGCATTTGCACAAAATTGAGGTTGTCAGCCAGAGCCGATGTGTGATTACATAATCGCTAGAACCGCCGATATGAACCCTCAAAGCAAGCCCGTCATTCGGCTGCCGTCCTGGTCTGGCGGCAAAGGGAGTCTGCCTCCGCGCAGTCCGTCCCGCCTGGCGCAGCCTGCTCTTTGATCAACCTCCAAATACCGAATCCAAGACATGAAGACACTGAAGACGTTCCTCACACTGGCTTGCCTGATCGCGCTGTCTGCGCCTCTTCTCGCGCAGACCACCGCCAATTGGAGCAGCGGAGCCGGGGATAACGATTGGAACAACCCGCTGAACTGGGACACTCTCGACGTGCCTGGTGTCGGCACCAACGCGGTGATTAGCGGCGGCATGACGCCGAACTACAACACGCCGATGACGGCGCCCAATTTCGCGGGGGTGGACAACTATGGCATCCTGACTGTGAGCGCCGCAGGCTTTAACATAGACGCTCTCGGCACGCTGCCCGCCTATACGGGCGAAGGGGGCAGCCTGTTGCAGGTGACCGCTGGCGGGGTTATCGCGGCGACCAATTGCACGGGGGTCACGCTGGCGACTGGCAGCGCGATTGCGGTTGAAGGCGGCTCATTAGTCATTTCGAACAGTTCGGGTCCAATTGCCATGGGCTCCAGCGAGTCCAGCGGCGCCAACGCCGGTGTGGGCATCACGAACAACAGCGGAAATATCCTGTTTGAGCCGCAGTTGCAGTGGCGCAGCCGTGACAGCCGTTTCATCATGAATGGCGGGACACTGAATTTGATGAGTGGGGTCGCGATTCTGGAAACAGGCAATGACGTGCGGCGGCCCTTTCTAATCAACGGCGGCACAGCAAACCTCGGCGATGTGGCCATCTCCCGCACCGGCAACGGCGTGGGCGCTGCCGGCTTGGTAGTCAGTAACAACGCCACGGTCAACGTGACGTCGTTCCGGTTGGGCACTGCCAATTCTGCGGCGGGGACAACGATCTATGAGGGCGTGCTGACCAACACCGGCACGTTCACGATCGCTGACCGCACCAACGCGGCCACCTCGGGCCAGCGTCGCGTGTTCTTCTACGTTCGAGGCGGCACGGTGGTTTCGACCGCGGCCTCCGGCATCGTCGTGGCCAACCAGGCAAACAACAATTATGGCGCCGCGTCGGTCCTGGGCGGGTTCCTGGACATCAACTCCGGCACGGTCATCGCCGAGAAGCTGACTTTGGTGGGGCCCGATGTCTTCACCAACGCGCACGCCACTCTGACTCTGTCGGGCACCGGGGCGATCTATCTCGGCTCAGGGGGGCTAGTGGGGAATGTCGGTTACTCTAACACGACCTATACGATGAATCTAAACGGCGGCACGCTGGGGGCTACGGCCGACTACTCGATTGTGGGCAATGGAACGCTGAACGGCACCTTCACCGTTAAAGCTGCGGATCCGGCGGACACGCCCCATAACATTACCCACACCGGCGTCTGGGGCGGCGCCGGCGGTTCGCTGGTTAAGACCGGCGGCGGGGTGTTGACCTTGACGGAGAACAACACCTATTCAGGCACCACCACCATCAATGAAGGCACGCTGGCTCTCGGCGAGAGCGGGTCTATTTCCAACACCACCTTCATCACCGTGGCCAACGGCGCCACTTTCGACTTTTCGGCGGCCACCGCCGGCTTCGTCCTGGGGGGCACCAAGACCCTGGCCGGCTCGGGAACCGTCTCAGGCAATTTCACCAGCGACTCCGGCTCGACCATCAACCCGGACGGCACGTTGACCTTCAACGGTTCCGTGTCGCAGTTCGGGGGCGCGGTCACTCACTTTGACCTGCCCGCGACCCCGGGGCCGGGCAACGACCGGATCAACATCAGCGGCGACCTGAACGTCAGCGGCGTGAACACGATCGAAGTTGTCGGCGGCGGTGCGGCGGGCAGCGTGCACACGCTCTTTCAGTACGGTGGCAACTTCCATGGCACGCTGGCCAACTTCACCATCAGCGGCGCGTCGGGCGTTCTTTCCAATGACGCGCCGACCCGGACCATCTCGCTCATTATTGAATCGTCCCTTCGGAATCCAACGGGCGTTGTTTGGTTGGGCAACAGCACGGTCAACGACTGGGACACGATCAATCGCACCAACTGGTTGAATGTCGGCACGGGGCTAATGGATTTCTTTGTGACGGGCGACAACGCGCTCTTCGACGACACCGGCGCGGCGAATCCCATCTTGAATCTAGTCGGCAACAATGCGCCAGCGAGCCTGACGGTGGGGGCGACGGCGAATTACACCTTTGGCGGCAGCGGCGCCATTAGCGGATCGTGCGGCCTGACCAAAACCAACACCGGGACGCTCACGATCACGAGCGTGAACACCTACTCGGGCGTCACGACAATCGCTGGCGGCGCCCTCGAGGCCGCCACACTGGCCAACGGCGGCGTACCGAGCAGCATCGGCTCGGCCGCGCCCGACTCGGCGAACCTGGTGCTGGATGGCGGCACCCTTCGCTACACCGGCGCGACCGTAAGCACCGATCGCGGGGCGACGATTCGTGCTCTCGGCGGGACCTTTGATGTTTCCGAGGGCGGCACCGCGCTGACCGTCGGCGGCGCACTGACGGGGGACGGCGCGTTGACCAAGAGCGGCGCCGGCAACCTGACGCTGAGCGGGGCCAATAACTACACCAATGGCACCGTGATCAGCGCCGGGGTGCTGCAGCTCAACAACGCCGGCGGTGCCGGCACGGGGCCGATTACCATCAACGGTACAACACTTGCAGTCAATGGCCAACTGGTCGTGAACAACGCTGTGGAGTTCAACGGCTCCTGCAACCTGCAATTGTCTGGCGTCGGTTCGGGCAACGTCGCGCTTCGCGGCGCCTGGAGCGGCAGCGGCACGGTGGTGGCCACTTTCCTGACCCAGAACGCTGCGCAGACCTTCACGATTGGTGGCGATGGCGGCTCAGGCGGCGGCGCCATGGACGGCTTTTCCGGCACGCTGGATTTGGGCGCCAATACGGGGTTCTGCCGGCTCAATAACAGCAGCACCACTGTCAACTTCGGCAGTGAGAATGCGATCTTCGACCTGGGCACGGGCGATATGCTCTTCAGCCAGCGCAACGGCGCAACGACCACCTATCTGGGCGCTCTATTGGGCGGGCCGAACACGAGATTGTCCGGCGCCCGAGGTGACGTGTCCGGGGACACCACGTACGTCATCGGCGGCAAGAATCTCGATACCGTGTTCGAAGGCACGATTACCAATGGCCAGACCAGCAGCAGCAGCATCCGGCCGGCGATCATCACCAAAGTCGGCACCGGCAAGTTCAGGCTGACCGGCTCCAGCCCCTACACCGGGGCAACCACGGTGGAAGCCGGCACCTTGCAGGTGGATGGTTCGATCACCGCCAGCGCCATCACCGTGAATGCCGGCACGCTCGCCGGCAGCGGCATCTTGGGCGGGCCCGTGGCCGTTCAGTACGGCGGCACGTTGTCTCCCGGCCCCTCCATCGGCCAGTTGACGATTAGTAATTCGCTCAATCTCGGCTTTGGCAGCACGAACCTCATGGAGATCAACAAGGCATCCGGCACCTCCGATTCCATCGTGGGGCTGACGAGCGTCTTTTACGGCGGCACGCTCGTGGTCAGCAACCTGGCGGGCACGTTGTCCGGGGGAGAAGTGTTCAAACTGTTCGACGCCCCCCCGGGCACTTATTACGGCGTGTTCGACTACATCGAACTGCCTCCGCTTCCGCCGGGATTGAGCTGGGACACCAGTAGCCTGCTGGTGGACGGAACGATCAAGGTGCCCGTACCCATCCTGGAGTTCACTGTGATCGGCGGCGATCTGGTCATCAGCGGCACCAACGGCGTGCCCAACGCCACCTACAACGTCCTGACCTCTCCTAACGTGGCGGCGCCGCTGTCCCAGTGGACCACGAACGGCACCTATCAGTTTGATGCGTCGGGAGGGTTTTCGTTCACGAACGCGATTGATCCCGGCACCCCGCAACAATACTTCATTCTCGCAATCCCATAGGCTGGCGCCCGGTTGGAATCAATGTCCGAGAAGCCGACGGCGTGCGAACGTGCTCGTCGCACGCCGACCTCGGTGAATCCACTCATTTCGCCCTTCCGATGATCCCTTGGACGCGCACCGCAACCAATCGGTTCGCGAGTGACGGGACCTTCGTGTTCACCAACCTGCGGCTGCCGGATGGTCCGGTCTGGTTTCACCGCCTGCAACTGCCTTGAAGCCGGCTCGTCAGCTCCTGCTTGCGCAAGATGGACGGCCATTGGCCAGGTCGGCAGCATTCCTCTCCGCCTCCTCTTTATGATCCCAGCACGTCATCCATACTCGCGAAGGACGGCTCCGCCGGCGGTAGGAACAATCGCCCTTCTCCTGGCCTGCAGTGTCCATGGCCAACTGCCTGCCTTCCCGGGCGCGCAAGGAATGGGCCGCTTCGCCAGCGGCGGGCGTGGCGGAACGGTCTATCACGTAACGACCACGAATGATTCCGGCCCCGGTTCATTCCGTGACGCGGTCAGCGTTTCGGGCAGGACGATCGTGTTCGACCTTGGCGGGGTGATTGACTACCGGGCGCCTCGCTACGCCCCCAAGCCCAACATCACCATCGCCGGCCAGACCGCGCCCGGTGACGGCATAACCATCTATGGCAATGGCCTGTCCTTCTCCGGCGCGCACAACAACATCTGCCGCTTCCTCCGCGTCCGCCAGGGCGTCAACGGCGACAGTGGCACCGATGCCTTGGGCATCGCCAACGGACACGACATGATCTTCGATCACATTTCCGTCTCCTGGGGAAGGGACGAAACGTTCTCGGTCAGCGGCGACATCACCAATGTCACAATCCAGAACACGATCATCTCGCAGGGCCTGCAAACCCACTCCGCCGGCGGTCTCATTCAGGCCAGCGGCGGCGTCAGCATCGTGCGCTGTCTCTACATTGATAACGACACGCGCAACCCCAAGGTGAAGTTCGTCAACGAGTACGTGAACAATGTCATCTACAACTGGGATTCATTCGCCTACAATATGGGCGGCGATTCCGCCGGTGATTCCTACGTCAACGCCTTCAACAACTACTTCATCAACGGGCCGGCCATCGGCTCACCGGCCTTCTCCGGCGGCAACCTCAATTTCCACATCTACGCGGCCAACAACTGGCAGGACGCAAACCGCAACGGAGTGCTTGATGGCGCGATCATTCCGCTGGCGAGCTACGGCGAGATGGACGCGCAGGCGCTCCCCTACCCGTATCCGGTGACGAGTGCCCTCCCGCCGCTCACGGCGGTCAAACTGGTCGTCAGCGACGTGGGAGCGTCCTGGAAACGGGACCTCGTGGACGAACGCATGATCACCGAGCTGACCTCCTGGGGCACCCTGGGCTCGATCATCAACTCCGAATACGAAGCGCCGATGACCGGTCCCGGGATCATCCGCAACGGCACCCCCTACGCCGACACCGACCAGGACGGCATGCCGGATTACTGGGAGAACGGCACAGGGTCAGATCCGGCAGTGCCCAACCATAATGATCCCAGCCCAAGCGGCAGCGGTTACACGCGTCTGGAGGATTACTTGAACTGGCTCGCCGAACCCCACGGCATCGCCTTGACGAACCAGGCCTGCGACGTTGAGCTTCGCCAGTTCACGCGCGGTTTCACGAACTACAGCCCGGTCTTCAGCCTCGCGAACGCCACCAACGGCACCGTCTCACTCGTCAGCGGCGGCAAACGCGCCCGCTTCGTGCCTGCGCCCGGCCACCACGGCCCGGCGAGTTTCTACTTCACTGTGACGGACGCCGAGGGCAGCACTCTGACCCGTGCCATGAATTTGTTCTTCACACCCTCCGCGCATTCCTTCACCTCGATCTGGCGCGGGGATGAGACGTCCAACAACTGGAACACGGAAGGGGACTCCAACTGGTTCGACGGCCAATCGCTGCTCTTTCCCTTCCGCGCCGGGCAAAACGTTCGGTTCGACGACTCCGGTTCGACGACTCCGGCCGTCAACCTGATCGGCTCGCTCCAGCCGGCGCTCGTCACGTTCGATTCGGCGCGGGATTACTCGTTCGGCGGGGACGGGTCGCTCGACGGCACGATGGCGTTAAACAAGGCCGGCACGGGCACCCTCGCCCTTCACAATACGAACCACTTCAGCGGAGCCACCACGGTGAGCAACGGCACGCTGCTGGTTCATGGATCGCTGGCACGGAGTCCCGTCACCGTCCGCGCCGGCGCCACACTCGGCGGAAACGGCACCGTGGGCCTCGCGCTCATACTGCAAAGCGGCGCCAGCCTCGCCCCCGGCAGCGGCATCGGCAGCCCCGGCACGTTGGCCATCTCGAATGCCCTGACGGAAGCGGGCGGCGTCATCAACCGCTTCGACCTCAGCGACGATCCGACGGGCCTGCTGAAAACCAACGACCAGCTCCAGGTCTTTGGCAATCTGAACTTGTCCGGGTCGAACATCATCCAAGTCACACTGCTGGAGGGCCCGCTCGCCAACGGCCTTTACACACTCGTCACCTACACTGGCAACCTGAACGGCAGCCTGGCAAATCTCACCGTCGTCGGCGCAAACGGCACGCTCACCAATCCTCCTGGCCGGATCGCATTGCTGGTGGACAACACCCGCCCCCCGGCAAATCTGAAGTGGCTGGGCGTTATTGCGGGCAACATTTGGGACAATGGCACCCATGCGAACTGGCTCAACGGCACGAACCAGGACCGCTTCTACTTCGGAGACACCGTGCTGTTCGATGATTCCGGCTCAACGAGTCCGGCCGTGAACCTCATCGGCTCTCTCTCCCCCGCCGCGATCATGGTGGCGGCAGCGAAAGACTACACCTTCGCCGGCACGGGAAAAATCACCGGAACGACCGGTCTCACCAAGACCCATGCGGGCACGCTGACCTTCGCGACGCTCAACGATTACACCGGGGTCACCGTTTTGAGCGGTGGCGTGGTTTCCATCTCCCAGCTTCCCAACGGCGGCGTGCCGTCGGGAATCGGCGCGGCCTCGGCCAACGCTTCAAACCTCGTCTTCAACGGTGGCCGCCTGCGCTGCACCGGTGGCTCCGCCGGCACCGACCGCGCGATGACGCTGGGCCCGGGCGGCGGGACGATCGAGATCGCTTCCGCCGGCGCAACCGTGACGCTGAACAATGCCCTCACCGGCGTCGGCGCGCTCACGAAGGCCGGCGCGGGGCGACTGGACAGCACGGTCGCCAGCGATTACAGCGGCGGGACGGTCATTCGCGAAGGAACGGTGCGGCTGGTGAGCGACGCGGGCCTGGGCAGCGGGACCTTGACGCTCGATGGCACGACCAACCGCGCCACCTTTCGGTTTGGCAGCGACGGCCAGGCGCTGAACATCCCCCTGCACGTCTCGGGCACGAATAACTTCTCAATGAACGCCGGCAATAATACCATCAACACCCTGACCGGCGACGGCACGCTGCACATCATCACGAACGCGGGCGCCACGTTCACTCTCGCCGGCAACATGAGCGGCTTCCGCGGCACCCTCTCCGCCGACGCCATTTCCAATGTGCGTTTCAATCCCAGCACCGGGAGCGCCGAGGCCACTTTTGATCTGGGCAACACGGCCACCCTGCTCAACAACCGCAACGGCGGCCTCACCATCCAGCTCGGAGCCCTGATCGGCGGCCCCAAGGCCATCCTGCAAGGCGCGTCCTCGGCCAACAGCCTCACCACCTACGTGATCGGCGGAAAGAACCTCGACACGACTTTCGCCGGGAGAATCACCGAAGTGATCCCGGCGCGCACGGCGGCCATAACGAAAGTCGGCACCGGCACCTTCACGCTTTCCGGCGCCAACACGTACAACGGGGCCACCTTGGTGAACGCGGGTACGCTGCTCGTGAACAATACCAGCGGCTCGGGCACCGGATCGAACTCGGTCACGGTGAATGCGAGCGGCACGCTCGGCGGCGCCGGGTTCATTCGCGGCCCAGTGACGGTGAATTCGGACGGCGCGATCGCACCCGGCAGCGGCGGCGTTGGCACCCTGACGCTGCGGAGCAATCTCACGCTGGCCGCCGGCTCGTGTTTGCGCTTTGAACTCGGGGCCGTCGCTGCGAGCGACAGACTGGTGGTATCCAACCGTCTCACACTCAACGGCGTTCTGTATGTTACCAACGTCTCCGGCTTCGGCGCGGGGACCTACACGCTCATCTCGTACGGCGGGGTCCTAACGGGGACTCTTCCAGCGATTGGCTCCGTGCCGGCAGGCTACACCGGCACCCTCAATACGAATACTTCGGGTCAGGTCAGACTCATGGTTCAGCTCGTGCCCGCATCGCCGCCAACGATCCGGAGCATCGAGGTCTCCGGTGACAGCGTGCTGGTCAGCGGCACCGGCGGCGCGTCTAACGGCCTCTACTATGTCCTCGCCGCCACGAATATTGGCCTGCCTATGGGTAGCTGGACTCGGCTCTCGACCAATCAGTTTGACGCCATCGGCGGCTTCGCCTTCACGAATGCGTTCGATCGGAACACGCCACAGCGCTTCTTCCGCGTGAGTCTGCCATAGCGGCAGAGCTGACTATTCTGTACCGCACATGTTACCTAGCCGCTGACCTCAGCAGGGAATGGCTCGGGCAATGGGCTTGCGGTGTGGCGCGAACCCTGTTTCGCTGTCCTACTGATTCGATTATCATGAACAGCTCGTTTCGCCCAATCGCGGCGGTGATGGTGGTCGCTTGGATGTGCGCGCTCGGCGCGGGCGCAAGTGAAGCAGCAACGGCGGAGGTGCCGGAAAAGGCCTTCCTGTTCTCCTATTTCGTCGGCAACGGCGAGGACGGCTTGCATCTGGCCTGGAGCCGCGACGGTTACCATTGGGACCGACTCAACGGCGGCCAGAGCTATCTCCGACCCGAAGTGGGTGAATCCAAACTCATGCGCGACCCTTGCCTGCTGCGTGGACCGGACGGCACGTTTCACCTGGTTTGGACGACCTCATGGAAGGGCAAGACGATCGGCTACGCCGCATCGAGGGATTTGATTCATTGGTCCGCCCAGAAGGCGATTCCGGTCATGGCGCATGAACCGGCGGCATTAAACTGCTGGGCGCCGGAAATCGTTTGGGATGCCCAGCGCCGCGAGTTCCTGATCTTCTGGGCTACAACGGTCACCAACCGCTTTCGCGAGACAGCCGGGGGCGGGGACGAGCAATATAATCACCGCATCTACGCGACCACTACGACCGACTTCACCTCGTTCACACCTGCCCGACTGTTTTACGATCCCGGCTTCAACGTCATTGACGCAACCCTGCTGGCTGGGGGCGGACGGTATTACCTGATTGTTAAGGATGAGACGCTACATCCTGCGAAGAAGCATCTGCGCGTGGCCTCAAGTGACAACATCGGCGGCCCTTACGGGAATCTCTCCGCGCCGTTTACGCGGGATTGGGTGGAGGGACCTGCCGCGCTGCGTGTCGGTGACAGCTTCCTGGTCTATTTCGATGCCTATCGTGACCACCGGTACGAAGCGATGCGCTCCCGCGATCTGAAGGTCTGGGAAGATGTGACTGACAGAATTTCCATGCCCCCTGACGCGCGGCACGGGACGGCGATTGAAGTGCCCGGCAGCGTTGTTGAACGTCTGCTCGGCACTCCGGGAGGAGTAGACGCCGCCGGCCGCATTGACCGGCAGGCGGTGGTCACCCGGCACAATCCCATCCTCCGCAGACTGGATGTGGACGCGCCACTCACGGTGGGGAACGGCGGATTCGCCTTCGGGGTGGACATCACGGGCTTGCAGACCTTCCCCGAGCATTACCATCGCTGGGGCGTGCCCGTGGAAACGCAGTCGCGCTGGTGCTGGGTCACCGACCCGAACCCAAACGGCTACAAACTTGCGGATGCAAACAAGGACTTCAAACAAGCCGACGGTCGGGTGGTCGGCTATCCCACGCAGGCATCCACGCCTGCGGGGGATTGGCTAAGAAAGAACCCCCGCCTCCAGCCGCTCGGCCAGATCAGCCTGGGTCTCCAGAAGGCGGACGGCTCGGTCCTGGTCCCGGAAGACATTCGGAAGCCGGAGCAGACCCTTGACCTGTGGCGCGGTGAGGTCACGAGCCGCTACGAAATTGACGGCCAGGCCGTGAAGGTCACGACGGCCTGCCATCCAACGATGGATCAGGTCGCCGTGCGCATTGAATCTGACCTGATCGCGTCCGGGAGGCTGGGCGCGAAGATCGCCTTCCCGCGCGGATACGATCTAGCCATTAAGCATACGCCGTCGCTGGACTGGTCGGAGCCGGCTTCTCATCAGACCAGGGTTGCGAATCAGACCCCGGATTGGGCGCGGCTCGAACGGTCGGTCGGTGGCACGCGCTATGAAGCTGTCGTCGCGTGGGCCGGCAGAGCGCAATTCACCAATACATGCCCGCATCAGTTCCGTCTTTCGGCGGCGAAGGCTACTGCTGCGGCTGAAGACAGCCGCGCTCCGGTGGCGGCCCCGCATCAGTTCCGACTTGCGGCAGTGAAGCCTGCCAGGGTCCTGGAATTCACCGTAGGCTTCTATCCCGGTCCGACGCTGCCGTCCGCATGGCCTTCGGTGGATACCACTCTCAACGCCAGTGCGGCGCATTGGGAAGAATTCTGGCAGCGGGGCGCGGCGGTGGATTTCTCCGGCAGCACCGATCCGCGCGCCGCCGAGATTGAGAAACGCGTCGTCCTCTCGCGCTATCTGATGGCCGCGCAGATGGCGGGTGAAGTGCCGCCCCAGGAGTCCGGCCTCACCTGCGCGACGTGGTATGGCAAGCATCACACGGAGATGATCTGGTGGCACACGGCCCATTTCGCCTTGTGGGGCAACGATGAATTGCTGGCGAAAAACCTGGCATGGTATCAGCGCCAGCTTCCTCTCGCTCGCGAACTGGCGAGCAGCCGTGGCTTGCGTGGCGCGCGTTGGGCCAAGATGACCGGTCCGCAGATGCGCGAAAGCCCCGGCGGAAACCCGCTGATCGTCTGGAACCAACCGCACCCGGTTTACCTCTGCGAGCTGCTCTACCGGAATTCGCCGCTGCCCGAGACGCTAAACCAGTACCGCGATCTCGTTCTCGAGACCGCCGATTGCCTCGCGTCCATGGTTTGCTTTGACGAGGCGAAGGGCGTTTACGTGCTCGGCCCGCCGCTGTGGATTGCGCAGGAGATTCATGACCCGGCCACGAGCCAGAACCCTTCGTTCGAGCTGGCGTATTGGGGCTGGGCGCTGCAGACGGCACAGGTATGGCGCGAACGGCTCGGCCTCAAACGCGACGAACGATGGGACCACATCATCCAGCACCTCGCGCCGCTGCCCCAGAAGGATGGCAAGTATGTGGCGCTGGGCTCGCATCCGGACACATTTGACAACCTGGCCAGCCGCCACGATCACCCCACAATGCTTGCGCCGCTCGGCCTGTTGCCGGGCCGGGGAGTGGACCGCCCCACGATGGAGCGTACCCTCGACGCGGTGCTGAAAACCTGGGACTGGGAGACGAAGATCTGGGGCTGGGATTACCCAATGATTGCGATGACGGCTGCGCGACTGGGGCGCCCCGAGACGGCAGTCGAGATACTTCTGCGCGAAGGGCCGAACAACATCTACCTGCCCAACGGCCATTGCCCCCAGCGCAGTGACGAGGCCGCAGCCAAAGCGCCGAAACCGGGCGCTCGCAAGCGCGAGATTGCAGCCTACCTCCCGGCCAACGGCGCGTTCCTGACCGCCGTGGCGATGATGGCCGCGGGCTGGGATGGGAACACGAACGGCGCCCCGGGTTTCCCGCAGGACGGGAAGTGGAAGATCCGTCACGAGGACTTGCGCGGCTTGCCGTGAGGAGTTGCTCGGCTTCTTCCGGTGTCGGATCGAATAGTGCGCCTTTCGCAAACAAGTATCATGATACCGCGCCGCCCTTCGGCTTTCGGTTTGGCCGTGACGTTCCTCTTCCTGGGGTTCGCCGCCGCCCCGGGGCAAACCCTGATCATCACCAACGGCGTCCAGACCCTCGGTGCGCTCACGAACACCACCGTAACGATGAGCAACCGTTGCGAGTTGCGCCTCACGGCCAGCAGCAGCCCCATGCCCAGCTGCCTCGTCAATCTCAATTCCGCCGATGCCTTCCTCGTGCTGCAAAACATCCGCCCGTCCGTCGTGGTCGCGAGTTATCTCTCGCAGGTGCGCGTGAACGGGGCAACGGCGCTGTGTTCTTCCGCATGGCTTTCCCCTGAAGCCGTAGGGATCAGTTCGTGCAGGCGCTGGCAGCCAAGGACGGCACGCGGTTACCGCGATGGGGGCCGTTTCCACCCGCCGGGCCCGTTAGAGCGCGGCACCTCCAAGGACTGAGTCTGCCTGGCCATCGCCAACAGCGGGCTCTATGTCCGCGACATCCGCACGCCTTGGTGCCACGACCTCAAAGCGAGCAGGCAAGGGCCGCGGTGTAGAGCGCTTGGAAGTCAGCGGCGGCGACCGGACGCGGGTTGAACTGGGCTGTCCACTGGCGCGCGGCTTCCTCGGCCAGCCGAGGGATGTCCTTCGGCTTCACCCCGCACGGCTCAAGGGTGCGCGGCAGCCCCGCGAGTTCGAGTAGCGACTCGACGCGCCGGGCCAGGTTTTCGGCGGCGGTCTTAGGCGCTTCGGCGGGCAGGGCGAGTTCCGCGGCGCAGGCCACCTCCGCGTAGGCGTGGGCCACCGCGGGCTCCCGGGCGTTGTAGCGCACGACATGCGGCAGCATCATTCCCACGGCCTGACCGTGGGCGACGCCGAAATGGGCGGTAAGAGGATTGGCGGCAGAATGGGCGGCGCCAAGCATGCTGTTCTCGATGGCCGTACCCGCCCAGGCGGCGCCCAGCAACATCCAGCCGCGCGCCTCGAGGTCGGTCGGCGAGGCCAGGACGCGTGGCAGGCCGGCAACGGCGAGCCGGAAGGCCTCGCGCGAAAAGATCAGCGACAACGTAGTCCGGGGCCGTGTGACCAGGGTTTCCAAGGCGTGCGCCAACGCGTCAATGCCGCTGCACGCGGTGACTTGCGTTGGTTGGGAAAGGGTCAACGAGGGATCAAGGAGAGCGATGCGCGCGGCGGCCTTCGGGTCGCCGCAGGCCATCTTTTGATGGGTCTGCTCGTCGGCGATGAGGGCGAACGACTGGCATTCGCTGCCCGTGCCGCCGGTGGTCGGGATGGCGATCAAAGGCAACATCGGGCGCGTGGCCCGGCCGACGCCCCAATAGTCCTTCATCTGGCCGCCGTTGGTGAGTATGAAGTTGCAGCCCTTGGCGGTGTCCATGCTGCTGCCGCCGCCCAGCCCGACGATGCTGTCAATAGCGGAGCCGCGAGCGACCTCGACGCAGCGCTCGACACATTGGGTCGTAGGGTTCTCGCGGACCTGGTCAAAGCGCGTCACCGCCACGTTCGCAGCCTCCAGCAAAGCCTGCACCCGCCCCGCGTGACCGGCAGCCACGATCCCGGCGTCGGTAACGAGCAGCACCTTCTTGGCACCGAGAGCCTTCGCCAACTCGCCCACCCGCTCGACGCTGTTGACGCCAAAGACCACGCGGGTCCGCGGTTGGTAATCAAACGGCGCCAGCGCGGGAGTGAGGATGGGGTCAGCGGACATACGTGGCGGCTATGAAAGCTCCAGCGCCCGGCGGCGATAGAGAAACTCGAACAGGTTGCCCTCGTGCGGCTGGTCCCAGGCGACTCGGGTGGTGGGGATGGGGCCGAGGTTCAGCCTGTCAATCACTGGCGAGTCGAGCAGGGCGGTGCGGAAGGTCGCGTCCTGAGTGATACCAGTAACCACCAGCGAGGGGCCGATTCGGTTGAGCATGTCTGCCTGCGGGACCTGCACGACGCTCGCGTAGGGGCAAAGGAACTCCCGCTCAGCCAGCGGATGCGCGAACGATTCGCACAGCACAATTGTGGGGCGGACATAACAGGCCCCTTCAAAGGCTACTTTGCGAGACCCGCTCCGATACCTGGCTGTGACCTCCACCGCGCCCGGACTTCGCAGCCCTTCCTCGATGGTGGCATCAATAGCGTCAGCCATGCGCGGATTGGCAAAGGCGGCCAGCCGGGCGCTCTCGTCGGAGGCCGGCAACGGCGCGATCGGCCCGAGCTTTTGGGCAATGGCGTCGGCGATTTCCGCCGCATACTTGGGCACCACCACTGTCGAGGCGTTGATGCAACTGCGGCCGCCATTATCGGCGATCGAGGCCACCATCAGGTCAACGAACTCCGGCCAGCGCTCGATCTGGTCGGCGCCGACGAGAATCTTGCTAAGACCGGGGCCGTGAACCTGAATGGCCGGGTTGCCGGCGTAGGGCGCGGTGGTGGTCTTGTCGCCGAAGACCAAAGCCCGGCCGCAACCACGCAGGAGTTCCGCGGCGCCTTCGTGGTCAGTCGGATAGAAGCCGAACGCTGCTGCCGGGCAGCCGGCGGCGATCAGCGCCTGAATGATCCGGAAGGGCGTCCAGGGTTCCTCGCGACCCGGCTTCAGCAGCACCGGAGTCTTCAGAGGAATCGCGGGCAGCCAAAGTGAGTTCACCCCGGGCGAATTGCTGGGCATCACCAGGCCGAGACAGGGCGCGGTGGCGTAGAAACTGACCCGGGCACCAGCCTGTTCGCCCAGACCGTGATCGAGAATGCTGAGGTCGAGGCCACGGGTCAGGCCGTTCAGGATGGTCCGCATCTGTTGGAGCACCGTCGCGATCTTCTCCATGTTCCGCCGCACCAACACGAACGGCAGGCCGCTCGTCGCCGAGAGGGTTTCGACATACTCTTGCGGCGTTTGCGTGTGGCCCTGGTCACCCAGGGGCAAGGTCTCATTCAGGAATAGCCCAGCAGCCTGGTGGCAGATTTCCAGCAGGCGGTCGCAAGAAAACTGTCTGAGAGCAGACCGCGCCTCGCCGATCCGCGTGAGGTCCTTGCGGATGACGCCCGCGTTCACCTGGCTGAGCCGCGCCAGCGCTTCGCCGGTGCGGCAGTCCTTGACCGCCGACTGATCGAGGCTGGCGTAGTTTTTGCCCCGTCTGAGCGCAGGCAGGTGAGGCGCATTCTGCATTCTGCATTCTGCATTCTGCACTCTAATACACCCCTTCCACGATGCTCTTTTCCATCGCGCCGAACGGTCTGACCTCCCCCACTCCGTCCCAGGGAAAGGGCTCGCGCGGCCTGCGCCGGATCGCCTCGTCCCGTTCGAGGAAGCGGGGCAGGAAGATTTCCCTGGTCATCGTGGTCAGTTCAACCCGGCCCCAGGTGTCGTAGTCCACCACCTGCCCGGTCTGAATTGGGCTCACGACTCGCAGCACGGCGCGGGGTTGAGGCGCATAATAGGTCACTGAAAAATTGTCCTCCGGGCCCAGCGGCGCGCTGGCCGCCAGGCCCATGAGCGTATTGCCGTAGGTCGGGTAAAAGCCGATGCGCCCCTCCAGGACTTCCTCGACGATAAAACGCACGTATTGCGGCGCCATCGTCGTGCCCCCGCAGAACACCCCACGGATGCCCGCCTCGTAGAGATCAAGCTTTTCCCCCAGTGCTTCGAGGAGCTTCGGCGTGGTGAACAGCGCGCTGATCTTGCGGTGGCGGAGGAGTATGACCGCCTGCTCCACGACATGGTCCATGTAGGCGCGCGCCTGGTCGAACTTCTTCTCACCGATGACCTTCTTCACCCACCGAGGGTCGAGATCAACGAAGTAGCACGAGCTGCCGCGAAAGTTGGCCAGGTGCTCGATGGCCAGGCGCAGACGCCGCGGCCCGGTCGGACCGACCATCAGCCAGGCCGCGCCGCGGGGGAAATGCTCGTCGGCAAGCCGGGCTGAGAACTCCTCGTAGTCGGTCCTGTAATCATCCCAGCCGATACGCTGCTTCGGCATGCCCGTCGTGCCGCCCGTTTCAAAGACGTTGTAGGGGCGGCCCTTGTACTTCGCCGGTACCCAGACCTCCGGTTGCAGGTCGCGCAGCCACTCGTCCTCGAAGTGCGGGAACCTCGCGCCGAGGTCGGTGAACGTCTTGACTTCCTGGCGCGGGTCCCAGCCGGCCCGCCTCGCCCAGTCGAGCCAGAATGGGCAGCCCGTCTCCGGCGAGAAATGCCACCCGATGATCTCGCGCACATGGGAGTCGAGCTTGTCCCGGGCGGCCTGGAGTGAACTTGAATCGAAGCTCATTTCGCTCTTCAACGCGCTGCGGAGGCGTACTGCTCGACGGTCGGTCCTGGTGGTACGCCCGGAGCGAGTGCCTCGCTCGTTCGCTTCGGAAAATACTTCGCAATGGTTTCCGCGCTCGGCGGGGCGGTCAGAAGTGAAACGACGGCCATGCACACCGCCGAGCCCAGCACCATGGGCACCACGGGCAGGAAACCAAACACCGTCACGTTCACCATCGTGCGCTCGAACAGGTGGCCCAGTGCGGGGAAGATCAGCACCGCCGGCTGGCCCGGGCCGGGCGCGATGCCGTCGGAGATTCTCTGCAGGTACCATGTCAGCACCAACCAGAAGGCCACCCAAAGCGTCGAGGCCAGAGCGCCATACTTCGTGCTGCGCTTCCAGAACAGGGCGGCGATCATCACCGGGGCCATCGCGGCGAACCCCGAGAACGCAAACCGCACCGCCAGCTCGAAGATGCTCACCGGGGTGATGAGGGCGATGACATAAGCAACGAGGGTCACCACCAGAATGAAGCCCCGCGCGAAATAGACGCTGCCCCGCTCCCCGTATTTCGTCTTGCCCCCGTAATGGGCAAATACATCCTTCGTAAACATTGTGCTGACGGCCAGTACCTGGTGCGTGTCCGAGCCCATCACCGCGGAAATGATGCCGGCCCCTAGTATCCCCGCCAGCCAGACGGGCGCGTGGTCGGTCAGAACGTGCAGCAAAATCCCGTCGGGGTTCTTCAGACCCGGCTCGAGCTGCGTGCCCAGGACGCCCAGGAAAACGCACGGCAACCAAATGGCCATGATCGCCAGCGGATAGAGCACCACCGTCCGCTTGAACGCGGTGACCCGGCGCGCCGCGAAACACATGATGGCCATGTGCGGAAACATGATCGAAGAAAGCGGGATCAGCGTATAGCTCCAGAAATAGCGCTCCGGCATCCGCTCGCGCGTCACCAGGTAACGGGTCTCGGGGTACAGGGCCATCTTCTGAATGTAGCCTCCGAAGCTCCCCTCCAGATCGTGGCTGATCACCGCCACGGCCACCGTGCCGAACAGCAGGAACAGCACCGTTTGGAAGACGTTCACCCAGACCGTCCCGCGCATGCCGCCGAAAAACACGTTGACGGTCACGACCAGCGCCACCACCGCGCAGCCCAGCGCGTAGGCCACGCGCCCGCCGCTGATGTCCGCCAATACCCGCCCGCCACCCATGATGCTGATGATCATGTACGGCACCAGCATCGCCACGCTCAGCGCGAAGATGACCGTGCCGATGGCGGAGCACTCCCATCGGTCCCGGAAGAACGCCACCTGCGTTTGATGCCCGAAGCGCTTGCCGATCGCCCAGAGGCGGGTGCCGATGAAGAAGATCGTCAGGGGAATGACGAAGCCGGACGACGACGCCATGAGGCCGTAGATGCCGATCCCCTGCCGGTAAGCCTGCCCGGAACTGCCCAGGATGGCAAACGCCGTCATGTTGGTGGCAAAGAGCGAAAGGAAGAACACCATCGAGCCCACCCCCCGGTTGGCGAGGAAGAAGTCCTCCGTGTTTGCCTGCGACTTGCGAAAGGCCAGGGTGCCGATCACCCCGATGATCACCAGGTAAATGAAGACGACAATGACCGGGATCATGCGCCGTCTCTCTTCGTGACCTTAGCCTCGGGTTGGACGTCTTCCAGGTGCTTCGGCCAAACCGTCTTCACCAGCACGGCCATCATCGCGGCGGCCAGGATCGAGTAGCCGGCCTGGTAAGCCAGGCCGATCGGCAGGAAACCGAAGACCAGCGGCTCAGCCCGGTTCCAGTTCCAAAAGTCCTGGTGAAGCACATAGATCGCCGCCACCATGGCGGTGAGGAGATAGGTTCTCGGCTTCATGGCACGGGTTGGCTGAGGCGAGCCACCGGCTCGCCACTCTTCTGGAAAGCAAATAAATGCGTGTTGGAGGCAACGTAGAGCACCCCGTTCGCCACCACCGGGGTCGAGTAGATCGGCGCACCGAGATTGGTCGTGCTCAACACCTTCTTCTCTTTGCTCGCCTCCATGACCAACAGGTCCCCGTCCTCGTCGCCAACATAGATCTTGCCGTCGGCGACCAGCGTTGAGCCCCACATGTGCGCCTTCACGTCGTGCGTCCAGTAGGACTTGCCCGTCTCCGCATCCAGACAATGCAGGTAACCGGAGAAGTCCCCGATCAACAGCAGGCCCTCGGGCGTGATGGACGCCGTAGAAATACTGCGGTGGATCTTGTCATACGACCAGATCTTCCCGGTCTGTGTGATATCCCCGGTCTTGGTGGCATCAATGCAGGTGAGAATGCCCACCCCCTCGCCGTGCTCCGGGTCCTGGCCGACCGCGATATAGACGCGGTCCTTCCAGAAGACCGGCGTCGCGTTGATCTCGCTGGGGCCTTCCGCCGCCGGGTACTTGAACTGCTTGCGCTCCGGCGGGTTGCAGTCATACCACCACACCTTCTTCAGGAAATCGCCGTCACCCTCCTTCACGGGCTTGGGGTCGAACGCGTAGCAAACGCCATCGCCGGCGCCAAAGAACACAAGCTGGCGGCCATTGATGCTGCCTGCGGACGGCGAGCTCCATTGTCCGTGCAGGATTCGCGGGCCGATCTTCGCGTCGTCCTCGCCGAGGAATTCCCCGGTCCGCTTGTTCAATCCGATCAGGCTGGGCGCGTTGGGCGAGGGAATGTTCGAATGCGTCCAGTCCTGCCCGTTGGAGGTGTTCACATACACGATGTCGCCGACGATCAGCGGCGCGCAGTCCGAGGCGTTGTGCGGGAACACCCCCAGCTCATTGATCATGTCGTACTGCCAGATAATGTCGGCGTCTTTCGGGCCGGGTTCGACCGGCGGCGCGTGCCGTTCGGTCGGCGTGCCCTTGTCGAGGATCACGTCCTTGACCACGTATTTGGCCTCGTCCTTGAACGGGCCGTCGTTGCCATCCGCCATCCCTTTGATGTCAAGGCAGAGCACCTCGCAGCGGCTGCTCACCACATAGACCCGGTCGCCCTCGATCGTCGGCGAAGACAGCAGCCCCAGGCCTTCCCAATCATTTACTTTGCCGGAGGCAAGCTTGGTCACCACCAGGTGCCACACCAACTCGCCGGTCTTCTCGTCAAAGCACATAAGAATGCTCCGGTCGCCCACATGCCGGGGGTCGCGGGGGTTCTCGTTGTTGGTGCCAATGAAGACCCGGCCCTTGGACACGGTGACATTGCCGTAACTTTGCGAGCCGACCTTGGCCACCCACTTGAGATTCGCCAGGTTCGAACCATCCACCTCCTCCGACCCGTTCTTGAACTTGACATCGCCCGAGTTCCCCTTGGTGAAGTGGTCCGGCAGATTGGTGGCGGGGCAGTACATGTTCCGCGCCGACGCCCCGCCCCATTGCGGCCAATCCTGCGCCTGGGCCGAAAGCGCTATTAACGCAAAGACGCAAAGGCGCAATGACGCGCCCGAACCGCGCGAAGCCTGTGGCGTGCGCGGAGCTTGCTGCCGCTGTCGAACCATCCCGCCCCGAATGACAGCGCCCGCGAGCGGGTGGTACTCCAAACGCTTCGCGTCCAAGTCAGGCACCAGCCCTCGCAGCAGGCAACTCATGTAACTCATGTAACTCATGCAACTTATTTAACCGATGTAACTCCCGCACCCCCATCCGCCGTAACCTCCACATTGTCCAGGTAAACCGCCATATCCTGCGGTGAGAAGCCGAACAAGCCCGGCGACCCGGCCTGGTGCGCGGTCTTGTGAGGCACGCTGATTGTCCACGCCGCCGGCTCGGGTTCCTCGCGCTTCCACGCCTTGGCTTGCACCACCGCCGAGCCGTCCGCGTTCCGTTCCACTCGCGCCTTCAGCCGATACCACACGTTCGGTGACCAGGCGAAATCCTCGGCCGCGCGCAGCCGCTCCTGGTTCGAGTTCACCTCCAGCTTCTGCTCGTTGCCCTTCAGCACGATCAAGTAGCGCTGATTGACCACGCCGACCTCCGACATCTTGCGGCGGTTGCCATCGCTCATCACGTCGGCCTGGATCGCATACTGGCTCATCTCCGGCGTGCCGATAAACACCGTCCCGCGCTGGAAGAAGCGGTTGTCGGTGGTCTTGGCCAGCACCTTGTTCCCGTCCTTTTCCCGCACCTCGAACTTGAACCGGGCGCCGATCCAGGGCAGAGGCGGATAGGCAAACAGGGAACCCCCGGAGTTGGTTTCCGTCAGCGCGAACGCCTCGAAATCCTCCTTGGTGGGGACGTTGGGCATCACCCGGCCGCGAATGTAGCCTTTCAAGTCGCCCACCGTGGCCTCGAATGCACCGGCCGAGGGGACGCGGTCCGGCGCCGCCTCCAGCGCCCCGTCTTCATCAAATGCGGCCTGCATCAACGACTTCACCTTCGCCGTCGGCGGTACAAAGCTCGCCCATTTCACCTCCTTGGCGGGGATGGGTTCCTGGACAACAAAGCCGTTCGCATCCAGCGAGCGCACTCGGAAGGTGGCCTTTTCACCCGGGTGCAGCAGCACCTCCGAAGGAATGACCTGAAGCTGCGTCGCTGGTCCCACAGCGGGCCACGGCTTCACCTCCGGCAGCATTGTGGCGCGGCCGGGATTATCTCCCCTCGTCCCCCAGCAATAAAGATGGCGCGTGGTTTGCAGGTAAAGCTTGCCGTTGTAGGCCACGGGCGTCCCGAAGCAACGGCCCTCCAGGGCGACGTGGCAAAGGATCTCTCCCTCCTTGTCGCCGGGCCGGATGATATAGAGCGCCCCGCTCCTCCCCGCATCTCCCTCGCCAGTCGCTTTGGAGGCCGGGTCATCGAGCATCGGCACATAGAGCTTCCCATCGGCGAACAGCGGGCAGGCGTTCCGTTGCTCGATGCCCAGCTTGAGCTTCCACTTGATCTCACCGTTGTTCGCGTCCACCGCGAACAAATCGCCCTTCTCGGCGACCGCATAAATCGTGTCGCCGACCAGGATCGGCGAGGCGGTCGAGGAGGAAATATCCTTCGCCCACAGTTCAAGCTGCGTGCGTGCGAGCACTACCGGTCCGGCGGCGGGGTTGGCCGGCAGCACATCGGGCATCTTGAGGGCGACCATCTGCCCCAACTCATAAGGCGTGCCGTAGATGGCGATGACCTTGTCCCCGTGATGAACCAGCACCGTGGCATTGATGCCGGCCCGGAACAGCGGCACGCGCCACAGGGGTTCGCCGGTCCGCGCATTGGCGCACACCACGCTCCCGTCGCCTGTGCCGGCGAAGAAAACGCGCCTGCCCTGGTACCAGCCAAGCTGTGGATGCGAAAAGGAATTGTCCTTCGGCGGCCCTGAGGGACTGGACGCCCAGACCAGCTCGCCCGTCTTCTTGTGGAAGGCATAGAACCGGTCGGCTCCGGGGCCTTGCGCGCCCCAGTTCGCCGTAATCCCCCGGGTGAAAACCAGGTCGGCGTCAATAAGAGGCGAAGCCGTGCGGCTGTTGGGAAAGGTGAGCCGCCCGAACTTTTCCATCAGCGAATGCCGCCAGAGCGGGCGGCCGTCCTCGGTGAACGCGGCCAGGATGCCCTGCGTGCCTTGCATATAAACGTTGCCCGTCTCGCTATCAATCGCCGGACTCGCGGTGGCGTACCGCAGGTAAATCGTATCGCTCAGGTAATCGTTGTAGAGATGCTGCCAGAGCTTCTCGCCGGTCTCGGCGTCGAAGCAGGTCACCCCCTCCTGCAAATCGGCATCCTGGCCCTGGTAGCCCATGGCGTACAGCTTGCCGTTCGCGATCACCGGGGCCGATTGCCCCGGGAAATCCACTCGCCAGAGCGCCGCTTGCTCTGCAACGCGGTCCGGCAGGCCGGTCTCACGCGAAACCCCGCTCTGCTCCGGCCCGCGCCAGCTCAACCAGCCCCTTGGCGCGCCCGCCGCTTCCGCCACTGGCCCAAGGCCAGCCAGGACACAACACACCACCCCCAGCCCCGCAGTGGCCGGGACCGACTTCGCCCACCCGCTTCCTATGGTTATTTTGTCTAGCATTCAACCCGGTGTCCCACGCCCACAACCTTCAGCGCAATCATGGAACCCGGTCGCACAGTCCATCATGATCCATGCTTTTGCAAATTGAGATTACTTATAGCCACGCTGCACTCCACGGCTGTGGACAAAGTAGCGCAGATTTTCAATCTGCCGTATCGCCGATTTGCAATCGGCAGGGTAGCGGATCCTTGCTGGCGCTCCGAGCGCACGCACCCTCTGCAGAATGCAATTCTGTGATACAGCAGATTGAAAATCTGCGCTACTTTGTCACTGGCCCTGCGCTGCAATCAGGGCTGCCGGCTTGGCTGCTTTGCACTAATATCCATGCAAACCCTCCCAGCCTGCGCAAAGAAGCGCGGCAAAAAGAGCCGAATTTCCTCAATCGCCCTTCGAACGCCCTTCGAACGCCCTTCGAAGGCCCTTCGAAGGTCCATCGTAACATCACGCGGACAACACGCCCCCCACACGCTCCCGACAGGCTGGAGGCGCCCGGGTCGGGCCTGCCCGGCTATCCGGCGATTAGCCCGCTGCCACCCTGGCGCCAGGCCATCCCTGGCCTGCGGCATCACTCGGTGACCCTACACCAGCGCTGCGCCTTCATCTCGAACCGGGGCAACGAACCTGTGGGGAGCAGCACCACCGGCACACGGAGATTCAAGGCGGCCTGGAACGCCTGCTCGAGCCGGCGCGGCAGCGAGCTCAAGTCGGGACTGTTGGCCACGGTCTCCACCTCCAGGGAAAGCTCGGGCATGGCCTGGCGGCAATCGAGCTGAACGCGGTATTCAGTGACCTGGGGATAAGCCCGTACGATCTCTTCCACCAGGCTGGGATAGACGTTCACCCCGCGCACCACCACCATATCATCGCTGCGGCCGAGGATGCCTCCATCCAGCGCCAGGTCGTGCCGGCCACAGGCGCAGATCGAGCGCAGGCGCGGCTTCACCAGATCCCCCGTGCGATACCGCAGCAGGGGCGAACCGGTCCGGTCGAGGGTCGTCAGGACCAACTCGCCGGTTTCACCCGCGGCGACTGGCGCGCCGGAATTGGGGTTGATCACCTCCGGCAGATAGGCCGATTCGAGGACGTGCAGCGTTCCCGGTCGGGCTGGACACTGGTAGGAGACCGGACCGACTTCCGTCATGCCGTGGTGGTCGAAGACCGTGGCCCCGGGCCAGAGTTCTTCGATGCGGGCGCGAGTGGCAGGGATGCTGCCGCCTGCTTCGCCCGCCACGATCAGGAGTCGCAGGCGGCTGCGGGTCAGGTCCACCCGCTTGTCCCGGGCGACCTCGCCCAAGTGGTGCGCGTAAGTCGGCGTGCAGCAAAGCGCCGTAACGCCGTTGTCCAGGATGGCCTGCAGCCGTGCATGGCTCGTCATTGAGCCGCCGGGGAAGCAGAAACATCCCAGCCGCTGGACCGCTTCCAGCGCCGACCAAAAGCCAAGGAACGGCCCGAAGGAAAAGGCGAAGAAGAACCGGTCCCGCCGGGTGACGCCTGCGGCGTGGAGGATGTGCCCCCAGTTGTCCACGATGTGGCTCCAACTCTCCACAGTGTCCAGCCAGCGCATCGGCATGGTTGTCGTCCCGCTGGTTTGGTGGCAGCGCACGTAGGTTTCCAGAGGGAAGGTCAGGTTCGTCCCGTAGGGCGGGTTAGCGAGCCGGTCGCGGACAAGCTCATGTCGTGTCGTGATGGGGATCTGGCGCGCGTATGCCTCCAGGCTTGCGGGCGGGATGGCGGGTTCGTAACCAGCGAGCTTCCGGGCGTAAAACTCGTTCGAGGGAAGAATCGCCGCCAAGAGAATCCGCAGCTTGCGCAACTGCAATCGCTCGATCTCCTCACGCCTCGGCCAGCCACCGGTGCGCGAAGCCTCGGGCAGAGACGCTGGGCCAACGTTCCACGGCGCCTCGCTTGGCTGAGGAATCGGAACGACTGTCTCGGTCATCATACTAACCTTCCGGCGCGGTGGCCCTTGCTACAGCGCCTGTCCGGCGGTAGTGCCCCCGAGTGATTCGGCCGGTGCAGCAATGGCTGGTTTGGCGGGTGGCACGCCCGGGGTCGGCTTATAGAGCGAAACCAAACACCCGCCGACGGCCGCCAAAACGATGCCCAGGACAAATGGCCAGGGCAGCCTTTGCCAGCCGCCCGCCGGCGGATGCAGCGCCAGGGTATAGATCGCGTTCAAGACCGGCGCCCCCGCGAAGACGATGGACATGACCACCGCCGGTGTGCCCCTGGCGCCAAATGCCAGCAGCACGCCGAAAGCCCCAGCCGCCCCAACGACCCCGGCTAACACGGACCAGCCGACCCCGCCCGGGGTGAAGCTCCACGAGGCGCCCCGCAGCCACAAAACGGCGAGCGGCGCCAGCACGGCGGTGAGAAAATAAGCTACCCCCACGCACAGGAATGCCTTGTACCGACCGTTCACCGGGTCGTGCATTCCCGCCTGGCCGGAGTGCAGGAAGGCGCCGTACAGGCCCCAGCAGCAGACTGTCAACAGCGAGAAAAGGAGCCAGGCCGAGCCTTGCGACTGTGAGGAATTGGATACGATGGTGTCGTGCATGAGATACAGTGAGTTATCGGACTGCTAATGACGCGTGTTACGTGAAAGCACGCGCGGCAGGCTCGTTGGCCGGCGTCGCGACGCGTCAAGCAGAGGGAATGAATCCACCCTGGGAAGCACTCCTTCACTCACCCTGTGTGCGGGCGCTTGCTGGATCTTGTCCGCAATCATTTTGGGCAAAGGCACTGCCTTCAGGGCGCCGTCTGGCTGGCGCTCCACCGACGCCACCGTCAGCCGCCCGCGCGCCACCTCCTCCGGGCTCGAACTGTTCACGCGGCAGAAGCGGAATTGGTAAGTCAGGCTGCTCCTGCCCTTCCGCTCCACCAGCAAGTGGACCCGAACCTCGTCCTCGAACCGCAGGGGAACAGCGTAGTCGCATTCCGCGTGGACGCGCGGCAAACACACCTCCACCCCGTTGCGGGGCCGCGCCACCGAAAAGCCCAACGACCGAAAGAACGCGTGCTCGGCCGACTCCATGAAGCGGAAGAAGTTCGAGAAGTGCATGATCCCCGCCAGGTCCGTCTCGGAGAACTCGACGCGGCGCGTCACCTGGAATTCGTAGGGCATAGTTCCATCTCAGCCGTTTCCTCGACCAGGGGTGCGCCATAGGGGAGGGGGGCGGGCACCTCGGCCGCCTCCGCCACCGCCGTGTAGAGCCGCGAGAAATCCTTGTTCACGTCCCCGGACAGGCAATCAGTGATGTCGCCCGCGAGGTCCGGATACTTGTCGGTGAGCTTGCGAAAGCTAAAGCCCTGGTCATAAAACGCATAGACCAGCTTGCGCATGTTTTCGAGGCCCTCGCGCATCACCTGGCTGTACTCGGCAAAGCGTTCGGCGGAAAAGTCCTGCGCCGCGAAGGCCGCCGCGATGGCGTCCGCCGCCAGGCAGCCGCTCTTGAGCGCGAGCATCACGCCCGACGAGAACACCGGATCGAGGAATCCGAATGCGTCTCCGGCCAGGAGCAAGCCGTCGGCTGCGCAGTAGCGCGAGCGCCACGAGAACTCGCTCGTCAGGCGATACGGCCCAACGGCCGTGCCGCAAGCCAGGTGCGCTTTGATCCACGCGTTCTGCTCGATCTCTCGCTTGAAAATCTCTTCCGGCTCACGCACCCCGCCCCGCGTCAGGTACTTCCCTTCCGCGACCACGCCTACGCTGATCATGTCTCGGTGTTGAGGGATGTACCAGAACCAGCCCTTCTCCGGCACGTAGGCCACAGTGGTCGCACCGGCGTCAATACCCGCATCGCGCAGGGCGCCGCGGTAGTAGGTCCAGACGGCCACTTTGTTTAGCTTGGGCTCGCGCACCCGCCAGTTGAGCCGTGTCGGCGCTACCGCCTCGCGCCCGGAGCAGTCCAGCGTCATGGGCGCGCGGAGGTCCATCCGCTGCCCGGACTGGCTGCGCGCCCTGACCCCGACCGTGCGCCCCTCCTCCTGGATCAGCTCTTCCACCGTGGTCTCCTCGAGCACTTCGGCACCTTTGGCCCGGGCATTTTCCATCAGCATCAGGTCGAACTCCGAACGCAACACCTGCCACGTCTGCGCCACGTCCGGCGCGTAGCGCGTCGAGAAATAGAAGGGTTGCGAAGCCTTCCCCGAGGATGAAATGAACTGGACGCTGTATTTCTTGACGAATTCCGATTGGCGCATCCGCTCCAGCAGCCCCAGCCGCTTCAGCGGATAGCTCGTGAATGGCAGTAACGACTCGCCAATGTGATAACGCGGGAACTTCTCGCGCTCCAGCACCAGCACCCGGATGCCCTGCTCGGCCAACAAAGCGGCGGCGGCAGAACCGGCTGGCCCGGCCCCAATGACTAGTGTGTCAAAGTCGCGAGTAGTAATCATAATATGCTCAGTTTCCAATCCTGTTCAGCGGCATCAGTCTCAAAGTTCGGTGGTTTGCCTCGGCGTAGCGCCCGTTTGCGGCAGTAGTCCGGATTTCGGGCCTGGTCCAAACGGCGGCTAATTCCCGCTTCGCAACCGGTGCGAGCACCTCGATCACTTCCGCCAATAAGTGCCGCGAGCCGTCGAGCAATACGTTCCGCCGCCCGTAAAGGAACTCGGGACGCCGCAGCCCCAGCGCCGCCCCGGCATGAGCATCCGACTTGAGTCGGAAAAAGCCTTTGGGCCAGCTCAGGTGCGGGATCGCCTCTCGGTGCAGAATGTCTCCCAGCGGCCGCTGCTCCTCCAGTACCAGCCGGCGGGCGGCCAAAGGAAAGCGCTCCAAGTGAATCCGAATCACCCCGTATTCCACCGGCCGGCCGTCCTCGGCCAGCCACAGGACAACCTCCCGCCGGTATGAATCGTCCCGGTGCTCGCGGCTCAGGACCCTCAGTCGCGGTGCTTGGCCATAGAAGGCTGCCAGCGTCGGCGTCATGTCCGACGAATGGACGAGCAGGGCCTGGTAGGGCTCCGGAACCTCAGCCGCCGTTAGTTCCTGCAAGGCGGGCAAGGACAGTCCTGTCCGCGTGTAAAACCGCTCCAGCAGAGCGGCCCACGCCGGGGTTGACTTTGCCCGTCCGCGCCCGGTTAAGGTGTGTGTGAACATATCAGGCGACCCCCAGCTCACGCATATCGCGCCATGCGATGCTCTGGCAGGAAGAAATCATGCACGAGCCGGTCCACCTGGAGCAGCCCGTCTCGAGTCAGCCGCAGCCAATCCCCATCAATGGCCAGCGCGCCTTGCGATTCAAGCGGCGCCACCGCCTCAGCGAACTTCGCGAGCACGTCCACGCCAAATTTGCGCTGAAAATACGCCCGGCTGATGCGCCCCAGCTTGAATTGCAGCACCACCTCGCGGATCAGCCGCTCTTCAGCCGTGGGCGTCAGCGCGCGGTAGATCGGGAGGCGTCCCTCGCGCAGCCGGGCCACGTAGGGCTCGAAATCATGCTCATTCTGGAAGTGCGTGCCGCCTACGTGCGAAAACGACGCCACCCCCAGGCCGATCAAATCCGCGCCCTGCCACAGGCTGTCCCGATAGACAAACCGCGTCCGTTCGGGGTCCCTTACCGCCGTATAGCCGCTGGCAACCGAGTAACCCGCCTTCTCCAATTCCTCGAACGCATAGCGGACCCAGCCCCGCTTGGTTTCCCAGTCAGCGACCGGCGCCACCAGCCGCCCTTGCGCCTTCATCTCCTGGTAGATCCCGGTGTTGTATGGGATCTCCATCTGGTAGATCGTCACGCTGTCGGGCACCAGCTCGATGGCCTGACGCACGCAATCGCGCCAGTTCGCCTCGGTTTCCTCCACCATGCCGGCGATCAGATCAATGTTGATCTGCGGGAAGTCCAGCTCGCGGGCGAAGTGGTAGGCGCGGCGGATTTCGCGCGACCGATGAGCCCGCCCGTTGATCTCCAACACGTGATCGTTGAAATTCTCCACCCCCAGGCTCAGGCGCGTCACACCGATCTCCCGGATCACCCTGAGCTTGTGGTCCGTCAGCGTCCCCGGCTCGCACTCGAACGTCACCTCGTCGGCCTCATCCCAGCTCAGGATCGCTTTCATCCGGTCCGCCAGGTGTTGGAGCTGCGACTCGGACAGGTACGAGGGAGTCCCGCCCCCGAAATAGACGAACTGGGGTTTGCGGCCCCCGATGAAAGGCTGAGTCCCATAAAGCTCCAGCTCGCGAATCGCCAGGTCCAGGTAGGCCTTGATGGCCGTGGAATCCTTGTCCGTGTAAACCCGGAAATAGCAGAAGTGACAACGCTTCCGGCAGAACGGGATGTGCAGATAGACGCCCAGGCGGGTGCCCGGGGCCGGCGTGCGGCTCAGCGCCACCGCCGCTTCTCCCACTCGCTCCGCCTTCCAGAACGAGAAAGGGGGATAGTTGGAGACGAAGTAGTTCCCCACTCTCGTTTCCTTCTCCGCCGCCAGGGCCACCGCCCGCGGTTCTGCAACTGCTGAAGTCATGACGTTTCCTGTGCGCCACTCGCGCCGGCTTCATGCTTCCGGTCCCGAAGGGAACACTCCTCAGTATCCAGCAGGTTCAGTAACTAAGCAAATTATTACTACTTTTGAACCATCCAGTGCGGCCCCTGCCAGGCTTACGGCGATTCCCCGATGAGTGGCCGGCCCGCAGGAAGGAAGGCCAAGATTCTGAAATCCGAAAGAAGCCCGAAACCCGAATCCCGAAATGGACCAGGCGAGTGTCTTTCCAAGTGACACTCTTGCACGTCATACATTGGCAGGGATTCGCAGCCGGCTGCGGCCCTGGGCGGCCAGACTCAAACGCTGCTCGCAATCCTGTGGGCCACGACGATGCTGGAGGCGTGAACATTGATGAAAAGCCAAAACTCGCCCAGAAGCACGACATTCGCGCCGTCCCGACGTTGCTGGTTATCGTGGAAAAGAAGGTGGTCAAGACCAGCGTGGGATTGCTCAAGAAAGATACCCTCCTGAAACTGCTGGATGAGGCGGTCAATTCGAAGACCCAGTCGTAAGATTAGAACCTCACACGCCAACCATACGGTCTGGCCAAGCCGCGGGTGCCGTTGCGGGAAGGGGTCCAAACTGTCCTGTTCCAAGACACTCGCTTCCCTTTGGAATCCTCCTCCGGGCCTTTGCGTGGAGCAGTTTGGGTTGACAGGCCGTGGCGCAGCCAGCGGCTAGAGCCAGGCCCCAGACACGCCCAAGCCAGTACCTGGCTTAATACATTTTCTATTAAGCCAGGTACTGGCTTGGGCGTGTCTGGGGCCTGTCTTGGGCGTGAAGCAGGGATCAAGCCTTTACGTCGGGTTTGACCGGGTGAGTCGGTGACGGCCAGAGTGGCGCCAGGCTGCAAGTGGATCGGCTCCGGGGCGAAACGGGAATTCCCAACGACCGGGAGGCGGGCCGCAAACCGTTTGCGCTTCTGATGGAGAAGCGGCGGGAAGTGATGATGGCGCGGCGGCTTCGGCAGGAGACCACCCTGAAGTTGAAAGGAATTGCCCAGCGTTTGCAGGTGGGTAGTTGGACCTATGTTTCCAAGCTGCTGAATGCGAAACCAGAACCCCCAGCTTCGACTCTCAATCTTCTTCTCGAACGTCCAGCGGGCTCTTCAGGCCCAGCCCGGGCCGGTTCATGACGTGCTCAATCGGCGCTCCAAGGGCTGGGCACCCGTATCCGCCTGGCCCAGCGTGGGCAGGGCGTGGTCGGCCAGGAGCGGTGCGGTGCCGCAGTGCTGGCGGCCTTCCCGGAAGAACCAGTTCGGGCCGTCCTTCCAGAGCTGGGGGTGTTTGGCCAGGCCTCGCCGAATGACGTCGCTCATATAGGCTCGAGCGGGATTTGGCTGTGCGTGTGAGGGGTGCCGATGAGCTCTGGGGACGCAGCAACACCTTGGCAACAAAGCGGAACATTTTCTGTTCCGTGGGGTCTAAGCGTTGTTAACATTTAAGCACAACACTCCTATGGGTGGTCAATCGCCGGCGCGGCGCACACGCGCAACAGCATTTGGGAGTCTCCTCCTGGCTGCGGTTGCCCTTGCGGCTGGGCCTTTGGATCCGCAACCGCTAATCCCCGAACAATCCGCCGTGGTGCTGATGACCGGTCTGCCCGGGGACATGGAGAGCGAGAACACTTACCGTGAACAACTCCAAACCTGGCTGGACATCCTGGCGGCCGAGGGGAAGGCTGCGAGAATCCTGGTGCTTTGCGATGATCCTGAATTGGTCACCCTGCCGGTCAAGCTCGGAGGCAGGTTGTCGAAGGCTGACTGCAAAGGCTTCAAGGCGGACCGGAATGGGTTTCTGGAGCTTGGCCGGACACTGGCGGGCGTGACCAATCCGCTGGTCGTGATTGCGTGGGGTCACGGCGGGAGGCAGGGCAACACCCCGGTCTTCCACGTGCGCGGTCCACGGATCACGGCGACGGATTTTGAGGCAGTGGCGAACCAGGCAACGGCCCCTGAGTCACGCTGGGTCCTGATGTTCCGGGGCAGCGGGGCCTTCGCCGGCCAACTGGCCGGGGAGAAGCGGCAAATCCTGGCCTCGGAGCGTGAGACCATGTTCTCTAGCGACCCGGTGGGAATGGCCGTGCTGTTGAAGCTGGTGCGGGATAAGCCCGGGCTGTCTTTTGCGGCGCTGAGCGATGCGTTTGGGCGGGCAACCGCCGCCTGGTACGCTGACCGGAACCTGGCCCGCACTGAGGAGCCCACCCTCTGGACCGGAACAGCGCAGCCGCAACTCCTGGCGGCTGCCGCGGAAACCGATTCCTTCGCCTCAGTCAAACTGGAGGAGACCAATATGCCCCCGGCACGAAAGGAATCCGCGGCGGCGACAGCAGGCGGCGACTTGCCAGAAGTATGGAAGACGATCAAGCGGGTCGAGCCGCAGAAGTATCCGGACGCGGATGGTGTGCTGCTGCGCAGGCGCTGCAGTTTCACTCTGGGCAGCAGCCCCGCCCTCGCGACCGAGGAAGAGGAGTTCATTCAGATCCTTACTCCGGAGGGGAAACGCTTCGGGGACTTCGATGTGTCCTATTCGCCGCCGCATGAAGACATCAACTTCCTGGACTGCGAAGTCCTGCGGCCGGACGGAAAGCTCGCGCGGCTTGACCCGGACGCGATCCGCGAGGGGGGCGAGCCATCGGTGGGGGATTACCAGCGGGGGCGGCGGAAGTTCTTTTCCCTGCCCGGCGTGGTTCCCGGCGCGGTGCTACGCGTGCGTTACAAGACGGAATGGAAGAAGTACCCCTTGCCGCACGTTTCGCTGGAGATTCCCATCGGGCAGGAGCAGCCGGCGGTTGAAGCCACGGTCGAGGTCGGCGTGCCCAAGGGAACGCCGTTTCATTTCGCGCTGGAGCGGATTGCCGCCAGCGATCCGGCGATCAAGCAAAGCACTTACGGCACGACGTACTCGTGGCGCTTCGAGAATCTGCCGCCGCATAGCCACGAAGTGCTCGCTCCGCCGGGGCAGCGGTCGCGCCTGCAGATCTCCACGTTCCCGGATTGGGCGGCGTTTGCCGAGTGGTATGCCCGCATCAGCAAGCTAACGGATGAAGTGACGCCGGAAATCGCCGCCAAGGCAACAGAGCTGACGCGGGAGGCAAAGAGTGACCGGGAGAAGGTGCTCGCGTCGTATAACTATGTGACGAGCCTGCGCTATGTCGCCGTGCCCCTCGGAGTGAACTCCTTCCGCCCGCACGCGGCGGCGAACGTGTTGCAGAACCAATTCGGCGACTGCAAGGACAAGGCCAATCTGTTCAACGCGCTGCTGCACTCGCTGAAGATCGAGGCGAACCTGGTGCTGGTGCCGCGGTTCAGTCAGGCGCACGAAGGGTTGCCGGGCCTGGCGTTTAATCACGCCATCTCGCGCGTGATGCTGGGCGGCGAAACGATGTGGGTGGATACGACCGATGACGTGTGCCGCTTCGGGATGCTGCCGCCGGGCGATCCCGGCCGCAAGGTGCTGGTGATTGACGACCAGACCACCACGCTGACGCAATTGCCAGCCCCTGACCCAAAGGAACACCGGCTCTCGCTGCGCGGAAAACTAGACTGCACCGGCCCGATGGAGGCCATTGCCGTCACATTGAGCGCGACTGCATCGGGGTATCCGGACTATGAACTGCGGGCAATGGCGCGAGAAGCAAAGGATCACGGATTCTCATTCCCGCTCCTCGGGGCCAGATTCCGTCCCGCCGCCGGCTCGTTCGCGATGGAGCGACAGAAGGCGGGTGAGGTTTCGGCGCTGGACCGGGATTTTGCCTGGGAAGCCGATGGGAAGTGGGTCGGGGGCTGTTCCGCCCGGGAAAACGTGAGGTGGTTCCACGCCCCGTTCTGGCTGCCCAAAGAGTGGGACATGGCCCTGCACCGCCGCAAGTCGGGTCTGCACCTCAACCAGGGCTACCCGCTCAAGCTGGAGGAGGAGTTTGTGCTCACGCTGCCCGCCAAAGCGCAACCGGGGACCTTGCCTGGTGTTAGCGAAAACAAGAGGGAACCGTTGCGGTGGCGCATTGAATGGGTGACAATTGGAGATAGCCAATTGGCGGCGCGTTTGCATATCGAGCTGGTGCGGGGGGAATTCCTGGCGGCGGAGACGGCTGATTTGCAGCAACAACTACGCGAGCTGTTGGCTGCGCTGGCGGTGAGCGCAAGCTGGGTCGAGCCGCAGTAAGGCTGCTGAAAGATCGAAGAGCGGCCAGCGAATCATAGATGACTAAAGAAGTCCGAATAACGACTGACGTATGATTGACGAATCCATCCTTCCTCCCGCGCATGCCGTGCCGCCCGTTATTGACCATGATCCGGCAGTAGTGTTGGATCAACTGGCGCCCAAGATTCGGCTACTCCAGCAGGAGGTTGCCAAGGTCATCATCGGCCAGGAGGAGGTCATTCTCGCCGCGCTCTACGCGTTGCTGGCGCGCGGGCATTGCCTGCTCGTCGGAGTGCCCGGCCTTGCCAAGACGCTGCTCGTCCACGCTTTGGCCCGGTCACTCGAACTCAATTTCTCACGTATCCAGTTCACGCCCGACCTGATGCCTTCCGACATTACCGGGACCGAGATCCTGGAGGAGGATACCGACACACGGCATCGGCGGTTCGCCTTCGCACGGGGCCCGGTATTCACGCAAGTGCTGCTGGCGGACGAAATCAACCGGACGCCCCCCAAGACACAGGCCGCGTTGCTGGAAGCGATGCAGGAAAAGACGGTGACGGTGGCGGGGAAGACCTATCGGCTGGAGGAGCCGTTTATGGTGCTGGCGACCCAGAACCCGATCGAGCAGGAAGGAACTTATCCGTTGCCGGAAGCCCAGCTTGACCGCTTCCTGTTTGAGGTGCTGATCGAGTATCCCTCGCTGGAAGAGGAAAGGAAGGTGGTAGAGCACCATTCTTACGCGCCGTTGGAAGGGTTGCGGCCAGTGATGACGCGCGAGGACGTGCTGAGGTTCCGCAATGCCATCGCGCACATGCCCGCCGCCCCGAACGTGATTGATTATTCGGTGCGACTGGTGCGCGCCACCCGGCCGGTGAGCGACGGCGAGGCGCCGGAGTATATCAAGCGCTGGATCCGCTGGGGCGCAAGCCCGCGCGCCAGCCAGTACCTGATCCTGGCCGGACGCGCACGCGCCGCTTGCCAGGGGCGCTTCAACGTCGCCTGCGAAGACGTGGCGGCGCTGGCGCCGTTGGTGCTCCGGCACCGGCTGATCCGCACCTTCCAGGCCGACGCGGAAGGCAAGACAACGGATGAGATCATCGCGCAGCTCCTGCACGATGTGCCGAGGGAGTGAAACGACTTCCCTTTAGGGTCCCATGCCCACAGCCACTCAATCCTTGTCCGAGCGTTTCGACCCGAAGGTGCTGGCGGCCTTGGAAGGGCTGGATTTCAAGGCGCGATACGTGATGGAGGGGTTCCTCCACGGGCTGCATGACAGTCCGTTTCACGGGTTCAGCGTCGAGTTCAGCGATTACCGCGACTACCAGCCCGGGGACGATTTGCGGCACCTGGATTGGCGGCTCTACGCGCGCAGCGACCGGCTTTGCATCAAGCGGTACATGCAGGAGACCAATGTCCGTTTCTATGTGGTCTGTGACACGAGCGCGTCCATGAATTACCGCGGCGAGAGGGCGTGGGACTCCAAGCTGGAATGCGCCAAGGTGCTGGCGGGGGCGTTGACGTGGTTTCTCCTCAGGCAGAATGACGCGGCAGGGATGGTGACTCTCAGCGGCGAGAGTGAAGTGCCGGAGTTCATACGGCCATCGCAGCGGCCTAACCAGTTTGGCCTGATGCTGCGGCAGCTTGAATCGTTGCAGGCCGCGGGCGGCGCCTGCCTTTCGCGGTTGCTCCAGCACACCATCCGCCTGGTCCATCGCCGCAGCGTTATCTTGTTCTTCTCGGACCTGCTGGAGCCCTCGGAGGACGTTGCACTCGGGTTCAAGCAACTCCGCTTTCACGGCCACGAGGTCATCATCTTCCAGGTCCTGGACCCGGATGAAGTGGAATTCCCGTTCACCGAGCCCAGGCTGTTCGAGGACCTGGAAACGGGAGTTCGCCGGATGGTGACGCCGGCCACGGCGCGGGAGAGCTACCTGGCGCGGTTCAATGCGTTTATGGAGGCGCACCGGGAAATGTTCCGCGGCCTGGAGATGTCGCATTGCGTGGTGCGCACGGACGAGAATCCGTGGCGGGCTCTAGCGCATTTCCTGGCGGAGCGGAAGCGGCTGAGGTAGTTACGCGACGCATCCATGTCCTGGTCCTTTCTCAACCCCTGGTTCTGGCTCGGCGCGCTGGCTGTGGCGGCGCCCATCTGGCTGCATCTGCGGCGGAAGCGGGAGACCAACCTGGTGCCGTTCTCCGCGCTGCGCTTCCTGGACGACCAGCCCGAACCGCGACGAAGCCCATGGCGGTTGCGCGACCTATTGTTGTTCCTGCTGCGGGTTCTGGGACTGCTGATGGTTGTGGCTGCGTTCGCCTGGCCCTATCTGCGTGGGGCCGACACAGCTCCCATCAAGGAAAGCCGGGTCTATATCCTCGACAACACGCTGAGCCATCAGGCAAACGACGGTTTCACACGCGACCGGGAACAGCTTCTGCGGGAGATGAGCAAGGCGGGCGGCAACATCCAGATCGCTGTCATCGAGTTGACCTCCATCCCGCGGGTGGTTGTGTCTTTCGGCGAGGAACGCGCTCGGGCGAAGGAGAAGCTGAAGGCCTTGGAGCCTTCTTCGCAGCTTGGCTCCTATCTGGCCGCGTTTCGGCAGGCTAACTCGCTGCTCAGCAACTCGCTGGGCGATCAAAAGCGAATCATTCTGCTGGCCGACAGCCAGGAGAACCAGTGGAGCGAGAATGTGAGCACACCGCCTTTCCTGCGTGGCGTGCAGGTTGACTTGCCAAAACCGGCGGCCTCGTCGCTGCCTAACCTCTCGCTATCCGAGCCGCGCGTGCAGCGGATCTTCCTGGGGGACAAGTCGCTCGTGAACTTTACAGCGAAGCTGAGCCATGTGGGCGAGGCCAAGGCCGCCACGGTCGTGCTGCGGGCCAATGAGCAGGTCATCTTTAATCGCGCCGTGGAGTTGGAGAAGCAGCCCGAGACCATCCTGCTTCAGGCCCAATGGGAGGCCGAACCAGCCGCCTGGCTGCGCGGCGAAATCACGGTGGAAGGCGCGCCGGACGCGCTGGTGGGCGACAACCGCGTCTTCTTTTCACTGGCGCCCGTGGTCGAGGGCCACGTGGCGCTGCTCGCGCAATCGCCGTATCTGCGCCTGGCACTCTCGCCGGACATTATGCGCGGCCAATGGGCGACGCGAGTGCTGGAGCCGGCCAAACTGGCGGCGGAACTGGCGGCGAATCAGGACGCGGACGTGCTTTGCCTCGAAAGCAACTACCTGCAGTCATCGGACGCGCGCAAGTTGCTCTGGCGCTACCTGATCAACGGGCGGGGTGTCCTTCTGCTGGTCAATCGAGTGACGCCGGCCATCAGCGGATTCCTGCGGGAAGTCGGCTTCGAGGCGGAGGGCACCGTGACGGCCCCCAAAGGCACCGCCGAGCGCTTTCAGTTCGTCTTTTCCAATCATCCGATCTTCCATCCCTTTCTGTCGCCGGACTACGGGAACCTGATGGACATCAAAGTGGGTAAGTATGTGCAACTTAAGGGAAACCAGGCGCTGCCTCTGATCTTCTCGGAGAAGGGCGCGGGCTTGTTCTTCCAGGGGACGAAGCTGCAAGGGAAACTCTTCGTGGCGGCCTTCGGGCTGGACCGGGAGCATACCTCATGGCCGGTTGATCAGACCTTCATTCCGTTCCTCGACCTGACGCTGCAAACCGCGCGCGCGGAGGACCCCACTCCAACGAGTTTTGAGCCGGGCGAGATCAGCCTGCTGCCTGCCCCTGCCGGCTCGGCAGCTCGCGAGATGGTCCTGCGCGACGAGCGGCAGACCCTGGCCCGGGTGCCGGTCGAGCAGGGCAAGGCGCAAGTCCGGATGCCGGACAAGCCCGGGCTGTATGCCCTGACCTTGGACGACAGCCCGCACGTCGAGAAGGTGTTTAGCGTCAATCCTTCTCCCAAGGAATCGCAACTGGCCTATGTGGAATCGCCCGAGGCTATGAAGATCTGGCGGGTGAACCTGCCTGCCGAGACGGCAAAGGCTGCCGCGTCCACCGCGCACGCCAGGATCAGCCTTGCCGCGGTCTTGCAACAGCGGTGGTGGTGGTGGATGGTGTTGGCAGGTTTGATAACGTTGCTGCTGGAGATGGCCCTGGCGGAGACCAAACCGCTCCGGCCGAAGAGGTAACGGTGTTGAATACGTTGCATGAGAGACCAAGGCAGCATGCACAGGAGGCCAATGCCGGCTTTGGGCTGCGTGAGCAGCCGGCAGTGGCGGGGTTGATGACGACCGACCAGAAAGTGCAGGAAGCCAAATGAGTTTTACGGTAGTCGAGACGAGCCTGAACCGCGCGGAATTCCGCTGGAAGTGGCTGAAGTTCTTGCAGCACAGCTTCGTGCTGGGCGGCATCCTGTGTCTGTTGATCCTGTTGTTTGGCGGGGCGATGCTGTTGGGCTGGGTCACCAGCAAGTCACTGGCTTCAACCTTCTTCGCGTTGCTGGGTGTTGTGGGGTTTATCGCCTGGGCTGTAATTATCATCAGTGTCATGGCCGGCACGCCGGAGCGCGGGTGGCTGGCAGCAGCGGTGGAACGGGTGGACCGGCGCCTCCTGGACCGGTTGAACACGCTGTTGTTTCTGGAACGTCGCCGCGGTGATGCCCGGGCGCAGTCCTTTGCCCGCCGCATTGCCCGGCAAACCCAGGCCGTCATTGCCACAAGGAGCTCTCCTTCGCCCTTCCCGGCAACTCGCACGCTGAGGTATATGGCTGCATTCATCGTGATGCTGACTGTCACAGTCGCCATGTATCAGGCCTATTCCCCTTGGGCCCGCTTGCTGGCGGCCGAAGCCGCGAAAAAGGTGGAGCCGGTGCGGCCGGAAACACCTCTGGACCTGGCTCTGCCCGCCACCAACAATGTCGAGCAGCAGCAAGCCTGGGGTGAGGTTCGCATTACCGATCCCGGCGCGGACTTGCGGGTCACCAAGGTGGATGTGGTGCCGCTGCAGATCGAGGCGGCAGCGAACCAGGCCCTGAGCAAAGTTGCCTGGTTCTCCACCATCAACGGGGCAGGAGAGACGCCGCACGAACTTTCGCCGCCGGCTGAGCCGCGCTATGCAGTCTATCAACCGACCGTCTATATGGATGAGATGCGCCTCTCCGATTGGGATGTGATGACCTATTACGCCAAGGCCAACACCGAGAAGGCCAACTCGTATGCCTCCGTAGTCTATTTCCTGGAGGTCCGCCCCTTCCGTGAGGACATCTTGAAGATGCCCGGCGGTGAAAGCGGGCAGGCCTACGAGTGTTTGAACGAGATTTCGACCCTGATTAGCCAGCAACAACATGTTATCCGGCAAACGCATCAGCATATCCAGAACCCCCAGGCCCAGGAGAAACTGCAGGAGCAGGACCGCAAGAAGCTGTCCGAAGCGGAGGGTGACTTGAGCGATTCGACCCAGCATCTCTACGCCAAGATGGCGGCTGAGATGGAAAACAAGCCCATTGGGGAGGCCCTGGATAACCTGGCCAAGGCCGAGAAGTCACTCGACCGTGCCAGCAAGCTGCTCCAGGACAATGTGATGAACGAAGCGCAAAGCCGTGAGCGCAGCGCCCTGGCGGAACTCGTTGCGGCCCGGAAGATGTTCCAGAAAGCGGTCAGCGAGAACCCAAAAGCGTTCGAGGAACCGAAAGACGAGGAGCCTGCCCCGGTCGCCGATTCGGGAAAGAAGCTGAATGAGATGGCTGAGTTTCGGAACGAGGCTAAGGCGGCGCAGGAGTTCGTGCAGAAGACGCTGGAGCAGCAGCGTAACCTGGAGCGCCAGGCTGGTATCCCGCGCAGCGATTTGGCCAGGCTGGGCCAGCAGGAGCAGGAGTTGGCGCAGTCGCTCGAGGAGTTTGCACAACAGCACCCGCAGGTCTTCAAAGGCGCGCAGCAGGAATCGCAGCAGGCCCAGGAGGCCATGACCAAGGCGGCGGAGTCGCTGCAGAAGAAGAGCACCAGCGCGCGCGCGGCCACCCAGAGGGCTACCCAGGAGTTGGCGAAACTCAATGACGCGATGCGCAACCGGTCGGCGGAGCAGCAGCTTGCGCACGCGTACCGGTTGAAGCAGATGCTCGACCGACAGATCCAGACCTTGGGCAAGTGTGCCAATCCCGGCGAGGGTGCGGGCAAACAGGTTTCCGACGCGGACCTCCATCAGACGGCGGGCGAGGCGCGCGAAACCGTCAACCAGCTCAAGAAGGTGGCTGAGCAGGAGCCGACCCGCGACGCGTTTGGCCAGCCCTTGCGCGATGCCTTGAGCGGGCAGAACAAGGTGGAGCTGGATGCGAAACTGACCCGGGTGCAGCAAGCGCAGGACGAGGCTGCCAAGAAGCAGCGGTCCGGTGAGGCCATGGAAGGCCTGAGCAGGGTAAGCAAGGCATTCGAGGCCAGCGAACCGAAAGCGATGCAGATGGCGCAGCAGACCGACTCGCTCAAGGCGGATGAGCAGGAGAGCTTCAACCTGGGCCTGGCCAAGCTGCAGAGCCTGATGACGCAGCTTGAGGACAAACGTCAGATGTCGAGCGACAAACAGTGCAAGCAAGGCCGGGAAGCGCTCGGCAACCTGCAAAGCGGCATGAAGTCTCGCTACGGCAACAATGACCGCGCGACGCAACTGCTGTTGAAGATGGACCAGATGTTCAAAGACGAGAAGCCCATCGAACTGGAGGACCTCAGAAAGCTCATCAGCGAACTGGAGCATTTCTCGGTCGAGACTGCCGACCGTATGTCCCGCAAAGAAGACAAGCCCGAGGTGACCAACATTGACCCAACGCGGCTGCCGCCCGCCTACCGCGGCCGCATCCAGAAATACTTCCAGAAGTTGTCCGAGAAATGAGCGGGGCTATCTTCTTCGAATTCCCGCTCGCGTGGTTCCTGGCGTTTCCTCTGCTCGCCGCGCTGGCTTTATCGGTTTGGCGGCTGCGTCGGCGGGGGCTCCCGCCAGCTCGAATCCTGACTCTGTGCGCGTTGCGAGGACTCGCTTTGCTCGTGCTGCTCGTCCTGGCTGCCCGCCCGGTTTGGCTGTCGCGGGAGCCCCCCGCAGCGGCGACGCGCTCCGTGGCGGTGCTGATGGACCGCAGCGAGAGCATGTCCCTGGAGGAGCGGGACACCAGCCGATATCAGCAAACGCTTGGGTTCTTGCGGGACAGGCTGCTACCGGCCCTCAGAAGCGCCAACCTGCCGGTGCAGGCACTGCTTTTTGACCAGGGCGCCGAGACTGCCGACGGGCCGAAGCTGGCATCGGCCGTGCCCAACGGCAAGCGGACCAATCTCGGCGGAGCCGTGGCGCAGGCGGTGGGCACGTCCGCTCAGCCGCCGCTCGCCGTGATCGTTCTGACCGACGGCATCGTCAATGAGAGCGCAGACAACACGCGCGCGCTGACGGCCCTGGTGGACGCGCGCGTACCGTTCATCGGCGTCGGCTTTGGCGACGACCAGGGGGTGCGCACCCTGTCTTTGCGGGAGGTGGAGGCGCCTTCCACGGTCTCGACGAAGACCGCGTTCAGTATCGCTGCACAGCTCGAAGTAATTAACGCGGAAGACCTGCCTGCCTTTGACCTGCTGCTCTTTCGTGACGGTCAGATGCACCAGAAGAAAAGTGTGGCGCCGGGCAAAGGCTCGCGCACGTGGCTGGAGAGCTTCCCGATTACCGAGGACAAGCAGGGTGTCCACAATTACGCGGTCCAATTGCTTCCGCCGAATCTCCCGAACCTCAAGTGCGTGAACATGCTGGGAAACACGGCGGTGCGTGTTTCCGACGAAAAGGAACTGCGGGTGCTCTACATTCAGGGAGCCCTGACCTGGGACTACAAGTTCGTCGGGCTCGCGCTGCGCAACGACCAAACCATCAAGCTGACCGGCTTGACCCGCACCTCCAAGCAATCCGTGTTTCGGCAGAACGTTGAGGGTGCGGGGGAGCTGATGAGCGGCTTCCCCACGTCGCTCGAAGAACTAGCCCCCTTCCGGGTCGTGGTGCTGTCGAACCTGCGTCCGGCGGATCTGACGCCGGGGCAGCAGGAAGTCCTGGCCCGCTTTTGCGGCGAGCTCGGCGGGGGCGTACTGATGATTGGCGGTCCGACGACGTTCGACAGCACCTGGCAGAACAGCCGGCTCGAGCAGTTGTTGCCGGTGGTGTTCGCCGCCAGCCGGGGGGTGCAGGGGCTGGACCGGCCATTTCGTATCGAGCTGACGGATGAGGCCGTCCAGCATCCGGTTTTCCAGATCGCCGATAATCGGCCAATGCGCGAAGCGTGGGCGCAGTTGCCGAGCTTCACTCAATACGGGCGCGTGGATGCCGCCAAACCGGGAGCGCAGGTCTGGGCGGTTCACCAGAGCGAGGAAGGACCCCGAGGCCGCCGCATCCTGATGGCATCTCAGCGCTACGGGGCGGGTTTGTCGGCCGTGCTGTGCATCCAGAACTTTTGGCGCTGGCGGCTGGCCAAGGATTCGGAACCGCAGCAATTCGACCGCTTCTGGCGGCAGTTCTTCCGGTTCCTGAGCGAGGTGGGCCGGCAGGATGTATCCATTCATTTGGCGGACCAGGAGTTGCATCCGCAGATGGATATCCAGGTCGTTTTGGAAAAGCTGCCCAATCCCAAGAACATTGTGGATCCCAGCCGCAAGTTTTACGTCCGTGCCGAGGATGGGCAGAAGAACCTTTTGCGCGAGCAGGCCGTCGAGCTGGAGCCGTTGCACCCGGTGGATTTCAAGTTCCGCGCCGAGAAGCCGGATGTCTATACTATCATCGTTTCGGATGCCCTGAGGGTGCCCATCGCCACTCGACCGATCGAAGTGCGTGACGTCAATGTGGAGTTCCAGAGCACTGGCCGGAACATGGAGACGCTGCAGCAATGGGCCTCCGTGAGCGATGGGCTGGCGGTTAAGGTAGAAGACTGCCGCGACACCGCCGACCTGGTGGCGCAGATCAAGGCTAAGATCGAACAGGTTCGCCGAGGGAAACAGATGCGCCGTCCGCTGGGCGTGAATGGCTGGGCGCTCGCGCTGGTGGTCGCCTGCCTGAGCGGCGAGTGGCTGCTGCGCAAAAAATGGCGGTTGGCGTGAGGATACTGCGAACAGAAATGGCGCCTATGAACTGCAGATTTTGAGGAGGATACCTATATGGCCTGCCGAACCAAAATGACCCGCAACTCACTGTTCACGGCCTTCGTCATCGTTCTCTGCGTGTTCGCGATTGGCGCAGCCGCCTTAGGGCAGGCGGCGGACGACCGCCAGGCCACGTTCTTCATGGGCCGCGTGAAGTACAGCTCGAACGACGGCAATGATTGCAGCGGGGTGGGGCAGGAGTTGATGCGCCTGGTGTCGCGGGCGTCCACGCTCAAAATCCAGGAGGAGCGAAAGCTGCGTTTGACCGATGCCGACCTGTTCGAGACGCCGTTCCTCTTCATGAACGGGCACAATGACTTTGTGCTCACGGAGACGGAGGTGGCAACCCTGCGAACGTATCTGAGCCACGGCGGTTTCTTCTTCGCTTCAGGCTGCTGCACGAGCCCGGGGTTTCCAAAGGCCTGGCGGCGCGAGTTCAGCCGAATCTTTGCCAATGAGAAAGTGAAGGCGATTCCCTACGATCATCTGATCTACCGCTCCTTCTACCGCATTGACCGGGTGCGCTGCCTAAACGAGCCGCGGGACATCCAGCTTGAGGGCCTGTTTTACCAGGGCAACCTGGTGGCCGTGATGTGCGAGGACGGCCTCTGCTGCGCCTTCAGCGCCAACAACAGTTGCAATCGAGGGAAGGGTGTCAGCCCCGAAGACGGCCAGAAACTTACGCTCAACATTGCCGTGTACGCGCTCACTCACTGACCGCAAGCGGCCGGCTTACTCTCCCAGATAGCGTCTCATGCGGCTCCGACGACGCCGGTGCCGGCGCCGGGGTCCGAACTTCCGCCACAGCAGAAAGGCGACAAAGCAAACGGCGGGGGCGGCCGCTATCCAGGCAAACAGTGTCAGCACCTGAAGTTCGTTCTCGGATCTGAACGCCATAGGGTTATTGCTGGGACAGGCCGCCGCCTTTCGTGCGCCTCCGTTCCGCCAGTGCCCGCTGCTGCTTGCGCTGCTCGCGCTTTTCCCGGAACTGCGACGCATAAAGAAAGGCAACGAGACCAAGCGCAACCACTGCCATGCCTTTGATAAGGTCGTACTCGGCAAAGCAGGTCGAGTTGACTAGGACCAAGGTTCCCATACAGGACGTCATCCTGCCGTATTTGGGGCGCAATGGCGAGGTATTTAATCGAGTCGCAAGCCCGCGGAGCCGGACCATCAAGCTTGGCCCTACGCGGCGGGGCGCTTCGAGCCGCGGCAGGCGGCGGCCTCCCGAACAAGAACGTGCAGAGCCCCGGCAGACTTCGTGCCTCTATTTGAGTTGCGTGCCACGGGAATGCCCGGTAGTGTCTGGCTCGCATTGTTCTTTCCAGAGCGCGCATCGGCGGTTTCCGATGCGTCCCTGTTAAGAATGCGCGCAGTCTTCGCGGGCTGCGCCTTTTTTGCTTTTCGGATATGGGGTGTTCACCCCATATCTTTCTGGTCCGGGCATGGTAATAAGAAGGCGTACAACATGATACTGCTCGATTAGGAGGCGAGCCAGGTGTAGTAAGACGCAGAGCGGCCTCCCTGCCCGGTGGCCGCTCGTTTTTTCTCGGCGTTCCGCTCCCGGAACGGCCACCGCCGCGGGTCCGCGGAGTTGAACGCGGTAGTGTTTGCTGTCCATGCCGCCCGTCAGCCATATTTGATGCCGCATATGGTCAATAAGACTGTTCTCATCACGGGGGTGACGCGCGGGTTGGGCCGGGCGATGCTGGAGGAACTCGTCCGGCGCGGACATACCGTTATGGGGTGCGGCCGGCGGCCGGAAGAAATCGAGGCCCTTCGCCGGAAGCTGGGGCCGCCGCACGATTTGTCAGTGGTGGACGTCGCCTTGGATGAGGCGGTCAAAGCATGGGCGGGGCGTGTGCTTCGCTCGCACGGTCCGCCGGACCTTGTGTTAAACAATGCCGGGATCATTAACCGAAATGCCCGGCTCTGGGCGGTTCCCGCGCGGGAGTTCTCTGCAGTCATTGACGTGAACATCAAAGGCACCGCCAATGTTATCCGCCATTTTGTGCCCGCGATGGTCAAGAGCAGGCGGGGTGTGATTGTGAATTTCAGTTCCGGCTGGGGCCGGTCCACCGATGCGGAAGTAGCGCCATATTGCGCATCCAAGTGGGCCGTGGAGGGTCTCACACAGGCGTTCGCCCAGGAGCTGCCTGACGGAATGGCGGCCGTCTCGCTGAATCCGGGCATTATCAACACCGAGATGCTGCAGAGCTGCTTTGGAGGCTCGGCGTCCGGCTACCCCTCACCGGCGGAATGGGCCAAGGGCGCTGTGCCTTTTCTGCTTAACCTCGGTCCGGCCGACAACGGCAAGCAACTGACCGCGCCCAACGCCTAACGAGAATCGAACTGATAAAGGGCGATTCCTCTGGTCCTAAGCGATCCGTTTGCGGTATTGTAGAATCACAATTCACGCTGGTCTTAGTGCTGGTCCGCATTGCTTTGCATGAAGCAAAGCGGCACCTTTCCGTTGCGCCAGTCCCGCGGGCCCATAGCTCAGTGGTTAGAGCAGGCGACTCATAATCGCTTGGTCGGGGGTTCAAATCCCTCTGGGCCCACCATCTCAAGGGTCAACTTCTGTTCGTGATCGCACTTCAGCCGCCTCCCGATCGCCTTACTTCGGGTGTACCCTGAATGTCGAGCGCGACCACGGAGGCAATCCTGTCAGGCAATTCGCCGGGCAGTTGGACGCTGAGCGAGTCTTGCGCACGTGAGGTTTCCAGTCTTGTTCCGCCGTCGAGGCAGAATGCTTTCAAGGGTTCGTTCGCCAGACCGGGCAGGACCAGCTTTCCTTGTGCCGGGCGATCAAAGACGTGCAAGTAGAGCCGCGTGACGCCGTGCGCGCGTTTCTTCTGGGTGCAACGGCCCCAGTCAAGTCTCTCAAACGGACTGGCCTGAGTCGCGTAGATGGCCTCGCCGTTCTTCTTCATCCAGGCGCCGATGACGCGCATGGACTTGACGCTCGCTTCAGGAATGCTGCCGTCGCCTCTGGGGCCAATGTTCAGCAGGTAGTTGCCGCCCTTGCTGGCGATGTCAATGAGGTTGCGGATAAGCGTTTCGTCCGACTTCCAGTCGCTGTCGTGCTCGCTGAAGCCCCAGGTGGTGTTCATCGTCATGCAAGTCTCCCAATCCACTCCTGGCATGCCTGTGGCGGGGATGTGCTGCTCCGGCGTGATGAAGTCGCCGTACTTGGGATCGAGCCGGGGCAAAAAGCCATCCGTTCCCATGCTGGACCAGCCGGCCTCGGGACTGCGGAAGAGCCGGTTGTTCATGATGATTCTGGGTTGCTTGACGCGGACGGCGCGCATCAGATCCAACGCCCGCCAGGCCTCGTCGCCTTGGAAATCCTGCGAACTGTAATCCCACCAGAGAATGTCCACGCGCCCGTAATTGGAAACGAGTTCATTGACCTGCTGATGCAGAAACTCCACGTACTTGGAGTGGTCGCGCTCACCGTTCGGATAGGGCTGGCCTTTGAGGGGATGCGGAAGCTGCTTGGACAATGCGTAGCCATATTGGTCGTGGTGCCAGTCAATAACCGAGTGGTAGAAACCCACCTTCAAACCCTCGGCGCGGCAGGCTTTGACGATTTCCTTGAACAGATCGCGCTGGAAGACCGAGCCGGCGTCGAAGTCGCTCACTTTCGAGTCGTGGAGCGCGAAGCCCTCATGGTGTTTGCTGGTGAAGACCAGGTAGCGGCAGCCGCCTTCCCTGGCCAGGCGTGCCCACTCCCGCGCGAAGCCAGGCGTGGGCTTGAACTTCGGAATCGCGGCCTTCGCGTAGGTATCGGTGTCGGCTTTTACGCGCTGTTGAATCCACTCCATGCCGCCCTTGGTGCCGACAGGCTTCCCGTCCCATGTCCCGGCCAGGCCCGAATACAGCCCCCAATGCACAAACATCCCGAAGCGCGCCTCACGCCACCAGCGCATGCGTTCATCGCGTTGCGCCATCGTTTCCGCCGACACCTGTTCCTTCACCCTTTCCGCCACACCGCTGTTCAGCACGGAAAACACGGCCAGCGCCAATCCAACCATCATTCTTCTTTGCATGGGCAGGCATGTTACCCTTTAGCGGACGCGAGGCAATGCCAGGCGATACGGGCCGCCAAACATGAGCGAAATCAGTCGTGGCGGCATCCCAGCGAGGAACGGCCAGCGAGACGGCGGAGGAACAGAACTCGTTGCCACCGGGAGGCACGGTAACGGTGATACCCCCCTGTAGCCGCATCGGGCAAACGCCCTCCACGCCCGCTGGAAAGGCCTCAGCCTGCCTCAGGCTCCCAGAGCGTGCACACCGGAGGTACACCGGATGCACAACGGAGGTACACCGGAAAATCCGTTGTGCATCCGGTGTACCTCCGGTGTACCTCCGGTGTACACGGCGCGAACGGCCAGAGAATCAGGCGGTTCGGTCCGGAACGAACCCGAAGTCTGCGGGTTTGCAGAAGGTTTTCCCGCAGCAACAGCTTTCCCCGACCTGACGAGCCCCTACCAGGTGTACCGTTTCAGGTATTCAATGCTCTTGCGAGCAATGGTTGTAGGATCGGGATCGTATTTGAAGACTTCCACAGAGAGCCATTCCTTCCACCCGATCGCCCTGACCGCAGCCGCGATGGGACCGTAATCCACGTCGCCCATGCCAGGGCCGTAGAGATTGGCATCATTGACGTGGAAATGGCCGATCTCGCTGGCTTTGACCGAACGAATGATTTCAGGGACGGAAGGCGTGCCTTCGGCGGCCATGGCTTTGACATCAAGATGCACCTTGAAGTTCGGGTGGTTGATTTCCCGCATCATTCTCAAGCCCTCGGCGACCGTATTGATGAAGTCGGTCTCCGCCTTCGCGAGCGGTTCGATGCAGAGCGTCACGCCGGCCTGCCTTGCCCGGTCACACGCGCCACGGAACAACTCGACCGCGCGTCGCCAGGCGCCCGCATAGGTCTGCCCGTCCACCAGGCTGCGCTGCTTGGGCGACCCGATTACCATGACTTTTCCTCCGAGATCGTGGCAGAGTTGAATCAGGACGTTGAAATAGTCTTGGGTGCGGCGGTAAACCGCATCATCCGGCGTGGTCATGTGAAGCCCGGTGGTTTTTGCGAGAAGCCAATGCAGGCCAACAGTTTCCAGGCCGTTATCCTTGATCGCTTTGCGGATTGCAGCCCGCTGCGCGGCCGTCACGGCGTCTGCGGTCGCCGCTAATGTATAAGGAGCGAGTTCGAGGCCGTGATAACCCAGTTTCGAGGCGATGCCGCAAACCTCTGCAATCGTGTTGTTCTCGAACATCTCGTTGCAGAGCGCGAACCTCATCTTTCCAGCGGAATTGTTGGCGGGGAAACCGCCTCCAGCCTGGACCGCCGACCAAAGAGGGGCTGCAGAAAAGAACGTTATGCCCGCCGCTCCCATACCGGCCGCAGTGATGAAGTGCCGGCGACTAGACTCAAGACCATGATTCTTTGACATATTGACACTCTTCCGGACCTGGTTCGCAGTTGCTACCCGTGCTGTTATCTGATCGTTAGCTTTGGGGTGCTGCACGGATAGCGACCGCGCGGCCTGGTAGTCCAAAGCTACTGCGATTCAACAAATAGTAAAGTGAGCTTTCCCAACATTCAACATTCGATCAGGGTCGAGGAAGGGAGCTGAATCGCATTCTTCGCAGGGGCGCCGGGCTTACACCGTGCAGGCAGCCTTACCGTACCGCGAAAGTGCTGAGATTCCTGGCGAAAGAACGGCCACAAAGTGAGATCAGCGCGCAAGGAAATAATCGCCCAGCGCCTTCATGTTGCGGATAAAGGTTCGCATATCCAACCAGCCTTTCCGCACCCAGCGCCCCTGCGGGTCCTGCTGCGCCAGAATTTGGCTGACGACTTTGTCTCCCGGCTTGGCTGGGGTCTTACGTTTCTGCTGTTCGGCCAGGAATGCCTCACGGCCCTGGGCCCGCATCGCTTCATAATCCTTGATCACCCCGGCGATGCCGTAGCCGCCCTCCCAGGAATAGCCGCTCTGACGCTCGCGGCTAATCTCGGCCAGGGTGTAATGCACCTTCCCGTCACGGTCACCGTAGATGGATTTGTTCGTGCGCAGCTCGTAGAAACGCGCCCATTGGCCCGGCTTGATCTCGGATCGCTTGAGCCAGGCTACGGAGCCGGGAAGGGGTTCCAGGAACTTCGCATCGCCGGTTGCGACGAACAGGTCCATCAGCATACGCATGACGCCCGCACTTTCGGCGGCGCAAACTGCTGGCGGCTCGAAGGCGCGCGCCCAAGCGGGTTCCATGGCGAAGTTGTACTGCTGCGCCCAGCCCGCCTGCGGCTCGGGTAGCTGGGCAAGGATCAGGAACTCGCCCCCCTTCCGGGCGGCGTCCAGGTACTTCCGATCTCCGAGCCACTTCCACGCTGCGATCATGGTGCGGATACAATCCCGCTGGGTTTGGTCGTTCAGCGTGTAATAGCCGCTGTAGTCGGCCTTGGGCCAAGTGCGCGGCCAGCTTGTCGGGACCCGCGCGTGACGGGTTGGATGTTGCCGTGGGTCATGCGGAGTGTCGTTGTAGCGCTGCGGCCAGGCGCCGTTCGGGTATTGGGCTTCAACCATTTTGGCCAGCCCGTAGTCAAGCGCCGCGCGGATGGGTTTCAGGTTCTGGGCCGGCCGGTTCGTGGCCATATCCAGGTAGGCCAGCAGGAAACGCAGCGCACTTTGAGTGTTGTCGTCGTCAAACGTGGTGGTGTTACTGGCGCGGGCGGAAGGGCGGGTTGTGCTGCGCGAGTCGGTGCGATAGGCCCAATTCCGCCGCGCTTTCGGATCGAACTCAACCAGGTAGGCCCAACCGCCGGATTCAAGTTGTCCGCGGGCCAGGGCCTGGGCGGCCGCGTGAGCTGCGGCGAGATGGCGTTCGTCCTTCGTGGCGGCGTAGGCGTCCAGGAACGCCATGCCCACGCTGGGCGTGCCGGGCGGTTGCACCCAGATCTGAGTCGCCGTCGCCTTTACCTCGCCCCGGCGATCCTTCAGGTCGGTCGAATAGCGCCAGAGATAACCGCCGTGGGTGGCGATCGAGGTGAGGTAGTCCGTGGCATTCGCCAAGGCCGCCTTCACTGCGTCTGCAGTTGGTATGTTGGTTGCCGCAGGAGCCGTGGTAACCGCCAGCACAAGGGGGAACAGGATCAGGAAACGTCTGAACATGCGTGCTTTGTGACAGATTACCACCCGCGAGGCGAGCGCGGAATCCCAGCAACCGGAGGAGCCGCCGTCAGGACCACCTGGTAGTCTGAGACAATGCTGCCCGCCGCCCAAGGGCGGTTGCCGGGGAGATGGTTCAAGACGAGCTGATCCGTGAGTCGTCCTCGCTCGGCTCGCGCCGCTGCCGAGTAACCGGCCCGCAATGGACGGGCCGAAGTGATGACTAGCGCGCCGTCAACCATGATTCGGCTGACAGCCTCCCAGGACCAGGCTTGACCGCAGCCGGAAACGACCTCGATGCTCTGGCCGTCGGCGGCCACGCGGCGACGCCCGCGCTCGTAGATCCAGTGTGGATTGTTGAGAATGCCAATGAGGCCCGTGGCAATCTCGGCGGTGGTGGCGTTGGTCAAGGCGACGAGCTTCTCCCTCATCACGAACGAGCCGTCCACTTCGGAACGAAAAGTCAGGTGCGCGCGGATGGATTGACCATGATCCACGGTCAGGCGCGCCTCGAACCAGTTGGTGCCTTCGCAGACATCCGCTCCTTCAAGCCGAAGCGGCAACGCGGCCCGCTCGCCCGCAAGGCGCACGTGGCCGACGCCGTTTCGTTCGTGCGGCGAAACGACTCGGTCAAGTTGCCGGGATACGCACTGGGCCATTATTTTGGCGCCCCAGCTTAGCGTGTGAATTGCGCTCGGCGTGCGCCGCAGAATCACTTTCGCCGAGTCCCAGCGGCGCACCCCGACGCGTTCGCGGGGCGCATTGGGAATCTCGCCTGCCAGTTGCAGGGAGAGCCAGGCGTTGGCCAGCGCTCGCAGCAAGTCGGTTTGCGTCGAGGCGAAGAAATATTCGCCCGGGTAGAACACGGCTCCGTCGGGCGAGCGGGCTTGCATCTGCTCCAGAGTGTCCAGCGTGCGAAGCACCCAGCTCCACGCGTCCGGGTGGTGCGCCCACACCGCCATCAGGACGTGTCGGCTGAGCCATGCCGGATTGCGGAACAGCTCCCAGTCCTGGCCGTTGGGATACACGAAGCCGCCGTCGGGCAGCAACATCCAGTTCAAGTTCTCGTAAATCGGTGCGACGTTGAAAAGCAGCGCCTCAGGCATTCGGCGGCCCGTTATCACGAAGTCGGGCGCGCATCCCAGAGACAGGCTGAAGGCCGTCATGTAGTCTGGATGCACGAGGCGGTGATTCTCCAGGGTGAAGTCGTCGAAGATGTTCGCGCCGTAGAACTGGCCTCGAACGGGCCGTCCATCCACCACGGTTTCGTTGTACTCGTCTGCCGGGCGAAGGAACGACGACATCACCCATTTCTGGTAGGCCTTCTCCCAAGTCGGGCGACGCGCATCCTCGGGCAGGAGCAACACGGCCACAGACAATATTTGGCAGTTCCAGGCGTTCTCTTCGGCCTTGGTGTCCGAACGCAATTGGTGCGGCGGTTCGGAGTGGGCAATGCGTTCGGCCTCGTGAGCCACGACCCGCCGGACGCTCTCGCGCAAATCCGGCGGCAAGTCTGCCCAGATGAACCACGCGCCCCGACCCAGCATCTGCGCCCAGTGCGCCGACTGCCAGGCATCGCCCCACGGTTTCCGGTCGCTGGTCAGACGCGAGCCGGTGACGTGGGTGGCCGCCAGGTAGCGCATCATGGGCAGGAGAGTGCCATTCAGAAGCTCGGCGCGAGAGACGCCGACCAGCTTTTCATCGTAGGGCCCGAAGCGATGCAGAAAGGCGAACCCCTCGACCGCGCCAGTGTTGGGCCGAATCCAATGCTCACCGCTCTTGCTCTCGGTCAGCAAGCGGAGTGCGGGGTCGTCCGCCCACGGATGCACGGTGCCGAGGAGAGAATGGGCCTGCTTCTGGGTGGCCCGGTAGATGCGCGCCTGCACGTCTCGCACCAGGGCCGGCGCTTCCGGAGGCAGGCGAAGGGGCAGGGGTGGCGATGATTCGCCCGCGGCCAGACCGGCGGAGCAGGCGCTGAAGAGCACCAGCACCGGCTTCAAACCAAAGCTTCGGTGAGCCGCAGCCGCCACTCCGGCGGTTTGCCGGCGGTCTCGATCTGGCCAGGGTAACCGAGTCATAGCGTGCGCAATATTAATGAAGTCCGGAGTCAGGTCAGGCAAAAAGAGCAGCCAGGGCTCCGCTGATGAAACGTGCTCCGGTCGGCGGCCGAATCCGACGACGATTGTCCGGGTCTCTACTGCGGGACCCATTTTGCCTGAAATTGCTGGCCCTCGTCAGCGCTCCACGCTCGTCGCTGTCCGCTTCAAAACTTCGCCACGTGCCAGCCGGCGCGGTAAGTGCGCTGGAGATACCGATTGGCAGCGGGGTAGTTGGTGACCTTTAGGTCCACTGCGTCCCATACCAGTCTCTGGCCCGGAACGCGAATGGCTACCGTGCCCAACAGGATTGCCTCCGTCATCGGTCCCGTCTGGGCGAAGTGCGACTCGTTCTTCTCGCCGTCGAGAATGGCATCTACGAAATGATGATAATGATTGCGCTCCGCCAGCTTGGGCCGCTCGATCTTGCTGAACTTGTCCTCCGGCAGCAACTGCGGCAGCGAGGCGTGCGGGATCAGCAGCGAGCCTTCCGTGCCGATGAGCATCGAAGACTCCGGCGGGTATTCCTTCAGGTCCTCCGAGTAAAGCTTGCGAATCTGCTCGGGCGGATAGAAATCGCCGTCGAACCATTCAAGCACCAGCTCGCCGCCGGCGATCTTGTCGTTGCCGGGAAAGGTCCAGGTGATGTGATCGCCCTGAGGCCAGGTGTCCACGCGGCGCGCAGGCGAGTCTTTCCAGGATCCCTGCACCTCGGCGGTCACTGTGGTTGGCGGGCGCAGCGAGAGCCCCTTCCAGAGGGGGTCGAAAATGTGGCACCCGATGTCGCCGGACCAGCCGGTGCCGAAATCCTGCCAGGCGCGCCATTTGACTGGAGCGTAAATGTCCGGGGCGAATGGTCGCATCGGTGCGCTGCCGATCCAGAGGTCCCAATCCAGATATGGAGGCGGCGGCTGGCCAATCGCCGGGCGCGGCCCTTTGAGCCGGTAGGTTTCGATCGCCCCCGGGCGATTCGAGCAGAGATAGGCGTGCGTGACCTTGCCGATCCGGCCTTCTCGCAGCCACTGAACGGCCGTGCGCTCATGAATACTGGAGGCGACCTGGGTGCCGAGTTGCGTTACCACACCCTTCCGCGCGGCGGCTTGCGTGAGCGCGCGCACTTCGGCGACATCGTGGCACATCGGCTTCTGGCAATAGACGTGTTTGCCCTTTTGGATAGCGCCATAGGCAGCGGAAAAGTGCGTGTGATCGGGCACCGAGACGTTCACGGAATCAATCTGATCGCCTTCCTTCGCCAGTAATTCGCGCCAATCCGAGTACCGCCGCGCACCCGGGACGGCTTGGGCGGCCTTGTCGAGGTTGTTGGCATCCACATCGCAAAGTGCGACGATTTGCACGCGCTTGTGTTGCAGGAAATTCTGCAGGTCCATCCAGCCCATGCCGCCGACTCCTATGCAGGCATGGTTCAGTCTTCCGTTGGCCGAGATCACCCGCGGGGTCGGCTGCGTGGCGCGGCAGGATATAAAGAACGGCGATGCCAGGCCGGCAACAGTAGCCGTGCGCAAGAACTGGCGCCGTGACCACGACAGCGCGGCGGAAGGGGTAGATGAATACGAAGAAACCTGACCGTCTTTCATGGTGCCAGCCTATGCAGGGCGGGGGGAAATGACAAGCGGTTCCCAACCGAGCTTTGCCAGGGCCATCCGCACGACCCGAAGAGCCGGACAGGAGGCTGAGGGCGGCGGGCTGCGCTATCGCTGCCAGGGTCAGATCCTGATGCCGAAGCTCGGAGTTGGATGCAAACCGGACTGCTGCGGCCCCGGTCAATTCCGGAGCCAGAAGCTGAAGTAGAGATACAAGCCCAGCACCAGGACCAGGATCGTTGTGACCATGCATTTATTGCCCAGATCCCAACTCTTGCGGATTTCGTCTGCCGACTCGGTGTGGATTGAGCCGTAGGTCAATCCCCTGATCTTCTCCACTGGCGGCGGCGGGGTCAGGAGTGAAGCCACGACAATGAGGAGGGCGCTGGCGGCGAATAGAATCCCGGTAGCATAAAGAAAATTGAAGTCGCCGATGGCAGCCAGGAACGCCGGGTCCTCGATCTTGCCCTTGCCGAAGAAGGCTTGGATGGTCAGCTTGATCATGCCCAGCACGAAGCCGCCGGCCAGGCCCCAGGTGGCGCCGGCGGAGTTGACGCGCTTCCAAAACAGGCCCAGGAAGAACACCGCCGTGATCGGCGGCGCGAGGTAACCCTGCACACTTTGCAGGTATTGGTAAAGGCCGCCGCCGGAAACTTTGGCCATGACCGGAATCCAGAAGATACCCAGGAGCACCACAGTCGCCGTGGCAATGCGACCCACGGTCAGCAAGTGTTGCTCGGACTGGCCGGGCCGGAGCTTTTCATAGATGTCAACCGTGAAGAGCGAGGCGCTCGAGTTGAAGAGCGAGGCGAGCGAACTCATCAGGGCCGCCAGGAGACACGCGACGATTAGCCCCCGAATCCCGGCCGGCAGCAGCAACTTCACCAGGTAAGGGAAAACCTGGTCGCCATCAATCGGCGCCACGATTTGTCCCGCCATCATCTTGGCTGGCAGTTGGATGAGGCCCTTTTGGTGCAGCGCCCAGCCAATCATGCCCGGGATGAGGAAGATCAGCACGGGCCAGACTTTGAGCAATCCGCCAAACAGCGAGCCGCGGCGGGCGGTGGCGAGGTCTTTGGCGGATAAAGCACGCTGGACGATGTACTGATCGGTGCACCAATACCAGAGGCCGACGATCGGCGAGGCAATCAGGATCCCGAGCCAGGGAAACCCAGGATCCGAGAGCGGTCGCCAGAGGGCAAAGTTGGCTGAATTGGCCTTGCACTGCTTCACAAGTTCAGCCCATCCCGCCAGGGCCCCGGCCCCTTCGCCCAGTTTGGCGAGACCGATAAAGGTGATCACAAACGAGCCGAGCAGGATGATAATGGCCTGCGGCGTCGCGGTGGACATGATGGCGCGCATGCCGCCAAAGACCGTATAGATACCCGTGACGATCACCGTGGAGAAGGCGCCGACCCAGAAGGCGTTCTGGGGCGAGCCGAACGTATCGGGCAGCAACGCCTGGAAGACAATCGCGCCGGCGTAAACGGTGACGCTCACTTTGGTGAAGACGTAGGCGACCAACGAGACGCAGGAGAGAATCCAGCGCGCGCGCGCGCTGAAACGGCGTTCGAGAAACTCGGGAATGGTCTGCACCCCCGACTTGTAATAGAAGGGCACGAACAGGCCCGCCAATACGATCAAGCACCAGGCGTGGAGTTCCCAGTGGGCCATCGCCATGCCGGTGACCGCGCCTTGTCCGGCCAACCCGACAATATGCTCGGAGCCAATGTTCGACGTGAAGATGGATGCCCCAATCACCACCCAGCCGGCGTTGCGACCGGCCAGAAAGTAATCCACGCTATCCTTTTGGTGCCTCCCATACCACCAGGCAACCCATCCGATAAGCGCGAAGTAAAGGAGAATGACTATCCAATCGAGCCAATGCATAGGTTTTGTTCCTTATGGTTAGTGCCTGCTTGCTGGTTTCTGTCCGTAATACGCGCTGCGGCCGTGCTTGCGCAAGAAGTGTTTGTCCAGCAGCGCGGACGGTATCGGCCTGGCGTCCGGGCTGAGGCGCAGCGTTTCGCTGTTGAGGCGCGCGATAAACTCCAGGACGCTCGCGTTGTGCACCGCGTCGGAGGCAGTTTTGCCCCAACTAAACGGCCCGTGGCTCGCCACCAGCACCGCCGGATGCTGCAACGGGTCCAAACTCTTGAAAGTCTCTACGATGACATGACCGGTGTTGGCTTCATAATCGCGCTTGATCTCGGCGGGTTTCATCCTCCGCGTGCAGGGCACCTGGCCATACCAGTAATCCGCTTGGGTCGTGCCGCAGGCCAGGAGCGGCTTGCATGCTTGCGCCCACGCGGTCGCGTACAGGCTGTGCGTGTGCGCAATGCCGCCGATGCCATCAAACGTCCGATACAGCACGAGGTGCGTGGGTGTGTCAGAACTCGGCTTGAGTCTTCCCGTCACGACCTGGCCGGTTGCGAGCGAGACCACGACCATGTGGGCCGGTTTCATGCCGGAGTAGGGCACGCCGCTGGGCTTGATAACCACCAAGCCTCGCTCCCGATCAAGGCCGCTCACGTTGCCCCAGGTGTGCATCACCAGCCCCGCGGCGACCAGATCGAGGTTGGCCTGGCAAACTTCAGCTTTAAGTTTCGCGAGCATGGCAAGGGGCGGCGTTGGCGCGGGACCGGCCGGAAGTGAGGTCCCATGAGTGCATCTCTACTTTGCGGTCCTGAGCCGCAGCACGGTGAACGAGTTGCCGGGGAACGCGCGGGTCAGGCTCGTGCCCTCGAAGCTCACCGGTTCGCTCCGGGTTGACACTCGGGTCGGGTTATCCAAGGAATTCTCATCCTGGCCACTGTCGGAGGTAAGCACGAGGGCCGTGCCTTGTCCAGTCATGCTTGAGGCGCCGGTCAGGTTGAGTCGCGTTTCGAGCGGTTTGGCGCTGGCGTTCACCACCTTCACAATGATGTCGCCTGTCCGCTCCTCGCGCGAGGCGCAGGCATAGAGACTCGCGACATCGCTGGCAGCGTCGTGCTCCGTGTCATGAACGAGTTGGCCATCCAGGTAGCATTTCACGTTCCTGCCTTTGAGTTCAACGCGGATGTCGTACCAGCGGCCCGTCTCAATCCGGCCGGGCTTCGGATCGAGAGTCGCCCCCTTCTCCAGGGCGTGCCGGGTGTTCTCCCAGCCGCCGAGGTTCCACCACGTCCGGTCCTCCGTGCCTTTGATATGGAACAGGATGAGAAAACCCTCCCGACCGCCGAGTTTGCGCGCCTTGAGCGTGAGCGTGTAATCGGTCCAGGCGCGATCGCCGGCAATCGCGCGCACGAATTCCTTCTCCGCCCGCTGCTGCAGCGCGCCTTCCTGCACTTTCCAATCGCCGCCGCCCAGCAGTCGCCAACCTTGCGTGTCTCGGCTGAAGTCGGAAGCGAACAGGGTCTTGCCGTCTGGCGCGGTGACCCGGAGGTCCTTGAACTCCGCCTGCGTGTTCCAAGTGCCCACCCCGACCATGCCCTTGCTGGGCTCCGCTTCAACCTTCGGCGATTTGACCTGCACGGGCAGCGTCACGTCGCCTCGATTCTGGCTGAACATCTGCTGCACATAATAGCCCGGCAGCCCGTACCACTTCGCGCTGTCAAAGTTGATGAGATCGGGATTCCAGGCGCGATGGTTCAGGTTGACAAACAGGGGCGCGTAGCTGGCCATGACCACAATATCCGAGTTCCGCTCGAGGCCGGTCATGAACGCCGCCTCACCGATAGCGGCGCGCAGGTTGCCCAGGCCGCATTCCCGGGTGACGGCATATTCGCCCACGAAGATCTTGGGGCCGTTGCGGTCGTAGCGGTCGTACTGCGTCGCGCGCCGCATAAATGCCTCCGGCGTTTCGTAATAATGCTCATCCACGATGTCGGGCGCGGGGGTCTTTGGATAGCCACCCTGCCAATGGTTGGCGATGAGCTGCATGTCGGGATACTTGTCCTTGATGGCCTTCACAAAGAGCGGCCAGCGCTCGCGGTAGGCTGCGCCGCCGTTCTCGTTCCCGATTTCAATGTATTTCAGGCCGAACGGCGCCGGATGGCCCAAGGTCGCGCGGCGGGCGCCCCAGATGGAGTTGGTCGGACCATTCGCGTATTCGATGGCGTCCAGCGCGTCCTGGACCCACTGGTCCATGCGGTCCATCGGCACGTTTTCCTTGTGAGACATGCCGACATTGATGCAGAAAAGCGGCGCGGCGCCCAGGTCTTCGGACAGGACGAGATACTCGTGATAGCCGAGGCCGTGGGTTGCGTAGTACCGCCAGATGTTCCAGAGCGGTGTGCGGGTGTCAATGTCGCCGATGGTGCGTTTCCATTGGTACATCTTGTCCATCGTGTCGCCCTCGACCCAGCAACCGCCCGGAAAACGCATGAAGGACGGCTGCAAGGCGTTGATGGATTCAGCGAGGTCCACGCGCAAACCGTGCCCTTTCCAGGTCTTCCTGGGCATGAGCGAAACCATGTCCAGGAACAGCGTGCCCTTGCCCGCGGCGGAAAGCTGCAATTTCGCTTTGGCATGCGTGCCGCCCGCGGCGAGGTCGAGTGTGTGATACTTCCAGTCACGGGTGAGCTCGGAGATGTTGCCGCTGGACAACTCCTCGCCGGTCGGACTGAGCAGCCTGACGGTCAGCGGCCCGGTGAAGCCATCGGCGGCGCGCGCTGCCATCTTGAACGTGTAGCCTTCTCCCGAAACGATGTTCATGCCCCAGTAGCCTTCGTTCTCCAAGGTGAAGGAGCCATTGATCCGCACGCACAGGCTCCGGCGGTTGAACGGATTCAAGGGACGCGCGTCGTCAATGGTCGCGGTGGTGCCGTCGCCCGCCATCGAGGCGAGGTTCCAGCACTCCGGCCTGGTGGAATCCTCGAACGAGCGGTTGCGCACCAACTCGGGATAGATGCCGCCATCGGCGGAGTGGTTGATGTCCTCGAAGAAGATACCCCAGAGCGTCGGCGCGATGCGGTGGGCGGGCCGGTCCACCGCCACGGAAATGTCCCCCGGTTGCGCGTTTCCGGAAAGGACCGTCGCCAACAGGCCCACGGCCCAGCACTGCGTCTTCAGATAGTTCATGCTCTTGATCCCGGGTTTTGGATTGGATCAGGCAACCCAGCCACCTTTCAAACCGTAGGCAGCCTCGTTCCAGATGAGTTCCTGTTTGAACTGGCGAAGCTTGGTCTCGCTGTCAATGACCGCCGTTGCGATGTCGGCGATGGCCGCGAAGTCCTCGAGCATCTCCGTCGTGACGGCCTGGCTGAAACCGGTATGATGCGCGCCGCCGGCGTAGATCCACGCCGCGCAGCCATCCTCGAAGTTCGGTTTCGGCACCCACAGAGCCCGCGCGACCGGCAGCTTGGGCATCGGCTGTTCCGGCGCGACGACGTCCACCTCGTTTACCAGCAATCGGAATCGGTTGCCCACGTCAATCAGGGTGGCATTCAGGCCGGGGCCCGCGGACGTGTTGAACACCAGGCGCGCCGGGTCCGCCTTGCCGCCAATGCTAAGCGGATGCACTTGCAGCGATGGCTTGCCCTCGGCGATGGACGGGCAGATTTCCAGCATGTGCGCGCCGAGAACCTTCTTGCCGCCTGCATCGAGGTGATAGGTATAGTCTTCCATGAAGGAAGTGCCCCCGGGCAGGCCGGCGGCCATCACCTTCATCGCGCGGACCAGCGCGCAGGTCTTCCAGTCGCCTTCCGCGCCGAAGCCGAAGCCGTCGGCCATGATGCGTTGCGCCGAGATGCCGGGAAGTTGGACCAGGCCGTGCAAGTCCTGGAAGGTGGTCGTGAAGCCCTTGAAACCGCCCTCTTTCAGGAAAGCGCGAATGCCCAGCTCGATGCGCGCGGCGGCGCGCACGGATTCATGCCGGGCGCCGCCCTTGTGCAGGTCACCTGCGACCTCGTAGGCGGCCTCGTATTCCTGGATTAGCCTGTTGACGGCGGCATCCGTGGCGGCGTTAACGCGCTGCACAAGGTCGCCCACGCCATAGCCGTTGACCGCAAAGCCGAACTTCATCTGCGCAGCCACCTTGTCGCCCTCCGTCACGGCCACCTCGCGCATGTTGTCGCCAAAGCGGCAGAACCTGGCGTCCTGCCAGTCCGCCCACGCCGCGGCCGCGCGCGCCCAGGCGCCGAGTTTCTGTTGCACCGACTCCTCCTGCCAGAACCCGACCACGACCTTGCGGTTCTTTCGCAGCCGGCTCCAGATGAAGCCGTGCTCGCGGTCGCCGTGGGCCGCCTGGTTCAGGTTCATGAAGTCCATGTCAATCGCGGACCACGGGATGTCGCGGTTGTATTGCGTGTGCAAGTGCGCGGTCGGCTTTCGGAGCTGCTTGAGGCCGTTAATCCACATTTTCGAGGGCGAGAAGGTGTGGCACCACGTGATCAGGCCGAGGCACTTGGGCGCATTGTTCGCCGCCTGACAAATCTCCGTAATCGCTTCCGGCGTGGTCAGGACGGGTTTGAAGCTGACTTTGACCGGGATGCCAGGTGAGGCGTCGAGCGCTCGTGCGATTTCCCGCGAGTGAGCCGCCACGGCCTTGAGCGTTTGCGGCCCGTAGAGGTCCTGACTGCCGGTAACGAACCAGGCCTCGAAATGCTTCAGGTTGATACTCATGCCCATGAGTTTATATAAGGTCCGGTATATGTAAAAGCTGATTTGTTTGACAGGGCAGCGCCTTTGTGGCTCGACAGCACCGTGCGTGGCGGCTAACACTGGACTCGAACATTCATGATCCTCTGCGTTGGAACAACCCCCGCGGTACAGCGGGTGATGGTATTTCAGAAGCTGACGTCCGGAGCCGTGAACCGGGCGGTGGCCGCCTTGGACGGCGTGGCGGGCAAGTCGCTCAATGCTGCCAAGGTGTTGCACACCCTGGGCGCGCCCGTGATGGCGATGGGCTTCCTGGGAGGGGCGCGCGGCGCGTTTATCCGGCGATCCCTGGCCGAGCGGGGAATTGAGCTGGATTTTGTGGCGGTAGCGGAGAACACGCGGCAGTGCATTACCGTCATTGATCAATCGGCTGGCCGCCAGACCGAGCTGGTGGAGGAAGGACGGCCCGTGGCGCCGGAGGCGTACCGCGAGCTGATGCGGCGGCTCCGGCGACGCCTGAACGGTTGCCGCGCGGTGGTCATGTCGGGGACAATCACCCCTGGCGGGCCGGCAACCTTCTACCGGAAATGTGCTGCTGCGGCGCGGGCGGCCGGCCGGTTGTCCGTGGTGGACGCGCGGGGGCCGCTGCTGATCGAGGCCTTGAGCGGCGGGCCCGGGCTGGTGAAACCGAACCGGACGGAGTTGGCGGCGACCCTGGGGCGCGAGCTGAAGAACCAGGCCGCGGTGGCATCTGCCATGCGCGAGCTGTGCGAACTGGGGGCCCAGCGCGTGGTGGTTACGGCCGGAGAGAGGCCAACGCTGGCCTGGGACGGCCGCAAGCTGTGGCGGGTCACGATGCCATCCATCGCGGCGGTGAATCCCATCGGCTCGGGCGATGCCTTTACGGGCGGGCTGGTGTGGCGTCTCGTGCGCGGCGACGACCTGGGTGAAGCGTGCCGTTGGGCGGGCGCGGCCGGCGCCGCCAACGCCCTGACGCTGATGCCGGGGGAGGTTGATCGCAAAGACGTGGCGCGGCTGGCCCGGCAAATACGGGTGGAGCGGCTCAAGGCCTGAGACTCGGTCAAGTCAAGCCTGCCGAGTCCTAAGCGTAAAATATTCCACGCCCGGCTCATTTCCTTCTTGAATGCGGGCGCGCTTTTTGCTTCACTATGCTTGGTGCTTGAGCGAATGAATGACACGAACGCCATGACGCCGCCGGCTGGGCTCTCACCAAGCCAGGGTGTGGCTCTGCTTAACTTGCTCGCGGATGAGGACCCGGCCATCTACCGCACCGTCCGTGAGAAGATCCTTTCCTGCGGACCGCCGGCCGCGGACTGGCTCCGGCCCCACACCACCAGCCGCGATCCCGCGCTTCGCCGGCGCGCGCGAGAGATTGTCCTCCACTTCGACCGCCAGGCGGCCGATGACCATTTTCTGGCCTTTTGCCTTCGGCACGGCGAGGGACTGAACCTGGAGCAAGGCGCGTTGATGCTGGCGCAGACCCGCTATCCTTCCATCAATCCCGAGGCCTACCAGGCGTTGCTGGACGCCTACGCCCGGGAGCTACGCGAGCGCATTGATCTCCAGGCTGAACCGCGGCAAGTGATCGCCGACATCAACCACTATCTCTTTGACGAGTTGGGCTATACCGGCAACGAGCAAAACTACTACGACCCGGAAAACAGCTACCTGAACTGCGTCATGGACCGCCGGACGGGTAATCCCATCAATCTGAGCCTGGTCTATATCCTCGTGGGCCGGCGGCTTCGATTGCCCATCGTCGGCATCGGGCTCCCGGGACATTTCGTATGCCGTTACCAGTCTTCCGCGGCCGAGTGGTACATTGACCCTTTCAATCACGGCAAAGTCCTATCCAAGGGCGATTGCGTTCAATACCTCACTTGCGGCAGCTTCAGCCTGCGGGACGATTACCTCACCCCGGTAACCCCGCGCCGCCTGCTCCTGCGCATCTGCGGGAACCTGCACCAGGTGTATCAGCGCCTGGAGCTTGCGGCGGAGGCCATGCGCCTTCAGCGCTACCTCGTCGCTCTCGCGCGCTAGTCCGGCAGCGCCTGCCACTGGCGCCGCGCCAGGCAGGGATCAATCCGCACTAGCAGCCAGTAGGCCCAGCGCTGCTTCAAACGCCGCCAGATCGTGCGCGACCGCCGCCATTCTTCCCGCGTCACCTCGCGGCAATGACGGAGCGTCGCCGCGAAGAGCTCCCGCGCCTGGACGGCCATGGCCGGGTCGTCGAACCGGACCATCAGCTCGTAATTGATGTTCAGGCTGCGCGTGTCCAGGTTGGCGGATCCGACGTACACGGCCTCATCCAGGATTAACACCTTCGCGTGCAGAACCTGTGGCTGGTATTCGTAGATTCTCACCCCGTCCCGAAGTAGCCGCCGATACAAGCTCTGCCCGGCCAATCGCGACAGCACCACATCCGATTTGCCTGCCAGGATTAATTCCACGGAGCCTCCGCGCCGGGCAATGCTCGTCAACTGTCTGCGGATCCGCCAGGTCGGAAGAAAATACCCCACCATGATTTGCACCTGCGTCGCCCGCTCCAAATCCTCGCGCAAGGCTCGCTTCAGCGGGCTGCGTTCCCGTCCCGGCCCGCTCAGCAGCAACTGTTCGTTCGGCGTCATCCGCATCTGCCGTGCGCCGGTCTTTCTCCACCGCGTGAACCGCTTGTGCTGGAAATCCGCGCGGGCGAACATGTCTTCGAACGTGGCGGTCAACTGCGCCGCCAACGGCCCGCCGATCTTGAGCCCCACATCCCACCAGCCTCGCATCACGCCGTCCCCGTCATACTCGGGCGCAATATTGAACCCGCCGATGAACGCCACCTGGTCATCGCAGACCAGCAGCTTGCGGTGGTTGCGAATCCCCAGCCGGTTCAGGGCCAGCGGATTGAACTGCCGCACCCCACCGCCTGCCGCTCGCAGGGCCGCCCAAAACCCCGATGCCAGACTGATCGAGCCCAGCGCATCAACCAGCACGCGCACGCGCACACCGCGTCGCCGCGCCCGCTCCAGCGCCTCGCGGACTGCCTCGCCGGGGTAACCGGCGCCGAAGATGTAGGTTTCCAGGCAGACCGATGCCTGCGCCCCGTCAATGGCAGCCAGGATGGCGGGAAAGATTTCCCGTCCGGCACGCAACCAGATCCGCTCCGCGGCAGCCTCGGCCAACATGGCGGGCAGAATAGGGCTGCACCACGGGATTGGCAATTGAGGAGACCAGCCGGGCTCCTTGATACGGCTCGCCGGCTGGCCGGGCGCCGGCTCCCCCGCCACCGCCCGCGCAAGCCGGCAATGGGTCCCGGCGGGGTAACCGGCGGACCGGCGTTCGTCCAGCGCCGGGGCGCGGCCTCAAAAATCCGTGTTCATCCGCGCGCATCCGTGGTAACACTTTGCCCGCAATATGGATTATGAAGCAGTCATCGGCCTGGAGACGCACGTCCAGCTCAAGACCAAGTCAAAGATGTGGTGCGGTTGCGCCAACGAGTTCGGCGCGCCGCCGAACACCCACGTGTGCCCGGTGTGCCTGGGTTTGCCCGGCGTGCTGCCTGTGGCCAACGACGAGGCGCTGCGGCTGACGGCGCTCACCGGCTTCCTGCTGAACTGCACCTTGTCACGCTACGCGAAGTTCGACCGGAAGAATTATTTCTACCCGGACATGCCGAAGAACTACCAGATCACGCAGTACGACAAGCCTTCGACGTTGGCCGGGTGGGTCGAGTTCGAGTTCCAGGGCGACCTCGCGCGCGTGCGCATCACCCGGGCGCACCTGGAGGAGGATGTCGGCAAGAACTTCCATTTCGAGCGCAACAGCGGCGTGGACTTCAACCGCGCCGGCGTGCCGCTGATGGAGATTGTGTCGGAGCCTGACCTCACCAGCGCCGACATGGCCTACGAGTATCTCAACGCCCTCAAGGACATCCTCGTCTATGGAGGTGTGAGCGATTGCGACATGGAAAAGGGGATGGTGCGCTGCGACGTGAACGTGAGCGTGCGGCCCCGGGGCCAGCAGGAACTGGGCGCCAAGATCGAGATCAAGAACATGAACAGCTTCAGCGGCGTGCGCAAGGCGCTGGAGTACGAGATTCCGCGGCAGATCGCGGTGCTCGAAAAGGGCGGCAGGCTCATCCAATCCACGCGCCGCTGGGACGATGCGGCGGGCATCACCGAGGAGATGCGCACCAAGGAACACGCGCACGACTACCGGTATTTCCCGGAGCCGGACCTGATGCCGTTCCAGCCCGGCAAGCCATGGCTGGCGGAAGTTGCGGCGCGGCGGGTAGAACTGCCGCTGGCGCGCAAGCAGCGGTTCATGCGCGACTACCAGTTGCCGGCCTCCGACGCGCAGACCTTTGTTTGGGACGTGCCGCTGGGAAACTACTTCGAGGGCATCGCGAAGCAGGCAAAGAACCCCAAGGCAGCCGCCAACTGGGTCATCAACAATCTCCGCGCGAAGCTGACCGAATCACAGACGACGCTGGCCGGCCTCAAGTTCAAGCCCGGCAGCATTCTCGAGCTGGTCGAGTTGGTGGACAGCGGCAAGATCAGCAGCCGCATTGCGCAGGAAGTATTCCTGGAAATGTTCACCACGGGCGAGCCGCCGGCCAGGGTCGTCGAGAAGAAAGGGCTGGCGCAAGTGAGCGACGCGGGCGCGATTGAGAAGTTCTGCGACCAAGCCATCGCGGCCAATCCCGGACCGGCGGCGGACTACAAAGCCGGTAAGGCGGCGGCTCTGAACTTCCTCAAAGGCCAGGTGATGAAGCTGAGCAAGGGCAAGGCAAACCCTGCGCTGGCGGGAGAGATCCTGGAACGTAAACTCAAAGCTTAGGATTTGCGCCATAGCCCCCTGGATTGCACCACAATGAAAACGATCCGCGTCTTCCGGCTCCGTGTCTTTGCCAAGGTCTTGGTCGCCGGCCTGGTCTCGTTGTGCTTCGCCGGATGTGCGAGCACCCCCAAGCAGGCCGCGCCAGCCGTCATTCGCGTGATGACCTACAACATCCATCACGGCGAGGGCTTGGACGGTAAAGTGGACTTGCAGCGCATCGCTGATTTGATCAAGCGCGAGCAGGCGGACATCGTGGCTTTGCAGGAGGTGGACAAAGGGGTCGAGCGGACCGCCCGGCGCGATCTGCCGGCCGAACTCGCGGCGCTGACGAGCCTAGCCTGCGTCTTCAGCAATAATTACCACTTCCAGGGTGGCGAATACGGCAACGCCGTGCTGACCCGGTTTCCTGTCAAACGTTGGACCAACCGGCACTTCCAGATGCTTCGTCCCGGAGAGCAACGCGGCATTCTGCAGGTGATCCTCAATGTGCATGGCCGCGAACTGGTCTTCATGGGCACACATATTGACTACCGGCCCGACGACTCCGAGCGGCTGATGAATGTGGCCGAGATAAGGGAACTCATTCAGCAATACCGCGGGCGCCCAATGATCCTGTGTGGCGACTTCAATGACACCCCCGACAGCCGCACTTACCAGGGAATCGCCGAGCACTTTACGGATACCTGGGCTGCTGTCGGGACTGGAGACGGGTTTACGATTCCCGCGGCAAAGCCTCGTAAGCGGATTGATTTCATTTGGATTTCGAAGGGCGCTTCAATTGTTCCGGTCAAGGCGTGGGTGCCTGAGTCGGCAGCTTCGGACCATTTGCCAGTCGTCGCCGAACTGCACCTTCGATAGTGCCTTGCCTGCTAGGCTCTGAACCTTGGGGTCTGGCCTGCTTCGGCGTTTCAGATTTCGGTCTTCTTTCGGACTTCGGACTTCGGACTTCGGATTGCTTCCGCCTTGCCCGCCCCGCGAATTCACTGTCGGCAGTTCTTTATACTTTCCACGTCTCTGCTGCGTCCTATGATGACAACGATGTTTTCGAGTATTCAATCGGTTCATTTCGTCGGTATCTGCGGCACGGCCATGGCTTCGGTGGCGGCGGCGTTGCAGGAGAAGGGCGTCAAGGTCACCGGCTCGGATCAGAACGTGTATCCGCCCATGTCCACCTTTCTGGCCGACCGGAGGATCGAGGTCATCGCGGGCTATGCCGAGCAGAACGTCGCGCACAAGCCGGACCTGGTGGTGATCGGCAACGCGATCTCCCGCGGCAACCCGGAAGCCGAATATGTGCTGGACCACAAGCTGCCTTACTGCTCGCTGCCGGAGCTGTTGAAGCACTATTTCATTCGCGGCAAGCGATCGCTGGTCGTTACCGGCACCCACGGCAAGACCACCACGACCGCGCTGCTGGCGTGGGTCTTCGAGCACAACGGCCTTAACCCGAGCTATCTCATCGGCGGCATTCCGAACAACCTGGGCCAGGGCGCCCGCTTCACCGACAGCGAGTGGTTCATCATCGAGGGCGACGAATACGACACGGCCTTCTTCGACAAGCGGAGCAAGTTCGTGCATTACCTGCCCGAGGCGGCGATCATCAACAACCTGGAGTTCGACCACGCCGATATCTTTGAGAGCCTGGAACCCATCAAGACAGCCTTCAAATACTTCATCCGCCTCATCCCGCGCAACGGGCTGCTGCTGGGCAACGGCGATGACGCGAACCTGGCGCCCCTGCTCGACGTGACCCATTGCCCGGTGAAACGCTTCGGCCTGGGTGACAACAACGCCGTTCAGGCTTTCAACATTCGCTACTGGCCGACCGCAACGGAGTTCGAGATTCCCAGCTTCAAGTTCCACACCAACTTCCTGGGCGAGATCAACGTGCGCAACGCGCTGGCGGTCGTTGCCTGCGCCAAGCACTTCGGGTTGAAGAACCACCAGATCCAGGCCGCCTTCGACACCTTCAAAGGCATCCGGCGGCGGCTGGAAGTGCGCGGCATTGCGGGCGGGGTCACGGTCGTGGACGACTTTGGCCACCACCCCACCGCGATTCGCGAGACGCTCCGAGCGCTGCGTTTCAAGTATCCCACCCAGAAGGTCTGGGCCATATTCGAGCCGCGCACCAACACGACGCGGCGCAACATCTTCCAGGCCGAGCTGGCCAGCGCCTTCGCCGGCGCCGACGCGGTAGTCGTCTCGCAAGTGGCTCGCCTCGAGTTGCTGGCCCCGGCAGAGCGCCTCGATCCTGAACGCCTGATGCAGGACCTGAAGGCTGCGGGCAAGCATGCCGCCTACCTGCCGGACGTGGACGCCATCGTCCACCACGTGGCGACGAATGTTCAAGGCGATGAGGTTGTGGTGGTCTTCAGCAACGGCGGCTTTGGCGGTATCCATGGCAAGCTGCTGCAGCGCCTGGGGCACATTTAGCCATCTATTCAGCAGCAGGGGAGCGCGCCCGCCCCGGGCGCAGAGGATGGCGCCCTCGCCAGCCACCTTCGGGAGTGGCCAACGCGATCCACCATTCAGTGACTGCGCACGCCCCACGCCCGCCCGGCGGGGGCGCCGGGTGGCAGCGCCCGGGGCGGGCGCGGTCCCCGAAAACTGCATGGCTGAGACGGTCTTGTTTCGTCTCCGCCCTGCTCCTTTAGCACGAGGCTGGAACTCTGAAGGAAGCATGCTGCGTACGGCCATAGACTTACGCGGGGAACACTATGGGTATATGAGGGGTATACGAGGGGTATACCGGGGGTATACGAGGGGTTATGGAACCACTGGCCAGAGTGTGGCCGGGGAACAGAGATGCTGGGAGAAGCCAAAACGAGAGGAGAATAGTGGTCGCTGGCAGTCTGCTGCGGCGTCCTTCCTGTATTGACCCTTCCATTCACGAGGCTATTCTCGGTGCATGAAGCTCGACGACAACAGGCTCACGATTCCCTGCGACCGCAGAACTTTTCTCAAGTCCACCGCCGCCCTGACCGGCCTGGCCCTGTGGCCGCTCGGCGGTTTTGGGGCAGCCGCCTCCGGTTTCAACCTGTCGCCGCGCCCGAAGAAGCCGGGGCTTATTCGCGGCGCGTTCTTCTACCCGCCGGCGGAGGTCGTCCTCGCCGGCAAGGCCGAAGACGGCTGGAGCAAACACGAATGGTTCACCTGGCCGGGCAACCAGTTCGCCCCCGAGCAGCAGCAGACGAAGTTCCTTGACCAACTCCGCCGCCGGACCGCCGGGCTCGACCTCACGCTCGCCTTGGAGGAGAAGGCGCTGTACACCGATGCGGGTATCCGCGCGTTCGTCGCCAGCCTCGATACGAACAAGCCCGATGCGCTGCTCCTGTTCAACTTCTACAACAGGTTCAGCGCCAAGCTGCGGCCGATCCTGGACGCCTGGAAAGGCCCGATCATTCTCTACCATCCCGTGGGCGCCAACCACCAACTCCCACCGGAGTACTTCCGCACCGCCCCGCGGCTGCAGTACATCCACTCCATCGAGAACTGGGACGCGCTCGAGCGGGGTCTGCGCGCCGTCAACGCCATGACCCGCATGGCGCAGAGCCGTTTGCTGCGCGTGGCCGCGCAGTTTAAGGAGCAGAAGAACACGGCCGAGCCCTTCTTCGGCACGGCGATCCGCGGCGTGCCGGCCGAGGAGTTCAACTCGCTCTTTGACGAGACCCGGTTATCCCGGGACATGGAGCGTCTGGCCAAATCCGTCCGCTCCCATGCGCGGCAGGTCACCGACCTGAGCCCGGCCGCTTTCCACGATGCCGTCCGGTCGCACGCCGCCGTGCAGGAGATCCTGCGGCGTCACGAGGCGGACGCCATCACCATCGAGTGCCTCATGCTGAAGCACCGGAAGCCCTGCCTCAGCTTTGCCCTCAACAACGGCAACCTGCTCCCCTGCGGCTGCGAGAACGACCTCAACGCCTCGCTCACGCTCATGCTGGGCGCCAGTTGCTTCGGGCGCGGCGGCTTCCAGCACAACCCGGAATTCGACACCGAGCAGAACCTCTACTTCGGCGCGCATTGCACCTGCACGACGCGGTTGCGCGGTCCGCGGGAGAAGGAAGCCGCTTACAACCTGCGCCCGTTCTTCCACCAGATGCCCAAGACTTTGGCGTTGGATGTTCAGTGGCCCGTGGGCGAGACGGTGACGCTGTGCAAGTATCACAGCGGCAAGAACCAATTGGACGCCTGGCGCGGCCAGGTGGTTTCCTCGCCCGCCTGTCCGCCCACCGGCGGTTGCGCCACGCGCGTGCTGGTCAAGGTCCCGGGTGTCGAGGACGTTTGCACGATTTACGGCGGGCCGCACCCGGTCCTGTATTGCGGCGACTTCTCGGCGCACCTCAAGACGCTCGCTAAGCTCTACGAACTGGAGTTGCGGACCAATTGCTGAAGTGACCGAACGGGCGAACAGCGCATGAACTTCTTGTGCGTGCGGCTACCCGGCGGCGGCTCCCATCTGTAAACACAGACTGCGCCTGGCCACCGCTTAGTCGTTGCCGTGAAATCGAGGTTCGCGCGGAGGTTCGCCCTCCCGTTGTCGGGCCACGACTCGCAGGGGACCGCGACCCCTGCTTGGTCTGGCTTCCGCTTACGCGTGCACGTGCGGGTCCCAGTCCAGGCCGTCCACGTTCTGCGGCTCGTTCGTGCCCTCGCGCACCAGGCGGAGTTGAGCAAAGCGGCAGTAGCGCTGCACGTCCCGGGTGTGATCACCGTAGAAGATCACCCGGTGCAGGCCGGAGGACCAGTTCTCCAGGAACTGGTCGATGTTCTCCACTTTCACCGTCAGCTTGCTGCGGCAGCCGCGCTCGACGAACGGGCTGTCCACCGCGTCGCCGGTCGAGAAGAGCATCTTGTCAGTGCCCAGGAGCCGCGCCATGGAGACCTTCTGCTTGATGGGCAGCTTCACCATCAGCGACGCCCCCCGGCCATCCTCCAGGTGGCTGCGGATATCGAACGGCGAGGCCTTGGTGCCCGGCCCCAGCATCTGCGTCGCCGCCACGCAATGGGCGTGGATGATCGTGCTGTTCGACTCGTCAAAGACCGGGTCGGTGACGAAGCCCGGTTTGCCGACGAGGTAGGTGAAGATCAGGTGCGTCATGCTGGACTTCAGATCGGCCTCGCAGATGCCCCCGAGGCCCATGTTATTGAACCGCACGAAGCCGAGGCACGGGTAGCCCATGCTGCGGTCCATCAACCCCATGCCCAGGCAGTTCATCGTGATCGCCGCCGCGCCGTGCTGCGCCAGCAGGTCCCGCATCGCGATGTACATCACGGATGACTTGAGAATCTCGTCCTTGGTCGGCTCGACGATCTTCCTGGCGTCCTTCACCCAGCGCCGCATGTCGGCCATCGCCTCGCCGCGGTCGGCGGCTTCGTAGGCCTTCTGCAGGTCCGGCAGCAGCAGCGAAATGACCTCGGTGCCGAACTTCTCCTTAAGCGCCTTGCAGTAGGTGGCGTCTGCGGGCCCGTTGCTCACATTCAACAGGCGGGCCTCCTTCAGCCGGTGAATCGCGCGGAAGGGCCGGATGGCCACGAGCAGGTCCTCGTAGCGGCTGCTGGGCAGCACTTCGATCAGCTTCCCCTGTCGCTGCCAGCCCGCCATGGTGTGCCACTCATGGCCGCTGTAAGGCAGCGCGAACAAGACGATCGGGATGCCGAGCTCGAAGAGGCTCTGCAACTGGTTGCCGATGCCCATGGTCAGGTGGATCGCCAGGATGCCGTCCACGCCTTTGAACTTCTCCTTGGCCGCGGCCAACTGCTGTTCGTTGGCAATCAGCCCGCCTTCGACGAACTCCACATCCGCCAGGCCGGTGCCTAGTTTCGCGAGCTCCGTCTCGAAGCGCTGCATCTCGGCGGTCAGGTCCACCTTGGACATCGGCCAGCCGGGACGCTCGCGGCCGAGGTAGAGCTTGCCGACGCGCACCTTGGACTTCGGACCCAGCTCCGGCTGAGCGGTCATGGCCGATAATCGCTGGGCGAGCGCGGCCAGCGCGCCGGCCGACAGCACACCGGCGGTGGTTGATTTGAGGAAGCACCTGCGTGAGACGTTTGTGAGCATATCTATTCTGTTCTCCTTCGGTTAGTCGTGCGTATTCAGGTTGATCATTTCTGTGGCGTCTCCGGGGGGACGCTCCCGTCCCGGGCAGCCGTCGAACGAGCCTAGGAAAGCATCCCGAGCGTTCCTTGCCAATGACAAAATGCCAGCGCTACACCCCGACCTCGACTCCGGGGCGGGGGCGGATTATTCTGCTTTGGCTCATGCGAAACATGGTCTTCCAGGCCCTGGCGGAGGCCGCGCGCGGCGGAGAGCCGGTCGCGCTCGGCCTGATCACCGGCGTCAAAGGCTCCAGCCCGCAGAAGGTCGGCGCCAAGGCGCTGTTCTACGCCGATGGGCGCATTCAGGGGACGCTGGGCGGCGGTTGCCTTGAGGCAGAGATCCAGCAGCGAGCCGTCCAGTCCCTGCGCACGGGGCAAGCCGCCATGTTTGACCTGCTGCTCGATCACGATTTCGGCTGGGACGACGGTCTCATGTGCGGAGGCAAGGTGTGCGGGTTGATCCTGCCCAATGCTCAAAGTGCTGGGGAGCAGGTTTGGAGCGAGCTGGCTGACAGAAAGTTGACGATGGTCTGGGGGGTGCGGAGCGATTACTCGATCGGTCGGGTGGAAAGGAAGAAGGAAGGGCCAGGCGAGACGCCCGGCCTACTCTATTGCGAGACGGTCACGGCGCCATGTGCTTTATGGATTGCCGGGGCGGGGCACATTGCCCAGGCGGTCGCGCCGCTAGCTTTGCAGTTGGACTTCAGCGTGACGGTCTTCGACGACCGCCCGGCGCTGGCCAATCACCACTTCTTCCCGCCCGAAGTCAGCCTGCAAGCCGAGGTATGGGACAAGATGTTGACTCTGGCCTTGCCGCCGACGCCGACCTTCGGGCTGATCGTCACGCGCGGGCATCGGCACGACGCGCTGGTGCTCAAGGAGTGGATTCACCGGCCGTTCCGGTTCCTGGGAATGATCGGCAGCGCGCGCAAGGCCCGCACGATCTTCGAGCATTTCACCGAGGAGCGGCTTGCGACGCCCGAGGAGCTGGGCCGTGTGGCCTGCCCGGTGGGGGTCAAAATCCGCTCGCAGAGTGTTCCGGAGATTGCGGTGAGCATCATGGCCCAGTTCATTGATAAACGAGCGGAGCTGGTCTATGAGAAGGAGGGATGGCCCACCGGCAAATTTGAGCTAATCGAGTAGAGGCGACTAGCCCCCCCGAGCGGTCTTACGGGGTGATCGCCTCGAGGACACGAAACACCGCGAAGTCGCCCGGATTTGACGTGAGGAGGCGGCGAGCGCCGGCAAGGTGGAGAACCGCTGCCAGATGCGTGTCGAGGATGCGCTTGCGCCCGAGGTCGAACTCTCGCATCCAGCGCAAAGTCTGATGCAGGCTTTCCTGGGTGGGTTGCAGCACCGTGACGGACGGGTTGGCAAGAAACTCCTCGATCCAATCCAGCGCCTCGATCATCGTCAGGGGCGGGACAAACCGCCGGCCGTCAGTAACCACGTGGAGAAACTCGGTCACCACGAGAGGCGCGAGCACCAGGCGGCCACTGCGCTGGGTCTCAGCCTGGACCGCGGCGACGGTTGCGGAGTTTGCCGGATGATCCGCCAAAGCAAGCTGCACCAGGACGTTGCAGTCCAAGCCTGTCATTGTCGCCCAAACATCTCTTCCGCAATTTCACTCTGGCGAATGACAGGAGTCAGGACCCGGTGTCCTTTGAGTGAACGGACCCGCAGCGCCGCCCCCGTTGAACACTCTTCCTTGGCCGCAGGCACCAATCTGGCCACGGGTTTGCTCCCTTGCGTGAGCAGAACCTCATCGCCGGCCTGAACTCGTTGCACCCACTCGGCAAGCCGCCCAGCGACTTCACTGACTTCCGCAGTCGTAGTCATAAGCGAAAAGGTAAGCGTTTCTCGGCAGGATGTCGAGCCGCGTGTTGGTGCGGCTCGACAAACCGGCTGAAGCGGATCGCTTCGCAATCACCGGGCAACCCGCAACGTGCGCGGAGCTGGTCTATGGGACGCAAGGGTCCCCGGCGCCGTGGAGCGAAGCTGCCGAATAGCCATGAAGATCGCCTCGCAGGTCGCGGGCACGGGGAGCGGCACTTGGGCGCCGGGCGGGCCGAAGGCGGCGACGGCATCCCGAATCGCCTCGCGCACGGAGATCGCCAGCATGAACGGCGGTTCGCCGACCGCTTTGCTCCCGTAAACGACCCCTTTCTGCGCGGCGTTCTTCAGCAGTGTGACGTTGAAGACCGGCGGCATGTCGCCCACGGCGGGAAGCTTGTAAGTGTCGGGCGAGTGCGTGAGCAGGCGGCCCTGATCGTCCCAGACCAGTTCCTCGGTCGTCAGCCAGCCCATGCCCTGCACGAACCCACCTTCGACCTGGCCGCGATTGACCCCCTCGTTCACGGAGTCCCCCGCGTCGTGCAGAACGTCCGCGCGCAACACGCGCGTCATGCCGGTGAACCCATCCACCTCCACTTCGCTGACCGCCGCGCCGCAGGCGAAGTAGTGGAACGGCTTGCCCCGGCCCGCCGCGCGGTCCCAATGAATTCCCGGCGTGGCATAGAAGCCGGTCGCCGACAGACTGATGCGCTCGAGGTAGGCCTGCCGCACGACCTGCGCGAGACTCACCGTGGTTTGCGGTCGGCGGCTGTCGGAGACGAGGCCATTGGCGAAGACCAGCTTCCTGGCCGTCGGCGCGCGCCCGAGCTTCTCCTTGAGCAGCCGGGCGGCAACCGGAGCCAGTCTTGCGCGGAGGATCTCGCAGGCATTCTTCACCGCCGCACCGTTCAAGTCCGTGCCGCACGAGGCGGCGGTGGCGGAGGTATTAGGAACTTTGTCCGTGCTGGTGGGCATGAGACGCACGCGCTCGGGCCGCATGCCGAGTTCGCGCGCGGCAATGGCGGTGATGTTGGTGTGCAGGCCCTGGCCCATTTCGGTGCCGGCATGGTTCACCTGCGCCGTACCGTCCTGATAGACCAGCACGAGCGCCCCGGCCTGGTTCAAGTGAGTCAGCGTGAAGCTGATGCCGAACTTGACCGGGGTTATGGCGAGGCCTCGCTTGCAATGCGGGTGCGCGGCGTTCCATTCCGCCACGGCCGTGCGCCGGCGGGTGAAGTCGCTCGACTGCGTCAACTCCTGCCAGATTCTCTGAATCCGGTTGTCCGCAATTTCCTGGCCGTAGTGCGTGGTGTTCGTCTGGCCTTTCCCGTGGTAGAGGTTCCGTTCGCGCACGACCTCCGGGGCCAACCCGAGCCGCCGGGCAATTCGGTCGAGGATTTCCTCGATCACCACCATGCCCTGCGGCCCGCCGAACCCGCGAAACGCGGTGTTCGAAGACAGGTTGGTTCGGGCGACCTGCCCGCGAAATTCAACCGCCGGAATGTAGTAGGCATTGTCCAGATGGAACAAAGCGCGGTCGGTGACGGCCTGGGACAGATCAATGGCCCAGCCGCCGTTGGAGTAGAGATGCACCCGCGCCGCCACCAAGCGGCCTTCGGCGTCGAATCCCACCTTGAACCGCGCCAGAAAGGGATGCCGATGCCCGGTTAGCATCATGTCCTGGTCGCGATTCCAGCGCACACGCACCGCCCGGCCGGTGTGACGCGCCGCCAGCGCCGCCAGCGCGGCGGGCGTGGCCGCCTGCGTTTCCTTGCCGCCGAAACCGCCGCCCATCCGCAGGCTCTGCACGACGACTTTGTTCGCCGGGACGCTCAACAGATGGGCGATGACGGCTTGCACCTCGGAAGGGTGTTGCGTCGAAGAGGAAACGAACACGGCCCCGTCCTCGCCTGGCTCGGCCCACGCTGCCTGTGTCTCCAGATAGAAATGCTCCTGCCCTTGCAGCTCAAAGGTGCCCGTCAGGGTCATGGGCGCGGCCGCCAAGGCGGCGCCCACCTGGCCACGGCGGATAAAGTTGGGGGCGTTGTGGAAACTCCGGGCCGCCAACGCTTGCGGCAGCGTCAGGACGGGCGGCAGCGGCTCGTACTCGATCACTACCTTGTCTGCCGCGGCCCGGCAGGCTTCCTGTGAGTCGCCAACCACCAGCGCCACCATCTGGCCGTGGAAGAAAACCTTCTTATCCGCCAGCAGAATCTCGTCGTGCTTCGCCCCGCCGACATTGTTCTCCCCGGGCACATCTTCGGCCAAGAGCACCGCCCGGATGCCTGGCAGGGCGCAGGCGGCTGTGGCGTCGCGCCGCACAATTCTGGCGTGCGCGTGCGGGGCGCAGACCGGCCAGACCTCGAGCATGCCCCGGCCCGCCGTCTGATCGTCGGTGTATATCGCCTCACCGGTCACGTGCTTGTGGCCGCTCTCGTGCGGCGCGGCCCTGGAGGGAGGGCGCGCAGTCCCCTGCGCGCCGCCCTCACACCAAGGCCGTTCATCCCGCTTCAGCGGCGCGCAGGGGACTGCGCGCCCTACCACCGGAAGGGAGGCACGCTCCGTCGCCCGGCTACCCGCGTCAAAGTACGACTTCTCGAACAAGCTCGAAATAAGCGCGCGCCGGTATTCCGCGCTGCCGCGCAGGTCGGAGATGGGCGTGAACTCATTCTGGAGGAGAGGCAGCACCTCTCTGATAGTATCCTCGCACCACTGCTTCCGGAGGAGGGCCTGCTCCGTTTGGCGCGCGCGAACGGGCATGGCGGCCACGCCCGCGTAGGCGAGCCGCGCGTGACGAACGATGCCGCGCGCGTCCAGGTCCACGGTGAAACAGCCCGCCACGGTGCTGATGTCCATCTCGCGCCGCTTGGACACCTTGTACCACGCGCACTTGCGGGTGAGCACGGGCTCCGAAGTGCCGCGGGGCACGATGATGGTCCTCAGAATCTCACCCGGCCGCAGAGCCGTCTTGCGGTAGGAGACGAAGAACTCGTGGATCGGCAGGGTTCGCTCAGAGAGTGGGACAGGCGTCTCGCCTGTCCCACCGTCGGCCGAAGGGGGAACAGGCGGGACGCCTGTTCTACTCTGAGCCAGCACCACTCGGGCGTCGAGCGCCAGGAGCAATGGAGCGCTGTCGCCGATGGGCGAGGCGGTGACGATGTTCCCGCCCATGGTGGCGCGGTTGCGAATCTGGCGCGAGCCGAACACCCGCAACATATCGCGCAAGGCCGGGTATTCGTCGGCCATCCGTTCCTCGATCTGCGTGAGAGTCACCGCCGCGCCGATGCGCCACTCGGAGCTGGTGGACTCTATCTTCGTCAGCTCGGGCACGGCCTCAACGGAGACCAGGACCGGGAACTTCCTGAACCGCTTGCTGATGTCCAGCCCCAGTTCGGTCGCGCCGGCGATGAGCCTGGCGTCGGGGAACCGGCCCAGCAATTCCAGGAGGCCGGTAAGCGAAACCGGACGGAAGAAGCGCTCCCCGTCGAATCCGTACTCGACTTCGGCCAGGGCGGCTGCCGGTTGCTTCAGCCGCTCGGCGAATGAATCCTGGCCGTTCTTTTGGTCTCGCTCGGAGAATGCCTCGAGGGCCGCCTGGCGAATCGGGCGGTAGCCCGTGCAGCGGCAGAGGTTGCCGCAGAGTTGGTCCTCGAGCTGGCCGGGGTTTCGCAGGTCGCCGCGGTAATAGCCCTCGAAGAGCGACATGACAACCCCCGGCGTGCAGTAGCCGCACTGCGAGCCGTGGTCTTCAACCATCTTCTCCTGGACCGGGTGCGGTCTTCCGTGGTCCGCGACGTGCTCCACCGTGACGATCTCGCGCCCCGCCATCAGGCAGAGCGGCGTCAGGCAACTGTTGATAGCGCGATAACAGGCCCGGCCTTCGGCATCCGGCTCCACCAGCGCGACGGAGCAGGCGCCGCAGTCTCCTTCGGCGCAGCCCTCTTTTGCCCCGGTCAGACCCGTGCTCCGGAGATAATCCAGCAAGGTCGTGCTCGGGGAGACATCCTCGACCTGGACCGCGTTCCCGTTGAGAATGAATTGGATGGCGCGCGCCATACTACACCCGTGATTATAGGCCTCCGCGCCCCCCATTCAATAGGCTTTTGAGCCTGGGGGCGGCTAGACCTCGACCGGCTGGCGTGCGCTGGGATGCATCCGGAACCGGTTGAAAGCAATCTTGGGCTGAGGCACGACCACGGGTTTGGCCACCCCCCCATTGAGGCTGATGCTCAGACCGACCAGGCCGACAAAGACAGCCAGATCCGTCGGCAGGGCGCCGAACACCAGGAGGAAGAAAACAACCTTCACCATGAAGGTGGCAAATATGAAGGTATTCATCCGACGGTGGTCGGGATCGCCGAACTTATAGTTGTGGTAAACCACGCGGAGGGCGGCTGCGAGGAACCAGAAGAAGGCAATCACACCGAATATGCCGAACGGGATGATGACGGAGAGAGGGCCGTTGTGATAGTCGCCAGTCATTTCACTGCCTTCGGTTCCGCCTCTGCCATGCATGGCTTCCCGCTGAACCATGGCCGCGTCCCGGGCGCTGAAGCCGTAGCCTTTGCCGACGAGCAGGTACTGCGGAATCTGCGGCAAGAGATCCCGCCACATCTGCAGGCGCCACTCAGTGCTGGCATCCGCACTGAGCTTGGCCATGGGATCAATATTGACAGGCAGGAAGGCCATGGAGCGCTGGATCGAGAAGGGCATTCGGTCCGCAAAAGCCGTGGCGAGCGCCCCCGCCAGGACCAGGCCGATAATCGAAATCGGCAGCAGCCGGGTCTGGTGCAGCCGCTCCAGGTAAAACAGCATCGCGAGGGTCATCAGGAAGGTGATCAGCGTTGACCGGAAGCCGCCGAGCAGCCCAGCCATGATGCACGCCGCAAACAGGACCGCCCGCCACGGTTTGCCCGGCTCCAAGAAGATGCCGCGGATGCCATAGCGGACCAGCAGAACGCTGAAGAGCCCGCTGCCCAGCCAACCCAGGCCGGTGACGCGCTGGGCCACGTCAACCGGGCCGGCCACAGCGGTGCCCTCCACCATCCAGTTTCTCATCACCGGAAAGACCAGGAATATGAAGTTGAAGGCGGGGGGCAGTACCCGCGGCAACTCCCCGATCGCCATGGTCGCGGCGCCGAGAAAGAAGACCGAGGCGTAGAGCAATCCTCGCTTCGGTGGAACCGGGCGGCTGATGAGAGCGAAATACCCGACGATGGCCGCCAGGATGAGCACATAATACTTCCCGCCATAGGTCTGGCTGCCGAACGCTCTAAGCCCGATGCCCCCGGTAAGCCGGGCGGTGATCAGCACGACGAGCGCGAGTAAGATGAGCGGCCGCGTCACCGATGGAACATTCAGGAACTTGAAGTTGCGATTGACGGCGAACTGCAGGACTCCGATGACGAAGCTGATCGCGGCCATGCAGACCCAGACCGGCGGCCGGCCGGGCAGGAAGAAGACCACGGCCGACATGTTCCAGCAGGCAATCAGCCAGGGATGATGCCAGCGCAGGAACAGGGGGGCTGACAGGATGCCGAGAATAATCCCGACCACGCTGATGGTGGTGAAATCGAGCGGGGAGGCCAGCAGGTAGCCCAGCGCCACCGCCAGGGGCAGGGACAGGCCGTAGATGACCAGGGATCGGAAAAGTGCTGCTGCGTTAGACATGTTTGTTTAAGCCGGTTCCACGCTACGCCTTAATGTATTCCGTGTTCAACTCGAGCTCGCCGGCAGGGTGCTCGGCACGCTCGCGGAGGGCCGACTCGGCGCCGTTGAGCGCAATCCCCAGGCCCAGCAGGCCGACGAAGGCATGCAGGTCGCCGCTGATGGAGCCGAAGCCGAAGAAAAAGAAGACCGCATGGGCGACAAAGGCCGCCAGCAGGAAGGCATTGATGTTTCGATATTCTGGATTCCCATGCTTCCAATTCCGATGCAGCACCCGCAAACCCGCAGCCAGGAACCAGAGAAAGGCGATCATGCCGTAAATCCCCAGGGGAATCAGGATTGAAAGCGGGCCGTTGTGATAATCGCCGACCAGGACCGTGCCGGCGTGCTCCTCCCCTCGGAACCGAAGCGACGTGTCCAGTGCGAGGAACATCTCGCCCGGATCTATCGCGAAGCCTTTGCCGCGAAACAGGTGCTTGGGGACCTCCGGCCAGACCTGCTTCCACATTTCCCAGCGCCACTCGGTCGAGGCTATGGCACTGCGCTCCGCCAAGGGATGAAATTTGCCGGGCAGAAAACTCAGTGTGCGCTGCACCACCAGCGGCAATCGTTCCGCTTGCGGCAGGACAATGGCGCCTCCGACCAGGACCGCGCCCAGCAGAATCGGCAGATAGCGCGTCCGGTGGAGCCCTTCCACAATAAACAGCGCGGTGAACGTCAGCACAAGCTGGGCGAGGTAGGAGCGGAAGCCCCCCATAAGACCCGCGCACGCGACGACCAGGAACAGCAGCATCCGCCACGGCCGGGTCAGATCAAGCAGGCCGGCAATGCCGAAGCGCGCCATCAGGTAGGCACAGACGCCGCTGGCCATCACCCCCAGCCCGCCCACGCGCACCATTCCCGATTCCAACCGCCCAAAGGAAGCGATTTGGTCCTGGGCGAAATCGGGCGAGAAGATGCCGAGCAGAAAGTAAAATCGAGGGCCGGCCGCGACGACGAGGTTGGCGACCGCGTAGGTCATCGTGGAAAGGAAGAAGGCGGCCACGTAGAGGCCGCTCCGGCCCGGCGGGATGCGCCGGCTGGTCAAGGCGAAAAAGCCCGCAATGGCTGCCAAGAGGTAGAAGTATCGCTTGCCGCCGAAACGCGCCGAGCCGAGACTTCTGACCCCAAAACCGCCGGTCAGGAGGCCGGTGACTATGACCACGACCGCCAGGACCAGCAACGGCCGGACGAGGGAGGGAACGATAATAAACTGGCTTTTCGGATTAACCGCGCGAGCCAGGATCGCAAAGAGCAGACTGACGAACGCCATGAGTGCCCACATGCTGGCCCGTCCCGGCAGCACAACCGGGTTGAGCGCAGCATTCCAGCACAGCACCAGCACCAGGTAGTGCCAGCGCAGCATCAACGGAATGCAAAGAGTGCCCAGAACCGCGACGACCACCGCCACGCTGCTCAGTTCCATCGGCTCGGCGAGAAAATAGCCGATGAGTACCGCCAGAGGCAGCGACAAACCCAGAATCAGATGGGACTTGGGTATGTTGATAGTATTGGCCATTTCGCCCTGAAAGCAGAACAAACTGGCGCCGTTTCTGCAATCTCTTTCTCAACTCGCACCGTCGCGGAGGTGGGCTGCATTCTTGGCACTGGCTATTGGTTATTCATGAAGTGCGGCGTGATACGTGACTGATGACGGATGACTGGTTGCCGAGTTGCTGATGACTGATCACTGTTGACCGCCTTGGCCTCCGGCTGAGCCGTGCTGGCGGCGACCACACTCCGCATTTCACCGTGCCGATGCGCCAGGAACCAGCCCCCAACCGCCAGCGCCACGACGCCCACGATCAGCAGTTCATTCCCGACGACCATGGTGGGCAGGACCATCAGCGCCGCGCTGGTTGTCACGCTCGCCACGACCACCTTGCGGAGGGTGGTTTCAGGGCTTGAGCTCTGACTGGATGGCAGCAGCCCAGGTTTTCCAAACACTGCGCTGGCTGGGGGTGAGGCCGCGCCAGGCGCTGGCTTCAGCCCTTGGTCCGCCGCGACCTCTGCCAGCTCCTCGCGCCGCTTCCTCCGTCCTTCCTCCGTTCCTCCTCCGTCCTTCCTCCGTCCTTCCTCCCATCGCCGAACGGAGGAAGGACGGAGGAAGGACGGAGGAGGAACGGATGCATTATCGGGGCCGTGCCCATGCGGTGCCGTCAGGAGGGGAATCTCTCGGAAGGGGCCAAATCCGTGCCTCTAGGGCGTAACGGACTGAGCTTCAAGTGCTTATGCTGTGCGCAAGTCTCGGGGAGGCCTGGGGTTGCGGATCAGACACTTGCGTACCTCGATCTCAGTCCTCGGAATTTGAACCTCACACGCCAACCACAGCACCAGTGGCGCCAACGATTCCAAAGAGCGCCGGAACGGCTTCTCAGCTACGAAGGCTTCTCGACACGAAGCAAAGCTCGCCTACATCAGACTGAGCAGTCAAACGCCTTGCCCACCTCGTGGCGCTGTCCCGGTTAACCAGGCGTGCTGTGGGAGGTCGTTCCGCTTTCGGCACCTGCCGGCTTGGGATTTCGCTCAGGTAGTGGCTCGAAGCTACGAATCCGATATCCTGGGGGAAGGTGCCGATTTAGGAACCGAGGGGCGGCGGAGACAGCGTTTGGGTGCGAGGCTGGGTCGGGGTTTCAAGTGACAAATTCTGTGGACCTATATTCGGGTGCAATGAGCTTGTCCAGGCTTTGCCCATGGGGTTACGTTGCCCAGCGTGAGCGTCATTACACTGACCACTGATTTCGGCACGCGGGACTGGTTCGTGGGCACGATGAAAGGGGTGATCCTCGGCATCCAGCCGCCCGCGAACGTAGTGGACATCACGCACGAGGTGCCGGCGGGGGATATTCGCGGAGGGGCGTTTGCGCTGGCGGAAGCCTGTCGGTTCTTCGCCAAGGGCACCGTGCATGTGGTGGTGGTGGATCCGGGGGTGGGCAGCAGCCGGAAGCCCATCGCTGTTCGGACGGCGGACTACTTCTTCGTCGGGCCGGACAATGGCGTATTGTCGTGGGCGCTGATGCAGGAGAAGGTGGAGGCCGTTCATCTGCTGGAGAACAGCGCTTACTTCCTGCGCCCGGTGAGCCAAACCTTCCACGGGCGCGACATCTTTGCGCCAGTGGCGGCCCATCTGAGCCGGGGAGTGGCGATCGGGAAGCTGGGCACGGCGCTGAAAGACATGGTGCGGCTGGATTGGCCGCAGCCTCGGAAGGGGCGGGACGGAATCGAGGGCGAGGTGGTCTATATTGACCGCTTCGGCAATGCCATCACCAACCTGAATGGCGGGCTTTTGCGGGGTTGGGAGCGGTCGGTGTGCGAGATTGACAGTCGGCGGCGGCGAACTTGCCCGGTGCGAGCCTTCTATCAGGCCGTTGCGCCGGGCGGCGTGGTTGCGCTGGTCGGTTCGAGCGGTTTGCTGGAGATCGCGGTCAATGGTGGTTCGGCTGAGAAGGTGCTCGGCCTGGAGATCGGCACGCGTGTCAGGCTGCGACGGGAGCTTCGCGTTCGGGAGCGCTGAGTGGGGGAAGGGACAGGCGAGACGCCTGTCCTACTCTCGCGGATTGAACCGCGACTCTCGCGCCAGTTGCTCCCAGAGCTTGCGTTCGGAATCGGTGACGCGGGTGGGGACTTCGATGCGGGTTTCTACGATCAAATCGCCACTGCCGCCGCCTCGTTGCGGCAGGCCGCGCCCGCGGACGCGGAGCTTCTGCCCATTCTGGGTCCCCGGAGGCACTTTGATGCTCAGTCGCCCGCCAAGGGTCGGCACGGTCAAGTTCGTCCCCAGGACCGCCTCCCAGGGGGCGACTTCGGCCTCGTAAATGAGGTTGTGGTCTTCCACCTCGAAATCGGGATGCCGTGCAAGGCGCACGCGCAGGTAAAGGTCGCCCGCCGCGCCACCGCCCACGCCGGCTTCACCGCGCCCGGCAATTCGCAATCGCTGTCCCTCGGTGACGCCCGCGGGAATCTTCACCTGGTAGGTGTCGGTCCGGGCCACTTGGCCGGTGCCGCCGCAGGCGCCGCAAGCGCGGCGGTTCTTCATGCCGCTCCCGCCGCATGAATCGCACACAGCCGCATGCCGCACGGACACGGACCGGACCGAACCGCGCATCGCCTCTTCAAGGGTTACCATGATGTCGCCCTCGATATCCTGGCCGCGTTCGGCTCCCATTTCTTCTTCGGTGAAAGTGCCTCCCCGTCCGAAGCCGGGGGCGCCGCGCCCGCCCCGTGAGCCGAACAATTGCTCGAAGAAGTCGCTGAAGCCCGTGCCGCCAAAGTGGAATTCAAATGCTCCGCCCGGGCCGCCGCCCGCACCCGGACGGCCCCGCGTGAACGATTCCCATCCCGGTGGGGGGCGAAAATCGGCCCCGGATTTCCAGTTCGCGCCGAGCTCATCGTACTTCTTTCGTTTGGCGGGGTCGCTGAGTACTTCGTAAGCCTCGTTGATCTCCTTGAACCTCTCCTCCGCCTGCTTCTTGTTCTTGGCGACGTCGGGATGGTATTCGCGCGCCAGTTTGCGGAACGCCTTCTTGATGTCGGCATCGGTGGCGGTACGGGAGACGCCGAGACTCTCGTAATAGTCTTTGTATTGAACCGGCATAAACGACGCCCGGCATTACGGCATAAAGCTCCGGCGCGCGCCAGAGAAAATGCCCGTGACGCAGGGGCTACAGTTTCCGTTGCGCCACGCGGGGCCAATCGCTTTCGCGGCGCAGCGCGGACTTCAGAACGGCGACTTCCCGCAGCAGGGCTTTGACCGCTTTGTCAAACGCGGGGATCGGGTCGGAGCCGGTCTTCTCGCTTTGCAGGATGTTGGATGGCAATCGCAGCGTCAGGGCGGCGGTGAAGAGCGGCTTCCTGGGGTGCCGCTCCAGGCTGACTTGCAGGTGGACGGCGTCGGGCGGAAAGTGTTCGAGATGAGTTTGCAGCTTGGCGGCTTTCTGCTCCAGCTTCGTTTGCAATTGCCCGTGCGGGCGCATGCCCTTGGTGGTTAGACTCCATTTCAGTTTCATAACTGGCTCAGCGAATCGAATTTCGTTGCCTTTGGTCTGAACATTCCGTCCTCTCGGAGCCGGAGCGCCGCTCCCTTGTGGGCGCAAGGCGGCGGGTCCGCCAAGGCCGGCGAAATGCCGACGCTACAGGCGCCGCGACGGCCTACTTTCGTTTGACGTTGTCCACGGACAAGTAGAGCATCCCGCCGCCTCCCTCGGCGCCGCTGCCGCGCCAGACGCGCAGGAGTATCCGTTCGCCTTTTGCCTTCTCGCTCAACTCCACCGCTTCGCTGGCACTGCGCACCGCCTGACGGTTGATGGCCACGATGATGTCTCCGGGCCTCAGGCCAGCCTCGGACGAGTTCGAGTCCGGCTGGACGCTGGTAACCAGGGCGCCCTGGATGTCAGTGGGGATGTCGTGCTGGCGCCGCGCACGCGCATCCAGGTCGTTCAGATCGGTGACTTCCACGCCATCCAGCGCGTCCATGTCGGATTGGCCTCGCTCGCCGGGCTGGCCTCGTTCGCCCCGCGCCAGCAGATCTTCAGGCATCGTGCCCAGCGTGAGCGAGATGCTCTTCTCCTTTCCGTCACGGAGCAGCCTCAGGGTCACCTTGGTTCCGGGCGCAGTCTGCGAGGCCTGCAGGCGAAGTTGCCTCATGTCGGCAATTCGCTTGCCGTTGAACTCGGTGACGAAGTCCCCGTCCTTGAACCCGGCCTTGGCCGCCGGGGAATCGGGCTGGACGCTGGTGACCAGCGCGCCGTTCGCGTTTGGCAGGTTAAACTGCTTTGCCAATTCGGGGGTAACTTCCGGTTGCAGGGACAAGCCGAGGTAGCCGCGCGTGACTTTGCCTTCTTGGATGAGGCGGTCCATTACGTACCGGGCCATGTTGAGCGGCACCGCGAAGCCCACTCCTTGGAAGCCGCCGCTGCGGCTGAAAATGGCCGTATTGATGCCCACCAGCCGGCCTTCGGCATCCACCAGCGCGCCGCCGGAGTTGCCGGGGTTGATCGCCGCGTCGGTTTGGATAAAGTTCTCGTAGTTGTTGATGCCGAATCCGCCGCGGGCAAGCGCGCTGACGATTCCCACGGTAACCGTCTGGCCGACCGCGAACGGATTGCCTACCGCCAGCACGACGTCGCCCACCTCCAGCTTGTCACTGTCGGCGATGGTGATTGCGGGCAAATCCCTGGCCTCCACCTTCAACACCGCGGTATCGGTCGCTGGGTCGGTGCCGATGACCTTGGCGTCAAATTCCTTCTCTCCGGAAGCCAGCGCGACCTTGAGCTTTTCGGCCCCCTCGACCACGTGGTTGGCCGTGAGAATGTAGCCGTCCGGCGAGACAATTACCCCGGAGCCCAGACCGCGCTCGCGGTAGGTGCGGGGGCGGCCCTGCTCACCGGAATCCTCGCCGAAGAAGCGGCGCCACATCGGATCATTGAAGAACGGCATGGCCCGTTGCCGGACGGTCATGGTGGATTCAATGTTCACCACGCTGGGGATGACCTTCTTGATGACGGGCGCGAAACTGGTGGCAGCCTTGGTTTCCGGGCGCAAAGGCGATTCGTCAACCTTGAGTCGCGGCGGCGGATTCGCGTTCGCTGCCGTTGGGGCGGGTTTAGCCCATGAAACAGAAGGGAGGAGGGCACTCAGCGCCAGCCAGGCGAGGGCAGTGGTGCGCAAGGCAAGCAGAGAAGAAGCGGTCCTGTTCATGTCATCTTAGTTTCCAGCCATTCTGTATTGTCGGCCTGGCAGGGGTAAGACCCCGCCTGCCGCCCCTTTTGAGCCGTTACTCCGTGCATCCGTTCAAACTTCCGCCTGACGGGCCGGTTTGTCAAAAGGCGGTGACCGGCCGCCGTGCAGCCTGCGGGGGCGCCTCGCGCAGGGTCAGGGGCGGTAGGTAAACGCCCGCCTGCTCGCGCCGCCACCAGGCGCCCGTGCTCCTGCGCGTGGCAGGATCGGTAAAGTGGTAGCTATACCGCAACGCGCGAACGTAATGAGGCGGGGCGTGGGGAAAGGGGTTGTGCTGGAGCAACGCCAGCACCTCCGGCGAGCCCTGCAACAGGCGCCCGCAGAAGTTCATCAACCACGGGTTGCGCTGGTAGCTGCCCAGCGCGGCAAACCACATCTGCCAATCCAGCCGCGGTTGGTGCGGCTCAACGAACCCTGGGCGCCGTTTCACGTCTCCCGGCTTGTATTTGAATTCGTACTCCCGCCAGCTTAGGCCGTCATCGCTGCCTTCGATGATGATCTCCGGTCGCGCGGTGGTCATCACCGCGAACAGCCCGTAGCTGTTGAACGTACGGAATGGGATGAGCCATTCATAGACCGCGAAGAACGGTCTCGGCCAGGGAATGGGGAGGCGGGAGAGACTGCCCAGATGCATCAGCGAAATGCCGATGGAGATGCAGGCCAGCGGAACGGTGATTTGCGGCGGCCACTTCGCAAGGTTGGGGGTTGAGGGTTGAGGGTTGAGAGGAGGAACAGTTCGAAGCCTCCCCGGGAGGAACTTTGTGAGGGCAGCGTCATCGAGCAGCAGCAGGCACAAGGAGATCGTGAGCAGGTTGAAGAAGCAGTAATTGCCGGTCAGGAGGATCAGCGCTTGCAGGAGCAGGAGCGCCACGCAGGCGAACTGGCGGAGCCGGCGCGGCGCAAAGATCAGGAACGGGACGATCAGTTCGATGCCGAACATGACCACGGCTGAGGCCGTGTGCACCCACCCTGGGAACTGATGCGCGTACCAGCCAATCCAGGTGGGCAGGGGTTGCGTTTCGTAATGGAACCGCAGCGCCGTAAGCGAACGCCACGACGGATCCCCGCTGACGAGCTTGACGCAGCCGGACTCGAACATGAGTTGGAAGAGCAGCCAGCGCAGGAGCCAGAGCACCAGCCGCGACGGAGGTGCTGCGCGCGAACGCCAGGGCAGGAATTGCAGTGGCGCCAGGAAGATTGCCAGAAAGCCAGTCTGAAGCAGCAGGTTGTCCCACTGGAAGCCGAGAAACTCGCGGCAAACGGTGCACAGCGAAAGGTAGATGAGCCACAACAGAAACAAGCACGGGGCGGGTGCGATGCCAATCATCACCAGGAATGCCAGCGCGGTCCCGGCGGCGCAATGCAGCTTCAGAAAGCTGTCCCCCGAATCCAGCCAGCAAAGCGTCGGCACCAGGCGGTAACGATCCAGGCCGATGTGATGCGCGTCCGCCTGGTGGCGGATCATCGTCATAGTGGATTGCACCGGGAGAATACCGTTGCTGCCAACCAGGCCCGGGAATTGGATCCAGAGCGACAGGAAGGCGATGAGGTAGATGATGCCCAGCGCCCGCAGGAACACCCACCGTACCAGGAAGTGAGTCGGCGGTTCCACGTGCCGGCCCCATGCCAGGCGCGTCAGCCGCGAGAAGAACCGACGATGCCGCGCCACGAGCCGGTAACCCCATTCCGCGGTGCGAGCGAACGCAGGTGCGCGGTAATACCAGTCGAGCAGCCAATGCTCACGGGGTTTGTGCGCGAGGGCCCGGAAGACCGCCTCGGCGCCGCCATAGACCGCGCCATCCGGCTCAACCAACTGAACTGCGGCCTCGAACCGCCCGCGCGGCAACTCCGGGAATTGCGCGGCAATGCGGGGGTCCTGAAAAGGGAGATAATCCACCACATCTCCGGTGGCGTGTTGCCAGCGGCGAATCCACAGCGAGCAAAAGTTGCAGTCGCCGTCAAAGATCATCAACGGCTTGGCCGGAGGCGAAGCCACTTGAAGAACGGAGTTCACATAGTAACCAATAGCGCGAATGCAACCGCTCCGCCAACGGCCGCAGCTATGCTGGCATGTCCCCGGCGGCGTGGCTAAAAAAGGCTGGTGTTGCGCTGCGCCGGTGGCCAGACTTGGCCTGCAACCCAGGCATCAACGCGTCATGATGGTGAACGTCGCCGTAACCGAACTTGAATACCGCAAGGCGGAGGCTCGGTTCGCCGCGGCGGCGCAAGATACCGGGTGCGATTGCCTCTGTGCCCCGGCAGAGGAGGGTCTCCTGGCGGCGGCGATCCGCGACGGGGGAATCCGCCACGTCATCGTCGGCGTCGAGAAGTATCGCGGAGCGCTCTACCAGGCGCTGGGCGCGGGCGGCGTTATTGCCCGATTCGGCGTCGGGCACGACGGGGTGGACAAGACGCAGGCGACAGCCCGCGCGCTGCTTTGCACCAACACGCCCGGGGCGCTGGATGATTCGGTGGCCGAGCACACGATCAACCTGCTGTTCGCGGCGGCGCGGCAGACCGTGGACCAGGCGAGCCGGTTGCGGGCCGGAGAATGGGCGCCGCGGATGGGCGCCGAGCTGAGGGGCAAGCGGCTGGTCATTATTGGTTGCGGAGCGGTTGGCCGGCGGGTCGGCCAGATCGCCGCGCGCGGCCTCGGCATGACGGTGGTCGGGTGCGAGGTTGCCGAGCTGGATACAGCACGGATGCAGAACGAGTTCGGCTTCGCCGCGGTGGGGAAGGACTTCGGGGCAGCGGCGAAAGACGCGGACTTCGTGAGCCTGCACATCCCTTCTCTGCCGCAGACCCGGCATTTTCTGAACGAGCAGCGGCTGCGGCTGCTCCCGGCGCGTTGTTGGCTGGTGAACACCGCCCGGGGCGCGGTGGTGGACGAGGCGGCATTGTTCGACGCCTTGACCGGCGGCAGACTGGCGGGTGTGGCGCTGGATGTGTTCGAGCGGGAGCCTTATGTCCCGATCGCGGTGGGAAAGGATTTGCGCACGCTGGCGAACGTGATTATGACGCCCCACATTAGCAGCAGCACCCGGGAGGCGTGCGACCGCATGGCGAGCCGGGCGCTACGAAACATTGAACTGGCCGAGGCGGGAAAGTATGCGGAGATGGACCTGCTGAACCCGGAAGTGGTCGAGAGGCTGACAAAGCAGAATAGCCTATGAAGAACAAGTTACGACGCGCGCTGCTCGAACGCCAGGTGACGTTGGGCAGTTGGATACAGATCGGGCATCCGGCCAGCGCCGAGGTGCTGGCACGAGCCGGCTTTGATTGGGTCTGCGTGGACCTCGAACACGGGGCGATTGACCTGGCGGCGACGGCGGACATCTTTCGCGCGCTGGCCGGATTCGACTGCGTCCCCGTCGTGCGGCTGCCGCTCAACGACCCAATCTGGATTCACCGCACGCTCGATGCCGGGGCGCGGGGTTTGATCATCCCGATGGTCAAGACCGCCGCCGAGGCTGGGGCGGCGGTGCGTGAGGCCAAATACCCTCCGCTCGGCGCGCGCGGATTTGGCTACTCGCGCGCGAACCTCTACGGCGCCGACTTCGAGGATTACATTGCTTCGGCGAACGAAGAGATCGCAATGGTCATGCAGATCGAACACAAGGACGCCATCGCCAATCTCGATGGCATTCTTCGTGTGGAGGGCGTGGACGGCGTGTTCATTGGTCCCCTGGACTTGAGCGGTTCGATGGGCATCACCGGGCAGCTTGACCATCCGCAGATGGTTGCCGCGCTCGACAGGTATCGCGCCGCGTGCCTCGCGCACCGGAAATCGGCGGGATTGCATATTATTCGCCCGAACCAAGCCAATGTGCGCCGCGCGCTCGAGGAAGGCTACACGATGCTGGCTCTCGGCCTGGACAACGTGTTCATGGACCAAAGCGCGCGCGCGTCGCTCGCGGCCGCCGGGCGCTAAGCTATGCCCGCCGGACCCGCTCCGCACTTTTCTATCGAGGAACGCGTCGCGCGGTTCCGTGGCTTTTACCAGCGGGCCAACGAGCGTCCGCTGCTTGGCTTCTTCGTCGGCAGCGACTATCCGTTGCGGCGGTATCGGGCATCGGCGGGGCTGCCGACGGGCCGGGCGCTGGTCCCGGAGGATTTTGCAGTCGAGCCCTACCTGGACGATTGCGATCGGTTGTTCGCGGTGCACGAGGCGTGCGGGGGAGACTTCATTTGGAGCGCGAGTGCGTTCTGGGGCATTCCCTGGCTCGAAGCGGCTCTCGGCTGCCCCATCTTCGCGGATCCTGCCGCCGGCTCGATTCATGCGTTGCGGCCGCCCCACTTCGCAGGTCCCGAGTCCGTGCCCGGGTTCGATGCGGCTGCGCCGTGGATGCGGCTTGCGAGCGAATTCCTTGACCGCATGGCAGAGCGGGGCCGAGGAAGGTGGCCGATCGGCACAACACGGATGCGCGGCATTGCGGACCTGCTCTCCGCACTCTACGGTGGAACCGAGTTCATCCTGGCGATGCTCGAACGGCCCGAGGAGGTGAAGCAAGTCTGCGGCAGGCTGACGGACTTCTGGATCGCCTTCGCCCGCCTCCAACTCGCGGGCATCCCCCTGTTCCACGGGGGCGTTGGTTCCTTCTACTACCACCTCTGGGCGCCGGCCGGCACGGTCTGGCACCAAGAGGACGCCGCAGCGCTGCTATCGCCGGCACTCTACCACGAATTCATCCGTGAGCATGACAACCGCATTGCGGACGCATTTGACGCGGTGATCATGCACCAGCACCCGACGCGGTTCGTGCCCACCGATTCCTATCTCGACATGCCCTTCCTCGCCCTCGAATTGCACGTTGACGAAGGCGGTCCGTCCGTGGAAACGCTGCAAACCGTCCATGCGAGAATCCTCGCGCACAAGCCACTGATCATCTGGGGCAACCTCTCCCTCCGTGACCTCGACCGGCTCTTCCGCAAGCTTCCGCCCGCCGGCCTCGCCGTTATCACGGTCGTTTCGTCTCCCGACCACGCTGGCGAAATCTGGCAGTATTGCTTCCAGTGAGAGAACCACGGGCCTACTCAGATGAACCTGGATTGTCCACGCCGGAGTCCGCTCCGGATGGACTGCGCCCGGTTGTTACACGGCGGACCCCGTAACGCATGCGACCCATTCAATTCCAATACCCGTTGACCTCATGACCACCTCCCATTTGCGTTGGTATCAAGGCTTGCAGCCCTACCATTGGTGGGTTTTTTGCGTCGGCGCCCTCGCCTGGTTGTTTGACTGCACCGATCAACGCATCTTCATGCTCGCGCGTTCGCCCGCGCTTTCGCAGCTTCTCGGCCTGCCGCAGACGCACTCGCGGGTCGTGGACTACGCCACGTGGGCGACCGCCGCAACCATGGCGGGCTGGGCCATCGGCGGACTGTTCTTCGGCGTCATGGGCGACCGATGGGGGCGAGTCAAGACGCTGGCGGTGTCCATTCTCCTTTACTCGCTGTTCACCGGGCTGTGCGGGCTGGCCACGTCGCCTTGGGACTTCTGCCTCTACCGGCTGCTCATGGGCAGCGGCATCGGCGGGGCGTTCGCGGCGGCTGCGACGCTCATCGCCGAGACCATGCCTGATCACGCCCGGTCCTTCTGCCTGGGCCTTTTCTCCGCGCTCTCGGTCTTGGGCAACATGTCCGGCTCGGTGCTCTCGCGCTGGCTCTTCCTGCCTGAACAGACCTACGCGCTCGACTGGCTGGGCGTTACTGCTCCGGGTTGGCGCTTGCTGTTTTTCGTCGGCGCACTGCCGGCCCTGTTAACCGTATTTGTCATCCCGACTCTCCGCGAGTCGGAAAAATGGCAAGCCGCGCGCGCCCTGGCCCACGAGAACCTCGCGCGCCAGATGGGGGATTTGAGGAGCATGTTTGGTCATCCGCGATGGCGTCGCCACACGCTCGTAGCGGTCGGGATGGCGACGGCGGGCATCGTTGGCGTCTGGGGCGTGGGTTTCTGGTCGCCGGAACTCATCAGCAACGCGCTGACGCCGATGGACCTGCGCGGGCAGCCGCTTCCCGCGGAACTGGCGCAGCATATCGGTCGCGTCAAAGCCGTCGCCACGCTCTTGCAGGACGTGGGCGGTTTCCTGGGCATCCTAACGCTTACCGTCCTTGCCAACCACGTCAACCGGCGCCGCAGCTTCACCATCGTATTCCTTGGCGGCTTCCTCTCCATCGCGCTTGCCTTTTTTACGCTTGCTTCCGAATGGCAGGCTTACGTTCTGTTGCCCGTCGTCGGTTACTTCACGATCGGCGTGATGGGCGGCTTCGTCATCTATTTCCCGGAGATCTTTCCCACGCGCTTACGCTCGACCGGCACCGCCTTCGGCTACAACGTCGCCCGGCTTTCCGCTGCGGTCGTCATGGTTCTGGGTAACAGCATCCGTGACGGCTTCCGTGCGCTCGGCGTAGCCGATCCCTTCCGTGTCGGCGCTGTCACTTTGGCTGGAATCTATCTACTGGGCTTGCTGGTGTTGTTGCGCGCGCCGGAGACGCGTGGTCGGCCGTTGATGGAGGAGGACTGACGGACATTTCGCGGGCGGGGACGGACGCTTGATGCGGCATTGGTGCCTCACCCGGTCGCCTCACACCGCTACGTTGTCCCCAAATCTATGTTCCCCTCCATTATCTGGACACAGGACAGGGGTGGAGAACGAGAAACTCGCCCTCTGGCAGGCTCCGACGCCATCGGCAGAAGGCATTCACGGCTCTGCCAGGGACAAATTGGCGTCAGATTAGCGCTGGACGGGCTTGGACTGCCGCAATCAGGGGTCCCATGGCGGCGAGACGAGCCGATTCAGTGCCGAAGGGAGCCCCGATGATGCTACCAGGAACCCTGCCCTCGAGCAAATGAACCATTCCGATCCGCAACGCACCTCGAAGGCAGGTTCGCCATGCCAGGGTGGCCTGGCACAGGACTAGCTTTGGAGAACAGCCAGACACATACGAGTCTGGAAAGGCTCAACCCGAATCCGAACCGATCGTCATGAAGTACCTCAAACTGGAACTTTCGATGAAGACCGTCGCAGAGAAGATTGCGCAGGGCAATGCGATCAAAGCTGGACTGACCAATAACCCGGCTTTTCCGAATCCCAGCCTGCCGTTGGCTGCCTTCGATGGTTTCATCAATACACTGGCCGCGAAGCAGGCGGCGCGTGACGATGCCGTTGAGGCTGCCAGAGCCGCCACGGCGGAGCTTCATGCCGCCGAACGAGCGTACGACTTGGCTGTGTCACAATTGGGCGCCTACGCTGAAGGTGTGGCGGGAGCCGACGTGCAGAAGCTCGAAACTGCAGGGTTCACCTTGCGAAAGACTCCCGAACCGATTCTCGGACTCGAGATGGTGACGGATTTGAAGCTGTCCAGCAACAGCTACAGCGGCGTGCTGTTTGCGCGCTGGAAACCGTTGCGCGGAGCCAAGTCCTACGAGGTGCAGATTTGCGCGGACCCGCCGAACGAAACGAATTGGCGTTCTATCAAGCCGAGCCCCACGTCCAGCGAGACGATCGAAAACCTGTTGCCGGGCACGAAGATGTGGGTTCGGGTGCGAGGCGTGGCCAGAAAGAGCACCGGCGCCTGGAGCCAACCAGCCTGCAAGATCGTGCCCTGACTAATTTCCCCGACCCACCCTGTTCTTCATAACGCCAAACCAGCAAAGACAACACAAACCGAGGCCGCATTCTGGGAGGGTGCGGCCTTCTTTTTCCGGAGGATGGTCTGTTGTGGTAAGGCTTTCAGCTCATCCGACGATTCTCAGCCTTGATTTCATTGGCTCAAATGCGTGTGGGGATGGTTTCGGCTCAGCATCACCGCCAGTTCCAGCTTGATTCCCAAACCGGTGGTCGCTACTGGATCCAGGTGTCCACCAGCCTGGCGGAATGGTCTGCTTTCGTCCGGATCACCAACTCAACGGGCACAGGTGTCCTGACGGATGCGAAGGCCACACCGTCACCGCGCAAATGCTACCGGGCCAAGCAATGAACCGGACCGGATCGGGTCGCGGGTTTTGAGGGCCGAAAGGAGGAAAAAAAGTTCTTTACATGCCGTGGGGTTGCCTGATAGAAATTATGTGTAACGCGTAACGCGTTGCGGCATAGGCGCGGGGCTTTATGTGTGCCACGTGACATAGGCAAGTGGTCTGGGTTCTTTCCCAGGGCACGGAGGCATGCGCTGAAGCCGCTACCGCCATGCGAACGGAGCAACGAATGCGTCATTTGGGTGACAGGTAGTGGGGACGTCTCCGGCTACACGTTAAAAACAAATACACGACTCATGACTATGAAGACAAAGAACCAAACCACTTCGACTCTTGGACATACCGGTTCGATGGGCCATTGGCCAATTTGGCTGGCAGCGTTGGCTTGCCTTGCGGCGAGCCAGCTATGGGCAGCGACCGTAACCATCTATACCAACAATTTCGAGGCCTACACAGACGTCGCCACCAGCCTCTTGGATACGAACGATGCCGACCCAACCGGTGTGGAGTGGGCCGTGCCGGACGACACGGCACTGGCCCCAACGGACGTAGGCGCGGGGGTGCAGGTCATTAACTGGCTGACCAATGGGAGCGGTGGTGCGAACCAGGCCCTGCTGCTGCGACCCGGCAGCGAAGCGCAGGTGCAGTTGCGCGACGCGCGGAGCGGCACCAGCTACCAGCTCGATTTTTGGACCTACTCCGTGCGGGAACCGACCAGTGACCGGAACCTGTACATCATCCTGCGTGGTGAAGGGAATGACAACAACGGGAGTGATTACATTGCTTACCAGGTGAATCGCGCCGCCGGCTCGACCATTCTCCGCTACTATGATGGCGTAGGACCGGGAACCGCAGCCTGGGTCAACACCCCCGCCAACCAAACGGTGGACCAATGGCAACACCACCGGATGGTGATCAATCCCAATGCGCTGACCTTTACGCTGTATGTGGATGATATGGTAACCCCCGTGCTCGCGGATATAGACCTTTCCCGGCCCGACTCGGCTGTGCCCACGCAACTGCGCATTCTCAACGAAGGCAACTCCGCGGATGACGGTTACTTCGCGATTGACGACATTCGTTTCACGGTAGAAGGCGCGATTGACCTGACGACGACCTTTACGGACGGGTTTGAAGCCTATACCGCGCGGACCACGACGACGGACGATGCCAATCCGCAGGGGCCATGGATCACCACCGAGCTCGATGGCGCGGGCGCGGGCGTGTTGCGCAACCTGGCGAAAGTGCAGGTGGTAACGGAGGCCACCACGGGAGTTATGCCTCATTCGGGCACCAAATGCTTGAAGGTGGAGGGAGGCCAACGCGCCGGGGCCAGCATTGGCTGGGGAGTGCCGCCGCAGTCGGACGTGCAGATCACCTGGTGGGCGCGGGTGCCCGCTTCGGCGGTGGGGGCGACAGCCCTCTACCTGCGTATGTCGCTGTATGGGGTCGAAAACCTCAATAGCATGATGGGCGACTGTGCGTTGCTCGGCTACGGTTCACGCCAGTCCGGCTTGGGTGATGCGACTTCACTCCTGATCTTCCCGCCGTCGGCGACTGGGGGAGGTTGGGCGGATACGACGCTGGATTACACCCCCGATACCTGGGAGCAGTATCGTCTCATCACCCACACGGCGATCAATGCCTACACCCTCATCAAAGATCCGAACAGCGCAAACCCTACGGTCATCGTGGACCGTGGCGCGTTTGGTGGTAATACCTACAACCCGATGGCTACCAATACCAGCCCGGTCTTCATTGCCGCGTGGAGTTCGTCCAACGGCAGTGGCCACCCAGCGGCCTATATTGATGACATTGAGATCAAGTCGCTCGTCTCTGAGGTCAAGCCGTTCGGAGAGCCGTATTCCATTACGAACTACGGGACCCGGTTTACGAATTATACGATCCTCAACGCGAATGCGCCGGTCGGCAAGCCGATCGTGGACCCGCGGGATAACACGACGATCCTTTGCGCGGTGGATGCGGGTCCCACCGCCGGCGGAGGCATTTACCGCGCCGTGAAGGTTGCGTCCGGGAACTGGAGCATAGATCCGACCCCCATCGTGGGCGGTTTGGATCGGCCCTCGGGGCTGGCGATGGAAGCAAACGGCACACTATGGTGGACCCACGACTACAATAACGATTACACCCGCTCGGTTGCGCGGCTCAAGTGGCCGTGGGCCAGCAGTACCGTGGAGACAATCATCCTCGACGTGGGTCCTGACCAACTCGGGATTGACGACGATGCGATTGACCTGACAATCGCCCCGTCTGCTTTTTCCGGCGCCATTGGCCAGCCCGGAATGATCGTGGTGGCGGACCGCGGAGTGGACACCAATACTCTCCAAGCCGTTTATGTCATTGATCCGGCCACAACGCTGCTCTCCCAGACCAACTACAACAACTTCCTGGTCAATCCTACCCCCGACGCTTTAGGGGCGGGCGACCTGACGGCGATTACCGCACTGGGTTCCACCGAAGTGGCAACCCTCAGCGTGGATGGTTACCTGGTAGCGATTGATGCCAACGGCGGCCAGCGCTACATCAATGCGTTCAACCTGTGGCCGTTCGGAGGCTCCGCCAACGGGACCGCGCTGGCTGTAGATCCGCTGTCGAGCAAAATTTGGGCGGCGGACGACCTCAAGGATGAGATCTGGTCCATTGACAGCAGCACGGGGGCGGACGTGCGTGAGATCGGCTTTCCGCTCATGGATCCATTGCGAACGGATCGCCAGATTGACATTCATGATCCCGGGATGGCCTTCGCGCCGGACGGCAGTTTTCTGGTGGTGAGCGACACCAGCAGCATCACTGGCGGACGGTTGATCATCTTCCACAATGAGTCCTTTGCGATGCCGTCGTTCTCCATTACCTCGGTGACCCCGGCGACGCAGGGTTACCAACTGAACTGGGCGTCCGCCGGCGCGGCGACGTATAATGTCGAGCGGAGCCTGAACCTGGCTACCCCGGGGAGCTTCCAGACCATCGTCACCAACCTGAGTGTGCCGCAGTTCACGGACACCACGGCGCCGTCGGGCGGCGCTTTCTACCGCGTGCTGGCCCAACCGGTGACCATCCCGTAATCAGATAGAGACAAATACGACTCACAAGACTATTGTTAATCAGCTAATGGCGGGGCTGACGTCCGTTGGCGTTGGCCCCGCCCAGGCGAAAAAAGTTCATGAATAAGCGCTCGTCCTTGTCCAAAGGTTTCACGTTGATCGAACTACTGGTGGTTATTGCGATCATTGCCATCCTGGCGGCTTTACTGTTGCCGTCCCTGGCGCGGGCGAAGACCAAGGCGCAGGGGATCATGTGCCTGAACAATCATCGCCAACTGCTTTTCGCGTGGAGAATGTATGTCGAGGACAGCCGCGATCTTCTGCCGTTCGTCAAGTCGGACCCCTGCGCCTGGGTGAACGGCTGGCTGGATTACACCGCAGCGGCGGATAACTGGGACATTAACCACGATATAACCCAAAGCATCCTTTGGCCCTACTGCGGAAAGAACGCGGCCATCTTCAAATGCCCCGGCGACCAGAGCACGATCAATGCCCGAGGCATCGTGTATCCGCGCGTGCGCAGCATGTCCATGGTCAACTGGGTCGGCGGGCGGGGTAATGGGGCCGGTGGACTTGCGGCAATGAACTGGTCGCAGACCACATTCGGGACCACGTCGGGCGAAGCCCGCATCTACCGAAAGTATTCCGCCATGACAGATCCCGGGCCCGTGAAGACCGCCATCTTCTTGGACGAGCGCGAGGACAGTATGAACGACGGCATGTTCGTCATCGCCATGGAAGGGGCGCCGGCGCGTCCCGGCGCTGCGCCTTCACCCGGCTCGTACGGCCTCCATGACTACCCGGCGGCCTATCACGGCGGGGCAGGGGGCTTCTCCTTTGCCGACGGCCATTCGGAACTGAAAAAGTGGCGGGATAACCGGACCATGCCGCCGCTCAAGAAGGGCGGAAACTACGATTACTCATTCAAAGCGACTCCGAACAACCCTGACGTTGCCTGGATGCAGGACAACTCCACGCGCAGAATTCCATGAGCGACTTCGCGGCACCGTCCCGCGCCAGGACCGCAGCCGGGCTAGCGCGGAACCGCCGTTGCGGTTACTGAGGTAGTCGGAACATCGATCAACAGGCTTATGCGATACATCACCACGCTACTGCTGTGCGGCCTCCTGTTCGGGTGCGGCAAAGGCGGGACTGAGACACCCGACCAGGGCCTGAAAGCCACGCTGGACAAGTTGTCTGCGGCGGCTTCGCCCGAAGCGAGATTCGCCGTCCTGGGCGAAGCCGCCAAACAATGCTTCGCCGCCGGCAAGGTCGCTGATGCCCAGAAATACGCGCAGGAACTGCTGACGCTGCTGCCCGGTTTTCGGCAGAGCCCGGAATACGGCAACGCGGCGCATGACGCCCATCTCACCTTGGGCCGAATCGCCGTGCGTGAGGGACGCTTGGACGAAGCCAAGAAGCACTTGATGGAATCCATCCGCACGCCCAGCGCGCGGCTGATGGATTACGGCCCAAACCTCAGTCTGGCGAAAGACCTGCTCGAGAAAGGGGAGCGCCAGGCGGTCCTGGACTACCTGGCGGCGTGCAAGAAGTTCTGGAGCTTCGGACGGTTGGACGACTGGAGCCAACAGATCCAAGGCGGGCAAGTCCCCGAGTTTGGAGCAAACCTGACCCGCTGAGACAAGGACCTGGCGGCGATGCCGGAACCGTCCGCGCCCGGCCTCAAACAAGGGGTCCCTCCAACAACTTGGTGTCTGATACGCCGTTCTTCGACGTATTACCCAGGCAAATCGCAAGGTCGTTGACCGCCCAGGGAATCCGGATGGCGATTTCCGAAGGCACCCGCCGCCTTGCGAGCCGCTTCTTCTGCGCAAGACACTGACAATTCGTTTCTTACGAAGGATTGCGACCTCCATTCGAGTAGTTCTCCACTCCCAGTGCTGCAGCAACCTTGGGGCGTGCCTCTGGCGTCTGGCTGGCGATACCCCGGTGTGTCTCCCATGGGGACCGCTCCCCATGGGAGACACACCGGGGCACCAGTGGGCTCACACCATTGCGTAACCGGTGCCGCCTGCCGGGACAAAGGCCGATGCGGTGGCTGCAACTTATTGGATGCGAGTGGCTTACAGGGTCGAATAGCGCACCGCTCTTCTCCGGCGGCGTGTCGGCGCGCCGGAACCGGCTATGTCAGGAACAAAAGGCCCGGAAGAGCCAATTAAGGCCCTGCTCAGTTCCCTTCGATCCGGAAGTAGCACTGGGAGCCGTTCTCCAGGGTATAGTCAAAGCGGTACATTCCCCGCCCCAAAGAGGTCGGCGCCAGCCCGTAAACCGGGAGGAACGGACCCGAGAGGTTGCTCGCCCGCAGCAGGCGGAAGGTGGTCCAGGTGCCCATGTTCTGGAATCCAATCTCCACCTGGTTGGCGCTCGTCAGGGCGACTGGCCCGGGCAGAATCAGCGAACTGGGCTGTCGGAGGAGGTCCCCCAGGCTCATGCCGGCCTGCCCGGATTGATAAAGGGTGGCTACTTCCGCCGCATTCAGAGCCCGAGTCCAGAACGCCACGTCATCCACCAGGCCCGTGAAATAATTGCCCCCGGTTGGCCCTTCCCGGCCCATGGCCGCGAACTGACCGGGCTTGACGTTTCCCGTCAGCCCGACTGGTGTGCTCGAATCACTCCCGTAGTGCGCGTCTTTGGGCTCGCCGTTGAGGTAAATCCAGGATTGGCCGGAGTTTGCGCCGGCCTGCCCGGAGTAAGTGGCGACGACATGCAGCCATTGGTTGGTCTGCAGCGCGCTTTCGGGAATGCCGGGCCGGGCCGCGTGGTTGTTCACATCGGTCACTTTGAACCGCAGCTCCTTATTGCTCTTATCCAAGTACAACACGTAGCAATCGTTGGTCGAATCCAGAATGGCCCCGTAGCTGGTGGTGAGCTGGGAAGGCAGGCGGGTGAGCTTCAACCATAACGAGATGGTCAGTGCATTGGTGCCGATGTCCATGCTGGCCGAGTGCGGGACGGTCACGGAGGCCTTGAGGCCGTCGAGCTGCAAGCATCCGCCAGCCACGGCGGTCTCCACGCCGTGCCAATGCGAGAGCCCGTCCCCGCGCACCAGGGTGGCCGGGTTGGTGCTCTGGCTATCGGCGACCGACACCGCCATGGCATCCGCCAGGCCGTCGTCCATCCGCCAGTAAGTCAGCAATCCGTCGCTGAGACTGACCGGGCCATTGGTGGTGGGCTCCTGGTATTGCCGCACCGCGGCCGGATCGTTCGAGATAATGCCATCCACCCCCAGATCAATGAACGTCTTGATCGCCGGGCCGTCCACCGTCCACACGAAGAGCTTGAGGCCCGCCTGGTGGATCAGGTTTACCATGTCCGCGTTGACACCGGGTTGTTCCCAGGCCACCCGTCGCGCGCCGGTGTTCATGATGTTGGTCAGGATCGTGGCCGTGAAGGTGCCGCTGCCCAGGGCGCAAAGCTCGATGGCGGGCTCCAGGCCGTGAACCGTCGAGAGAAAACTCCAGGTAAAGGACTGCAGCACGACATTGGTCACCACGCCCAGGCGGCGCAACTCATTTACGTATTCCGCGGCCGAACCGGCCTTATGCTCGATCAGCGGGATTCCTACGAGGAGGGCGTTGGTGATGGCTTCCTCCATCGTGGGAATGCGCTCGCCAATGAAGGCGCTCGAGAACCATGAGCCGGCGTCGAGCGCCTTCAATTGCGCCAGGGTCAGTGCCGAAACATTGCCGCTGCCATCGGTGGTGCGGGTTACGGTCGCGTCGTGCATGATCACCAGGGCGCCGTCGCTAGAAACGCGGACATCGCACTCGACCAGGTCCGCCACGTTGCTGCACGCCAGGAAGGCGGCCACGGTGTTTTCCGGCGCGTAGAGGGAGTTGCCGCGGTGACCAATACTGAGCACCGCTCCCGGACAGACCCCGCCCGCACCAGCAGCGAGAATCACACCTAACACGATAGACCAAAGGCGGCAGTTCCGAATCATGCCGGAAAGGAGAGCCTATGGGCCGCCTAAAGTCAAGCCCACCTTGAACGCGTGGCCTGGGCACGGCTTCGCGTAACGGCAAATGAAGGTCAGGGCTTCCTGGCTTCTCCCGCCTCGAAGAACGATTCGGCGCCCTTGGCGGCGAGGGGCAGGAGGTCATCCGAGTTCAAAACACGGCCCAGCACGAGTATGTCGTCCACGTTACCGTTGAACTGGCGGTCGGTTTCACCTAACTCGGCATCAGCTCCCACCAGCAGGTCGCGCAGCATCGTGACGGGCGCGCCACCGGGAAGCCAGGCTTCGCCGGCGTCGGCACCGTCGAGGTAGAACCGGACGTGGCCGTCGTCGTAGGTGACGGCGAGGTGATGGTATTTCTTGTCGTCGAAGGTCAGCGGTGTGGAGGTGACCGCGATGCCTTTGCAGATCAGGCGCAGGCCGGGAATCAGCTTGCCGCTGGGGTCGCAATCAAACACCAACTCCGTGGTGCCGACAGGTCGGTTGCCGCTGTAAGAGCTGATGAGGCGGCCGAGCTGGTTGTCCGTGCTCCGGGCCATGATCGCCAGGGTGAAGCGGGTGCCGAGGTTGGTGGTGCCGGTGATCTGGAGGGTGTTGCGCGGACGCCACGGGGAGGGGATAGTGACCGATTGCCTGCCGAAGGCAGCGTTCTCGGGCTCGCGATCCATCTTGCTGGTGCCAAGGAAACGGAGTTGGTGAGGCGTGTTTGATGGTAGCTTGTTGGCGGCGCGACGGCCGGCGTCGCCCTCGAAGGTAAACAGCGCGGCGACCGGCTTGGGGGTGGCGTCGTCGAGAACCTTCACGTTCTCTCCCGCGAAGAAGGAATAGAGCGACACGTTCTTGAGATGGAAGCGGAGACGGTAGGGGCCCTTGCCCGCGGGCAGTTGGCTGCGCTCCTGCCACGTCACAATTTGGTCAACGCCGTCGCCGCGAGGCTCGTTGCAATCGCCCTTGCGGTAGCCAGGCAGGAGGCGGCCGTTGGCGTCGAGGACTTCCACTTGCAGCAGGCCGGCGCCCGCCTCGCAGTTGACGCGGAGTTGGCCCGAGAGCCCGGTGAGGCGTTTGGTGGTGACCTCGCCGGGGTTGTCGTCGCCGTCAAGCGAGGCGAAACCGTCCTTACGCAGGAAGGCGAGGCCGATGGCAGAGTGGAACGGGAGATAATCGTGGAGGCCGTCGTAGCCGCTGTAGTAGAGGTAGAGTTGATCGCCGACGGGCACAATGGAGGCGGCGGCAACCATGCCATGTTCCCAGGAGCGGCCGGGGCTGGGGGCGAGCATTGGCGGGCGCTGGCCTTCTTGACGGAGCCAATGGATGCCATCGCGGCTGGTGACCAGTTCAACGAAGATGGGGCCGTGGAAGTAGCCTTCGTCGTCCTCGGCACGGTAGATGGACATCAGGCCGAGATAGAGGTTCTGGTAAGCGAAGACGGGGCAGTTGTAGAAGTGAGTGCGCTGGACGGAGTTGGGTTTGACCCAGCGGTCATCAAAGTCATCCGGCGCCATGATCAGCCGCATGGGAGGCCATTCCTCAAAGCCGGTTCCTTCGCTGTAGCCGACGGCGCGGCGGCGCTGGCCGGCGACCCAGGCGTTGACCTTGGCGTAGGCGCGGTACTTCTCGGTGAGCGGGTCCCACATGAGATGCCCCGTATCGCCCGCCTTGAAGAGTTCGCCTTTGGAAAGACGCTCCCAGAGGAGGCCGTCGGGGGAGGCGCTGAAAAAGAACTTGCCGGAGTGCGCTGCCTTGTAACGTCGTGCCGGATCGGGGTCATTGGGTGTGTGCATGACGGAGCCGCCGGTGCCGACAAAGTTGTTGTTGGTGGAGCCGTCAATCTTCCAGGGAATCAGCCCCAGCTTGGGCTTCTCCCAGCGCAGGCCATCGGCGCTTGTGGCATAAAGGGAGTGGCTGCTGTCGTCCGGCCGGCCCCAGCAGTAATACCACATGCGGAAGCCCTGACCATCTTCGGCGCGAAGCACGGTGGTGCAGTTGACCACTTTGTGCTCCCAGGGCTGGTCCGCAACGAGGATGGGGTTATTGGTGTATTTCTGGAAGGCGTGGTAGCGGCGAACCACGTTGTCCTTGGAGGCAATCAGGTAGTCATCTACAAAGAGTTGCCAGGCGCCGGTCAGATCACCAACCGACTTGCCAGCGAAGGCGGCGGAGGGTGCAAGGAAAGCGAGGAGCAGGCTCGACGGGATGAGGATGAGTGGGTTACAGCGCTTCATGCGTACGTTCAATCTTCATGACGGGAGCGCCCTGTCCGATTTGGGTTCCTGAAATGCTTCATGTTCGGTTTCACGGTCACGCGATGTCAGCTTTGCTGCTGGCACCGCCTTGCGCAAGCCCCTTTGGCTTGTCTTCGAGGTGGACGGGTGCCTCGGTGCCGGACAAACACACAGTCAGGATGCCAGAGCTGGCACATTTTCAGCGCAGCCTTTACAACTTCCCGACGCCTGGCTCCCGACAAAGCAACGCCCTCACTCCCTTTGTTTACTTGTGTTCAATTGAATGGTTCGGGCTCGGTCTATCAAGCTTCCTGCACGCGGGCAGGCACGGCACACGAAGCGATTTAGTGTGACCATGCCGGGGCAAGTCGCGCACGCATCGGAGCCTCACCGTAGTCTGTCCGTATACACACCGGCCCCTCACCGAGGAAGCACCGTTGATAACTTTCCGGATCGCTAAGGGGAATTCTGACGTATCTTATTGTCCTGCAGACACTTGTCACAGAATCGCTGCCAAAGCCCCCATCGGTTCATTCCCCCTCCAATAGCCACGTAAAGTTTTGCGGTGCAGCAACATATATGGTCTGAACCAGCAACCGGTGTATAACCCTTCGGCAAAGCCGCAGACTTCGGGTTTACTTCGGACCGAACCGCACGATTCGCCGACCCTTCGCGTTGAGTACACCGGAGGTACACCGGAGGTACACCGGAGGTACACCGGATGCACAAGGGATTTTCCGGTGTACCTCCGGTGTGCCTCCGGTGTACCTCCGGTGTACACGCTCTGGGAACCGCTCCGGCCCGGCGGGTTTGCGAAGGTTTACACCGGTGTCTCCCCATCCGGTGGTCGCACAGGGCATCGGTGAGCGTAGAGAGGCGAACAGAAACCCCGAGGCAATTAAAATTGACGTCACGGCCAGGTTTAGGAAAGGACGCCAAGGAGTTGAGCCGCCGGCACTGGCAGACCTCAATCGGGTTGACACCCGTGAGTTGGATTCTCATGCTGCGGCATCAACTGACGCCTTCGATCACCGTATCTCTATGCAACAGACGCAATCTCGAACTCATGGGCTGATCCTCTGGGTGATACTCCTGATCGGCGGATGCCCGGCCTTGGCGGCCCCGGAACCGCTGTCGGTTGGCAGCCGCCGCCAGCTCCTGATGGATGACCGATTTGTGCAGCAGACCAGGGGCATCGAGTTCGTCGTCCACTCGCCGCAGAAGACCGGCGACCAGCCGATCATTTCCGAGCCGGGTGTGGCTCTGGGCGGCTATCATTCGGTGCTTTACGATGCCGGGGTTTACCATCTGTGGTACACGGCTGCGGGTGCCGTGCTTTATGCTCAATCAAGTGACGGCATTCACTGGCAGAAGCCAAACCTGCAACTGGCGGGAACGGGCTCCAGCAACGGCACGAATCCGCCGCCCAACCTGGTGATGGGCCGGGGCGCTGGGGGCGTGAAGGGGGGCATGCATGGGCTGATGGTTTTTCTGGACCCGAAGGCTCCGGCGGCAGAGAGGTTTAAGCTGGTGGCGAATCCGCCGGAGTTTGACAGCCAGCTCCAGATATTCTCCTCTCCGGATGGGCTGCACTGGAAGCACGCACTCACCAATGTGATCACCTACAACCACACGGTTAAGCCGCATCATTTGGATTCGCAGAATGTCATTTTCTGGGATGATCGAATCCAGAAGTATGTGGCCTACTTTCGCAAGAACATGCGGGAGGCCGGCTCACAGGGGCGCACGGTGGCCCGCGCCGAATCCGCCAAGTTGAGCTACTTCGCCCGGGTCGAGGATTGTCCGGTGGTCCTGCAGGCCGACCCGGAGCAGGTGGTTCGGTCGGGGTCAGTTCCCAAGGAACGCATCGCGCTGCTGGACGTTTATACCAGCGGGGCGATCCGGTATCCGTGGGGGGAGGACGCCTATTTGATGTTTCCCACGGAGTATTATCACTACGCGGGGCAGATCGCCGAGTTTCGCAAGGGGGCGCCGATCAACGCCGGCGTGCTGGACACCTGCTTTGCCAGCAGCCGGGATGGGATCCACTGGCAGCGCTACGACCATCGGCCATTCGTCGGCCTGGGGATGCAGGGCGAGTTCGATTCGAAGCGCGTTTACATGGTTTACGGGATCGTGCCGGCAGCGAACGACCGCGAGCTTTACATGTATTATCTCGGCACCAGCGCCACTCATGGCTGGGACCGGAACGATGAGAACAACCGGCTGCTGACCTTGGCCGGTGTGGCGCCGACCGGGCCGGCGGCCATTAGCCGGGTGGTTTTGCGGCGGGATGGGTTCGTTTCCGTGCGGGCAGCCTTCGCGGGGGGCGAGTTCACCACGCCGCTGCTGCGCTTCAACGGGGAGCAGCTTCTGCTCAATATCAATACCTCGGCCTGCGGCGAGCTGCGGGTCGAGTTGCTTGATGAGCAAGGGCAGGCGATTCCGAAGTTCACGTTGCAGGACTGTGATCTGGTGCACACCGCCAATGAGACTAGCCGGGTGGTGAAGTGGAGGGGGGAGAGCTCGGTCCAGGAGTTGGCAGGCAAGCCCGTGCGTCTGCACTTCGTGATGCGCGATTTGGACCTGTACGCGTTCCAGTTTGCCGATCGCGGCGGCATTTGAGGCATGAGGAAGCCATCGCGCGGCCTCATGTTCCTGGGGGTGTTGGCGCTGATTTGCGCGCTCATGGCTTTGCTGGGGATGCGCTCCGGGAGCCAGAGTGCGTTCCGGAAATATGAAGCAGAGCTGAAAGCCAAAGGAGAGAAGCTCACCTACGAGGAGCTGATGCTCGGACGGGCCACCAACGCCCCTGATTCGCACGCCGTCATCACTAACGCGGCGTCCAGGCTGAAGAACGTGCGGCTCAGCCCTGGACTGCTGGACCTGCGGAAGTACGTTCGGCCGGGCCAGGCGCTGGTCACCTGGAGGCAGACGAGTCCCGTTTGGAGCCGGTCGAATGGGCCGGGCGAACACACGTGGGAGGAGATGGACGAGCAAATGCAGGCAGCCCAAGGCCCTTTGCAGGAGATTCGCGAAGCCCTGAAGGCACCTGCGCCGGACGGCGGCCCCTACACGAATATGCTCCTGACCAGGCGCGTGGACTTCGTCGCCATCCGCACGGCAGCGCAGTGGTTGATGGGGGCGGCGGAGAACGATCTGCACCACGGACGGCTGGAACCGGCTTTGCGGAACCTGGAGGCGCTGGCGGGCTTGGCGCTCATGGAGCGCAACGAGCCGACGCTGGTGGCCCAGATGATCCGAGTCGCGGTGGCCAATCTCGGTTTGGCGGTGAGCTGGGAGGCGTTGCAGGCTCCGGGCTGGACTGAACCGCAACTTGAGCGCTTGCAAAAGGCGTGGGCACCGGTGGATCAGGTGGACGCTGTGACGAAGGGCTTCGAGGGCGAACGGGCCGGCGGCTACGAGATGTTCACTCTGACGCGGCGTTCCAGCGGCTCCCACATGGGCCGGTTCCTCCGAGGCAACTGGAACACGGCGCCCGCGTCCTCCTCAAGAGCGACTTTGGAAGATCTGGCAATAGACCACCTCTATGTCCCGATCTACAAGCTCACGAGCATTGACCAGGATGAACTGTTCTACCTGCGCAACATGCAGGAAGGCATAACGGCGCTGCGGATGCTCAAGGCGGACCGGCCGTGGTGCGAGGCGAAGCAGCGGTTGAGCCTGATCAGTACGAACATCAACGCCATCGACCGCTCGCCCCAGAGGATTCGTTACCTCTTCAGCTTGATGGCCTTGCCCAACTATATGAGGGCCGGCGAGACAGCCGTCCGCGGGGAGACCGACCGGCAGATGGCCTTGGCAGCCATTGCCTTGAGACGCTTCCATCTGCGGCAGGGCCAATGGCCGCCGAGCCTGGAGGCGTTAGTCCCAAAGTACCTGCCCGCGGTGCCTTATGATTACATGAGCGCCAAACCGCTATGGTATCGCCTTGAGGTTGATGGGAGCTATGTGCTCTATTCGGTGGGCGAGGATGCGAAAGATGACGGCGGCGACCCGAGCCCTTCACCGGGGCAGCCCGCCGGACTGTGGACCGGGCGGGATGCGGTCTGGCCCTCACCGGCGACTGAACCGGGCGGAACCTGAACGGCACAAGCTTCCGCTACAACCTTCGCGTCCGCCTTGCGGCTCAGGCGGGAGTCACTTTCGGCACGCCCAATCGGCGCAGCCGTTGGACCTCGTCCCAGCGGTTCGGGCGCCACCGCAGAAACCGCAACATGAAAAGATCGCCACGACGGCGAAGCGGCCGGAGCCGCCGCCGCTCGGCCAGTATGTGGCCGCGCAGCCGCCAGCAATCGGCCAGAGCGTCGGAGTATGCGCGCCGGACAAACGCCCAACGCCGCACAAGTAGAAGGGCAACCAGGGCTTCCGCGGCAAGGAGGCCAAGCTGCGAGAGGACCAGCAACAGCAGGAAGCAATGTGTGTTCTTCAGCAGCACAAGGAGGCCGTTGCGGTTGCTGTAGAAGCGCTTGGTATCGCTGGTGCGAAACTCGACCGCGGAGGCGCCACCGGCGGGATTGACTTGGGCCGCACCGCGATGATGCAGCCTTGCGGAAGGGACAGCGATCGCCCGCTGGCCGGAAACCCAGACGCGCCAGGATAGGTCCAGTTCGTCGGCGAACATGAAGAACTCCGGGTCGAAGCAGCCCAGTTGCTGAAACAGCTCGCGGCGGATCAGATACGCGCAGCCTTCCGGCATCAGCACTTCTCGCGTTTGAGTGGAAACGGCACGAGTGCTAGCCAAGCCAAAAGCGTCGAAGCCAAACGCGCCCAGAGACTGGAAGCTATCATCCTCGTAGTTCAACACCAGCGGGCCGGCGGCACCGGCGCCCGTCCGGTCCACCTCCGCCAGCAGTTTCTCCAGACAATCGGGCTCCAGCCAGGTGTCGTTGTTCAGGAAAAGCAGATGCTGGCCGTGAGCCATTTCGGCGGCACGGTTGTTGCCTCCGCAATAGCCGAGGTTCTGGCCATGCTGCATGAAGACGCCTCGGGGCCAGCCTTCGACAATGCGCCGGCCCAACTGCTCTGAACCGTCGGAGGAGACATTGTCCGCCACAATGACCTCGATCTGGTCGAAGAGGGTCTGAGCCCGCAGCGAATCTAAACAGCGCTCCAGCCAACGCGCGCCGTTGTAGTTGAGAACAATGACCGAGACCAGTGGGCCCGCGACTGGCAAAGGTGCGTGACTCTCGCGCATGGGTTCAAAGTCCCGCACTCACTGTCCGCACGACGGCCTCAACTGTGACTGAGGCCATGCAGCGACGGAGTTCGGCGGGCGAACCCTGGATGCCGCGCCCGTCGTAGCGATAATAATCCAAATTCCTGCCGCCGACCGCCGGATTGGGAATCAGCGTAAACGGGTGGCCGTAGGGCTCGATCGGCTTGTTCCATGTCGGGGTCTCGATAACCAGGAGTCGCGGGACTTTCATGGCTGCCGCCAAGTGCATCAGGGCCGTGTCCACGCTCAAGAACAGGTCGCAATGACTGAGGAGCGCCGCCGCCTGGCGCAGGTTGGCGGTCTGCGCCAACTGGACCTGTTCCCGGCTGGTCTGCGCCTCGATGGTTCGGTTGTCTCGTTCTTCCTCCGGCCCGCCGAAGAGCACAACTGCGAGCTCGGAGTGGGCTCGCCGCAGTTCGACCAACAGCTCTAGGTACCGGTCCAGAGGCCAGCGCCTGAGCGGCAGGTTTTTGGTGCCGCCTGATCCGACATGAACCCCGAGCACCTTGCGACCAGCCAGGCGGTGGCGACTGAGAAAGTCCTGAGCCCATTGCTGCTCGGCTGGCGACAGATAGACTTCGTATTCGTGTCGCGGCAGTCTGGGGCTGGCGCCGACCTTGTCCAGCAGGGCCAGGTTGTTTTCGATTGCGTGCCTGGCGTAATCCTGCTTGACGGTTCGATTCACCAGGAACCGGTCGAACGCGGTGCGGTTGTCGTATTCATGGCTGGCGCGAACGCGGGCGCTAATGATGCGCGCGACCACGCGGTAATGCACTCGGCTTTGAGGGTGTGTGTTGATCGAAATGTCGTAGTGCTCCTTGCGCAACCGCAACAGGAACTTCAACGACTCAGCCTTGCCTGCCCTGATCAAGTTCTTCTGATAGACGGAGTTGAGGTGCGGGTTGCCGTCCAGCAGGCCCTTAGCCCCGGGCCACAGGACTAGGGCGTCCAATCTGGCTTCAGGATAGTTGACGCGCAGTTCGTGAATGAGTGGGGTGGCAAACAAGGTGTCACCGATGCCGGCCAGGGAGATCACCAGGATGTTCATGCCGCCTCCCGGAGGCTATAGACGCGAGATCTTCTTCAGCAGGGCCGTGGTAGATTTGCCCGGCACGAACGGTATAATGACAATCCTCCCGCCCGCTTGTTCCACCGTGCGGCGCTCATCCTGGTTGAGCGTTTCCAGGGTGTAATCCCCGCCCTTGACATAGACATCCGGCTGCGCCGCCGCGAGGAAGCGTGTGGCGGTGGGTTCCGCAAAGATGCAGACGCCGTCCACGCTTTCGAGCGCGGCGAGCACCGCGGCGCGATCCGCCTCCGGATTCACGGGCCGATCGGGGCCCTTCAATTGGCGCACGGCGGCGTCGCTGTTAAGGCCGAGCAGCAGCGCATCGCCTTGCTGGCGGGCGGTCTCAAGGTAAGTCACGTGGCCGAGGTGCAACAGATCGAAGCAGCCGTTGGTCACCACCAACCGCTTGCCGCTGGCGCGCATGGCTGCCCGCCATTCGGGCAGCTTTTCCCAAGGAATGATCTTCTCGAGAAAACTCACGCCCGCATTCTGGGCGAATACCGCCTCGGGTGTCGAGTGCCGAATGCCGCGCTGCGGACGCCTCACCGAGGCGTCCGTTCCTGCGCAAACGCAGACGTTTCGGCAAAGCGTTCCTTCCTCCATTGCTACGGCGCGTCCGGGGGCCAGACAGGTCGGTGGCGGGGTATCTCGGATTTGAAATCCCCCAGGCTGGACCAATACAGGCGCTGGCCCAGGTCCACTTCCGCCACGGCGACGCTGCCCCACTCCTTCGCCTGGGCGAGGACGCGGCCTTCGCGGTCGTATATGGCGGAAATCATCCAGTTCTGCGCTACGTCCGTGTAGGTGCTGCTGACGAGGAAGACGTGGTTCTCGCACGCGCGCGCCGCCGCGAGCAATGGGTTGCAGCCGGCGACCGGGAAGGCGATCACTTCCGCGCCGCGTATGCCGAGCTGCCGGGCGACTTCGGGGAAGAAGCCGTCGTAGCACACCATCAGTCCCACCTTGCCGAACCGCGTTTCGAACACCGGGTAATCCGCGCCCGGCGTGATGCCTGCTTCGATCTCCGTGCGCGGCAGGGCGACCTTGCGATACTTCCCGAGGAGCGAGCCGCTGGGCCCCATGAGCACCGCCGTGTTGTAGATAAGATGGCGCTCGCGTTCCACCAACCCGGCAACTAGATACAGCCCGTGCTGGCGGGCAAGCGTGCCGAAGTAATCGGCCGCCGGCCCGGGGATCGGCTCAGCCGCCCGCTCGTAAGACAAGCCGTTGCCGGTGGCGGTGATCGTCTCCGGCAACACAACGAGATCAGCCTTCTGGCGGGCCGCTTCCGCCACCAGCGGCGCGAACTGCCGGCAACTGTCCATGGCGGTCGCGCCGCCGTGAGGGACATAGTGAATGGCGGCCAGCCGCACCTTCCGCGGCCCGGGCGGGGCGGTCTCGGTCAGACGGACTTCGCTCCATTCCACCCGTGCGCGCCGTGCCCAGCGGAAATGAAGCTCGACGATGGCTTGCGTTGCCTTCGTGGGAGCGCGGTACACACCGCTGACTTCGGCCCAGCCCGCAGGGTCCGTGGGGCCGTCATTGGGATACTCGGGCTCAGCCACGGGTGGTTTGTCGGGAGCATAACTGTGCGCTCCTGGCGCGTCGTGGTGCACCGGTCGGCCCGCGGCGTCTCGCCATTGGATGCGGACCAGCGCCGAGCGGCGCGGCACCGGTGTCTTGTCCAGATGGCGCAACGCGCTGAACCGATAGTAGTGGCCACCCTCCACCGGGAAGGTCTTTTCCCAGCGCCCATCCAACCCCTCTCGATCATCGGTGCGGATGACTAATGCTCCGCGATCGTTCGGCCCGCCGCGGCGGTTGTAACTGAACAGGGGCCTGATCTCGGCGCGCGTCGCCAAACCTTGCCAGCCGTTGGTGCTGTCGCTTGCGAAGCGTTCCGCCGCCGGGAGCGACAGCGCCAGCCCCGCGGCCAGACACAGCCCCGCCAGAGGTATCCTCGCGCAGCCCAAGCATCGTCCGTTCGTTCCTATCATACGCATGGTCGTTTAAATCGCTCAGGGCATTCTACCATTGCCCGCCCATCACGCATCACGTTTCACGTTTCACGCATCACGTTTCACGTTTCACGCTTCGCGTTTCACGTTTCACGCTTCGCGTTTCACGCTTCACTTCCCCGATTCCTCCGCCAATTCCGGCAGCCGGTAGCGCCACAACCTGGCGCCTGATCCGAAATAGACGGCATTGTCCACCAGGGCAAAGCCGCAACCCACGTGGACCGGCGCCGCCGCCGTATGGACCAGCGCCCCGTTCTCAGGGTCGAGCACATACACCCCCCGGGAGGTCAGGCCGACCAGCCGCCCGTCGGGGAGCCCGCCCAAGGATATTTCCACCTGCGCGCCCGGCAACTGCACGGTCTGCAAGACTTTTCGCGTGTCAGGATCGAAGACGAAGAGCCTGTTGCCCACCGTGGTGAACACCTTCCCATTGGCCGCGAAGGTGGCCGGATAATTCCCCGCCCCCGGCGCGAGCGCTGTTTCAAACACCTTCTGCCGCTGCTTCGGATCGAAGGCAAAGAACCTGGCCTCCTTTTCGACCGTTCTCGTGCCACCGCCGCCATAATTGCCGCTGCCGCCGAAGATGAGCCCGCTCCGGGGTTCCCAGGCAAGCGAGACAATGCTCTGGTTGGTGATCACATGGCGGTAGTTCTCGATCGTGCGGTTCTGTTTCGGGTCCCAAACACCGATGGCGCCGCCGAGCTGGCCGTACGGCGGTTCGCTGCCGACATAGATCAGCCCGTCCGGACCGTAGATCATCGCGCGTGGGCGCAGGTGGCCGTCGCCGACGCCGCCAAAGGTCACGGGATTGCAGTCCGGTCCGCGGCCAAACTTCCAGAACCGTTTGGCCGGGTCATACAGATTCATAACCGCGCCGCCGTAGTAGCAGAGGTAGAGCTTGCCCGCGCGTTCGAGCATCGAATAGACCTCGCCTCCGGGCATGTCGCCCAGGTGCTCGCTGCGGTTCGCCGCCGGGTCGTAGCGGAAGATCTCCATCGGCATCACCGTGCTGCCATAAACGCAGTTGGACGGGCCGACGCCGACCACGAAGATGCTATCCCCGTTCGCAGAGTACTCGAAGGTACGCTCGACGGCCTTGCCGGTGCCGGGGTCGCGCAGCGTGAAGCGCCCGCGGTCGAAGGAGGTGACCACGCGCCCATCGCGGAGCTTGATCGGCGGCGCTTCGGGCAGGGCGGCCACGCGGACCGGCGTCTCGTCGTCAAGCCGCATCAGGTTCGTGCCGAAGGTGGCATAGACGTTTCCGTCGCTCTGGCGCGAGACAGCGACGGTTGACCAACCGTCGGCGCCGCGCAAACCCGGCGGCAACAAGCTGCGATGCTGCCGGGTGGCAGGATCATAGACTACCAGGTCGCCGACCGTCGTGCCGATGCCGACATAGACCTTGCCGTTGGGTCCCACCGCCACGCTGCGGGAATACATCTCAGTCGGGTGCATGCGGCCCAGGTCTTCCATCGCGCCGGACTTCGGATCAAAGCTCACCAGCTTCGCCCCGGGATAGGTGCAGGCGTAGAGCTTGCCGTCTTTGCCAAGGTCGAACTGCCACAGGTAGCTCTCACTCGCCGCGGGCTTGCCAACCACCTGAATGCCTTTGTCCGGCTGCTGTGGGTCAAAGCGCAGGATCAGTCCGCCGTCCCAGGTGCCAAAGTAAATGCGCCCATCCGGTCCCGTGATAAAGGCCCATGCGCCGGGTCCCTCGGGCGCGTTGAATTGCCGCGCCTGGCCGGTCTCGGGATCTACCTGCACCAGGAACAGCTTCCCGCCGGTCTGGTTGAAGTTGAAGTAGAGCGCCTCGCCGCCGCGCCCGTCCGGGCCGACGACGCAGCCCTTCAACCCACCGACCTTGACCGGGACACCCAGCGATTCAAAGCGGCCCGAGTCGGGGGCGGCGGCGAACGCCAGCGCCAGGCAACCGAGCAGGTAGAAACCGCATCCGATGAATCTCATTTGCATGGCTGTTAGTCTAACAGCTCGAATGCAGAATTCACTCTCCGATTCTGGCGCAAGTAAGCGAGAACCTTCGAATACCTGCCCGCCAGGGCGTTCTCCTGCCGGGCGAGGTAACCGAAGCCCACAGGCGAAGCCACCTCCAGCCGACTGACAAAGTCCGAGGTGTAGAACGCCCGGTTTCGCGCGACGGCTTGCAGCACCATGAGCCGGAGATTGTCTTGAATCAGGCGGTTGAGGAAGCTGTCCTGGGCCGGCGCAAGCCCGCGGAAACTCCCGAGCACCTTTTGCCCAAAAGCCCACGCCCGAGCAGTGATTCCATCGAGAGGGCCAAGCGCAGCCTGGCGTGTGAAGAGCGTCGTGTGCCCGTTAGCCAGGTCGTCGCGAAAGTCCTGCAGGTCGTCCATGAGTTGGAGCAACACGCCGTAGGCGAACATGAATTCCGCCTCGTCGTCGGTCAACCAGCCCCGCACCAGGTAGGCATCAGTCAGGACGGAGGCTCCGCCTTTGGCGATGGTAAGGTCCAGTAGCGCCGGTTCGTCCCAGGTCCGCGCCGCGTCCTGCTGGTCGAGACTCTGCATTTGCGCCCGGTGGATGGTCTGCAGACTAAGATAGACCCCAGGGAATTCCGCCCTGGGGTAGAGCCGCTCGATCCTACTGACCAGGCTGCCGACTTGCTCGCAATGTGGGTTAGGCGTAGCCGCCGGCACTCCGGTCAGACGGAGCGTCAGCCAATCACCGAAGGCCACCTTCGCGGCGTGCGTCAGTCGCGGCTCGTCGAGCCAGTTGTCCGTCCACGGATACAGCATGCTGTAGGCAAAAAGCCCCGGGGAAAGGGCGATCGGGGCGCGCAGGAACAACTGGACGCTGTGAACCACCCACAAGTTACGCAAGGCCTGGAACAGGCTCTTGTCGGCGATCCCCGGAGCGAACGCTTTTGCCTCACGAAGGAACTGCCGGGTCGCCTCCATGGCCTCTGCCGTGAACAGCCGATCCAGCCCATCCGCGTCGTAGGCCAGGCAGTCCCCTGCAATCCGGCGCAGTGAATGTAATAGATCCTGGCGCCAAACTGCGCGCCTGGCCGGGGATGCGGGCCACTGGCGCAGAGTCTTCTCGATGTCCGCGAGGCCCTGGTCGGCCCGATGCTCCCGCGCCAGTTTCTCGGCCCCGCTAACAGCGGCACCGAACTCGGGGAGCATCGGCTCAGCCTCCGCCCAGGCCGTGGCACACCTGGCCGCGTAGCCTGCAGTTTGGCGGTCGAAGGCGCGCCGCTCGGCTTCACTGCGGCTCACTGCGCACTGTGGCCGATCAGACGCGGCGCTCGCGTCCAGTATCCTGGCGCTTGCCTGACAGGTTAAGTCCATTTGGTGATTCTCCGGCCCTTCTTATCCTTGAAGGCCCCGCACACAATCAGAATCCAGTCTATGGTCGCCCAAATGCCAAGGCCGCCGATGGTGAACAATTGGAGGAAGGCCGTTCCGATCTTCCCGACGTAGAAACGGTGCGCGCCAAAGATGCCGAACATGAAACCGAGGAGGAAGGCAGGCAGAATCCGGCAGTCGCTCGTTTCCTCTGGCGGGCTTGCCGACGCTGCCGGGAGCGGCGCAACCAGAGGCGGTTTGGCGGCCGGCGCGGCGGTGATGTTCTCGACATCCGTCCGCAGGTCGCTGACATGCTGGTAGCGGCGCGCGGGTTCTTTCTGCAAAGCGCGGACGACCACCTCATCCAGGCGCACGTCCACCTGGGCCTTCTCCGAGGGCGGGGCAAACTTGCCGATGGGCAGCTCGCCCGTCAGCAGCTCATAGAACACAACCCCAAGCGAGAAGATGTCCGCCCGATGGTCCACTGCCAACGGCTGCTCCCGCTGCTCGGGCGCCATATAATGCGCGGTCCCCACCACGTCCCCCGCGCCCGTCAGCCCGGCGTCCAGGACCGTCTCCCCGATGAGCTTGGCGATCCCGAAGTCGGCAATCCGCACCCGGCCCTTCTTATCCAGCAGAATGTTCTCGGGTTTGATATCGCGGTGGACGATCCCCTCGTCATGAGCGAACTGGAGCGCCGCGCAAATCTGCGGGACGATTTGCAGCGCTTCGCGCGGGGCCAGCTTCCCGCCACCCTCCAGCTCGCGGAGGTTCGGCCCGTCCACATATTCCATCACGAAGTAAGGCATTCCGGCGGCCTGCCCGAAGTCATACACCGCCACGATGTTGGGATGGCTGAGCCGCGCCAGCGCCCGCGCCTCGCGCGTAAACCGCTCGGCAAACCCGGCCCCCTGGGCCACTCCGGGCGGGAGGATCTTCAACGCCACGAACCGGTCCAGCGACGGCTGCCGCGCCTTGTACACCGCCCCCATGCCGCCGTGGCCGATGAGTTCCAGGATTTCGAGCTGCGGGAAGTGGAGCGCCAGTTCCTCGGGCCTGGGCGGAACGAACGGCGGCGGCTTGGGTTGAGCCGGATCGCCGCCCTGAGGCTGCGTGTCGGTGTGGAGGCCCGCCTTGAGCAGGCACTCCGCGCAGAGCCCTTTGGGCGCGGTGGGCGGCAAGGGCCGGTTACAGCTTGGGCAAAGTCGCATCGTGTCCATATCAGTCATTCACCCCTCATTACCGAAACGGCGGACAAAGGTTACCGCCTCGCTCGCCCAACTCAAGGAGATGCGTCTTCCGGGGCGGGGACGGCTCGTCCCTGGGTTCCCGCGAGCGACGCACAAAGCACGGGGAAGGGACGAGCCGTCCCCGCCCCTGAAATCAACCTGCCAGCGCGGAGAACAGGTGGCGCAATTCATCCTCCGCCTGCTCCGGGTCCGCCACGATGTTGGCGATCTCCGCCCGCAGGAGTTGCCGGTATCGCTTGCGCAAGCGGTGGACAGCCACTTTCACCGCGGATTCGTTCATCCCCAGGCTGGCGGCCAGCACGGCGTAAGGTTGCGACTCGCGCGTGCCGGTGAGGGTTTGCTTGAGCGCCGCAAACAACTCGGTCTTGCCGGCCTGTTGGTACTCAGCTTCGAGTTGATTCAGCACCTCCTCCAGCAGTGCCCCGGCCCAGTGCTTGTCGAACAGCTTATCCGGCGAGGCGGTATCCGCTGGCTCCAGATCATACCGCTGCTCGGCCAGCGCCAAATCCAGCGACAGGATCTGGCACCCGCCGCCCCGTTTCTGCGCGTGGACCTTCTGCCATTCATGGGCCAAGAAATGGTCCACCGCCGTCAGGAGGAAAGAGCGGAAGCGGCCCCGGTTCGGGTCCGCGTTGGCCACGCTGTGCCGTTCGAGGAGTTGCGCGAAGAACGCCTGCGTCAGGTCCTGGGCGTCGTGGGGCGAATGGCCGCGCCGGCGCACATGAGCGTAGATCGGATACCAGTAAGTTTGGCAGAGCCGGGCCAGGGCATTCTGCGCGCGGGTGGAATCACTGCGTCCGGCAGCCAGCACCACCGACCAATGCGTGGTGAGAAACCTCGCGTCGGGACCTTCCGCTGACGTCGAGCCGGTGGAGTTCATTCTGGCACGCGGAGCATAGGAGGGGCACACGAGGCTGTCGAGGCGGTTCACCCACGGTGCTATTGGTCGCTGTTTCACTGTGATGTCAGCCTTCGGCAAACCCGCCAGGCCGGAGAGGCTCACGGAGCGTGCACACCGGATGCACACCGGAGGTACACCGGACAATCCGTTGTGCCTCCGGTGTGCATCCGGTGTGCATCCGGTGTACCCAGCGCGAAGGGCCAGAGAATCAGGAGGTTAGGTCCGCAAGGAACCCGAAGTCTCCGAGCAAGGGTCCTTCCAAACGACACGTGCCTGCGTTTGGTGAGGGTTCCGCCGGTTGACGGCCTCATTTCCCCAGACCGGGTTGTGTTCAGACGCAGGTTGTGGAAGCAGCCGCGGCCCATTCCGTCGCTGGCTGGCTGTGGCCTCAGGAGGCCGGCCACAACAAGGTGCTGCCTGTCCGCCCTGCGGCCCACTGGCCGGGGGGACTCTCTACGGGCCCTCTATGTGCTGCCTATGTGGACACCCCACCGGTACCCGGGACTCCCCCCGCCCGCGACCACACCCCTGTCCTCACCGTGGCCCCGTGAGGCCAAGGACGCACGGCTCGATCCGGGCTTCCCCGCCCCGTTCCTCGCCCTCCACGGGCAAACACATTCACTGCTCGATCCGGATCGAGTGGTGTCTCAGCCGCATCACCTCGCGGACCGGGTCCAGGAGTTTGAGCTTGGGATCGGGTATAATGCGTTCGAGTCGGACCAGGGCGCCTCCGGGTCCCGGCCCGAGCGGGGGTGCTTTCGGGGATTGATTAATTGGCTCCATCGTCATAATGTCATCGCATGATGGGCAGACGCTTCCCGTGTTTGTCGGCCATTATCTACTCAGGCCGAATTGTTTCCAGGTTAATAAGATAGTCGGGCGGCTTCACGCTTGTGACAAAAGCTCTCACCATATTCCTGGCAGCCTTGCTCCTTTGGGGTTGTTCGCAGAAGGCGTCGGCGCCTACACATTCGGTGGCCGGCCTTATCGAAGCTGGCAAGGACACAACTTGGGGCGGCAATTATGTGGTGCATGTTGACAGCCGGAACGGCGATTCCATTAGTGGTGTTCGCATCGTCTCAACCGAACCGGGCGGGCAGCAGAGAATCATCACCGCCGACAGTGGCACCGTTTCCGAAGGATCGGACCAAGACTCCGTGAGGATTACCCTTCGCAATGCACGGACGCAGAAAGGAGAGTCGCGGGGTATCATGGCGGAGCTCGTCATTGACCTACACAAATGAATCCTCCTTCGCCCAACAAGGGCGCTGCAGGCAGGCGCGGGATTCCCGTTTTGTTCCATACTGAGCGCGCTTGCCTCGCGCTGCCTGAGCGCCATCGTCGGGCCGCACGCGCTCCACAGCATACGGCAGTGCGCAAGTCAGGTTGCTTTTCGGTCATGATACTTCTCGGGTTCATCCTAGTCGGCGCCGCTTTTGCTGCTGACCAGAACCTGTCCCAGACCTTCACCAACGCTCACCACGGGTTCAGTATAAGCTTCCCTGCCGGTTGGAGGGCGATGGCTGCTGAGAAGCTGGAAACCGCAAACAAAGCCGCGGAAGCACAGCACCCGGACTGGAAGCGCCCCGCGGTGCACTACGGATACGAGGTGACGAACTCCGCAGGGCTCGCGTTTTCTCCTTATATGATGATACGGGTCGCCGAAACCTCCGGCGCTCCTGACCCAAAGGCCGTCCAGGACGACCTTGAGAAGGGCGAGGAACTGCCCCAGGGCGTAGAGCAGGATCAACCCGCGTTCGACAAGGACCTGAATGCGTTTGTGCAGAAATTTAGGATAAGCATGCCGGGTGTCCCGCGGGTGGAAGGCACCACGGCCTACCTCCTGACAGCGAGGGGCGTGCTCAAAATGTTCTTCTACGCTCCTCCAGCGGACGATGGAGGGGCTGTCGTTCCGGTCCGACAGATCATCAGCACGGTCCGGATTTACGATGGGTCGCCGCTCGCACAACCTGCCCCGGCTTCACGAATGGGTTTATTCATCGCTCTGCTCGCGATCGCTCTGGTAGTGATTGTGCTAGCGCGTGCAAAGCCTGCTAAGAGTTCATGAAACTGCCTAACAAGAATGCGCTGCAGGCAAGCGCGCTTTCGGCTCTGACCATTGCTGGTTCGGGGAGCACACACTTCTAACTCACTTGGACAGCATGGGCCAACGGGCGGCTGCAATATCACTATGATACGAGATGGTTGTTGATAGCGCCACTGGTCTTGGGGTCTTTCGCGCTGGTATGCGCAGTCTCGAAGCAAGTGAGATCATCTCGTGCGGCCCAACCAGAGCATTGACCTCCCGCCTCCCACACCACCGAGCAAGCGGGTCCGGCGAGCGCCTCTTACCCCACCACTGTGCATCGGCAAATGCCCCTGCTCGCCGTCAGCGGGCCGCGGCTTTGAGCTGTTCGAAGGCCTGGACTTGGGCCTGGGATCGGGCGGCAATCTCCTTGAGCTTCTCGGTTTGCGCGGCCTGAACCTGTTGGAAGCGTGCCCGCGCGGCTTGTCGGTCGGCCTCCGTGCCGCCTTGCTGTGCCTGCGCGAGGCGCTGCTCGGCTTCCTTGATTTGGGCCTGCATTTCCTTGGCCGCGGCGGTGAACTCTTTGAGGGCGGCCTCCTGGATAATCCGCTTGCCTTCCTCGACAGATACCCCCGCAAGGTCGGGGAGCATGGCCTTCACCTCCTGGACGGCGGTGGTGTTGATCTGGGAGACAGCGACCGGCGCCGGGACCGGCTGAGCGGCGTCCAGCAGGCGGGAGATCGCCCGCGTGAGGTCGGGCTCCAAGGCTTGTTCCCACTCCGGCGCGAGGCGCGGGAGGGACTCCTTGTGTCCTTTGAATACCAGCGCCAGGCCCAGGTAACAGGCCTCGCCCTTGTCGAGGTTGAAGGCGTGGATGCCATCGGCGGGAGCGGTGTTGGGTTTAAGGTTCGACTCCGAGGTGAAGCGGGTCACCTTGAGCTTGTCGCCGGTTGCCTGCTGATAGGCGGCAAGCAACTCGTCCACCCGCCCGGCAAAGGCCTTGAGAGAGTCCGATACCGACGCAGGGTCGAGCACCGCATAGAATCGGACTTCGAGCGGGGCGTCCAGCCGGCTCAATACCGCCCGGGTGGGCGCGGACAACTGAATGGCTGCCGGACTGACTGCCGTGTCGGTTGCGCCGGTCTGGCTGCGCTTCGAGATCGAGTAGAACCAGTAGGCGGTGGCGGCTATCGCCAGGAGGAACACGACCGCCACGAGCAGCATGACTCGGCTGCCGGCTTGCTCGCTCAGGCACGGCTTCCGCGCCCGACCGCAACGCTGCACCCGCCGGGCCCTCACGGATTCAATTCCTGCTGCACAAAGCTCAGCGCGGCGTTGCAAAGGTCCACTACGAATAAGGGGTTGTGGATGCCCGAAGCCGGGTCGTTGTTGGCCAGGTAAACATTGAAGCGGGCCTTCTTGATGTTGGCCGGGATCTGGGCCTGCTCGGCGGTGGTGGGGCCGGAGCCGCCGGAGGAAAGGGTGCCCGGGTTGGTGTATTCCCAGGCGCGGTTTCCGTATTTGGCGTAGAGCGCGGGCGGGGCCTTGGTGGCGGCCCAGTAGTCCAGAGCGGCTTTGACCTGCGCCGTCTGGGCCGGCAGGAAGAAGTTCATGGCGAAGTCCACAAGGTTGCTGGAGCTTGGGCCGTGGCACTGCACGCAGAGGTCGTAAGACTCAACCGCAAAGCGATGGCCGGTATTGCCCGGCATGGTCCCGCTTTGAAACTCCGCGGTCTGCATGTGGCAATCCACACACTGATTCGTGAAGAAGCGCGCGTGCGTTGAAGGCTGGTACGGAGCCAGGTTGGTCCCGATCGCGCCGATATTACCCAGGAGCATATTGTAATGCAGCGAGCCGTGCGGCGGGCGAGAGGTATCGGTCCACAGGGCGCCGCGGGCATTGTGGCACTGAGCGCAGATTTGAATGTCGGCGTTGTATTGGTTGTTGAAGTTCAGGTTGATCAACTGCCCAAAGCGGTTGGTCGCGGCTGCGAGGCTGGTGGACCAGGAGAAGAAGTTGGTCGAGGCCAGGGGATTGCGCAACTGGAAGGGGGCGGAGTGGGTGGCGTGCGGGCTGTGGCAGACGGCGCAGGTTTCGCCGTAGAGCCGGGCATCGGCGCCGCTGGGCAGCACGATGGCATTGGACGTGGTGATATAGCCCGCCTGCGTGTAGCTGTAATTCTGCAGCATAGCCGCCCGCACCGCCCCGGAATGGCAGGCGCCGCAGCTCATCATGCGGCTCTGGCCGCTCAGGGTGTCGTTGAACCCGGACGCAACTTCGGGCATCACCGCCGCGTGCGCCGAATTGGTCCACTCCGTGTAAGTCGGGGCCATGTCCCCGTCATGGCAGCCGCCGCACACCTGCGCGGCGATGGTGGCCGCCGGCTTGACAAGGCTGTGGTTGCCGTAAACGTGCGCAGCCCCGGGACCGTGACAGTTCTCGCAACCCACACCCGTTAGCCACGGCGTGGTGGTTATACTCTTGAACCCCGACGGCCAGCCGTAACCGACGGTGCGATAAACCAGGCCGGTGGAGACGAGGCCAGGTGACGGGCCGGCGATGGCACTGTAAGCGCTCGCGTGCCGCGTCTGCTGCCACGCCGCCCGCGTATCCGGGTGGCAACTGCCGCAGGTCCCCGAGCCGACATAGTTGTTGATAGGACTAAGCCGGAAGAAGTTCTGGCTGCCCGGGAGATTGGCCATTGTCAGGCTATTGGGGTAGGTGGTCGCCAGCGGACTCGCGACGGTCGTCCATTGCCCCGGAACCAGCGTGGGCGTCATCAGGACGTTGTAGCCGCCGGCCAGTCCATACCAATTCAGGGTGGTGTTGGTGCCGTGCCTGGCGATGGAAGTGATGCACGGCTGCGGACTGATCCCACCCGGCACTGCCTGGGGCTGGTACATGTCTGCTGCGGCTGAAACGGCGAGCGTGGCGCTCGCCAGCAAAAGTGCCGGGGTGAGGCCGATGGGTCCCCACAGCCTGGAGGGGCCGCGCGTGGTGAAAAGACGCGTCTGATTCATCCGCTAATGCTAGGTTGAGATTGCATTATACATTGGCCGCCGCGCCGGGCGCAAGCACCGTATCGCCTGCCCTATCCTGCCGGGGCCCAGGCACCCGCAAGCCATTGGCCGCCACGGTAGCCCGCCCCCTGCTGTGCGGCTGCACCCGCCTTGCCTTTCTCTTACCCTTTATTGTCTTGGCCAAGCCAAAAACGCTCAGCGGGGGACGGGTGAGTCCTGAATAAAGGGCGATAATTCACATATCAAGCTATATTCTGATTGATCATTGTCGGTATTCTGCGGCGCACAGGCACCGTTCGGGACCTGCGGGTTGGCCGGGCCGGGCACTGCCCAAGAGATGTTTGGAGTTTCACAAAAAATGTGTAGAGGCCCGCGTGCGGGAGGGAGAGACTGGCGCGCAGCATTGGTAACGGAACCGGCGTTCGGCAGACGGCCGCGGCAGGCAGCGCGAAAGGGTTTGCCGGCCAGCCCAAGCTGTAATAAACTTGCTTAGGTTTGTGAATGATTGAAGATCGCCAATCAACGAAGCAACGCATGCTAAATATGAAAAACCTGAATCCCCTTGCCTATAGTGTCGCGGCCGGATTGCTCCTGCTCGCGCCCGCCGCAACGCGAGCCGGAATCCTCGGTTCTCCGCACGACTTCTCGCAGGCGTCCTGGAACTTCAGCAACCCCAGCGACCCCAACGCCGTCTGCACCCCCTGTCACCAGGCGCACCACGCCGACAGTCGAGTGATTCCCCTGTGGGGCCACACGCCCTCGACCGGCCCGTGGATCATGTATAACACCAACACAGTCCCGGTGTCCCAGATGAAAGCTGTCCCGTCGCCCACCCCCACGGGTCCGTCGCTGGCCTGCCTGAGCTGCCATGACGGAACAGTGGCGGTCAACTCTTACGGGGGCGGCATTCAAGGAGGCAGCGCGTCGTTCATCACCAACAGCGCTAACCTCGGGACGGACCTGACGCACTCTCACCCCATCTCCTTCACCTACGATGCGAACCTGGTGGGAACAGGACCCAATCAAGACCGCTGGCTTTACAACCCGGACACCACGCAGGTGCTGATCCCCGACTCACCGGCCGGGTTCGTGCCGGGGAACGACATGACCATTAACGGATTCCTGTTAGGCGGCAATCACCGCCTGGAGTGTTCGTCCTGTCACGCGGTTCACAATCAGCAGGGCAGCCCCTACAATATCATCAACAACCCCCATCTGGTGGTGATCAACGGCACCAAGGGAGGGGTCGGCAGCTTGCTGTGCCGCAGTTGTCATAACAAGTAGCCGCGCGACCGCGACGCCACTCGCCTGCCCAGCTCTGATTCCACCGGGGAAACGCCAGGCCGTGTGCGCCGCCGGGGGTTAGCGGGAATCTGGTTACCGTGATAAGACGCGCCGACCGGACACAGGGTCACCTGTCCGGCGGGAGGGCGCTGCATGGTCAGCCCCTGTATTTGTTGTCGGGCATGGTGTCCATGGCCCGGCCAAGGCTCAACCGACCGGAAGTAACTATACAGACGACATGCTTGCTTGGATTCGACCCTTGCCACTCACCCGGCTTTGTGCGGTGGCGCTCGTGGCGGTAGCCGCCGGTTGCACTTCGGCGCACAAGGCTGCGCCCAAGACTTATACCTTCTTCCCGCCGGCGCCCGATGAGCCGCGCGTCCAGTTCCTGGCGGCCTTCTCCTCCGATCTCGAACTCGGCCGCAGCCCCAACTTCTCCGACTACATCACCGGCCGGCCGGCCGGCGCGAGCCCGCTCGTCAAACCCTACGGCCTGGCCTTGAAGGATGGGAAGCTCTACGTCTGCGACACCATGACCAGCGGCCTCCAGGTGTTTGACCTGGCCAAGCGGCGCTCGCGTCCTTTTGCGCCCCGCGGGGAAGGCCGCATCCAGTTGCCCATCAACATCTCAATTGACGCCGACGGCACCCGCTACATCACGGACACCGGGCGCGACCAGGTCCTCATGTACGCCAAGGACGACGGCTACCTGGGCGCCATGGGGGTCAAAGACGAGATGAAGCCGACGGATGTCGCCATCACGCCGGACCGGCTCTACGTTGCGGACGTCAAAGGCCACAGCGTCCGGGTTTACAGCAAGGCGGACCGAAAGCTGTTGTTCACCATCCCGAAGGACCCCAAGGCGGACAAGGGCCGGTTGTTCTCTCCGACCAACCTGGCGATTGACCAGCAGGGCCGGCTCCTGGTGTCGGATCTCGGCGGCTTCGCGGTTCAGGTCTATGACCTGGAAGGCAACTACCAGCGCACGATTGGCCAGCAGGGTGTCGCGCCGGGACTCTTTGCCCGGCCCAAGGGAGTGGCGGTGGACCGCGAAGGGCGTGCCTACGTGGCGGATGCGGCCACCCAGGTAGTCCAACTGTTTGACCCGGAGGGACGCCTCCTCATGTACTTCGGCCAGGCGGGCAGCAGCACCGGAGGCGAACTGTATCTCCCCGCCGCCGTGAAGGTGGATTATGACCACGTCGGCCTGTTTCAGAAGCAAGCCGCCCCGGGATTCAAGATAGATTACTTGATTTGGGTCACCAGCCAGTTTGGCCCTCATAAAGTGAGCGTGTACGGGTTTGGCTCCAGGAAGTAACCTCGCGCGCAGAAAGCTGCTTGATGCGCTTAAAGCAATCGCACGACTCCGGTCCCCCTGCAGCGCGGCCCGTGGCGCTGAGGTATGGTTTGGCTGGCTTGTTCGCCGGATTGCTTGTCCTCGCCGGGTGCTCCGGCCCCGCCAAACAGAAGTGGCTGAACTTCTTCTTTGACGGCGTGCCAGCCCCGGGTGCAGCCACCAACGCTCTCCCGGTGCAACCGGCCGCCGCTCCGCCGCCAACGAACGCGGTTCCCCAACCGGTTGCCGTGGTCGAGGCGCCAAAGGTTTACATCCATCCTCCGTACGCCAAGCGGGAGTGCGCCGACTGCCACGACTCCCAATCCTCACAGAAGATGGCCGGCAAAGGCGCATCGGTTTGCTTCAACTGTCACAAGGATACGCTCGCCGCGGGCAAGGTTAAGCACCAGCCGGTCGAGAACGGCGAATGCGCCTCCTGCCATAATCCCCATCAGGCATCCAACACCAACCTGCTGGTCCAGCTTCCGCCGGCCTTGTGCGCCCAGTGCCACGACCCCTTCCCTAAGACCGCCAAGAGCAGGCATCAACCGGTCGAGAACGGCGAATGCGCGGCCTGTCACGATCCGCACAGCTCCAATCTCAAGGCGCTGCTGGTCAAGCCCGACGGCAAGCTTTGCGCCGAGTGCCATGAGGACATCCCCCAACAACTGGCCAAGGCCAAGGTCAAACACCAGCCGGCCGAGAACGGCGAATGCAGTTCCTGTCACAACCCTCACCAATCGGACCACAAGAAGCTGCTCGTGAAGCCCGACGGCAAGCTTTGCGCCGAGTGCCACGAGGACATCCCCCAGCAACTGGCCAAGGCCAAGGTCAAACACCAGCCGGCCGAGAACGGCGAATGCAGTTCCTGTCACAGCCCTCACCAGTCGGACATCAAAAAGCTCCTGACCAAGCCCGACGGCAAGCTCTGCGCCGAGTGCCATGAGGACATTCCGCAGCAACTGGCCAAAGCCAAGGTCAAACACCAGCCGGCCGAGAACGGCGAATGCACCTCCTGCCACAACCCCCACCAGTCGGACATCAAGAAGCTCCTGACCAAGCCCGACGGGAAGCTCTGCGCCGAGTGCCATGAGGACATTCCGCAGCAACTGGCCAAAGCCAAGGTCAAACACCAGCCGGCCGAGAACGGCGAATGCACCTCCTGCCACAACCCCCACCAGTCGGACATCAAGAAGCTCCTGACCAAGCCCGACGGGAAGCTCTGCGCCGAGTGCCATGAGGACATTCCGCAGCAACTGGCCAAAGCCAAGGTCAAACACCAGCCGGCCGAGAACGGCGAATGCACCTCCTGCCACAACCCCCACCAGTCGGACAACAAGAAGCTCCTGATCAAGCCCGACGGCAAGCTATGCGCCGAGTGTCACGAGGACATCCCGCAGGCTATTGCCAAGGCCCCGTTCAAGCATGATCCCGCAGGCAATGGCGAATGCGCGTCCTGCCACAACGCTCACCAGTCCGATGAAAAGAATCTGCTCCTCAAGGGGCCGCGCCAGATCTGTTTCGAGTGCCACGAGGAGAAAGACATGGCCGCGGTCAAGGCCCATGCCGGAACGGCCGCCCAGGCCTGTGCCGAGTGCCATGATCCGCACTGGGGCAAGGACAAGTACTTTCTGAAACCCGCCGCAGCCAAAACGGCGGCCCGCCCCGCCGGCAAATGATCCCGCCTGCTCCACTGCGGGTTTGCCTTGGGCTGCTGGCGGCTTTGCTGCTCCTGGCGGGAACCCGGGAAGGCGCCGCCCAGCAGTACTCCGGCCTCGAACCACGCTGGCTCAGGCTGGATATTCCCCAGGCCAGCGTTGGCATGCGTGTCGAGGGGTTAAGGGAAAACGTGACGGCCAACGGCGCCACCTCCGTCCACGATAACCTGCTGCTAGTACCCGAGGTCGGCCTCCGGCTGCAAGGCTCGGTCTATCACCCGAACCTGATGACGTTCGACCTCAGCGGCCTGGGGGGGCTCGGCTGGGCCCACGACTCGGTCACCAGCACGGGTTACGAGCAAGTCCGCGACGAGACCCAGAATCTGTTCAACTATCTGGCCACGGTCAACTTCCTGTCTTCCAAACCTTACAACGCCACGTTCTTCGCCAGCCAGGACCATACCTATAACAATTACGACTTCTTCAACACCGTCACCGCGGACAGCACCCGCTACGGCGGCCGCGTGGGCTGGAGCGCCAAATCCCTCAACCTCAACGCCGACATGGGCTATCGTGAGCTGCGCACCAGCGGAATCACCGGCACTTCGGAGGTGGAGGAAACCTATCTCAACTTTAATGGCCTCAGCCAGCGCGAGCGCGGCAACAGCACTTTCACCTACAGCTACGACAACTTCGCCAACCAGCTTAACGACGGCCCGGTGCAGACTAGCCTGAGCCAGTCCATCGGCGTATCAGACTCCGAGACCTTCGGCAGCCGCGACCAAATCACCGCCAGCACCAGTCTTTCCTACGGCTGGGCGGAATATGCCGACCGGAATTCGGAAACCTTCAACGCCAACGAGAACATCACGATCAAGCATCGCCCCAACCTCGAGAGCTTCATGGCGCTCAATTACCAGAATAACCAGATGGACCCCGCTTCCTCCGACATGTTTCAGGGCATCGCCGGGCTCCGCCACCAGCTCTACGACAGTCTCACCTCCACTCTCGACGCGCATGGCAATTACGGCACTTCCTCCAGTGTCGGCAACTCGGCCCTTAACGACCGCTACGGCGTCGGGCTCGCGGAAAGCTACTCCAAACGGCTCAGTTCCTGGGCGCACCTCACGCTCGGCGGCGCGGCCATTGTGGACCATGAAGACCACGACTCCTCCGGGGCGGGTGTCCTGACCGTCATCAACGAATCGCACGTGATCAGGGACACCACAGTCACGTTTCTGAACAACCCCCGGGTGTTCGCTGCAACGATTATTGTCACCGGACCCGGCGGCGTGCCCACTTATGTCAACGGTGTGGATTACCGCATCATTCCCCACGGCGAAATGACGGAAATCCAGCGCGTCCCCACCAGCATCGAGCTCCTTAACGGCTCAACCATCCTTGTCAGTTACTCGAGCGATTCGTCCTACACCAGTTCCTTCGACTCCATCAACGCCAGCGCCTCCATCCGGCTCGACCTCTTCAACCTCGTCGGTGTCTATGGGCGGCTCAATATCGTGGACAACAACGCGCCGCCGGAGGCCCTGGCCGAGACCCTGACCGATTGGGTTGGTGGGGTGGATGTTACCTGGCGCTGGCTGCGCGCGGGTGCCGAGTATGAAGACTACGAGTCGAATTTCACCCAGTACCGCGCCACCCGGCTATTCGAGAGTTTCTCCTTCCCCCTCGGCGACACTTCCAACCTGGGTCTGAATTTCAACCAGATCTATTATCGCTATCCCCACGGCCAGGACCAGACTCAGTATCAGTTCATCGGCCTGTTCAACACCCAGATCTCCTCCTGGCTTACCGGGAATGTCGAAGGCGGCTATTACCACCAGGAAGCCCTCGGAACCACGCAGGACCTGGTCGCCGCCCGCATCGGCCTGATCCTGACCTATGGCAAGCTGACTCTCAAGACCGGCTATCAATACAACTACCAAACGATTGAGCAGGCCGAGAAGCGGGACCGGAACTTCTTCTACGTGCAGGTCAAACGGGATTTCTGATATGCATCGTCCGCGCCGCCATCATCACTGCACGTCCCTGCTGTGGGTTTGTCTGGCAGCCATGCTCGCTCTCGGCCTCGCCAGGGCGCCCGGCGCCCAGACCGCTGCCGGGCCATCGGCGAGCGCGCCCGCACCGGCCTGGCCGCCGCCGCCCGCCGACCCCCGCGTGGTTTACCTCAACAGCATCACCAGCCCGGCCGACCTGGGCATCAAACCAAAGGCCTTAACCCGGTTCGCAAACTGGATCAGCGGCGGCGGCAATAGCTCTTCGCGGCTGGACAAGCCCTTCGGGCTGGCATTGGACGAGGCGGGCAACCTGCTCTTCACCGACACGGGCGCCGGATCGGTCGGCTGCCTGGATCGCGCCGGGAAGAAATGGCTGCACTGGGAACAGGCGGGCAAGATCCGCTTCGTTTCACCGGTCGCCGTTGCCCGCCACCGCGAAACCGTCTTTGTCGCCGACTCCACCCTCGGCAAAGTCCTGGCCTTCGATCTGAAAGGCAAACTGCGCTTCGAGATCACCCGCGAACTCGAACGGCCTGCCGGGCTCGTAATTCACGCGGACAAGCTCTTTGTAGCCGACTCGCACCTGCATCAGGTCGTTGTCTGCAACCTGCGCGGCGAGTTCCTCTCCAAATTTGGCCGCCGCGGCAGCGCGCCGGGTGAATTCAATTTCCCCACCCACCTCGCCGCGGCAGCCGGCGGCCGTCTCTTCGTCACCGACTCCATGAACTGCCGCGTCCAGGTGTTTGCACCAGCCGGGCAGTTCCAGTTTGCCATCGGCAGCCCCGGCGACAGTCCCGGAAATCTGAGCCGCCCCAAGGGCGTGGCTGTGGACCGCCTCGGGCATATCTACGTCGTGGATGCCCTTTTCGACAACGTGCAGATCTTCGACGAGCAGAGCCGATTACTGCTGAACTGGGGCGAGGCGGGCTCCGCCCCCGGCCAGTTCTGGCTGCCCAACGGCATCGCCATTGGGATGGACGACCGGATCTACATCGCCGATTCTTACAATCATCGTATTCAGGTCTTTAAGTTCACTGGCAAATCATGAGCTGCATTGTGCCACACGAAACGCCCGGCTGGGACCGGCGAGGGCCGAACCGACCTTCGGACTTCGGACCTCGGGCTTCGGGTTTCCGCCCTGGCCGCCTGTTCCTGACGGGCGGCTTGGCTCTGTTGGCGGGGCTTTCAGCGCTGCGGCCCGTGCCGATCAACGCGGCGGCGGGCAGCGCTCCTTACAGCATCGTGGACTCGAAGCACAACCTCTCGATTAGCGGGCCGGGCGAAGTCCGCGCCACGACCGAGGGCGACATCTGCATCTTCTGTCACGCCCCGCACAGTAAGACCGGCCAGAGCCCGCTCTGGAACCACGAGTTGTCCAGCGCCAGCTACACGCCCTACAAGAGCTCCACCCTCAAAGCCACTGTGGGCCAGCCCACCGGCTCCTCCAAGCTCTGCCTCAGTTGTCACGACGGCACCGTCGCCCTCGGCATGGTCCGCAGCCGCTCCACGCCCATTCAGATGCGCACGCCTTCCGGCCTCCTCCCCATCGGCCGCGGCCGCATGGGCACCGACCTTTCCGGCCATCACCCGATCTCGTTCACCTATGATAACACCCTGGTGACCACCAAGGGAGAGCTCCGCGACCCCGCGACCCTCAACCAGCAGGTGCGCCTGGACCACGATAAACAGATGCAGTGCACATCCTGTCACGACCCGCACCGGGACCAATACGGCAAGTTCCTCGTCAAGGATAACAAGGCTTCCGCCCTCTGCCTGGATTGCCACGCCCCGAGCTACTGGAACAACTCCGCCCACGCCCTGTCCCGGGCGACCTGGAATGGCTCCGGCCGCGACCCCTGGCCCCACACAACCGGCACCACCGTGGCCGACAACGCCTGCGAGAACTGCCACACCCCGCATGACGCCGGCATTAAGCCCCGCCTCCTCATCTTCGACAAACCCGAAGACAACTGCCTGGTCTGTCACAACGGCACCGTCGCCGCCAAGAATCTCACGGCCGAATTCAACAAAGCCAGCACCCACCCGGTCCTGGCCACTTCGTCTTTGCATGACGAAGCTGAAGGCTTTGTTTTCTCCGGCAGCCGCCATGCCTCGTGCATGGATTGCCATAACCCGCACGCCGTCGTCGGCGGGGATGCCAAGGGCACTGGCCTGTCGGGAGCCCTCGCGCAGGTCAAGGGCGTGAGCGTTAACGGCGCCCCGCTCGAAGTCGCGGCCCACGAGTACGAGATCTGTTTCCGTTGCCACGCCGAGTCCGGCACCCGCGGCACTTCCAAGGTGCTTCGCCAGTTCTCCCAGCCCAGCACTCGCGTCGAGTTCAATCCCGCCAACGCCTCGTATCATCCCGTGGTCGCCCCCTCCAAATCCTCCCAAAGCCGCACCCTGGTCTCCACCTGGTCCGGCGTCCAGCAAATACTCTGCACGGACTGCCACAACAACGACCAGGGCCCCGGCGCCAAGGGCGCCGGCCCCAACGGCCCGCACGGCTCGGTTTACGCCCCGATCCTCGAACGCAATCTCAACCAGACCGACTTCCAGCCCGAAAGCGCCAATGCCTATGCCCTGTGCTACAAGTGCCACAGTCAGGGCGTCCTCATGGCGGATCGCCTCCACAGCCGGCACGTCCGCGAGGAGCAGACATCCTGCTCCACCTGTCACGACGCGCACGGCGTTCAGACCCAGCCCAACCTGATCAATTTCAACACCCTCTACGTCACCCCGAACGCCGGCCGCATCGCCTACACCGACCGAGGCGCGGGCCGCAGCACCTGCACCCTGACCTGCCACGGGGTCAGCCACGATAACAAGTCCTATTGATGGGTAGAGCTATGATTCGCAATCCGCCAGCCCACCGGCTGAACCGCCTGACGAAGGCCTTGCTGAATCTCGTCGCGGCCGCCGCGCTGCCGGCCACTGGCATCGCCGTGGAGCCGCCTCACACCGATGGCGATGATTACTGCGCGAGCTGTCACCTGATGCATCAGGCGCTCGGCGCTCCGCTGCTCAATGTCCCCGGCGGCAACGCCAACCTTTGCCAGAGCTGCCACGTCTCCGGTGGAGCTGCCTCCGCCAAAGCCCTGCTGGCGGGCGACCAGGCCATGCCCGCGCCCGGGCTTCCCGCCGGCGCCGTTCCCGGCGGCACTTCGCACCGGTGGGATTCCAGTGCTTCGGGGCGGGTAGTGTACTTGGGCGGCGCTGCGACGCCCTCCGTTGGCGCCGTGCTGTCGAGCGGCACGAACTCCGGGCCTTACGCTCAGACCTACACGTTGACGATCGCCAGCGCCGGCGCTGTCGGCGTCGCCCGTTTCAACTGGACGGTCACCACCCCCGGCGGTGCTTACGCCACCAACCTCTTCGGCGGCTTCGGCAACAACCTGCTTACGGGCACGAACGTGGCCTTGACCAACGGCATTCAGGTCACCTTCACCACTGCCACGAACAGCTTCTACCAAACCAACGACCGCTGGCACGTTCTTGTGCGCGCCGACCTCCGTCACCCGACCAACACCGCCCTCCTGGCGCATTTACCGGGCGGCCAACTGATGTGCTCCACCTGCCATGACCCGCACAGCCAGCTCAACACGCCCTTCGATCCGAGTGCGCCGCTCTACACCAACGGATTCGGCGCCGGCCGCCATTACCAGGTCATGGACAACAGCTCCGATCAGATGTGCCAGGACTGCCACGCCGCGCGCAGTGTAACCAACTCGGCCCAAGGCTCGCATCCGGTGAACGTCCTCATCACCGCCAACGCCTACTATCGGAACCCCGCCTCCCTCCCGCTCACCAGCACTGACAACCGCATCGCGTGTCAGACGTGCCATGATGTCCATTTCTCCCCGGACACCGACGGTAACCTCGTGCGCATGACCAACCGGCTGGCCTTCTGCACCCAGTGTCACACCCTGGCCGACACGACCACGCCAGCCCGGCATCTGAACACGGCCACTTCCGTCCTCTGGCCTGGCGGCCGGACGAACTGTTCCACGTTCCCGCCGATCACCGATACGACTTTGCGCGGTGCCTGCGAGAACTGCCACCAGGCCCACGGCTGGCCCGTGGCCACCAACACCACCGCCACGTTCCCCAAACTGCTGGTGGACCGGGAAGAAAGCCTCTGCTTCACCTGCCACAGCACTACCGGTCCGGCGGCGACAAAGGTCGAGGCTGACTTCTCCAAGACCTATCATCACCTGGTCAACGATGCCCAACAGCGGCCAGGGCGGACGGTCGAGTGCAACAGTTGCCACAACCCGCACAAGGCCCTGGCCGGGTCACACAGCTACAGCGCCACTGCCACCGCCAGCCGCAACCTGGCCAGCAATCCACTCAAAGGCACCGACGGCGTGTCGGTCAACTACACCGGCCTGACCAACTTCCAGACCGTCGCCACCAATCGCTACACCGTAATTCCCAAGTCCACCGGTGTTACCTATGAATACCAGATCTGCCTCAAATGCCATTCCAGCTATGCCTGGGGCACAGGCACGCCGCCGAATGGCCTTTCCCCCAATGGCTCCGTCGCCACACCCGTCCAGACGGACGCCGCTCAGGAGTTCAATCTCAACAACCGGTCCGGTCATCCGGTCGTCACCGGTCTGAACAACTACCCCAACTCCACCGCGGTCGGCAGCCCGGCACGCAAAGGCCTCCAGCCCGCGGCCCTCAAGGCGCCGTGGAACGTCAACGTCGGGACCCAGACCATGATGTGCTCCGATTGCCACAACACCGACGCCGCCAGCCCGGCCGCGCAAGGCCCTCACGGCTCGGCTCTGCAATTCATGCTCCGTGGCCCCAATGCCGCCAACTGGCCCAACGTGACCCTGGCCAACTACAACACGAGCTGGTGCGCAAATTGCCACAACACCATGAATCGCGTCCACAGCCGCAGCGATCATCGCAATTATCAATGCTACCGCTGTCACATCGTCGTTCCTCACGGTGGCAAACTCTCCCGCCTCATGGCCGACAACGATACCATGCCCGCCCGCTACGGCTACAACAACGCCCTCAACACCTCCTACCTCCAGGCGTTCACGAAGAACGCCACGAACAGCTACTCGGCAAGTAATTGCCGGGCCCAGTGCCACAGCGAGCACAGCGGCCGGAATCCCTCCGAGAACTGGTGAGAGCGAGTCGTTGAGACTTCCCGCCTTATGAACCAACCGATGCTGCAACCTGCGAGGCGCTTCCTCCGCTCGCCGTGCTGCATCCGCGGCCAGATCACCGTCATCGCGCTGCTCGGCGGCACGCTGCTGATCGGGTGCAGGCCGTCGGCGAGGGACCAGGCGCGGGCGTTGGTGGAGCGCTACAACCAGGCTGTTAGCGAGGCCTACCGGCGCGCCGACGTGAGGCTGATTGACCCGGTGGTGGGGCCGCGGGAAGGCAAGAAGCTGACCGGCCTGATCGGCGTCCGCCGCGACTTCGGCCTGGCCCTTGATTCGCATCTCCTGTCCCTCGAGTTGACCGGCGTGGAGCAAGCGAAAGATTTGATGCGCGTCTCCACGAAGGAGCGGTGGCGCTACCGTGATGTGCGCATCGGCACCGGCGCGCAGGTAGGCGACGAATCGTTCGACTCCTACGAAATGCTCTACCTTTTCACGAACATCAACAGGGCCTGGCTGGTGGACGAGATCCGCTTCACCAAACCCCCGAGGGTCGGGCGCGGCCAGGGCGCCTGGGTCGCCGACCGCCGGGCAGCGTCCCCCGCCATCGCGCGTCCCGCGCCCCAACCGGAACGCACACACCCATGAGCGCATGAAGAACATCTGCTTTCATTTCATCACGAAGGCCAGGCGCACCGCCTGGGTTTGCGGGGCGGCGTTTCTCGTCACAGGACCCCATTTCGGCCAGGCTGCTGCCCCAGCCGCCACCGCCCTCGGTTCCTTCGCTCAACAGCTCCGCGGTCCGGTGCGGGTCGCTTCGGATGCCGCGGGCCGGATCTACGTTACCGACCGCACGGCCGGGCAGGTGCTGGTCTTGGATGCCTTCGGCCGGCCAGTCTCGGTCAAAGCGGGTTTGGCTGCTCCCCTTGCGCTTGCGGTTGATGCCACCGGGCGCGTTTACGTTGGCGAAGAGCAGAAAGGCAGCGTCTCGGTATTTGATGCGCAGTGGAACCTGCTCTTCCAGCTCGGCCAGGGTGAAGGTGAGTTCGCCCTGCCCAGCTACGTCGCTCTCGACCCGGCTACCGGCACTGCCTTCGTATGCGACAGCGCGGCCAACCAAATCAAGACCTACCAGGGCAGCCAAACCGGCCTGGCCTTCGGCGGGTACGGCTCCGGCCCCGGGCAGTTGGATCTCCCTGCCGGCGTCTGGGTCAGCCCCGCCGGCGAGGTGTTCGTCGTGGACCAGAACAACCACCGTGTGCAGGTCTTTGATCGCACCGGCGGTTTCAAGCGCCTGTTTTCGCTGAACACATCCGGCGGCGGCGGCGGCCTCGGCTCGGATATCTCCGGCCGCTTCCAAGGCATCACGGGAGACGCCGGCGGGCGCCTCTACGCAGCCGACAGCTTCCAGGGCCAGGTGCAGGTCTTTGATTTCCAGGGCAACCATCTTGCCGCCATCGGCAACTACGGAGAGAAGCCCGGCCAGTTCCGCTTGCCGGTTAGTCTCGCCACTGATCCCTTTGGCCGGTTGCTGGTCGCCTCCGCCAACAACAGCCGCATCGAACTGATCGGCCTCGACTCCTTCATTCAACTGGCCGCCACTCCCGCCACCCAGCTCGTTGCCGCCGGCACCCTGGTGACCTTCTCCGTCTCCATCGCCGGCCCCGGGCCCTTCACCTACCAATGGCGCAAAGGGACGAACAACCTCAACGATACAGCCGGCGTCATCGGCGCGACCCAGCCGACCCTGACCCTGACTGCCGTTACGCCCAATGACGCCGGCACCTACTCCGTCGTGGTCACTGGCGCGTCCGGCACGTTCACGAGTCCTGAGACAACCCTGACAGTGGTGACGCCACCTACCATCATCGGCCAGCCTGCGAGTCAGACTATCGCAGCGGGAACGGCGGCACTCCTTAGCGTTTCAGCCCTGGGCGACTCGCTGACTTACCAATGGCAGCATGACGGCTCGCCCATTGCCGGCGCGACTGGTGCTTCGATTGCCATCGCAAGCGCGCGGCCTGCCGATGCCGGCGCCTACACCCTCTTGCTCAGCAACTCCGTGGGGAGCGTCACCAGCGATCCTGCAGTACTGACTGTAGTGAGCCAGCCGGCCCCGCCGCAACTCGACCCGTTCTCGTTCCAGACCGACGGCAGCCTCGGCCTCTTCTTCCAGTGCGACCCCGGCTTCACCTATGCCATCGAGGCGTCCGGCGACCTGACGGAATGGATCACCCTGGCCACCGCGTTCAGTGCCGACGGCACAGTCGAATGGTTTGATCCCGATGCCGCCAACATCTCCCCGCGCTTCTACCGCGTGCGCTGGCTGCCGTAACGGTCCGAGTCTATCCGCTGGCTGGGCCGGACCGAATGAGGCCCCGGCTCTTTCCCGTAGTCAACCGCGTTGGGCATCAGGCGAGAGCACGCAGAAACCCCAATGAACCATATACCAACCATATACCCGCCATATACCTGCCATATATCCAGCATATAGCCGTGAGCCGGGCCCTCCCCCTGCGCCTCCCGTGCCCACACAGTGCCCCCAGGCCCAACCCCTGCCTCCGCTTCGACGCCCATTCGTCTTCCCATGCTCGAACGGCAGTGCAAGACTCGCCCTTGCCTATGAAACGCATCATACCCGTCCTGATTCTCTCCCTCCTTGGCTTCCGTTTCGCTTCCACCGCGGAGCCGCCCCGACCCAACATCCTTTTCATCCTGGCCGACGACCTTGGCTGGGGCGATCCTTCGTGCTACGGCAACACTCGGTTCAAGACTCCCGCGCTGGATCGCCTCGCGCGCGAGGGCACGCTCTTCACCCAGTATTACCAGGGCGGCTCCGTCTGCTCGCCCTCGCGCTGCGCTCTGATGACGGGCCGCTGGCCGGCAGAGTTCCGCATCCACGGCCATTACGCCACTGCCGAACAGAATCGCAGCCGCGACATGTCGGATTTCCTCGACCCCGCCGTGGCCACGCTGCCGCGCTTGCTGAAACAATCCGGCTACGCCACCGCGCATGTCGGCAAATGGCACCTGGGCCGCCCACCACAGGCCGGCGAGGGATTGACGATTTACGGCTTCGACGAAGCACATTGGATTGACGCGCGCGCCGACATGGCAGGCGAAGAGGTGAATCTGTGGAGCGTCACCAATCGCCCCCGCGCCTCGCGCGTACTGATGGACGCGGCCATCGGGGTGCTCCAGCGCGCGAAGGCGGCGACCAACAAACCGTTCTTCTGCCAGCTCTGGCTCAACGACCCTCACGCGCCACTTGCTCCTTCGGCTGAGCAAAGAAAGCCGTTTCGCCACACCGAGCCAGCGGGCTTCACCTCGCCCTTGGAAGTGTACGCCGCGACCGTCGCCGAGATGGACCGCCAAGTCGGCCGCCTGCTGGACCACCTCGACGAGCTGGGCCTCGCGCAGAACACGGTCGTCATCTTCTCCTCCGACAACGGCCCCGAAGACATCGAGATCGGCAACGCCGCCTGGTCCGGCATCGGCAGTGCCGGGCCTTTGCGAGGCCGCAAACGCAGCCTCTACGAAGGCGGGGTGCGGGTCCCCTTCCTGGTGCGCTGGCCGCACGGCACGCCCGCTGGCCAGGTCAATGATCGCTGTACCATCAGCGGCGCCGACCTGCTGCCGACGCTCTGCGAACTCGCTGGCGCCACTGTGCCCAACGCAGTGAAGGCTACCCTGCGCGGCCAGAGTCTCGCCGCCGCCTGGAGGGGCGACCAAACCTTCCAGCGCACGAAACCGCTCATGTGGGAGTGGCGCTTCCGCATCGTCAACCACCCCTGGAACCGCAGTCCGATGCTCGCCATCCGGGAGGGGCAGTGGAAACTCCTGCTCAACCCCGACCGTAGCCGCCTCGAACTCTACGACATCCCCGCCGATCCTGCCGAGCAAAACGACCTCTCTGCGCAACAGGCCGACGTGGTCGCGAGCCTCTCGGAGAAAGTCCTGGGCTGGCAAAAGACGCTCCCGCCCGGCATGGTCGAACCTGTCGCTGGCAAGAACTCTTATCCGTGGCCTGGGAAGGCCGAGCCGATTCCCGCCCGTCGAAAGAAGAAGTGAACAGGAACGCCTGCCGCCCATCTTTTGCATTGAAAGGCGGCTTGCCCTCTTTGATCTTCATCAGTGCATGGCTCGATTCAACCTGTTCCAGCGCGTCTCACAGGCGCCCACAAATCCACATCCACCTGCCATCCCGCATGCCTTCGACGTAGCCGATCTCTATCGGGGTCCGGTTACCGATAAGAAGGATGGCGGCGCCGACGGCGGCCAGCCCCTGGACGAGAAGCTGCGCCAGGCCTACTTCTGGATCGTCAACACCGCCATCATCAGCCCACATTACGATATCGAGTATAACGACGGCCCGCCGCAGTCGTTCGTGCTGGGTGACACCAAGAGCCGTCTCACCCTGCCCTCGGGGCAAAGCTACTCCAGCTTCGTGCTGCTGCCGCTGCTCACGTTCGCGGCGCGGCGCAAATGCCTGTTCGTCGGCGGCCCGGGCCGGGGCAAGACCGCCAGCGCCATCCTGATGGGCGTGTTGGCCGGTTATCCCGTGCGCGAAGTGCGGCGCGCGATGCAGCATGGCCATCCCCAGATGACCATCGCGGATCTCCTGGGCAATCCCCTGCCGGCCGATCTCGTCAATGCCCAGAAGATCGAGGACATCCGCGTCTCCTGGCGCAAGTGGCTCTCCATGCGGGTCAAGATCATTGACGAATACAACCGCATTCCCACCCGCACCCAGAGCGCGCTCCTGACCGTGATGGGGGACAACTACGCGGAGATTCTCGACCACATTTATGAGTGCCCGGATTCGGCCTGGTTCCTGACCGCCAACGACGAGCAGGGCGGCGGCACCTACCAGGTGATCGAGGCCCTGCGCGACCGCATTGATGTCATCGTGCAGGCGCTGGCGTTTAATCCCCGGTTTCTGGACGACCTGCTGACGCGCATCGAGGAGAACGTGCGCCCGGAGGAAGTGGTGCCGCGGCAGATCGTGTTCAAGGAAGCCGAGGTGGACCGCCTGGAGGAGGGAATCCGCGCCGTGGAGATTCCGGAGGCTATCCGCCGGCGGATTGAGTTCTTCGCCAGCCAGTTCGAATTCTGCGAGGTGGCCGCGGAGCAGTTCGAATACAAGACCAAGGACACCGCCCGCCTGGCCGGCGTCGAGTGGCACACGTTGACGGCCCAGGAAACCGGGCGCGACCGGCTGAAGGACCTCGGATGCCAGACCCGGAACGGCTTGTCGGTGCGGCTGCTCATGACACTGCTTATCTACTCGAAGGCGCTGGCTTACTTCCGCGGCAATCGCGTGGTGGAGCTGGAAGATGTCCGGCAGGTTCTGCCGTTTGTGCTGCACGACAAGCTCGTGCCTGATCCCGACGCCCCCTTCTTCGACGCCCCGGGCAACGCCGCCTACCGCACGGATCGCGTGGGCTGGTTGCGCAAGGTATTCGATCTCTCCTGCGGCGACTATGACCGGCTCAACTTGGACCGCGAAGATCCTCTGGCTGCTCTCGGCGCCGAGTTCAAACGCGGCCTGGACGGATTGAGCGAGAGCGAAGTGCGGTCGCGCCTGGTGAAGATCGAGCGGCTCATCGGCGAATGGGCCAAGGGGCGCAAGCTGTACGGGCACCTGTATGATGACCTGCTCAAGCTCAAGTACCTCCATCAGCGTTACACCAATTACCTGCGCTGGGTGAAGACACGATGAGGAAATCCGAAGTCCGAAATCCGAAGTCCGAAGGAAGGCCGAAATCCGAAGCCCGAAGCGGGGTACGGGGGGTATACAGCCTATGTTGAGCGAAGCCTTTGCGTCGGTATTGCGGTCGGGGCGCGCGGAATTCAATGCGCAGTTTGCCGAGGCGAGGCGGGCGCACCCTGATCTGGACGGCGCAGCCTTCGCGGCATTCCTGGGCACGGAGGCGGACGGGCTCGTCCGAGCGGTCGGACAGGTCCATCCCGAGCGCGTGGCCGAGGTGGCGATGGTGGCCTACGAAGCGGGTCTGGAGTTGGTAGGACAGAAGCTTGTTGGACCCGGCGCGCGGCATCCGTGGGTAGGAGAAGGATGGCGGCGAGTGCTGCCGGCTCTCGCACCATTGGTAGCCGTAGCACCGGACCGCATCGTGGGGGCGGTCAGCAACGCGCTGCATAACCTGGCAACGACACCCGGCGCGCGCCCGGAGGAGTGGCTCACCGCCCTCGAACGGCTGGGACCGGAATGTAAAGACCCGGACACGGTGCTGTGTTTGGGCCAGGTCGCGGGCTGGAAGGCGGGCTTGGCGCATTTCCGTTCGAGCGCGATTGCGGCGGCGGATGCGCTGCCCGACTCACTGGCGCTGGCCGCCGTGGGGGCTCCGGCTTCGGGCGACTGGTCAGAAATCCGCAAGCGCCTCCTGACCGACCCGTGGTGTGATCCCGCCGCGCCGCCGGCTGCCGAGACGCCAACGAAACGCCTGCGCGTGTTGGCTCAAGCCGGGGCGTTCCGCGGCTTCGGCGGCTTCTTCCTGGAGCCGCCGAGGGTGGCCGTGGCCGGAGACCATTTCCTGGTGCGCAGCGGACAGGAGTGCTGGCTCCTGACGGCGGACCGGTTCGGCGCCACGTTTCACCGATCCAGCGTGGCTGAGTTCGAGTCCGCCCTCCATCACACCAAGTTGCCCGCCGGCCTGCGGGTTGCCGACTCGAAGGTCGCCTGGGGCGACGAGCGGTTCGAGATCGCGTCGCTGGGGAAGTTCACCAGCGCGGCTGCCAACGCCACGACCCTTGCCCTCACATCGGACCTGACGCACGCCGTCGTGCTGCTGGCGCTGGGCTAGCCGCTATGTCTGGCGAGTCTTCGATGAACCTCAGAGTAGGGCAGGCGTCTCGCCTGCCCCGGCCAGGACGTGCCAAGACGGGAGGGGCAGGCGAGACGCCTGCCCTACTCTCAAGACGCCGCGGAGGTAAGCCATGATCCCCAGGCGCTTGGAAGCGCTGCGCCGGGACTGGGAAGTAGTCTGGCCCAAGGCGCTGGAGGTGTGGAGCAAGTTCACCCGCCTGCGGCCACCAACTCTCTGCCTGACGGATAAGGCGGCTCAGGAGGAGGGACTCAGCGGGAGCTTCGCCATGATCCGCCTGCAAGACCAGGCAATCGTTGTCAGCCTGCCGATGGTGGTGGCGTATGGGGTGGAGCGGTTTGCCCTGGAAGTGCTGGCGCACGAGATCGGTCATCATGTCCTTGCTCCTGCCACGCTCACCGAACATGCGCGCATGATCGCCCGCATGCGCTGGGCTTTGCCGACGGTCGAGCAGCACGCGCCGATGGTGGCCAACCTGTACACCGACCTGCTCATCAACGACCGCCTGCAGCGCAGCGCCGCGCTACGGCTGGCCGACATCTATCGCACCCTGGGCACTCGATCGAAAGCGGGCGCCGTCTGGACGCTCTACACGCGCATCTACGAGATTCTATGGAGTCTCCCACGCGGCGCACTGGGCGGCGGGAAGACCGATGATCGCCTGGAAGGCGACGCCTGGCTGGGCGCGCGGCTCGTGCGCAGCTACGCGCGGGAATGGCTGGACGGCTCAGGCCGGTTCGCCGCGCTCCTGCTTCCCCACCTGCTGGAGGATCAGCGCTCGGCCGCGGCGATCGAGAAGTGGCTGGACACCCGCAACGCGGCCGCCGGCGGCAGCCCGGCCGGCTTGGTCGAAGAGGAAGCCGGCGAGCGCGAAGGAGCCATTCACCCCGCCCAGGATCCGGACCTTGCCGAGGGACCGGAATCGGCGGAGGGGAAGGACACCGTCACAAAGGGGGCGGAGGCGCCACCGGCAGAAACGCCCAAGAACGTGAGTGCACGCGGACAGGCGCGGGAGCCATTCCAGTATGGAGAGATTCTGCGCGCGGCGGGTGTGAATCTATCCGACCACGATGTCGCCGTGCGCTATTACCGCGAGCGGGCCCGTCCGCACCTCATTCCCTTTCCCAGTCGGGAGACTCCGGAGAGCACCGATCCCCTCCCGGAAGGCCTGGAGCCGTGGGACTTCGGCCACCCGCTCGATGCCGCCGATTGGCTTCAGACAGTGCTGCAAAGCCCCAAGGTCATTCCCGGCCTGACGACGGTCCAGCGCGTGTGGGGCACCGCGGAAGGGCATTTGCCTCAACGAGTGCCGCTGGACCTGGATCTGTACGTGGACAGCTCGGGCTCGATGCCCAACCCACAGCGGCTGACGTCTTATCTGACGCTGGCCGGCGCCATACTGTGCCTCTCGGCCCTGCGCGCCGGGGCGCGGGTGCAGGCGACCCTTTGGAGCGGCAAGAGTCAGGTGACCAGCACCGATGGCTTTGTGCGGGACGAAGACGCCATTCTCCGCGTTCTTACCGGTTACTATGGCGGGGCGACGGCATTTCCGATCCACACGCTGCGGGACACTTACGCGTCTCGCCGACCTGATGCGCGTCCGGTTCATATCCTCGTGATATCGGATGATGGTGTCTCCACCCTGTTTGATCAGGATGAGCGCGGCAATAGCGGGTGGGATGTCTCCGCCAGTGCTTTGCAGCGGGCGGGCGGCGGGGGGACGTTCGTGCTGAACCTGCCCGAGCAGTGGGAGCAGAAAGGCGGAGTGTGGACGTCCCTGACGGCGATTCGGCGCGCCCGCGACGAACAAGGATGGCAGGTACACCGTGTGGCGACCTGGGAGGAGTTGGTGGAGTTCGCCCGGAAGTTCAGCCGTTTGCGCTACGGCCGTGCCGTCGAGGCCGGCGGACAGATTGGGAGGCAGGCTTAAATGGTCATCGTCTGGCGAATCACCGAGCGCTGCAATCTCACCTGCAAGTTCTGCGGGTTCGATCGCGAACTTCCGCGCCCACGGCACGACGCAGATCCGCAAGGCATCCTCGCCTTGGGCGCTCTGCTCTCGGAATACCAGCGCCAAACAGGGGACGCAGTGCTGGTCAGTTGGTTGGGTGGGGAGCCGCTGCTCTGGCCTCCGCTGACGAATCTGACGCGGGCGTTCCGCAATGAATACCGGCTCGCCGTGAGCACCACAACGAACGGCACCTCTCTGGCATCAGCCGCGGTGCGCGCTCATCTGCTGGAGCATTACTCTGAACTCACGGTCAGCTTAGATGCCATCGGCACCCTTCACGACCAGTTGCGCGGCTGGCCGGGCGGCTACGCGACCCTGCAGCGGGATGTCACCGCACTGGCCGAGGAGAAACGCGCCCGCGGACAAGGACCCGTGTTGCGGGCCAACGTGCTGTTGATGCGGGGGACGCTCAGCGGCTTTGAACAGCTCTGCGGGGAGCTGGCGGGTTGGGGCATTGAGGAAATCACCTTCAACCAGCTTGGCGGCAATGACCGCCCGGAGTTCTACCCGGCGCACCGGCTCTTGCCCGAACAGGCTGAACACCTTGCCAAACATCTGCCTCGCCTGCGAAGGGAGTTGGCCGCCCAGGGGCTGAGTCTCATTGGCGGCGAAGGTTACTTGAGGCGCATTCAGGCCACGGCCCGTGGGGACCAACTGCCCATCTCTGACTGCCAGCCCGGGCGCAGCTTCCTGTTCATAGACGAGTCGGGGCGGATCGCGCCTTGCAGCTTCACCGTCTCCGCTTACGGCGTGCCGGTGAGCGCAGTGAAGTCCGTGGAAGATCTATCCCGACTGCCGGTCCGCTTCTCTGCGCAGACAAGAGTAACGGCATGCGAGGATTGCCATAGCACCCAGGTTTTTGAGAAATTCGCCTCCTAGTTATGCAAGCTGAAGGCCCTGTCCTGGAGACACTCACCCGCCGATTGGCTGAGACGCCGGAAGATTTCCTGGCTGAACCGCGCATCGGCAGTTCGGGCCGTGTCCACGTCGCAGCCGTGGTCGGTGATCTAGTCAGGACCTTCGGCGCGCCCCTGGAGGCGGCGAGTCTGGCCGAGTTCGAAGGGAGCGACCCCCGGCGCGACCGGAACCGGCTCGCGGTCAGCCTGCTGCTGGCCTGGGTCCTGGCCGACGACTGGTTCCGTCAGAAAAAGCTGCCGGCGGGCGCGCTACTGGAACTCCTCAGCCAGGGCAGCGCGCTACTGGGCGCCCAAGTGGCCTCCCGCAAGTTCGCAACGGACCCTGACCGCCGCGAGGAGTTAGCCCGGTTCTCGCTGGCCCGGCTTGGATATCGGCCCGCGGGAGAGACTATTCCCCAGGCGCAGGACCGGTTGACCAGCCTCAGTTCCGCCGAACGCGCGCGCGTGCTGCAGGCGTCACGTGCCGCTGAGGAACGGGCGCGCGCCATCAGGGAAGCGTTGAAGAAGAAGGCCGCCGAAGAGTCCGCCGACAAGTACACGAGAGAATGAGCCCGGAGATAATCACTGACGCCGAGCGTTATCCGACCTTGACCGAGCACGGCCGACAGATGCTCCAGTTCCTGCGGGAGCATCCCCACGCGCCCATCTACCGCAACGAGAGCGGAAACCGGCTGACAGCGGAAGACGCAGCTCGGATGCGCAGTTTCGAGCGGGAGGTGCTGGCCTCGGAAGTAGGCTGGCGTTCGGGAGCGCCGCCGGCGTGGTTGGATAGCTTTGTCGAACGCTGCTTTGCCGAGGTGCCCTTCTACCGCCGCTACGGTTCCTCGCCAAAGGACTTCGCCGACGTGCCCACGATCAGCCGCGGCGACCTCAGCCGCGACATTGCCCAGTTCGTTCCCGATCCGGCCCCGCTCGACCGGCTGATCAACTTCCGCACCAGCGGCACCACGGGCCATCCGCTGCTGTTGGCTTCGCACCCGGTTGTGTCCGCCGGTTACCTGGCCTTCCACAAGCGGGCGTTGCGGCGGTTCGGCATCGAACTCCGTTACGGGCGCGGACAGGTGGGCGTGGTGCTCGTGGGTTACCAGCGGAAGTGCTTCACCTACGTGTCGGTCACGCCGACCATGGATGAGTCAGGACTGGCCAAGATCAATCTGCATCCGAACGATTGGCGGGCGCCCGAAGACCGCGCCAAATACCTGGATGCCCTCGCGCCGGAGGTCTATACCGGCGACCCGATATCCTTCGCCGAGTTGGCCCGCTTGCCGATCCGGACAAAGCCGCGGGCGCTCATCTCAACTTCCATGACGCTCCTGCCCGGCTTGCGGCGGGACCTGGAACAGCGGTTCGGTTGCCCCGTCCTCGATGTCTATTCCATGAATGAAGCAGGGCCGGTGGCGGTAGCAGACCCAGTGGCCGACGGCCATGTGCTCTTGCAGCACTGCATGTATGTTGAAATCCTGGACGCACAAGGTCGAGCGCTCCCGCCCGGCGAGCGGGGTGAAGTGACGCTCACCGGCGGGTTTAACTTTTGCCTGCCACTCCTGCGCTACCGGACGGGCGACTACGCTGCCCTGCGGTTCAGCGGCCCCGAGCCTGTGTTGGTTGGGTTGGAAGGCCGGCCCCCCACCCGGTTCCGCACAATGGCTGGGGAGGAGATCAATAACATTGAAGTCACGCGCGTGCTTCAGCCGTTTGCCATTCCACAGTACACTCTCCACCAGGATCGCGATGGCACTCTGCGCCTCGTGCTCGCGCGGCCCGGGCCTCAGATGGAGTCTATCCGCCAGGGGCTATTGGAGCTCTTCGGCGCGGGCCAGCGTCTCCAGATCGAGACCGTTGACAGCTTCGAGGGCAAAGTTGTGCAATACACTTCCGACCTCAGCGAGGAGCGGCATTGAAGGTCGGCTGGGAGATTGCGGCCAACGGCTTCAACACCGCTTCGATCCTCCTGGCGGGGCGGAACAGCGCCCATACCTGGTGGACCGGCATCGTGGGATGCCTGCTGTTCGCCATCGTGTTCTTCGGGGCGAGGCTCTACGCCGACGTGACTCTGCAGGCGTTCTTCATCATCACCAGCATTTTGGGCTGGTGGCATTGGCTGCATGGCCGGCAAGGCGCCACGCTGCCCGTTCGACGGACCCGCCCCCCGCACATCCTGGCCCTGGCCGCCGCCGGCGTCCTGGTTGCCGCCGCTTACGGCTGGCTGCTGCACCGCTTTACCAATGCCTTCGCGCCATTCCTGGACTCGTTCATCCTGGCCTTCAGCGTGCTCGGACAGTTTCTCCTCATGGGGCGCCGTCTTGAGAACTGGTGGTGCTGGCTCCTGGTCAACACCATTGCCGTGCCCCTTTACACCGTGCGCGGGCTGTACCTAACGGCCCTGCTCTACGCCGTCTTTTGGGTGAATGCGGTCGTCTCGCTGCGTCACTGGCATCGGCTGGTGGAACGCCCGGCTGCTTCATGAGTATGCAATGCGGCCATGGCGGCAACGTAGGGCAGTGCGTCTCGCCTGCCCTTTGCACTCCAGGCCGCCGAAGGGCAGGCGAGACGCACTGCCCTACGTTGGATTTCATCGGGAGCCGTGAGTAAGCCCTTCCATACCGGACTGGTTGTGGGCAAGTTCTCGCCGCTGCACCGCGGGCATGCATTGGTGATCCAGCGCGCGTTCGAGCTGTGCCGCGAAGTGGTGGTGATCAGCTACTCCAATCCCGAACTGCCGGGCTGCGAGGCCGACCGGCGCGAGAAATGGCTCGCCGCGCTGTTCCCTCAGGCGCGCAGGCTGGTCGTGACGGAAGCGCGCCTGCGCCAATGGTTCCCCGACCCGGCAGAACGACCGAGCATGCCTCCGAACGAGGCCGAGGATTCCCTTCACCGGCATTTCACTGCTGCGCTCTGCCGCAAGGTCGTAGGCACTGCCGTGGATGCGGTCTTCACCAGCGAGGACTACGGGGACGGGTTTGCCCGGGAATTCACGGCCTTCTTCCGCCAGCACAATCCCTCCGCGCCGGCGGTGCGCCACGTGTCCGTGGACCGCGCGCGGCAAGCCGTGCCGGTCTCCGGCACAATGATTCGCGCTGACCTTGAAGCGCACCGCCAATGGGTGTCGCCCATCGTCTATGCCTCCTTTGTCCGTCGCATTTGCATCCTGGGCGGGGAGTCTTCCGGCAAGAGCACCTTGGCTGAGGCCCTGGCCCACCACTTTGGCACTTTGCACGTTGCCGAATACGGCCGGGAACTGTGGGAAGCAAAGACGGGCGCGCTGGCCTACGAGGACCTGTTGCATATTGGCGAGACGCAAGTCGCGGCAGAAGAGCAGGCGCTGCTGCGCGCCCGACGCTTCCTGTTTTGCGACACCTCTCCGCTTACCACGCTCTTTTACAGCCGGCACCTGTTCCGGCGCGCAAGCCCGCAGCTCAAGCGCCTAGCCGAGCGCCGCTATGACCTAGTCATACTTTGCGACCCGGATTTCGGGTTCGTGCAGGATGGCACCCGACAGGACGCCAGGTTCCGCCAAATGCAGGACGCGTGGTACGTGAAGGAACTCAACCGCCGCAAGATCCCATTTCTCCGGGTGACGGGCAGTGTGGCTCAACGCATCGCACAAATCAGCGAGCGCCTGGGCACGCCAGTTTAGCAGCCCACCAAGATTCGCTCCCCTTGCCCGACACACGCCGGGGTTGGAAGGCGGCGGGATTCACGGCGCCGCGGCGCCGAAGGCCGAAGGTTCGCTGAGCAGATTGCGCAGTCCCGGCACCGCCCGGGGCGGGGCATCCAAGGCCGCATAAAACTCGCGCCATTTCCCGGCCGGCAGAACAAACCGGCTGCCGTCGGCCAGCGCCATGCCGGCGGCGACCTGCGCGGAGTTGCTCAGCGACTATCACGTTGAAACAGGGGAGCGCACGCGCCCTCGCGTGCGGTTTTCCGCGCCCTCGCGGAAAACAGGCGGAGCATGCATGCGCTAACCCGGCTGGTGAGTGTGTCCAGCCGAGCTCGGACCAGCGATGGCGCTGGTCGGGACATCCGTGGGCGTGTGTGCTCCCCGGAACGAACTGCTTACTCACGCCTTGATCATGAACTCGGTCAGCTTGAGCTGCAGCAGCCTCACGGCTTGCACCAGCACGGCTTTGAATCGGGGACGGACCCGCAGATTGATACGAGCGCCCGCAGGTGCACGGGCCTTGGAATGAGCTTTAATGGTTTTACCCACGGTGTAATGGCAGTGCGCGATCCCCTGGACCGCGCCAACGGCGAAGCGGGAATGATCGTCTCGCGTTCGCGCTAGCGAATGGCGCTTATGAGCTCAGTCAGTCGGGGTGTGGTTTGTCGTGGTGTAAATGGTGAGGGCGCCGGGCTGGAAAGGGGCCCTGTGAGGGGGATTTGGACGGTCCGCCAAAGGCGTGTTCTTACGTCGTGCTCAGTATCCGCTTGTTCCTCGCGTCCCTCACCTCGATGTCCAAGTGACCACCCTTGATGTGGTACGTGTAAGTCCAGACCTCATAAGGCAGCCGGCGAGATTTCACTTCTCGCTTAGTTTCTGTTCCGGGAGACTGGCACAAGACAACTCCCTTTATCTTCTTGCACCTTTCGGCGCCCACCCACAGCGGCCAGAAGTACGAGTCTTCCCCATTCTTCCTGACGTCACGCGTGATGCCTTGGAGGTAATCTCGCAATTGCAGAACGGCCTCTGGGTTATCAGCCAACTTAACCTCGATCAGTCGCCAAGGCGCCTTTCCGCTCTTTCTCACCAGGAAATCAATCCTGCCCCACGACTTGCCCTTGGCTCCCAGCGGAGCAGGCAGTTCATAATTCACCCACCAACCTCCAGTGGCAAAAAGAACCTTCAGCATTTCATGAACTAAGGACTCGTTTATGTGGTTGTTCTTTATCTGCGAATCTATCAGTTCTCTGACCTCGACACGTTGGGGCTGGGCTGATGGCCATTTGCCGTTTCTCACGTGCACGAAGGCATTGCGCCGTGGGACCCTCGGCATCCCGTTGTCGGTCCAAAATGATCGTTCCCTGTGGTCTGCGCCATAAACCAGGAGTCTGTTTGAGCTATCGCTGTCAAGAGGCTGGCGCAGCTTCTGAAGTCGTGAAGCCAGTACCCGGCACCCCCCTCTGGCAACTTCCCTATTACGTCCACAGCACGTATCCAGGCCGATTCTCACTGCGCCCAGTGTGAACCTCTTTTCGTACCCATCCGAAAAACGCTCGCGAAGGCCGAGGTTGCCAACCTTGGCGGTCCAGTAAATCCCGTTTTGGCTTGCACCCAACAAAGGGTCGTCATTCTGGTAGATGAACGCCTCGTCAGAAATCACTATCTCCTCGCCATCGCAGCACAAACGCAGCGGCAAGGTGACCGGTTTCGTGGCTGCGTCGAGCTTCTCTCTGACAAAGCGATGGTACCTGCCCAGGCCCTTGAGAACAATCGTTCCGCCGAGGAAGACCTTGCTCTTCTTGTGTCCCAGATGGCAGGAATACGCCAGAGGGCTCGCCGCTCCCCGGCCACCCCAGAAGTTGCGCGAGTCTGAGGCGTTCATGTAGATGACCAGTCTGAATTCTCTCATAGTTCCAGGCTCCGGTGCTGATGGCCATCATCTACGGTGCCAATCCATTGTCAACTTTGGAGAGCAACGGAATGATGCATTGCAGAGAGCGGTACTTGGAAGAAGATAACGATCCACAATGACGGCGGCGGTGACGGAAACCCCGGACCTGGCGGTTGCGCTGCACTGCTATGATGTGGCCATCACGTGCGCGAGTTGACTGGTGGGGAACCCGCCACCACGAACAACCGCATGGAGCTGCAAGCCGCCATCTCTGCGCTTTAGAGCCTCAAAGAGCCGTGCGAGGTCACGCTGTTCACTGATTCGCAATACCTGCGCGGGCGCATCACCGACTGGTTGCCGCAGTGGAAAGCCAACCATTGGCGCACCGCCGGCCGGAAGCCAGTGCAGAACGATGATCTATGCTGGCGGCTTGAAGAAGCCACCTCCCGGCACCATGTCACCTGGCAGTGGCTCAAAGGCCATGTCGGGCGCCCGGCTAACGAACACTGCGACCAACTTGCTGCTGCCGTGAAAGGGCTCAAACCGGCAGTTCGTCTGCAGGCAGCCGACGGCAGCGATGGGCCGACCTCCGGTTTGACCCTCATTCGAGGACAGGCTGCCAGGGTAGCCCGCCGTAACCAGAAAGAACTACGTCAGAGTCGAGACCAGAGCGATAAGGAAGGCCCGCGGATGCACGCATTGGATTCCGAAAGGCTTCTCCAAATCGAGCAAATCCCGGTCGTAGGACACCAGGTAGGTGGCGCGGGCGCCGAGGGCCGCAGCCAATACGGGGTCGTCTTTAGGATCTCGCTTTACCGTGCCCCGCAGAGGCGCGGCTTCCACCTGCAACGAGGCGTCGGCCAACCACTTGAGCCAGTTGGCCCAGTTCGGGTTGCGCCATTTTCGGAGGGCGGCGGTCGCGGCGACGGATTGAGCCCATTCCTCGCTAAGGGTGGCGGTGGTGCAAGAAGTGAATGCCCGTTGGGCAAGCAGGCTGAGAATCCTGCGCGCCTCGCCTCCCCAGCCCAGGGCCGAAACGACCGTGCTGGAATCAAGAACGACGCGCGGCTTCACGCTGTTTGAGCAGCCGGCGCTTCACCCGACGGCAGATGCCCACAATCTCTTCCACCGGTTCCGGCCCAGGAGCGCCGTCGCGTTGGCTCATTTCCTCAAAGGACTTCTCCAGCCTGCGCCACCGGTCCTGCTGCTTCTCGCGGATCATGTCCCGTACGACGTCGCTGGCCGTGGCAAAGCCTCGCTCGGTCTTCTGGGCGTTGATCCAGGCGACCTGCTCCGGAGTCAGGGAAATATTGAGCGTCTTGACCATGCAGGAAAGATACCCGGCCAATGGATTCTTGGCAAGAATCAGGTGCAGGTCTCTTGGACTTGCGCGGGGGCATCAGCGAGTGGTTGCCCCGGTGGATAGCCAACCACTGGCTCACGGCAGACCGGAAGGCCGTGAAGAACGATGACCTGTCCTCCCCCCATGTCGGCCGCCGAATCCGGCGTGCCATCCAGGATGACCGCCGGCTTTTGCCCACGTTTGCCGCTGATCGCCTAGCCCGCTGTCCGCGGCACCGCCAGCTTCTTCAACAGCGCGATTTCCTTGCGCAGAACCTCTGCCTGCTCGCTAGCGGGGTACTTGCCCAGCGATTCGTCCTCCACGCACAGGTCGCCGCGATAGTTGGCCTTGCGCAGGATCTGGATGACGCGCGCGAAGTCAATGTCTCCCTCGGTGATCGGGCAATTGTACTTGCCGTATTCCCAGCCCATGTCGCGACGAATGTTCTTCTTTTCTTCGGGATACTTGATGCTCTTGCAGTGGGTGTGTACCACGCGCGGGGCAAACTTCTCGTAGATGGGATACAGGTCGTTGACCGGGTGGCCCCACCAGTAGAAGTTAGCGCAGTCGAGCGTCAAGCCCAGCTTGGGGGAGCCCACGCCGTCGAAGAGCTTTTCCAGGAACTGCGGGTCGTTGGTGATCTTGCCGTGGTTCTCGATGCCATAGCGGATGGGCGTGCCTTCCGCGATCTGGCAAAGGCTCTTGCAAGCGTCAATGGCGAAGGGGAGGAACTTCTCCCCATCGAGCTTGCGCGGCACGACGTCTATGCGAATGATATCCACGCCCAGCGCTTGCGCCGCCGGCACCAGCTTGCGGGTCCACTCCAGTTCCTTGTCCAACTGCTCGTCGAGGCGGTTGGCCATCATGAACGCGGTGATGCGGCAGCCGCTCGCCGCCAGGTCATCCTTCAAGGCTTTGATGCCGTCGTCGTTTGCGATCGTGTAGCGGCGCTCCGGGTGGAAGAGGTTCGGGCAGGCGAGATCCATATTGACCTGCACCTCAATGCACTCGGCGCCCAGGGCTTTCATGCACGCCCAACTGTCGGGCTTGCCGGCGACTTTCAGGTGGACATCGCGGCAGCCGACGGGCCACTTGGTTTTCGCTGCCGCCAGCAGCGGAGTTCCCAGGCTCAGCGCCCCGGCCGAAAGGGCCAGGCCGGTGGTCTTGATGAAGGTGCGTCTCGAGAGCGCCTGCGGTTCAGTCATAGAATTACTTGGTGTTTGAATTAGATCGCGGTTAGGGCGGTTAGCTGGCTTCGAACTGCCATTTCTCGTATTCGGCTTTGCCCTGCATAGGCGCGGGATAACGCCCGTCCGGGCCCGGCTTGACCGGCGGCTCGAGGTCCAACGCGTACTTCGGCAGGGCGAATGACCGCTTGGATGACAGCGCCGTGGTCCACGGGATTTCCTGGCCGGTGTAAATGGCCATCTGCGCGGCGATGGCCAGCATCGAGCTGAGGCACCCGTAGTTGCCGTTGTTGACCAGTTTGCCGGCGCGGATGGCGTCGAACAGTTCCTTGTGTTCGACGTCATACATGTTCGGCTTGGGATCGGGAATGGTGTAGGTCCAGCTCTGCGCGCCTTCAATGGCGAGGGCGTACTTGTAGGCATTGAACTTAAGCCGGCCTTTGGTGCCGATGATGTAATCCGAGACGTCGAAGTAACAATCCTCCTGGTCCCGGGTGTAGCCATAAACTCGCACTCCCTCGGGGTATTCGAACACCACGGCCTGGTGGTCGAACTGGTCACCGAACTTCGGCGCCAGACAGGTCTGGCGTCCGCCCATGCCCCAGACTTTGACCGGCGGTTTGTCTCCCAGCGCCCACGACGCCTTGTCCAGGCTGTGCACTAGTTGCTGCGCGGTCTGGTCGCCCGAGAGCCAGTTGAAGTGATACCAGTTGCGCATCTGGAATTCCATTTCGTTCCACTCGGGCTTGTGGTCCTGCGGATAATAGGGCGCGCTGACGTAGGTGGACTGGATGGCCAGGATGTCGCCAATTGCCCCATCCTGCACCCGCTTCATGCCTTCGCGCAGCCCAGGGTCGTAGCGCCAGCACAAGCCCGACACCAGGTTCAGCTTCTTCTTTTTGGCTTCCTCGGCTGCCGCGATGCAGACCTTCACCCCAGGCATGTCAATGCCGTGCGGCTTCTCGCAGAAGACGTGTTTGCCCGCCTCGACGGCGGCTTGCAGGTGCACCGGAATGAAGTGCGACGTTGGCGCGATAAGCACCGCATCCACGCCGCTTTCTATGAGGCGCTGATACCCATCGAAGCCGGCGAAGCAATGGTCGTCGTCCACGGCGGTCTGCTCCGGCCGGGCGTTCTTGAGCTTCTGGCGGGCAGCCCGCAGCTTGTCCGGGAAGACGTCGGCCAGCGCGACGAGCCGGATGTCCTTGCCGGCGTTCATGGCGTTGATGGCAGCGCCGGTGCCTCGACCGCCGCAGCCGATCAAGCCGATCTTGATCGTATCGCTGCCCGCGGCATAGGCGCTGCGGCTGATCGGCAGTTCGCCGAGCATCGCCGTGCCCGCCAGGGCGGCGGAGGTGCGCAGGAAGTCCCGCCGCGTCGTGGGCGCGGACTTCGGAGTGTCATTGGAGTCAAGCATGGCCGTTGCCTATTCGGGGTGAATGTCAGATGCCGCCTGCCGCGCGCGGTGCAATTAGTCCAGCTTCGGGAGGGAGGGGAACTTCCCGTGCGGCTCCTTCTGGTACCAGTACGCAACGGAGGCGATGTCGTCCTGAAGTTGGAGGTATCTCCCCTCGGACTGCCAGCCCAGCGCCTGGATGGTGACCTTGAGGTCCTTTTCGAAGCGCACCGGGTCGGGGATATGCCAGCGGTAGAGTCCGAAACGCTGGCCGACCTCGTAAACCTTGTCCGGCGGCAGCACTTGCGGCAGGCCAGTGTACGGGGTCGAGAACACTTGGTATTTCTTGGTCTCGCGGTTCTCGAAGTTGTAGGAGCCGCAGAAGTAGTCCTCGGTTCCGGTGCCGCAGATCGTCGGGAATTCCTTGTCGCCGTCCATGAAGAACTTGATCTCGCCCTCACCCCACCAGCCGGGGCTGTGCACTTCCCAGGCCATGTAGGTGCCGACGTATTGGCCCTCACCCTCCACGCCGTCCAGGATCGTGTACATGCCTTTCTGCTTCAGCGGCGATTCCCGGCGGAACTGCGCATGGAAGTAGCCCGCGTCTTTCGGCACATCGGTGAGCGTGTAATTGATCTGGTAGTAGAGCGTCATGTCCTTGTCGTCCAGGTTCTCCATGGTGATGCGGGCCTTCTTGCGGAAGGGCATGGTCCAATAGCAATTGAAGGCGCTGCCGGGATTCACGCACACCGCCAGCGAGTTGATCTGGCAATACTTGCCCCAGCCGCAGGCGAAGAAATCGCCCACCGGGCACTCGACCGAGGGCGTCAGTTCGTCGTCCCAGTAGAAGCGGATGATGGTGCGCCGCCAGTTGCCGGTGGGCGTCATCCAGATTTGCTGGATGGCGCCGGGTCCTTTGATCTCACCCATCGTGAAGGTGGTCTTGGCCTTGATGCGGACCGAAGGGGAAACCTTCCAGGTCTGTCCCAGCTCGCGGGCTGCGTTCTTCCCGGTGCCTTCGGTGGCCATGCCGGCCTTGCCTTTCTCACCCGTAAAGTTCTCGGGGCTGATCGAACGCGACTGGGCCTTCGAGGTGCGGTAGAGGTTACCGAGGTTTAGGTCGAGCCCATCGAAATCCGCCGCTCGCGCTGACAGGCTGGCGGCAGGCAAACCGAACACTAGCAAGGAGCAGATGAGAAGCTGAGATAGTTTTTTCATAACACAGTTGTCCGAATCAAACGCGCATGTTGACCAATGTCTCACCAGGACACAGTGCCCCGGCACTTAAGTCCTCTTACTTCTAGTGGAGGGCATTAGGGCGCGCAAGCCTTGATCGCTGGGGGTCGTTCGAAGGGGCTATTTGCGCAGCAACGGCTTCAGCACCTTGGCAAACGCATCGGCCTGGCGCATGAAACCCAGGTCGGTGGGATGGGAATTATCCACCGTCCCTTCACCATCCTCGCCGAGCAGCGGGTCGCCGGGAATGTAGTAAAGCCGCTTGACCCGCGACTTCTTGAGGCGCTGGAACGCAGCCCGCAGCGCGGCGTGGTTCGCGTCGTTGCCTTCGCGGTGGCGCGCCACCAGGAAGCCGTTCGGGGCGCGCCGATCCTCCACCAATACGATGGGGGTTTGCGGATGGGCCCGGCGCAGCGTGCGCACAAACGGCTCGACGCGCTCGGTGACCATCTCGGCGTTCATGTTCGGGAGGCAATCCAGCACATAAACGGACGGGTCAAGCTCCGCCAGCAGGTCCGCCATGGCGGGCTCCATCTTGCCGCTGCCGGAGAAGCCCAGGTTGATGGTCGGGTATTGGAAACGCCGCCCGAGGATGGAGCTGTGCACCATGCCGGGCCGCGAGGCGCAGGCGCCCTGCTGAATGGACGTGCCGTAAAAGACCACCGGCTTGCGCTCCCGGGCGCCCCAGGGACCGGCCGCGGTCAGCGCCGCTTCGGACGGAACGCCGATCTCCAGCGAGGCCGTGCCGTTATAGAGCGGCAGGTATAGCATGTATTCGCGCCGAACCGGGGTGAGATCCTTGACCAGCTCGGCTTGATTGGTTTGTGCGGCGGGCCGCCCATTCGCCAGCCAGCGCCACGAGGCGGAATCGGTCTTCACGTAAAGGTCCAGGCCGCTAACGCCGGTCGCCGCCATGTGCGGCATGGCCAGCGACGGAGACGTGAGCACCCAGCGGACGTTGATGGCGGTCGCGTCCGTCACAAACCGCACGAGCATTCCGGCCGATTGGCGGCTGAGGCCCCAGACCGACTTGGGCACCGTGGCTTCAGCCTTGGCGGGGAGGCGGTCAAAGAAGGCCTTAGTGTCATTCCATCCTCGCCCTTCGACCGGCAGGTCGCGGGCGTCGGTCCACCGGACGGCTGCGCCGGCCTTGCTGCTCGCTGGAATCAACGCGGAGAGGATTGGCTGCACCCACGCGTCCCGCGGGATGTCGTAGAGAATGAAATCGCTGTCGAACTGCCAGTAGGCCCAGCTCCAGCCCAGTTGCTCGGCGGCGCGCGCGACGCTGCCGATGTAGCGTGTGCGTGATTCCATTGGAGCTTTGTCGTAGGCCCCGAACTCGCCGAGGAAGATGGGGCGATTGTGCTCTTTGGCCCAGGCGGCGGCTTTGGCGAAATCGCTCTTAATGGCATTGCGCTCCGTGTCCGTGCCGAGCCACTCGACGCCCAGTTTGTCCTGCCGTCCGGCCCACGATGCGCCTTGATGCGTGAAATCCATCGGCTTGTAGTAGTGAACCGTCACAATGAGATTACGGTCGCCTTCAGGCAGTTGCAGTTCGTGGAGATGGTCAATCGAGTTCCAGAACGCCGGCCCCGCGATCACCGTGCGGGCTGGGTTTTTGGTCCGGATGATTGCCAGCGCCTCGGCCAGGTATTCGTTCCACAGGGCCGGCGTGAGCGCGCGCGAAGGTTCGTTGAGCACCTCGAAGAGCACGCCCTCCGGCTCATTCTGGTATCGCTCCGAGACCTGCCGCCAGAAAGCGAGGAACTTTTCTTTGTTCCCGGCCGGGTCGTTGCCGAGGGTATTGAATTCGTGCAGGTCAAGGATGACCCGCAGACCCCGGGCTTGCGCCTCCTTTACGGCCCAATCCAGCACGGCGAACCAGGACTCGGCCAGCGCGTAACCGTTCGTCGAGGCCATGAAACGGAAGGGGTGCAGGTTGATGCGGACGGAGTTGAACCCGGCCTCTTTCAGCAACTGAAAGTGCTTGGCTTGAAAGCGCCCCTGGTCGCGCGACCGCCAGATCGGATCGTAGCCGATTATGTTGACGCCTCGTCCGAGCTTGCGGTTCTGGTCAAAGACGCCCTCGGCGGCGGGTTGCGAACGTCCCAGCACGGGGGAGATCAAGAAGAGAGAGGCCAGGATAAGAGCGTTGGTTTTCATTGCCGAATCGAGGCCAATTAGAACCCGAGGCAGCGGCATTGCCAAGGGCAAAAGTCTCGGCACGGGAGTTAGCGGCAAGTGCGCCGCCAGCCTTGGCTGGTGAGCAGGGCTCGGCATAAGCGGCACAGTTTCGCGACGCACGCCCTCCAGGGTGGCTTCGAATCATACGACGGCGACCCGCGGGCGGCCATATCCAGAGCCCAGAGTCCGAAACGCGAAACCGAAACAAGGCGCCGAGGCGGCAACGGCTGGGCTCTTCGCCGCCGGGCAATCGTAAGCGCTCGGACCTTGGGCATCCCCGGTTGTTCTTGTCTGGTTCACCTGCTCGGTGTCGTTCGCCATTGCCATGGCGCCCGATTGCGCCGCCGGCCGTCCCTCGGGCCAGAGCCGGCGGACAAACTCATTCATTATACGCGATTGACGCTGCGCTGACGGGTTTCTTTCAGCCGATTCCGGGCTTGACGCGCGAGCGGGGCCGCCCAAACTCCGACGCATGAACTCCAGCACCCGCAGGCAGTCCCCGGCCGGCGCGGCCCCGGCACCGCCAGCTCCCCTCAGTGCTCTGAACCGGCGCTCGTTCCTGCACACGATGGGTTTGACCTCCGCGGCCCTGGCGCTGCCCACCTTTGCGCCGGCAACCGTCTTTGGTGCTGAAGCCCCCAGCAACCGCATCACGATGGGGCTGATCGGCATGGGGCTGATGATGCGCTCGCACCACCAGATCATGCTGGGCCGGGACGAGGTGCAGGTGCTGGCGGTCTGCGACGTGGACCGGGGCCAGCGGGAGCGCGCCAAGGCCCAGACTGAGAAGGCTTACGGCGCGAAACAGGCCGCCGGTGCTTACAAAGGCTGCGACGCCTACAATGACTACGAGCGGGTCATCGAGCGCGAGGATATTGATGCCGTGATCGTGGTAACGCCCGACCATTGGCATGCGATGATCTCGATCGCGGCCATGAAGCATGGCAAGGATGTTTATGTGCAGAAGCCGATGACGCTGACCGTGCGCGAGGGCCGGCTCATGAGCGACACGGCGAGGCAAACGGGCGCGATCCTGCAGGTCGGCTCGCAGCAGCGGTCCGAGCGCGCCTTCCGCAAGGCCTGTGAGATTGTGCGCAACGGCTGGATCGGCAAAGTCCACACGATTTACACGCACTTGGGAGAATTCCCGCCGCCGCAGACCCTGCCCGAGGAGCCGATCCCGGAGGGGCTCGACTACGACCGCTGGCTGGGGCCAACGCCGTGGTATCCGTATAACAAGAAGCGCATCGAGGGGAACTACGGCGGGGGCTGGCGCTGCTTCTGGGATTACGGCTCGCGCAAGAATGGCGACTGGGGCGCGCACCATTTCGACATCATCCAATGGGCGCTCGGCATGGACGACTCCGGCCCCGTGGAGTTCCTCCCGAAGGGGTATAACGGGGCGGAGTATCAGTCGCACGTCTATGCCGACGGCACCAAGGTCTGGAAGAATCACCCGGTGAAGAACGGGCAGATGATCCAGTTCATCGGCGACAAGGGCGAGGTGCTGGTGAGCCGCGGCGACCGGCTGGAGACCACACCGGCGGAACTGAAAGACCGGCCGCTGGCTCCGGGCGACATTCACCTCTACGAATCCTACAACCACGAAGGCAACTGGATCGAGGCTATCAAAACGCGCAAGCAGCCGATCTGTCCTGCTGAAATCGGACACCGTACCGCGACGGTGTGCCACCTCAACGGCATTGCCGAGCGGCTGAACCGCCCGATCAAGTGGGACCCGGTGAAGGAGCAGATTGTGGGCGACGCGGAGGCGAGCCGGTGGCTGGACCGGCCGCGGCGAACGCCGTATGTGATGTGAGGAGTGAAACGTGAAACGTGAGAGCCGAGGACTGATGAGCTTGCTCCCTTTACGATCTTTCCGGAACCGTTTGAACTGCCGCCAGGTTTTGGAGTGCGCCAGTGCTCTGGCGCTTTTTGGATTCTGGCCTGCCCACCCCAAACGGCAAAGGACCGCCGCACCCCAAGCCCCTGCCGCGCTTAAGGCGAGCGCCGTCGTTGCGCTGCTCGTCTGCTTCGCGCTGGCGCCCGCGGCGGTTGCGGGCATTCAGCCACAGGTGAACGAGCTGATTCCGAGGCTCGCGGCGCAGAAGGTTGAAGACCGCTACGCGGCGCAGATGGAGTTGCAGGGCCTCGCCGCCCATGCCTCGCGCCCCGGCGCCGAGTCTGAGCGCGCGGAGCTGGCGAAGATCCTGGCGGCCAAGGTGGCTGACGCGAGCGTGCCGCAACCGGCGCGGGTGTGGATTGTGCGCCAGCTCGAATACATCGGGTCCGCCGAGTCGGTCCCTGTGCTAACCGCTCTCCTTGGGGAGCAGGATGCGGAGCTCAAGGAATGCGCCCGTCGGGCCTTGGAGAAGAACTCCGCTCCCGCCGCCACCGAGAGCTTGCGCGCCGCCCTTGAGAAGGGCGGGGAAGCCGCCTGGCGAATCGGGCTGATCCAGTCCCTCGGTGAACGCGCCGACGCGAAGTCAGTAGACTTCATAAGTCCCTATCTCAAAGGTAAGGAAGTGGGACCGACGGCCTGCTCGGCCCTGGGCAAGATTGCCACCGATGATGCCGTGGCGGCACTGTGGGCCGTCTATCACGAGGGCGCGTTCGGCGCTGCTGACGGGCTGGTCACAGCCGGCAATCGCCTGCTGTCGGCTGGGAACAAGGCTGCGGCAGCCCACCTGTTCGCGCGGCTATACTCGCCCGGCCTAACGACTCAGGGAGCAAAGGATCCCGCTGCACCGGTGCAAGTGCGCTCCGCCGCGCTCATCGGTTGGGCGGCCGCGGTTGACCCTGGATTCGCCCGCCGCCACATTGCCGAGGCCCTTGAACAGAAGGAACCAGCACTGCAGCTCGCGGCAGTGACTGCCGCCACAACGGCATACGGCAAGGCAGGCGTCAGTGTCGCCCTTATGCCGTTCCTGCCCAAACTTCCGCCCACCGCCAAGACCTACGTGTTGCGGGTGCTCGACGCCTCCGCCGAGAAGCACGTGATCGCCGCCGCAGGCGACCCGGACGAAATGGTGCGGACGGCAGCGCTCGAACAGCTTGGACAGATTGGCAGCGCTGCGAGCATCCCGGTACTGTTCGGGGCCGCTACGACCAGTGGAGCCAGCGCACAGATAGCGGCCGCCGCGCTTGCGCGAATCTCCGGCCTCGGCGCCGGCGCTGCCATCTCCAAACTGGCCCTTGAAGGCGACGCCAAGTTCCGTGTCGTGGCCATAACCGCCTTGGCCCAGCGCAATGAGCAGTCGGCCTCGCCCGCGCTGCTCACGTACGCCGCGGAGGCCGATCCCGAGGTGAGCCGCGCGGCCTGCGCCGCCCTCGCAAAGGTCGGCACCGACAGCGAGTTGGACGACCTGATCCGGCTCGTGCTCGCAGGAAAAACTCCCGGCGCTCCTGCCGCATTGCAGGCGCTTGCCAGCCGCGCCACAGACAAGTCCGCTGCCGCACAGAAGTTGATTGCACAGACACAATCCGCCCAGCCTCAGCAGTTGGCTCCGCTCTTCGAGGTGCTGGCCATGCTCGGCGGCAACGAGGCGCTGACCGCCGTTTCCGGTTTCGCCGGCAACAGCAACGAGGAAGTCAGAGACGCCGCCATTCGGTCTCTGGCCAACTGGCCGGATTTCTCCGCCGCCAAAGCCCTGTTGACCGTTGCCGCCGATCCCAACACCAAACGCGTCCACAACGTGCTGGCCATTAAAGCCGTGGCACGGCTCGTGCAATCCGCCGACAAAGAACCCGCAGCCGCGCGCCTGCAAGCCGCGCAGGCGGCCATGAAATTCGCCGTGCGGGATGAGGAGAAGAAGCTGTTGCTGTCGGCGTTCGCCTCGGTGCCGGACTCGCAGGCGGCCGAGGCTATCAGACCCTTCTTAAGTGACCCCAACTTGAAGGCGGAGGCCAGCCTGGCCGGAGTGAGGCTGGCAGAGGCGCTGATCAAGAAGGACAAGCCCGCTGCCCGAAGCCTGGCCCAAGCCATCAAAGACGCGAAAGTGTCAGAAGACTTGACCCGCAAAGCCGACGCTGTGCTGAACAAGCGTTGACGAATCTACCTCTTGGCGGTCAGGTTCTGCTGGATGACCGCCGCGTCGGCCGCCAGCACCAGCGTGCCCCGGACGCTTTGCACCGCGCCGCTCTCATCCTGCACGATCTTCACCTCCACCTTGTACCGCCCCGCCGGCAGCTCGCGCTTGAACTCCGGGTCCTGACCGAAGCAAAGGATCGTCCGATCTTCGCGCTCGACCCGCCACTTCTGAACTTGCAGAGGAACTGCGGCATCGCCGCTCATCCGGACTTTCAATTGCACCTCCACCTGGCTCTTGTTCGGAGGCCGGGCGGTTCGCGCGGCCTCAAGGACGAAGGGACCAGCCAGGACGGCAGGTGGCGGCGAAGCGGAAACCGGGGCTCCGACTTCCTTCGCCTCCGCCGCCGCAGCCGGGGCGGTCGGGGCTGGTGCCACAGAACGGCTCGGCAGGTCAATCTGCACCAGATTGGTGGCAACCTGAGTCACCCAGTTGGTCTTCATCAGAATCGCCGTCTGCCAATTGGTGATGTCGAGCGTCTTCCAATTCGTTTGATACGCCGTCACGAAGTTGGTTTCAAGTGCCTCGACCACGAACTGGTTGGTGAGAGTCCGGGCCAGCCAGTTGGTCTTCATCACGATAGCCGTCTGCCAGTTGGTGAGGTTCAGCGTCTGAAAGTTGGTTTGATACGCCGTTACAAAGTTGGTTTGAAACGCATCCACCACGACCTCGTTGGTGACCGTGCGAGTCAACTGGTTCGTGGCGTAAACCTGGATGACGTTAGTATGGAACTGCGTGACCCAGTTGGTTTGGTATTCGTTGACGAAACGATTGAGCGGCATGCGAATCTCGATGAGGTTGGTGATCCAGCGCTCAACCAGGTTGGTGCGGGTGACATTGGCCTGCACGCCGAGGGCGGAAGGCCCGTTGGCGCAAAGACTTACAACGACGGCAAGGGCTCGCGCCATCCGTACAAAAGGGGCATGGCCATTCATATTATCGCCTTCGAAGCAGCAGCCGGGATGCCAATACCCGGCCCCAAACTCACCGCAACCAAAGCAGCGTGACTCCCTCGTTGGTGGCGTCGAGGTCCGGGTCACCGCGCAGCTCCGGGGCGGCTTCGAGCAGGTTCAACACCGTCGGGTTGAAGATGGAAAAGGCCTCGCCAGGGATGAAGTCTTTGATGACGCCTTCCTTCTTTCGCAGGCCAAAGGACTTGCGGAGGCCGACGCAGAGTTTGCCGCCTTTGCCGGACGAGCCGTAACCGTGGATGACTTTCAGGACGCGCACGCCCTCGCGCCGGGACCTGCGGATTTCGTCAATGACCTGCCTCCTGGCCTCTTCGAGCGTGGGGAGATGCGCCTCAACGTTGAAGGTCCTGAGCGTGCTCATGCGTGAACCATCCGCCCGGCGACCGGTCCAGTGCTGCAGCACGCCGCCCGCTTAGCCTGGACATTACACCTCTGTAGCGGCCGACGTCAGTCGGCGCCATCTTCGGTGCCAAGAGAATGCACCGACTGACGTCGGCGGCTACACCCTGTCGGTGAATCGTGCGAAAGTGCGAAATATTCAGGCTAGCGCTTCGGGCTGGGCCGCTTTGCCGGTTTTGCCTTGGGCTTCGAGGCCTGCGGCTTGGCTTTTGCGCCGGCGGACTTCGGGCCTGGTGCGGCCGCTTTCGGCTTCGGTGCCGTCTTTTCGTGGATGACCTGGCGCATCTGCTCGAGCTTCTTGTCAATCTCGCCCTTGGCCCGGCTAAGGCCCTTCTGGCTGAGATTGATTGCGTCCGCCAACAGCGTGCATCCCTTTTGGATGCGGTTTGCATAGCTGCCTTCCTTGAGTTCGATGCCCTTGCCTTTCAGGAATCCACTCAAGTGCTCGTAAAGTTCGTCTCTTTGGATTGATTTCATAATTGATCCTATACTTGGCATGAAGCATCCCCCAACCTCGGCCTCCCGGCAATTACATAACGGCGCCGGGATTATAATTTGGCGGTTGCGAATCCCGCACCGTTCTACTTAGGCTGAGTTCAGGTGTGAGGCCGGTGAGAATGTCAGCCCGGGCTGGCCGCTCGGTCGCTCACCAGGGCCTCATCCGCTCGAAGCAGACTGCCTCCGGCCCACGCCGAGGGCAGACTGGAATACGTTGAAAGACTATGAACCGAATCCGTCTCGCAAGCCTTGTTGCCGCAATCCTGATCCTCCCCGGCCCCGCGCTTCACGCGGTGGTCAAACCTAACAGTCTATTCTCGGACGGCGTGGTGCTGCAACGCGGCATCTCCGTGCCCGTCTGGGGAACCGCCAACGACGGCGAGCGCGTCACCGTGGAATTCCAGGGCCAGACGGTGGTGACGACGGCCAAGGACGGCCGCTGGCTGGTGCGGCTCAAGCGGCTCAAAGCGGGCGGGCCGTTTACCCTGAGCATTACGGGCGACAACAGCATTGTTATTACCAACGTGCTGGTTGGGGAGGTCTGGGTGTGCAGCGGGCAGTCGAACATGGCCTTTCAGCTCTCGCGCGCGGAAAACGCGCAGGACGCCATCGCCGCAGCCGGCGACCCCGAACTCCGGCTCTTCACGGTGCCACGGAGCGCAGTGGACACGCCCCAGGCCGATGCGCCCGGCAGTTGGAAGGCGTCCACGCCGGAAACCGCCGCCAGCTTCTCCGCCGTGGCGTATTTCTTCGGACGCGACCTGCGTCGCGCCCTGCAGGTGCCGGTCGGGCTGATCAATTCATCCGTGGGCGGGACGCCCGCCGAGGCGTGGACCTCTCGAGCCGCGCTCGAAAGGGACCCGGAGTTGAAAGGCATCCTCGAACGACAGGCGGAGCGCGCGAAGAACTTTGACCCGGCCGCGGCTGCGGCGCGACACAAGGAGGCCGTTGCCAAACACAAGCAGGCGGTCGCGAAGGCCAAAGCCGAAGGCAAGAAGTCGCCTGCGGCCCCGCGCGCCCCGAGCGATCCGCGCACCGCCGCCGGGCGCCCGAACTGCCTTTACAACGGCATGATTGCTCCGCTCCAGCCGTTTGCCATTGCCGGGGCCATCTGGTACCAGGGCGAGGCCAATGCCGGCCGCGCGGCGGAGTATTGCACGCTGTTCCCGGCGATGATTCGGGATTGGAGGGAGGGCTGGGGCCAGGGCGACCTCCCGTTCCTGTTCGTGCAAATCGCGCCGCATGAGCGGATGACGCCTGAAATCCGTGAAGCGCAGTTGTTGAGCTGGCAGAGGGTCCCGCGTACGGCAATGGCGGTCATCACGGACGTCGGCAACGAAACCGACATCCATCCGACGCAGAAGGATCCGGTCGGAGGCCGCCTGGCGTTAGCGGCGCGCGCGATCGCTTACGGTGAGAGGCTCGAGTATTCCGGTCCCGTCTATAGCTCGATGAAAGTCAAAAGCAACCAGGCCATGCTGAGCTTCAAACACACCGGCAGCGGCCTGGTGGCGAAAGATGGCGAGCTGAAGGGCTTCACCATCGCCGGGGCGGACGGACACTTCACACCCGCGAAGGCAACGATTGAAGGGAACAAGGTCATTGTCGAAAGTCCCTGGGTGCCGGCGCCAAAGGCGGTCCGTTACGGCTGGGCAGCCACGCCCGATGTGAACTTGTTCAACCGGGAGGACCTGCCCGCCACGCCGTTCCGCACCGACCGATAAGCCTGCGCCGCAATGGATGCCATCCTCGGCGGCAACCACTGGCCGAAAGGGTGGATGGTAGGAATTGTCCAGCCCGGTTTGAACGGAGGGCATTACGCCGTCTTCACTATCGCGGCGCTGGCGGGCACTACTGTCGAGCGAAGAGATTTAACCTCACGGCGCCGAGAAACGTCTGCTACTGTGCGTGCTGATGAAGCGACCTACGAAGATCCGACGGCGGCCCGAAATGACGGCAGGGTTGATCCTGATCGGTGGCTTGGCCCTTTTCGGCGGGCAGACCGCGAACGCGGAACCGCCCAGGCCCGACATCCTGTTCCTTATGCCCGACCAGATGCGCGGGGATTGCCTCTCTGTGCTCGGGCACCCGGCGGTCCGCACGCCACACCTGGACAAGCTGGCGCAGGAAGGCGCGCTCTTTCGTCGCGCTTACTCGACCTGCCCGTCCTGCATACCCGCGCGCGCCGCGCTGCTTACCGGCCTGTTCCCAGCCACGAGTGGGGTGGTGGGCTACGCCGCCAAACCGATCACCCATCCCACCCTGCCGAGACTGCTCGCTGACGCCGGCTACTCGACGATGCTGGTGGGGCGTTGGATGCACCAGCAACCCAAAGACGAGCCTTACGGTTACCAGAAGGAGATCCGCGGCTCGACCCACGTTGACGACGACCAGTATGATCAATTCCTGAAGCAAGCGGCACCCGAGACAGGCGGCATTCGCAGCCTGACCGCCAAGCTGGGGCTGTCTAATAATGGGTGGGGCGGCAAGTCGTGGCCGCTCGCGGACGATCTGCACCCCAACGTCTGGATCCTCAGCCAGGCCCGTAGAGCGTTGAAGGAGGCTCCGGCGGCGCAACCACTGTTCCTGACCACTTCATTCTATTCGCCGCACCCGCCCCTCTTTCCTCCCAAGCGGTATTTCGACGCCTGCATGGCAGCGAAACTGCCCGCGCCGGCCCACGGCGATTGGGTGGATTGGCCGGCGCTCTCCCCCGCAGGTGATAAGGCAGGCCATCGCGTGCTGCTGGAAGGTGAGACGCTGCGTGCCACGCAGGCCGGCTACTTCGGCCTCATCCAGCAACTGGATGACCAGATCGTACCACTCATTGTCGAGTTCAAGGACCGGAGCCGGAAAGCCAAGCGACCCTGGGTCATCGTGCTCACGTCCGACCACGGCGAGATGCTCGGCGACCACGGGTTCTTCCGGAAGTGCGAGCCCTTCGAGGGCTCGGCCAACATTCCGTTCCTGGTCGCCGGCTCGCCGGAGTTGGGCTTCAAGGCGGGCCTGCGTTCCATGCAGCCGGTCTGCCTGGAGGACGTCATGCCCACTTTGCTGGACCTGGCCGGCACAAGCTGTCCCAAACCGATGGATGGCGTCAGCCTGGTGCCCGTGCTCCGCGGCGAGAAGCAAATAGTCCGCGGGACTCTGCACTTTGAGCACGCGCCGTGTTACAGCAAGCAGCAGGCTTTCCACGCCCTGACCGACGGCCACTTCAAGTATATCTGGCGGCCCCTGGACGGAACCGAACACGTGTTTGACCTGGCCAAGGACCCGCGCGAGGAGCATGACTTGGCCAAAGTGGCTTCGCAGCGCGCCTTGCTGGAGCAATGGCGGGCGCGGATGGTGGCCCAGCTCGCCGGACGACCCGAAGGCTTTTCCGACGGCGCCAAGCTCCTTCCCGGCCGGCCCTATCCCCCGCTTCAAGCGAGATTGACAGAGAAGGGTCGTGGCGCGAGTTCTGGTCCCGCGAATAGGGCCGAGTAGCGGCTCTTCGAGACCATTGCTTCTTTATGAACCACATGACATCACGGCGAACATTCCTTAAGACTACCTTGCTCACGACCGGCGGGTTCTGGGTAACTACGGGCACCGGCCTGGCCAAACAGATCTCCGCCAATGAGAAGCTCAACCTGGGCGTGGTCGGCACCATCAACCGCGCGAGCGGCAATATCAACGGCGTGCGGGACGAGAACATTGTGGCCCTCTGCGACATTGACGACAAGCTGCTGGCCGCGGCGCAGGCGAGATTCCCCAAGGCCACGACTTACACCGACTTCCGCCGGATGATGGATCGCCGGGACCTCGACGCGGTGGTGATCAGCACGCCGGACCACACGCATGTTGTGGCCACGATGGCCGCCCTGAAATCCGGGCGGCACGTCTATTGCGAAAAGCCGCTGGCCCACGAGGTGTTCGAGGTCCGCGCGGTTACGCAGGCAGCCCGCAAATACAAGCTGGCCACACAAATGGGCACCCAGATTCACGCCACCGCCAACTATCGTCGCGTGGTGGAATTGATCGAGAAGGAGGCGATTGGGCCGGTGAACGAGGTCCACGTCTGGTGCGACCGGGTCTGGTCGGGGGGAGGACGGCCTGCGGAGACGCCACCCGTCCCTGAGGGGCTGCACTGGGACTTGTGGCTCGGCCCGGCGCCGGCGCGGCCTTACTCGCCCGAATACCATCCGAAGAGCTGGCGGCGATGGTGGGATTTCGGCGGAGGCACGCTCGGGGACATGGGCTGTCATTACATGGACTTGCCCTTCTGGGCCTTGAAACTACGCGCGCCGACGAGCATCGAGGCGGAGGGTCCCCCGGTGCACGCGGAGACCACGCCGGCCTGGCTGATCGTGCGCTATCAATTCGCGGCGCGCGGACCTTTGCCCGCTGTCCGACTGACTTGGTACAACGGCGGGAAGGTGCCTGAGCTGATCAAGGAGGGCAAGGTGCCCGACTGGTCCAGCGGCGTGCTCTTTGTCGGTTCCAAGGGCATGCTGCTGGCCGACTATGGCCGGCGGCGGCTCCTGCCCGAGAAGGACTTCGAAGGCTTCCAGCCGCCGCCACTCTATATCCCGGACTCGATCGGGCACCATCAGGAATGGATCGCCGCCTGCAAGGGAGGCGCCCCCGCGCTGTGCGACTTCAGTTATGCGGGACCGCTGGCGGAGACGGTCCTGCTCGGCAACGTCGCCTTCCGCAGCGGCACCAAGCTGGAATGGGATTCCGCCGCGTGTAAAGTCACCAACACGCGGAAGGCCGATCCGTTCATCCGGCGCCGGTATCGCAAAGGCTGGAAGCTCTAACGGCGCCAGAGCAGCGCGGGTTTGCCGCCGGTCCTACTCTGCTGTCTGCCCGTAGGCAGGCCTCCAAATCCAGGGCAGCACCTCATTTTGGGTCGCCCACGTTTCCCAGCGCGAGACCATTGCCTTAATGCGATCCGGGTCCTGGGCCGCCAGGTCTCGGCTTTCCGTGCGGTCGGCTTCCATGTCGTAGAGTTCCCAGGGGCCACCGGGGCCTTTGGCGACGATCTTCCATTGGCCCTCGCGCAGAGCCCGGTTGCCTTCGTGTTCCCAATAGAACGGCGCCGCGCGATGCAGGCTTCGGCCCTTGAACGCCGGACGCAAACTCACCCCTGCCAAGGGATGAATCGCCTGGCCGTTGCGCTCCCGGGGGTACTTGGCCCCCGCAACATCTACAAAGGTCGCCATCAGGTCAACGAGATGGCCAGGCTGCGCTTCGAGCCGCCCCTGTCGCTTCGCCGGAATGCCCTTTGGCCAGTGCACAATCAGGGGCGTGGATATGCCGCCCTCATGCACCCAATGTTTATATTCGCGGAAGGGGGTGTTGGAGACATTCGCCCACGCCTTGCCGTAGCCGACATAAGTATCCGCGGGGCCAGGCATCGCCTCGGGTCCCGTGCGAACGGGCCGGCCATCGCGGGTTTGCATGGGTGGCCAGATCTTGGGCTGGAGTTCATCGGGTGCCATGGGCTTAAGGTCCGTCCGGTAAGGCTCTTTGGGAGGATTGCGCCCCATGTCCTCGGCGCACGCGCCGTTGTCTTGCAGGAAGCATATCAGCGTGTTATCCAGTTGGCCCTGGCTCCGGAGTTCCGACACCACGCGGCCAATGCCCTGGTCGAGGCAATCAACCATCGCCGCATAGACCTCCATGCAGCGAATCTCCCACTCTCGATTTGGAGCATTCGCCCAGTCGCCGACGGTCGGGGCTGGTGTCCACTCGGGCTTGATCAGCCCCAGTTGCCTGAGCCGCGCGATGCGCTCGTGCCGGACGGCGTCATAACCGGCATCGTACTTGCCTTTGTATTTGGCGATGTCCTCCGGCTTGGCATGCATCGGCCAGTGCGCGGCCGTGTAGGCCAGGTACATGAAGAACGGCTGCCCCGGAGACTCCAGCCGATGCTGCTTCAGGAAAGCAACGGCGTTGTCGGAGAGCGCGTCGGTGTAGTAAAAGGACTTCGGCCGGTATAGCGCATCGTTTTCCGGCGTGATGAACGTGTTGCCGCGGCAGAGCGTCGTGGGATCGTAGAAGTTGCCTCCGCCCGTCACTGTGCCATAGAACTTGTCGAAGCCGCGCTGCATGGGCCAGTTGTACTTCGGGCCGTCGGGTGCGATGTCCCGCGCCACGTGCCACTTGCCGACCATGTAGGTCCGGTAGCCGGCGGGCCGCATTACCTCCGCCATCGTGAGGCAGCGCTCATTCAGCTCGCCCTGGTAGCCCGGCCGGTGGTTATTGGCGGTCATGTGCCCGACCCCGGCCATGTGAGCGTAAAGGCCCGTCAGCAGCGAAGCGCGAGTGGGACAACACCGTGCGCCATTATAGAATTGCGTGAAACGGAGTCCCCCGGCGGCGAGCGAATCAAGGTTCGGTGTCTTGATCTCGCTTCCGTAGCACCCCACGTCCGACCAGCCCATGTCGTCGGAAAGGATGAGCAGGATGTTCGGCCGCGGCGCGGCGCCGGCGACGATGGGCCACGACAATGCGGCGCTAACAACCAGCAAGCCAAGACCGCGCTCACAACGTTTCATAAAATGCACGAGAGCAGTCTCATCCGGGGACGGGCGATTCTGCAATAAAGAAGTTTGGCGCATGCGCGCCTTGCTTCACCAGCTTGCCGTAGATGCGCTCAAGCGCTTCTGCCCTCTTCTCGGCGCCATTGGCATCCCCGTCCCGAAACCCGTCCGCGAGCCCAACCGTTGCAATCCGGAGCCCTTCAGGCCGGAAACGCCAGAAACAACGCTATATCTTGTGCTCGCGCACGGACTGCTGACACCACAGGTAGTGTGTTTCGGCCTGGCTCATTTCCATTTGCCGGTACGGCCCCCCGAAATCGCCTTCCCCCCTGACAGAGGCGCGCGGCAATCCACTTGAGGGGCAGGGTGGTTTCCTTCCAAACTCGCGCGGCATGGGCCTAGCATCGCATCGTCCCTTGCGCGGTCAAGCGCCAAATCCCAGCTCCAAACCCCTGCGGCGGACAACCCTCTGGTTTGACCCCTTTCTTGGTCCATTCATCGGCCCAGCATCCCGGTATTCAGAAGATCCAGAACATCTTCCGCGAGCGCGCCTCCCGCCTCTACCACTGGGCAAAGACACCGACCATTCCGGCCGACAATAACCGCGCCGAACGCGAGTTGCGCCCATTGGTCATCGCCCGCAAGATCAGCTTTGGTTCTCAATCCGAGCAGGGGGCGCGGACCAGGGAAACCCTCATGAGCGTCCTGCACACCCTCCGCAAACGCACCGATGATGTTTTCGGCGTGTTCAAACGAGCCCTGGACAAATTGGCCGAGGATGAGAAGCGCGATCCCTTCGAACTGCTCTTTGATTCATCCTGAGTTCTGCCCCAATTCCGCCATCACTGAGGCATTACCATTCTCACGACCCCTTTACTCGCTACCTGCTAAAGGCGTTCTGCTTCCACCCGCAGGCCGCTTCGCAACTGAAGAACAGCCCGTATTGACCACGAATAAGCACGGTCCAGCCGCCGCACTTCCCACAACGCGGATTCTCCGGATTTGCCATTCCCCCGTTCTTGACGGTGTCGGCGGACTGTTTGCGGATCGATAGCAGTGAGGCGATCTGCATTGCGACACCTTCGTTCTCCACCCGTGCCATTAACTCGCTGGTCTTCGCTGTATGTGACAGCGGGTTCAACGAACCAAACCACGCAACTTTGCCGTCAATTAGGACAGCCTTCTCGTGAATCTCGGCTCTGAGATCAACAACCGCTCCGATGCCCTCCAGGGCCCGCAACGCGGAGCGGCCCTGATCCTCCGGGATTGAACCATTCCGTTTAGGTGGGCGAGTGATGCAGCGGACGCGGACCCGGGAGTCAATCTTCCGCCGCAGTAGGTCACCCATTTGCGCCGTCCTTTCGGTGGTAATGAAGCCGGAATAAATGACAATGGACTCTTTGGCGGACTCCATGTCTAAACGTGCTATCCGCGCAAAATCTCTCCCGCCGAACAACCCTGTCCTGAGCGCCTCCGGGTCAATCTCCGGTTGTGGCCCGAATCGCTTTAGATCATCGAATACAGGCCGTAGTGCCAGGATGTCCCGCACGTCCACAATTCGCCCCGTCCGCTGCAAATCGTAGAGCAAGCCTCTTAAGATAGCGTCGCCCGGCAGCTTGGCGTCGAGGAATGTCAGATTCGCAACGATGATGATCGATTCCTTAGCCCTGCTCAACGCCACGTTCAAGAGTTTGGCTCCACTGTGCTCCAGATGATTCGCCTGAAGAAACATCCCGGCGTATCTCTCCCCTACGCTATCAACGAGGTCGAGCACCATCACCTTGCGTTCATCACCTTGAAAACCATGAGCAGTGCAGGCTCGGACAGTCTTATGCAAATCATTGTAGGCACGTAGCATCTCCTTCAAGAGCTTCGCTTGCGCCGCGAACGGTGTGCAAAGCCCAAGGGTGCCTTTACCGTGCCCATCTATCAGGTAGTCGAGGTCACGGAGATGCAGGACCAGGTTACGACATGTCAGGGAGTGCATGAGGTTGAACCTGGAATTGAACGTGTTCCTGGACGTAAACGGCCACACTCGCGATGTATCAACGATGGTGAACCGCTGCTTCAGTAACTCGGGTAGGTCCAGAGCTGATTCTGTCCGCCCGTGTGCAGTCGCAAGCTGGCCTCCGTAAAAAGCAGTTGAGATCACTTTGCACAGCGCGTCGTCCATACGAAACTGCTCGCGCAACATGATGAAGCGCGGCACCGTGCCGTTATTGCCTACCTGCTTGTCGATTCCCGCCTCGTGGAAAATGTCGTGCGCGAGTCGGTCGTGGATCGCCTGCTGGGCCGTCTGCACAATGGGTGGCAGTTGGCGGAAATCACCAGCGACAACCACCTGCTGCGTCGCCAAACCTGCGGTATGAAAAACAGTCGGGATCAGAAGCATTGAAGCTTCATCCACTATGACCACATCGAACGAGGCAAATTCCGCAGGGCGCAGGAAAGTGCGAGTAGCGGTTGCACCGACTATCGTGGCCTGCCGCAGAACAGAGTTACGGATATTCTCGATCTGTGCCGCAATCGCCGCCAATTCATCCCGCAACGGTTGACGCCGGGCGTCGTATTCTCTCACGACACGCTCCCACCGCCTCCTGTCTTCACCTGCTACGGCCTTCGCGGCTCCGTCAGCCTCAGCACGAAGCTTAGTCGTTGTCGCCTGCTGTTCGTTGAACCACCGGGTAGCCTCCGAGGACTCGTGTTCCGCTCGGGATGCTTGGGCCTTGGCCGAGGACAACTCTCTGTTGATCGCCTCCTCCGACCGCATTATCAAGCGCCGGAAGGCTCCCGACCGCTGCCGCCTCCCCAGTTCCTCGTTGAGCTGCAAAACCCGGTTCTTGGCCGATTGATGGTTAGCACCAGCGGCGTCTCTCGCCGTGCGGCGCTCTTCCAGCTTCTTCTCAGCCGATTCGACCGCAGCATTGGCGCGATCGCAAAGCGCGAATTTGCGCAGCAGGTCCTCGGCAAACTCGACCTCATGCCCCATCTTCCCCAGCAGTTCTTCGATTTCCGCTTTGCGCTGCACGAGCGCCTCGGATTTGCGGGCCACGATCTTATCGACGGTGATAAACTCTTCGAATGTGGACGCCAAGTCCTCATGGGCAATGCGGCCCAACCGCACGACCTTCCCGTCCTCGAGTTCAGGCCGACGCGCCTTCTTCATGTTTTGGCACAGCTGAAGGAGCACCTGATCAACGGCCTGATTTGTATTGGAGCAGATCAAAACGCGCTTACCCGCCGAATGAAGCAGTTGCGTAAGCACTGACAGTGTCGCCGTTTTGCCGGTTCCGGGCGGTCCCCACAGCCATGTGATCTCATTGGTGAGCGCTGTGCGTATAAACTCCACCTGGTCCACTGTGGGCTTCCAGGGCCAAGGCCATTCCGGTGTTGGGGCAGGCGGCTTTGTGTCGGCTTCGTTACCAAGCAACCTAGCGGCGAAGTCCTGCCGGAACGCAGTTACTCCTCCGCCTTCGATCGTTTCGAGCCGGTCATGGAGGGCCTGAAGGAGCGCCGTATTGTCGATGCGAAGAACACAAACCTTAATCAAGCCGCCATAGTCTTCCTGGAGCGTGACGACAATCTGCCCCTGGAAGATGGCCGTGATACTGCCATTCACAACTCGCCCGCCGACTATAATTTCGACGTTAGCACCTTCGAACAGGTTCGCCTCCTCAACGAAGTCGAACTGGTAGGAGAATCCACTGGAGTCGGACCCCACGCGCTCTCCGTCTTCTATTGTGAACTGCTGTCGCCCGACTTTACGCCTGCGCATTTCTCGGATCAGCTCAAAGATCGTGACGCGGAAAACCTTCACAGGAGGGTCGTTGGACGTTAGATCGAGCCGCAAGTCGTTCCCCAGCGTTGGTCTAAATGCGACGGGTCTGCCTTTGACACCGAGATTCTGGACCAGGGTGAACTGGGCCGGCGGCGCGGTGTGGTCTTCGTAGTTGGGTCGCCCGGCTCCTCCTACCTGTTTGGTGATAGGCCGGGGCAACGGGTTTTGATGTGTGCTGTCCTGTCTCGGTTCAGAGGTCGGGGTGGCCGGTCGCCCACCAACGTTTTTGAGCGCATCTTGGACCTTTGCTTTGAGGGCGACTGCTTTGGGGCGCTCCCGATGGATCAACTCCGCCAATATTTCCTCCAACGCATTCGGGGAATCTGCCGATGCCTCGAATAGCGCCGTAAGCTCATCTATCGTCTTGCGGAACAGCGGCCTAGACACAAGACAGGAATAATAACCTTTTACACCGTCGCAGGGAAGCCCGTCCTTCCCGACGTCACCGCATTTACGGCTGCACACGCACATCGCTCAGTTGCGCAAATTCACTCACATGCGGGCGGCGACAGGCCCCATGAGTCGAGTCGCCGATTCTCCTCGCGCCAGATGGGCCGGTCCGAGTAATACATGACACCTACAGATGTGAATATGCGTAAACATACGTTGAACCTCTTCCTCGTTGCAGTCGGTGCGCTCGCCATCACCATGCCCGGCGCCGTGCGGGCAGAGAGGGTGCCGAACATCGTCATTATCTTCGCCGACGATCTGGGCTACGGCGACCTCGGGTGCTACGGCCATCCGACCATCCGCACCCCCAACCTCGATCGCATGGCCGCCGAGGGGATGCGCTTCACGGACTTCTATGTCGCGGCCACCGTCTGCACGCCGAGCCGCGCGGCACTGATGACGGGCCGGCTGCCTATCCGCAGCGGCATGTCGGGCGATCTGCAACACCGGGTGCAGACGAGAAAATCGCCGGGGGGCCTGCCGCCGGAGGAGATCACCATCGCGCGCGCCCTCAAGGGTAAGGGTTATGCGACGCAGGCCATCGGCAAGTGGCACCTGGGCCATTACCCGCAGAACCTGCCCACCAGCCACGGGTTCGACGGGTTCTACGGCTTGCGCTGGTCCAACGACATGGAACCCGCGGGTGGGAGTGCCAAGGGTCCGTCGGGCAGCCTCGAACCCAAAGCCGAATGGTGGAACTGCACGTTGATGCGCGACGACCAGCCCCTCGAGCAGCCGACCGATCTCAGCACCCTGACCAAGCGCTACACCGAGGAGGCGGTGCGGTTCATTCAGCAGAACAAGAAGAAGCCATTCTTCCTGTATTTCGCGCACACCTACCCGCACGTCCCGCTCTTTGCGTCGAAGCAGTTTGCGAAGACCAGCCCGCGCGGTCTATATGGGGATGTGGTGGAGGAGCTGGATTGGAGCGTCGGCCAAGTACTCGACACGCTGCGCAGGCAGGGCCTGGACAAGAATACGCTGGTCTTTTTCACGAGTGACAACGGGCCGTGGCTAATCAAAGACCTCGCCGGCGGGTGCGCGGGCCTTCTGCAAGGCGGCAAGGGCAGCACCTGGGAAGGAGGCATGCGCGAGCCGGGGATCGCCTGGTGGCCGGGCAAAATCAAGGCCGGCGCGGTCAACCGCGAGTTGGCCTGCTCGATGGACCTGTTCACCACGGCCCTGAGTCTGGCCAAGGTGCCCATTCCATCGGACCGCATCATTGACGGCGTGGACATGACGCCGATGCTGCTCGGCAAAGGCCCCAGCCAGCGCAACATGATCATCTACTACAACGGCGACGAGGTTTATGCCATCCGCAAAGGACCGTATAAAGCGCACTTCACTACCTTTGCGGGCTACGGCAAGGAGTCGCCGGAGAAGCACGATTCGCCGCTGCTGTTCCACCTGCCGAACGATCCGGGCGAGCGGTTCAACATCGCCGCCGAGCACCCCGAGGTCATCGCGGATATCCGGCAGGAGCTGGAGAAGCACCGTGCCGCCCTGGTGCCGGGGAAGCGGCAGTATTGAGCAGCTCTTGTGGGTGGAAAGAGCCCTGCGACTTACGCACATCTTCCGCGGCGGCAGGCCGGACCAGTTCCGTTAGGAGCTGGTCGCATCGCCGCCGGCGCTGCTCCGGCGTGCCTAAAGCGCCCCCGGGAATACCGGAGGAGACATCGCGGCGATCCTGCCCTTACTTGGACCCGAAGGACTTGGTGTATCCACCGTTGCCCAGGCGGAAGAATTCAGTCTCGGCTAAGGCGGGCAGACTCACTTGCCACTGGTCGCCGACCACCAGCGGAGTCGCATCTACGATCGTCCAGATGCCGGAGGCCAGGCTCGTACACGACTCCAATGCGAAGCTGGCCGCGGCGAGCGGCCAGGACAGAACGAGCTCGGTCCCGGATGAGTGCGTACGCAGCGTTGGAGCCGTGCTGCTCAGGACCTGTTCAGGACCCAGAGCCTGGGTGGCGACGATTTCATTAGGGCGCAGGACCCCCTCATAGATGCGGAACTCATCCAATCGCATGTCGGGATACGGATCATTACTGTAGAGCGACTTGCCAATGTAATTGTAAACATCGTTCACGGCGCTAAGCGGCACCGTCACACTGTTGTTGATGGCGGCGAGGACGCCATTGGTATAGAGGGCCAAGTAGCCCGCGGGCGGATGATAGACCGCCACGAAATGGAGGTTGGTGCGGTAGCTCAGGTCTCCGGCTCCCCAGGCATTCTGTTCCCTGGACCACGCCCCGTCGGTGATGGCGATGCGCCCGGCCCGAGGCGCGCAGAAGATGTAGTTTCGCCCCTCGCTGGCCACCGAATTCCCAAAACCGTAGAAGAAGCAATCCACCGGCAGTTGCCTGGGGAACGTAACCCATGCTTCGATGGTGACCATCGGGTAGTTGCTCAGGATATGGGAGGGGAACTGCACATATTGCTGGCTCGCCGACGCCAGAGCCAGTTGCCCGCCGCCAAAAGTGCCGCCATTCGGCAGGTTGGCGTCCCAGGCGGGCCCGCCCTCCGAGTCGGCGGCCGCCGTGCTGCCCGAAGGTTCGTTAAAGCCATAGCGGTGAACCAGCGCGCGCGGAACGCCGATGACCTGCACCGACTGAGTCGCGAAGAGCCCAAGGCTGTCATAGCAAGCCGTGATGAGGGTCGTGCCTGAGTCCACGCCGGTGACGTTGCCGGCGACATCCACGCGGGCAAGGTTGGTATCGGCGGAGGAATACGATATGGCGTGATTGCGATTGGTGGTCAGATTGATCCAGGCTTCCGGCCCCGCGAGTTGTCCCCAGACTGTGGAGGAAACGGCCCGGCCGGCGTTGATTGGAGAGGGGACTTGCAGCAGCAAATTGGTCGGAAAACGAATCCCGGCAGCCTGCAACCGAAGGATCGAAAGCGAATTGGCCGGGAAGGTGGCGGCGAAGTTGGTTCCCGCGTTGGTGATGAGAGAGGTAACGGGGAACACATTAGTCGGCGATGCCAGGGAATTCTCCGCAGCTCCGCTGGGGGCAACCAATTGGATCAGCGTGGCATTCGAGGCAATTGAATCAATGCCGGTAATGTCCAGTGCGATTGGCATAGGCGCCTCGTAGGGATTGACGGCCTTCAGAATGACTTCGCCGCTGGTCTTGTCGTAGCTGGCGGAGGCCAGCAGTCCATGGGAATACGTGACATCGTGGACCAGCGCGCTATTCAGATAACAGCGGATGCGAGGCCCGCTCAACTCGATGCGAACGTCATACCAGACATCCGTCGCAATCGTCTGCGAAACCTGAGCGCCGACCAGCGACTTGCCGCCGGCGGTTATCCGTTCAATGCCAGTGAGCGTGTTATTCCAGCCGCCAATGTTCCACCAGGTGAAGTTGTTGTTGTCCAGCCAACTGAACAGGATGAGAAAGCCCTCGCTGCCGTTGACTTTGCGTGCCTGGAGGCTGAGGGTGTAATCGGCCCAATTGGTGTTGCCGATCGTGGAACGGCAATCGGTCGTCGAGCTCGAGGTCTGTTGGTAAAGTCCGCTGTTCACGTTCCAGGCGCCATTGTAGGTTTGCCAGCCGCTGGCGTCCTGGTTCATGAAGTCGCTTTGATATAAAGTGACCCCATTGCTCGTGACCACCACATTTGAGTATTGCACAAAGGTATTCCAGGAACCGACCCCAATCGCCCCTGGCCACATCCCCGCCAGTGCGTTGGTTGAGGTCACGACTGTGGCCGGAAGCACCATGTCACCGCGGTTCTGAGAGAACAATTGCTGCACGTAGTACGATGGAGTGCCGTGCCGCCGGGAACTGTCGTAGTAGATCAGGTCGGGCCGCCATTGAGTGGAATTGACGTTTCCGAACAGCGGCGCGTAGGAGGCCATGACAACGAGGTCGGAGTTGCGCTCCATGCCCGTCATGAAAGCAGCCTCGCCCAGCGCGGCTGCCATGTTGCCCCAGGAGCCATAGCCCTGGGTGACGGCATATTCACCCACATAGACCTTCGGGCCGCTACGGCTGTAACTGTCATACTTGGTGGCATAGGAGACGAACGTAGCCGGCGAGGAGTAGTAATGTTCGTCAATAATTTCCAACGGCCGCGACGTGGGAGTGCCGCCCCACACGCACGATATGATGCGCATGGAAGGATAATTCGACTTAATGGCGTCGTAGAAGAGAGCGTAACGGTCATTGTAGGCGGTCCCGCCGTTCTCGTTGCCGATCTGAATATACGTCAGGTTGTAAGGCTCAGGATGGCCGTTGGCCGCGCGCAGGGCGCCCCAGGTCGAGCTGGTCGGCGCGTTGGCGTAGGCAATGGCATCCACAGCATCCTGCACCCACGGCCCCATCTCGCTGATCGGCGCCACTTCGTTGTGGGCCATCCCGCAGTTGATGACGAAAAGCGGTTCCGTTTCAAGATCCTCGCACAACTGCAAGTATTCGTGGTAGCCTAGGCCGTCGGTACTGGCATAATTCCAGACGGAGTTCCAGTGTCCCGGACGCGCACTAATGTCGCCGATGGTATTCTTCCACCGAAAGGCGTTTGTCAGGTAATTGCCTTCGACATAGCAGCCGCCGGGAAAGCGCATAAACGAGGGCTTAAGCCCCACCAGCATGCTCGCCAGGTCAGGCCGGGCGCCGTTGGTGCGGTCGTGAAAGGTTGCCTGCGGGAAGACGGAAATGGTGTCCAGCCATACGGTCGCTGGCTTCATGAGCCTCACAACCAGCCGTGCGTGGGCATCGGTGGCATTAGCGGTCACGGTAGAGGCGAACCGCTGCCAGTTGGTGGTCAGGCCGGAGAAGGCTGTTTGAGCATAGACGGCGCTGCCGCTGCTGCTTTCCAGCCGAACATCCAGCGGGCCGTTGAATCCGGCAGCCGCGCGGACGTAAAGGCTGAGTTCGTAGCGCGCACCTGCTTGAATGGCCATGCCCCAGAATCCGGAATTGGCGGCTCCGATACTGCCGATCCCGGCATCCATCGTGAGCTTGAGCGCGCGAAGATTATTGGCGTTCAGCGGCTGGGTAGTATCCGTGGCGAACTGTCCAGTGGCGGTTCCTTGCGTTACCGGCGTCCAGAAGTCCGGGCTGGTGGAATTGTCGAAGGAGCGATTGCGAACCATCTCGGCGTAAAGCCCCCCCTCACCGCCGTAGTTGATCTCCTCGAAGAAAATGCCGAAGAGGAGCGGGCTGATCGGCGCGCCGGGTTGGTCTGCCTGGATGGTAATGGAATTGGTCTGCGCGAGCAGCATGGCGCCGTGCAGCCAGAGGAGCAGGAACAGCAGTATGCCGGAGGAATTCTCGGATGCTCGGGAACGCGCCACTGGCCGGAAACCGCCCTTCGCGTCATTGGAGACAGACCGGTTCGGGGCGCGCGACAAGTTGCCAACAAAGGGTCGTAGATTCATAGGTTCAGGGCCCAAGCATGATTCGATAGTAACTCTGTGGCGTGTTTGAGCTGAGCGGATCAACGAACAGGAAGGGCAGGTTCGGCGGATTTGTGTTCAAGATCAGAGACCACCGGGGCGGGGACAAGTTGGTGGAGGCATAGACGGCGTAATCGGGGCCAACGCTGCCGGATACAAGCATCTGGAGCATGCCGTCCGCGTGCCATGTCGGGCCTGCCAACGGTGGAGCCGCCTGCAGAACTGTCACCAGAAAGCTCTGGGTAGCGCTCATGCCGGGCAAGCCATTGTCTGCGACCGACAGCAGGACGCAATTGGTCGAAGGCGCCTGAGCGACTTTAGGCCGCCAGACGAACACGCCGTTGGTTGGGTTCAGCTCAGCGCCGGTCGGTCCATTGAGCAGCGTGAAGGTGAGGGCTTGCGGCGGCACATCGGCATCGGTGGCCAGGTTGGTCACCAGCAAGGTCTGGCCGGCGCCAAGCGTTTGGTTGGAGACTGGTGCAAGCGTGGGTGCGTGGTTGATGCCAAAAGCGCTGTTGATCTCTGTCTCGCTCAGCGCGCGACCGTAAAGCCGCACGTCGCGAATCGTCCCGTTGAAGTATTCATCGCCGCCAGGCAGGTCCGCACCGATGATCAGCGGTTCATTAACGACGCCGAAATGAAGTGTGGCCGCAGGTTGATTGGCATCCAGAACGCCATCGAGGTAGAAGCGCACGCTGGCGCCATCGTAAGTCACGGCGACATGATGCCACTGATTGGCGTTCATTTTGGCGGCTGAATTCCACGAACTGCCCCCTACGCTTCCAGGCGGCGAACCCCAGTTGGCGGTGAACCGCAGGGAGCCGTCGTGCCACGTCTGCATGGCATAAGGAGACGCATTGGTGCCCTTGGTCATGATGCCGCCCCAGTCGCCAAAGGCACCTGCCTTGAGCCAGGCGGCGATGGTGAGCGCGCTCTGCACGTCGTTGCCCACCGCGGAACCGCAATCCACGTAATCGCTGCTGCCGTTGAACTTGAGTCCCGGGTTGAGCCAGGCGGGCGAGCCGACGAGCCTGCCCGGCGGGCCACAGGCGATGGTAGCAGCGCTAGTACCGCCAGTCTCGGCTAAAGGGAAACTACAGACGAGGTAATTCGAACTCTCCGTGACCAGCGAACCGATGGGTACGGGCGTGCCGAAGTAAGGTGTGTTGTCGGGGTTCCAGAAGATGCGTTGTGCGTGGAGTTGACGGTAGCCGCCGCAGCCCTGGCCGCTGAGGTTGTTTGCGTGATAGAGGTTCCACCATTGACCGGCAGCGTCCCGCACTACGCCGTTGTGGCCGGGACCGTAAGCACCCGGCTGTTTCGAGAAGACCGGGCCCGACTTTGTCCAGGAATTGGAGTTGAGCATGTCGGCCCCCGTGAGGGTCAAGAGGCCGAGACAATAATCGTCGGTCCAGCAGCCGCTGGCGGAATAGACTACGAAGACGCGCCCGTCATGAACGAAACCATAGGGGCCTTCGTTGACGGTGCCGTTGCGCTCCCAAGTCCGGGTCGGAGAGGAAATCAGCGTGGGCGCGCCGCTGAGCGTGTAGGCATTGCTCATCGGGGCAATATAGATGTTCTGGATGCCGCTGGGCCTTCCGGAGCAAATGAAATAGAGCTGCCCGTTGGTGCCGGCAAAGACGCTGCCATCAATGTTCCAGTAGCTGCTGATGAGCACGCCACGCTCGGTGTAGGGGCCGAATGCGCTCGTTCCGCTGCTCTGAGCCACGTGGACGCGTTCGTTGCCGTTCGTGCCGGTGTCCACGCTGTAATAGATATACCATCTGTTGCTGAGCCAATGAATTTCCGGCGCCCAGACGTTCGAGCAACCAGCGGCAAAGACAGTGGGGTTTCCGGACGTGACCAATCCGCTCAGAGACGTGGAACGGCGCAAATGGATATTGCATCCGTCACTCTGTACGAGATGGTAGTAGCCGTCTTTGTATGCCGCCTGGGGATCCTGTCCCTGCATCATTGGGTTGGTGAGGCAAGCGGCACTGGCAACCTCAGCCACTGAAAGCAGAAGGAACCCAATCACGAGCGAGGTTTCCCGCCGGGACCAGCCTCTCTGCAGCGATTCTCGCATGCCGGCAGCAATTCCTACGGCCCCAGCCGCACGCGGTAGAAGCGCTGGCTGAATTTGGCCGGCGCCGGGTCAGTGTATTGGAATGGCAGCGTAGGCGGGTTGGTCGTCAGCAACCACTCCCAGTTGGAGGTGCCCGAGGCCAGATTGGTCGTCGCGTAAACGGAATAATCCGGCCCGGCCTCGCCGTCCACGGTCATGCAAAAGCGGTCATCAATCAGCGTGCAAGCCCCAATCGCCGGCGATGCGGGCTGCTGGACGCTGACCGTGAATTCTTGAGTCGCGCTTAAGGACGGCGTGCCATCGTCGGTCACCGTCATCGTCAGCAGATTGGTGGAGGGGGATTGGGCCAGGGTCGGGCGCCAGGTCAGCACGCCAGTGTCAGCCGCGAGGGCGACCCCCGCTGGGGCGGTGACCAACCCGAAGCTCAGCGTCTGCGCGGGGCTGTCCGGGTCGGTGGCGGAATTGGTCACAATCAGTGTCTGGCCGGCCAGAATTGTCCGATCCGAAATGGGCTCCAAGACAGGCGGGTGGTTTGGGAATAGGACGCCCTGGGGCACGACCTCGCGGAGCTGGCTTGCGCTGGTCCATTCGAGCTTCATCGCGGCGGCATTAGTATTGTCGTAGTACTCGATTTGCAGGTCATAACGCTGCCCGCCCGTGAGCAGGATGCTGCCGGTTTTATCCGTGCCGGTGTCGTCATACCATTTATTAATTAGGAGCTGGTCATTGACCCAAAGCCTGCAGCCGTCGTCCGCCGTGAGATGGAACGTGTGAACCTCGCTATAACGGGGTTGAATCCGGGTACTCCAACGGACTGAGAACTGGTCGCTGGGAAGTCCGCCGCCCGGAGAGCCACCCGCCCAATCGAAGTCCAGGTCGGAATCGGTGCGGAGGAAGATTCGGTTTGAAAGACCCGTGCCCGCAAAATACTCGCCCACCAGGCCTGTTCCATCTTCCAGCCAGTTAGGCACTGGCGGAGTTGGCGGGGCGACAATGACGGTGCGCAAGTCAATGCCGACGTCAATGTATTGTCCGCCGGTGGCTTGATGGCAGTGAACGGCCAGCACGTTGTTGGGGCCGGGAAGAATGGCCGCCTGAGCCTGCGCGCTCATCGGTGCCTGGCCATAGCTGGTGGTATAGCCGGTGGCCGATGCCGCCAAAACCCCGTTGACGTAGATCTCGACGCTTTCGTCGTGATGCAGGCTAAAGACCAGGTTGGTCCGGTCCTGCGCCGTCAATCCGGTGCCGTCGAAGGTGCGCCGCAACCAGATGTCGGCCGTGTTCCAGGTCGTGCCGACCACGGCGCCCGGGGTGCCGGCGGTGCCGAAGCCACCGGACCCGATGGTCCAGGCGGAGTCGTTGAAATTCGTGTCGTACCAATTGGCAGCGGGAGAGCTAAAAGTGTATTTCCAACTCTGGGGAGTGACCTGTGAGGAAGCGACCACCGTGCGGTTCGAATAGACTCCCATCGGCGAAACGATCGCTGTCTGCATGCGGTGCAGATCAGGTTTCAAGACCTTGCGGTCGTAGGTGTACAATCCGTTCAACTCCGTTTCGACGTCGGTGATCTGCGTATAGACGGCGGCGCTTAGGCCATCGTTCTGCACGTAGTCCGATATCTGAACGCAGAAGTTCTCGAACCGGGCCGTCAGGTCGGCGCCATCCACGGCTCCCACGTAGCCCCAGCCCGCGGCCCAGGTGTGGTTCGTGATGCCCAATCCAACCCCGCCAAACTCGCCGTTCGCCACGGCTTTGGTCGCGTTTTGCGGGCAGCTTGGACTGGGATAGGAGTGGACGTCCTCGATGTGGCCGACGTCATAATAAGTCCAGCCGCTGGCGCAGTTCACCAGGCGCGAGGGGTCGAGGGCCATGATATTGGAGGAAATCCGGATGGTGTCATACTGGCCCCAACCTTCGTTAAACGGCGTCCAAACGATGACCGAGGGATGATTCCAGTGGGTCTGTATCATGCGGGTCAGTTCCGCCTCGAAGTTGGTCTTGCTCGCGTCGGTAACGGTGGCCCCGGCGGTCATGGCCGGCATGTCCTGCCAGACCAGCAGGCCGAGCTTGTCAGCGTAATAGAACCAGCGGGGCGATTCAACCTTCATGTGTTTGCGGATCAGGTTAAACCCCAGCGCGCGGGTCTGTTCGATGTCCTCGCGCAACGCGAGGTCTGTCGGCGGCGTGTAAATGCCGTCCGGCCAATAGCCCTGGTCGAGCGGGCCGAATTCGAATAGGAACTGGTTGTTAAGGAACAGCTTCACGAAACCGTCGTTGGTGCCGAGACTGATCTTCCGCATGCCAAAGTAACTGGCGACGGTGTCGAGCGTATTGGACGGCGTCGTGAGTGACAGGCGCAGGTCATAAAGGAACGGGTGGGTGGGTGACCAGAGCCTGGGGGCCGGGACCGGGAGATTGAAGTCCGCCCCTGGAGCGCCGGAGGCCGAAGCGACCTGGTTTGTACCATCGAAGGCGATGGCGGAAACGCTGACGCCGGCGGCGGGTCCGGCCACCGCCACATTCACCTTGAGCGACTGGGCGTCAATATCCGGCACCAGGTGGATGTCCGCGATGCTGGTGACCGGCACCGGCTCGAGCCAGACGGTCTGCCAGATGCCCGAACAGGCAGTGTACCATATCCCGCTGAGACTGAGGCGCTGCTTGCCGAGCGGGACGACAACCGGGCTGCTGCCGGCATCGGTCGGATCATAGACGCGGACAGTGAGGGTTTGGGGCCCCGAGTTGGTCAGATAAGGCGTGATGTCGAACGTGAACGGGTCGTAGCCGCCCTGGTGAATACCGAGGCTGACGCCATTGACGAATGGCTCGCACTCCCAATCCACGGCATCGAAGTGCAGTAGCACGCGCTGGCCGGCCCAGGCGGGAGGAACCGTGAAGGTGCGTTGGTACCAGGCGCGGTCGTGCTGCTCCATTACACCCGAGATGGCCGATTCCATGCAGAACGGGACCAGGATGCTCCCCGCCAGGAAGTTGGTCGGGATCGGATCAGCCGCACTGCCGGCCTGCCATTGCCAGACGCCGTTGAGGTTGAGCCAGTTGGTCCGCTGCATTTGCGGGCGCGGGTATTCCGGCAACGGACTATTTGGGTCCACCTGCTGCGCCCAATCGGTCATGATCGGAGCCTGTTTGAGCTGCCAGGGCAGTCCCACCGGGGCGACCATAACCTTCAAGTCAATGGACATGTTTGAGAGATTCGTCACGAGCTGAGCCTGCATGCCGCTGGGGAGCGACCCGAGCGTGAAACCGCCCGCGCCGGTTCGCGTGGTGTACTGGAGCAGCGGGAACTGGTTGGTCTGAAAGTTTACGCCGGCGATGTGGATGATCACAGGGCCGTTGACAGCCAGCGCCGAGGCCGAGAGCGGCGCGGTGCTTTGACCACCGAATCCCGCAAAATTGAAGAGGAGCGAAGCCCCGCCCGCCGGCAGGGTCAGGCCGGGCGCGGCGAGCTGCGCATTGGCCGCCGCCAACCGCACCCCGAACGTCGCTCCGGCAGCAACCGTGCAAACGGAGCTAGCGAAGGAGGCAGGGACAGTCACGATCAGCGCGCCGTTGCTGACGGCAGTTGGGCCGGTGTAATCGAGGTTGCCGGCCAAGGTCAGAGAGCCGGTGCCGAGTTTGGCCAAACCGCCACCACCGCTGCCGTCAAGCAGGTTCTGGTCAATGGTGATGGTGTTTGTGCCGCTGTTAATGATAGCCCCACCGTTCTTGACCACCGCGGCGGAGAGCCTTCCGAGGAACGCGCTGTTGGCTCCAGCAGCCGCCTGCAGTATTCCACCATTGAAGTTGAACGTGCTCGAGGCTGACGAGTTCGGGCTCAAGACCTGCTTGGCCGAGATCGTGCCGCCGTTCAGGTTCACGGTGCCCGAGGCTCCACTGTCCTGGCCCAGGCGCAAGACGTTGGCGACGTTAACCAAGCCACTGCCGCTGACGGTGAGCGTGCCGGTGCCCGCCTCACCGATGATCAGGGCGTTGCCCGTTCCGGTGGCATTGAAGCTGCCGCCCCACACATTGAGCTGGCCCACGCCGCCGGCGTAACGGCCAATTGAAGGCCAGGCGCTGACCGTGGCCGTGCCGCCGCTCTGATTGAAATAGCCGGTGCCGTAGGCGCCAACCTGCAAGTTGGCCGCGCCGGCGTTGAACACACCGTTGGAAAGGTAATAGATCCCGATTTGGTTGGCGCCCCCGCTGGCGTTGCCGCCGATCCGCCAGTCGCCCCCGGCGTTGCGGACGACCGTTCCGCCGGCCTGGAACACGGTGCCTGTGGAATTGGCGGCTTTGCCCATGTAGAGCGTGTTGATTCGTAGCAATGCGGAGTCCTGGATCGTGACGGTGCCCTGGCTGCCGGCGGTATCTGCCACATTGAAATCTCCGGACGCTTGCCAGACGGCGTTGTTCTTGAGCGTGGCGAACCCGACGCCATTCGCGCCGACCGACGCGTAGCCGCCGTTGGTCAGCGCGCCCGAGTTGGCGATGACGAGCGCCCCGGTCGCCCCGGCCTGCATACCCAGCAACACCTTGTTGGCCGACCAGACCCAGGAGGTATCGTTAATGCTGACACTGGAAGATGAGCCCCTGCTTTCACTGAGGTAGAGACCCGCACTGCCGGAATTGATCAGCCGCGAAGCTCCCCGCAGCGTGAGCGAGGGTGACTGAAGATTGCCGCCGACATCCGCCCAGTAGCCCAAAGAAACGTTGTTGCAGAACAGCGTCGAATCATGGAGAGCGGCGCTGGACGCATGGCCGACCGTTCCGTTGCCACGACCCACCGCCACCCAGGATGACACGCTGACGGTGGTGTTCGTCAGGATCAGCGCCGCGGGGTTGGTGGTCGTGTGGCCAATCCACACCTCACCGCTAACAACATTGGTTTGGAGGGAGTCACCCTCGATCAGGGTGGTACCGCCTCCGAGTCGGAGACTTCCACTCGCGGCGAGAGTGGTGCCCGGCCCGATTATCAGGTTGCCCGGCCCCAGCTTGGACCAGGTGGTGCTGTTGCTGACATACCCCGGCCCGGCAAAGCGGTAGTTTTTCATGCTGTTGCTTACCGTTACGGAGGCTGGTTGGAGCTCGGTTGCCAGACTGATCGAGCCGGACCCCGCCGCGCGGTCGCTGAAAACCACGGAGGCCCCATTGGTGAACGCGACCGGCAAAGTCCCCGCGAGCCAATTGAGCGAGGTAGCCAGGTCCCAGGTGTGGTTGACGTTGCCGTTCCACTCCAGAACTGCTTGGGCGTGGACACGAGCCGCGCCGCACAGGACAAGCATGGCGGACCCAAGGCCAAGCACCGGCGCGAGTTTCGGACGGGCAGGATGTTCGTTGTGGGAGTTCATTAGAGCTTTGGGTACAAGTGCCTGCGTTGCCAGAATGCTGAACAGCCGGGACGAGTTGGTCGCCTCTGGCATCGCATAATCAAGGGGAGTAATGGAAAGTAAGAAGGGGGCAGGATCAGCCGGAACGAACTTCAAGATCCTGCCCCCTCTGCTAAGCGAGGGGCAATCCTATCCGCACGGTCTTACGGATGAACCAGGCGGAAAAAGCAACTGCCGTTGGCCGGGTTTATCGGGAGGATGACCCGGTTGGTGGCGGCGGAACCGGGAACCGTCGCCCAGTTGTTGCTCAAGCCGACGGTGATAACGTTGGTCTGGCCTTGCAGAAGCCAGCCAGTGTAATCAATCGGCCAGGAGATCTCCAGGTTGCCGTTCACAACCACCCCGACAATATTGGTCGGCGTGCTCGGAAGAGCAGGCACTGCAGTTGACACGGTGATCGTGCCGTTGGCTGTCAGGTTGCCGGTGTTCCAAGTGACGACCTGGCCAGGTGTCATAGACAGCAGCGTGAACCCGCCGCCGTAGCTGGTAGCCTCAAACAGTTTGAACGTGTCGCCCGCAACCAGGTCCGCCCCGGTGTTTGTGACCACCAGCGTGCCGCCGTAGGCGATCGGGTTGCCCGTCACCGTGATCAGGTCGGCCAGCTCTGCGCCGCCGTTGCGATCTATCTCAGCTAGGACATAGCCATTAAGGACTGGCGAAGCGCCCAGCGTCAGTGTGCCGATGCCGGTGCCCGCGCTGACCGCGCCACCCGCTTCCACCGTTACTGTGCCGGCGACGGTCCCGTTGCCGGCCAGGGCCGCGCCCGCCTTGACGGTGGCTGAGCCCGCGATCGAGCCGTTCACTGCCAGGATGCCGTTGTTGAGGACCGTAGGGCCGCTATAAGTATTAGCGCCGGTGAACGTCAGGATGCCGGCACCGAGCTTGGTCAAACCGCCGCTGCCCTGCAACGCTTGGCCGATGGTGATGCTGAAGTTGGTGGTGTCAATGAACGCACCAGGGGCGAGGACGTTGGCACTGCCGAGGCCGGTCATGAAGGTCGCGTTGTCCGCGTTGGCCCGCAGCATGCCGCCATTGAAGTTGATCGTGCTGGAGGCGCCCGCGCTACCATTCTGGAAGATGCGCGTGGTGACCAGTGCGCCGCCGTCCAGATTCACTACGCCGATGCCGGTTTCCGTGTGGCCGATGGAGACGCCGTTGGCCGAGGCGACCGTCCCGGTGCCAGTGATCGTCAGTGTGCCGGTGCCTTCTTCAGCAATGATTAGAAGTTGGCCGGTGCCTGTTTGGTTGAATACGCCGCCCGAAACGGTCAACATGCCGACCGACCCCGGGAAGCGCCCAACCACCGGGAAGTTCGCGCAGTTGGCGACGCCGCCGCTCTGATTGAGGGTGCCGGTGCCCCAGGCACCAATCTGGAAGTTCCCGGCCGGTTCAAGGAGGCCACCATACAAGTTGTAGGTGCCGACTGAGCCCGCGGTCAGAGTGGAAGAATTCCCGCCAATGCGCCAGTCTCCGCCACCAGACGAGCGGCCCATGTAGCCGCCGTATTGGTTCACCACGCCGATGGCCGCGCCGCTGTCGTTGCCCTTCCCGACATACAAAGTTGCGGCCAGGTTGGTCGCGTTGTCGTAAAGGTACAGCGTGCCATCGCCGCCCGCGACGTCGCCCACGTTGCAGTCTCCCGGCAAGCTCACGCGGGCATTGTTGGACAGGACCATCGTAGCCTTGCCCGCGCTGCCGAGCGCGAACCACTCGCTGTTCTGTGTCCACCGACTGGTGCCAGCGACGACAATTGTCGCATCGGCGCCGGCGCTTTCGCCGATGAACGTGCGAGCGTTGACGGTGAGGGTTGAGTTGCCCAGGAGCGTCAGCACGGGGAAGCTGGAGTTGCCCACAACACCAGCGGCGTAACCCATGGAGAGGTTCGCGACGGTCATCACCGAGTCGTAGAGCGTAAGCTTGGACGAACTCCCGACGGTGCCATTGCCGCGGTCAATAGCCATCCAGGAAGAAACGCCCAGGCTGGTGTTCGTCAGGATCATTGCACCAGCATTGACCTGGTCGTAGCCGATCCAGAGCTCACCGTTGATCCGGTTGGTCTGGAGATAGTTGCCCGGAGTGCTCGCGCCACCATCGAAGAGCACGGTGCCTTGGCCGATATGATAACTGCCAGCGGTTAGGACGTTGGTGCCGGTCCGCGCATAGTTGAGGGTGGCTGGGCCTCCCTTGTTAAAGGTCCCCGCGGTGGCGGCCACCTGGCCGAGCAAAGTGAGATTGCCCGAGACCGAGAAGGTCCCGCCGCCGTCTATCGCGTAGCCGCGGTCAGTCGTTGCCGTCGGCCCAGTGTAGCTCAGGCCGCCGCCGGCGAAGACCAGGTTAGTCGGACTCGCCGAAGAGGAGCCCACGCCGCTGGCCAAGCCGCCATTGGCGAGGCTGGGCACCGCCAGGGTGCTGCCGGCCAGAATCGTGCGGCCGGTATAGGTGTTGCTGCCCAGCACGGTCACCAGGTCTGTGTTGGTGCCGAAGGTGGTGAGGGTCCCGCCGGCGAGAACCGCGCCGACGCTGCCGATGCCGAGGTTCAGGCTGGGCGCGGTCACAGTGGCGCCGCTGGCGGCGATGGTGCCGTCGGCCAGGGTAACCGAGCTGAACTTCTGGCTGTTGGCGCCCAGGCTCAGCGTCGAGGCGTTGCTGATCGCCAGAGCGCTGTTGTTGCCCAGGTTATTGGCCACGGTGGAAACCAATGTGCCGCCTCCGTCAACCAGAGTCGGGCCGGTGTAATTGTTATTGGTGGTGCCAAGTGTCAAGGAACCGGTCCCCAACTTGGTCAAGCCAGCACTGCCGCCAATGCGCCCCGCACCGCTGATCGAGTAGTCAAGCGAGTTGTTGTTGACCACCACACCGCCCGGCGTGACATCGGCAATCAGGTTCACATTGGTGGTTCCCAAGGCCTGGTCGTCGAACAGCACGCGGCTGCCCTGGTAGTAGTACTCCGGCAGCAGGGTGCCTATGTCAATCCAGTTGGTCGTCACCTGGATGTCCCAGGTTCCCCCGGCCAGGCCTTCCCAGCGCGGCAGTTTGATCGAGGTGACGTCCAGATAAACCAGCCCGGTCCCATTGTCCACCAGAGTGGCAAAGACTCCCGGCGGCAAACTGCCGAGCACGAAACTGCCGGCGCCCGCCTTCGGGCCCACGTAAGCGATCAGCGGAACCGTGCCCGTCGCGTTCAAACTGCTGCCCGGATCAAGATTGAGCGTCGTCGGCCCGTTTAATGTGAGGGTCCCGGGCACATTGATCGGTGCCGACGGCGGATTGCCGTAATTGCCCAGCCCGATCGTGAGCGCGGTCCCGGCAGAAGTGCTGCCCAAAGTCAGATTGGCCGGGTTAATACTGGCGCCCAGGTAATCCTGAACCTGCACCGCCAGTTCCGCGCCATCGGCCACGGTGATGCTGCCGGTGCCGCTGCTGCGGGTGCTGGTCGCCACTTTGCCGCTATTGATCACCGTCGGCCCTGAGTAATAAACGTAACCCGAGAGCGTCAGGGTGCCCGCCCCAAGCTTCGTCAGGCCGCCGCCGTTATCGAGCAGATCCTGCGCAATGGTGATGTCATTGCCGGCCGTGTCAATCCGCGCGCCCCCCGGCGCCACATACGCAATCGAGAGCCCCGACATAAAGTCGCTGTATGCCCCAGCCGCCGCCTGCAGGATGCCCCCGTTGAAGTAAAACGAGCTGAACCCGACGCCCGGCACCGCCGTCCACACGCCCCGGGTAACGATCGTGCCGCCGTCGAGGTTGACGGTGCCGTTGGGGGCGGTTCCACCGTTACCCATGCGCAGCCGCCCGGCAAGACTGACGATACCCGTGCCGCTCACGTTGAGCATTGCCGTGCCTTCTTCGGGGACCATCAAGTCGGTGGTCGCGTTTGTCTGAGCAAAGGTGCCGCCCGAAACATTCAAGGTGCCCACCCCGGTTGCGAAACGTCCAACGGACGGCCACTGGCCAACCGTGAACACGCCACCACTCTGATTGACAGTGCCCTGGCCGTATTGGCCAATCTGGAAGTTGGCTCCGGCCGCAGTCAACGACCCGCCGGAGATGTTCAGCACCCCCACGCAGTTGATCGCTTTGCCGACATAGCCCGCCCCCGTGGTCACCGTGGCGTTGTTCATGATATCGCACTGGCCCTGGCTGTAGGTGAGGTCGGACACGTTGAAATCACCGGTGGAGTAATAGGCGCCGTTGTCCTTGACGACCATGGTGCCGAGGCCGCCGGGGACGGATTCACTCCCGCCGCCCTGGCCGATCGAGGTGTAGCCCCCGCTGGCGTTGGTGACCGCAGCCGAGTTGGCGATGGTTATGGCGCCGCTTGACCCGCCGGCCATGCCCAGCAAGAGCCGGGTATTGCGGATCCAGGAGGTGCCGTTCAGATAGACACTGGCGACAGACCCAGTGCTCTCGGCAATAAGGGTCCAGCCTGGCATGAAGATAGTGGAGGCTCCATTCAAGGTGAGCGATGGACTGACGCCGTTGGCCAGGCCCGCGCTGTAGCCGAGCGACAGACCGTTTGCGGCGAGGATCAGGTTGCCGTTTTCGAGTCTCATCGTGGATGAATTGCCAATGGCGCCATTACCGCGCCCGACCGCCACCCAAGAATCCGAGAGCAATGTGGAGTTGGAGAGGATCAGGTTGCCGCTGTAATTGGTGGATGCGCCAACCCACAGTTCACCCCCCGTGCGGTTCGTTTGCCCGCCCGCTGTGCCATCAAAGATAACCGTGCCGCGGTCAACGTTATATCCGGGGTAATTCCCGCCAGAGAGGATGTTCGAAACGGTACCGGCGTATGTGAGCGTTCCGGGGCCGGATTTGACAAAGCCGCTGCCGTTCGCGGCGCCAAGGGTACCGGTGAGGGTGAGGCCGTTCTGCACCTCCAAAGTGCTGGTGGGAACAGCGGCATAGTATCCGCGGTTGATGGCGACCGGCGCGCCCTGGTAGCTGAGGATACCACCGGCCAAGACCAGGTTGGCAGGATCCGCGCTGGATGCGCCGAGCGCGCTTGGAGAACCGCCGTTGGCCAAGCTTGACACCACAAGTTTCCCACCGCTGATGACATTCGGCCCAGTGTAATCGTTCGCCATGGCGCCGGTGAATGTAAGCGTGCCGCTGCCGGCCTTGGTCAGGCCGCTGCTGCCCGTGATCTTGCCGGTGCCGCCAAAGGTGTAATTCTTGGTGGAATTGACCGCCAGGGTTGACTTCGGCGAGACGGTGGCAGCGAGATTGATGGTGGTGGTGCCAGTGGCGTTGTCGTCAAATTGAACGGCGCTTCCGTCCGTGAAGTTGGTGGAGGTTGCTCCCGCCAGCCAGTTGTAAGTGCTGGCGTCCCAATTGCCGTTTACGTTCCCGTTCCAGGCCAAGGCGGTGGTTTCCACAGGGTCGAGGGGCCCGACCACGTAATTTCGTTGGACCTCAGCAGCGGTGAGCACACGATCGTAAATGCGGAACTCGCGGTAATTAGCGGGACAGTTGGCGTCAGGCCAACCAGAGCGCCCTAGCCAGTTGTTTACATCGTTGATAGTATTGATCTTGCCTGTCACCACGAACTGCCCCACCTGAATACCTTGATGGTAGATTCTGACCTGGTTGCTCGCTTCATCCCAAGTCACCACAATATGTTTCTCTGTACCAAAAAGCCGGGCGCTAATTGTATAATTGCCGACGCCAGTGCTGCGGAATCCGGATTGTTCTGCGTTCCCGCCCACTTGGGCGGGAATGACAATGCCATTGGCGCCGCCGGTGCTGAGTGTCCCCGGGCTGCTGATCTCACCGTTCGCGCAGTTGCCTAGGTAAACCAGTTCAGCCCAGGTCGCCGTCGCCCTCACATTGACCCACAATTCCAGCGACAATTGCCCAGGCCCGCCATTGGCGGAAGCAAGTGGAGCAATCATATAGTTGGGCATATCTACATAACTGTTGGTGGCGGCGCTGTTGCCAGCGTAGGCGGGCAGAACCACTTGGATTCCATCGAAGCTGGGAATAGCCGCGGCTGCCCACGTCGTACCTCGAACAATGGCGGGGCCGTTGGTCGTGCCGCCAGTGCCGGTATCCGGCACGGTTAAGCCAATGGCATTATTGGTCGCGGGTTGGTTAAAGGAATAACGGTGCAGCGGCGCGCTGGCGAGCAGGGCGGCGGGCGTGCCGTTCGTGAAGTTAGGGGCCTCGAAAGTGTAGTTGTTCTGGACCTGAGTGGCGTCGAGCACGCCGTCATGAATGCGCACTTTGGCGAGCACGCCAGCCGCGTAGCCGGCCCAGTTGGCCCCGCTATGCTGCACGCCCAGCACGATGTTGTAGTTGGGGTTCACGTTCAGGACTGCGGTCTGGGTCGCTGTCCTGTCCAGAACGCCATCCCTGTAGAGGCTGAGGTTTCCAGCCCCATCATAAGTCCAGGCCAGGTGATGCCACGTGCCGGCCGTCGGCACACTGGCCCAACCATAGTCGTACCCACCACCTTGCCAACTAAAACCGCCCCAACCGGCGTTACGGCCCCAATTGCAGCTCACATTCTGGCCATTCGAGCGTGTGCCCCATGCCACTGGACCGGTTTCGTCATTGATCGTGGCCTTGTACATCCAAACCTCGACTGAGAATATGGGGTTGGCGCCTGTGAATCCGGCCGGGGGGAGAATCACAGTCGTGCCGGAGGCATCCGTGAAGTGGCGGAGGGAAACGTTGTTGCCATCCAGCAAGAAGCCGTGGGTTCCGTTGCCGCCCAGGGCGATGACCTGAGGTGTCGCTCCGGCGTTAGCGTTGCTGACAGCCAGGAAGACGCCGCCCAGGGCGCCATTGTTGGGCAGGCTGGTGATGGGGCCGGCCGGCACGCCGGTCGCATCCACATCAACTTGCAGAGTCCCGGCCACTTGAATCTGGCCGAAGGATGAGGTGATAAGGCCTGCCGCGACGACGGCACAGGCGCTGAGCGTGAGTAGTACTTTCATAATTGGTATTGCGGCAATGAGGTTTGGGGGTTGTGGTTGATGGTAACGAAGATTCTTACCGGGCTGATGCGGGTCAACTGTCCGGAATTCCCTTCTGTTGTCAGGCGTGCTTGAGATCTATTGGGGCACCAAGGCAGGGGTTACGGCGGGTTCACTTTCGACTTCAGCGAAACTCGCCCCGCGTGTCATATCGCATGGTTGGTTGACCGAATCTGGCAGCTACTTCCCAGGCCGTCCAGGGCAGCATACCGGCAAAATGTACTGATTTTATATGGCCGATTCAACCTGCGTTGCAAGCACGAAAATAAGAAAAAACGGGTTCTTCGACGATTTCAGTGGAATTGAGGAGCGGGCTGGTGTCTGATTTTGGGC
>CAZVFC010000001.1:109393-311105 GCA_964625855.1 uncultured Verrucomicrobiota bacterium | reverse complement strand
GCCCGCCCTTCCTCCCTTTGATCACCAGTTATGACTACAGCGCGCCCATCAGCGAGGCTGGCTGGGAGACGCCAAAATTCCAGGTCTTCCGCCAGGTGTTTCTCAAGCATCTTGCGCCGGGGGAGATGATCCCCGAGGTGCCGCCGCGCAACCGGGTGATTACCCTCCCGCCCATGCAGCCGGCCGAGGTTGCCGCGGTCTTTGACAGCCTGCCCAAGCCCAAAGAGAGCACTTGGCCTGGGTTCATGGAGTCCTATGACCAGGCGCATGGGTGTTTGCTGTACCGTACCAAACTCCCGCCCAGGGGCGAGGTGAAGTTGGTGATCAAGGAAGTGCACGATTATGGCCTGGTCTTTCTGGATGGCCGCAGGCTGGGGATTGTGGATCGGCGGCTCAAGCAGGAACCGCTGGTCGTGCCTGCGCACACCAATGGTGTGATTCTGGACATCCTGGTGGAAGCCGCCGGGCACATCAATTACGGCAGCCAGATGCAGGAGGACCGCAAAGGGATTGTCGGGGCAGTGCAACTGGTGAGCGGAGCCGGCGTCACGCCGGTAGCCGGCTGGCAAGTCTATAACCTGCCCCTCGATGACAAGGACCTCACGGCATTGGAATTCAAGAGGGGCACGACGAATGCGCCCGCCTTTTACCGGCTCAGGTTTGACCTCGGGGAAGTCGGCGATACTTTCCTGGACATGAGCACCTGGGGCAAGGGCGTCGTCTGGGTCAACGGCCACAATCTGGGGCGGTATTGGAGCATCGGCCCGCAGCAGACGCTCTATTGCCCGGGTCCCTGGCTGCGGCAAGGCAAGAATGAACTGATCGTCCTGGAACTCAACGGCGCGGAGAAATGCACCATCGCGGGCCTGGCAGAGCCCATATTGGGCCGGCTCAGGTAGGAATACACCCGCTGCATCTTAGCCTTGCTCACACGTCGGCCCTCCCTATAATGACGACACTGAGCACGCCGCTGGCGTGACCGGTCATATGAATGTGTCGAAACCGCCGCACCGCTTATGAATACTGCTCGCAGTGCCAAGAATAAGGCGCTGGGATTCTGTCTCACTCTCCTGTTCCTTCTGAGTGCCGCCGGCTTTGCCGACGAGTCCGGGCGCCGGGTCCTGGTCTATACCAAGAATGGCAAGGGCTATGTCCATAACAACATCGCCGCCAGCGTCGCCGCCATCCAGAAGCTCGGCACTGAGAATCAGTTTGCGGTTGACGTGTCGGATGAACCGGGGGTCTTCACCACCCAGAACCTGCGGCGCTACAAAGCTTTGATCTTCGACAACACGAATAACGAGATCTTCGACAATGAGGACCAGAAGGCTGCATTCCAAGGCTATGTTCGCGCTGGCGGCGGTTTTGTGGGCATCCATTCGGCCACCGGCTCGATGCGCGAGTGGCCCTGGTTCTGGTCGCTGATCGGCGGCAAGTTCCTCCGGCATCCCAAGATGCAGGAGTTCAGCGTCCGCGTGAAGGACGCCAAGGACGTTTCGACCGCCCACCTTCCCGCCACCTTCAAGTGGACGGACGAGTTTTATTACGTGGACCACATGCCCGAGGGCCTGCACGTGCTGCTGGCGGGCGACCTGACCACACTGAACGACCCCGGCAAGGAGAAGTATCCGGGCGAGAAGTTTGGCGACGAGTTCCCCCTGGCCTGGCGCCACGAATTCGAGGGTGGCCGCGCATGGTACACTGCCCTCGGCCATAAGCCGGAGCATTACTCCGACCCGAAACTGGTCCAGCATATTCTCGGCGGTATCCGTTGGGCGATGGGCGAAACCCGGTGAGCGCCCGACTGCTCACCGCGACGAGCGATCCGTTCCTTGGTGCGCGACATGTTCCGTCTGTCTGCCGCCGACTGAACCACCCGCGATGGGTACTAAGCTGGGCTTGTCTGGCAAGAAAGGGCTGAATAGAGTGTGTCCATTAACGGTCCACATATTATGAACAAAACGCTGAAAATAACCCGCCGACAGTTTGTGAAACGCTCCCTGGCCGCCACCGCCGCGGCATCGGTCTTCCCGACCATCGTCCCCGCGTCAGTCTTTGGTGCGGAGGCCCCCAGCAAGAAGATTCAGATTGGGCAGATCGGCTGCGGCCGAATCGGCCACACGATGGATATGCCGGGCTTCCTCAAGCAGGACAGTGCCCGCATTATCGCCGTCTGCGACCTGGACTCGAAGCGCCTGGATCATGCGAAGACCTTTGTCGAGGGGACGTATGCGAAGAAGAAGAGCAGCGACAAGGCGGTGGTGGTCAAGACCTACGGCGACTACCGGGAGCTGATCAAAGACCCGCAGGTTGACGCGATCTCCGTAAGCTTGCCTGACCACTGGCATGCCGAGCCCGTCATCGCTGGCGCCCTGGCCGGGAAAGACATTTATGTCCAGAAACCGCTCGCCATGACCCTCGTTGAAGGCCGCGCGGTGAGCGACATCGTCCGCGCGCAGAAGCGCGCGTTCCAGATTGGCAGCCAGCAGCGTTCTGAATCCCAGTTCCGTCTTGCCTGCGAGTTGGTCCGCAATGGGCGCATCGGCAAAGTGCACACGGTCAAGGTCGGCCTGCCGGTGGACCCCTCGGGCGGCAACGAGCAGGAGATGGAGGTCCCGGCCAACCTCAACTACGAGATGTGGTTGGGCTGCACCCCAAAGGTTCCCTATACCGAAGAGCGCGTCCACCCACAGAACAGCATCACCGAACGGCCCGGCTGGCTGCGCATTGATTCTTACTGCCTGGGCATGATCACCGGCTGGGGGGCGCACCATGTGGATATCGGCCACTGGGGCATAGGCACTGAGTACACCGGCCCAATCGAGATCGAAGGCAAAGCCGAGTTCCCGAAACAGGGTCTCTGGAATGTCCACGGCCCCTATCACATCGAAGCGAAATACGCGAACGGCGCCACCATGATCATTGATAACAACTTTACCAATGGCGTCCGTTTCGAGGGCTCCGAAGGCTGGATTTTCGTAAGCCGGGGCGCCGCCAAGGTCACGGCCAGCGATCCCGTGAGCAAGTTTGGCAAAGCTCTGGCAGCGAGCGACCCCAAGATCCTGAGCTCGAAGATTGGCCCCAATGAATACCACTCCCACCCGAGCAGTGATCACCACCTCGACTGGCTCAAGAGCATCCAAACCCGCCAGCCCGCGGCCACCAACCCGGAGCAAGCGCATCGCGCCACGAGCGCCTGCATCCTGGGCTGGATTGCCATGAAGCTCGGCCGCAAGCTGCGGTGGGACCCCGTCAAGGAGACCTTCGTCGGTGACGACCAGGCCAACGCCATGCTTTCCCGCCCCGAGCGCGCCCCTTACGGCATCAATCGTTTTCTCAAGAAGACCTGAACGCGAACCGTGACGAGTGAAACGTGAATTGACCTGCGGCTTTGGCCGCTCTATCAAGAACGCATGAATCCGCCCACAGCTCCCAACGCGAGCCGCTCGATGTCACGGCCGCCAGCCAATCCTCCAGCTTGCTCCCACCTCGTCCCTCGTCCCCTGCCGTTCGGACTTCGGACTTCCGACTTCGGACTTTGGCTTGCCACCGTCTTCTGCCTCTACTGCATGTGCGCCACCCTTTCCGCTGCCCCAGCCGCTGACTCCGTGCGGCTGATCACGCTTGATCCCGGCCATTTCCACGCGGGCCTGGTTCAGAAATTCATGTACCCGCAAGTCAGCCCGGTCGTTCAGGTCTATGCGCCGGAGGGACCCGAGCTGCAGGACCACCTCAAGCGCATCGAGGGCTTCAACACGCGCACAAACGAACCGACCCGCTGGCAGGAGAAGGTCTATACCGGCCCCGATTTCCTCGGGCGCATGGTGCAGGAGAAGGCCGGCAACGTTGTGGTGCTCGCCGGCAATAACGCGCGGAAGACCGAATACATCGAGCGAGCCGTTTCCGCTGGGTTTAATGTGCTCGCCGACAAGCCCATGGCCATCACCCCCGCCAACTTCAATCTGCTGCGGCGGGCCTTCACGCGCGCCGCGGGCAACAAGGTCCTGCTGTTTGACATCATGACCGAGCGCTTCGAGATCACGAGCATCCTGCAACGGGAATTGGCCGGCATGCCCGAGCTCTTCGGCACATTTCAGAAAGGCACGCCGGACAAGCCGGCGGTCGAGATGGAGAGCGTCCACCATTTCTTCAAGGAAGTCGCGGGAAAACCGCTGATCCGCCCGGCCTGGTTCTATGATGTCCGCCAGCAAGGAGAAGCGGTCCCGGATGTCGGCACCCACCTGGTAGATGCCGTCCAGTGGATTTGTTTCCCGGATCAAGCCCTTGATTGGAAGAAGGACGTCAAAGCCCTCAGCGCGCGCCGCTGGTCCACCAAACTGACCCCTGAGCAATTCAAACGTTCTACGGGCCTGGAGCAATACCCCGAGTTCTTCAAGAAAGACGTGGGATCGGATGGAGCGCTCGAGGTCTATGCCAACGGCGAGATCACTTACACCTTGCGCGGTATCCACGCCAAGGTTGCGGCGCTGTGGAAATTCGAGGCGCCGCCGGGCACCGCCGACACCCACTACGCGCTCCTGCGGGGCACCCGCGCTAACCTGGTAATCAAGCAAGGGGCCGAGCAGAATTACAAGCCGGCCCTCTACGTCGAGAACACCTCCGGCGTGCCGGCGGCGGAATTCGAGCAGAGGGTTCGAGTTGCGGTTGCCAAGCTGAACACCAGTTGGCCGGGGTTGGAATTGAAAGCGGCCGGTGGCTCCTGGGAGATCCTCATCCCGGCCAAGTACCGGGTCGGCCACGAAGAACACTTTGCGCAGGTTACCAAGGCCTTCTTGCGTTATCTGGCGGCGGGCAAGCTGCCGGATTGGGAGGTGCCCAATATGCTCGCCAAGTATTACACCACCACGGAGGCATACCGGCTTAGCCGCGTGCGTTGAGACCGCCGCCGGCCACACAGTCGGCCAGAAATCAGTTGGCTTGGGCTCGGGCCAGAGCACGGGGCCATTGGACAACCTGCCGGCCGATCTTTTGAGGCCAAGCCTCTTGCGATCCCGCCTTTCCAGAAGTCTATATTCTTTATATCACGAGAGTTACGGTCATCCAACCCGTCTCCGCCTCTGGCGGCGGGGCCGGTCAGACCACGGTGTGGGCTTGGTGCCACCCCGGTGAGGTTCCCATGGGGGCCGACCCCCATGGGAACCTCACCGGGGTGGCACCGTAGCCTCGCGGGAGGAGCGCCATCCACGACCGTCGGTAAGGCTTGAAGCGCAAGTAGGTATCGCCGTCGGGATGCGCCCGAGCCCGGGTGCGAGCGCGGCCAACTCCTGACGTTGACACCTGAGGGGCGCCACCGTTATGCTCCACCCAGTTTGTATGAACCGCAATCCGCATGTGGCCGTAGTCGGCGCGACTGGCGCCGTGGGCATCGAGATGATCAAGACGCTCGAGAAGCGCAGTTTCCCGGTGGGAAAACTCACGCTGGTGGCTTCCGCGCGCTCCGTGGGTAAGAAGCTCAAGTATCGGGAAACAGAGATCACGGTCAAGGAACTGAAGGAAGACTCGTTCGGCGGTATTGACCTGGCACTATTCAGTGCTGGCGGGAGCATCTCCAAGCAATATGCGCCTATTGCCGCCCAAAGCGGCTGCGTCGTGGTGGACAACTCGAGCGCTTTCCGCATGGACGAGAAGGTTCCGCTGGTCATCCCGGAAATCAATGCCTCGGATGTGAAATGGCACAAGGGCATTATTGCCAACCCGAACTGCACCACGGCGATCGCGCTGATGGCGCTCTACCCGCTGCACGCGGCGTTCACCTGCAAACGCATTTTCGCGTCCAGCTACCAGGCCGTCTCCGGCACGGGCGCCAAAGCCATCGCCGAGCTCGAGCGGCAGGTGGATCAGATTGTCAAGAAGCAGCCGGTCACGCGCGAAGTCTATCCCCACCAGATCGCTTTCAACGTCCTGCCCCACGTGGATACCTTTCTGCCGAGCGGCTATACCAAGGAAGAGATGAAGATGGAGAATGAAGGCCGTAAGATCATGCACCACCCGACGTTCCGGGCCAGCGTGACTTGCGTGCGCGTGCCGGTATATCGCGCCCATTCGATCGCCATCAGCGCGGAGTTTGACCGGCCGACCAGCGTCGAAGCCGCGCTGGCCGTGCTCCGAAAGGCGCCGGGCCTGGACGTGGTGGACAACCCGGCCAAGAGCGAGTACCCGCTGCCGCTTTACCAGTCGGACAAGTACAACTGCGCCGTGGGCCGCCTCCGCAAGGACTGCGCGCTGGACAACGGCCTGTGCTTCTGGGTTAGCGGCGACCAACTCCTCAAGGGCGCGGCCCTGAACGCCGTTCAGATTGCGGAAGAGCTGATCAAATGATTAACCCGTGAAACTGGTTCTCCTGAGCGCGGGAATGACCGGGCGGACCTGCGAGCTGAAGGTGGACAAAACCACCATTGGCCGCAGCGAGGACAATGTGTTCCAAATCGCCGAACCATCAGTGTCCAGCCACCACTGCGAGGTTTTGCTGCACGACAAGGAAGTCAGGGTCCGCGACCTCCATTCCACCAACGGAACCTACATTAACGGCGTCGCCACCACCGAGAGCGTTCTCAAACCGGGGGAGATTCTGCGCCTGGGCCAGGTCCAGATGCGCCTGGAAACCGACGCCCTGACTGCGACGGGGAAGAAGCAGTTTGACCGCACCACCATCATCGCCGGCGGGGTGAACCAGAGCGACCTGGACCAGACTTCTCGCGGTCCGGGGTTTGATACCAAGGCCGCGGGTTTTTCGAAGCGAACCAACGAGGTCAATCGTATCTTCATTATTGTCGGGATCATTCTTGGGGTTGTGATCGGCGTGGTGCTCGTTTACATCTTCTCGACCATTGGGAAATAGCCGTTCGCCCGGCAGGGCGGGAGCCGATATTCGATTGGCAAGGTCCATGAAGTCAAGGATCACAATTGTTGCGCTCGCGGTTCGAAGCCAGGGGCGGCCTGCCACCCTTCCGGCTGGTGTTTGATCAAAAGGCCCGGCACGCCACGCTGCTCCGCCTGATGCGGCCAGGCGAGCGACGCACGGCGCTGCCCTGCGTGCTGCATCTGCCGGATATGGGTTCGGCGCGGGTGACGTGCAACGTGCCCGGCGCGAAGCTTGATTACGACGCGCGCCGCTATGTGCGTCCGTCGTTTGTGAGCATCTCCTTCTCGCCTGCCACGCCAGATCACCCGCGGGTCGAATACGAGCGGTCTTCGACGAGGTGGAAGTGAGATAGCGAGCGGGTCTGCGCTTGATGCGTGGCGCCCTTGCTTCAGGTCAATTTCAATCAGGCGTTGGCTCAGCCCGAACGGCTGATCCGCCAACCGTGGTCAGACCGTGTGGGATGGCGGGATTGTTCGTTGGCGGCTTGGCGAGCGGTTCCGTCGCGCGCGCGTCGGCCGGCGAGGCCGACTGGCGTGTCGAAGCCGCCTTTAACGGTTTATCAGCCGAGGCATCATCGCCACTGTGGCGAAGGCGGTTCGCAACGAGAAGGACCAGACCGACGGCCACCAGGCAGACAGGAACGGCGGCGACGATCCATAGCGAAGAAGATGTCTTGCGGCCTCCTGGGCTGCGTGAGGCAGACCGCCTGCGCGGGGTGCCCGGATCGAGGGCTCGCGAGGCTTGAGCGAACTCGCGTTGGGTGGCCGCGCTTCTGGATCCGGATCGCCGTCCGGGGGCAATTTCCAGACTCGATGGGATTTGGGGCGTGACTTTCCGACCGCTGCGCAGGTCCACCACCATCTGCGTGGCCGTGGCGGATTCGATGCCACGATGAACGAGGGCCGTGACGATAGCTGCGTCGTCCTGGTTGGCGGCGAGAAGCTTTGTGGCGAACTCGATGTCGGTTGGCAGAATGTTATTCGTCATAACCAGTTCGCTCTCCTTCTACAGCCGAGGAAGGGCCAGTTCAAGCCGGCATTTGAGCAGGGCAGGCGTCCCCTAACCGGCGAGCTTAAGATGGGTTATGCGGAAGATGGCGCCGCGAGGTTCGTTGGCCAGGCATTCGACTTCCCAGCCGTGGGCAAGGACAATCTGCTGAACGACGGCCAGCCCCAAACCGGTCCCCTGCTTCTGGGTCGTAAAATACGGTTTGAAGATTTCGCTGCGGTGGTTTGCGGGAACCCCCGGACCATTGTCGCGCACTTCAAGCACGGCTTCGGAGAGACTGTGCTTCTCGGCGACGACCTGAATCTCACCGCTGCCATCCACGGCCTGGATGGCGTTGAGGATCAGGTTGAACAGGGCCTGGCGAAGCAATTGCTCATCAGCCTCGACACTGAGCGATTCGCCCTTGATCTGCAGGCTGATCTTCTTCTCCTGCAGGTCGTAGTTGAGCGCGCGAACGACTTCGTTCACCACCGACCCGAGAGCGAGCCTGGCGCGGCGGACCTCGCGCGGGCGGGAGTAGTTGATGAATTCATTCAACTGGGCGGCCACCTTGTCGGCCTCATCAATGATCTCCCGCGACTTCTTCTGAATCTCTGATGGGACGGCCGGCTGCTTGGAAATCATCTGGGCAAGGCCGCGAATAATATTGAGCGGATTGCGGGTTTCGTGGGCCAGGCCGGCGGCGGCCAGATTCATCTCCTTGAGGTGGGTATTCATCTCGCTGGCGCGTATGAGGCGAATCTGCAGCTCCGAGGACTTGGTTAGGTTGCGCCAGGCCAGGCCGGAACCGAGAACCGAAACCGTTGCCAGCAGCACGATTACCGTTCGCAGCCACAAATCATGGTTGGTTGCCGCCTGCACTGCCTCGGTGGACATGGTCAGGACCAGCCCGTGCAGAGTGCGCTTCGCGACCAGAGATTGCACCTCGGTCTCGTCCATTCCCCGCAGCCAGAACGGGCGCCGGGACCTGCTCCCCGGATCGCGCGAGCGGCCTTCCCGTCCCCAGGGAGGTGGATTGGTCAGTGCTGGATCGTCCGGTCCACCCGGATGCGCCATCTCCGGCGGGGGCGGAGGTGGCGGCCCCCGTCGCGAGAACTCGCGCCCGGGTTCGCTGGTGCGGTTGGTGAACGCGCTCAGCGGCGGTAGAATCAAGGTATTTGTCACCCCTTCCGTGCTGAGGCTGGCGCCCAGGTCAACCGGGTTGACCAAGGTCACACTCTTTGGACCCCAATGTTCGCCCTCCCGCAAGAAATCATCCCGGCGCAGATACTGTTCGATCGGTCTGCCGACGGAGGCGACTGTTCCATTGGTCGCGTTCAGCAGCACAATAGAGAGCAGTTCGCTCGATTTGATCAATTCGTTCGTGCCGCCGTGGATCAGTTCATTCAGCACCGGTTCGAGGCGTTCCTGGGAAATCGCCCCCCGGAATCGCATGCCACGAATAATAGCACTGAGGGTATTGGCGATATCCTTGGAGCGGTTGCGCAAGTCCGTCCGGGCGACGTTCCTTACCCGCAGGTGCTCCTCGACCTGCCAGCCCAGGACCAAAACCCAGACGGCGGCGAGGAGTCCGTAAACCAACAAACTGCGGCGGCCCATTTCCATGCGAATCAATTTGACTTCGCGGGCGGGGCGGACTTTGTCTTCGCCGGCTTCTGGGTGCTGCCTTTGGTCGGGAGCGAGTCGAGAAACTTGTCCAGTTCCTTTTCGCTGAAGGCCTTGACGCCCTCCGACCTCATCTTCTCGGTCACGGTCAGTGACGCGATTTCCGACGGGGCCTGGATCACGTGAGGCGTCAGGAAGATCAGGAGCTCGGTCTTTCCATCCGTGGTGACCTTCCGCTTGAAGAGGTTACCCAGCAGCGGAATGTCTCCGAGGAACGGGATCTTGGTTTCGGCCTCACTCTTGGAGTCCTGAATCAACCCGCCAATGATGACCGTCTGGCCATCGGGGGTGACGACGACCGTGTCGGCCGATCGTTTGTCAATGGCCGGGGCGGTGACGGGATTGAGCCCGCCAGGACCACTGGAAATCACTTGTCCGCCGGTGGACGCAATAGACGATATCTCCGGCGACAGAATCATTTGCACCAGGCCGTCGGTCGTGATGAACGGAGTGACGTTCAAGATGATGCCCACATCGGTATAATTGATACCGTTAATGGCGTTGCCAAACGTGTCATAGCGCACGCTGGTAATCAACGGAACACTCTGGCCGACGAGGATCATGGCCGGCTGGTTATTGCGGGCGATGACCGATGGGCGGGAGAGGATCTTGGCGTTGCCCGCCGCGGCGATAGCATGGAGGGTCACCACATAATCCTGGCCCAGTATTTGATACAGTCCGCCAACTCCCTGCTGAAGGCCGGCTACGTTGGCCAGGTTGGCTAGCGCTGACCCGCCGGTAATGTTGCTTCCCGTCAGGAAGGAACTGGGGAGGAAAGAAGTGACTGTGGACAGGGAAGTGGGGACGATCGCATTACTCGACGTGCCACCGTTGATCAGCGAGTAGTTGGTCGTTGTGGTGGTGGTGGGAGAGTAGCCGGTGGTGCCTCGGAACGAAGCATCCACCCCCAGGTCCAATCCCTTGTTCCGCGTTACCTCGAGGAATACGACCTTGATCAACACCTGGGGCTGAGGCCGATCAAGATTTGAGACCACTTGCGAAATGTGGCTGGCAGTCTCTTCATCTGCGATCACGACCAGGTTGTGCGTTTCGGGATCAATCGAGATGATGGCGTTGCCGATGTCACCGTGTCGGGGGTATTGGCTGGAGGTGGAAGATCGCGAGCGACTCCCGCCGCCGAACCCACCCGGGACCGGCTGCGCCTGCATTTGCAGGGTGGCGGCCAAACCCAACGCCCCAGCCACCAGAAGGCGCCTCGTCCATTGCGAGATTGGCTGAATCATATTCTGCCTCTTCATTTGTATTTGCATGTGATGGTGAATCTGGCGTGGCAACCTTACCGGTTGAAGGAACCCGAACCTATCCCGCCGCCTCTGGAGCTTCCGCCGGTTCTCAAGCCGGAGCTGTTTTGACCCGTGCTCCGCTGAGAGCTGCGGTTTTGCAGCGCGCTGTTCTGATTAGCCGCATTTCGGCTGTTCTGGCCGGTGTTCTGGAACGTATCCTGTAGTACCTCCAGCACTTGCTGCGCGTCGGCGTTCTCGATCTTGAATACCTTCACCTGCTTGACTTTGGCCGGGTTGGAATCCAGCTCCGCAACCACCCCATCAATCTGGTCCATCAGATCTTGAGCCGCGCTCACAGCGATCGAGGAGGTTCGCGGGTCCGGCACCGCGAGCACGCGCGACCGCTTCTTGATCCGTTGATTCTGATTGCCGGTGGTGCTCGAACGGTTGCCACCACCCGGTCCGCCGCCACGGAAGAAGTTGCGCATTCCCCCGAATCCGCCGAATTGAACGGGCGAAGAGCTGCCCCCGGACCGGCTGTCGTCGGGAAACAGGTTCATCAGGAGGTCAGCCAGCTCGGTCGGATCGGCGTAGGTCAAACGGAAGACCCGGACCACGGTGACGTCCTCGGCGCCGGCATCAATAGCTTTGATGATTTCAGCGACCTTGCGAATGTTGGCCTGGGTATCGGTAATGACGATCTCGTTGCCGGATTCGTTTGCTGTCATGGTCGTCTGCATGGAGACCAACGGCTGGAGGTCTTTCACTAACTGCGCGACCTCCACGAAGCGAACGGGGATAATCTGGGTGACAATCTCATCCGTCTTGGGGATGGCGGCGGGGTCGCTGCCGACGAAAACGGGAATGTCGCGCGTCTTGGCCTCGTCTCGCGGCACGACCGTCAACGTTCGACCGTTGCGAATCGCGGCATAGCCGTTCTTCTTTAGCGCTTGGTTGAGCAAATTGACTGCTTCTTCCCTGGTTACGGGTGTAGCGCTCCAGACGTCCACCGTTCCGCGGGGCCGCGCCTCCAACACGATGACAAAGCCGGCGGCTTCGCTCATATAGTTCAGCACCCGGTCCAGCGGTGCGTTGCGGAAATTCAAACGCAGGCCATCGGATCCGTTGCTACTGGCCTCCAGCGGATTTGCCGCGGACATATCGGGGACCTGGTCGGGTGTGGTTGCTGGCGCGGGCATGTGGTCGCCAGCCGCGGACGGAGCATTGGTTCGCGCTGCCGGATCCGGCGGCAGCGGCTGCGGTATTGGCTGAGGGGCTCCGGGCGCCGCAGTTGGAGGAGGGGTCGGCGATTGTTCTTTGGCCGGGACAGCGGGAAGCGGCGCCGCCCCGGTCGCCGTCGCGTCGTCTGGGACAACGGCCGCGGCGTTGGTTGTCAGGGCGTCGGGAGCGGTTCCTTTATCGGCGGCGTTGGTTGGCTGCCGCGCGATCAGCACGGAGTTGCTGGCGGCGAGCGCTGCCAGCAGCACAAGGGTTTGAACAGCTTTCATAATTCTATCTCCGTTTGCGGCCGATGGCCTGGGTTCGGATTCGTTTCATTGGGTTTCCTCGAGTGCGCGACGCTGCATCATTCGCAGGAGCACAGAATCCGTGTCGCCGCTGCCTGGTTCCGAGGCGGGCGGAGCGTTGGTCCCTCCAGCTTCAGCCTGTGCCTCAATCAGCGCCAGCAGGGCCTCGGCATCAATCCTGCCATCCGGAGGTCTTTCATCCACGGGCGCAGACGGAGGTCCAGTGGAGGGACGGGACGGTGGCGGCGGGTTCTGCGCAAACGAGAAACGGTCGGAGCGGTCGGAGGGAGACTCGGCCGGTTCGGCGATCTGCCACATACCCTCGCTGTCCCGGCGCAACTGCATGCCGAGCGGCAGCCGAAACTCGTTGCTTCCCACTGCCAACTTCACCGCGCTGGGCTCGATGGCGGCGATCTTGTAGCCGGCGATGGTGTCCGCCGGTTTGAGAACCTTCTGGTATTGCGAGCTGGTGCCGTCGAAGAAGGCAATCGGCCCCTGAGCTTCGTAATCCATAATGCCAACCAGGGTAAAGTATTCCGACCGGACGACCCGGCGTGGGGATTCGTTTCGCGTCGAACGCGGCGCGGAGCGGGGAGAGCGCCGGGGGTCAAAGATGTTCCGCTCCGTGACGAGCTTGAAGGCGGAGAAATCAAGGCGGTTTGGGCTGTTGGAGGCTTGCGTTGGCTCGGCCAGACTCGGCGCCAGGAGCAACGGAAGCCCGGCGGCCATACTGAGCGCCAAACCCAGGCTGCGGAGCACGGGACAATGAAATGGCTGGTCGCGGTTCGTGTTCATCGCTGTCGTCCTCCCGGGGTAAGAACCAGGCCGCTGATTTGGAGCCCCAGGCTGAGCTGTTGCCCGTTGTTGTCGTGCGAGCTGATTTCCGCTCCTTGGATCCTCAACGCCATAGGATCTTTTTCCACCTCGTAAACGAACCGCGCCACGGCGGAAAGATTACCGGACGCTTCCACGCGGTACTCCACGGTCATGTAATCCTCGCCGTCGTGTTTCCATTGTGAGCTGATGGAGGTGGGGGTGATGCGGCTGTCCTGGCACCAGCGATCCACAGCCTTGAGCACCTGCTGTTCGGCCAGAGACGAGTTGTTGGGGAGCGTGTTGGCTTGCATCTGTTCCCAGCGACTGCGGAGGCTGGCCTCGCGGCGCACCAGGCTGCGGCCGTCGTCCACCTTCTTGCGAAGTTCGGCGATCTGCTTCGTCCGCTGTCGCCAACTGTTGATCAGCGGATCAATGATCACCTTGTCGGCGATAAAGAGGGCCACCACGATTCCGGCCACGATCGCGAGCACTTGTTGGCGGTTCTTAATCCTCACTCTTTCCTCCTTCGCTCCAACGATAATCAAAGGTGAATTGCATCGGCGACTTGCCGCGAATGGTGCTGACCCGGAGGTCGGCGATGCCGCCTGACGCGCGCAGTCGGTCAACCGTCCGGATCAACGACTGGTTGTCGCGCGTGACACCGGTGCACGTGACAGCCCTCAGGTCACGGATTTCAACCGTCTTGGCGGAAACCACTCCTTCCTCGGGAAATGCCTGGGTGAGCTGTCGCAAGATGGTGAGCGCGCGCAGCGAATCGTCGAACCAAGGGCGGAACTGGTGAATGTCCTGGGTGACCTTCTCCAATTCCTTGACCTTGGGCGCCATCGCCTTCCACTGCGACCGCAGACGCATGAGCTGCCATTGCTGAACAAAGAACAAGCTCCCCACCAACAGGAGGACTACAGCGGCAGCGGCAGCGGCGGTCCGCAGCTTGGCCGACGAATAGCGCGCGGTGGCCTGTTGCCACGCCGTCACCCTGGGTGGCAGGAAGTCGAACAGAGCTCCGCGGTCGGCCAGCCGGCCGGCGGCCAGGCTAAGCGCAGGAGATACCGGCGTGTCGGCGGAAAGGCGCAGCCCGAACTCGTTGGCCGCATAGCGCGACACCGATTCAACCTTGAGTCCCATCGGTTCGAGCCGCAGCTCCATCTCGTCGGCCAACTGCTGGCTGAGATCGGGCGGGCCGAAGACGCGAATCCGGCGCACGCTCTCCCGCAGCTCGGCGGGCAATTGCCCGAGAGTGATGCGGGCTTCGCGCGCGACCAGTTCGGGATGCAGCAGCCGACGGCCCCCCTCCAGCTCCAGCGCGCCCTCGATCGTGCGCAGGGCGGTCACACCCGCTCCGCACGTTACCTGCAAGCCCACATGAGTGTCGGCGATGGCCAGCGCGAGCACGCCGTTCGAAGCCTCGGTCTGAGGCGGCTGCAGCCCGACCAAGCTGAGCGGAAAACTGATCGGCTTCAGTCTGGCGGCGCGGAGCACCTGGTCGAGCTGAGCCAGGTGGTTTCGGGGGATGCCGACGAGTATGGCATGTTGCTTGCCGGAAGGGGCGACGCACCGTGACCGGCATATTAGCAGGGTGGCGACGTCCGATGGGAAACCGCGTTCGGCCTCGATTTGGAGGAAGCTGGTCAGATCGGCTGCCGGCAGGTCAGGCAGCTCGACGTGCGTGGTCAGCGCCAGCTTCAGCGGAAGGCCCAGGACGCAGCGGCGTTCGCGGATGCCAGCCGCGTCCAAATGGTTGCGGATTTCGCGCCCAACCAGTTCCGCGGCCGCGGTCAGGGGGTCGAGTGAAAGCGAGACGGAGAACGATTGCTGGACCTGCAATGAGCCGTTGGTCCGACGAAGCCAGACGCCATCGAGCCGGCTGCCGTCCAGCGAAAGCCCCAGCAAGGAAGACAGCCGTTGGCCTTTCAGCCGGATAATGTTGGTAAGATTGCTCATCTTCTTATCTTTGCTGAGAGTCTGCCAGCCAAGCCTGACGGATCTTCTTCCCCAGCGCCCAACCCAAATGGGTCCGGTCCTGACGATAGACAATCTTCGGGGTGCCGTCACAGGTGTCGAACACAAACAGGGTGCGGCGGTAGCCCCGTCCATGCGGACCGAGCGCCGCGACGTCGGCGCTGAACTGGTAGCTCAGGGTCGTGATGCAGTCCACCGTCTGGAGGGCCTCGAGGGTCGAGGAGTTGTTCTGACCAAGCGCTTCCGCGACCCAGGCGACAGAGGTAAGCTTGTCCGGGTTGGTCTCGCGGTAGTTCACCAGCGTCTGGGCCAGGTCGGGGGTGTCGCAGAGGCCGGGCAGGCAAGTCAGCACGGCGGGGCTGGCGGTGTTCACGTTGACCCGGCCCTCGATGTAAGCGCCGTTGGTCACCGTGATCTTATTGGCAATGGACCCGAACTCGTCAGCGGTCATTCCACTTCGGAGGTAGAACTCGAGCGGGCTCCGGAAGGTTGCGGTGGTCGCCGCCGTGGCGGCAGCCGCACCGCGGCCGGACGACGCCCCACCGCCCGCGGAAGCGCTGCTCACCAGGCCCAGTTGTTGCAGGATCTGGTCGGCGCGCGTGGCGGAGAGGTTGGTCTCGAGGAGTGAGCGCAAGCTCTCGCTGGAGTTGGCATTCAGGCTGCGGATGTTCACGCGCACGGTGCCATCCACATTGGTGACCGGCTCGCGGCTATAGACCGTCACGAATTCGAGCACCCCGGGGTCGGGCAGGTTGTCGCGGTTCTCGTCGTTTTCGTTCGGGTCAAGAATCCCGTTGCGGTTGGCGTCCTCACCCAGCAGCGTGTCCAGGTCCGCCCCGTACAGCAGCCGCAATTCGTCCACGGTTTCGAAGGGTGCGCACTTGCATTCGTACGGTGGGTGCAGCATGGCATAATACGTTTGGGAGAAGGTGCCGCCATTGGTGTCGCGCCAGTCGAGAATTGCCTCGGTGAGGTCCAGGTTCATGCGCGGCAGAAAGACGATCATATTGCTCGTGGCGGTGTTCAGATTGAGCTTGGAGGCTTCGTCCACTAAGCCGAACGACAGCTCCGGGGCGCCGATCGAGTAATTGGTGTCGCGGCCGAGTACCCAATAATGGGCTTCGCCGACCGGGGCGTATTCACAGGCATAAGTCATCGGGTCGGGCAGGAGACCGTTGGTGGGCTCGTTCACCAGCACATAGCTCAGGTAGCGCGCCGCTCCGTCAATGGCTTGCTCGGCGGCGAGGCCGCAAACCCGGCTGTCGGCGGCGCGCAGTTCGAAATTCATCGAATGTGCGAAGTAGAGGGTGAGGCTGACCAGACCAAACGCAATCCACAGGACGATAACGAGCGTGGAGCCGCGCTGGGCAGCGCGGAAGGACGAAGTCGGATTTCGCCCTGCTGGCTTCGTCATTCGGCATTTGGGTTTGGGGCTCACTCGAGTAGCATGTCCTCCGAGGCCGGAATCGCGTTGGTGCGGGACTGAATGCCGAGCGGGACGATCAGCTCGATGGGTTCGCGGTTGCGGGTATCGGCCGCGTTGTCGGCGGCGAGTTCGATCCGGACGCGCACGGCCACCGGCAGATTGGTGTCGCCGAGGGTGGAATCCCACGAGTCGCGCCATTCGAAGCCGTCGTAGCAGGCCACCTCGAGGTTCAGGACATTGCCGAGCAGCCATTGATCAGTGGCCTCCTGTGTCGTGACGGGAAGCAGGTTGCGGCTCACGCTGCGGATCAGGTCCCTGCCCCCGGTATCATTCCGCTCGATCGGGTCCCGCAACTCATAGACGACATCCTGGATGTCGCCCCACGGTTGGTCGTCCGTGATGACGCCAGTGGTGGTAGAAAACTGCAGGCCGTAGCCCTCGGTCAAACCGCCGCTCAGCATCCCGCCCCTGAACACTCCCGCGAAAATGCCGCCGGGCGTCATCGCGCCGCGCAAATCGCGACGAAGGAACGCCAAAGCTTGGTTTAGAGGGGCGGAAGCATCCACCAGGGCCGCGGTTCGTTCCCGCAAACGCATGGCGCTGTAAAAGACCCCGCCAATGCCGGCCAGCACGATGGCCGACACGGCCAGCGCGAGAAGCATTTCCATCAGGGTGAAGCCGCGGATGGCCGCAGGAGCGGCGAATGAGGCATCGCGCCGGAAAGCCGCGGTGCATTCAAATCCATCGGCCCGGCCGACCTGCGACCTCCGGCCACCTCCTCGATGCATTGAATGCGGAATTTGGTTCATTCGTATGCGTTCCAGGTTTCGCTCACGGAGCCGAATTGGTCAGCACGAACAGGGAAGGTGTGTCGGCGAGGGTGCTCAGGCGCACCGAGTACTCCTTGCCTTGCGCGCCAAAGGCTACGTTCACTGTCAGGAGTCGCATCCGGTTGTCGCCCGGGTCAACGGTCCAGGGGTCGTTGTGCAGGGTCCAGCGGAAATCGCGGAGGCCCTGACGGAGTGTGCCGGTCTGGACCGCCTGGTTCCAGTTCGTGGTCACAAGACTCTCATTGAGAATACGGTCCGCCACCAGAGCCGCATCGCTCTTGCGAGCGGCAACTTCACCGGCGCGACTGGCGATGCTCAGGCCCTCCAGGGCTACGGGAATCACAATCGCCATGAAGACCAATGCGGCCAACACCTCGGCGAGGGTGAAGCCCGCAGCGGATGACGGGCCGCGCGGACCCGTCCTTTGACTTCGAACCGTGTGCACTTCGCTAGCTGGTCCGAGGCGGAATTTCATAACTCAAACGATTTCGGGATTGCCGGAGGCTGATGGACCGGCCGTCGCGACCCGTCAGGACCAGCCCTTGGGGACTGGTCTCGCTGATCGAGCCGTCGGGCAGGAAACGAATCTTCGGCACATGGGGGTGGCGGTTTGCGAGCGACGCCCCACCGGCAAGGTCGGTGGAACGGACAGCGACGGAGGGCCTCTCCCCATTCGCGGTATTGCCACTTATGATCTGCAACTGGATGTCCTTGTCCAATGTCAGTTCCACCGCCTTCGAATCCTCGGTCTCGTAGCTGGGTTCGGCTTCGAGGCCGAAAGCGCCCTTGGCCGTGTCCATCCACAGTTCCATCGGTATGCCTTCGGACACCGCGCGGCTCTGGCCCTGGCGCGTCAGCGCGAGCAACCGGCGCGCCTCGGAGTCCAGGGTGCGCCCGCGAAAGAAATCCGCGAGCGCAGGCGCCGTGAGGGAAATCACAATAGTCAGGATGGTCATCACCAGAATCAGTTCGATGAGAGTGAAGGCGCCGCAACGGGCCGCCCGTGACGAACGACGAATCGCGACCGGCGGTCGAAATCCGAAATCCGTGGCTCGCATGCTGTTGGCGTTCCATCTCATGGGAGGGTGCAGCCTCAACGCTTCTGAACGGTCCAGTTGGCGATGACTTTATCGCCGCCGGGAGGCCCGGCGGAGCTGAGGTCAAAGAAGGTGGGGTTATGCCGGCCGGGGCACTCGTAGATATACTCGTTGCCCCACGGATCGAGCGGAATCCGGTCGGTCTGGAGATACGGGCCGTGCCAGTTCTGGGCATCGCGCGGCTGGACGATCAGGTCCTGCAGGCCGTTCTTGCCTTTCGGATAATACCCGTTGTCCACCTCGAAGTTGTTGAGGGCGGTGGAGAGCGAAGAAATCTGGGTGACGGCCGCCTGTTCTTTCGCCTGCTCGGTGCGGCCGGAGAACTTGGGGATGACGATCGCGGCCAAGATGCCCAGAATCACCAGCACCAACAGCAATTCCACCAGCGTGAAGCCCTGCCGTCCGCGGGGCAGCCGGTTCGCGGTCATTGTCTTCGTTGTCATGTTCATTTTCATAGGGTAGTGCGAGTTCTATTTAATGTAATCCTGCAACGTGAAGATCGGGAGCACCATGCTGATGAAGATCGTCCCGATAAAGCCGGCGATCAGAAAGAGCATCAGCGGTTCGGCGAAGGCCACGGCAGTCTTCAATTGCCGGTCCAGATCGCCTTCGGTCACGTTAGCGATGCGGACCAGCTCCTGGTCGAGCCTGCCGCTTTCTTCGGCCACCGAGATCATTTCTAACACCGAGTTGGGGAACAACATTTTGCAGTCGCCCAGGCTCGCGCCGAGCTGCCCGCCCTCCTGAACCCGTTCGATAGATTGCGAGACCGCATCCACCAGAATCTGGTTGCCGATGGATTTGCGGGCGACGCTCAGGCCCTGGACCAGAGGAACACCTGCCCCCAGGAGGGTGCCCAACATGCGGCAGAAGCGCGCCATAGCGAACTCCGCCACCAGCGGACCAATGACGGGCGCGCGCAGGATCAAACTCTCCCACGTCCGGCGCCCGGCTTCCGAGGTAAACCAGTTGCGAATCAGAAAAGCCCCGATCACCGCCGCCAGAGCGGCAAAAATGCCGTACGACCGCGCGGCATGACTGATGCCGATCACGATCTGGGTCGGCAGCGGCAGCGCGCCGCCGAAGCCGGCGAAAACGAGTTGAAAGCGAGGAATGAAGAACGTGAGCAGGAACACCAGCACACCCAGGGCCAGCACGAGCAGGATAGTCGGATAAAGCATCGCCGTCATGACCTTTGAGCGCAGCTCCTTCTCGCGTGATTGAAAGTCGGCAATTTGCGCGAGGACCAAATCGAGAAAGCCGCCGGTCTCGCCCGCCTGAACCATCGCGGTATAGACGCGGGGGAAGGTTTCCGGCGACTTGCCCATGGCATCGGCCAGGGACATGCCGTCAATGACGAGTTCGTGGATCTCCTTCCATTTGGCGCTGGCGGCGGGGCTGGAAGCCTCTTTGTATAGAATCACGAGCGCGCGGCTCAGCGGCACTCCGGCGGCGAGCAGGCTGGAGAGCAGCCGGGTGAAGTTCTCCAGTTCCCGGCCGGAAACCTTGCTGGACTGGCGGCCAAGCGAGAGCGACGTAAGGGAGGCCGGCAGGAGGGACTCCTGTCCGGATGCGGCTTTGGCGGCGCGCTCGGACAAGCTAACCGGCCGGAGGCCGAGGCTGGCCATCTGGCTGAAGGCTTCGTGCCGGCCCGCAGCCTCGAGTTGCCCTTCGGCGACCGCCCCGTCAGCCTGCAATGCTTTGTATTGAAAGACCGGCATGATCTCAAGCCCGGCTCTGGGCCACGCTGGCTGGTGCGCGTTCCTTGCCGGCACTGTCCAGTTCCTCGTTGCGAGTCGTGCGGGCAACCTCCTTGGCGGTGGTTACGCTGAGGACCTCTTCCACCGTGGTGATCCCCATGCCCACCAAGCGCCATCCGTCCTCCGCCAGCGTCCGCATCCCCGCGCGCATCGCCGCATCGCGGATCACATCGCTCGAAGCATTCTTAAGGATCAGTTGGCGAATCTCGTTATCCGAGTCCATCCACTCAAAGATAGCATGGCGGCCAAAGAAGCCGGTTTGGCGGCATTCCTGGCAGCCGACGGAACGGTAGATGGTCGTGCTGGCGGGGATGCCGACTTGTGCCTTGAACGCCTGCGCTGCGGGGGAATGGTCCTCCTGTTTGCACTCGTTGCACAGCACCCGCACGAGGCGCTGGGCCAGCACCGCCTCGAGCGACGAGGCGACCAGATAGGGCTCGACCCCCATGTCCACGAGGCGCGTGAGGGCGCCGGGCGCATCGTTCGTATGGAGGGTGGAAAAAACCAGGTGCCCCGTCAGTGAAGCCTGCACCGCGATCTGCGCGGTCTCCTGGTCGCGGATTTCGCCAATGAGAATCACGTCCGGGTCGTGGCGCAAAATCGAGCGCAGCCCGCGCGCGAAGCTCAAGCCGGCCTTCTCGGAAACCTGAATCTGGTTGACGCCCCGAAGCTGGTATTCGACCGGGTCTTCAATGGTAATGATCTTGCGGACCGAATCGTTGATCTCGTTCAGCGCCGTATAGAGAGTCGAGGTCTTGCCACTGCCCGTCGGGCCGGTCACGAGGATGATTCCGTGCGGCAACTCCAACACGCGCCGGAAGCACTCGAGCTCCCGCGTTTCCATGCCCAACTCGCGCATCCCGCGCAGCGTGGCGTTCTGTCGCAGCAAGCGCAGGACCACCGCCTCGCCATGGATCATCGGGATCACCGACACGCGGATGTCCACCTCGTTATCCGCGATGCGGATCTTGATGCGTCCGTCCTGCGGCAGGCGCTTCTCCGCGATGTTCAAATGGCTGAGGATCTTCACGCGCGACACGATCGCCGGCTGAAACCGCTTGATCTGGGCGGGCACCGGCACGTCCTGCAGCACGCCGTCTATGCGGTAACGGATGCGCAGTTCTTCCTCGAAAGGCTCCAGGTGGATGTCCGATGCGCGCAGTTCAATGGCGTCGCGCAGCACCTGGTTCACGAACCGGATAATGGAAGCGTCTTCGGCGGCTTCGTCGAGATTGGTGTCCTCCTCCGGGTGCTCGTCCACCACCTGGAAGGAGCCTTCCTCTCCGAGCGTCCCGAGGGTGTCCGCGCCGACGCCCAGGCGCTTCTTCATCTCGCGCTGGATCGCCTCGCTGCACGCCAACACGGGCTTGAGGCTCAGGCCCGTCAAAGTCTTCAGCGAATCCAACCCCTGGGTCGCAAACAGGCGGCTGGTGGCGACCTCGACGGCGCCATTGAGCCGCCGCAGGGGCAGCAGCTCTTCTTTGAGCAGGATCCGGGCGGGGAAGAGCGAGAGAAGCTGCCGGTCCGGCTCGACCTCATCCAACGACGTGTAGGTCAGCCCGTACTCCCCGGCCAGCCATCGGAGGATATCCTCTTCGGTCGGCAGCGGCGCGGCGCCCGCCGGCGTGTATTGCCGCACCAGGCTCTTGGCGTCAATGGCCGACAATTGCTTGCCGGCCACCATCTTGTCGAGCAACTGCCGCAAAGACGCGTCTGGAGCGTTGACCTCACTCATGTTGCGACTGCTGATGGTTGACGGGTGACGGTGTTGCCGCCACCCATCACGGATCACGCGTCATCGGTTACAGCCAGCCATTCAACGTGGCAATCCCTTCCTGTCGGACCGAGAGCACCTTGCGGAGCGCAGCCTGCGCCTTTTCCAGTTCGGCCGTCTTGGCCTTGCGTGCTTCCTGGTACTTGGCGACGGCCGCTTTCATCTCCGCGTTCGACGCCTTGCCCTCAACGGCTTTGTTCAGCGCCTCGACCTCGGGGTTGGACGTGCCGCCGCCAAACCCGCCGAACCCTCCGCGCGAGCCCCGGTCGCCCGGCCCGCCCTCGGGACCGCCGCGCCCGCGACCGAACATCATGCCCCCCCGGCCGAAGCCGCTATAGGCTGCCATCGCCATCCGCGCGTCCATCACTTTCTGGATCAGAGGCTGAACCGCCTTCCACTCGGCATCATCGGTAATCTCCAGTTGCTCCTTGTAGCGATCCATTCTCTGTTGCTGCCATTGTTGCATCTGTTCCGCGGTCGGGGGCCCGCCCCGTCCACCTCGGCCCTGTCGCCCGTCGCCCTTCTTGTCGCTGTTACTGTCTTGAGCCAGCAGTTCGCCGACTCCCAGGCACAGGGCGGCGCCGACGCCGGCCGTTACCAACCATTGGTTCATTCTCATATGCTTTTGTTGATCTGTTCTGTTGCTGTGGTTGCGTTTGGGCAAAGCACACGGGCCTACATTGGCCCTTGCGTGCCGCACGCGCCGTTCGCTCGCACGTGATGTGCCAACATGAAAATGGCCTAATTCCGCGTATTCCACTCCCAGCGTGCGCAGGAACTGCTCGCCGGGGTCCTGGGATGTGCGCAGATTTTGCGCGGCGCCGCCCGGGCGAGTGACCTGCCGCGCCCAGCCGGGCTGCAAAAGTTTTCCTTTACGTGGGTCTGTGTATCCTGTTAAGCTGGGAGTAGTAGTGGCCGGGTGCATCTCCATGCACCGTTAAAGATTAGAACGTTATACACATGAATAGAGCGAGCAAACCTGCCCTCCGGGGACGCTTGACGGTCTTTCGTTCCGGCCAGGCGAATGTTGCCGGGTTCACCCTGATCGAGCTGTTGGTTGTGATTGCCATTATTGCTATTCTGGCATCGCTGCTGTTGCCGGCCTTATCCCGAGCCAAACAGAAGGCGATGCTGACACACTGCATGAACAACAATCGCCAGATGATGCTGGGTTGGAGTATGTATTCCGGCGATCATTACGACCTGCTGCTCGAGAGTTTGAAACCCACTAATCCACCCTTTCCACCTTACGACTCCAGCCGTGTCGTCTGGGTTCAAGGCAACTTCGACCAGCCAGACCAGGGGATTTGGGATCCAAGTGTCTATATTGACAAGAGTCCGCTCATGCCCTATATCGGCAAGAATCGTGCACTCTGGAGGTGTCCGGCTGATCCGACGCGGGTGAATAATAACCTCAATCAACCGGTCCCGCGCGTGCGGGTCAATGGCATGAGCCAAGTCTTTGATTTTGGCTCCTGGCTGGTCGGGGAGCCATCCGGGGGGGCGCTACTTGTGTTACGGCAAATCGTCCGACATTCGTCGGCCCACAGAAACCTGGGTCCTGGGCGAGGAGCATCCCCGCAGCATCAATGACGCGGCGATGGCCAACCAGATGGCCGGACAGCCCGGCGACCCGGCTCCGAAAATCATTGATTACCCCAGCAGTATCCACGGCGGCGCAGGCGTGTTTGCCATGGCCGACGGACATTGCCTCAACCGAAAATGGTTGGGCGGCCACATGAAACCGGGCATCAGTGGAGCTAAACTCCCGTTAGGCAACAATACGCCGCAACCCGTTGACGCGGGCACGGCCAAGGACCTGATCTGGTGGTCCACGATTACGACCGTCCGCAAGTAGGGCGAGGTTGAGACACGGCAGCACCAGCGCTATTCGAGGCTGGGCAGCCGTTGGCCGCGCCGCATAGCAACTATGAAAATGACAAAATGGATTCCAGGCATCGTGATGGCTGGCGCGCTCGTCCTGGCGGGCTGCAGTAAAGCGCCGGAGGTTTCCGAGCAAATGGAGATCAGCGGGGTGAAACTGGATGTGCCCAAGCTCCAGCAGGCTTTCGCGAGCGACAAACCCGAGCTCCAAGCCAGCGTCAGCAAAGCGGTCATGTCTATTCGCTACGGCCAATATGACCAGGCGCTGGCCGAATTGCAGAGGCTTGCCGGGACACCCACCCTCACCGAGCCACAGAAACAAGTGGCCACCGCCTTGATGGAGCAGGTGAAGCAGTTGGCCGCCAAGGCCCCCCCGAAGCCGCCTCAATAACCTCGGTTTCCGAGATTCAAGCACGACGCCGTCGTGCCGCCTGCCCCCAGGCCGGCACACGCAGCGTCGGAATTTTAGGGCGGTGTGGTTTCGTTTGCCTGCGACCCCCGCCTGTTTGCCGCCCCGCCAGCCCGCCCGGCAAAGCGCTTGCCGCGGAGGACAGGCTATTCTAGGGTTCCCTATGGCTCTACCCGCAGACTATCATACGCACACTCCGCTCTGCCGCCATGCCACCGGCGAGCCGAGCGAACTGGCCGCCCAAGCCCTCAAAAGGGGCCTCAAGGAGATCGGTTTCTCCGACCACAACCCAATGCCGCGGGACGACTTCGACGACTGGCGCATGAAGCTGTCGGAACTCGACGACTACGTCGCGCGGGTCGAGCAAACCCGGCGTGACCATCCGGACCTCTCGATCAAGCTCGCGCTTGAAGTGGACTACGTGCCCGGAGGCGAGGACTGGGTCCGGGACCTGGGGGCGCGGCATCCGTGGGACTACTTCATCGGCTCCGTGCATTACGTCGCGGACTCCTGGGCCGTTGACAATCCAGCCGCCATCTCGGAGTGGGAGAAGCGCGATCCGCTGGAGGTCTGGACCCTCTATTTCGAGCGGCTGACCGCGGCGGCAGACTCCGGCCTCTTCGACATCCTCGGCCACGTGGACTTGTGCAAGAAGTTCGGCATTTATCCCAAGGCGGATTGCACGCGGCTGTTCCAGAACTTCCTGCAAGCCGCCAAACGCCGCGGCGCCGCCATCGAGCTCAATACCGCCGGCCTGCGCAAAGACTGCAAAGAGATCTATCCCAGCCCCCGGATCCTTCACCTCGCCGCGCAACTGCGCGTGCCCATCACCTTCGGCTCCGATGCCCATGCGCCCAAGGAAGTCGGGCTGCATTTTGCCGAAGCCGTCCAACTGGCCCACAGCGCCGGCTACACCCACTATTGCCGGTTCACCCAGCGGAAGCGTGAGGAAGTGAGACTATAACGCCAATTGTGGCCACAAATGTCAGCATGCCCCGCTCGCTCTGTGACGTGCGTGTTGCGGAAAGGGCCGTCCTTTATGGCGTCTGTTCCGCCAAGAGGCGAACAAAGCCCACGGGCCTTGAAGCCACACTGTCCGTGCTGCGATAGAGGTATTCGTAGAGTCCGCTCCCCAGGAATGCGTTGGTGACAAAGGCCAGCGCCGATGCAGTCCAATTCCCCAAAGTCGAGGAGCCCTCGGGCGAAAACGCGATATCATCCACCAGGGCCGATGCGGTGAACCGCCCGGTGAAGAACTCGCCCGGCAAACCGTAGGTTGACAAGTCGCGCACCTCGCCAATCAGCCGCCGTCCCTCAGCCGCGTCCCGTGGATTGGTCGCGCCGAGGCACTCGAAGAGGTTGGGAACTCCATCGGCGTCGGGATCAGCTTGAGGACTGCTGATGGCGGAGTTGGTTTGCTCGGCGGGCGTGAAGAAGGCCCGCTTCCAGGAGTTGAAGTTCGTGGTGCCGACGCGTGTGGATTGAACGTTCAGGTTGGTAGCGACCAGGCCGCTGACGACGTCCGGGTAGAGGCCGGACACATCGTTCACCTCGTAAGGAGAGGCGTGGAAGTCATAGAGATCGTAGAACGAGTTGACGCGAACCAGCCGCCAGCGTTCGGTGCGGATCGTGTCCTGGGTGAGGTTGCCCATGTCGCGGGAATACGCCCACCCTTTGCCTGTCGCATCGGGGTTGTTGAGCATCGGCACGAGGCTGGTGCCGTTGACGGTCGCCGGAGGCGTCAGGCCGCACAACCGGGCGAGCGTCGGGTAGATGTCAATGCTCTCGACAATCCCGTCGGTGCCGCGGCCGGGGAATTTCATCCCGGGCACGCGGATGATGAGGGGGCAGTGGACGCCGCGCTCGAGCACCAGGTGTTTGCCCAGCAGGTCGTAATCGTCCAGGCACCAGCCGTTGTCGCCCCACAGGACGACGATGGTGTTATTCGCCAGGCCGAGGGAATCGAGCGCATCGAGGACCTTGCCGATCTGGGCGTCCACGTAGCTGACGCTGGCGAAGTAGGCCCAGCGGAGCCGACGCCGATAGGCGTCATCGTTGTAGGTGCCGGGATCGCCTGGGTAATACCCGTGGTTGTAGTTCTCCAACTCCTGGCTTTGTTCCGCGGTGCCGGAAAGGGCGTTGGTCGGGGCCGTGAGCGGAAAGGGAGCCGGCAACGTGTTCGGATCGTAGAGATCGAAATAGAACTTTGGCGCGTTGAAGGGGAGGTGGGGCCGCACGAAGCCCACCGCCAGGAGGAACCGGGTGCGTTCCTGCTTGAACTCTTCGAGCTTGGCCACCGCGGCCCGGGCGATTTGACCGTCGAGGTAGTCCTCATCAACCAGGTTGGTGCCAATCTCGTAGGCCGGGGACACGTCGGCCGTGCGCCCGCTGCCGTCGGCGTAATTGAAGATCGGATTGCATCGTGCTCCCCACTTATCGTGGCCAAAGACAATCTCATCCCAGGAGAAAGGCATCTCCGCTTTCGCGACACTGATGCGCCCGCGGTCGCTGTTCCCCAGAGCGGCGGAAGTGTTCCAGGCGAAGCCGTCGGGCTCATCGCTGACCTTCCCCAGGCACGCCGTGTGCCAGCCGCCGCGCCGGAACAGGTGCACAAAGGACTCCGGGTTAGACCCTTCCGAGCCCAGCAATTGGTCGAAGGCGTTGTTCCTCGTGTCAAGGAGTGTCGTCGGGCGCTTGCCCGTCAGGAGCGAGAAACGCGAGGCGCCGCAGGTGGGCACCGAGACGTAATGATGCCGGAAGACACGGCCCGCCTGCGCGAGCCGGTCCATGCTGGGGCTGACGATGTGCGTGGCCCCGTAGCAATTCAGCTCTGGCCGCAAGTCATCAACCGCAATCAAGAGGACGTTATGGGTCGCCAGACACGAGGTGGTCACCAGAGCGGCGAGGAGGGTCGTAATGATCGGTCGGAGGCGGCCGTTGCCGCGGAGGGCTGGAGGGCGCAAGCTACCAAGCACGGGGCAAGGCCGGCCGCAGCGGATCGTCGAGTTCATGGCAGGGCGCTGAAGACTTCGAACCCGTTGAGGAAGATGAACCGATCCACCCCGTTGGTGTAGAGGGCCGACAGCGTAATGATCACCGCGCTGGTTCCGTCCGTGACTACGGGAAAGGCCAGCGTCGGGATGTCCGCGTCGCTGATAAACGTCGTGGCGAGCCCGAGGGCGCCGAGGTAAGTCGGCTGGACGATTGCTTCGAGCGAACCGGCGACACGGGCACAGAGGGTGTTGGGCGTGATGGAAGAACTCCCCTGGGCGTATCCCAGGTTGGCGGAGTTGGTAAGGGTCTCAAGGTGATAGCTGCGGAAGAGGTAGGTCCCGGCTGCCAAGTTGGAAATCGCGAGGCAGATCGTTCCGTCCCGAGCCGCCAGAAAGTCGGCGACCAGGAACGACCGGCTGGTAGGGCCGCCCGGGATGACCCGGCTGGGGTCGCCGTTGGCGCCGCGGAACTCGAAGTTGGGTGTGCCGGCCTTGGACAAGCACACGCTGTAGGGGCCAACTTGCCTGGCAAGGTTGGTGGAGTTCTGGCTGCTGGTGCCAGAGCCGGTGATCAGCCGGAACATGGCCTGCGAGGGCGCCGCGGGAGCGTTGGTCTTGTTGCAGTCAATGGCAATAATGCGCTCGCCCAGAGCGCCGAATACCTTTTCGTAGCCGACGCCATCATACCAGGTACAACGCGCGCCAACCGTCGTATCATCGTCAATGCATACCGCCGCCGTTTCCCCCGCCGCCACGACCACCACGCCAAGGGGAACTTGAACCAGGCGACGCGGGGGTTCGCGGGTTACCACCACGCCACTGAAGCGAGCGGGGTCTGCCGGGTCAATCTCGGAGGCCTGGATTTTCGAGTATCTCCCGGTGGCACCAACCCGGACTTTCGCATCCCAATCCTCGGCCGGGTCTTCCGAATCCCACAGGTAAGCAAACAGGCGATACCCGCCGGCTTCGGCAAAGCTCACGAACGTGACCAGCGGCGGCACATCCTCGCTGCCGCTGGCGGATTCGTCGGCCGTCCAAACGCCATTGCCCCCGTTGCCCGCGCCCGTCCGCAGGTGCCAGAGGTTGTCCATCGCGCCGGGGCTGGAGCCGCTCGTGTAATTGGCGCCGGGCGCCAGAACCACGCCACCTTCCAGGGTGGTGCTCGCCGTCGTCGCATCCACATAGGTGATCGCCCCCCGCCCCGTCGGCGGGAAAACCATGCTGGCCAGCAAGCAGAGCACGACCAGGCGGATGGGGGGCCTTAGCCGCCGATCACGGCTGATAGATGGCCCGGAAGAATGATGCACTGGAAGCGGCAGGCACGAAGACGCGGTTGGTCACACTGCTGTTCGGCACGTTGGTCCAGATGATCGGCGTGGCCAAACTCGGGGTGGCCTGCAGGGTGAAACCAATCGAAGCCGTCCCCCAACTCACCTCCAGGTCGCTGCCGCTGGGCGCAACCGCCAGGGTCGGCGGGACCAGGACAACCGCCGGACCGAAGTCGCTGAACTGCGCGCGCGTGACCAGGTTGGGATTGCCGCTGCTGATCGCCAGGCCGAGCAGGATGTCGTTGGGGTAGGCGCCGGCGGTTCCCATCGAGGTGTCGTGGCTGGCAATGAGGGTCCAAACGCCATGATTGGTGCTCGAATAGCCCGTGAACACGGACCCGCTCCGCACCAGCCGGATCCAGCAGTCAGGGTAGGTGGTCGGCGGTCGCGGCGGATTAACCGCCAGGGTCGCTTCCGCGCTATTGGTGCGGTACTGGAAAATGAACCGGGTCGGCGTGGCCTCCATCAGCACGTTACGGCTGTCGAAGAACGTATCCGGGCGCGCCATCAGGCCGGCCCGGGCGTTCAGATCGGTATTGAGCAACGACTCGACGCGCACCGCCATGTCGAAGTCGCCGGAGACTGGCCTATAGATGAACTGGAAGTGGTCGCTCGCATCGAAAATGCTGTCGCCGCCGGCGTGACCAACCAGCTTGTTATTGAGGGCAAAACCCAGGCCGTCACTGATCCCAATCATGACGGAGTCCTGGAACCCATGAGCGACGCCGGCGACGTTCGTTGCCGCCACCGTATTTCCGGCGATGTCCTTGACGTTCTGGATCCCCAGGAGGTAATCAGCGCCGATGGGGGGCTCCACGATGATCTGCACATTGGTGTCGCCAAGCAGGGAGACGGACGAGATCGTGTGGCCGCTGAGGGTGTAGTTGTTCCAATCCTGCGAGGTGACCGGGTCCACCGGCTCCGAGAAGATGACGTTCAGGCTGTTGGACACCAGGCTCGAAGCCGAGAGCACGACCGGCGGGTTGGTGTCTTCAAGCACGGTGAGGGTGGCGGCGGCGCTGGTGACGCTGTCGCCAAAGACGTTGCTGATTCTCGCGCTGTAGGTGTAGGTGTTTTGATAGAGGGCAGCGGATGGGATTGTGTAGCTGGCACTGGTCGCGCCAAAAATGTCGAAGCCATTCTCCAGCCATTGAATCGAGGGGATGATGCCGCTGCCGGACCAGGCGACACGGAACGTGACCGGTTGGCCGGCAAAGACGGTCCGGCCGGCCGGCGCGCTGGTGATTTGCAGGGCGTTGGAAAGGCCGTACTGAACGGTGACGTTATCGAGCAGGACTTGATCGCAGTTTAGCGAGCCGCCGTTCAAGAATGCGACGACCGAGTAGTTGACCGGCCAAACCGGGTCGTTATCGTTGGCGGCGAAGAGGTTGGTCGTGCCGTTCCCAAAGAAGTGCCCCGCCAGCGCCACGCCCGCAGGGGTTCGCTCCAGCATCAGGGCACCGGAATAGAGCGCACCGCCGGCTCCGTTGACGGCGCCGCTCCAAAGGAGTTGGTCGCCGGTGGGCGAGCCAAGCAGGGTGGTCTGGGCGTTGGCCATCGGGTTGAGGTCCGCTCCCGTGCCCCGCTCGCGAATGCTCCCGGTGCTGCCGGTGCCGGTGCCCGACCTCACGCCGAACCGGTAGCCGTTCCAATTATCGGTCTGACCGGCTACCCCGGCCGAGGCGGTGTTGTCGGCGGTTGCTTTGGCAGAGGCATTGATGTCGTACAGGCCGAACCGGAATTGGTCTCCGGCGCTGCCCATCCCCACCGCATCGTTGAACCTCGCGTCGAAGGTGAGGGTGATCCGGTCACCCTCGTTGGTCAGGGCGAGCGGACCGAAGTAGCCGACGAGAAACGCCGCCGCCGCCGACACGCTGGTGCTGCCCAGGACCGGGCTGTTGGTGCCCTGGCCGGCGAGGGTGGTCGCCGGCGAGGCCTTGAAAGTATGCCAGTCAGTCACGGGGGTTGCTTGCAGGCTGGCGCGCAGGAGTGTGGCGCAGGCCGCCAACGCCGCCGCGGTTACAGTAAAACGAGTATTCATATTCCGACCTTTGTTCGCTTGCGTGGAGGTCATGGTTGACTGTCTCCGGTGCCTCGCAACCCCGTTCGCCAGGAACGACGGAGCCGCATCACCAATCCCAAGCCGATTCCCGTCAGCCCAAGCGCCCACGTCGCGGGCTCCGGCACCGCGACAAAGGATACGTCCAGGTTGGCAAACAGGGCTTGATCGGTGGCGAGGTTGGCCCCGAGCAGGAATCCTACCCGGTCAAACGCGAAGGTCCCCAGCGTGGAGGCCGCCGTGTCGGTCGCGCTCAACGACTGGCTGAAGCCGTTCAGGCCGGTCAGCAGGCCGTCCACCACCAAATCGTTGCCCGAACGCTCAATCGTCAACGTCATGGAGTACGTGTCGTCGTTGAAGAGGCTGGCCGACGTGCCGTCGCCCTGCACCGACGCCAGCACGTTTTGACCGGTTGAGGACAGATACACCGAGGTATTGCCTACAGGTTTGCGGCCCAGCACGCCAGCCGGAGAGCCGGCATTGCCATGCTTGTTGCTCATGGAATAGCCAACCCAACCGGTGTCGCCGGTCCCGCTCTGTTGGAACAGGCCGAAGCGGAACTGCGTTCGCGGAGTGCCGCTCGTGAGCGGACTGTTGACGGTTCCCATGAGCGTCACCGTCCCGGAAAAGACGATCTTGTCCCCGCTGTTGGCCAGGGTGATCGCCGAGAACGGAGAGTGGAACATTTCGCCGGCGGCACTATTGGCCGTCCCATCGCCTACAGTCGGCGAAGCCGTATCCGCGTCCAGGATGGGCCCGTCGCCCTGCCCGGACGCATTGGCCCACAGTCCAATGACAGGGCTGGCCGGGAGGCTGGCAGGCAGAAGCAACAACGCGGTAATTAAGGCGGGAGCAGAAAGGTCAGGGCAGTTCTTCATATAGGCGATCAGTTCTCGGTTAAACGATTAATGCGCGCTCGCGCGCAAGGACCTATGGTTCGTCGGTGCGGTGTTCACAACGCAAAACCTTACTGCCGCTCGCGGATTCCCCTATCGCATAACCGGACTAGGTTGAAGAGAAAGACGGAACGAACGGGGGACGTTTATAGTCCGAACAGACTACTTCGTGAGGTATTTGACGACGGCTTCGGTCCGGGAGCTGACCTGGAGCTTCTCGTAGATACTCCGCAAATGCGCGCGCACGGTGTCAATGCCGATGCTTAACATGTCGGCAATTTCCTTGTTCCGGTAGCCCTTCGCCAGTTGATCCAGAATCTCCCGTTCCCGGCCGGTGAGCCGTTCCGTCTCTTTGCCCGCCTGGGCGGGGTCGTAGTGATGGAAGTGCTCCACGACCATCCGCGCGATTTGAGCCGTCATAGGCGCTCCCCCTTCATGGGCCTCGGCGATCGCCTCCAGCAGCTTGCCGGGCGGCGTGCGCTTCAACAGGTAGCCGCTGGCGCCAGCCCGCAGCGACTTGAACAGTTGCTCTTCGTCCCCATAAACGGTGTGCATGATGATCTTGATCTGAGGCAGCAACGCCTTTAGTTCCTTCACGCATTCGACGCCCGACTTGCCGGCCAGGACAATATCCATCAAGACAACGTCCGGCTTCTTGAGGGGGATTTGCCGCAGCGCTTCTTCCGCGGTCGCATGGGTGCTCACGCAGCGAAAGCCGCTCCCACCCCCAATCAGGATCGCCAGGCTCTCGCGCAGCTTCGCGTTGTCTTCGACAATGGAAACCTTGATGGGTGCGGCATTCATCAGCTTAAACCGCCGGCAGCCTCGGCCTCAGGCGTAAAATCAAGCTTCACCGTGATTTGTGTCCCGGCCCCGGGCACGCTCTGGACGTCAAAATGCCCGGCGAGGTCAGCGATGCGTTTTTGCATGCTGCCCAAGCCGTTGCCGAAGGCGTGGCCTGCGGTGGGATCGAAACCCTTGCCGTTATCCTCGATCCTTAATTCCAACCCGGAATCGCTGGCCAGCAAGCGCAGCCAGACCTCGTTGCCCTGCGAATGCCTCACCGCGTTGTTCAAGGCTTCTTTGACGACCAGGAAAAGGTTGTGCCGCACCTCGGCGCTGAGCGGCTGATCCGGCAGCGACAGCGGATGCTCAAACCGCCCGCGGATCGAGGTAGCAGCCAGGAAGTTCTCGGCATATTGAAAGATGTATCCGGCAAGCCTGCGCAGGTTGTCATTGCCGGGATTGGCCGACCAGACAATCTCGTCCATGCTTTGCACCAGCTCGCGCGCGGTATTGCAAATGGCATCCGCATGGACCACCACACGTTTCGGCTGGTCGGCATCCCGCTTGGCCAGTTCCCCCAGGATAGTGATCTGCGTCAGGTTGGCGCCCAGATCGTCGTGCATGTCCCGGGCAATCCGCGCGCGCTCCCGCTCAATCGCATGCTGGGCTTCCAGCGCCGCCAGTTGCCGATGCAGCTTCTGCACCGAAACGAAGCGCACCACCGCAGCCACCATCCCCACCGCCAGCAGACTCAACAAGCTGCGGAACCACCACGTCTGCCAGAATGGCGGGGTGAGCACCAACGCCAGTTCACAGCCTTCCCGATTCCAGATGCCGTCGCCATTGGCGGCGATCAAACGAAACTGGTATTGGCCGGCCGGCAGATGGTTGTACCGGGCCGTGCGCGAAGCGCCCGCGTTGATCCAATCCCTGTCGCAGCCCTCCAGCTTGTATTTGAACGCGAGCTTCTCCGGGGCCGAAAAGCCGAAAGCCGTGTAGCGAAACACCAATTCCTGCTGTCGCGCCACCAACTTCACCGCCCGCGACAGATCGGCCGGCTGGCCGTTGACCTGGAGTTCCTCCAACAACACACGGGGCGGCAGAGGATTGACTCGCGCGGCCCGAGGGTTGATGGCGACCACACCCCTGCGCGTGGCAAACCAGAGCCGGTCGTCCCGGCCCTTCCAAGCCGCCGTTCGACCGGAGCCCTTGCATTCCGAGCTCGCCATGCCGTCCTTCTTGCCGAAGGAAACGCACGCGACCGGCCCGCTTCCCCCGCGTCCCAGAGCGTTCAGCTCGCCTTTGCTCACCCGAAAAATGCCCTGGCGCGAACTCATCCATAAGCAGCCCAGATCGTCCTCGACGACGGCATATATTTGATCGTGAAACAAGCCATCGCGGGTTGTGTACGCGGTGAACCGGCCTTCGCGCAGCCGGCTCAGCCCCCCATGCGTTCCCAGCCACAGGGTGCCTTCCCCGTCTTCGTGGATGGACGTGATGATGTTGTGGGACAGACCGTCCTGAGTGGTGAAGGACACGAACTTGCCGTCTTGCAGCATCGCCAGCCCGCCCTCGGTGCCGAACCAAAGCCGGCCAGCCCGGTCCTCGTAAATCGCCTCGATGCTGTCCGACGGCAGCCCATCGGCCGTCGTGTAACGATGAAACAGGTTGTCCCGGAAGCAAACCAAGCCCGTGCGGGTGCCGAGCCACAGGTTTCCGCGGCGGTCCTCCTGAATCGCCTTCAGCGCGTGGTCGGTCAGTCCCTCCAACTCACGGTAGTGGCGGAACGAATTGCCCTCGAGCAGGTTCAGCCCGCCGTCGTAGTCCAGGCCGAACCACAGACTGCCGTCGCGGCGTTCGTGCATGGTCAGCACCAGGTCGCTCGAAAGCCGTTCGCGGCGCGTGTAGGCGGTGACGCACCCGTCGCGGACCTTATTGATGCCGCCGCCCCAGAACCCAATCCACAGGTTGCCTTGGCTGTCCTCCATGACCGAGGAAGTGTTCTGGTAAGTCAGCCCCTGCTGCTCGGTGTAGGCGGTGACCACGCGCGGCTTCAACCGGCTCAAGCAACTCCGCGTCCCCACCCAGAAGCTGCCTTCCTGGTCCTCGAATAGCGAGTTCACGCGATCGTACGATGTTCCATCGTCCCGCGTTTCCAGGAATAGCCTGCCTTCGACCATCCGGTTCAGGCCGTTGAAGGTGCCGATCCAGAGCGCGCCCGCGCGGTCTTCGTAGATGGCGGTGATGAGGTTATCTGCCAGACCCTCCCTTTTCCGGTAATGCGTCATTATGCCCGCTTGCACCCGGGTCAAACCCAAATACGAAGCGATCCACAAATTGCGCTGCCGGTCGAAATAGACCACCCGCGTCGAATTGTGCAGCAGGCCATCTTCAACCGTTAGCCTCGTGAAGCGGCCGTCCTTCCAGCGACTGACCCCGCCGGCCGTGGCGATCCAGATGCACCCTTCGTCGTCCTCGCAAAATGACCTTATGGAGTTGTGGGCCAAGCCGTCCTTCGAGGTGAACCGGAAGACCTGGCCGTCCTTGAACCGAATCACCCCGTTGGTCTCCGTTCCGATCCAGAGTGAACCGTCCGCGCTCTCGAAAAGCCTGGTGAGCAGACCGCTCGTCGCCGCGGCGGGAAGCGGCAGCTCAAACGCGCGCCCTTTCCGTACGCCGCGCACGCTCCCGTCGGCCGAGGCCACCCAGAGTGTCCCGTCGCGGCCTTCGCAAAGCGCGGTGAACGAATGGTCCCTCATCGGTGGAAACAGCGCCTCGTCCATCACCACAAATCGCACCCCGTCGAACCGGACTAATCCCTCCTTGGTCGCAAGCCAGAAATAGCCGTCGCGAGCTTGAGTCACCGCAGTAATCGTATCACTCGGCACTCCATCCTCCATTTCCCAATCACAAGCGCTATGCTCGGAAACCTGGTTTGTGAACGTGGCCGCCGCCGCTCCCAGGGCGCATGCTTCGGCCACGCAAAGCCAAACCAGCATCCGCGTTCGTTGCATGTCGCAACTCTATGGCCTCGCCCGGAACAGTTCAAGAACCTCGACCGCGCTGATTTCTGGCAAATTCGGGACTGAGACGCTTCGGACCAATGTGCTTTGTCTTTACGTTAAGGAAGGTCCTCAGCCGCCGCCCGCCGACCCTGGCACCTGAGAGAACCCAGAGCTACTGCGCGATGATATCCCGGTCGAAGGAAGCGAAATCCCCCTCGACCCGCCAAATCCGCAGCTTCACGTCCTCGCGATGATCAAGCAAGTCATCCATCCCCTTGTCCAGCGAGCGCACCTCGGCGGAGGTCAAACTCACCGGCTCATGCCGCAACTCGATCTGGCTGCGCGGAATGCCGGTGAAAGTCCCCAACAACCTCGGCGTCAGCACCAACAGTTCCATCGAGGTCTGGCCCTGGTTGGAGCGCGAAATCTTCACCGGATAGAACACTGCCGAGCTTGCAAAGCGGTACTGGAGCGCCTCCAGAGTCCGGAACCTGGTTTCGAGGGAGATGACGTCAAACGCAAACCAGCAAAACCCGTCGTCAATATACTCCTGCACCACGCTGCGGAGCCGAGGCGGAATCACCGGGTTGCCCACGCTGGCACGCCGCAGGTAGTCGTTCACCCACTCCACAAACCCGTCGCCGCTCACCACACGCGCGACTGAGACATCATGGGCGCCGATCCGCTCGTGGAAGGTGATCTCGCCCGGTGGCGGGGACTCAGCCGACGCACGGTCCAGACCCATAGCATAGCCCTTCGCAGCCTGAGGCCGGATGACCTTCGAGTTGATCAGCTTGACCGCCCGCCGGAACACGCCCACGTCCCCTTTCTTGACGCGCGGCTCCGCCGGGAACGGCATCACCTCCAGCACCTTCGTCGCCCGCGAGGCCCGCAGATCGGTTGACAGAAGCAGGATTTCCTCCTCTCCATTCCAAGCGATGAGCGCCCGCTGATTGGGCTCGAAGATCGTCACTTCCGGCTGGAAAGGAATCGCCCCCCGGTCCGCCTGCACCGCCCCTGCCGTGACCAGCAGCAACACCAGACCTGAACTCCATGCTTGTATTCTCATGTCCCATTAGACGGGAGTCCCACTCAGATGCTCCCGCGGGAACCACCCACGTTAATTCCGGCTGCCTTCTGTCCCTCATCTGCCATTCGATTTCGGCTGCGGCCCCCTGAGCGTCGCGGTCCCTCGGGAGTATGACCGTGGGCGAATACTCGTGACAATCGCCTTGGCATGGCTAACCTCCAACGTGTGATCAAGACTTGGGGGAATGCGGCCAGAACGCCTTGTCGGCGGGAACCGGTTCGCATTGGCCGTTGGCTCCCCTGGCTGCTCGCGGTTTTCCTCTTGCCCGCCAGCCTTGGCGCTGAGGCGAGGCCGGTTCTCAGCACGGACAACCCGACTGCCTTCTTCACCAACGCAGCGATCCGCCTGCTGATCCACGCGGGCTACACCATCGGCGCTCCAGGCAGCACCTCGAACCTCCTGATTGCCGCCACCGAGGGCGGGCTGCCCGTCACGAAGCTCCACATCCCCATCTCGCCGGTCAACTTCTACACCCCATCCGTCCATCGCCTCCTTCAGCTCGCGGCCAACGTTTACGACGCCACCACCAACCGCGCGGACCTTAACCCAGGCGCCGCGTCGCCCTATCCCTATCTGCCCAGCGTGTTTCGCCCGCTCTTCTACGAAGGACCGCGCGACCAGGCGGGCGGACGCCAGGTGTTCATAGTCGGCTACGATCAACTCAACGCCCAGGACCTGAACCCGAACGGTCCCCTTCTGGGCCGCACCACGCCGCATGACCTCTCGGACGGCGATGACATGCAGCGTCTCGGCCAGGTGCAGCCCCGGCACATGGTTTACAACGTCCCCCTCGTGATCGGCGCCCGGAAGGGCTTCCCCAGCTTCGACGAGTTCACCCTGCACACGCAGATCCAGGCCGCCCGCCAGCTCATCTTCCACCGCCCAAGCGCTTCCGACACTGCGCCGGTCAACGAGATTGATCCCGTATATCTGCTCACCGTGACCAATGTCGTCGGCCTCCAGGCCTGGAATTCCTACACCAGCGCTTTCACTCGCGCGTTGCAGATGCAGGTTTGGCCGGACATCAGCGTCCTCCTTACCAATACGATGACCGGCAAATTGCTCAATCCTGCCCCGCAAAGGTACCCGCCGATTCCCACCAATATAGCCGCGATTACCTTCTGGCCGGGATACGAATCGGTCTATTCGACTAACTCCTTCATCACCCCCTTGGGCTCACCCACCGCCACTTATGTGTTCATGCCCACCAACTCGGTGTATTCGTTCGCGAACGACCAGTTCGTGGTGAACGGTGCCGCCGACCGCACCCCTAATCAGACCAATTTCACGGTTCCCCACTTGGAGGTCACGGTGAAGACCCGGCTCCGGTACGCTCTCGTGGATACAGCAGCCAACCGACTCGTGGACTATGTAAACCTCGCCGCCAGCAGGTCCGTGGACTTAACTGATGCGCTGATGCACAACCCGGATGGCAGTCCCGGTTGTGGCAGCACCTACAGCCCGGTTTACAGCCGCGGGGGCATGTGGTGCACCAACCGCAATCCAGGCCCAGGGGGGGACCCCAATATGAGGTTTGGCATTCGCCTGCAAATTGATGCCAGCAAGGGTGCTTTGGCGCTGCCTCCTTACGTGTGGGCTGACTCCCTGCCGGACCCAATATACGGCGCTGACCATGCCAAGGCCGTCGCCAGATTCAAAGCCCAGTTCTTCTACGATCCCATCTATCCCAAAGTCAACACCTTCCATGCCCCCTTCCAGCCCATCCGAAACATCCACCTGGTCACTCTCTGGCAGGCCAATGACCCGCTGGTGCATTACACCGTTGGGGATTTGAAGAATCCCGGAGCCCTCACCAACGCCTACTATCTTGACCAGCTTCCCCTCATGCGAACTTTGCCACCCACGCCTTTTGGGCAGGTCAACAGCCGCTACGAGCCGTGGGGCGGGAATCCCATCACGGGTAGTCTCACCACGACAAGTACCGACCTGACGGTCAAAGACCCCATCGCAGGCTACTCTGGAACCTCGGATGACTGGGATTTCCCGGCGGGTCCGTTGCCCTGCCTGAGTTGGCTGGGTCGTGTCCATCGCGGCACGCCTTGGCAGACGCTCTACCTCAAGTCCTCCGCCGGCCATCTGCCCGCATGGGTGTACTACACCGGCAACAGTCAGCTCGTTACCAATGCTGGCCAACTCTCTACGACCCTGGTGCCGTTGGGCGGCGTGATCAATGATGCCTGCTTTACCCACCCGACCAACGACTGGCGCATCGCCAGCCTCCTGGTTTCCCTCTTAAACACCAACGACCCGCGCCAACTCCTGTCCGCCAACGAACCTAGCCTCCCGCGCTGGCTGGGCGCGATGGACGGGATCGCCGTCCTGACCAATATCGCGCCGGGGCAATTCAGCACGGCCATCATGTCATCCAATTCGCCGCAGGCCGCCACGATTGCCGCCTCGCTCAGCGCCCTGCGTGGGAACCAGCCCCGCCAGTATTTCCAGAGTATTGGCGATATTTTCGCTGCCCCAGAACTGACCGTGGCCTCTCCGTGGCTGGACACAAGTCTCGGCCCGCAAGCACGTATCACCGACGCCGCCTATGAGGCGGTCCCGGCGCAGCTTCTCCCGTTGCTGCGGGCCGACTCAGTGGGCGCCGTCCTTCAGAACGGCGACACATTGCAAGTCCAGTTCAGCGGCATTGATGGCCTGGCCTATGCCGTCCAGGCCTCCTCGAATCTGGAGGACTGGGCAACCCTTGGCACCAATTACCCAGCCTATGGCGCGTTCAACTTCGTGGTCACTCCACCACTGGGCGTGCCGTGTCGTTTCTATCGTTCCGTCCTCCTGCCCTGAGCAGTGCCAGTGCGATGCCCCGCCCCGGGGTCCCAGCTCGCCGCTCACCCTCCACGCCCTTTGAGCGCTGCCCGAGCCCGAATCAACCTCCGTGGTCAGCGCTCGGTTCTTGCGTAAAGGCAACCTGATACCTCTATGGTGCATCCATATTTCCCTGTAAACCCCTCCTAAACCCCTCGTATACCCCTCGTATACCGCCTGTATTCCCCTCGTGATACTCTAGCCACTCGCACATTGGCGATGGGTGCACTGGCTGGGGCAGGTTGCCTGGCTGGGCGGATGACTCTGGAGGCGGGGATGGAGAAGGCGGCGCGGAGCGTAGTTCGCCTGGACGGGGCCGCAGTACGGCGGCACGCATACTTGCCGCACCAGCACCGTTCTGCGGCGGGTTCAGAGCTTCCGGCGATCGGTGAGTGAGAGCTCTGAGGCAACAGGAACGCCGGGGCTCCGGCGGGGCCGTGGAAGCGAGGAGTTCAGTCTTTTGGCGCCCGTCGCGAGCGCGCGGCAGCTTGCGGGCGGTCGCGGACTACAGGGACGCGAAGACCTTCTCCAAGTACTCGCGGTTCTGGCGCGCGTTGGCGGTGATGGTCTCGGCCGTGTCGCCCCGCGCGGTGCACTCAACCATGGACGGGCCGCGGAAGCCGGCCGCTTTGAGCACGCTGTACACCGCGCGGAAATCCACTTTGCCCGTGCCGAATTGGATCGTCACGCTGCCCTTCTGCCCGGTGCAGTCCTTGGCGCAGAGGCCGGTGACCTGTTCCGCAATCGGCTTGAGTTCTTCAACCGGGTCCTTGCCGGTGTAGAAAACGATGTTGCCTGCGTCGAACCAGACCTTGAAGTTGGGGTGCTTGATCTTTTCCAGGCAGCGGAGGATTTCCTCGGATGCGCCGCTGGCGCCGCCGTGCGGCTTGAGGACGATCTTCAGGCCGCGCTCCTGGGCGTAGGGGGCGGCGTCGCGCATGAGCTTGTAGTAGTCCTCGTATTGCGCCGCGTTGCTGGCGCCGAAGGTGAGAAGGAATTCGACGCCGACCGTCTTGCCGTTGTCAATCTGCTTGCGGATGTCTTTGATCTGCTCGTCGAGGGTCTGGTCCCGGCCGATGCGCAGAGCGCCCATGTTGACGGCCAAGCCGCGCGCAGCGATGCGCTTCTTCAGGCTCGCGAGGTACTCGGGCGTGGCGCTCGAGCCGAGCAGCGGCTCCTCCTTGCCCGAACTCCGGAGCAGGCCCATCAGCTTGTAGCCGGCGGCCTTGATGCCGTCCAGGGCCGTATCATAGCTCCATGGACTCTTCCCTTCAAACCAAGGGCGTTCGAGACAGCCGATGGGCCAGTTGACGCCTTTGGCAGGCTCAGCGCCCAGGGCGGTGTTGAGAGGTAGAAAGGCGGCGGCGCCAGCGGCCACCGTGGCGGATTCGAGGAATTGTCGTCGGTTCACACGGTGATTTGGCACAGGCGGAGGCATTTTCACAAGTTCAATCTTTCACGGCCTGCGGTTCGGCAGCGGGCGTCGGCCCGTGTACACAATAAGGGCGGAGCATCGCTCAATGAGATGGGCGCTCCCGCACGCGGGATTCATGCCATGGGCAAGTCCTGACGCCCCGGACAACGATCTCACACCCGGTACTTGGACCCGAGCTGATGCTTCGCCAAGTGTTCTGTAACCCGGTTTCAGTTCGGGCGCAAAGAAAAGTTATTCACCGCTATTCACCGCTGTTTACCGTGAGGGGCCATTCCGAAGGCAAGGTACGCCCGCCGTCGGTCCAGGAGCGGAGAACCATCGCAGCCGCGTTCGGACCCCTGAGTTGCTTCACAGGCGTGGCCCTGAAATTGCTCTTGAGCTGCAGTATGCAGTGCCGAATTGCCTTCTTCGTGATCCTCGGAGTTACCGTTGCTTGCCCGGGTGCCACCCCAACTGAATACACCACCGACGGCACCCCCACCGGTTTGGAGGAGGAAATCCGCTGGCGGGTGAACCGGGGGCGGTTCGATTCCGCGAGCGAGAACCAAACCCGAGGCACCGCGTACACGGATGTCCCAGCCTCAGCGGGTCCGCTGGCTCCGCATCAGAGCCTTACCTTGGCCGCCCGGCATCACAGCGAGGACATGGCAAAGCAGAACGTAATGCAGCACGCGACCGTGCCGGGCAGCGCCTATTACGACCCCTCCAGCCAGCCCGATCCCTGGGATCGCATGGAGGCCGAAGGCTATTCCTGGAACAATGCGGGGGAGAACATCGCTGCCGGTTACAACGGCGCCGAAGCCGTCTATGTCGGCTGGTGGAACAGCACTGGCCATCGGCAGAATATGTATAACAGCGCCCTGCGCGAGATTGGCAACGGTTACTACTACTGGAGTTCCTCAACCTACAAGCATTATTACACGATGGACCTGGGCAGATCGGGCACCAGTTGCTTCTTCACCGATACGCTCTTCCGCGATGCCAACGCCAACGGCCGTTATGACCAGGGTGAGGGAACCGCCGGCCTGGCTGTCAGCCTGCTGGTGGGAGGCAACCTTCATGGCTACCTGGACCTATCGTCCGCAGTCGGAAGCTTCGCCGTTCCCATCCAGTCCATCGCCGCGGCTGCCACCGTGCAGGTGGTCCTTTCCAACCGGACCGCAGCGACTATCACTCTGAGCGTCCCCCGCGACTACCGGGCTTATACCACTGTCGTATTGGCCCCGGGCGAGGGGCGGGTGTTTGGCACGTTCAGCAAGCCTGCCAGTGTGAGAAACGTCGGCCTGCGTGAAGTGAGTCCCCTTCTGCCCGCGATCGTTTCGGTCCGGATGGCCATGACCCGCTCCGGCACGAATATTCTTCTGGCCTGGCCCTCGGAAATCGGCCTGCAGTACCTGCCGCAACGGACCACCAACTTCCTGGTCTGGAGCAACCTGACCACTGGGTACCAGCCCGGCACCGGCGGCAATATGACGTGTTCGGATGTCTGCGGGGCCGCCGACAACCGGAAGTTCTATCGCCTGCTGATCCAGAGGCCCTGAGTACCTCCGCCGCGCACCCTCCAAGCCGGACCAGGGCCAGGGATTCCGAATTTCGCGCCGACTGCTCCGGCGGACTTGCCCTGGCGCCTGCGTCCCGCATCCACGCGTCAGCGCTGCTAAACAGTTGCCGCTGTGGCCCCCCTGCGGCAAACTGTTAACGCATGGCTATTGCCGGAATGCCAGAGAAGTCTTTACGCTTGGAACGGGCCGAATCGTCGCGCCTGCTCTGGGCTTTTGTCATCTCGCTGGCAGTTCACGTTCTGGTCTTTGGCGCCTACGAGACCGGCCGGAAGCTTGAGGTGTGGCAGAGGTTGCATTTACCGAAGTGGATGCAATCGCACCGGATGCTGACGGAGGTGTTGAAGAAGAAGGAACTGGCGCAATTGAAGCCACTGGAGCCCAGGCAGCCACAGGTGCCGCTGATGTTTGTGGATGTCAGCCCCGCCCAGGCGGTGGCGGAACCGCCCAAGAATCCGAAAGGCTACTCGGACCGAAGTTCGCTGGCAGCCAACCCGGAGGCGACCAAGATAACCGAGATCGCGAAGATTGACGGCAAGCAAACTCAAGTCGTGCGGACGGAGGATGTCCCGCGCCAGAAGCCTGTTCCGCTGCAACCCGCGCCTCCGCCTCAGGCCTCGCCCCCGCCTCAGCCCAAGCCTCCCCCACAGCCGGCGACTCTTCCTCAACCCAAACCTTCCCCTCAGCCGGAGCCTCTTCCCCAACCCAAACCTTCCCCTCGACCCGTCGAGAAGGAACAGCCGGAGGTCAAGCCCGAGCCGGCCTACACGCCCGGGGACCTGGTGATGGCCAAACCGTCCCCGACGCCTCGCAAGAGTGAGGATGAGGCGTCGGAGAAGAACACGGCGGAGGTCAAACGGCAGCCGCTGCTGTCTCCTAAGGATGAAGGCGAGGCGAGGGAGGTTAAGCCCTCGCGGCCGCGAACGGTCAAGGAGGCGCTCGCGCGTTTGCCGGACAACCGCCTGCCCGGTGAGAAGATCAAACAGGATGGAGGCGTGCCTCGCCGGGCGCCGGAGCCGGGTTGGGACGTTGCGGCGTCCCCCTTTGGCGCCTACGATCGAGCATTGATTGAAGCGATCTCGCATCGTTGGTACAGTCTGCTGGATCAGCACGAGTATGCGTCGGACAGCCGGGGCAAGGTGGTGCTGCAGTTCTATTTGCGCTGGGACGGGACCATCAGCCAGATGAACGTGTCTGAAAGCACGGTGGGCGAAATGCTGAGCCTGCTTTGCCAACGGGCGATCCTGGACCCGCAGCCCTTCGCGACCTGGCCGAGCGACATGCGCCGACTCCTGGGTAACACCCGGAGCATCCAGTTTACGTTTTACTACAATTAACGCGGCCGAACCGTAAGCCAGTCCAACATCTGAGATCGGAAACCTAACTATGGAAACATTCGTATTTGCGCTGTTGATATTGACTTCGGTGGTGGGCCTGGCGTTTATCGTCGAACGCGGGATTGCACTGCGGTGGGGCCGGGTGGTGCCGCCGGAAGTCGAGGCGGCGGTCGAATCGTGCCGAACGCGGGCGGATGTGCCCATGTTACAGCGGGTATGCCGGACGCATGAATCTCCGATGGGCCGGTTGCTGCTGCAGGCGGCTGATCATCTGGACTGGCCGAAGGACGAGAATGTGGATGCGGTTCAAACCCGGGCGCGGCAGGAAATCGCGCGGCTGGAGCGGGGTCTGGTGGTGCTGGAAGTCACCGTCGGTATCGCGCCGCTGCTCGGGCTGGTCGGCACGATCGCGGGCATGATGACGCTCTTCGGGGGCATCGGAAAGACGGGCTTGCCCGAGGCGGATATCCTGGCCAGGGGAATCGCCGTTATTCTCAACGCCACACTCATGGGGCTGCTGATTGCCATCCCGTCCCTGGTCTTCTGGAGTTACTACAGCAAGAAGGTCGAGATGTTTGCGGTGGAGATGGAAACCGTCTGCGACGAGTTTGTCCGCCGCCAATACCGGACCGAGGAGGTCAAAAGTCCGAAGGCCGAAGTCCGAAGTCCGAAATCTAAAGCCTAAAGTCTGGGATCAGGCATCACGTTTCACGTTTCACGTTTCACGTTTCCGTCCATGCGATTCTACGTGCACAAGAGAAGGCAGGCACCGGCGGTCATCATCGTCGCCCTCATTGACATATTGATCGTGTTGCTGATCTTCTTGCTGGTGACGACGACCTTCAAGCAGCAGCCCGCACTCAGGCTCTCGTTGCCGGAATCGTCCCAGGCGCAGAAGACGGGCGCAAGCGAGGCTCCGCCGCTTCTGGTGAGCATTGATCCCAAGGGCAGCATGCGCCTGGGTCAGGACGCCAGGCCGGTCACGCTGGAGCGGCTCAAGGAAGAACTGGTGGCGGCGCTGGTCAGGAATCCAAAGGTGACACTGGCCATCGGTGGCGACAAAGACGCGCCCTGGGGCCAGGTGGTCAAGGTCATGGATGTGGCCCGCGAAGTGGGGATCAGGGAATCCAAAGCGTTCACACGAGAGCCGGGGAGGCCGTAGCCCGGATCAATCCATACCGGCGTGCCAGGCACGAAGGTGCGAGCGATGCGTGCTCGGCCCGGGGAAACCCCTGTCCGATTTCCAGCTATTCCCCGATGGTTGGCGGAATGTCTTCTGTGGCATTATTCGCTCGCAGTGCACGGATATCATTCACATTGGGTTTAGTAGATTATGACTGGGGCGGCCAACGTCTATCGGAAGCGGATACTCCTGGCTGACGACCATCCCCAGGTTCGACAGACCGTTAAACTGCTGCTCGGAATGGACCAGCATACGGTGGCCGAAGCTGCCAACGGCCGTGAAGCGCTGGACATGTTTGCCCCCGACCGCTTTGACCTCGTGATCACAGACTACGCCATGCCGGAGATGCGCGGCGATGAGCTGGCCGCGAACATCAAGCAGATGGCGCCCTCCCAGCCCATTCTGATGATTACCGGCACCATGGAACAGTGGAACGGGCTCTCGCCTTCGGTGGACGGGCTTCTCTGCAAACCGTTTGGTTTCGCGGACCTGCGCTGTGCTATCGCCAAGCTGGTTTGCTGAACCATTCCCAGTTCTGGCTTTTGCCTCTGAACCCGGTATAACTCAGGGGTGCAATTTGAACTGCCCTTAGGCCCGGGGCGCCCCATTCCACCGGACGAATCGTGGTTGCGTGTCGGCACCCTGCCGGTGCGGTTATGGCTGGTCCGCAACCGCCGGGCGCGGCGCTACGTCCTCCGCCTGCGACCCGATGGCGCCGCCCGCGTGACCATTCCTCGCGGCGGGTCGGCGGACGAGGCAAGACGCTTCGCGGCAAGAAACGCCGCCTGGCTGGAGCAGCAGCTTTTGCAGCAGGCCGCCCAACCGCGACGGCCACTTACCTGGGCGATCGGCACGGAGATTCTCTTCCGCGGGGACCGTGTGCGATTGGAGGCAGGCGCTGAAGCTCAGGACGGCATGGTGCGCTTTGGCGGGGAAGCGGTGCGCGTGCCCGATACAGCCGCGGACCTGCGCCCCGCCGTCGAGCGGCATCTCCGGCGCCTGGCAGAGCGGGAGTTGTCGGCGCGCGTCCTTGAACTCGCAGCCCGGCACGAGCTTTCGGTGCAGCGCGTCCTGGTGCGGAACCAGCGCTCGCGTTGGGGCTCCTGCTCGCGTCGCGGCACGATCTCCCTGAACTGGCGTCTGGTGCAGACTCCTCCCGCTGTCCGCGATTACCTGGTGCTGCACGAGCTGGCACACCTCAAAGAAATGAACCACTCGCGGCGGTTCTGGAACGAAGTGGCACGCCTGTGTCCCAATTTCCACGAGGCGGAACAGTGGCTCAAGGACCATGCCAGCCTGTTGGCGCACCATTGACTACGCGGAGCCGCCTTTGCTCCCGAAACTCCAAAGCTGGCCCGCCAGGATCTGAAAACCGGAAGCCGAAAGCCGAGAGAAGCCCGAAAACCGAAGCCCGAACAGGGCTGGGTTGGTGGCGAGCCGGAGCAGCGGCGCGGAAGCCGATTCGGAATCGAGCTTGCGGGCTTCAGGTTTGCGGCGCAAGGAACCGATTCTAGGGCCCCGCCGCCACGCGGCCGATGGCCTCCTTTCTGGTTGCACAATGGGTGCGAGCCGCTGACGATGTCGCCCTGTTGAGAACGTTGCACGCATATTTGATCCGCCAGGTTCTGGCCTCGCTGTTGTTAACGGTGATGGTCTTCACCTTTGTGCTGCTGCTCGGCAACGCGCTGAAGGAGGTTATTCCGTTGCTGGTGAATCGGCAGGTGTCATTCGGCCTGGTGGCGGAAGCGATCGGGCTGTTGGTCCCGTTCGTATGGGTGTTTGCACTGCCGATGGGGATGTTGACGGCCACGCTGCTCATCTTCGGCCGGTTCAGCGCGGACCAGGAATTGACGGCCATGCGGGCCAGCGGCATCAGTCTGCTGTCGGCGATCAGCCCGATTCTGCTGCTCAGCATCGCCTTGTGTGGCCTGAGTGCGCTGGTCAACATGGAGATTGGACCGCGGTGCCGGGTGGCCTACACGAGGTTGCTGTTCCGGTTCAAGACCGAGCTTGCGCGCGCCCAATTGCCGGCGAACCAATTCATCAAGGAGGTGCCGGGTTACATCTTCTATTGCGGCGAGAACCGCGGGGGCGAGCTGCGCAAGGTGATGGTGTTCAAGCTGGAGGACGAAACGAATGTGGTGATGACGATGAAGGCGCCGCGCGGCAAAGTGGAAATTGATGCCCAGAACCGGACGGTCACGCTCAACCTGTACGACGTTAAGACGCTGAGCTTTAACGAGGGCCGGCCGACGCCGGGCGCGCAGGCCGAATTGTCGCTGCAGGTGGATTTGAAACCTCCCGAGCAGAACCAGCATTCAGCCTCGCTCAGCGACATGACGTTCGGTCAACTGTGGGACGAGCTGCATGACATGGAGCGGCGGCTGAGCGTGCCGGAGCCGACCGTCAACATGACCAAGGACCAGATCTTTGTGCGGCGGTTCCAATTGAAGTGGCGGATGGACGAGATGACCGAACCGATTCGGGTTCAGATGCATCGGCAGGCGGCGTTTTCGTTCGCGTGTCTGGGCTTCACGCTGGTGGGTATTCCGCTGGGAGTGCGCATGCACCGGCGCGAGACCAACATCGGCATTGCGGTGGCGTTGGTGCTGGTGGCGGTCTATTACAGCTTCGTGTTGCTCGGCCAGTCCCTGGACAACCGCCCCGAGTGGGCGCCGCATCTGATTGTTTGGCTGCCCAATTTTGTGTTCCAGGCCGTCGGCACGGTATTGCTCTGGCGGACGAACCGGGGAATTTAGAAACCTTCCGCAGCCATACATCTGGGGCGGAACCTTGGGGGAACCCGCTCTCAAGGCGGTCCTTGCGAGAGTCCTTGCATTGACACTGGCCGATGCCGCTGCTAGTGTCCGGCTTCTTTAAGGCACTCCATGGACTACAAGAGCACATTGAACCTGCCGCAGACCGATTTTCCGATGAAGGCAGACCTGGTGACGCGGGAGCCGGCGCGGCTCAAACAGTGGGAAGCCGCGGGGCTTTATGCCGCTATCCAGGCTCAGCGCGCCGGCGCGGAGAGGTTTGTCCTGCACGACGGGCCGCCTTTCGCTAACGGCGATGTGCACATCGGCACCGCCCTGAACAAGATTCTCAAGGATATCATCATCAAGTACAAAACTCTGCGCGGTTTTAGTGCGCCGTATGTGCCGGGCTGGGATTGCCACGGGCTGCCCATCGAGTTCAAGGTCAGCCAGGACATGCGCAAAGCGGGCGACACCGCCACCGACGCGGCCACTATTCGCAAGGCGTGCGAAACCTACGCGCGCAAGTACATTGACATCCAGCGCGTCCAGTTCAAGCGGCTCGGAGTGCTCGGGGACTGGGACAATCCTTACCTGACGCTGGCCCGGGAATACGAGGCCGAGGAACTGCGACTCTTCGCGGACATCGTGGAGCGGGGCTTCGTGTATCGCGGCAAGAAACCGGTGTATTGGAGCATACCCTGCCGAACCGCGCTGGCGGAGGCGGAAGTGGAATACAAGGATCACGTGAGCCAGAGCGCGTATGTGAAGTTCCCGCTGGTCGGGCACCCGGGCACGTCGGTGGTGATCTGGACCACGACGCCCTGGACTCTGCCGGCAAACCTCGCGGTGGCCTACAACTCCACCTTTAGCTACTCGCTGGTGCTGGTGGGTCAGGAGCAATACATCGTGTCCGCCCTCCTGCTGCCGACGGTGGCCGAGAAGTGCGGCTGGCAGGGCTATCAGATTGTCCGCAGCCTCGACGGCGGGCACCTGAGCCAGTTCGAATACCAGCATCCGTTCTGCAACCGCAGGGGAAAGTTCTTTGCCGGGGACAGCTTTGTGGACAATGCCACCGGCACGGGCTTCGTTCATATTGCCCCGGGGCACGGCTTGGATGACTACCACCTCGGCACGGAGCACGGCCTGCCCATCTACTCGCCGGTGGACGATGACGGGAAGTTCGCCTACACGAGCGATCTGCCGCAGGAACAACAGATGCCCGCCGAGATGATTGGCAAGGCCATCCTGGAGAAGCACGGCAAGAGCGAGGCGAACGAGGCGGTGCTGCACGAGTTGCGTGTGCGCAAGGCGCTACTGCACCAGGAAAACTATCACCATAGCTATCCGCACTGCTGGCGCAGCAAGACGCCGATCATCTTCCGCGCCATGGATCAGTGGTTCATCGAGGTTGACCATGAGGTAGGACAGGCGTCTCGCCTGTCCTCGGCTGCAACAGACCAGACAGGGACAGGCGAGACGCCTGTCCTACGTTCATTCCGCGAGCGAGCGCTGGAAGAGATCAACCGCGTGAACTGGGTGCCTGACTGGGGCAAGAGCCGGATCGAGGCCGCGGTCAAGGGCCGGCCCGACTGGTGCATCTCACGCCAGCGCACCTGGGGCGTGCCGATCCCGGCGTTCTACGACGCGGAGGGCAATGCCATACTCGACGCCCAGATCGTCCGGAACGCCGCAGCCCTCTTTGAGCAGCACGGATCGAATAGCTGGTTCGAGAGGTCTGCCGCCGAGCTCTGGGCCGCTCTCAGGCCGGCGGATTGGAAAGGGCCGACGCCCGCCGCCAAGTCGAACGACACGCTGGACGTGTGGATTGATTCCGGCTCTTCCTCGCGCGCGGTGATTGCGCGGCGCGCGGAAATCCGCGGCAGCAACAAACGCTTCCAGTGCGACATGTACCTGGAGGGCAGCGACCAGCATCGCGGGTGGTTCCAGTCCTCGCTGCTCCTCTCGCTGGCGGGCAACGGCGCCGCGCCCTTCAAGACCGTGCTGACCCACGGTTTCATGGTGGATGCCGACCGCGAGAAGATTTCCAAGAGCAAGCAGACACAGGGCGCTTACGAGAAGCCACAGACTGCGGAGGCGTACGTCAAGAAGTGGGGCGCCGACGTTGTCCGCCTTTGGGTGGCATCTCAGGACTTCCGCAATGACATCATCGTCAGCGAGGAGCGAATCAAGACCGTGGCCGAGACATATCGCGGTCTCCGCAATGCCCTGCGCTACCAGCTTTCCAACCTCTACGACTTCGACCCGGCCAAACATGCCGTGCCCGATGACAAGCTAACCGGCCTGGACCGCTGGGTCCTGGGTGCGTTTGCTCAATTGGAGCAGGAAGTCATAGCCGCTTATGACCGATACGAGTTTCACGTCGTGTACCAGAAGGTGAGCCAGTTTGTGGCAGTCGAACTCTCCGCCGTCTATCACGACGTGGTCAAGGACCGCCTCTACACCGATGCGGCGAACTCTCCCCGGCGCCGCTCGACGCAGACCGTGTTGCACCGGATGGTCGCCGGCCTTTGCAGGATGCTCGCGCCGGTGCTGGCGTTTACGGCGGATGAGGCGTGGGAGTATGTGCCGGGCAAGACGGTTGCTTCCGTGCATCAACTGACCTGGCAACACCTGGACTTTGTCCGGCCCGAGGTTGAGCGGGCGGATTGGAAGGCGCTATTCGAGCTGCGCGAGCTGGCTTTGCCGGAACTGGAGAAGGCCCGGCAGGCCAAAGCGATCGGCAAGGCCCTCGAGGCGAAACTGACCTTTGTCGGCTCAAGTCCGGCGGTGGCAGCCGCTCAGGCGCATCAGGAATCGCTGCGCGAGCTGCTCAACGTTTCCCAGCTCGAGTTCCGGCCGGCGGGTGAGGCGGCCCTCACAATTTCCGTCAGCAAAGCCGCCGGCGAAAAGTGTGAACGCTGCTGGCATTGGGAGACCGATATCGGATCAGTCGCCGAGCATCCGACCATCTGCGGGAGGTGCGTGAGGGCGGTTCAGGAAAGCGCGCGCGGCTAGCTCGTCGGCACAAACATAAGCGCCATCACGATCAACGCCACGGTCATAATACCAAGGCCGGCCAGGACGGGGTGATCAGGCTGCGTCATTTCCATAGCTGCGTTTCCTTTCGTTGTTGGAGTTGTTTCTGTTAAGGGCCGGTAGGCCAATTGGGCCTGTTGCCGCTGGCCCCCTTAGAGCCGAAGCCCGCCAAAGTTTCCAGCGGATTCTCGGCTTGCCGGCGCTGGATGTTTGATGATAAAAGAGGGCGCGTAACGACATGACGCCCTCCACCACTGCCGCAGCCGAAGCCAAACCACCGGAAAGCAAGCACACCACTCGCAACCCCTGGTGGTGGGTGCCGAGCCTTTATTTCTCACAGGGCATTCCCTACGTGATTGTCATGACCATGTCTGTGGTCATGTATAAGCGGCTGGGAATCTCCAACACGGATATCGCCCTCTATACAAGCTGGCTTTATCTGCCGTGGGTCATCAAGCCGCTCTGGAGTCCGCTGGTGGATATTACCCGCACCAAGCGATTCTGGGTGGTTTCGATGCAGTTTCTCGTTTCGTTCGGGCTCGCGTTGGTAGCGTTCTCGGTCCAGGGCTCGGCTTTCTTTCAGTGGTCGCTGTTTCTCTTCTGGATCATGGCCTTCGCCTCGGCGACACACGACATCGCGGCGGATGGGTTCTACATGCTGAGCCTGACCAAACATGAGCAGGCCTGGTGGGTGGGGCTGCGCAGCACGTTCTACCGCACGGCGATGATCGTTGGCAGCGGCCTGCTGGTTGTGCTGGCGGGCGTGTTGGAGAGCAAGAACGGGCTGCCGCCGGTCGAGATTCCCGTCCAGGCGAGCACCAAGGCCCCGGTCGTCGCCGCTTGGGACCCCGCGGCGGTCAAGTTGACCGCGGCGGAAGGAGAACTGCGCATCGTCGCTCAACCCAACCCACTCGATATCGCCCTGACGGAGCGAAGCGCGGAGGACGCCAAAGCGGTCATCGGCCAGGCCAAGGCCTGGAACCAGCAGCACGGCTTCATCGCCGAGGACAGCCCCGTCCCTGCCAAGACCGAGCCCAACGCGCCCTCCTGGTGGGCCCTGAATGTCTCCGGTCCCTTTGGCAGCTTCCTGACCAACCACTTTCCCAAGCAGTTGAGTCGCACTGCCGCGCCGATAGCAGCCGCCGGGAATGTCGGTGTGATCTACCTTTCCCTGTCCAAGCCGCCGCCCGCCGGCCGCGAAGTCGCCGTCAATTTTGGCCGCAAACCGCACGGCCTTGAATACATCGGTGTGGGCAAGAGCGACAAGGGGTTCGGCCTTAAGGAAGGCGAGCGGTTCGTCTTCAACGCGGACAATTGGAACCAGCCCGCCATGGCGGTCATCCAACTTGATCCCAAGCTCAAGACCGATACCGCCGTCACGTTTGTCACCAGTTGCGGCAATATCCCCCTCGCCTGGTCAATCACCTTGTTCTTCGTGGCCGCGCTATTCCTGGCTTTCAGTTGCTGGCACAGCGTCATGCTGCCGCGCCCGGCCAATGACGGTCCGGTGCTCACTCAGCACAACATGTTTCAGGAGTTCTTTGCCACGCTCGGTTCGTTCTTCCAGAAGCCCGGCGTGCTGCTGGCCATGGCGTTCATCCTCCTTTATCGCTTTGACGAGGCCCAGTTGGTCAAGGTCATTTCGCCGTTCCTGCTCGACAGCCGTGAACTGGGAGGTTTGGGCCTGACAACCAGCCAGGTCGGCCTGGTCTATGGGACCTTCGGTATCCTGGCCTTGACCTTTGGCGGTCTGCTGGGCGGATTCAGCGCGGCCAAGTACGGCCTCAAACGGATGCTTCCCATCATGGTTGCCTCGATGTACCTGCCCAAGCTTGCCTTCGTTTATCTGTCCTGGACCCAGCCATCCAACTTCCTCGTCACCTGCGTCGCCGTGGCTCTGGAGCAATTCGGTTACGGTTTCGGCTTTACCGCCTTCATGCTCTATATGCTCCTGTTCGCCGACGGTCCGCACAAGACGGCGCACTATGCTATCTGCACCGGCTTCATGGCGTTGGGGATGATGATCCCGGGCTTCTGGAGCGGCTGGGTGGCCGACCTGGTGGGTTACAAACACTTCTTTGTCTGGGTCATCTGCTCCGCGGTGCCGGGCCTCACTCTGGCCTTCCTGGTGAACCGGAAGATTGATCCGCAGTTTGGGAAGAAGACCGGGTAACCGGCTCGTCCAGGTGCTTGTGTTTTCCAATCGAGTGATTATCGTGAACTGCCAGGGGGCACGGAGCGGGGTGGCCCCGAGGTCGAGCCCCGCAAGCCGAGCCGTGCGGCAACCTGAACTTGAACTATGACTGAGATAAGGCTGAAAAAGGGTGAGCCGGTGGAGAGAGCGATCCGCCGGCTCAAGAAGAAGCTCGACCGCGAGCAAACGCTGCTACAGTTCCGCATGCGGCGGCGGTTCGAGAAGCCCAGCGCCAAGAGGCGGCGGAAAGAAAAGGCCGCCCGATTCTCAGCGATGCTGAAGGCGCGTTACGCGGACGAATGAACGAGGCCGCGTGCCTCTCGCTCTCAGCGCGTCAGCCGCCGGTTCTTCTCGATGAGGTGGCAACGCTGCTCCGCGCAAAGTCTCGATCGCATCCCGTCCTCGGGCGTGTTCAGCACGTAGTCGAGCAGCTTGTCCACGGTGCTCGTTGCCACGTGCGTCCGCGTGTCCGACGAACCATAGTAGATGAAAACGTCGCCGTTCGCGCGCGCCACCCAGCCATTGGCGAATAGCACGTTCGACACATCCCCCACCCGCTCGTCCCCCTCCGGCGCCATGAAGTAGCCGCCAGGCGCCTTGACGAGGTTCCAGGGCTCCTTCAGATCGCAGAGGAAGAGGTAGAGCACATAGCGCATGCCGACCGCAGTGGTGCGCACCCCGTGCGCGAGATGCAGCCAGCCCGCCTTCGTCTTAATGGGTGCCGGGCCGAGGCCGTTCTTGCCCTCCTTGATGGTGTGATAGAACCGGGGATCAATGATGCTCTCCTCGGAAATGACGGCGTGGGTAATGTCATCGCACAGACCCCAGCCGATGCCGTCGCCCGTGCCGGCGGCTGCGAAGTCCGCCATCGGCCGCGTGTAGAACGCGTACTGGCGATTCACGAATTCCGGATGCAGCACGCAGTTGCGCTGGTGCAAAGCAGGGGTCTTGAGGTCGGGCAGGCGTTGCCAGGTCACTAAATCCCTGGTGCGCGCGATGCCGCAGCGCGCGATGGCGGCGGAGAGATCGTGGGGTGCGGAATCATCGTGGCGCTCGGCACAGAATAGTCCGTAGATCCAACCGTCTTCGTGGCGGACCAGGCGCATGTCGTAAAGGTTGGTTTCCTTGTCGTCCAACTCCGGCATGCGCACCGGGTAATCCCAGAAGCAGAATCCTTCCACGCCATTCGCGCTGTCGGCGATGGCGAAGAACGATTTGCGATCCCACCCCTCGACGCGGGCGGCGAGGACAATCCTTCCATTCCAGCCCATCGCGCCGACGTTGAAGACTGAGTTGATGCCCAGCCGCGTCATCAGGTGCGGGTTGGTCCTGTGATCAAGGTCGTAGCGCCAGGAAAGCGGGATGTGCTCAGCGGTGAGCACCGGGTTCTGGTAGCGGTCGAAGATTCCGTTGCCGTTCCTCTGCGGCGGGTTCGGCCGCCGGATGAGTTTCCGGTGCTGCTGTTCCAGCCGTTTGAGCTCTTGCTTGAACGAGGTTCGAGTCATGGGTTCATCTTTCTTCAGGGTTTGGACAGCCGGTCAAGCCGGCGCAGAGTCTCGAGGCACGCGCGCGTGCCGTGATACGGGCCTTTCCACTCGCTTACTTTCGGCAGTTCCAGGTCCGGTTCGCCGTCGGGCTTGATGCGCCAGAACCACTCGCCGTGAACACGGTCCACCAGGTGTTGCTCCAAATACTGCCAGACCCGCCGCGCGGTGTCGAAATAACTGCTGTCTCCGCTAAGTTCCAGCGCGTTGAGAAAGCCGACGAGCGCCTCCGCTTGCGGCCAGCACTCGCGGCCACGGTCAATGACCTGGCCGGACCGGCCTTCATAATACAGCCCGCCATCAGCGCCAAGCCCTTCCTCGCGGACGACCGCGGCCATGCGCAAAGCTGCTTGGTGAACTTGCGGCAACATCCCAGGATCCCTCAACTCATCTGCCGCCTCGCACAAGAGCCAGCTCGCCTCGATGTCGTGGCCGAAGGTGTGGGCGTCGGAGCGCACGCACCATTCTTCATTGAAGAAATGGTGCAGATGGCCGGTGTGCGGGTCCAGGATGCGTTCGAGGAACAGTCGGATGAGTTCGCGCAGGCGTTGTCGCACTACCGGTGACGCGGTGACGCGGTGCAGATTGGTGTAGGCCTCCAGAACGTGAAGATGATTGTTCATGGACTTCTTCTCGTTCAGGTCTTTGTCACTCAGGCGCGCGTTTGGCCCGGCGTCGGACCAGTCGCGGGCGAGGACCTCGAGGTAACCGCCGAATCTCGCGTCGTGGGCGTGGCGTTCGATCAACTCGAACAATTCCAGCGCGCGGGCCAGCGCCGGCGCGGAACCAAAGGCGCGGTGGAATTCCGCCAGGGCATAGATGTAGAACGCCTGGCCGTAGGTCTTCTTCGCGCCATCCCGTAACCGGCCGGCATCGTCCAGTTGCCAAAACGCGCCGCCGTGCTGCGGGTCCCAGAACCTGTTCATCAGGTAGTCAAACGCGCGCTCGGCCATTTTCCGATACGCAGGGTCTGGCTGCGCCTGGTGGACGGCGGAGAAGGCCCAGAGAATCCGGCTGTGAACGATCAGCCCTTTGGGTTGAGTGCGGTCGGGCTTAAGGTCGTTGGAGAGCCAGGCCATCCAGCCGCCCTGCTCCCGATCCACCGCCGGGCCACACCAAAACGGCAGGATATGGCCGAAGAGGTGGTCGCGGACTCGGCCGCTGAATTCCTTCAGGCTTTGAGGACTCATGGCTTGTTCGCGAACGGCGCGGGGCACCACACGCCGGTGAGCGTCTTTCGTGCGGGCGTGTGCACTCGCCATCTAACATGGAACAGAATCATCAGGGCCATAGCAAACCGCTCTCTCTCGAGGAAGACGAATGTCTCTTGAGTAATGGTACGATGACAGCTCCAGCGCACATGTCATCAAAATTCACTACCTCGAGGCTTCGCTGCCGCGTATGACAGTCGGCAACAGCGCACGGCTGGCGTCTCAACTTCGTCCTCGATCAGGGCGAGCGCTGCCGCTATATTGGGGGCGATATATGCTGGTTCCCGAGCGGGTGCACGATTCCGGCGTTTAACCGACGCCTCCATAAGGCCCAAGTGAATTCAAAGCCAGGTAAATCTCCTCGCGCACCTTTGCGGCGGATTGCGACCAGCATGCCTATGCTATGCGCGCTCCTGGCAATGGGCGATTTAGCCTCAGCCGGCGTCTATCCCAGGATAGAGGCTTCCTTCAGCATCTCGAATCTGGCCACCGACCCATTTGACTACGCACAGACGGATGTGCGAGTGCAGATCACGCAGCCGGACGGCACGACAAACTCGTTGTCGGCGTTCTTCGATGGCGGCACGACGTGGCGCGTTCGCCATACGCCGCCGCAGTCCGGCCTCTACCAAGTAGCTGGGGTGACGTTGAATGGACAGCCTTTGACGGTCGGGAGCCTGCAACCGGCCTCGTGGACAGTCAGCGGGAGCCCCACCAGCCCTGGGTTCGTGCGGGTGGACCCGGCGAACACCAACCGGTTCATCACCTGCAACGGACGCCGCCATTTCCCGCTCGGGCACAACGTCGCCTGGTGGACGAACAATACCCACCTCCCCGGCGTCTTCTCCCGGCTGGGGGCCGCGCGCGAGAATTGGTCGCGCGTCTGGATGACTCACTTCTATGACAGCCTTAACCTGGAATGGCCCAAAACCGGCAGCTTCGGAAGCTTCAGCCTTCCTGTGGCCCGGAAGTGGGACGCCATCGTTTCGGCGGCGGAGCAGGGCGGCGTCTCTTTCCAAGTCACGCTGCAGCACCATGGCCAGTATGCGAGCATCCCTGGCAGCAACGTCAACCCGAACTGGGAGCAGAATCCCTACAACACCGCCAACGGCGGGTTTCTGGCGAATGCGACGCAGTTCTTTACCGACGCCCAGGCCAAGGCGCTGACCAAGCGGAAGTACCGTTACATCGTCGCGCGCTGGGGTTACTCGCCGGCGGTTATGAGCTGGGAGCTGTTCAACGAGGTTCAGTTCACCGACGCCGCCTACGCCAACCAGTGGACTAATATCGCCGCCTGGCACGATGAAATGGCCCAGTTCATCCGCTCTCAGGACGGCTACGGGCATCTGATCACGACGAGCTCCGAGCTTGACCGGCCGATCTGGAACCAATGCGATTACTACCAGCACCACGACTACCCCAGCGATCTGATTTCATCGCTGCGTGACGCGCCGGGCGTGCCGGCCGGACAACCGGTCAAGCCGATCTTCAGCGGCGAATGCGGCCGGGGTTCCACGCCACACTTCGGGTTCCATGCGCCCCTCTGGGCGGGCTTGATGGCGGCTCAATCGGGTGCCGCCCAGCAGTGGTATAGCGACCAACTGGAGGCTGAGAGCGCCTACAAGCTGTTCCGCGCGGCGCGAGATTTCGTGCTGTCCGCCGGCATTGCCGATCAGAACACTCTCACCAGGACCGCGCCTCGGGTTGCCTGTGCGCAAAACACCAGCCTGGTCTTCAGTCCCGGCGCCTACTGGCAGGCCGCAACGCAAACCGTCTTCACCGTGGGCGGCGTGGCGCCGGACGGCATCGGCGATCTGCCGCGCTATCTGCAAGGGTATTATCACCGGGAGTGGGGCTCGAATTACACCTTCCTCGTGGACTATCCGCCGGGCGGCGGGGTTTTTGCAGTCCAAATCACGCAGGTGGCGGCGGCTGGCGCAGGATTGACAATCACCGTGGATGGGGTGACGGCCAACGCGATCTCTTTCGCGGGCACCGGCTCGGATCAGAACACCAATTTGACCTTAGCCGCGAGCGTCGCTGCCGGGCAACATACGGTGCGCCTCATCAATCCCGGCTTGGATTGGCTGGTCATCGGTGACATTACTCTCGACCCCTACGTGCCCATGATCGGCGCCTATCAGATAGGCAACAGTAGTTTCGCCGCGCTCTGGCTCTGGCACCGCACCAACATCTACAATGCCACCGCCACTGCCACCGTGAGCGGCAGCTTCCCGCTCGCCGGGCTGCAGCCCGGCACCTACGCCGCAACCTGGTGGGACACGTTTGCCGGCAGGCCGCTCAGCAACTTCACGTTCACGGTCGTTGGCACCAATGCGGCTACCGTGGCGACGCCGGCGATTCTCCGGTCCGCCGCGCTTTACGCCGGCCGGCCTGCGCTGGGCAGCATCGGCGCGCCAACGCTTGTGCAAATTCTCGACACCAATTCTCCGCCGCTCACTTTGCCGCTGGCTATCACCAATAGCGGCGGCCTGCCGCTGCCTTACTCGCTCTGTGTCACCGGTGCCGCGCCGGTCCTCTATGCGGCGGTCAACTCTACCCAAGCGGGCGGGCCGGTGTTCGCCTGGAAGGACATCTCCGCCGTGGGAGTGGAACTCACGACCAACTTCACCGCGCTGGCGGCCCCCAAGAACGCCAAAGACGAGGGCATCACGGGCCCGGTCAACATTGGCTTCAGCTTCCCGTTCTTCAGCGGAGGGCAGCCGCCCGGCATCCGTACGCAGCTCTATGTATCGCCCAACGGATTCGTCACATTCAGCCCGTTCAGCGGCGACACCTCCGTCAATCGGGCATTGCCCGGCACACTGGCCCCCACCAACCTCATCGCGGTCTTCTGGGATGATCTGAACCTCAGCACGAGCGGTCGCATTTATGCCGACACCGACCCCATCGCCGGCACCTTCACCCTGCAGTTTCAAAATGCACCGATCAAAGGAGCCGGCAGCGCCACCGTGAGCTGCCAACTCATCCTCAAGACCACAGGCGAAATCCTGATGCAGTACCAGTCCATCGGCGTAAGCAACGCCTGCACAGTGGGCGTGCAAAACGCCGCGGCCAGCCAGGGCCTCCAGGTGGCCTACAACCAAACCTATCTGCAAAGCGGCATGGCCGTGCGCCTCAGCCCGACTCCCTGGCTCGGATTGGCGGCCAACGCCGGGCTGGTACCCGGCTCGAACACCGACTTCGTGAGCCTGACCTTCGACCCCAGCAGCGTTCCCGCGGGCATCTACACCGCCACGTTGCTGGTCAATACCGGCGATGCAGCGCTGCCCTCGACCGCGGCACTCCCGGTCAGCCTGAGGACGACGCCTTTGTCGCCCATCGAGCAGTGGCGCCTGGACAAGTTCGGCACCACCGATGATGCGGGCATCGCCGCCGATACAGCCGACCCGGACCGTGACGGCCTGATCAATCTGTTTGAATATGCCTTCCACACCGACCCGAAGACGCCCAACCCGTCCCCGATTACCTTCGACCTGGTTGGCGGTCACCTGACGATCAACTTCTTGCGCACGCATCCGGCTCCGGCGGACATCACTTATCTATTCGAGGTTGCCGAGGACGTTGTTTCCGGCCCCTGGCAATCCGGCCCTGCGTTTACGACGGAGACGGTCAGCGACAATCACGATGGCACAGAAACCGTGACCGTCAGCGACAATACGCTGGTGCCGTCCTTGGCGGCGCATTATCTGCGCATCCGGATCAGCCGCCCTTGAGGCCGCCCGGATCCTGGTGCCAGTGCGAAATTGGCGGTTGTGGAATTCTTGGCCCCCGGGGGCACGCACGAAGCCATAGCCATACGCGCCGGGGACACGCCGTATAATCACCGTATACTGACCGCATACACACCGTAGATACCCTGACTTGACATTACGGTTGCCTCCTTACGCAACCTGCTATCTTCCAGGGACTTAGGACCGAAAGGCACCGCAAAACCTCCCGGATCCCTCCAGACGCTGTCGGTCCGCCGGGTATCTCACCGGAAACAGCGAACAACTACAGTTCTTGAGGTAGGCCCGTATCCCGATTTGCGCTCAGAGGAGATCCTTGAAATACTCCGCCGCAGCTTCCCAATCCACCGTCTCGTCGGGCTTCTTGCCCAGCTTTTCGTACCAGCGGCGGCGTGCCTTCTTGTCATCAACAGCAATGCGGGCGGCGATGCACAACACATCCTCGGCCGCCTCGATAGGCACCACAACCACGCCGTCCCAGTCCGCGCCGACGATGTCGCCGGGCCGGACTAACACGCCCCCGCACCCGACCGGCACCTCGACGTCGAGCAGTTCGACGCGGCCGGGGATGATCGTTCGGCCGATGCCGCGGCAGGCAACCGGGCCCTTTTGCATTATGATCTCATCGGTGTCGCGCGCGTAGCCGTCGGTGACGATTCCCGCCACGCCGCTGGCCTGCATGGCCATGGAGTTGTTGGACCCCCAGTAGCCGCACTCGCGCGCGCCATTGGTCGAGGTGACGACCACACAGCCCGGTTTGACCTGCAGTCGGGCGTGCATGGCGCCCATCTCATCCCAAATCGCGTGCTGCCGGAGGGCATCCTTGCGCTCAACAATCGGCATGCGGCGATTGGTGGGCGCGACGCGCATGGTGATGGCCGGGCCGAAGAACCTCAGGCCCATCCATAGCGGGCGAATCGCCGGGTCCAAAAGCGTCAGGTCGGCCCGCCCGACGGCGTCGAGCCCGTCGGTGACATCCGTGACCCGGAGGAACCGGTTGAAGCGCGCCGCCAGCGCATAGGGGTCCTTGCTGGAGGCACTGTTAGATTGGGCTCGCGGTGCAGTTGAAGACGCCTCGGCGCCAACAAGCGGCTGGGCCGCCCCGGCAGCCAACGCGGCGGCTGAGAGCTTGAGAAAGTCCCGCCGGGAAGCCAGAGAGGGGCTTTGATGCGTCGGTCCAGCATGGCTGGGTTCCGGCGTCGAAAGGGGCTTACGAGCATTTTCACCGGTGGATTGCATAGGCGCCTTTGTGGCATACCGCACCAGCGTGTTCAAGGCCAAATCGGCTAATACCTGGCCACCGGGCTCATTTCCCTCAGGTAGCCAGTCGCCAATCGGCAATCGCCAATGGCCAATGGCAAATCGGGGGCGATTGGGGCAGGGGGAGCGGGCCGCGTCATCAAAACTCACTACGTAGTTTCCGCTCGATAAGCCAGGGCGCAGTTGGCACTTTGACGCAGTTCAAGCGACGCAATGAGACCACACACGATAGATCTCGCCGTCACCATCCTGGGACTGACTTCTCTGTATGCCATCACGGGCGGCATGATCAGCGTGGTGCTCTACCCGCCGCGCCCGGGGGCCGAGGCTAAGGCGGACGCAGGTTCAGGAAATCGAAATCTGGAATTGGAGATTAAAGAATGAAAGCACTTGCCTTGATTATCAGCGCCGCGCTTGCGGCTCTCTCGTCCTCATCGGTGCGAGCCGAAACCAGCTTCCGTGAGTTTATCACCGCGCGCGGCAGCCAACTGCTGGAGGGCGACCAACCCTTCCGGTTCATGTCGTTCAATATCCCGAATCTGACCTACACGGAAGACGACATGCGGTTCGAGCAATTGAGCAGCTTTCGCTGGCCCGCGCCCTACGAGATTGACGATGCGCTGGCCACCATCCGGCAAATGGGCGGGCGGGTTGCGCGCACCTACGTCCTCTCCGTCCGCAAGACCAACGATCCGCCCGGCCTGCCACGGCACATCCTGGGCCCAGGCCAGTTGAACGAGGAAGGCATGGTCGTGCTGGACCGCGTGCTGGCGAGCGCGCACCGCCACGGCGTGCGGCTGATCATCCCGTTCGTGGATCAGAACAGTTGGTGGGGCGGCATCCAGGAATTTGCCGCCTGGCATGGGAAGCCCAGAGACGCGTTCTTCACCGACCCGCAGGTAAAGGAAGACTACAAGCGCCTGGTCAGCCTCGTCCTGCACCGGACCAACACGCTCACGGGCGTGCGTTACCTGGACGACAAGGCGGTGCTGGCCTGGGAGCTGGGCAACGAATTGAAGGCGCCCAAGGAATGGGTGCGCGAGATGGCCCCTTACCTCAAGCAGCTCGACCCGCAGCACCTGGTGGCCGAAAGCTACTTCACGGACCCGGAGAATGCCGGGGTGGATATCGTGCAGGACCACCTTTACCAGGGGGACCCGGTCAAGATGATCGAGCAAATCCAGGCCAGCGCGAAACGGCTGGCTGGGCGCAAGGTGTATATGGTGGGCGAATTCGGGTTCGTCACCACCGAGGGCATGCGCGCCATCATGGACACCATCGTCCAGGACCCGGCCATCGCCGGTGGCCTGATCTGGTCGCTCCGTTTCCACAACCAGGATGGCGGCTATTATTGGCACCACGAACCGCTCGGCGGGGACTTCTTTAAGGCCTACCACTGGCCCGGCGGCCCGGCGGGCGAAACTTATGATGAAACGCGTTTCATGCGGATGGTGAGAGCAAAGGCCTGGGAGATTCAGCACCGCCCCGCGCCCGCGCTCGAAGCGCCCGCCGCGCCGGACCTTTTCAGCGTGACCGACGGCGGCGTCCTCACCTGGCGCGGGTCGGCCGGCGCGGCGAATTACGAGTTGCAACGCGCCGACCAGCCCGGCGGCCCGTGGCAAATCATCGCCGCCCAGCTCACGGACGACGCGACTCAATACCGTCCGCTGGCTGTGGATGAATGTACCGAGTCGGGCCGGAGCTATTGCTACCGTCTCATCGCCCGCAACGAGGCCGGTGGATCGCAGCCTTCAAAGGTCCTCGGACCCGTGGCCATGCGTTGTCGCACGCTGGTGGACGAACTGCCCAACCTGTCGCGCACCTACCGGAAGGGCGGGAAGCTGGAGCTCCGGACCAACGGCGCTCGTGATTACAAAGAAGACTGCCACCGCCTCTGGGGCGCTCCCGGCGCCTGGATCGCCTACCACGTCCCGGGCCGCATCATCGCCGCGCGAGCCTATGCCTTCGGCGAACAAAGCGAGCCGGGGCTCGAATTCCTGGCCGGCAGCGAGCCCGGAACCGGCCCTGCCCTCAATGCGCGCGCCCAGGATTTCTATGCCGGCAAGGAGATGTACAATTTCCGCCGGCCGCGACTTTACACTGTCGCGGGCATGCCGGGTGACGAGTCGGCGATCACCATCCGGTTTCAGAAGGACACCCAGCTCTCAAGGGTGGAGGTTGAATACCGTTGACCGGGAAGCCGGATCACCCCGCACCGAACCGATGCATCGGTTTCTACAGCCGGGACGCCACCAAATGGGCGCATCCCGACACCGCCACCGGAGCGCGGCTGTCCTCAGCCGCAGCACCCCCGACGATGCGGGCTTCCCCCCGTGTCTCGAAACCCACTCGCTATCGCACGTGCTGCGGCTGAGGCCAGCCGCGCTCCGCGCATGTCCCGACTGCCGAGAGCGGTGGTGGTGTCAACGCCCCCACCAAATTCACTCAGTGCCAGCAGCTTGACCCCAACCATGAAATACACCTACGAACAGCTCGCCAAGATGATTGACCACTCGCTCCTGCATCCGACCATGGCGGATCAGGAGTTGGAGGACGGGTGCAAGCTGGCCGCCCGATACGGCGTGGCCTCCGTCTGCATTAAACCGTACGCCGTCAAACGAGCCGCCGATTTGCTGCGCGGCACGGGCGTGCGGGTCGGCGCCGTCATCGGCTTTCCGCACGGCAATTCCATTACCGAAGCCAAACGTTATGAAACGGAGCTGGCGTGCAAAGATGGCGCGGTCGAGATTGACATGGTGATCAACCTCGGCAAGGCGCTTTCGGGCGATTGGGACTACGTCGAACGCGACGTAAAGGCGGTCTGCGACGAGGCGCACGGTCGCGGCGCGAAGGTGAAGGTGATCCTGGAGACCGACTACCTCGCGAAGGGCGGCGCCGGCCTGAGCAGCGACGACTTCAAGCAGAAGCTCTGCCAGCTCTGCGAACGCGCCGGCGCCGATTGGGTGAAGACCTCCACCGGCTACGGATTCGTGAAGCAGCCCGACGGCAGCTACAACTACAAGGGGGCCACGGAACACGACCTGGCTCTCATGCGCGCGAGCGTGTCCGAAAGAGTCCAGGTAAAGGCGGCTGGCGGTGTGCGTGACCTGGACGGCCTGATTCGGGTCCGCGACCTCGGCTGCTCGCGCTGTGGAGCCACAGCCACCGCCGCGATGTTGGACGAATACCGTCGCCGCGAAGCCGCCGAGAAAGCGGGCGTGCCATCCCCCAGCCGGGGTGGAGCGATTGGGTCAGGAGGATCCTAAGCCGGATATTCCTCCCCAGAACGAAACGCCAACAGACCGGAGCGCGGACATCTTGTCCGCTTTGGTCGTCCGGGCGCGCAAAGCGGGCAAGATGCCCGCGCGCCGCTCTTGCAGGCATGAAACGTTCAGGCTAAAGGGAACCTCCGCCCCGCGCAAAACTGCGGCGCCTGATCAATTTTGCTGGGCCGGCACTGCCGGCGCAGGCGCCCTGGCGTTTGGACGTTTTGCAGACGGAAATGGCGTCTATCCCAAAGGGCTTGCATCACGCAGCCCAACCCCCAAGGGGTTGCATCACTCAGCCCAGGGTTGCGCGCGGCGCGCTACCCTGGGTGTGTGCGCCCCAATATACCTCCAACCCTGAAAGGGTTGCATCCCCGCGCCGCCCAATCCATTCTCGTCGGCATGCCGCAATCATTGGCCAGGATTCTCGTGCATACCGTCTTCTCCACCAAAGACCGCCGTCCCTTGCTGCGCGACGCCGCGCTGCGGCAAGAATGCCACCACTATCTCGGAGGCATTCTCAAGCACCTGGATTGCCAGCCCATCATCGTCGGCGGCGTGGAAGATCATGTCCACCTGCTCGCCAGCCTGTCACGCACCTGCGCGGCGGCGGAAATGGTCAAGGAGGTGAAGCGCGGCTCGTCGCTTTGGGTCAAGGAGCGGGTTGCCGGGATGCGGGACTTTGGCTGGCAGAACGGCTACGGAATGTTCTCGATTGGCGCCTCGCAAATTGAGGATGTGCGGCGCTACATCGCCGAGCAGGAGCAGCATCACCGCAAGGTTTCATTTCAGGATGAGTTCCGGCTATTGCTCAAGCGGTATGAACTTGCATACGACGAACGGTATGTGTGGGATTGACTGCGGTGAAAGGGACAAACGATGCAACCCTTTCAGGGTTGACGCCCTAATCCATCGCGCACCCAGGGTAGCGCGCCGCGCGCAACCCTGGGTGTGTGCGCCCCAATATACCTCCAACCCTGAAAGGGTTGCATCCCCGCGCCGCCCAATCCATTCTCGTCGGCATGCCGCAATCATTGGCCAGGATTCTCGTGCATACCGTCTTCTCCACCAAAGACCGCCGTCCCTTGCTGCGCGACGCCGCGCTGCGGCAAGAATGCCACCACTATCTCGGAGGCATTCTCAAGCACCTGGATTGCCAGCCCATCATCGTCGGCGGCGTGGAAGATCATGTCCACCTGCTCGCCAGCCTGTCACGCACCTGCGCGGCGGCGGAAATGGTCAAGGAGGTGAAGCGCGGCTCGTCGCTTTGGGTCAAGGAGCGGGTTGCCGGGATGCGGGACTTTGGCTGGCAGAACGGCTACGGAATGTTCTCGATTGGCGCCTCGCAAATTGAGGATGTGCGGCGCTACATCGCCGAGCAGGAGCAGCATCACCGCAAGGTTTCATTTCAGGATGAGTTCCGGCTATTGCTCAAGCGGTATGAACTTGCATACGACGAACGGTATGTGTGGGATTGACTGCGGTGAAAGGGACAAACGATGCAACCCTTTCAGGGTTGACGCCCTAATCCATCGCGCACCCAGGGTAGCGCGCCGCGCGCAACCCTGGGTGTGTGCGCCCCAATATACCTCCAACCCTGAAAGGGTTGCATCCCCGCGCCGCCCAATCCATTCTCGTCGGCATGCCGCAATCATTGGCCAGGATTCTCGTGCATACCGTCTTCTCCACCAAAGACCGCCGTCCCTTGCTGCGCGACGCCGCGCTGCGGCAAGAATGCCACCACTATCTCGGAGGCATTCTCAAGCACCTGGATTGCCAGCCCATCATCGTCGGCGGCGTGGAAGATCATGTCCACCTGCTCGCCAGCCTGTCACGCACCTGCGCGGCGGCGGAAATGGTCAAGGAGGTGAAGCGCGGCTCGTCGCTTTGGGTCAAGGAGCGGGTTGCCGGGATGCGGGACTTTGGCTGGCAGAACGGCTACGGAATGTTCTCGATTGGCGCCTCGCAAATTGAGGATGTGCGGCGCTACATCGCCGAGCAGGAGCAGCATCACCGCAAGGTTTCATTTCAGGATGAGTTCCGGCTATTGCTCAAGCGGTATGAACTTGCATACGACGAACGGTATGTGTGGGATTGACTGCGGTGAAAGGGACAAACGATGCAACCCTTTCAGGGTTGACGCCCTAATCCATCGCGCACCCAGGGTAGCGCGCCGCGCGCAACCCTGGGCTGAGTGATTCAATCCCTTTGGGATTGCCACTCACAAGCCTGGGCTCAGTGATTCAATCCCTTTGGGATTGCCACTCGCAACCCTGGGCTCGGTGATTCAATCCCATTGGGATTGCCACTCACAAGCCTGGGTTCGGTGATTCAATTCCTTTGGGATTGCGACTCGCAGGCTTGGGCTCAGTGATCTCATCATTTCAGGATTCGGCCCCGCGGAAAATGCCCAAATCTGCATATCCCCTTTGCTCTAGCCCCTGCGGAATCTCGGAGACGCGGTGCCCGGAAACCTTAGCGAATCCAGTGGATGCTAGAGCCAAGGGGATATGCAGAATGTCCAGATTCCAGGGCGCAGGCGCCGTCGCAGGCCCTTTCCCGTCCCTACTCCCCACGCAACACGGCCCCGAAGGCCGGTTTGGGGCGGGCCTCCCGGTCAAAGAGGAGGGGGTGGTTGACTCGCTCCCACGGAAAATGATTGAGCCAACTGCGCCCGTCGTGCAGGTCCCAAAAGGTGATGCGCGTGATGACATCGGCGTGCTGGCGAAAGATGTGGAAGAGTTTCCCGTATTGCTCGGCCTGCCGTTGCAGCACGTCGGGCGGGCAGCCCTCGGCGTAAGGATTCAGCCGCGCCAGCTCAGGGCGATGCTTGCCGCCGTCCGCCCACCACCTGGCTCTGGGGATGGCGTCCAGGTCGAATTCGGTCATGATGACCTTCAGCCCAAGGCTCTGGATGGCGGAGATGGTCTCCTCAAGGTCCTGGTAAGGCACAGTATCCAGCTCGTAATGGCCCTGAATGCCGACGGCCTGAATCGGCGCCTGCCGTTCCTGGAGCAGGCGCAGCAGGCGCAGGAGCTTCGCGCGTTTGGCCGGCCATTCCACATTGTAATCATTGTAAATCAGCACGGCCTCCGGCTCGGCTTGGCGGGCATACTCAAATGCCTTCACGATAAACTCCTCGCCGAGCGTACTGAACCACTTCGAGGGCCGGATGAAGTTCGTGCCATCATCCAGGGCCTCGTTGACGACATCCCAGGAGCTGACCTTGCCCCGGTAGCGGCCGGCCACGGCCTGGATATGCGTCTGCATGCGCTCCAGCAACAGTTCGCGGCTGGCGGGCTTTCCGCCGTCCCGGAAGACCCATTCCGGCGTGCGCTCGTCCTTCGCCCACACGAGGCAATGGCCGCAGACTTTGAGTTGGTTAGAAGCCGCGAAGGCCACGAAAGCATCCGCCATCCGGAAATTGAACCGCCCCGGCTCGGGCTGCAGGTGAGTCATCTTCATGCAATTCGCCGGCGTGAGGGCAGAGAATTGCGTTCGGATTAACGCCAGTTCAGCCGCGTTGTAGTTGTCCGGCAGGTAACCGTCCAAGGCCACGCCGATGGTGAAGAGCCGATCATAGGCTTCGCGGAGGGACCTGCCTCCGTCAGTGGCTATGGGGGCCGTTGGTTGCGGGTCTGCCGCCCAGGTCCGAAACATGGCCAGCAGTGCCGAGATCAGCAGGCCCACGGTCGAAAGCGACGTGCGCCGGCCAAGTGCGGCACACCCAACCTGGGGATTCATGGCGGTCCAAAGAAAGAGGGCGCCGGTCATCCGGCGCCCTCCATAAACACCCATCTGCCATTCAAGCCTTACGGCACCGGCTTCCTGAGTTGGAAGAAGGCGGCGTTGCCCGCAGGAACGTTGGCGGCCGGAACCGCGCCGATCCTGGTGGCACCCTGTGTGTAGCTGTAACCCATGCCCGCCCCGACCCCCGCATCCACGAATGGCACGTTTGCAGCGTTCGCGCCCCATGCCTGGAACCCGTCGTCTGGCGTTGACCAGGTCACCCACCAGGCGATATCCGGCGGCACATATTGCACCGCGGTGGCTCCGCCGCTGCTGGTAGTCTTGCGCCAGGAGATGCCGCTGCCTTGCAGATCCGGCCCGGGGAAGCTATCGTCAAAGGCACCCCAACCTATGCTGACAAGCTGCACCCGGCTAAAGGTGCCGCTGACCCGGTTGTTGTGTCCATCATTGGCACCGTCGTTCTTGAACATGCCAAACTGTATATAGTCGGTCAATGGACTGAAACTGTTCGCCACTGCGTCTGCCGGCAGCGTGAAGTTGGTCAAGACTCCGCCGGGCCCAGTCACTGTGCCGCTTGTGGCGTCCGAGAACGTCAGCGTCCAGGTTCCGAGCACGTCTGGCCCGTTTACTTCCACCGGGTTATGTTCCACGTCACCCGGTGGGTTGGCCCCGGGTGTATTTGTCTTCCAACTTATCCTGGCGATGGCGCCGCCTGCGGCATCGTTTTCGACCGAAAACTTGAGTATGTCGGGGACGTTCCAGTCACAGCCACCGTACGTCGAGTTCCAGCCTGTCTGGCCGTCGGTCGTGTCGGCGTTGACGAGGTACATGTGCGCCTCGAAGCCGCCATGGGTTGCGGCATCCGGGAAGTTGGTGATCGTGAAAGAATAACTCACAGGGTACGCGCCCTGACTCGTCCAGAAGTAAGGCCCGCCGCCTGAGGGTGTGACGATGGCCTCGCGTTGCCACTGGCTGCTATCGTTGTCCATCGTGATCTGCACACCACCTGCACCGGTGGCTTTGGCTACCTTCTTGATGGAAGGCGGTTCGGCTGGCCTCCACATTGTGACGTTGTCAAGGTAATACGTGAAAACCTGATTCGACAGGTTGCCGCCGCCGGGCTGGAGGACAATGCCGTTGGCGGTCCCCGCGGGAAGCGGGAAGCTGTAGTGAGTCCATTTTCCGATGTTGGCCTCGCTCAAGGTTATGTTGCCGATCGTGGCCCAGGACCACCAGTAGCGCACCGCGTATGAGCCGTAGCTCGACAGACCGGTTGGCGCATCGAAGTACAGGTCAAGATCAAGGTAGGTAAACTTGGTCGGATCAAAGGCCGGCCCTTGCAGTTCGGACGGGACATCTTGCCAGACGTTGGTGGGGCCATAGGTGGCCACCTGTTTCATGCAGCCGTTAGTGGCGATGGTGGTGTCCTGGCTGAACACGGAAGAAGCTCCGGCGCCCCCGCCTCCCCACGTATTGCCGGGTTTGCATGTCTCGGGCCACGTAAAGTCATACAGGACGGCCTTGGTCGGAGGCGTGCCGTCGCGGATCACGACGTTGTCAATGTAGATGATAACGTTGGTGCTGTAAGGAGCGGCGCTGGCGGCAATCTGGAACTGCAGGCGGACCCTGTCGCCGTAAGTTGCCGTGAAGGACTGGGTTACATGCACCCAGTTGGTGAACTTGCCCGTTGGCCCGCCCAGGCTGCCATACCACTGACTGTGCCAGTTCCACCCGGCGTCCCAATCAACCATTTGCAGGTTGCCGTAGCTCCCGGCGGCATCCGTTCCCGAAGCAGCGTCAACCATCATGTCATACTCGACGCTGAAGTAGCCGAGGGTGTTGTAGGCGACATCCACGCGCGGGTCAATTTCGGTATCACCGGTAGTGCCATCCGAGACTATGGTGCATTTGAGGCAGCCGAGGCCCCCTCGGCCGACCGTGTTGTCCCAGACCACGGTGCCGTGGCCATCGGCCGCGTACCAGCCTTGGGCGTCGGCGTCAAAGGAGTATGTGATGTCTGCGGCCGTGCTCAAGCTGCTTGAGGCGGCCAGAGCCAAGCCGGTTATGGCTGCGATAATCCACTTCTGAGGTTTGCGTTTTGGTTGCATGTTTTGTCCTTTCCGGGGGTTTGGGGTTATGCCGCCTTGGCGAACCGCAGGAGGCGCAGTCCCCGCACGGGAGGGCGTGAGCTTGACTCAGTGCCTGCGCGCGCGGCGAACCTCGGCCAGCCGCAGATTCTGCCTTCGGCGGACTTGTTGTTCATAAAGTCGAATGGCCAACTAGGAGCAGCTTACTGATTTCGCGGCGGTTGGCATGTCATTAAAACAGATGACACGCGCCATTAAGTGCCGTCTCAGGTGCGGGGAGCGAGCGGCGGCTTGGGTTCGGCGCCGGTCAAATGGGCGTATTTGGCCACGGCCTGGGCGCGGGAGCGGACGTGCAGTTTTTCATACATGCGCCGGACGTAGGTGTTGACGGTGGGCACACTGATGTTGAGCCGCTCGGCGATTTCCTTATATAGGTATCCCCGCGCGAGCAGCTCCAGGACTTCCTGTTCGCGGGGCGAAAGCTCCTCCTGGCTGCCAGACGCGACGGTCTGCTTGAAGGACTGGACGACTTTGCGGGCAATGTTGCTGGTCATCGGCGAGCCGCCGCGATGGACTTCCTCCACCGCGCCGAGCAACTCCGCCCGCGGCGTCTGCTTGAGCAGGTAACCGGTGGCGCCGGCCGCCAGCGCGTTGTAGATGTGGTCGGCGTCTTCATAGACGGTCAGCATGACGAACTGCGTTTCGGGCAGGAGGGGCTTCAAGCGCTTCACCGCCTCGACTCCGCTCATGCCGGGCAGGCTGATGTCCATCAACACCACGTTGGGCTTCCTGGCCGGCAACGCTTCCAACGCTTTTTCCGCGTCGCCCCAGTCCCCCGCCAGGCGAAAGCCCGACGCGCGGCTGATCCAGTTCGCGAATATCTTTCGCGTCTGGGCGTCGTCTTCCACTATGGATACCGCGATGGCCACCCCTGCTTTATACACCGGCGCGGAGACAATTGGCTGTCGTGTCTTTTGATGACACTCATGGCTTGATCCGCAGCACCAGCTTGGCGCGCGTGCCTTCGCCCGGCGCGGTGTCCCAGTCGCAGCAGCCCCCGATTTCCTCGAGCCGCTTCTGCATGTTAACCAAACCGTTGCCGCCTTCCGGGCGCGTGCCGTCGGCGCCGGGCGCGAGCTGGCCCGCCTGCGGGTTCCAGGTAAATCCGCGGCCGTTGTCCGCCACCACCAGCATGAAGCCGCCCGGGTTCAACTCCAGTGAAATCCGGACTTCGGAAGCCTGCGCGTGCTTGACCACGTTGTTCAGGGCCTCCTTGAAAGCGAGGAATGTGTTGTGCCGGACCTCGGACGTCAGCGGCCAGGAGGGCAGATGCAGCGGCAGGTCCAGGCGGCACCGGACGCCCGCCCGGCTCAGGAAGTTCTGCGCGAACCGTCCAAGATAGGCCACGAGGCTGTCGAAGGTGTCGTGCTTGGGGTTGACCGCCCAGACGACTTCATCCATCGCCCGCGTCAGTTCCCGCGCCGTGGCGTAAATCTGGTCCAGGTCGGCGGCCGCCGCATGCCCGTCGGTCAGCTCCGCCCGGGCGCTTTGGCTCAACAGGCTGATGCGCGTCAGGCTGGCGCCCAGGTCATCGTGGATGTCGCGCGCGATGCGGGCGCGCTCGCGTTCGAGCGCGCGCTGGCGCTCCAACTGCTCCACGCGGCGGCGCACGCGCCGGCGCGCCACCCGCATGGCCGCCGCGGCCACGGCCCCGCCGCCCGCCGCCAGCAGCGCCAGCTTGAACCACCAGGTCTGCCAGACCCGGGGCAGGACGGTGAATGACAACGAAGCGCCCTGCTCGTTCCACACGTCGTCGTTGTTGCAGGCCACCACCCGGAAGGTGTAGGGCCCCGGAGGCAGGTAGCTATATTGGACGAAACGTTCCGTCCCCGCATCCACCCACTGGTCATTGAGTCCCTCGAGCTTGTGCTTGAACCGCACCTTGTCAGGCGCGGCGAAGCTCAAGCCGGTGTAACGCAGCTCCAACCGCTGTTTGCCCGCGGGGATTTGCACGGCGGGCCGCTGGCCGCTGTCCGGCGGCGCGGTGGTCCCGGCCAGCGTGACGGGCTGGCCCTCGACGAGCAGCGCTTCGATCACGACGGGCGGCGGGATGGCGTTGGTGGTGAAACCACGCGGGTCAATGATAGCCAGGCCCTTGGCCGTCGGAAACCAAAGCCGGCCATCCGCGGTCTGGCACACGCTCGGCTGGAAACCGCCCGTGCACCGCGGCGAAGCCAGTCCTTCGGCCTTGCCGTAGCTCAGGCAGCGCACGGACTTTACCTCCCCGTCCGCGCAACGGTTCAGGTCTGCCTTGCTCGCGCGCAGGATGCCGCGGTGCGATCCCAGCCACAGGTGGCCCACGCCGTCGTCCGCGATCTGGCTGATGATGCTGGACAGCAGCCCCTGCGGGGTGCTGATGGTGGCGAACCGGCCTTCCCGCAGCCGGCACAGCCCATTGTCCGAAGTGCCGATCCACAACGTCCCGTCCGCCTCCGCATACAGCGCGAGGACAAAATCGCTGCCCAGTCCATTCGCCTTGCGAAACTGCCGCAGCACGCCGTCTTTCAAACACCCCAGGCCCCCGTCCAACATGCCGAACCAGAGCGCGCCGTCCGCCGACTCCGTGATCGCGCGGACATCGGGCGAGATCAGCTTCTCCTGCCCCGCGAACCACGTCAGCTTCCCTGCCTCCCAGCGGTGCAGGCCCACGGTCGTCCCGATCCAAAGCTCGCCCTGCCTGCCCTCGTAGAGCGCCACCACCGGCGCCGTCAAACGGCCCAGGTCCCCGCGCGTTTCGAACCGCTCCCCGTTCTTCACCATCAACCCTCCGCCCCACGTCCCGACAAACAGCTCCCCCGCCCGTGTCTTCAGCACCGACCACACGAACAAGTTTGCCAAACCGTCGCTCTCGCCAAAGCTGGTCCATCGGTCTCCGAAACGATGGTATAAGCCCGAGCCTTCCGTGCCGACCCAGGCCTCGCCTCCCCGGCCCACGATGAAGGACAGCACCGCCCGCCCTTGCCACGCGTCGGGCGGGTTGAGCATCTGCACCTTGCGCGGGCGCAGAGCGTTCAAGCCCGCGCCGGTGCCGATCCAGATATTGCCCTCGTGATCCTCGCACAGCGCCCGCACCCAATCGTGGGACAAACCGTTGGTCCACGCGAAGTGCAACGCCTCGGCCCCCGGCGTCAGCACGTACAGGCCGTCCTGGACGGTCCCGGCCAGCAACTGGCCCGCCCGCGTCTCCAGCAGCTCGGTCACGAACCCGGCCTCACACGGACACTGCCCCAGGTCCATCGCCCACCGGCCCTCGCGCCACTTCCGCAGCCGGCCGCCGCCCATCACCCACAGACCGCCGTCCTCCGCCGGCACGATGCGCTGATAGAAGTTCGTGCCCGCGGGATCATCGAACGTGAAGGGAACCAACTCACCGCGCGCCAGCGTCGCCGCCTTGCCGTTCGCCACGACCCACAACCGGCCGCTCCGTTCCCGGCTCAGACCGACCTTGCGGGTGGGCGAGCCTCCCCCCGGCGGTTGCAAGGCGAAGCTATCCCGCAGCCGGAAGAGGATCCCGGCGTCGCTCAGCAGCCACACCTCCCCGCTTTCGTCGCTCGCGATCGCCTCGACCGCGCCGCCTGGCCAGCCCGAGACCCGCCCGACCGGTTGGAACTCACCCGCGCTCAACCGCGTGACCTCCCCCGATTCGTGGCCGATCCAGAGCAGCCCGGCCGGGTCCTCGTATAAACTGGTCACCCGGCTGTTGCGCAGCCCCGGCGTATTGGCCGAGTCAACCACCGTCACCCGCACGCCGTCGAACCGCGCGAGGCCCGTGTAGGTTCCCAGCCACAAATAACCTTCCCGGCCTTGCACCACTGCCGTAACCGGATCCTGCTCCAGACCTTGCTCGATCTGCCAGATGTCGAAAGGCAGGCTGGAAACATCCCGTGCTGTCGCAAACCCCGCGCCACCGCCGTGCGCATGGAGCCACAGGATCGCGAAAAGCAGCCCGATGCTACCCCTGGCTTCCCAGCGTGCCGTTAGCAGGAACACGGTTGCCAGTCTGGCCGCCCGCCTCACAAATGGCAAGGAGTGCCTGAAGTCCGAAGGCCGATGTCCGAAGGCCGAAGGAAAACCCGAAGGCCGAAGACCGAAACCAGCCCGCTGTCCGTGCGCTGGCCTGCTGACCAAGTCGGCGGATCATTCGGGAATGCACAACTACTCGCCTGGGGATTTCACACCCCGATGGAAACGCCAGCAGTGCGCCGCGTGCGGGCACGCGGCCTGCAGGATTTGTCGAGGCTGACGGGATGCCGGGCCGGCGGCTGGGCTATTGAGACGGCGGTTGGGATGGCGGAGCGTTGGTGACGGCTGGCGGGGGGGCGGTTTCGGGCGGCAGGCCGAGCTTGGTGCGCAGGATGGCGCGCGCCTCGAAGGGGACGCCCTCGGCCGGGTTGAGGAAGCGATTGAGCATCTCGCGGTCAATGTCTTCGAGCGGCCGCAGGCCGATCCGCGCCAGGCCGTCCTTGGGGATTTTGGCCTGGTAAGTCTCCCAGACCTGGCGGGCCAGCAGTTTGTAGCCGGCGTAGTGGTGTTCCTCGCCCAGCAACAGGCTGTCATACGCGTTGCGGAACATGCCCTCGATGGCCGCCTGAACGCGATTGCGCGAGGTCTCATTGATATCCGTGCCGATCTGGGAAAGCACATACTCAATCAAAGTAACGTTGCGGGGAAACGAATCCGGCCGGCCATCAATCAGGGGCTTGTCCGGGTATTTGGTTCCCAGATATTCATACCAGCGCGCCGCCTCGGGGATGCGATTGTATTCGTAGAGGAAGTAAATGGCGGTGCGGAGGAAGTTCCGGTGCGCCCGCAGGATGTGATCGCGATTGCTCTCATCTTCCTGCGCGGCCTGCTCATAGGCGGCGCTGACTTTCGGGACGATATCCAGGTTGGGGCCGAACTCGAACGCCCCGGCGAATGGATTCTCCACCAGCCGGCCGCGGTGGAAGCTCAACTGCATGGACTGGTAGATGACGCGGCGCAGAGTGATGAGGTCGTTGGTGGAGATCTTGGTCGGGTTTTCCTCGGCTCGTTTCAACCCCATGGCCCCCCAATAGATCGCATGCGCTTCGGGCAGGCGCCATTCCAGCGGACCATATCGCTCATCCACCAGCTTCATGAACTGCGGGTCCATCTTGTACTTCTCGACCAGGAGCTTGGCGCGGTTGGTCTGGTCCTCGGTCCGGGGATTGATGAGCTCGTCGAGGTTCGGCTTGTTCTTGCCGAAGACCGTATACATTTCCTTGGCCCACTCGTCCTTGTAATACATGTTCGCGTCGTCGAGATTCTCGCCGATCTTGTGCTGGAAGAACCAGGCCAGCTCGCGGTAGAGGAGGGTCTCGTTGGGGTTGAACCGCAAGCCGTCGTCGCGCAACAACTCGATGCCCGCCTTGACCCAGCGCCAGCGGTCGGGGAAGTCCTTGAACTTGACGGAGATGTTGTAGGCCATGTTCCAGGCCTGCACCAGCCAGACGTGAACGAAATGGGGCTCGAGCTTGGTGATCCAGTCGGCCAACTGGGCCATCTCGAAGAACTTGTCCTGGTCCTGCAAGTCGGTAGCGCGAATCCAGAGCGCGTTGGCGATGAGGCCGCGGAACCCGCCCAGCGCCATCGTCGTGAAGGCGAGCACCGGCGGGGCATTCTCGAGGTATTCAACCCGCGTCAGTTCGAGCTTCTCCCGGTCGCGATTGAGGGAGCGCTGAGCGAACGAGACGCCGACCAGCAGCGCGGCCGCCAGCAGCACCAGCAGGGTCTTCCGGAAACGGGCGCTCATTGGTTGCCTTGCGCGGTGGCCAGCTCGCGGCGGGTAAAGACGGTGATGCCGAACACGCCGAGGATGCCGCCCAGCAGCACGACAATCTGGCCGAAGGCGACGGCAAGCTGTGCCCAGGTGATGCTGCGGCCGGTGCTGAGGGAATCAATGGGCGAAAAGTCTTTGGCGAGATTGATCACCTTGAGCACGGAGCGAAAGACCGGAATCGCGAAGAGGTCCACGACCGAATGGCCCGGCTGACTGGCCTCGGCGTCCCAGCCCACCACGGTCCCCTCCTCCACCGCCGTGGCCATCGTGCCGCTGGAGAGGGTCAGGGTGAGGACGCCCAGCGACAGGAACGAAGCTACCGGAAAGGAAAGGAAGCTGGCGGACGCCAGCCCGAGCGCCGCCAGCAGCGCCATCCAGCAGAAAATGATCCCCAGTCCGCGCACAAAGTTCAGCCCGAACCCGCCTTTGGGGTAGAGGACCTCGAGCCCGTCTTCGAGGGGAAAGAGCAGGGCCGTGTTGTTCAGGTTGGCGAAGGTGACCGTCAGGACGCCCTGGTCGTCAAAATACGGTTTGATCTCAAACTCATGAAAGGTGTCCGGTGCCAGGCTCATGGGTTCGCTTTGCCACAGCGGCGTCTGGCGTGGCACGCCGACCGCCCAGACGCCCAGGTAAGTGCCCGAAGCGCTCTTGTCGGCGGCGTTGAACTTGATGCGCAGGTAAAGCGGCTTGCCCTGGAGGAAATGCCTCGCCAGGCCCAGGTGAATCTTCCATTCGCGCGGCCATCCCGGTGGAACGAGTTGGTATTCAGCCTTGATGCTCTCGCGGATCTGCTTTCGCACCTCGACCAGGTCCGCTTTGAGGCCGGGATTCTTCTCCAGCCGTTCCTTGAGTTTCTGGTCCGTCTCGTCCTCGATCTCGCGCAGGTAACTCTCCGGCTTAACCGACCCGCGGGCGACGAGGACTTCGTTGCGGAGGATGGCCTGCTCGGCAGGTGGCAGGCGGGTGGCGCGCCATTGCATCAAGGCATACACGCTGCCGCCCGAGAGGGCCAGCAAGGCCGCATTGAGCGACATGATGCCCAACCATTTGCCCAGCCAGATCTGCCACCGGGCGATCGGTTTCACAGCCACCACTTGCATCTGGCACTCCTCGATGTCGCGGGCGAGTGTGCCGCACGCGAGCCAGAGCGTGGACAGGCCAAGCAGAGCGGTAATGGTGGTGAGCGTGTAGGTGAGCAGGATTTGCGTGAAACCGCGCGCGGTGCCGTCGTCCTTGATCAGCAGGGGCAGGCCAACCACGGCGCCCAGCAACAGCACGGCTACCACAAGGAACAGCCGGAACCTGACCGCGGCCTTCCAGGTCAACCAGGCGATGGCCAGTAATCGTTGCACGGATTACGGCCGCCTCACGGCTGCTTGCCCAGGAGCGCCGCCAGCTTCTCATTCGCCTTCGCCAGGTCCGCCGGCTGTTGCGGTGCGGCGGTGGGTGCAACGGGAGCCGGGGCGGGCTCAGCGGTCCGGGTCAAAGCCGCCAGCTTCTTCTGGTCCACGGGTTCCGCCGCGACGGGAGCCGGGGGCGGCGCCGCGACCTGCGGCGCCGTCAGCCGGTCGAGGATCTTGTCGGGCGCTGGCCCGGCGTCGCCCTCCCCGCGCAGATAAGCAGCGACGGTTGCGCCGGCCATGGCGCCCGAGGTTTCGGCCGCCGCGCGCCGGGCGCGCTGGACCACGGCCAGGAAATAACTCTCGAGGTTTTGCGTCGGGGTGTCTATCTGGACCTTGTCCTCGGTTACATCCTGCCGGATCGTCTGCAGCACCCGCTCCATCGTCTCGCGGGAGAGCGTTGGCGTGGTGATGCGGATGGCATCAGGTGTGGCGAGCAGCTCTTTCAAGGTACCCATCGCCTGCACCTTGCCGCCGTAGTAAATCACCACGCGGTCGCATACGTCCTCGACATCCGCCAGCAAATGGCTGCTCAGGATCACCGTCTTGCCGCGCCGGGCCAGCGCCACGATCAAATCCTTCACCTCGCGGCAGCCGATGGGATCGAGGCCGGACGTTGGTTCGTCCAGGATCACCAGGTCCGGATCATTAATGAGCGCCTGGGCCAGGCCGATGCGGCGCTGCATGCCTTTGGAAAACTCGCCCACCGCCCGCGTGCGGGTTTGGTTCAAGCCGACCATTTCCAGCAACTGGTCCGCGCGCTTCTCACGATCACCCTTGGGGAGGCGGAAGAGGTTGCCAAAGAAATCGAGCGTCTCCCGCGAATCAAGGTAACGGTAGAGATAGGACTCCTCGGGCAGGTAGCCGATGCGGGATTTGGTCGCCACGTGCCGCGGGGAGCGACCAAACACTTCTATGTGGCCTTTGGTCGGGTACAGGAGGCCCAGCATGAGCTTGACCGTGGTTGATTTGCCGGAGCCGTTCGGGCCGAGGAGGCCGAAGACCTCACCCCGGCGGACGTGAAAATCCACGTTGTCCACCGCGCGGGCTTTGGGGCGGCCCCAAAAGTCCTTAAAGACCTTGGTCAACCCGGTGACGGACACAACGATCTCGCCTTCGGGGCGAGCGGCCTTTGAAGAGGGTTGGCTCAGTTCAGCCGCGATCATAATCCTTGTCGCTCATGCCATCCCGGGCGCCAGTTCAGTCTTCGTCACGCCCGTGGCGGGCCGGCCCGGCTTGGGGCCGGCGGGTTCGGGATGATAATGCTCGAGCTCCTCGCCCTTGCGCACGAGCCGCGCGCTGTTAAAGACCACGATGAGCGAGCCTACCGTGTGCATTGCCGCGGCCATCACCGGCGGCACATAGCTCAGGGCAGAGAGGGTCATACCACCAATGATGAAGGCCAGGCCAAACAGGAAGTTCTGGTTGATAACCGTGCGGGTGCTGCGGGAGAGCTTCACCAGGAACGGCAACCGGCGCAGGTCGTTGTTCATGAGCGCGATCGTCGCGCTGTGGATCGCCACCTCGCTGCCCGCCGCACCCATGGCGATACCAATGTCACCGGCTGTCAGCGCCGGGGCGTCGTTCACGCCGTCGCCCACCACCGCCACCTGGTAACCCTTGGCCTTGATGCCGCGGACAAATTCGACCTTGTTCTGCGGCAGACATTCGCCCCGGGCCTCCTCACAGCCGATCTCGCGGCCCACGCGCGTCGCGACCGGCTGGCGGTCGCCCGAGACCATCGCGACCCGCCGCACGCCGCTCTCCTTTAGCTCGGCCAGCGACTCGCGGGCCTCGGCGCGGGTTTGATCCTGCAACCCTACCCACCCGATGCAATGGCCGTCCTTCGCGACAAATATGAGGCTCCAACCCTCGGTCTCGTTGAGGTCCACCGATTTCAGAAAATCGCCCGTCACGCCGTTATCCTTGAGCCACTGGGCGCGGCCCACTAGCACTTTGGCCCCGTCAACCGCCGCCTTCACGCCCCGGCCGGCAGTCTCCGCGAAATCTTTGGGTTCGGGCAGCGACACGCCCGCCTCCGCGGCCAATTGCACGAGCGCCTTGGCCGTCGGGTGGTTGCTGTATTTCTCCGCGGCAGCCGCCACGCGCAGCAATTCGGCAGGGGTAACACCCTCGAGCGGAGCCAAACGGCTGACCGCCAGTTCTCCGGTGGTGAGGGTGCCGGTCTTGTCGAAGACGAACGCGTTGATCTTTGCGGCGGCCTCGATGTCGGCGACGTTCTTGATGAGGATGCCCAGGCGCGCCGCCGCTGAGAGCGCGGCCACCATGGCGGTGGGCGTGGCCAGGATGAAGGCGCACGGACAACTGAAGATGATGACCGAAATGACGTTGTTAAGCCCGTGTTCCTTGCCGGTGAAGGCCCAGACCAACGCCGCGATCACCAGCACCAGCGGCGTGTAAAAGCCCATGTACTGGTCCACAATCTTCATGATCGGCAGCTTGGTTTTTTCCGCCGCCAGGATCAGCTCGCGCACCCGGCCGAGCGTGGTGTCCGTGCCCGCGCGGCTCACCTTGATCTCCAGAACGCCGGTCAGGTTTTGGGTGCCGGCAAACACATCGTCGCCGGGCTTCTTGTCCACGGGCAGTGATTCGCCGGTGATGGTAGCCTGGTTGAAGGAGCCCTGGCCGCTTTGGATGACCCCGTCCGCCGCCACGTTGTCCCCCGGGCGGATGCGGATCACGTCGCCAATGGCCAGGTCTTTCGCGGCGACCTCCTCCTCGCCTTGCGGGGTGATGCGGCGCGCTTTGGTGGGGGTGAGCTTGATGAGTGATTCGATGGACGCGCGGGCGCCTTCGGCGGTGCGCGTTTCGATGATCTCGCCCATCAGCATGAAGAACGCGACCACTCCGGCGGTTTTATAGTCCCCGGACGCAAACGCGGCGAGCACGGCGATGGCAACCAGTTCGTTGATGCTGAGGATGCCCTTGCGAATATCCTGGATGGCCGTCCACACGATGGGATAGCCCAGGATAACGGCGCCGATCAACGCGCTGGCGCTGGCCACGGTGTGGCCTTGCTTGAACAGCCAGTCCACGATGAAGGCGTTGAGCACAAAGACAACGCCGATCAGCGTCTGCCACAGGCGGACGGGCGCGTGTTCGTGGTCGTGGTCATGGCCACAGCTTGAGCAGGACTCGCCCTCGGCATGGGTGTGCTCCTGGCGGGTTAGAAGTGAGGTAACTTGCATGTTCGCTTCAATGGCTTTCGACTACGGTGTCCGCTTAATCAGTTCACGATTGAACAGTAGCCGCAATTCCTTTGATTTTCCATCTGCGCTCTCGGCGACAAAGATTTTGTCCTGCACGTTGGTCAGCACACGGCCGAAAGTCTCGTTCAAGCGCTGTTGCACCAGCAGTTCGGAGTGGCGCCGGTACTGAGGCAGAAGGTCCTGGAACCGTTCCGCCTGGGCGGCGACGTCCTTCACCAACTGCGCCCGCTCCGCCTGTGCCAGGTTGATAAGCGATTCGGCATCGGCGCTGGCCCGGTTCGTGAGCTGGTTCTCATAGCTTCGCGCCTCGTTGAGAACCTTGCCGCGCGCCTGTTCCGCAGTGGTTACCCGGTCGAAGGCCTCCTTCAATTGCCGTGGCCGGATGCTCTGAACGGCGCATTGTTCCACCACGATGCCCTGTTCCTGCTTCTCGATCAGTTGCACCACACGCCGGCGGACCGCTTCCTGGAATCCGGCCACATCGCGAGTGAGAACTTCGTCCACCTTGAATCGGGCGGCGGTCCACAGCAGGGCGTTGTCGAGCGCGTTTTGCACGGCGTTCGAGGCGTTCACAAAGTTGAACACGTAGCGGATCGGCTCGTTGATCCGGTATCTTAAAGTGGCATACGAGTGAATGATGTTGTTGTCGGCGGTGAGGGCGTAACCATCAACGCCCGGGTTCAGGGGCGTTCCGGGGGCTACCGGGGGTTCTACGCCCGAGAGCCGCTCTTCCGGCGTCTGGGCGTACCAACCCGCGGTGGACTCGACCGTCTGAATGCCCGTAATGTTCACCTTGACCACCTCGTCAATGGGATAGGGCATGGACCAATGCAGTTTGCCCGGTCCCAGCAGGGCACTCTCGCCTTCGCCCAAAGGTTTGCCAAACCGGAGGATAATCGCGCGCTGGTCGGGGCCGACGGTGAAGAAGCCCGAAGCGAAGAAGACCACCACGAGCACGATCATCACAAACCGGACGATCGCAAAGCTGCTGCGCAGCGCCTCGGATAGCGCCTGCGAGCCGGCATCCACCGGCGTCTCGGCCGGCGCCGGCGGTCCGGGGGGCTCCGCGTGTGAGTGGGGGTGATCGTTCATGGTGGTGCTATTTGCTCAGCCAGTTGGTCACACCGCCCCGGAACAGGTCAAACGGCGGAGTGTTCTGATCGAAAACGAGTATCGAGCGCTCCTTCAGGGAGCCCTCCAGCGCGTTCAGCCGGAACAGAAAAGTCGCCAGTGTAGGATTCTGTTCGAACACCGCCAGCGACTTTGCCGCTTCGGCTTCGCCTTTGCCCTTGATCTCGGTTGCCTGGCCTTGGGCGCTGGCCAGCATTTCCTGGGCGCGGCGTTCGGCTTCCGAGCGGATCTTTTGAGCTTCCGCCTCGCCTTCGTACTGCAATTGGTCGGCCAGCACCTTGCGTTCGGAGGTCATCCGGTCAAACACCGACTGGCTTACATTTTGCGGGAGTTGGAGCCGCTTGATGCCGAGGAACTCGATTGCCAAACCATAGTTGTTGGCCAGGACCTGCGACTGGAGGGCGGTCAGAATCTCATTCTCGATGGCCAGGAAATTCGTTCCATTGCCGGTGGCGGAAATGAAATCGGAGAGCGGATGCCGTCCGATGGCCGCGCTCTTGGCGTTGCCCAGCAGCCGCTCCAGTTGCCGTTCGGCTTCACGCATGGGATTCTCGCTGCTGATGAATTTGGGGAAGAAGGCCGCCGGATCGGTAATCTTCCACCCGACATAGACCGTCGTGAGCAGGTTGAAATTGTCCTGGGTGAGGCCCTCGGTGAGCTTGTCCTCAAAGTTCTGCACCCGCTTGTCGAAGGTCCAGACCTTTTGGATCGGCCACGGCCATTTGAGGTACGGCCCCGGGTCGGTGAGCGGCCGCGTTGGCTTGCCGAAGGTGGTCACCACGGCAACTTCGGTGGTGCGGACCTGGAAGACAAAGAGCCACAGGGCGAAAATGACAATCAGCAGGATGCCGATAACCAAGGTGAGTGGATTGCGTTTCATGGTGATGATTTTGGCGGTGATGTGACGCTCAGGCTGAGCATGCTATGGGCGATGGATTCCTGAAGGTCAAACTGCAGAACATCTTGGGTATTGGTCGTAAGCAGAACGTACTTGCGCGCATTTTCGGTGGCCCGGACCAGCGTCTCCAGATAGGACCGCTCGGCATACACCGAAGGCGCCGCGGCAAACGCCGGAATCTGGTTGGTGAACAAGGCCGCCTGTGCCAGCGCGCCGACCTCGCGCGTCGTGCGTTCGGCAATGGCCTTGTTGACCAGGCTCACCGCCTGGGCTTCGGCCATGGCGTTGGTCCGGATGGCGTCGGCTCGGGCCGCCAGGATCTTGGCTTCCTTTTGTTGAATGGCCGCCACGACGTTCTCGTAATCGCCCGCGACCTTGACCGGCGGGTGCAGGTCATGCAGGTCTATGGATTCGATCCTGGCGCCCAGCTCGTGGTGGTCAGCCGCGGCCTGGATTCGGTTGGCCAGAACGTGCGCCATCTCCAGGCGGGTATGCGACATCACTTCATTCATGTCCGCGCCGGCCAGGTAATGCACAACCTCGTGCGTTGCCAGGTCCTGTAAAAGCGTCGGCGCATCGTCGTTGTTGTAGGCCCATGCCATCAGGTTCGTAATCTGGTACTGCACCGGGATGCTGACCGTCAGCAGACTGACCGGCGGCGTCCGTTTGCCGGTGACGCGATTGGTCGCCGTCAGGGAGCTCATGTCGCGGTTGGCGATCAGAAAATCAACCTCCTCCTTCATGTGGGGCACTGTCCAGAGGACGATCCGCTCCGCTTCGCGTTTCGGATCGGGCATCGAGCCTACGTGGAAGCTCTGAATCTGCTCGGTGCGGAAGCGGTAAACGCGGTCAATCGGCCAGGGCCACTTCAGATGGGCGCCGGGCCCGAGCGGCGTCCGGCCCGCCACCGGCTTGCCGAAACGCTCGAGGAGTCCTTGCTCGCCGGCGTCAATGAAAACCGCACAGGTCGAAAGGAGCAGCGCCGCCACTTGCAGCAGGATCAGCCAGCCCAAAGCCTTCTCGAAGAACCGATAGAACCACGTCTCGGAGACCTTGAATCCGAATTGATAGTCGAGCGCCTGCGCCGCCGTGGTAATCAAGCCCTCGGGTTGTCCGAGGAGCCCGATCAGACGGCTCTCATACAAGGGCCGCTCGATCTTGCCTTTCACCCGGGGGCGATAGATCTCCAGCACTAACTGGATGAGCGTTTCGACGGCCAGCAGCGCCAGCAGCGCGGCCAAAACACACGCGAGGTAGTAGTCCACGCTCGAGAACCCGGCCCAGACCCCGATCAAGCCCAGCATCACTACCGCGCACAAGACCGCGTTAGCCAGCAGGCAACTGGCCCCGGGCCGCAGCAGGCGCAAATGTTCAATCCGGGCAACCGTGCCGGAAAACCTGCCCAGGAGGAACAGCACCAGCGAGAACAAGCCGAACAGCGCCAGCCCCGTGATCGGCTCCTTCACGGCGGTCACCAACGTGCTTTGCGACAGCCAGCGCCACAGGAAATAGGCGCCGCCCCCCTGCAACAGGAAGAGCAGCACGGTGAACGTCGGCACGAAGAACCGCTCGAACTGCTCCCGCGAGCGCTGCGCCGGGAACACCTCGGCATCCTTGGCTTCAAACAGCGCCGTTTCCCCGTGCGAGCGGGCCAGTTCCTCCAGTTCCAGCCTCTCCAGCCGCTCGCGGTCCTCGAGCCGCATCTGGAACCAGCTCACCGCGGCTACCAGGATGCCCAGGCCCATGAAGACAACCCCGACGATCCCCGCCAGCGAGTTGGCGAATCGCGCCACCGCAAAGCCGGCCACACCTACCGCCAGCAGGGTCAGCAGGTTGATCAGTCCGTTCTTTTGTATGCTTCGTTCCATTATCAATCGGTTGGCTCGTTTGCCCTGTTGAACTCACTCACCGCATTTAACCCATGCACCCGAAGTAACTTAAGTAAACCATGGCACTCTTTCAACTCAACTCCCGGTCTTCAAAAAGCACCACCGCAATCGCCAGCGCCGCCCCCACATACCCCAGCATGTACCCAAACGCCTTGCACACGTAAACCCAATGAAAGGTGCTCTTGTTCGAATCCAGCGCGTCCGCGACCCAAAAAAGCTGCCAGTTTGGCGTTACCGTGTAAAGCACCGACGCCCACCACGCGCCACCCATGTTCGCACCTTTCAGCCGCGCCTTGTCCGCCGGGCTGATTGCCTCCCGCTCGACCGGCTCCATCTTCCCGTCGCGGTTCCGGTCGTACTTTTCGACCATCTCCTTGAGCAGAACTTTCTGCCCATAGGCCCAGCGGGTGCTGCGCAACTCGCCGCCAAAGTCGCGGCTCCATACCGCGTTCGCCCGCAGACCGAAGACATAATCCGACATGATGCCGACCAGGAAGAAGGCCGAGCAGATTGCCAGCGTGGGGATCATGTCCAGACGCGTCGAGCACGCCAGCGCCAGTCCCGCCAGGATCCAGAGCGCGAACAGCACCAGCACGGCGGCCGGGATCAGGCGCCAATCCACCCCCGTGGCAAACGCCTGCGGCTTGGCTTCCTTGGTGAAGAAGTTGATGATCACGAACGCCACGGTCACCATGACCAACAGGCTGAAGACGGCGTCCGATACAAAAGGCCGGCGAAGAAAGAAGTTGCTGAAGCCGCCCAGCAGATAGGCGATCACCAGCGACAAGGCAAAGATGCCCAGGGCGAACATATCCGTCGAACCATACGCGTCGAACGCCATCCGGCTGGCCAGCAGCGCCACCACCAGGTTGACATACGTCAGGAGGCTGAGCGCCACCACCAGCCCGGCGAACTTCGCCAACAGGAACTGTGCGCGGCCAATCGGCTTCGAGAGCACCGCCAGCGCCGTGCCGGTGCGAATCTCGCGCGCCAGCGAGGCGGAGGCGCTCAAGACCGCCCCGAGCAACCCGGCCAGCAACATCACCGCCAGCGTGCTGTTCTTCACCAGCTTGGGCTCGTCCCCGAAGGCGAAGTAGTAGGGCGTTGCCAGGAAGATCTCAAATACCGCCGAGCTGGTCATCAGCAGCAGGAACACCGGCTGCCGGACCAGCTCCATGAAGGCATTCGTCGCAATTGTGATGAATTGTCGCATTGAGCCCGTTCGCCCTATCAATTTAAGGAATAGTCAACTGAATGCAAACCGTTAATCATTGCGGGCGCAGTCTGGCCAGGGTGTAGGCGAGAAGGAGCGCGGACATTCCTGTCCGCCCGTCTTGCGCACCATTCGGCAGGCGGACAAGAATGTCCGCGCTCCTTCCAGGGTATCATGCATTCGCCGTGCAGTCTGGCCCACGCGCCCAACGCCGCAAAGTGTGCGTCTGGCCGCACACCCCCATAGGGCGTGTAGGGTTAACCCCTACAACAAGTGTAGTGCTGAGCCTGACAGACACCCGGCGACGCGATCCGCTATAAGTACAGGACCTAGCGCTGGCTGCTAAAGCGGCGGCCCGGTTGAGCAGATGTCCCGCGCACGCTTGCCGTTAGCCCGGTTGACTGCCGAGGCCATCGGGTCCTGGGCCGCCGCTTGAGCAGCCAGACTGTGCGCCCAGCCCGCGCAGGGGGGTAAATGAACTTGCGCTCAACCTCCGTTGAACTAAAGTCTGGCGCTAAGTTGTGCACCGCCAAACTGACCTTAATCGCAAACAATCACCGGCTCACCAGCGCCGTCCCGGCACCGGTTCTATGGCTCCAGGACCAAGGTCTGCCATGGGATTGACGGATTGACCGATGAGTGATTCCGCTCCGCCGCAACCGCGCCCGGTTTCCCTGGTCTCGGTGATCATCCCCGCGCGAGACGAAGAAGGCTGTATATGCTCGACCGTCGAGCACCTGCATCTCGAGTTGCGCTTGCACCAGATTCCGCACGAGATCGTCGTGGTGGATGATGGGAGCACCGACGGAACCTGGAAGTTACTCGAGGAACTGCGGGTGCGCTTGCCCGAGCTGGCGCCGGTAAAGAACGAAGGCCCGCACGGCTTTGGCCGCGCCGTCATCCGCGGGCTCGACCAGATGAAGGGCGACGCGGCCGTGATCATGATGGCGGATGAATCGGACGATTGCCGGGATGTGGTCCGGTATTGGCAGGAATTGAACAAGGGATGGGATTGTGTTTTCGGGAGCCGGTTTATGAAGGGTGGGGGCGTGGTTGATTACCCGAAGATCAAGCTCCTCATCAACCGGATGGCGAATCTATTCCTGAAAGTGCTGTTTGGCATCCGCCTCAACGATACCACCAATGCTTTCAAAGCGTATCGGCGCGAAGCCATCGAGGGCTGCCGCCCGCTCATTGCGCCGCACTTCAATCTCACCGTCGAGCTGCCGCTCAAGGCGATTGTTCGCGGGTTCTCCTGGACCGTCATCCCCATCACCTGGCGCAACCGCCGCACCGGAGTGGCCAAGTTGAAGATCCGGGAGATGGGCAGCCGCTATCTCTTCATCTGCCTCTACGTCTGGCTCGAGAAATACTTCAGCCGCGGCGATTATAGGAAATCGGGGTAGCCGCGGGCGCCTGCGGCCTACGGGATCGAAATGGGTCCCGGCACGACACGGTAGTAGCGCTGAGGCCGGCTCGCGGGCTGCAGGTCAAACCAAAGCTGGATCGGCGCACCCAGCGTGACATTGGCCATGCCCCACCACGCATTCGTATTACTCAGGTTGGTGCTGCATTGGATGCCGTAAGTCAAACCCACCACCCCGTCAATCGTGATACACGAGTAAAGCGCGAGGGACACCCCCGCGGGATTCATTGTGAGATAGGCATTGCTGCTCGTGACGCTGCCAAGAGAATTGGTGACCACCGCCGTGTCAGCCTGGCAGCATTCGCTAACGGAGGTTGGTGAAGACCAGTGGTGGCTCAGGCATTTTACAGACCCCGCAATCCTGCTTGCAGCCTACCAGCAGAGGCGTATTGTAAGAAATAATGTCTTTGCCTCAACGGAGGCTTTGCCATGAGAATTGCTTTACACCGAGCAAGCCGCGCGCGCTGGATTCCTTCTGAATCCCTTCAGCGCCCTCTTGGGAGTTTCTCTGCTGACCACCGCCAAGGCGACGTTCCACGCACATTCTTTGAGCTACCGGCGCCTGGAGAGAGACCTGCCTGCAGGAGCAGGGTCGGGGGGGGAAGTTCCACGCTGACAATTGAGACAGGGTGGCCCGTGGTCTTCGCTCACAAAGCGTTCACCTTGATCGAACTGCTGGTGGTCATTGCGATCATCGCCATTCTCGCTAGCTTGATGCTGCCAGTGTTATCTAAAGCGCAGGAAAGGGGGAGGCGGATGGTGAGCATCAACAACACCAAGCAAATCCTCTTGGCAGCACACCTCTATGCCGAGGATTTCAGCGGCGTGCTTCCCTACTGTGGCGCGGGGTTGCCCCCTCTTTACCCGAACGCTTGGTGCTTCAGTTACGCCACGCCTGGTGCGGACCTTTACCACCTCGAGGGTGGACAGACATTCCCTTACTTGCGTTGCGCCGCCGTGTTTCACTGCCCGTCAGACCGAACTAACGATGCCAAGTTCGCTACTCGCATTCTAAAGATGACCTCGTTCATGTGGGAAACCACTAGTTGTGGCGGTGCAGGGGGCAGACCTTACGGCCCTGGTATTTGGAATAGCGGGTGCGGCTTGAGGCTTGAGCGTTTTCGCTGTGACGGGATTCTCACGATGGAACCTGAGGAAACGCGACCCATTGGCTGGAATGACGGGGCCGTTGATTACAATGAGGACGAAACCACGCATCACAACGGAGGAGGCGTCGTGGGCTGCTACGGTGGTTCAGCCGAATGGATGCGGTTTAGGGACTGGAAGAAAGAACAGGGCTCCTTTCCCTCACGGCTAAACTGTAACCCAGCGGTCGCTGATGGCAAGGGACAGTAGACATTAGGAAGCGCTCTGGCTTGAGCAAATGGGCTGCGGGCCGCTGGCGGAACATGCAGCATCATCCACGGCAACGAGAGTGGCGAGCTAAGGGGTCTCGAACCAGTCCAAGCACTGGTGCCGGAAAGGGCCGGCGGCGGATGCGGCGGGATAGCGGTTGACGCCGAGGTAGTTTTTCACCACAATGACAATTGATCGCAGTGAATCAAAACCCGACTCGAAAGTTAAGTCCGTGTCCCCAGTAAGTCATGGTTTCACGTCTAATTAAGAACTGGAAGCGTGCGAAGCAGAAAGGCTTTAAGGCTTGCATCCGTTTTGCGGTGGAGCGGTTCGATCCGTTCCTAGGTTACCCCATTGGCAGGGTGCAATACGGCTGCCGGATCATGAGCGGTGAACCCTACTTCGGTCACTTCTGCGCGTCAGGGCAAGGGGTGGCAGCCGGCGTTCACAACGAGGAACGCAAGCGAATTCGGGAAAGCAACATGCGCCGGTTAGTTGTCCAGGGGTGCTCTCTGAAGGAGGGGAACGCCAGGATATTGGAGGTTGGTGCGTGGGCCGGCTGGAGTGCGATTGTTTGGGCGAAGGCCCTGAAAGACTCTAAGCAGAACGCTGGTGCTGTGGTCTGCGTAGATCCCTGGACAAGCTACCTGGACCTCGCGGCGAACCGGACACCGGTTTATCGAGCTATGGAGGCAGCAACAAAGAGGGATGCTATTGTGCGGCTCTTTTATCACAATGTGCGGGCCTCAGGCTATGCGGCTGCGGTTCATCCGTTTCGCGGCACGTCTGACTGCTGTCTCCCGATGCTGCGCGACGGGTGGTTCCACCTCGTCTTTATTGATGGCGACCACTCCTACGCCGCCGTGAAGCGCGATCTAGAAAACGCAGGTCGTTTGGTTTGTGACGGGGGCTTGCTCTGTGGCGATGACCTTGATCTTCAGTTCGAGGATCTGGATGCAGAAAGGCTTCGAGAGGATTTGCATTGCGACTACGCGTTGGACCCGAAGTCCAAGGAGCGCTTCCATCCGGGCGTGACGCTGGCGGTGTGGGAGTTCTTCCGCCAAAGGGTATCGAGCTGGGACGGGCTGTGGGCTATGCGTAAGGTGGGCAACGGCTGGAAGTCAGTGGAGCTCGATCAGTCCTGAGCAGTGGGGAGTTTCTCGAGAGGTGCGCGCCGCCGGTGCCTGCGCAAGGCAGTTAATCACGTCGCTGCCAGGCGCCGCCCTTGACCTGCGCGGTTGCCGTACCCTCGGCGGTCAGCCACTGGTCAGGATTCATTGTGCAAGTGAATGTCTGCGGATTTGTCGCTTTCAGCGGGCGCAAGCAGCGGCAGCCGATAATTACCGGATTGTCCCTTTGAGCTTATCCAAGTAATCGCGGATGATCAGTCGCGCCGCTGGAGCAACACTCTCGCTTGTTGGCAGGTTCCCCCGAGGAAAAAACTCCATGCGGATGCTCTCAACGCTGCACGCGAGTTGGCCCGCAATGATCTCGGCGGTAAGGGCGACATCAACCAGATGCCGGATATCGCCATTATCCCTGAAACGCACTATCCGATCCGCGGGCAAGCTGTAAACGCCCTGCAGAGCTGTTACGCGAATCTCCAACCCTGTTTCTTCCCGGGTCTCACGAATAGCAGCCTGCTCCACGGATTCGCCGATCTCAATCCGCCCACCCGGCAGCCCCCAAAGCTCGCAATCTCGTCTTAAATCCAGGAGAAGTTCTCCTGCCGCATTTTCGATAAGTAATGCGACGCCCAGCCTAATGGCGGTTGCCTTGGTGCTCTCCGACTCGAATATCATCCAGAATCAAGGGGACACTACCAGCGGCATCCTTTGGGCGTCAAACACAACTTGCCGCATTAGCTGGCCTCTGCCTCGCCAAACTATGTGCTAAAGTGGAGTTCCTAGAGAGCGGGCGGGTGCCGCTCGACACGATTTGTGCGGCGCCAGGCAGGGTGTGCGCACGCGGGCCCAGACCTGCAGCAGCCCCATGCGCCGGTTTGGTCGGACCGTGCCTGCCCGGTGTGCGGAACTCCGGTCGCAAAGGACACAGCTCCTGCGGGGACTTCGCCGCAAAACGGCTGGAACGGGCTCGAGTTTGCCTTTGGGGTGACAACTTATGACCACGGCCGAGTTAATGGCTGGGGGAGGGGTCACCCATTAGGGCACCCAGGCGGTAATGGGCGTCATCAGAGCGATACGAGCGACACAGAATACCGCATGCAATTCAATCCCATTGGGAAGGCACTCGCGACCACCAAGAGCCGTTGCACCAGAGCATTGTTCCGTCCCGGAGATCGGCTCGGTGTGCGTCTGGCCAGTCGAGAGCAAGGATGGAACCAGGGGGCTTGTAAACCAGTCGAGAAGTGAGACCGAACTCGTTTTGCACTTGGAGGCCCTGAGGTGAAACCCATACATGACACGGCTTGGTGAAATCTCCAGCCATGTACCAGGTGCCCAGGAGTGCACCCTGCTGCTTATTGGAGTCCTGGTGGGTCACGGTGCATCCGAGGAAAACACACGCGGCCAATAACGGGGTGAGAGCTCTGGGTAGGTTCATTCTAGCGCTGCCTTTAGTGGTATTGCTCGGAGCGGTCGCGCGGGCGCCGGTCGAGTGAGCGCACTTCAGCGAACGCGAACGCGGTAAAACCGTGTGGTGGTGGCCAGCCCGTTGTCTGTTATGGGTATGGGGAAGCCGGTTCCGGCCACAGCGGTCAGTTCATCCCACGAGGCTCCGTCAAGGGTGTCTTTGTACTCTATGACATAGGTCGGCCCCACTTCAGTGGGAACGGTGAGCATGAAGGTTTCGAGGTTATAGCCGACGGAGGTGATGACCGGTGAAACCGCCAGGGTTAGGATCGCGGTGTCGCTCAGAACTGCTCCATCCGCGTTGCTAATCCCAACTGTATAGGTAGCGAAATCTGGCGACTGGACGTTCGTAATGGCTAACAAGGCCTTTGTCTGCCCCGCTAGAGCCTCGCCGTTTCTCTGCCACTGGAAGGAGAGAGGTGTGAGCCCTTGCACTGAGACGGAGAAACTGGCCGAGCCCCCTGGGGCGGCTGCCAAACCCTTGGGTTGGCGGGTAATAACGGGCGGCCGCAGCACGGTCAAGGTGGCCACCAAACTGGTAATGGAGCCAGCCGGGTTCGCAACGACTACCAAGTAGTCCCCTGCATCGTTGGTTTTGACGTTGCTGAGCGTCAAGACGCAGTTAGTGGCGTCTGTCAGATTCGTGCCGGCGTGTTGCCACTGATAAGTGAGCGGGCTGGCGCCGCAGGCCGTTACGATTAAGGTCGCGTTGCTGGTGAGGATCGCGCTGAGATTGGTGGGCGGCATGGATATATGCGGTTCCCCCGGGACGACGACAGCCACTGCGCGAGCGCTTTGGTTAGTCGCGTTGTCCGACACCGTCAAAACGACCGTGTTGGTGCCGGTGGCAAGAACCGTCTGCGCCGAGGGCGTCTGCGCCACGGTCACCGAGCTGCAATTGTCGCTGGCAGTAATGTAGTTAGTGCCTGTCAGGTCAGGCAGTAACGCTTGGCAATCGGCGTCAAACAGCACCGTCACCTCACTCACGGAGGTTAGGATAGTCGGGGGCGTTAGGTCAGCGACGGTGGTGGTGCAAGAGCAGGAGGCGGCGTTGCCGGAGAAGTCGCGCACGCTAAAGACGACATTGGTCACCCCCAGACTCAGCAGCGTGCCGCCCGGTGGAGTCTGGATTATGCTTACCGGACCAGAGCCATCCCACGCCACTACCTCGTCGGTGAGGTCCGGCAGCACAGCGACGCATTCGGTGACGGCGGAAAGCGTGCGGCTGGGAGCACAGGCAGTGATCGTTGGCGGAACAGTATCCACGACGGTTAACAGCGCCGGCCCGCTGGTTACACTGCCGAAAATGTTGGTGATGAGGACGGAATAAGCTCCAGCCTGGGCGAAGCCGACATTGGTCAGGGTGAGCTGCGTGTTGGTCGCCCCGGGGAGAGCGCTCGTGCCAAAGAACCACTGATACGCCAAGGGTGGCAACCCGGTGGCAGTGACCGAGAAGTTGGCGTTACTCGAACACTCCACGGTCTGGTTGGACGGCGGCGTCTGAAGGGCGGGCATAAGGCCGCACTTGCCCGAACTGCGAGCGCTATATATGGCCGCGACCTCACCCGCGGAGAGCGCACGGTTGTATACGCTAACTTCGTCAAGTCGGCCGTTGAAGTAGAAATCCTCTGCTCGACCGATGGTTAGAGGTGCGCTTGGGTTGGGTATGGCCATACTATTTGTCTCTGAACCGATCGCAACCCCATCGCGAAACATCGTGAAGACACTACCACTGCGCACGACAGCCAGGTGATACCACTGGTTCGTGACCGGTGTAAACGGGGCGCGAACCAAGAAGACCGATCCCAGCCCAGGGGAATTGATATGGAAGGTTAGCAGCCCTCCCCCCAGGGCAAACCACCACTTCTTCACGTTATATGGCCCCTCGTCGTTGGCGACAAGCGTGCCGCCCCGAGGCTCACTGTAAGGCGAGCCGGGGATCGCATTGAAATTGGCCCACAGCTCGATGGCGAAGCTGCTGGTGCCGAATGCCCAGAGATCGCTGTCGGGAACGTGCACATAACTCCCCGAAGTGCCGAAAGCGAAAGCGAGCCCCACCTCGCCAGAGGCAAAGGTTGCCCCCCCTTGCAGCGTCCCGTTCTTAGTGCTCACCGTATCATTAGCAGTGCCCTCGCCTGGCCACCAACTGATGAGGCCGGAAGGTGGAGCGGCACAGGGCGGAGCAGGATTAACCACCAACACTGCGGGAGAACTGGTCACCGAGCCGTAAGCATTGGCAACTATCACTGCATAGCTGCCGCTGTCAGAAAGCTGCGCGTTCGTGAAGCTCAAGGCAGCGCCGACAGCCCACGTCAGATTCGTCCCGTTGAAGGTCCACTGGTAGCTTAGTGGGCGGTGGCCCGCCGCTGTCACGCTAAGAGTCACACCGGCTCCCGCGAACACCGTCCGTCCCTGTGGCTGAGTTAAAATCGAAGGCGGATTTGTCAACTGGCATTTGCCTGAGCTGCCCGCGTTGTAAATGGATTGAACTTCGCCGGCAGTCAGCGCGCGATTGTAGATAGAAATCTCGTCCTCATAACCTGCGAGGTAGGCAAGACTCTCCGCTTGGCCAATGGTCAGCGGCGCGTTGGCGTTAGGCACCGCCACAGTGCTCGTCGCGGTGGAATTCAGCGAGCCGTCGAGGTAAAACGAAAAGAGTGATCCGCTCCGTGTAACGGCGACGTGATACCAGCGGTTCGACACGGGATTGAAGGCACCCGACCCGAGGTAAGTTGGACCTACAGCAGGGCCATTGAGGTGCAGCTGTAGCTGGCCTGCATTCAACCAAAAAATCCATTTGTTTAAATTGCCCCCGCCTTGGTCGCTTGCAACGAAGACGCGGCTTCCACCCAGCGACGCAAACTTCACCCACAGCTCGATTGAGAAGTCACTTGTCCCGAAGGCCCATTTCGGACTGGCAGCTACCTGAGCGTAACCGGTGCCACCGGTGAAGTCTAAAGCTTGGCCAACCTCGCCATTGGAATAGCCAGCCCCGTTCTGAAGAACGCCATGGTTGGTTCCGGCCGAATCCAGGGCATCTCCCTCGGCCGCCCACCAACTGACAAGCCCAGAGGGTGGGCTGGCGCAGGGCGGAGCCTGGTTGACCACCAGGACCGCGTTGGAGCTTGTGATCGAGCCATAGGCATTAGTGACCACCGCCGCGTAACTCCCGCTATCAGACAGTTGGACACTGGCAAGGTCCAGCACCGAGCTAATGGCACCGCTCAAGTTCGTTCCGTTGAAAGTCCATTGGTAGCTCAAGGGACGAGTGCCTGCGGCTTCCACGCTGAGGCGCACATCAGTTCCAACGAAAACTGTCTGACTCTGCGGCTGCGCCAGGATGGACGGGGCATTTGTGGGCTGGCACTTGCCCGCACTGGCCGCCATGTAAATGTCTCGAATTTCGCTGGCACCCAGTGCACGGCTGTAAATGGCAATTTCGTCTGCAAATCCCCCTAGGTAGGCCAAGTTCTCTGCCTGTCCTATGGTCAGCGGTACATTGGCGTCGGGAATCGAGACGCTGCTCGTAGCGGTCGAGTTCAGGGCGCCGTCGAGGTAGAACGAGAAGAGTGGTCCGCTACGAGTAATGGCCACGTGATACCAGCGGTTTGACACGGGGGCAAAGGAGCCGGACCCAATGTAAGTCGGGCCCAAGCTTGGGCTATTAAGGTGCAACTGCAGTTGCCCATCGTTCAGCCAGAAAATCCACTTGTTCGCATTGTATGGACCTTGGTCATGCGCGACAAATACCCGGCTGCCTCCCAGCGAGACAAACTTCACCCAAAGCTCAATCGAGAACTCATTTGTTCCCAAGGCCCAGCTTGGGCTGGCATGTGCCTCGACATAGCTGGTTGCCGCAGTGAGATCGAAACCTTGTGCTGCTCTGCCGCTCGCGAACCCGGCTCCATTCTGAAGGACACCGTTGTTGGTCCCAAATACGTCTGAGGCATTACCTTCGGCTGCCCACCAACTGACGAGACCAGACGGTGCTGATACACAAAGCGGCACATAGATGGTCACCAGAGCATTTGAACTCATGGTGGTGCTGATACGGTTGGAAAGTAAGACTGAGTAAGTGCCCGCGTCGGCCATCTGGACGCCCGACCAGGAAAGCGAACTCCCCGTGCCGCCGTCGAGGTTGGTGCCGTTCAGCAGCCACTGATAGTTCAGCGGCTGCGTGCCAAACGCTACGACGCTCAGCGTTAGAGGGTCTCCGGCAGGCACGGTCTGGCTTTGCGGTTGGGTGCTGATCAGCGGGGCCATGTCCTCAGCGAGAACGAAGACGTCGTCCAACGCCCAATGGTCGAAGCTGGCGCCGTTGTGGCTCATTTGCCGCCAGCGGAACAACGCAGCCGGGGCCTGGGCCACAGGAGGTATTGAGAGGGTCACGGCGGTCCAATCGTAATAGGCCAGGGTGCTATACGTACCGAGGACCGTCCAGCTCGTGCCGCTGTTAGTCGAGCACTCCAGCACCACCCCTTCACCGGGCAGGTCCACCAGTTCCCACGGCCAAACTGACCCGCCCGCCAAGCGAAGCGAGAAACTGATCGTGCCGCCGCTGGTGGTGTTGATGGGCAACGTGGTGGCGTAGCGGACCCCTCCATCCCCAAACCAGAGAGAGTTTGGGGCTGAGACGCTACCGCCGTAGTTGTTGGCCAGCACCGTGCTGCCCATTGTGCCGCCAAGACTCGACCATTGGGAGACGTCCAGGCCGGGATCAAAGTCGTCGAACATGTGCCGGCCCACCACCGCGAGGGCGAAGGTGCCGGGCTGGACTACACCGCTGGTTTGATTGGTGAACCAGAAACCAGCGCTGTAGATCCCGGGAGCGCAACTATTCGCGGCGGGGGTGACCGTCACTGCTACGTTGGTTGCCATTCCCACTTCCAGCGCCCCGCCGGTGGGAGCAACGGTTACCCAGACCGAGGTGTTGGCCAGCGTCCAACTGAGCGCATTGCTGCCGCTGTTGGTTAGGGTGAACCAGGCCGGATTGGGGGTGAACGGCCCGCCGACCGGGCCGCTGGCCGAGAGCAGGGCAGGGAGGATCACCAACGCGTCCGGCACGTCATACGCTTCGTGCAGGCCAACGGTGGTTGAACTGGAGGGGGAGGTGGCGCCGTACCCCATGCCGCGCTTGGCGAAGGCCGCCCAAAGCTCGGCCCGGTTGGCTCCGCCGTTGGCTACCTGATCGGCCTGCAGGATAGCGTCGCGCGCCTGGAGGAAGTTGGGGTTTGGCGGGGAGAGGTTCATGCCGTCAGTGACGAGTTGCAGAACGAGTTGGTTACCGATGGCCCAGCCGTGCTTGGCAATCAGGTTCGCCCGCGCTTCCCACAGTACCATGCACCAGACCTCACCCATGTTGTGCTCTTCACTGGCGGCACCCCCGATGATTGGGCTCCGCGGCACGCCCGAATGGCTGCTGGCCTGGGCCGGGTCAATGTCCTTGAACGTGAGCGGGTTCTTGCTCAGGTCCGTGCAGTAAGGGTAGCGCCGGATGCCGTAATAGTAGTTCTCCGTCAGGCCGCCCAATTGGTAGGTCAAGTATCCGCCGGTGGAATAGACTCCGTTCAGGTCGTCGCCCGGCTCGCTCAGCAGGGCCAGGGGATAGAAGTCCGACCAGCCCTCACCCAGACCTCTGGACTGCAGGGTGCTCATGCCCACGCCGCCGCCCACGCGCCGGTTGCTTAGGCCATGAGTATATTCGTGCAGAACGACCTCGGCGTCGAGGTCTCCATCCCGGTCCGGCGTCGGCCCGTTGAAGATGTACATCTGCATCCGACCCGGCGAGCCGTCCGGTGGGGTCGAGAAGTTCGCGTTGTTATAACCGCCGCCATCCTGGGCGTCGGCCTGGACGGCGTCGTTGCCTTGGCCGCCGCGCCCGAAATTGGTGCCTTGGAAGTTGCCTGCCGCCTCCGTGAAGCCCAACTCATAGAGCTTATCGTGCATGAAGTTGTTCCAGAAGAACAACTGCACCACCGCTGCATCGCTGTAGGTGGTGGGCGACTGGGTCAAGTCCAGGGCAGCATCGAAGACGTGGAAGGGTGAGCCTTGTGGGCGCGGCAGGTCTGGCTGGTCATCATTGTTGCGGTCGGTGTGGGCGTCCACGTTATTGCCCCGCGTCTCGTTGACCCCATCGTCAATCCAGCCATTCGGCGAGGCGTTGGTGTTCAGGGCGCTGAAGGTCAGCAGCGTGCGGTCCACCACTGGCGGCTGGCTGGAACTGGGCGTGGAATGCCCGGGCGAAAACGGCGTGGGGCTGTCGCTCGTAAACACGCGGTAGGTAGCGTCGGTGAGGTAGTCGGTCAGGCAGCGCCGGAGCAAAACCTCGCCGGTCTGGACATCCACCAGTTCGCGGTACATCTCCTGGCGCGACCGGCTCGTGAGGATTACGTCCCAGCACAGCGCCAACTGGTCGCGGCTGCGCGGCAGCCAAACCAGCCTGGCTGAGGCCGTGCCCATAAGCCCCTCTCCTTTGAATTCCTGCCGCCGCTCCGGACCACTGGGCGCTGCTCCCTGGGAGTCCGGTTCAACCGGACTGATCCCTTCCTCCTGAAGGTCCTCGCCCAGATTCCGCGCCGCCAGAGCCACGGCTTGGCGAGCGGAAACCTCAGGCGCCGCCATTTGCGCCACGTGATTGGGCACGCCCCGCTCCGCCGCCGTGGGCGGGTCGGGCAGAAACTGGCTGGAGAGATTTACCAGCTCCCCCTGGCGGGTGGTATGGGAGATGAGCACCGCCTCGAAGACCGGGACTTCCTCCACCTGCTGTTCCCAGACCACGGTTCTCAATCCGCTGTGGGGCGTGGTAAACTCACGTGCCACCCGGGCTGACTCCAGCGCCTCCGGTCCGTGCCCAAAGAGCGTGCTGTATTCGCGGAGGAACGCTTTGGTTGCGCGATGGGGATCATCGGCCGCAAAGGTGGCGACCGTCGCAGCCGCGATGCCTCTCCCGGCTCCGTTTGCATCGCTCAAGAACCCTTCTCCGGCGGAAACCAGTTTAGGGGCGCCGGTTACGGTGTCGAAATCAACGCGCGCCTGGGGCAGGCGGGAGCGCAACTTATCGGCGGCGGCCAGCCGTTCGGAGGAGGGAGCCGCCTCGGACTGAGCCGCTTTCACGCGATTGTCGAAATTGGGCAACGGCGAGCGTGCTGGCGGGATGAAGGCAAAGCCTTCGGTGGCAAACATGGCGAGCAAAGCCGGAAGTACATATACGCGTGGTGTGCGAGTCTTCATAGCGGTTGGTCCTCTCTCATTTTGCTGTCGGTCTTTGTTGTACTGAGCTGCACGAGTTCAACCTCGTGAAGTTGATGGCTATTATGATGGGGCGGCGGACCAATGGCAACAATATAATTTGGGCTAACGCACCTGGGCCTATCTCAGACCTTGAGCTTTTCCTGCAGGGCGGCGGCAAGCAGCGCTGCGCAGTTCAACGCGCTGTAGAAGCCTTCCTCGCGGAGAAGGTCGCGAAGGGTTCCTCGGTAAAAAACAAGCTCGATGCCGGCTTCGGGTTGGTAGGCCGAGTTTCGGGTCGGCACGGCCCTGCCCGCAAAAAAGCACCACATCCGGTTGCCGAGCCGGCCCGTATCCGGCGAGAAGTTGCCCAGCAACTCGAAGCATTCCGCCTCGTGGCCAGTCTCTTCCAACAGTTCGGCGCGGGCGGCTTCCTCCGGGGTCTGTCCCGGCTCCACGTGGCCGCTGGGAAGCTCAAGAGTGGTTGCCCAGACGGCCGGGCGGAACTGGCGCACCAGCAACAGCTCTCCCTTCAGGTTCACTGCAACGATCGCTACATAATCGCGCGTGCGGATCGAATAATGCGGCTCGCTGTAAGCAGGTGGACGCCGGGCCACGAGCTGAAACCATTTCGTGTCCAGGACAACTTCCTCGGCGGGGATGCTGGGGGTCATAACAATGCATGGGACCTTACCAGTGATTGCGCCGCTGACTCAACTGGCAAATGTGAAAGGTCGCTCAGGATTCGCCGTTTGACGGAGAGTTGGCCCCTTCGGGCGACGGCGTAAGGCGATGGCCAGGCAGATCAACGAATTGCCCACACCGGCTATAAACAAGCTGCCGCCGAAAGACACCAGTCGCGCCGCCAGCCAAGACAACCGGCCTGCCTCCCGAGGTGCCTGAAAGGCGAACCATCCGCTATCACTCTCGTCGCTCGCAATGATCTTAAAGTCCCCATGGGGTGCTCTGACTTGATAAGTCTGCCAGTGGTCCCCGGGCGCTTGAGGAGGCTTTACAGAGGTAGTTTTCCCGGAAGTCAGGTCGAGCAGATCCAGCGACAAGCCGGGCTTGCCCAAATCACCGGCCACCCTGAATTCAAGAAACCGAAGCTTGCTTCTGGTAACAGACATGCTTTGGAAGCGGCTTTTCGCTGCCACCCCATCCTCGGTGTAGGAGCCCCAATACGCTTCCGTCGGCGGTCCGCGCTTGGCCAAGCGATAGGCATTGGTCACAAAGCCATGCGTCGCTGCGGGATCGGCTTGGACCGCCAGCGGGAGTCGCACGCAAGCGGGTAGGAGGTTCCTTACTGTCGGGTTGCGAAGATACTCGACCGTCCACTCCGCCTCATAGCGCAAAGGGGGGGCAAGTGGATCCCCCTGATATGCCAGCAGGTACGATCTGGGTTCGTGGTCGAAGACGCGGGGATCGTCCGTGGCCATGAAGGCGCGGGCAAGTTGCAGTTGGGCACGGAAACAGAGTTGGCGCTCAGGAATGTCAATCTGCCAGGCGCGCAGACTCAACAACGCCAGTCCAGCTATGCAAGCGACTGCCCAAAGGGAGAGAACCGTGAGCAGAAAGAGCCTTGCTGAGCGGATCAGCCGTGAACCCGAAGGTGAGATCGCAGACAGCAAATTGCCGAATGGATCATCACGGAGACTCCTGCGGGAGAACCGATAGCTGCTTAGCAGGACGGCGATGCTGAAGCAGTTGGCGACAAGGATGAAGCTGGTGGAATCCATATACCTCCATCCGGGTGGTCGTCCGTCGGCGCCCCGCGCATACGCCGTAGCAGCGGCTTGCAGCACGGCCCACATGCCGATAGCCAGCGTCATTTCCGCGGCTGGGGAGGATTCATCCCGTTTCTTGAAATACCGCCAGGCAAGCAGCGCGAGCGGCAGCAGATTGAGGAACGCGAAAGAAGGGACAACGATCCAGGGCCACGCCAGGTTCGCGCCCAAGGCGGCCAGGAATTCGCCGGCCGAATGCGCCTGCAGCAGGTGATGGTGCAGGACATCCGTCTTCAGCAGGAGGCCCGCTGCCGCCACCGCGGCGCAGACAGCCAGCGTCAAAGTCTGGCGTTTCCAGCCTTCAGGTTGACGGCAAATGCGGAACACCACCAGCGCAAACACCGTGACAGCCGCCAGGAAACCCGAGCCGACGGTGAACAGTGCCATCATAGCTGCGGCCACACCGCACCACCACAACCTTGAACCGGAAGGCTGCAGTCCCAACAGCCATAGGGTCAAGAGGGAGAACAGGACGAGGAAGTAGAATTGGGACTGAAACCCGGCCAACGAGTTCTCCCATCCGAAGGGCAGGGCGAGCACCAGAACCAGCGGCAGCCAAAGCAATATCCAGGACCTCTTTTCCAGCCAGCGGCACATTAACCAACCCAGGCCGGTCATCGTGCCACAATGCAGGATGGCGTTGGCAACCGTCTGCAACTGATTATCCCACTGGCCGTTCAGAAGCAGCAGCCCCAGGCCGTAGATGCGGGTAAAGAAGATCCGGTGCTCGTTGTGCGCCGAGAAGAGATCGGCCAGCGACAGCTTTCCTTCGAAGAAGGGGATGTAAACTACACGAGCCTCCTCCCACTGGTCCCAGAACGGCAGCGGTGTGCCAAACCGCGCGATCAGCCAGAGCCGAGCGCCTAGGCCGATTAGAAAAAGGCTGAGGACCCAGAGCCAGACACCCCGGCGGTCCCCGGCGCCGCGCCCGCTCTCGCGCGGCAATCTCATGCGGCGAGAATTCTATTTTCTTTCACGCGGAAATGAAGAACACTCCGACGCTATGAATCAATCCAAAAGCGGACCCGGGGAGCAGCTATCTGATTGGCGCCGGTTTGGTTGGATGGCCCTCTGGCTGGTTGTTCTGCTGGGTTTTCTCTTTCGCGAAGGGCTGTTGCCCGGCCGCACGGTCTTCTCAAACGACGGGCCACTCGGCGCCATCAGCGCGAAGTGCGCGAGCCAGCCTGAAGGTTTTTTTGGTTACTGGCAGGAATTGAACTGGATCGGCACCACCGGTCCCAGCGCATCACCGAACATTACCAATGGCTTGAGCTTAGTCCTGGGTCCGCTCTACTTCTCGAAGGTCTATGCCCCGTTCGCACTTCTGTTTCTTGGCTTAAGCGCCTGGTTCTGCTTCCGGCAGTGGAAGTTCTCGCCCCTGGCCTGTTTCCTGGGTGGCATCGCGGCGAGCTTGAACTCGGACTTCTTTTCGACCGCCTGCTGGGGCGTGGCGTCGCAACCGTTGAGCTTCGGATTCGACTTCCTCGCCCTGGCGGCACTGGCCGACCAGACATCGCGCCGGCGCTGGGTCCGGGTTGCGCTGGCGGGCCTTGCCGTGGGCATGGGTGTGATGGAGGCATTTGATATCGGTGCCATTTTCAGCATTGTGGTCGCCGCATTTGTGGTGTTTCAAGCGTTGGCCGGTGATGGCAGCGCGCCGCAGCGGCTGGTCCGAGGCTTCGGGCGGTTAGGGGTGGTGGTCCTATTCGCGGCTTTCATAGCGGTTTCGGCAGTCAGCACTCTCGTCAGCACCCAGATCAAGGGTGTTGCCGGCATGGGTCAGGATGCCGAGAGCAAGGCTCAGCGCTGGGATGAGGCGACCATGTGGAGCATGCCCAAGGCGGAGGCGCTCAGCATGATCGTCCCGGGCATCTTTGGCTTTCGAATGGATACCCCGGGCGGTGGAAATTACTGGGGCCGGTGCGGCCGCCACGGCTCTTGGGACCGGTATTTTGCCTCCGGCAAGCAGGAGCCCCGCCCTGACGCGAGGGCTTACCCGATCCGCTATGGTGGCGGGGGCATCTACGCTGGGGTGTCCGTAGTGTTGATTGCATTGTGGACGATCCTGCAGGCGTTCCGCAAGCAGAACTCGGTGTTCTCGTTAACGGAACGGAAGTTCATCTGGTTCTGGAGTGGGGTAGGGTTGATCTGCGTGCTGGTCGGGTTCGGGCGGTTTGCACCTTTCTATCAGCTCTTCTATGCCCTGCCGTTTGCTTCGACAATGCGCAACCCATCCAAGTTCTTCCACGTGGTCGAGTGGATCCTGGTCATCCTGTTTGCCTACGGCGTGCACGGTCTGAGCCGGAGCTGCCTGGAAACACCGACCGCCGCCGTGCGCGATCTCGCGTCGCACCTCAAAGCGCTGTGGACCCGAGCCACCGCCTTCGACCGCGGGTGGGCTCGGGGCTCGGTCGTGGCTCTGGCGGCTGGTGTGCTCGGCTGGCTGATCTACGCTTCCTCACGGGAGCGGCTGGTGGCTTACCTGCAAGAGGTGGATTTCGAGGCGGCCATGGCCACAGCCATTGCCAACTTTAGCATCCGGCAGGTCGGCTGGTTCGCGCTCTTGCTCGCGCTGGGCTTGGGTGTAGTCGCGTTGGTGCTTAGTGGATACTTCAATGGCCGGCGCGCGCGCACGGGAGCGATTCTGCTCGGTGTGCTGCTGGTCTTTGACCTGGGGCGGGCCAACCTGCCTTGGGTCATTACCTGGGACTGGGTGCAGAAGTACGCCTCGAACCCGATCATTGATTTCCTGCGCGAGAAGCCTTACGAGCAGCGCGTCGCCGTCCTGCCGTTCAACCCACCGCCGCAACTGGCGCTCTTCAGCCAGCTCTACGACATCGAGTGGAAGCAGCAGCTTTTCCAGTATTACAATATACAGTCGCTCGACCAAATTATGAACCCACGTCCGAAGCAGGACCAGATTGCTTTCGAAACAGCCTTGTTCTACAACGGCACGAGCAACGCTCTGCCTCGGATCACGCGCCGGTGGCAGCTTACCAATACCCGCTACCTGCTTGGCGCCGCTGGGTTCCTCGACGTTCTCAACCAGCAGATTGATCCCGTCCAGCGTCGGTTCCGGTTTGCCCAAAGGTTCAGCATTGCGCCCAAGCCGGGCATCGCCGAGCCCACTCGTCTGGAGGAATTGACCGCGGTCCCCAACCCGGAAGGCCAATACGCGGTGTTCGAGTTCACCGGCGCGCTGCCAAGGGCGAAGCTCTACGCGAACTGGCAGGTCAGCACCAACGACGAGGCGACGCTGAAACTGCTGCCGAGCGAGGACTTCCATCCCGAGCAGACGGTGCTGGTGGCCGATCCGCTGCCTGCCTCGACCGCGACGAACAGCACTAATCAGAGCGCCGGCACCGTGGAGTTCGCAAGTTACGCGCCCAAGCATATCGTGCTAAAGGCAAACCCAGTTGTGCCGTCGGTGTTGCTTTTGAACGACCGCTTTGACCCGAACTGGAGGGTGTCGGTGGACGGAAAGCCCGCACAGTTATTGCGCTGCAATTACCTGATGCGCGGCGTCTTTTTGCAACCGGGAGCCCATACGGTTGAGTTCCGCTTTGCACCGCCGGTGGACATGCTCTACGTCAGCATCGCGGCGGTCCTGGTGGCCATGCTCCTGATCGGTTATCTGGCGGTTGCCCGGGACAAGAAGCCGCCACTGTCCGCGTCTCGCGCGCCCGCTCCTGCTAAGTAGCACTTCGCCCGGCAGGCGTCTGGCTCGGATTCAAGACGCATAGAAGCAGAGATCGAAGCACGGATTGACTTCTCATGGACAATTCCCTAACTTGTGCGCCCATGAATAATGCCGGGCCTGCCGCCCCTGCCCAACCTGAGATCAAGCGCGGGGAGATTGCTATCCTGCTCTCCACCCGCGGCCGGCCGGACATGCTGCTGGAGGTGTTCGAGTCTTTGCGGGCTACGACCCGCCGCAAAGACAAGGTAGCCCTGTGGTTGTATGTGGATGACGACGACCAGGTGACGCGCGCGGCGATTGACGGGGGCAAGTTCCCGGACCTGGGATTCCCGGTGCATTGGCATATCGGGCCGCGGACACCCGACTGGGGCCAGACCTACCAGGTCTTGTGGACGGCGCTGGGGCGCACGGCCGAAGTCTATATGATCGCCAACGACGATGTGCGGTTCGAGACGCAGGGATGGGATGACGTTCTCCGGGCTGAGGTAGCCAAATACCCGGATGGCATTCTGCTGGCCTGCCCGTATGATCCGGTCGCGCCCGCCATTGCGACGTTTCCGATCATCGGCTGGGGCTGGCTGAACACAATGGGGCGCGTCTATGCGGGGTATTTCCATTATTGGTATGACGACAAGTGGGTGGACCAGATCGGCCGCATGGTGGACCGCTACATCAACATCCCGATGCTGCTTTCGCCCATCCGCGGCAAAGGCCGCACCCAGCGCATGCGCTGCCTGCCGTTCTGGACGCGGTTTTTCCAACTGACCTTGATCGAGAGAAAAGAGACTGCCACGAAACTGATTCACGCCATGTACCCCAAGGATGAAACGGCCCGCGCCGCAGCGCTGGCAAAGATGGAAGCGGTGGCCGCCGGCTTTAAGAAGGAAGAGGAGAGTTTCTCCGACGTGTATTCCACGTTCCAGGAAGAACGCCACACGGCCATGTCCCCCGAGGAACGGGATCGCTTCAGCCCGCTCTACTTCAAACAGGAAGCGCATGCGGTCAGCCGGCTGCTTGGCATCGCGCAGCAGTTCTTCGACAAGAAGGATTACGCCGAGGCGCTCAAATACCTGGAGGCCACGCAACTCGCCGACATCCGGGCGCGGCAGGCGCAGGAAATGATGGTCCAATGCCTCCGGGCGCTGGGCCGGAACGCGGAAGCGGAGCGGGTGGCCAAAGACACGATCCTGGCCTGGCCGCGCCTGAGCGCCCTGCGGCGCTTCTTCCGCTTCCTGGGCATGGTGGCCAACGAAGCCAAAGGGCTGCTGGTCGGCCTCACCTCCAAAGGGAAGCGCGATCCGAACAAGAAGCTGGGTTGAACCCGGGTGACGGTCACGGCGACGGTGAACATTTCCTATGCTGGAAGCATTTAAAAAGACTGCGGTGGGGGGAGCCCTGCTCAACTGGCTGATCAATTACAAGATCAAGAAGCGCGAGGCCCGCCGTTTGACGGCTGCTGAAGTAAATGAGCTGCGGCAGAGGTTTGGGCAGGACACCAAAGCCTTCGACCGCTACATGCACGACAACTGCGGCTGCCGCACGATTATTGACCCCAACTTCGTGCGGGTCGTCAAGAAGCTCAAAGCCGACTTTGGCCTGCGCAACTTCGTCGAGACCGGCACCTACGACGGAGAGACCTCAGTGGCCATGAGCCTGCTGTTCGACAAGGTCTTCACCTGCGACGTGATTGACTGGAAACGCCGGCCCGAACTGTATTTCGCCGATAACCTGATCTACGAGACGAAGAACTCGCCGGATTTCCTGCGCGCGCACCTGCCCGAGATCCGTGCGCAGTCGCTGTTCTTCCTCGACGCCCACTGGGGTGCGTATTGGCCGCTGCAGGACGAGATGGCTATCATATTCAAGGAGTGCGAGAAGCCGGTGATCGTGATAGACGACTTTGACGCGGGCAACGGCTTGTGCTTCGACCAGTATGAGGACCGGAAGCTGGATCTGAACTACATCGCCCAGAGCGTTCCTGCCGATTACAAGTTCTGCCTGAATCCCTGGAGTTACCGCAACCGGGGAGTCATCTTCATCTTCCCGGGATCAGCGGGCTATGGCTGCCGTTTTGCCGAGCGCGACCGTTACTCGGAGGAACAGCACGGGCTCTGGGGCAAACGGCTGAAGTAGGGCAGGCGTCTCGCCTGCCTCGGCCGGGAAGGGCAGGCGAGACGCCCGCCCTACTCGAGTTATCCCGGCACGTGGTCGCGCAGTTCGTGCAGCCACACCTCGGCCTCGGAATCGCTGGGTGCGCGCCAATCGCCGCGTGGCGAGAGCGAGCCGCCGGACCCGACCTTCGGGCCGTTGGGCATGGCCGAGCGCTTGAACTGGCTGATCTTGAAGAAGCGATACAGGAACACCCCCAGCCACTTCTTGATGGTGCGCAGGTCATACTGGTGCCGCTTCTCGGCGGGCAGCAAGTCCGGCCAGGAGCCGCGGTTCTTGTCCCCCCACGCATGGAACGCGAGGAAGGCGACCTTGCTGGGACGGAAGCCGTGCCGCGTGATGTAGTAGAGATTGAAATCCTGCAGTTCGTAAGGCCCGACCTTGTCAGCGGTCTTCTGCGCGGGCTGGGCTGAGTCTCCCGCCGCGTGCGGCACCAACTCGGGCGAAATCTCGGTGGCCAGGATTGCCTCCAGCACCGCATTTGCCGTCGCGTCGAACTCGCCCGAGGATACCACCCAGCGGACCAGGTGCTGGATGAGAGTCTTGCTTACCGAGCAATTGACGTTGTAATGCGACATGTGGTCGCCCACGCCGTAGGTCATCCAGCCGAGTGCCAGCTCGCTCAAATCTCCCGTGCCCAGCACCAGTCCGTGGTGCAGGTTGGCAAGGCGGAACAAGTGCGAAGTGCGCTCCCCGGCCTGCACGTTTTCAAACGTCACGTCATACACCGGTGTGCCGCCCGCGAACGGGTGGCCGATGTCGTGGAACATCTGCTTGCAGGACGGCCGGATATCAATCTCGCTTGCGGTGACGCCCAATGCCTTCATCAGCTTGTGCGCGTTGGTGAGAGTCCGCTTGCTGGTCGCAAAACCGGGCATGGTATAGGCCAGGATGTTCTTCCGCGGCAGCCCCAGGCGGTCCATCGTCTTGGCGGCGACAATCAGCGCCTGCGTCGAGTCCAGGCCGCCGGAGACGCCGATCACCAGGCGCTTGGTCCGGGTGCTCGACAGCCGCTTGAGCAGCCCGTGCACCTGGATGTTGTAAGCCTCGAAGCATCGCTGGTCGCGCTCGCGCGGGTCGCTCGGCACGTAGGGGAACCGGGCGTACTCCCGCTGCAAGGGTGCCTTGGCGGCGGGGACGCGGAACTCGAACCCAATGCGGCGCATTCCTTGCAGGCGTTCGCGGTGGTCGCCCACCGAATCACTGAAGCTGCTCGTCCGCATCCGGTCGTGCATCAACCTTTCCAGGTCAATGTCCGCCGTGAGCATCTGTTCTTTTTCGGCAAACCGCGCTGACTCGGCCAGCAAGTCGGCGTTCTCATAGATCAGCGCGTGGCCGTCCCACGCCAGGTCGGTGGTGGATTCGCCCGGTCCCGCGCATGAGTAGAGGTAGGCGGCGATGCACTTGCCAGACTGTGAAGCGCACAAGTTGCGGCGGTATTCGGCCTTGCCGATGGTGATGTTGCTGGCCGACAGGTTCACCAGCACCGTCGCGCCCGCCAGAGCCGCGTAAGTGCTGGGCGGGATGGGCGTCCACACGTCCTCGCAGATTTCGGCATGGAGCCGGAAACCCTCGAAGTTGACCGCCTCGAAGATCAGGTCATTGCCGAACGGCACTCGTTCGCCGAGAAATCGCACTTCGCGGGAGGCGGCGTCGCGGCTCGCGGCGAACTGGCGTTTCTCGTAATACTCGCGGTAGTTCGGCAAGTAGCTCTTGGGTACCAACCCCAGCACCCGGCCGCGATAGATTACCACCGCGCAGTTGAACAGCTTCGCCTCGAACATCAACGGGGCTCCCACCACCAGCACAGGAGTCAGCGCGGTGCTTGCCTTGACCAGGCGCGCGACGGCGGCCTTGCTCGCATCCAGCAGAGCGTCCTGGTGAAACAAATCGTCGTTCGAGTAAGCCGAGAGGCCCAACTCGGGGAACAGCGCCACGGCCACGTTGGATCGGGAGGCTTTTCGCGTCAGGGCAAGCGTTCGCTCGAGGTTAAAGGCGGGGTCGGCTACCCTCAAAGCCGGGATGCACACCGCCGCCCGAATCACTCCGTGCGAATAAATGGAGTCAAAACGCTCACGCATAGGCACTGATCTACCCCAGATGCGCGCGATTTCCAATGCTAAACTGGGAAATGCGGCTGCGAGGAGCGCATTCGCGAGTCATTGGTAGGGACGCCTCGATGAGGCGTCCGGTTTGGGGTGGACGGTGACGCCTCGGCGAGGCGTCCCTACCCACCATACCAACAACTAACAAATGCGCCGCCACTGCATCGGCTCGAACCCAATTCCTTGACTAATCGGCGGGCTGTCGCCATCGTCCCGCCACGAGTATTTCGCACCGGCAACCGCGCTTGGCGCACAAGTGAACGAGCATATGATTGCGAGCAGACTTTCCCTGGCCATTACCTTCTGTGTGACAGTCCTTGCGGGCGGTTTGCCTGCCGCAGAGAAGCCCCCGGCTGGCGGAGAATGGAAACTGATCTGGCGGGATGAGTTCAACGGCAAGAACCTCAGCCCGAAGAAGTGGAACGTGCTCCTGCGGGAACAGAGCAAGCACAACGAGCTTCAGTACTATCTCCCCGACGAGGTTTACCTCAAGAAGGGCTGCCTGCGGTTGAGGAGCCGGGTGAGAGATTTCGGGCCGCAACGCTATACAAGCGGGCGGGTTGATACCAGCGGGAAGTTCGCCCCCACCTACGGGCGGTTCGAGATTCGGGCCCGCTTGCCCGGCGGCAAGGGGCTTTGGCCGGCGCACTGGCTCTATCCGCAGAATCGGGATTGGCAGATGGAATATGTGATGGCGGAAGCGGTGGCCAACGGCAAGGAGCGGTTGATCCCGGAAGCTCGCCCCTGGTACAGCGAGATTGATATCATGGAGTTTCTCGGACACGAACCGAAGGTTGTCTATGGGACCCTCCACTATTACACCTTCGACGGCCAGAAGAAGACCAGTTCCGGCACCTGGAGGGGCAGTTGCGATTACACAAAGGATTTTCACGTCTATGCGCTGGAATGGGAGCCGGACAGGATGCGCTGGTTCATTGACGGCCAACAGATCCATGCGACGACCAACGGGATTCCTCACACGCCGCATTACCTGATCCTGAACACCGCGGTGGGCGGGGCGTGGCCCGGCAACCCGGATGAGACGACGACCTTCCCTCAGTTCCACGACGTTGATTACGTGCGCGTTTACCAGCGGCCAGCGTATTTCAAACCCTGAGCGCAGAGTGCGTTGGGAGTCTGCGGTCCCGCGTGCTTCCGGGGGCCGACAGCCTGAAGGCTGGCCACCGGGCGGAAGCGTTGAGCAGGAATTGCCAGACCGGCGTCTTCGGCCTAACCTCTCCGGACATGGTTCGACTGGTTCTGTTCGACATTGATGGCACCCTGATCCGCACGGGCGGCGCGGGGGTGAAGGCCTTTGCCAAGGTCTTCACCTCGGAGTTCAACGCCGTGGACGGGTTCGAGCGGTTGAAGTTCGCGGGTCGCACCGATCTGAGCCTGGTGCGTGAGTTCTTCAGCCTGCACCAGGTGCCGGCGACGCCGCAGAACTTCGAGCGCTTCTTCGACCGCTACGTCTTCTGGCTCGACCACCTGCTGCCCCAGAGTAAAGCCACGACTTGTCCCGGTGTGTGCGAGTTCATTCGGGGCTTGCAGGCACTGCCGCAACCTCCGTTGCTTGGTTTGCTGACGGGCAACATCCGCCTCGGCGCCGAGATCAAGCTCCGCCATCTCAATCTCTGGGATGTCTTCGAGACCGGGGCCTTTGGCGACGACCACGAGGACCGGGAACAGATTGCCGCCATCGCCCGGCAGCGGGGCAGCCGCATTCTCAATACGGATCTCGCGGGCAGCCAGGTGCTCGTGATCGGCGATACGCCCCTCGACATCCGCTGCGCCCGCGCGATCGGCGCGAGATGTTTGGCGGTTGCGACCGGCGGTCACCCGCTGGCCGAATTAGAGACCCATCAACCGGATTGGGCCGTGAAGGATTTACGCGAGCTGACTCCGCGGGAAGTCGTTCCGGTTGGCTAGGTACTCCGGGTCGTAAGTCCGGTGACCTATTGCGGTCCGGTGCGAATATTCCTAAGCGCGAGGCGTTTGGAGTGCGCGGAGCTTGCTCCCGCTTTCGGCGCGCCCCCGCGTAACGATAGCGCCAGCAAGCTGGACGCACTCCAAACGCTTCGCGCTACAGGCACGTTGGTCCCCCCAAAGTCACCCTATCTACGGCCACACGCACTAAGGAAATTAAGCGAGTGCGGCGTGCAACGGCATTCAATGCCGGTGCTTCCCGCCTCCGCAACAGCAACCGCAGGAACCTTTCCCACCTTCGCACGCCGGCGCCGCGTCCGCGCTGGCCCCGGCGCCCGATGAAGCAAACACAGAAAGCTTCTTGGAGAGCCTGGTCGAGCCGCAATGGGGGCACTTGCTGCCTTTCCACCGACTGGAGCGGACCAGGATCTCGCTGTCCTGCTCGCACTTGCTGCAATGAAATTCGTAAATCGGCATGTAGCAACAATAGCCGTCGGCCGCGGCTGGCACAAGTGCGGAAGGCCCCGGGAACACCCAACGCTGCTCACCTTGCAAACTACTCGCCACGCAACGCTTCGCGCTTACCACGCAATCACGGTCTGGTTGATCGCGGGAGCCGTGGCTGGCCACACCAGTTTCTGGCCATCCTCCAGGGTCGCTTCGAGGTAGTATTCCACGGTGCCCTGAGAGCGAGCCGGCAAATCAACCCGATAAGCCTGACGCGCGCGATGAGTCGCGGCCGCTCTCTTGAATCGGCCCGCGCCGAGCGGGCGCCAGAACAGGTTGACTCCGCTGCATTTCCCGGCTGAGAGCACGAAGGCCCGGATCTCCTGCGGTTCGCCCGCCTTCATCTGAGTGCGCCTGGCGGAGACGAAAATCCGTGGGGTTCCCCGGTAAGCTGTGCTGACCGCAGCCTCGGCGGGTAAGGGCGCCCCGAGAATGTGTGCAATGGCTGCGTCGTGGCCGGATAGGACGCGGGCGCGACAACCGCTCTCGATGCTGGCGACGGTCCCGATTTCGCCGGGCGATTTGGCACAGGCCGTGAAGGCGGCGATCATGCTCTCGTAGCTGCGCGCGATCTCCAAACGGAGCGGAAGGACTTCGTTGCGGGCGAAGCCTGCCTTCTTGTCCGCCTCCGGAATCGCGCCGGCCTCCTTGACCTTCGCGCCAATGCGATCCGCCAGGACCCAAGTTCGCACGCGCAGTTCAGAGGCGCGGATCAGGTTCAGCCAGTAATCCAGCCGCTCCAGGTTGCCAGTGCCTTTGATCCTGGGCCGCAGCGACTCCAATTCGCGCAACGGCGCAAAGAGAGCTGAGATTTGGCCGTCCGTCGTCTTGGCGCCGCCTCGAATCAGGGCGTTGATTCCCAAGTGGCTGCCGTCCAGCTTCTGGATAAGCCGGCCCGCCTCGGCCCCGGCGTCTCCGCCAAATATGCCCCGGCCCCAGTCGGCCCAGAAAGCATCCATGCGGGGCAGCCTGCTACCGGCAGCGGCGGCGTCTGCATTGGCATCGCCCGCGGATTCGATGTCCCAGCCGGCCTGCGCCAGCGCCGTAATATTCGGGGAGATGGCCGCCGTGCGCCAGTGGATGGCCATCATGCCCTCGCACCCGTACCGGAAAGCGTCCGCCGAGTTGGCGAACATCCGCTCGGCCCAGAGCTGCAGGTCCCAACAGGTGCAGCAATGGGCGCCGGCGGTGTCATCATCCTCGGCCCAGCCGATGGCCCACCTCGGGCGGTCTCGCATGGCCCCATAAGCCTTTTCCACCGGGTCACGGCCCAAGCTGGTGTTGATGGACGAGGCCGCCCACGTCTTTGGAGTGCGCTTGTCCATCCAGAAGGCATCATTGCGTGTGCCCAGGCGCCAGCCGCAGGTGGCGAACCCAAACGGTGCGTTGACGGACTTTGCTGCCTCTTCGATCAGGCTCGGTTCCCGCTCGACATTGGCCGTGGACGTAATCTCCCACCCGCTGGAGCCCGGCTCCATCCCCAGCCAAACCTCCGCGACCCAGAACCAATAATAATCTACCGGCATCTTGCGCATGAGCCGCAGGAACGTGCCTTCGTAAAGGCGTCGAATGACAGTCGGATCATCCGGCTTCATCCCTTGGGCTTCCAGCCGCGAAGCCAGCGCTTTGGGGACGCCAAGCGGCAGTTCGGTGCCGACGCAAGTCTTGATGCCGAGGCGGCGCGCGTGGTTGAAGGCTCGCTGCTGAAAATCGCCGTAGCGGTTGAACATGGCCGCGCCTGCCTCCGCGGTCTTGGGCCAGTCCAGGCAATCAAGCATGAAGTCAGGGCCATAATCGTCACCCTCAAACAGCAATCCCGCGCCGGAGGCATACTTGCTCGTGGGGAACGGCGTCACCGCCCAACCCCGCCGGGTAGTGACCACGCCGGCCTCATACCCGAAGCGGACATTGCCGCGCTTGTCCACGTCCTCGGGCAAACCGATCCAGACGTTTGCCTCAGGACCGGCTGCAGGGTTCCAACTCGGATACGTATGAAAGCCGATAAAATTCATCCTGAGCTTAGCCATCTGCGACAGGACACTCTGGTAGTCCTGGAGATTCCACCAGTCTGGCCCGACGGAGAAATCATGGAACGGCTGGAGGCCCCGCAAGGCGAACCGCGGCTTGCCCGTCTCGCTCAGCTCCGGCCAAACGCCCTCTAGCCGGTCATCAGGCACTACGTCTTCATCCAGGCCGAACCGGATTTCCAGTTTCTCGGCAAACCGGTAGGCGCCATACAACGTACCGAGCTCGTCACCTCCCACAATCCACCAGACCCGTTGACCGTCCGCTGTGGTGGTCTTTAGGGTGAACTCCTGCGGCGCCAGGAGGCTGCCGAGTTCGCCGCCGAGCTTGGAGTTCTTGCACGACACCACGATCCGGTCGCCGGCGCGCGCCCCGTGCTTCACCGGCAGCAGCTTTCTCGTGCGTAGATACACATAGCGCCGCACTTCGTTTGCCGCCAACGACTCCAGGTCCGAGGCATTCTTCCTGATAGCAATCAACCTCGGCGCAGCCGGGGCCGGATGGCTATTACGCTGCCGGTTAAGGGACGGCGTCTCGATTTGCGCTCCCTGCCCGACCCAAGCCGTGTTGCACCATAAACCCACGGCGAGCAAGAGCGTGGGGAGTAGCGATTTCGTCATAGCTCATTCTATTGGGTTTGCTGTTGCCACGGCGGTTCGGCCTCGACCGATTGCCGTGAGAAGTGAAAGCATGCCGGACGCCCGCTGGCAAGCACTTCGGGAATTTCGGCGCAACTCGGTTCTTGCCAGCAGGAGGTTTGAGCAGTGGAATGGGCGGAGTATTCTGCAAACTGACATCATGAACACTGACCACCAATTTAGCCGCCGGTCTTTTCTGGCCGGGACTGCTAGATTGGGGCTGGCGGGCCTGGCGGCCTCACACGTTGAATCCCTCTTCGGTGCCGACACCGCTGGCGCGGCGCGACCGGCGGCGTGGCAGATCGGCTGCTACACGCGCGTGTTCGACCAATTCGAATACCCGGTTGCACTGGACGCCATGGCTGAGGCGGGCTTCAAATACGTCGGGCTGATGACCACCAAGACGCAGGGCTGGGTGATGATCAAGACTACCACGCCCGTGGAGGAGGTCCGGGCCATGCACAAGGAGGCCCAAAAACGCGGACTCAAGGTGCTCTCAGTCTATGGCGACTTCTCGGTCGGTGGTTCGCTCGACGCGGGCATCCGTGGACTGAAGCAGCTCATTGATGATGCGATCGTCTGCGAGTGCCCGAACCTAATGCTGGGCGGCACGAGCGACGAGAAGCTCTACCAGCTTTACTACAAGACGATTGCCGAGTGCTGCGATTATGCAGCGGCCAAAGGCGTCGGCCTCAGCATCAAGCCGCACGGCGGACAGAATGCCACCGGCCCGCAGTGCCGCAAGGCCATCGAGCTGGTCGGCAAGAAGAACTTTGGCCTGTGGTATGACCCGGGCAATGTCTTCTATTACTCGGACGGCAAGCTCGACCCAGTGGACGATGCCGGCACGGTGGACGGCCTGGTGGTCGGGATGAGCGTGAAGGACTTTCTTCCGCCCAAGGAAGTGCTGGTGAACATCGGCGAGGGCAAGGTGGATTTCCCGGCAGTCGTCGCACGATTAAAGAAAGGGGGCTTTACGCACGGCCCGTTGATTGTCGAGTGCCTCGCCCGCGGCCCGCTGGACAGCGTGAAGGCTGCCGCAAAGAAGGCGCGGGGGTTCCTGGAGAACCTGACTGGGCAGAGGGCGGGTTGACCCCGCTCTGGAGCAGTATCCCTGGGGGTTGCATCCGCAGACGGCGATCGCGCCGGCCGGGCTTGCGGAGCTGCTCTACCTGGGCAGCCGCGGGCATTCGGCGTGGTTGCTGCAGCGGCGCAGCCAGAGCCGAGCCGGCGGCTGGTTCAGGCCGGCACTGCGTCACGCATGGGCCGTGTGCCGGGCACGGGCAAATCTTTCCCGCTCGAACGCAACTCTTGAACCTCCTCGCGCACCAGCTCGCACAACTGGCCGTAAGCCTGCTCCTCAGTCTTCCCGTGACAGACCCCGCCCCAGGGGAAGAGGTCCGGACAGAACGCCACATAGAGACCGTCCTCCTCGCTCCAGGGCACGAACTTCAAGTATTGGTCTTCGGTTTTCATTCAGTTGCCTCGCGGATGGCGTTGCGAACTTGCTTTTTCTGATAGTGATCCGCGTCGTCGCCGCTATTTCCACTCACAACCACCGCGCCGTCAACCCGCCTCGGGCTTGGCCGCGCAAGTCGGCCGCGGCCGTTCCCGGAGTCGGGTCGGCGGCCTTGCTCTGACAGGTCCCGCGGTAGCCAGTGCCGAGACACCGCCAAGCCAGTACCTGGCTTAATAGAATTTCTATTAAGCCAGGTACTGGCTTGGCGGTGTCTCGGCACTGGCTAGGCACTGGCGGCCCCGGCCGGTGGGCAAATCAACCGAGGTGGGGTGGGCGCGCCCGGCTCAAGGCTTGCCTGCCAGGGGATCGCGTGCTCATGTGCAAGTGCCTAAGCCCTAGCAATTTACGCGTTACTAAGCGCCATTCGAGGCAGAACTTGTTCAGGACCTTCTGAGTGGAGCTACTGGAGACGGGCGGCCCGCCCGATTTCGAGCGGTTTGCGCGGCTGCGGGTGCTGAGGAAGCTGCGGAGCTTCGAACCAGATGAGGGCAAGGACTTTCTGCCAAGGCCAGGATGCTCCGCCCGCGTGCCTTGCTGCGGCAATATCAGCTCAACGAACGGAAGGCCACTCGGGTTGTTTGGGAACTTTTAAGCGGCCTCAGGCCTGAATCCGCTTCGGCAGTCGGACGGTGAACTCGGAGCCTTGGTTGACCCCGCTGGATACGGTGACCTGCCCACCATGGGCTTCGACGACGGCTTTGACCAGGCTGAGGCCAAGACCCAATCCGCGCTGGGAACGGCTCTTGTCGGTTCGGTAGAGCCGGGCCCAGATTTTGTCCTGTTCCTCGGCTGGAATGCCGATGCCGGTGTCACGGAAGACCACTGTCGCTTGGTCTGGCTGGTCGAGGATCGAGATGGTCACGCTGCCGCCTTCGGGCGTGTACTTGATGGCGTTGTCCAGGAGGTTGGCAAAGACCTGGCGCATGCGGAGGGGGTCGGCGGAGGCGGTAATCGGCGATGGGGGCAGGTTTAGGCCCACGGTGATCTTCTTTTCCTCGGCCACGTATTCGTAGAGGTCGGCCGCTTCGCGGACGAGCTGGCAAAGATCGGCTGGTTCGCGTTGGAGTCGCATCATGCCGGACTCGGCCTCAGTGATGTCCATCATTGTGTTCAGCATGCTCAAGACGCGCTCGGATTCCTCGATGCAATCGGCCAGTGCTTCGCGGGCGGCGGCCGGGTCGGCGCCGGGCTGCAAGGCGACCTCGGCAATGCCGCGCAGGCGGGCCAGGGGCGTGCGCAGGTCATGCGCGACGTTGTCGAGCGATTCGCGCATGGCCCGGATGAGCGCCTCGTTTTTGTCGAGCAGGGTGTTGAACAGACGGACCAGTTCGTCCAGCTCACCGTCCGACTGGCGGACCGGCACGCGGGCATCGAGCTGCCCTGTGCGAATGATCGAGCGGGCGGTCGAGACGATCTGCCGCACGGGCCGCATCGCGCGGTTCGCGAAGAACGCGCCGGCGACGAATCCAAGCAGGACGGTCGCCGTGCCGACCAGGAGAAAATTGCGGCGGATGGGAATGAGGAGGGCCTCGCGGCTATTGGTGGTCCGGCCGATCTGGAGCATGCGGCCGTCGGAGAGTTCGACCCGGCCCAGGGTGTAGTCGCGCTCCGCGTTCTGGGGGATGCGGAGGTAGGGCGCCTTGAACAGGCCCTCCCAGCCGGGCACGTCGCGAGCCTCGACCCAGTCCGGCGGCGCGCTGATAATCAGAGACGTGTTGTTAAAGGGATTGACCAGGCGGACGAACATGGTGTTCTGGATCTCGGCGGGCTGATTGAATACCCAACTGCGCAGCGCGATGGTCCCGCCGGTTTCATAGACGACCGCCGCTTCCTTCAGGCGCGCCTCGAGCACCTCCCGGTCCTTGGTGCCGACCGCCGCGGCGAGCAAATAATAGGCCACTGCCAGCAGCGCGACGCTGCTCAGCGTGAAGATCAGCGCGTACAGCAGACTGAGGCGGAGGCCGATGTTCCGACGGAGAGGCTCAAGCAGGCCGGAGGACATAGCCGACTCCCCGGATGGTGTGGATCATCGCCCGGTCTTTGTCCAACTTGCTGCGCAGGCGGTGCACGAGCACGTCCACGACGTTGGTCTGCGGATCAAAGCTGTAGTCGAAGATATGCTCGAGGATCATGGTCTTGGTCACCGTGCGATTGGCGTTGCGCATGAGGTATTCCAGCAGGGAGAATTCACGGGGCTGCAAGTCAATCTTCTGGCCGGCCCGTTGCACCTCGCGGGTGAGCAGTTCCATGGTCAGGTCGCCGACGACGAGGCGCGTCGGCTCGGGCGTGTTCGAGGCGCGGCGAATCAGTGCCTGGATGCGCGCCAGCAACTCGGAGAACGCGAAGGGTTTCGTAAGATAATCATCGCCTCCGGCTTGCAGACCCCGGACCCGGTCGTCCACGGAGGCCTTGGCGCTGAGGATCAGCACGGGGACGCGCGCGCCCTTGGCGCGGAGTTGTTGGATCAGGCTCAGGCCGTCGAGCTTGGGAAGCATAATGTCCACCACGGCGGCATCGTAGGAGATGGTTTGCGCCATGATCAGCCCATTCTCACCGTCCGCGGCGTGATCCACCGCGTAGCCGCTCTGCTTCAGGCCGGCGACGACGAAAGAGGCGATCTTCTTGTCGTCTTCTACCACGAGGATTCGCATGGACTTGAGCATAAAGCGGCACGGCATTATTGCCAAATGGAGAATAGGCTTAAGGAATTACGGAAACCTTTCCGACGGATTACAAATCTGAAAGGAAGCCGCGCGGCGGCGTCCGGACGCCGGTTGAGAGGCGCGGCCAGCCGGGGGTCGGCGGGCCGGCCCGGTTACGCCGTCCGCCGCAGGACGGTGTCGCGCTGGGCCCACTCAGGGTTCGGCTGGGGATAATCCAGGTTGTAATTCAGGCCCCGGCTTTCGGGCCGCCGAAGGGCGCTGGCAATAATCAGCTCCGCGACGGTGGCGATGTTGCGCAGTTCCAGCAAGTCGTTCGTCACCGTAAAGTCCCAGTAATACTGCTGAATCTCCTCCTGCAGGTTGGCGATTCGGGTTTGGGCCCGTTGCAGGCGCTTGTTGGTGCGCACGATGCCCACGTAGTCCCACATGACGCGCCGGATTTCCTCCCAGTTGTGCGACACGACAACCATCTCGTCCGGGTTATGGGCATTGCCCGAGTGCCAGGGCGGCAGCTTGAAGTCGGCGGACCGGGGCGGGTGAGCCAGGATGTGTTGCGCCGCGCGATGCGCGCAAACGAGGGCTTCAAGCAGGGAATTGCTGGCCAGGCGATTGGCGCCGTGCAATCCGGTGCACGACACTTCGCCGACCGCGTAAAGGCCGGCAATCTCGGTCTGGCCATCCACGCTCGTCATTACGCCGCCGCATTGGTAATGCGCGGCGGGCACCACCGGGATGGGTTCTTTGGTGATGTCAATGCCGTAGCCCAGGCAGGTCTGGTAGATGTTGGGAAAGCGGTCCATGATGAACCGGGCCGGCTTGTGCGTGATGTCCAACAGCACGTTGTCCGCGCCGCTCTTCTTCATCTCGCTGTCAATCGCGCGGGCAACAATATCGCGCGGCGCGAGTGACTTAAGCGGATGGGCATGCTCCATGAACTCGACCCCCTCGATGCTCTTGAGCACGGCGCCTTCGCCGCGCACCGCTTCGCTAATCAGAAAGGACTTGGCTTTGGGATGATAGAGGCAGGTGGGATGGAACTGGATGAACTCCATGTTGGCCACAGCGGCGCCGGCGCGCCACGCCATCGCCACGCCATCGCCGGTGGCGATGTCCGGGTTGGTTGTGTAGAGATAGACCTTGCCGCAGCCGCCGGTGGCCAGCAGCGTGGCCGGCGCCGCGAAGGTCTCCACCTGCCCGGTCTGTTTGTCGAGCACATAGACTCCGAGGCACTGGTTGTCGCCAACGTAGCCCAGCTTCTGGCTGGTGATGAGGTCAATGGCCAGGTGGTTTTCGAAGATTTCGATGTTGGGTTGCTCGGCCACCGCCGCCAGCAGTGCCCGCTCCACCTCACGCCCGGTGATGTCCTTGGCGTGGAGGATGCGGCGCTTGGAATGGCCGCCTTCCCGCCCGAGGTCCAGCTCGCGCGCGCCGTGAGACGCGGGGATTTCACGTTCGGTGAAGCGCATGCCCAGCTCGATGAGCTCAGCGATGCGTGCCGGGCCCTCCGTGACGATCGTGCGGACGGCGTTCTCTTTGCAGAGCCCGGCGCCGGCTTCCAAGGTGTCGCGCAGGTGCAACTCGATCGAATCCTCCTTGCTCGTCACTGCGGCGATGCCGCCCTGGGCGTAGTTGGTGTTCGATTCAGCGCGGTCCTTCTTCGTAATGATCGCAACGCGGCCATGCGGCGCGACTCCCAAAGCGTAGGAAAGGCCGGCCACGCCACTGCCGAGGACAAGGAAGTCAAATCGTTTCATCTCCTCCAATTCAACATACCCGGGGCCGTTTGTCGAACGAAGTCGTTGGGCCGACGACTGTGCCCGGTCAAAGCGCGGCGTTGTCTATGAGCCGCGTGGAACCGATGAACACCGCCAGCGCCATGTGCGTACCCCGCCGAACCTGTCGCTGCGGAACCAGGGTGTTCGGATCAAAGAACTCCACATAATCCAGGCGCGCCGCCGGTTCCTGTTCGATGAGTCGCCTCAACCTCAATTTCAGACGGGCTGCCAGAATCGGCCTGCCGGACCTGCGCAGTTGATCCCGCACCGCGTGGATCGAGCGCCACAGCACCAGCGCCTGCCGGCGCAAGTCGCCCGTGAGATACTGGTTGCGTGAACTCATGGCCAACCCATCTGCCTCTCGCAAGGTGGGCGCCACCACCATCCGGAGAGGGAAGTTCAAATCGCCTGTCATACGTTTGACGATCGCGGCCTGCTGCCAATCCTTGGCGCCAAAGACCGCCACGTCCGGCTGCACGATGTTGAACAGCTTGGCGACGACCGTCGTTACTCCGCGAAAATGCCTCGGCCGCGACTTACCTTCCATGACTTGCGACAGGTCCTCTTCGACCACATACGTGCTGAAGCTCCCGCCCTTCCCGCGAGGATACATTTGCCGGTCGTCCGGCGCAAAGATCACGTCCACCCCTTCGCTTCGGCACTGGCGGGCGTCGCGCGCAAGATCCCGCGGATAGCGCGCGAAGTCTTCAGCCGGGCCAAATTGCGTGGGATTGACATAGATGCTGACCACGACCTTCCCGCCCCGGCCGACCCATTGGCGCGTCCGCCGCACCAGGCTCAAATGCCCGGCGTGCAGGCTGCCCATTGTCGGCACCAGACCGATCCGCACTCCTGCCCGACGCCACCTCAATGCTACGCGCTGCATGGTCGCAACTGACCTGATAATTCGCATCACTCAAGAGTGCAGGAATACGGGGGAACTTTCAATTTCATTACAAATCGGCACCCCCCTGTCGGCAGACCATCATGGTGCGAGCGCAACGAAGCGGCACGAGGTGACCCAGCCGGGAGGGCTTCCTGGGCGTTGGGCGCCTTTCGGGCTTTACTTAGCGCGTCCGTTGGGTTCTGATCTGGGCACACAATGACACCGAAGCGGTTCACTCGCCACGCCCATGGCTGACGCAGCGCAATCAGCCACGCGTTTCTTCGCCAAGTTTACGGTCCTCAAGGGGGCTTCGCGCGAACTTTGGATTACGTTCGCCGTGAAGTTCCTGGGTGTCATGGCCTACAAGGTAACGGTCCTGACGCTCGCCCTGTGGTTGATGGCCGATTTTGGCTATGGCGATGCGGACGCCGGCAGTCTCGTGGCGGCGTGGTCCATCACGATGACGATCGTCACACTACTGGTTGGTTCGCTCACCGACGCCATCGGGCTGCGCCGGACGTTCTTCCTCGGCGTCTGGATTTGCGTGGTGGCGCGCGCGGTAATGGCCTTTACGACGATCAAATGGGTGGCGCTGGCGGCCGGGCTGTTCCCGCTGGCGGTGGGTGAGGCCCTCGGCACGCCGGTGCTGGTCGCCGCCGTGCGCAAGTACTCGACCACCCAACAACGTTCCATTTCCTACTCGCTCTTCTACACGATCATGAACCTCGGCTTTCTGGTCGCGGCGTTTCTGTTCGATTACGTCCGACAAAGCCTGGGCGAACGCGGCCAGCTCACGCTGCCGCTGGTCAACTGCCAGTTGACCACCTATCGCACGCTGTTCTTCTGGGCGTTGATTATCGAGATTGCCATCCTGCCAGTCATCTATTTCATCCGGCGCGGCGTTGAAGTCACGGACGATGGCATCCAGGTCACGCCGGAAGCGGCGAGGGAAGTGGGTGTGAGTCTCTGGGGTTCCTTTTGGCGGACGGTGAGCGACGGCGCGACCGGAACCGTGAAGCTATTCGGCGGGCTGGTGCAGCAAGCAGGGTTTTACCGCTTGCTGGCCTTCCTGATGTTGATTGCGTTCCTCAAGCTGATCTTCATGCAAATGGACTATGTCTTTCCGAAGTTTGGTATCCGTGAGCTGGGAGAAGGAGCGCCTGTGGGTCGCTTGGTGGGCATCAACAACATCCTGATCGTGTTCCTCGTGCCGTTCGTGGGGGCCATGACCCAGCGTTACTCAGCGTACCGTATGGTCATCGTGGGAGGTGTCATTTCGGCCCTGTCGGTCTTCGTGATGGCGCTGCCGGCCATGTGGTTTCAGCCGCTGGCCGATGGATTCGTCGGGCGTTGGCTCGGGCACGGGTATCTGGGATTGGCGGGCGACGTGCATCCGTACTACCTGATGATTACACTCTTTGTGATCCTGATGTCGTTTGGCGAAGCCTTCTACTCACCGCGCGTGTATGAGTATGCGGCCGCCATCGCGCCGAAGGGCCAGGAAGCCTCCTACGCGGCTCTTTCTTACATCCCGTTCCTGCTGGCAAAACTGATCGTCGGCACGGTTTCGTTCCGACTGCTCGCCAAATACTGCCCGGAGGTGGGCGAACGGCATTCAGGGACGATGTGGCTGGTCATCGGCATCATTGCCGCCATCGCGCCCATCGGCTTAATCCTGCTCCGGCGATATATACGCGTGCATGAAGCGGGACGAGAAGACTGAAGTCAGAAGTCGCAAGAGCCAGACACGGAAAGCCGGGCGCCGGCGGGGCTGCAGTCAGCCTACTTTACCGCGGGCTGGGTGATGAGGAGGTCGCCTTTTCGGGCGTCGAGAGTGGCCTGCACGCCGACCGGAAGGGTGGCGTTGAGGGGGATGTGACCGAAGGGCAGGCCCGCGACGATGGGGACTTTGAGCGGCAACAGCCTTTCCTTGAATACGTCTTCCACAGTCTGTCGGTATTCTCGGGCATTCTTCGCCTTCGGGTCTTTACAGCCGGCATTGATGCCGATGGCAATGCCAGCGGCTTGCTGGAGCAATCCGGCATTGAGGAGCTGGGTTAGCATCCGGTCAAAGCGGTAAGGCGGTTCGTCCAGGTCTTCAAAGAAAAAGATGCTGTCTTTGAACGACGGCTGGTAAGGAGTGCCGAGGGAGGCGCAGAGCAGGCTGAGGTTGCCGCCTACCAGCGGTCCGGAGGCGACGCCGCGCCGCAGGACCGCGACGGTCTTCCTCCGGTAGCCGCTGCAGATGCTGCCAGGTGCGGAAGGTTCCATGAGGGTCCTGAGAAAGCTCTCCAGCGTGAAGTGAGGCATGTCTTTCTGAATGAAGTCCGAGTTGAGCATAGGGCCATGGAAGGAAACCAGGTCGGATTTCACCAGCAACGCACAATGGAGCGAAGTGATGTCGCTATACCCGATGAAGATCTTGGGATTCGATCGGATCGCCTGGTAATCGAGCAGTGAGAGAAGGCGCGAGGTCCCGTAGCCTCCGCGGACACACAGGATCGCCTTTACCTTGCGGTCGGTGAACATCTGCATGAGGTCTTTGGCACGCTGGCGGTCGCTGCCGGCCAGGAAGCCCAACCGCTGGCGAACATTGGGGGCGAGCTGGGCCTTGAAACCGAGGCGCTCCAGGACGGCTACGGAGCGGTCTATGTTTTCGGGGTGCGGGGGCGCGCTGGCCGGGGCGATGATCCCGAAGGAGTCGCCCGCGTTAAGTCGGTTAGGTATGATCGGCATGGAGTTCTTGTGTGAGGACGGCGGAAAATGCGCAAGCAAAAACGCCTGGTTAACATTGCGCCAGGCGGTTGAAATGCTCGACAAGCAGCGCGGGATTAGTGGTCACGCACGGCCAATAACTGGGCTCTTGTCTGAGCGAACGCGATTTCCAGTTCCTTGAGAAGAGCAGCCGCGCCGTGAAGGTTTCGTGTACGGCCGAGTTCTTCGAGTTTCTCGGACAGCTCGACAATACGCTTGGCTCCCAGGTTTAGGCTCATGCTCTTGAGCGCGTGCGAGTGGAAGACCAGCATCGGGGCGTCATTAATGGACTGCCTGATCTGGATTATGCGTTGGGGCGCACTTTCAAGGAACATGACCACCAGTTCCTGCAGCATACTGACACCGTCGGCCGGAGGCAGGGCGCGCAAGTCGGCGATGAGTGACTGATCGAGCAATTGATCGGTCGGGACCAGTTTGGGCCGAGCAAGGAACGCCGTTTCGGACTTCCGCACTTTAGTCGGGCCCCAGCGCTCGATGGCGGATTGGAGTTCCCCGACGCGGACCGGTTTGGAGATATAGTCGTCCATGCCGGCCTGCAGGCATTTTTCGCGATCCCCCATCAGGGCGTTGCCGGTCATGGCAATGATTCGCGGGCGATTGTCCGCATTCCATTTCTGGCAGATCTGACGCGCTGCCTCCAGGCCGTCCATTTCCGGCATTTGCACGTCCAGAAACAGGAGGTCATAGGATTTCTGTTCGAGGGCCTTGAGTACTTCCACGCCGTTGTTCGCAACATCGGCGTTATAGCCAAGCTTGTGGAGGACGCTGAGGCCGACCTTCTGGTTAATGGGGTTGTCATCGGCGAGCAGCAACCGCAATGGCAGGCGGCGGCCAAGCGCAGCGTCCAGCATGGGCGTGGCTGGGGCCTTCTTTTCGCGCTGAAGTTGAACGCTGAACGCGCGGCACAGAGCCTCCAGTAATTGCGCGGGGCGAATTGGCTTATGGATGGACATCGCCGTGCCTGGAGGCAAGGGGCGCAGGTCATCAACACCAGGGCGCAGCGAGGAAAGAAGCAGGATGGGAAGGTAACGCCCGGAAGGCTGCCTGCGAATCTCACTTGTGAGCGACAGGGCGTTCGTGTCCGGCAACTGCAAATCAAGAATCAGCGCGTCGAATTGCCCGCCGGCTGCCAGGATGGCCAGCGCATCGCGGCCAGAGGAGGCGCTCTCCACGGTCATGCCCCACTTGGCGCCTCGGTGGGAAATGATGTCGCGATTGGTGGCATTGTCTTCAATGACCAGGACACGCTTGCCTGTTAGTTGCGGTTGTGGGTTCTGCCAGGACGGCGGGGTGTTGGCGGCAGGGGCCTTTGTCAGAGTCGTGAAATGGAAGGTGGACCCTTTGCCCGCGTCGCTCTCGACCCAGATTCTGCCTCCCATCAGCTCGGTCAGACGCTTGCATATCGCCAGCCCCAGCCCAGTGCCGCCGTAGTGACGAGCCGTGGAGGCATCAACCTGCTGGAAAGATTTGAACAGGCGGTTCTGACGATCGAACGGTATCCCAATGCCGGTATCGCGGACGGAAAAATGCAGAAGCCACTGTTGGGGATGGCGGACAAAATCGGTGTCAGGTTTCTGCCCGAAAGGCTGTTCGCGAGCCCCATGGTCGGCCGACTTGACCTCGACCACCACTTCGCCCCGGTGGGTGAACTTCAGGGCATTGCTCAGGAGGTTAACCAGTATCTGGCGCAGGCGGACAACATCACTGACCAGAATTTTGGGAATTTCGTCATCCACCACGCAGGCCAGATCGAGGTTCTTTTCGGCCGCCTCGGGGGAGAGCAGATCCAACACTTCTTCCAGGCACGCGTGAAGCTCGAAAGGATGTTGCTCCAGCTCGAGTCTCCCGGACTCGATCTTGGAGAAATCGAGTATGTCATTTATGATCGTGAGCAGGTTGTCCGCGCTGCTGCGGGTGGCTTCCACGTAGTCGCGTTGTTCATCGGTCAGTTCAGTATCCAATAGCAGCGCGGTCATGCCGATGACGCCGTTCATGGGGGTGCGGATCTCGTGACTCATGTTGGCCAGGAACTGAGACTTGGCCATCGTGGCTTCCTCCAGCCTCCGGTTGAGGGAAATGAGGGCGGCGTTGCTTTCAATGAGTTGCTGCTGGCTTTCGCGCAAAGCCCGGTAGGCGGCATCACGTTGCAAGAGGCTGAGATAGGCTTTGGAGTGATACCGAATCCGGGCGACCAGTTCGAGCCTGTCGGGGAGCTTCACCAGGTAATCATTGGCGCCCAGCGCGAAAGCCTGACCTTTGACCTGCGGGTTGTCGTTGGTGGAGAGGACGATGATGGGAGTCTCTTTCGTGCCCGGATTGGAACGATATTGGTTCACCAGCGTCAGGCCGTCAATGCCGGGCATCACCAGGTCCTGCAAAATCACCGTGGGTCTCACTTCGTTCGCGATCGAGATGGCGCCGCCCGGGTCCGCACAGTAATGGAAATCAATGTCAGCATGGTGCGCCAACGCTCGGCGAACCGCTTCACAGACCATTGCCTGATCGTCAACGAGGAGGACTATGACGTGGTATTGCTGCGGATGAGCCGGAGCTTCCTGGGCCGGCGCTTTTGGGTCGTTGGTACGCTGGTCATCCATAGGCACGTTGTTGACGAGCGCGATTCTCATGCGTCGCATTCGCCGATCAGGTCCGCAATAGCCTGCAACAGGGTTTCATCTTGAAAGTTGCCCTTGGTGAGGTAATAATCGGCTCCAGCTTCCAAGCCGCGCAGGCGTTCTCCCCCCGAGTCCTTGTAAGAGATAATCATCACCGGTAGGGATTTCAAATGTGAATCCTGTTTAATCAAAGTCGTCAACTCGATCCCGTTCATGCGGGGCATATCAACGTCGGTGATGACCAAATCGTACGAATGCGCATTCAGCGCGTTCCAGGCATCTAGACCATCCGCTGCCCCGTCGGCCAGATAACCGCGACCGGAAAGGATCTTTCTTAGAAGATCGCGTACGACCCTCGAATCGTCCACCGTCAACACGCGCTTGGGCCTTCGGGCCGTGGATTCGAGGCTGACAGGGTCGGCCTTTTCTAGCTGCCCGCTCGAGACCATGGTCTTGATTGATTGGATCACATCATCAACTTCCATAATCAGGATCGGTGAGCCGTCTTCCATCAGCGCCGCCGCACTGATGTCTTTGACCTTGCCAAGCCGCTTGTCGAGCGGTTGGACGACCAGCTCGCGCTGGCCCAAAAACCGGTCCACAACCAAACCGTAAAGGGCGTTGCGGTCGCCGAGGACGACCACCGGCAAATCGCCTGCGGGAAATTTGCGTGGAGGGCATTCCAGGACCTGATGGGCGGTCAGCAAGCCGACCGCCTCGCCGCGAAATTGAAAATGGGGAAATCCTTCGAGTGTTTCAATTCTATCGCGCGATAACCTCAGCGCCCGCGTGATATGCGTCAGCGGTATGGCATACGGCTCCTCGGCCACTTCAACCAGCAGGACCCGAAGCACGGATAGCGTCAGGGGCAATTGGAGCTGCACGCGGAGACCGTGGCCAGCCACGTTGTTAACCCGGACGCTGCCGCGAACGTTCCGGACCATATTTTGAACGATGTCAAGGCCGACGCCGCGACCCGAGATTTCCGTTATGTCTTCTTTGAGGGTGAAACCCGGCACGAACAGAAAATCGAGCAACTCGGCTTCGGTAAGCTTCTCGGCGGTTGCTGGCAGCGCGAGCTTCCTTTGTTTGATGGCCTCCCGCACGCGATCGCACGGGACACCCGCGCCATCATCCGTTACGCTGACCAGCAACTTCCCCGCGCTGTGGCGTGCTTCGAGGCGAATGGACGCCTCGGCGGGTTTGCCGACTCGCAAGCGCTGTTCCGGTGTCTCGCACCCATGATCTACCGCATTGCGCAGTAAGTGGGCTAGTGGCGTCTCCAGGCGCTCAAGGATGTCGCGATCCACTTGGGTGTGCTGACCGACAATTTCCAGCCGGACTTCCTTGCCGAGAGACCGCGCGAGATCCCGGACCATCCGTGGGAACCGGCGCGTGCCGTCGCCGAAGGGGCGCATGCGGGTGCGGAGTGCCTCCAGATACATACGCTGGGAGAGTTGCGACGACTGCCGGTCAAAAATGTCGAGCTCCCGCATTCGCTCCGTTAGGAACTGCTGGCAGTCGGAGACTTTGCGGCACAATTCGTTAAGCTGATCGTTTGCGCTGTCAGAGAGATTCGCATCGCTGAGCCGGGCTCGCAATTCCTCCAGCTTTTGCGACAGGCCAGCCTGATGACGCTTCAGACGCTGGAGCGAGTCGGCGAAGGGCCGAAGCCAGCGCGATTCAACCAGGGATTCACCCGCCAGACCGAGCAGGCGATTGAGGTTTTCGGCGTTGAGGCGCACGACTCGTTCCGGCATTTCAGGCTTCTGCCCGCTGATGGGTGGGGGAACAAGCGTAGCCGACGCCGTTTGAATTGTAGCGGAGGGGACCAAGGACTGCCCTGCGGCGGTCCCAGCCAGGGTGTCTGAGGGGACGGGCTCAGTGCCGCTAATTGGGTGCATCGGGACCGACGTCGACGGATCGCTGGTTGCCAAGAGGCTGGCCAGCGATTGCAGGACCTGCTGGATTTCCTCGCGCCGTTTGTCCTCCAAGTTGCCGGCCGCCGCATCCGTGAGCTTGGCAAAGTGCGCCAGCACATCAACGGCTCCCAACAACCGGTCCGTTGCCGCCTGGCGAAGCTGGAGACGGCCTTGCTGCACGGCGGCAAAACAGTCCTCGAGGGCGTGGGCGATGCGAACGGCGCCTTGGAGGTTAACGATCCGCGCCGCGCCTTTGAGGGAATGCGCGGCGCGCATGAGTGTATCGTAGGTCGGGAGCGCACGCGGGTCCTTCTCCAGAGCAAGCAAGCCGCTGATCAGGATCGCAGTTTGGTGTTCAACCTCCAAACGGAACAGTTCCGGCATGGATAGACTGCCCAGGTCTTCGAGGTTCGGCCCGTTCACGCGAGACTCCGGTTCAATGAGGAGAACAACAAACTTGGGTCAAGCAGGCCAACGCTCTTCTGCTCCCAACTGAGAATTCCCCGACTGCAACTGAATTTGGACTTCGCAAGCGTCGCCGGTGGCCCCTGCAAGTGATGGGGTTCAAAAAGGTGGATGCCGCCGACGGCGTCAACGGGAAAGACGAAGCGCTCACCGTCCCAGTTGACTACCAGCAGTTGTTGGTGAACCGTGCGCAAGGTTCCGCGAGGCATGGGGTTCTCGAGCGCAAGCAAGTGACCCAGCGAGACACAGATCAGCAGTTCGCCGCGAATGTTCGCCAGGCCCAGGACGACCCCGTGCCGCCGATGCGGCAGCGAATGAATTAACTGCCGTTCGGCGACCTCTTGAAATGCCTGGGTTGGCAAGGCCAGCCACTCCGCACTAATCCGGAAGATCACCGCAGAATGTCTGTGCGACGCGGTGAGTCTCCGGTTCCCGGCTAAATGCTCTTTGCACTCGCGGCGGTATTCAGGCGGGGCAGGCCGGTCCAGCAACCGTACGCCGGCGTTGGAATAGACCGGGCAGTTCCGGCAAAGGACAAACTCCTGCAGTTGCCGACAACTGCCGTTGCCATGCTCCCCGATTTCATTCCAACAAGCCTGGATGTCCACCGCGTCACCGAGCAGCGTCGGCAGGGGTTGTTCAACGCGATTCATGGCCCGCGGCTGCGAGTTTCGCAAACATCAGATCACCTGCCGATTGGGGCACCAGGTCATGCTCGTTGACCCATTGCACCGGACCGCCGTGGTCCATCAGGATGGGCCCCAGTTGCCTTGAAGGGCCGATTCTCACGCCAGGGTCCTCAAACTCCCGGGCGTCCTTCTTCAGCATGGCAGTGGCCTTTTCCGCGATGAGCCCCAAGAGGTGATTTGTGCCGGTCCCATCCGTGTAATTCACAATGATTATCCGAGTGCTGAAGTGGCGACTCGCCGGGCGACCCAGAGCGAGCCAGCACAAATCAACCGCCGGGACTGGGTGGCCACGATAACCAAAGATGCCGGCCAAGCCGGGGGACGCCTGAACGAATTGCTTGACATCCACAAACGGCACGACCTCCACCACCCGCGTCGCTTCGAGCGCATAGCGTTCTTGGCCGAGCTGAAACAACAGAAAGAGCATGGCTACTTTCCGAGCTTGAAACGAGCCACGCTGGTCTGGAGACTTCGAGCCGCCTCGTTCAGTTGTTCGATGGAGAAATTGGATTGCCGCAATGATTCGGCAGTCTGGTGTGCTGCCTCGCTCAGTTGGGTCAAGGTTTCGCTGATCTGCTGCGCCCCGTTGGTCTGGGCGCGCATGCCCTCGTTCACCGCCTGGAAGCGTGGCGTGAGGGTCTGAACCCGGTGAATGATCTGGGCCAATTGCGTGCTGACCCGAGACATTTCCTCGACGCCATGGCGCACCTCCTCGGAAAACTTGTCCATCCCCATCACGCCCGCCGCCACTGCCGAGTGCATATCTTTGACCATTTTCTCAATGTCGTAGGTGGCGACGGCGGTCTGGTCCGCCAAACGGCGGATTTCCATGGCCACCACCGCAAATCCCAAGCCGTATTCGCCGGCTTTCTCGGCCTCGATGGCGGCGTTAAGCGACAGCAGATTCGTTTGGTCGGCAACCTTCGTGATGGTGGTGACCACGGAATTGATGTTGGTGGTCTTCTCGCTCAGCACCGCGAGCTTGGCAGTGATAGCCCGGGAGGCTTCCATGATCTGGCGCATGGTGGATTCCATGCGCGCGATCGAACTCTGGCCGCTACCCGCGAGTTCAGCCGTTCCTTCCGCGACCTGGCTAACTTCGTTCATGGTCTTGACCAGCTCCTGAGAGGTGGCGGAAATCTGCTTGGACGTTGCCCCGATTTGCGCTGTGGTTGCCGCGATCTCATGCGCCGTGCCTTCTCGCTGTCGGGCGGTGGCGGAAATCTCGCTGGCGGTTGTGCTCACTTGAATGCCGGAACGCTGGACCTGCCCCACCAAATCGGAAAGGTCATCCGCCAGGCGGTTCAGGCCGTCGCCCACGACACCGAATTCATCGCGGCGGCCCAACGCAAGCCGTTGGGTGAAGTCGCCCTGCCGCATTCGATCAAGACTGGCCACCAAACGGTTCAGCGGTTGGGCAACGTTGGCGGAGTGGATGCGGCGAACGACCGGAATGGCCAGTAACAGGATAGCCAATGGTGTCAGACCCACCAAGGCCAGCTTTTCGGCGTGCTTTGACTCCTTCTTCTGCACCTTGGCAATCTCATCCCCGAGCTCAGCCAGCAGCTTCCGGCGCTGGCTGCGAATCTCCGGATAATCCCGGTTGTAGAGCAGGATCGCGCCGGTTGAGCCGCGCTCTGCCGCCACCAGAACCTCGTTGTTGAAACTGTCGAGTGTCTGGGACACAAAATCGCGCAGGTTCCGCACCGCCGTCATTAGGGCGAGCTGGTTTGTGAAGGCAGGTGGGACAGCATTCAGGCTTGCTTTCAAATCTTCCTCAGCTTCCCGTTTCTGCCGTTGCTCAGCCTCGTTTCTTGGGTCCAGCATCAAACCGCGAACGGCGTCGCTGATCAGCACCACGTCGTAGGGAATACGGCCGTTGAGCACGGACAATTGTTCGCTGCGCTGCGCATTGCGCAGGCGCGCGTCGGCCACCCAGATCGCCAGCCCGACGCTGGCCAGCAGCAGCAGGATCAACAAGAGCAGAGCGGTGTTGAAGTGTTGCCAAATGGGCTGTTTCTTCATGGCTTGCCTTGCTTGGTATTTAGAAAGGCCGGTGCCGGGCAGGGAAAGGTGACAGGGACGCTGGGGCAATAGCAGCCTGAAGCAGAACCTCTCCTGCTGGTCCACCGCACCCGTGGGGCTGGTTCTGCAATCGCACTTGGTATGGCGGTCATGCCCATCTTTCTCTCGCTTTTCTGGAAGTTATACTCTATCCGACTCCGCGGGTAAAACAAGAATGAATTGACGGCTGACCGGTGCGCGAGTATAGACAACCCGCGATGAGCGCACGCGCCCGGGTTTGTGGATTTGGTTGCCTGTGGATGGCATCGTGGTAACTTATCGCGCGAACGGAAGACCGTGGCATTGAAGAGCCGTCAGCTAAGAGAATATGCTGCGCGAATCGGATGGTTGGGAGAGATGGCCGAGTGGCTGAAGGCGGCGGTTTGCTAAACCGTTATACGGTCAAAAGCCGTATCGGGGGTTCGAATCCCCCTCTCTCCGCCATTTCTTAGGCAGGCATTGGTTTTATTGGTCGGAATGCGTTGTGCGAAGCGCGTGAAGACACATGCAGGAGTGCAGGCAAAAGTGATCCCCGGAAGATCATTGTCCAAAAGTGCTGCGGTTTGGCGCGGCAGCGCCGGTGGTTACCAGGATTCTGAGAGTTTTTCGACTACGTCCTTGCGGGCGAGGACGCGGGAGCAGAGTTCCCAGCGGTTTTTGTCCGGGTCGATCGTTTCTTTGTAGCGGAGTTCGAAGACGTCGCGGGCCTTTTGGCGGAGGTGGACGTATTGATCCATCATCTCTTCGAGCCGCTCGACAGTCTGGATCCAGTCATCTTCAATGGTGTCGGGGAGGCCGCCGAAGATGTCGAACTTGTCCTTCATCCGGCGCGAGAGAGCGCGATAGACGTCTTCGTCGCGCGTGTGGTGGTAAACGAGGTTGAGCATGTCCACGGAGCGGCGGGCCTGGCCAATGCGTTTGATGCGGCCGAGCCGCTGCTCAAGGCGCGAGGGGTTCCACGGTAAATCTACATTGATCAGCGTGCCGAGGGTCTGGAGGTTCAGGCCTTCGCAGGCGGCGTCGGTGGCGACCACGAGCCGTACCGTGCGCTGCTTGACGGCTTTCCTCGCCGACGAGTTCAAAGATGGAGCTGCGGAAATAGCCCGCGATGCGGCGGTAGGACTTGGCGCCCGCGAGCTTTTTGGACAGGAACGCGTGATCGAGCCGCTGGCGGCGGGAGGAGAAGCGGTTCATGGGGAAAGGCTGAAGGCTGAAGGCTGAAGGCTGAAATGGCCGCGAAAAAGCGCAAGAGGCGCAAAGAAGCCGGTGGGAATTGCACCGTGCTCCGGGAGGATTGCATCAGTCTCAGGGGTGGATGGTGCAATGGGAGGGTGATGCAATGGCCGGTTGGGGGCGGGTGGAGACGGGTTTATGCGCGTTTCATGCGCAGTGCTGATAAGTGAGCGCATAACCGGAGGCTTATGCGCGGGTTTATGCGGATATTTACGTTTCCTGGTTGCTGGCCCCGCCAGCAACTTATCTGAAAATTTCCGAGTTGACCGAGAATGCATCCAAATGCTCAGGGGTGCAGTAAAAAAGATGATACTGCACTGCACGCCGGAGTGACTGCTGCACGACGGCGGCGAGGCGCGGGCCACGTGGCCTCGAGACTTGCGGGGGCGGGCTGTGGGCTAGCCTTGGCCTCCGTCCCCATGCTGCTTTTTGCCCTGTGCGGAAGGGTGGACCAAGGCCTGCTTGATGCTCAGACTGCTTGCCCGGCACCCTGCCAGCATCGAACTTCTCGGATGAACGGGAGGTTGGAGCTTGATCCAACGGTGTAAGTTACTCGCATCAAGACAGTTGCGACCGATAGGTAGCGCTCGTTCCCTGCCGGGAGGGCCGATGAGGCAACCGCGTGGACCTGGTGTTACCCCGGTGTGTCTCCCATGGGGACCGCTCCCCATGGGAGACACACCGGGGCCGCTGCGCAGTCACGCCGGAGAAACGCCCTCGACGCGCCTGGGCAAGGTCCCAAGGCGCATGGAGCTTGACCGGCACAGCGTTGCGCTTGTTAAATGGCGGCAAATAGCGGCTCAATAATCTATCAACACATGAACGCCTTTTCCTGTCTCGTATCCGAGAATAGATCCCCCGCCCGCAGGGCGAGTTTCACGTTCATGCTCATTAGTCTGTGCCTGGCGGCGTCGGGGGCAGCGGTCGGTGCGGCGGACGCGAACGTGAAGGGTGTTAGCCTGCCCGCCGTTTCGGGAGCCAGCCCGTTCTACGTTGGCAACCGGGAACCGCTTGTGCCCAGCCCGCTGCTCAAACTGCCCATCGGCAGCATTGTTCCCAAAGGCTGGCTGCGGCATCATCTCGAACTCGAGGCTCAAGGGATGACGGGCCGCCTGCCGGAGATCTCCAAGTGGTGCAAGTTTGAGGGGAACGCCTGGGCCGATCCGCAAGGCCAGGGCCACAGCGGGTGGGAGGAACTCCCTTACTGGCTCAAGGGCTATGCTGACCTGGGATATGTGCTCAAGGACGAGGCCATCATAGGCGCGGCCCGCAAATGGATTGATGCCGTCCTCGCCAGCCAGGAGCCGGACGGGTGGTTCGGTCCGCGCGCCAACAAGACCAGCCTGAAAGGCAAGCCGGACCTTTGGCCGCACATGGTGATGTGCAACGTCTTGCAGTCGTTTTACGAATACACGCACGACGAACGCGTGCTGCCCTTCCTGACGCGGTACTTCAGATGGCTGAACACACAGCCGGACGAGAACTTCGGCGCGGGTTACTGGCCAAAACTCCGCTTTGGCGACAACATCGAGACGATCTACTGGCTCTACAATCGCACCGGGGAATCCTGGTTGCTGGAGCTGGCGAAGCGGATTCATGCCAACATGGCGCGGTGGGACACGGGGGTCATTGATTGGCACAATGTCAACATCGCCCAAGGTTTCCGCGAGCCGGGGGTGTACTATCAGCAGGCGCGAGACCCGAAGTTGCTCCAGGCCGCCGAGAACAATTACCAGACGATCATGGACCTTTACGGCCAGTTCCCTGGGGGCGGGTTCGCAGGCGACGAAAACTGCCGGCCCGGCTACACGGACCCGCGCCAAGGGTTCGAGACGTGCGGCATTGTCGAGTTCATGCACAGTTTCGAGATGCTGACCAAGATTTCCGGCAACCCGCTCTGGGCCGACCGCTGCGAGTACATTGCGTTCAACTCGCTTCCTGCCTCGTTGACCCCGGATTTGAAAGGGCTGCACTATCTGACCTGCGCCAACCAGGTCCAGCTCGACAAGAACAACAAGTCGCCGGGAATCCAAAACCGCGGCACGATGTTCTCCTACTCGCCCTTCGAGCGTTATCGCTGTTGCCAGCACAACGTTTCGCACGGCTGGCCGTATTACGCCGAGGAACTCTGGCTGGCGACGCCGGATCGGGGCCTGTGCGCCTCGCTGTATGCGGCCTGCGAGGTGAGTGCGAAGGCAGGGCAGGGGACCGCCGTAAGAATCGAGGAGACGACCGACTATCCTTTTGATGATACCATTGCCCTGAAGATCTATGCGGCGCAGCCCGTGAAATTCCCCCTCTATCTGCGGATACCGCGCTGGTGCGGCGAGGCATCAGTGAAAGTCAACGGCAAGTCGGTTCAGCTCGAGGCCAAACCGCTCTCATACGTAGTCCTGGACCGCCAGTGGAAGGATGGCGACGTGGTGGCCTTGCGCCTGCCTATGCAGGTCTCAACGAAGAACTGGGAGAAGAACAACAACGCCGTTTCGGTGGATTACGGGCCGCTGACATTCTCTCTCAAGATCGGCGAGTCGTATTCACGCTGCGGCGGCACGGATGCCTGGCCGGAGCTGGAGGTCTTCCCTACCAGCCCTTGGAATTATGGACTCGTCCTCCCGAAGGAGGATCCGGCGAAGGCATTCAAGGTGGTCAGGAAGCCGGGGCCGCCGCCGGCGCAACCCTTTACGCCGGAGAGCGTCCCCATCGAGCTGCGCGCCAGTGCGAAGAAGATTCCCGAGTGGAAGGTAGATACGCTTGGTTTGGTGGGCAAGCTCCAACCCAGCCCTGTGAAGTCCGCGGAGCCGACCGAAACGGTCGCGCTCATCCCAATGGGTGCGGCCCGCTTGCGCGTCACGGCCTTCCCAACCATCGGCACGGGCGAGGACGCCCGCGCGTGGCTGGCGGCAAAAGAGCTGCCGGTTTCGGCTTCGCACTGCCACGACAGCGATACCGTGGAAGCACTGATTGACGGCAAAGAGCCGAAGAGCTCGAACGACCAGAGCATTCCACGGTTCACCTGGTGGGATCATCGCGGCAGCGCTGAGTGGGTCGAGCAGAACTTCTCCAAGCCGCGCAAAGTCTCCGCCGTGGAGGTGTACTGGTTTGACGATACCGGCGCGGGCAGTTGCCGGGTCCCGCAGTCCTGGAGGCTGCTCTGGCGGCAGGACGGCAACTGGGTCCCCGTTCAGGGCGTATCGTCATACGGCACCAAGCCGAACACTTATAACCGGGCGGAGTTTACCCCGGTCGAAGCTTTGGGCCTGCGGATTGAAGCACAACTGCAACCCGATGTTTCCGCGGGCATACTCGAATGGAAGATCATTGAATAGAAAATCATAGGATCCGTCTTGCAACACAGAATGAACGCGCTACAAATCCCCACCTTCGCGATTGACTCCGTTAACCAGCAGAATCCGGTCCGGCGGATATCGCCCCGACGGCCCGGGCGGCTGATCCTGCTCGGCGCCATCCTGGCTTTGGCCCCAGCCGCGCCGGCGGCGTCCTGGCAGCCGGCGGCAGGCCCATTGATGACCCGCTGGGCCAGGGATGTGTCGCCCAAGAACGCGCACCCGGAGTATCCGCGGCCACAAATGGTGCGCAAGGAATGGCTGAACCTGAACGGCCTCTGGGAGCTCGCCATCACCGGCAAAGACGACAAGCCATCCGCGTTCGACCATCAGATTCTGGTTCCTTTCCCGGTGGAGTCGGCGTTGTCCGGCGTCATGAAGCCCGTCAGCGAGAACGACCGCATCTGGTACCGGCGCGCCTTCGACGTTCCGATCAAGTGGTGGGGCCAGCGCGTATGGCTGCACTTCGGCGCGGTGGACTTTGAAACGACCGTTTGGGTCAACGGGCGGCAAGTGGGCCAGCACCGCGGCGGATACGACGGGTTCAGCTTTGACATTACCGAAGCGCTGAACAAGGCCGGCGAGAACGAGTTGCTGGTCGGCGTATGGGATCCCACCGACGCGGGCACGCAGCCGCGCGGAAAGCAGATCCGCAAGCCACACGGCATCTGGTACACTCCCACCAGTGGGATTTGGCAGACGGTTTGGCTGGAGCCGGTGGGCACCGCCAGCATCATTGACTTGAAGATCACTCCCGATGTGGACGGCGGCTCGGTTGTGGTCAAGCCAATCACGACTGCGACCATGGGCGGCTTCTCGCTCGAGGTCATCGTTCGCGAGGGCATCAGGAAGGTGGGCGAAGCTGCCGTCGCACCAGGAGGGCAGGTTACGATTCCGATCGCGAAGGCGAAGCTGTGGTCGCCGGAACGCCCGTATCTATACGATCTGGAGGTCAGGCTCAAACTGGGGGGTCGCACCATGGACAAAGTCGAGAGCTACTTCGGGATGCGCAAGATCTCGCTCGGCAAGGACGCAAAGGGCTTTACCCGCCTCCTGCTCAACAACAAGCCGTATTTCCAATTCGGCCCGCTCGATCAGGGGTTCTGGCCCGACGGCCTCTACACCGCGCCCACCGACGAAGCCCTGCGCTACGACATCGAGATGACCAAGAAGCTCGGTTTCAACATGGCGCGCAAGCACGTGAAGATCGAACCGTCCCGCTGGTATTACTGGTGCGACAAGCTCGGCCTGCTCGTCTGGCAGGACATGCCCAGCGGCGACAAGTATATCTCGGCGACCGCGCCCGATATCACCCGCACACCTGAGTCGGCGGCCCAGTTTGAAGCTGAACTTGCGGCGCTCATCAAGGGCCGGGGCAATCATCCCTGCATCGTGATGTGGGTTCCCTATAACGAAGGCTGGGGCCAATGGGACACCCCTCGCATCGTCGAGCTAATCAGGAAGCTCGATCCGACGCGACTCGTGGACAACACCAGCGGCTGGAGCGACCGCGGCGTGGGCGACGTGATGGACATGCACAAGTATCCCGGGCCAGGCGCGCCCGAGCCGGAGCCGAAGCGGGCGGGCGTGCTGGGGGAATTCGGAGGGCTCGGCCTGCCGGTTCCCGGGCATACGTGGCAGGCCCAGAAGAACTGGGGCTACCGCAGCTTTACCGACGCGGAGGCCCTCACGACGGCCTACATTGACTTGGTCGCCAAACTCTTTCCGCTGATTGAGGAGAAGGGTTTGTCCGCGGCGGTTTATACGCAGACGACCGACGTCGAAATCGAGGTCAACGGGCTGATGACTTATGATCGCGAGATGGTGAAGATGGATATACGAAAGGTGTATGACGCCAACCACGGCCGATTCCCGCCGCGCCCGAGGGTTACAGAGGTGGTCCCGACCGCCCTTACTGAGCGGGTGACCTGGCGCTACACCCTGGACAAACCGGCGGAGGATTGGTTCCAACCGGGCTTCGATGCCAGCGCATGGAAAGAGGGCAGGGCTGGTTTCGGCACCCGAGGCACCCCGGGCGCCGTGGTCCGGACCGAGTGGAACACGAGCGACATCTGGCTTCGCCGCGAGTTTGGAATCCAGGCGGGTAAGTCTGACGACCTGCGACTGCTCATGCACCATGACGAGGACGCCGAGGTTTACATCAACGGTGTTCTGGCGGCCAAAGTGTCGCGCTATGTGAGCGACTACGAGCGGCACGCGCTCAGTTCTGAAGCCCGAGCAGCGCTTAAACCAGCCGGCAACGTGCTTGCGGTCCATTGTCGTCAGACCTCTGGCGGCCAGTTCATTGACGTCGGGATCGTCAAAATCGAAGCTCCAAAGCCCTAGCCCCCGCTTGAAAATGCCACTCCATCCTCGCCACCTGGGGGCAGCGATTCTGCTCTGCGCCGCTGTCGTGGCGGTCGCCGGGCCTGATCCGGATCAATACTCCGTCCGCGATTTCGGCGCCAAAGGTGACGGCAAGACCGATGACACGGCGGCGTTCCAGAAAGCGCTCGACACGGCAGGCCGGGCGGGCGGCGGGGTGGTGTATGCCCCGCGCGGAAACTACTTCTTCTCGGGCCACCTTAGCGTGCCCGCCGCCGTGACCTTAAAAGGTGTGTGGGAGTCAGTTCCTTCCCACATCGGCATTCGGAATGAGGGGGCAGCCAAGCCGACGGACGACGGCACGACGTTCCTCGTCACTGAGAATCGGGGGAAGGAGGATGGCGCCGCGTTCATCACCCTGACCGGCAACAGCACCCTCAAAGGCGTTGTGATCTATTACCCGGACCAGGACCCGGCGGAAGAGCCGAGCCCTTATCCCTGGGCGATTGCCATGCGGGGAAAGAACTCCGCGGTGCTGGCGGTCGAGCTGCTGAACCCTTACAACGGCATTGACGCCCGCCAAAACGAACGCCACCTGATTCGCGATGTTCACGGCCAGCCGCTGCGCCGAGGCGTCTTTGTGGATGCCATCTACGACATTGGGCGGATCGAGAACGTGCACTTCAACCCTTGGTGGAGCATGAAACCGCGCCTGTTTCAGTGGCAGCAGCAACATGGCGAGGCGTTCATCTTCGGGCGCAGCGACTGGCAATACGTGTTCAACACGTTCTGCTTCGGTTACAACATCGGCTACAAGTTCGTCCAGACCACGGCCGGCCTGTGCAATGGCAACTTCCTCGGCATCGGCGCCGATGATTGCTACACGGCACTGGTGGTTGAGCACTGCGCTCCGATGGGGCTGCTGATCTCCAATGGCGAGTTTGTCTCGTTCCACGGCCCGGACCCGACGATGGTGCGGGTGGAGGCCGGCAACGTCGGCAGCGTGCGCTTCGTGAACTGCGCCTTCTGGGGGCCCTGCAACCAGATCGCAAAGACGGCGGGCAAAGGCACTGTGGGGTTCAGCGACTGCACCTTTGTGGAATGGGATCGGAAGGGGGAAGGGAGGCATGCGTTGCAGATCGCGGGCGGCACCGTGCTCGTCAAGGGCTGCGAGTTCCAAGCCGACAAGCACCAAATCGAGCTGGGCGAAAAGGTGCGGCGTGCGGTTATCGCGGACAATGTCCTCACCGGCAAACCCCGCATAACCAACAACAGCAAAGGGGCGGTGAGTATTCACGACAACGCAGCGAATTAGCTCGGGAGGGCACAACACAATGATGATTCGAGTCCTATGGGCGGCAGCAGTCACCAGCCTGATCTTCGGATGCAGCAGACCCGCACCAAACCACGCTGGCCCCGTCCCCGCGCCCAAGCCGGGACCCGGGGTGTTCTTCGTCGCCACCAATGGCAATGACCTGTGGTCAGGCCGGCTGCCGGCGCCGAATAGACCCGGGACCGACGGCCCATTCGCGAGCCTGCCCGCCGCGCTGACGGCCACGCGCGCCTCCCGGCAACAGGCCGGCAACGTGGCGAGCCCGGCCCCGAAGGTGTTCATTCGCGCGGGGTCGTATTTCCAGAACCAGGCAATTGTGTTGACGCCGGCGGATTCCGGCCTGCTCCTGGCAGCCTGGCCTGGCGAGAAACCCCTCTTGAGCGGTGGGCGGCCCGTCGCCGGCTGGAAGGAAGTTGCGGTCCAGGACAAGAAGCTTTGGGCTGCCGACATTCCTGAGGCCCGCGATGGCAAATGGTTGTTCCGGGAGCTGTGGGTCAATGGCCGGCGGGCCACCCGCGCCAGGCATCCGGACCGCGGTTACTTGCCCATCGCCGGGCTGCCGGACAAGGCGAAGGAGTGGACGCAGGGCCACAGCCGCTTCCAGTTCCGCGAGGGTGACCTGAAAGCCTGGAACACCATCACCCATGCCGAAGTCGTGGCGATGACACGTTGGGTGGAATCCCGCCTGCCGGTCGTCGGCGTGGATGAGAAGGAGCGCATCATCCGCTTCAGCAAGCGTTCCGTCTTCGAGCTTTCTCCCGGTGACCTTTACTACGCTGAAGGAGCGTTCGAGTTCCTGGATCAACCGGGAGAATGGTATCTGGACCCGGATGCCGGCACGCTCTACTACCAGCCGCAGCCCGGCGACACGCTGGGCGAAATCCAGGCCGTCGCGCCTGTGCTGCAGCAGGTGATTCGGTTCGAGGGGCGACCCGAAGCCGGGCAGTTCGTCGAGAATGTGGTCCTGCGTGGCCTTACTTTCTCACACTGCGAATGGTATTACCCGGCGGGCTTCCACACCGCCACGAACAAGCCGACCGTCTGGCCCATTCCGGACGCCGAGGTGGGCGGCTTTGCCCAGGCAGCCGTGGGAGTGCCCGGCGCCGTGTGGGGGACAGGGCTCCGCGGCAGTGCTTTCGAGGACTGCCGCTTTGCCAGCGTTGGCAATTATGGTTTGGAGCTGGCGCGGGGCTGCCAGAGCAACCGCGTCGTCCGGTGCGAATTCACCGACCTCGGCGCCGGCGGCGTGAAGCTTGGGGAGACCGCGATCCGCGATTCGGCCTCCGAGCAGGCTCGCGCCAACACGATCAGCGATTGCGACATCCACGACGGTGGGAAGCTGTTCGCCAGCGCTGAGGGCGTTTGGATCGGCCAATCGCCCGACAACCGGCTCACGCACAACCTCATCCACGACTTCTACTACACCGGCATCTCAATCGGGTGGACGTGGGGCTACGGCCGCACGCTGGCAAGCAATAACCTGGTGGCGCTGAATCACGTGCATCACATCGGCGCGAAGTCGGACGGTGACGGGCCGATTCTGAGCGATATGGGCGGCATCTACACCCTCGGCATGCAGCCCGGGACCACCATCCGCAGCAATCTTTGGCACGACATCGCCGCCACCCGTTACGGCGGCTGGGGCATATACTTCGACGAAGGCAGCAGCGGCATCCTGGCGGAGGACAACCTCGTTTATCGCACCACGCATGGCGGGTTCCATCAGCACTACGGCGCCACCAACGTGGTCCGCAACAACATCTTCGCCCTCGGGCGCGATTGGCAGGTCCAGCGCTCCCGACCCGAGCCGCACCGCAGCTTCAGCTTCGTGACCAACATCGTCTATTTCGATTCCGGCACCTTGCTAAGCGGCAGTTTGCCCGACGACAAGTTCCTGTTTGATTGGAACCTCTATTTCGACTCCCGTCCGGATGCCAAGCCGGACCAATTGCGCCTGGGACCATGTTCCTGGGAGAAGTGGCACGAACGCGGCCATGACCGGCATTCGCTCGTCGCCGACCCCCTCTTTGCTGCTCCCGCGAGCAACGACTTCCGGCTCTCCTCCGACTCCCCCGCCCTCAAGCTCGGTTTCCGTCCCTTTGACCTCTCTGGCGCGGGGCCTCGGCCGCTGGTGACGTCCGGACCCTGAACTGCTGTGCGCATCGCGGTTACAGGGGCATTCGGCTACTCGGGCCGCTACATCGCGAAACGCCTGCTTGCGGCCGGCCACGAGGTCATCACGCTCACCAACTCGATGCATCGCCCAAATCCTTTCGGGGCGAAGGTGACGGTTCATCCTTTCAACTTCGAGGAGCCTGGCAAGTTGCGCGACTCCCTGCTAGGAGTGCAGACGCTGGTCAACACTTATTGGGTGCGGTTCGATCACCGGCTCTTTACCCATGGACAAGCGGTCGCGAATACCAAAGTCCTGTTTGACGCTGCCAGGCAAGCCGGGGTGCGCCGGATTGTTCACGTGAGCATCACCAACCCGGATAGCACCTCGGCGCTGCCGTACTTTCGTGGAAAAGCGGAGCTCGAATCCCACCTCAGGGGCCTGGGCGTTTCCTACTGCATCCTCCGCCCGACCGTGCTCTTCGGCAAGGAAGATGTCCTGATCAACAACATCGCCTGGTCGCTGCGGCATCTTCCTGTGTTTGGAGTCTTCGGTGCCGGCGATTACAGGCTGCAGCCGATTTACGTGGATGATCTTGCAGAGTCGGCCGCCCGGAAGGCGGAGGGGGGCGGGGACGAGGTTCTGGAGGCCATCGGTCCCGAGACGTTCACCTATCACGAGTTGGTTGCCAGAGTCCGCCTCGCCCTCGGCGTGAAGCGCCCGATCATTTCCGTACCGCCCGGACTGGGTTACTGGGGCTGCCGATTAGTGGGGCTATTGGTCAAAGACGTCGTGATCACTCGCGAGGAGATTCGCGGCCTGATGGAAGGTCGCCTGTATGTGGACGCTGCGCCCCTTGGGGCCACGAGGTTGACAGAGTGGATTGACCGCCACAGGGACACGCTCGGCCGCCACTACACCAGCGAGATGGCCCGTCGAATTGACCGGGTATCGCAATACCGTTCGAACTAGATGCAGCGTCATAAATAAGTGCGCGTGCTGGTCGCAGAACCTGTACCCTTGCGCCGATTCGAGCGTCCGATGCGCAAGAACTTGTGACGCTGCATACAGATGCCGAGCTGCCTCCGCAGGACCCCAGGCGCGAGTCGGCTCCAATTCCGGCAGCCCTTTCCGCTTCAGCCGGGCCTGGAGTTTGGGCACTTTTCGCGGGGCTGAATCCTGAAAGGATGAGATCACTGAGCCATGGCTTGCAGGGGGCAATCCCAACGAGATTGAATCACTGAGCCCAGGGTTGCAGGGGGCAATCCCAAAGGGATTGAATCACTCAGCCCAGGGTTGCGCGCGGCGCGCTACCCTGGGTGCGCGATGGATTAGGGCGTCAACCCTGAAAGGGTTGCATCGTTTGTCCCTTTCACCGCAGTCAATCCCACACATACCGTTCGTCGTATGCAAGTTCATACCGCTTGAGCAATAGCCGGAACTCATCCTGAAATGAAACCTTGCGGTGATGCTGCTCCTGCTCGGCGATGTAGCGCCGCACATCCTCAATTTGCGAGGCGCCAATCGAGAACATTCCGTAGCCGTTCTGCCAGCCAAAGTCCCGCATCCCGGCAACCCGCTCCTTGACCCAAAGCGACGAGCCGCGCTTCACCTCCTTGACCATTTCCGCCGCCGCGCAGGTGCGTGACAGGCTGGCGAGCAGGTGGACATGATCTTCCACGCCGCCGACGATGATGGGCTGGCAATCCAGGTGCTTGAGAATGCCTCCGAGATAGTGGTGGCATTCTTGCCGCAGCGCGGCGTCGCGCAGCAAGGGACGGCGGTCTTTGGTGGAGAAGACGGTATGCACGAGAATCCTGGCCAATGATTGCGGCATCGCGGCGAGAATGCATCGGGCGGGGCGGCGATGCAACCCTTTCAGGGTTGGAGGTGCATCGGGGCGCACACACCCAGGGTAGCGCGCCGCGCGCAACCCTGGGCTGCGTGATGCAACCCCTTTGGGGTTGGGCTGCGTGATGCAACCCCTTCGGGATCGACGCCATTTCACTGCAAAACGTCCAAACTCCAGTGCCGGCTTCAGCCGGCCAATGGCCTGCAATTCCCTCCCACCCGCACACCATCCCCGCCGAATCGCTTTCCACGCCTCCGCCGGTTCGTTCCGGCCCCGCTTGAGCCCTCAAATCCAGCGCCCGCCCTGCCATGTACGCCTCGTAGCTCTTCGGTCTCCTCACACGCTTGGCCCAGCGCTTCCAGCCACAGCTTGCGGTCGCGCTCGTCGGCATAGATGTCCCCTCCTTGGTTGCCGCGCGCCATCGCGTGGTAAGCGGCCCCGGCATACGCGATGCGCATCATGCGTGCCATCGGCGGTAATCCTCGACCCAATCCAACCACCGGCCAGCCCTGATTACTGTTTTCCGGGACTGAGCCTTTCAATCACCCCCGCATAATGGGTGACACCTTCTTGCCCGCTTTCATGGCCGGTAACAAATAATCTCCCGGTCACAGTCTGCGAAGGAACCCAGTGCACATCCCAACGCACAGCGTAACAAATAGGAGTACACCCAAGCAATAGAACGCGAATACCAACCAAAATCGGAATGGCCTTCTCTTACGTTCCACGTTGATCTCCACGGGATCTCCGTAGGTCGGGTAGTAGCCGAATACTATCTGGCCCCTTCTCCAATCTCGGACGAGGCCCACGATTCCTCCGGCAGCTACGAGTGCCATAAGCAAGGCCCCTATGAGCCCAAGCCAGTCAAATTCCCCTTCTGGGTTCGTCAAAAAAGCGGCAAACAAGGGAAAGCGGTCAAACCGTAGATTGGGATTCAAGCTGTGCATATGCTTGGTTCATCCTTGTGCATTTGCGCTGGCGCTGTCTCGGGGCCAAACGATGCAGCAAGGACTTGGCCCCTTTGGTCGTGCCGATCTGGACGCGCGCCGCAATCCACTTCACCGGTAAGGTTGTTTCGCTCCGCAACCGCACGGCAATGGCCAGCTTGCCGGGATCACTGCGCCGGCGCGCCGCCAAGTCCGCCTCCGTCCACCCTCGCCGCGCCAAATGGTTCAGCCGAATCGTGTAGGCGCTCAGCAGCCACCGCATGCCCGCCACCAGATTCCCGTTGGGGGTTTCGACGACCAAGTGAGGATGGTCGCGCATCAAGCGGTACGCATGCACCTTCCAACTGGTCTTCTGGCACGCCTCAGCCAGGGTCTTGAGCAAGTCCTGGCGGTCCACGCCATCAACGAAAACGTCCTCCCGGCGGTCCCCTCGATCCATCACATGGTAGATAGCTCCCGGATAATCCACTCGCATCGCGCGCGGCATGACGAGCAGCATGTCAAAAACACCGCCTCGCGTCAAGCATAGATGAGCCCCCTGCTCCCTTGTGCGCCTGGCTGCCGGGACCGATCTACGGTTTCGAACCCTTCCTGAATAGCCGCCAACAGACCGCGGCGCAAACCAGCAAGGCCAGGCTTGTGGGCTCCGGAACCGGGGTTAACAGGTAACCGTGGTAAACTCCATTCCACAGGCCTTCACCTACGATCTGGCCCGAATCATTGATGTCGTTTGCGTATTGCAGTAGCCACCCATCATGCGCGCTCAGGAGGTCTTCCAGGTAGGCTGCCTGCTGCCCGTTCCATACGCAAGCTCGGCTGCTGCCCGGGCTCCAGGCGTAGCCCACCACCACCCCGGAATTGTTCAGCGCGCGCGGTGACGGCGTCTGCTCACCAGGCGGGGTGGCCAGGAGTCTGGTGACGCCATTTTGCCAGGCATAGGCCACGGGTGTTCCACTCGATAACCGTGCGGCGCCGACTAACATTCCGGCATCGTTAATCCCGCTGCACCCCGCGGGGCTCAGCGTAGGCATGTCGGCCAGCACCGGGATGAAAGTCCCATCCTTATACACATAGGATTTGAACGTGGCGGATTGCCAGCAATCCACCGCGATTGCGCCGAAGCGATTGACCGAACGCGCTGTGCTCTGGTTGCCGAAAGGCCCATTGAGTGCCGCAAAGACTCCGTTGTTCCAGTAGCACGCCACGCATAACCAGTTTTGGTTCAAATAGCTCCCAACCACCACGCCGTTGTCATTTGCAGCAATGGCCTCCGTGTGGTGACCGTCGGAAGCCGTCGCCATTATTGTCGCCTGCCCCGCGGCATTCCAGCTAGCGGCACCGGCGTTGATCCAACCCACCGTCAGACCACTGCTGTTGATATCGTAAACGTAGCCGCCCTTGCCAAATGCCTCTACCTGGCGCACGACGCCCTGGTCCATCACCGCCGGGCAATAGTAGTCGCTACCCAAAACATATCCGCCGATTTCCCCGCTCGAGCTGATGCATAGCGGGTGAAGCTCACCCAAATCCTTGATCTCATACTGCACGCTGCCGGCGCTTCCAGCGCTGCAGAACACGACCGTAGAGAGTAGAAAGAGGTATTTTCCATTCATATATGGCCATTCCGTGGGCTGATTACTTTCCAGGTATATTGTATGCTGCTCGCCGGAGCGACATCCCCCAATTGGGTAGGCCCTATCGCCTGATAACCAGCCACTACCCTTGGGTGGTAGGGCAAGAGTCACCCCTTCCTCCGCCGGCTTTCGCGCTTGGTCCACCCGGCCTCTGCCGGCCCCTCGCGCCGCTTCCTCCGTCCCTCCTCCGTCCTTCCTCCGAGACGCAATCGGAGGAAGGACGGAGGAAGAACGGAGGAAAGACGGAGGTACTATGGAGGCAGTCTGGGGAGCACGCTGCCGGAATGGTGCCAAACCATAGGTAGGAATTCCATCTCGGCTCGCGGCTTGCAAGGGTTCGCTCATCACGCGGTTTGCCGGCGTGAATCGGCGTGAAAAAGGGGCCTTCGTGGGGGGCCGCATTTTTTTTAAAAAAGGTATTGCGCTCCAATTCGAGCCTGCTATATTTCGCGCTCCGTTTGACCTAGAAAGGTCCGGACAGCATAACCTGCGGAACCGATAACTGACCACCCGTCTGGGGGCAGGAATAATGGCTCCGCTCTCCAAGTAGCTGACTTGGGAAACGTTATTGATTTATGCCAGTACAGACATTCAGACCGCTGACGCCGTCCACGCGCTACATCGCGTATGCGGACTACAGCGACATTACGAAGACCAAGCCCGAGAAGGGCCTGGTGGAGATTCGGAAGCGTACGGGTGGGCGTAATGTCTATGGTCGTGTTACGGCCCGGGGCATCGGCGGCGGCCACAAGCAGAAGATCCGCCTGGTGGACTTCAAGCGCAGCAAGCACGGGGTCGAAGCCACGGTCAAGGCGATCGAGTACGATCCGCGTCGCACGGCGCGCCTGGCTCTGCTGGAATACAAGGACGGCGAGAAGACGTATATCATCGCCCCGACCGGATTGCAGGTTGGCGCGAAGCTGATGAGCGGTCCGACGGCGCCGGCGGAAGTTGGCAACTGTCTGCCGCTGCGAACGGTGCCGGTGGGCCTGCCGATTCACAATATTGAGATGATTCCCGGGCGGGGTGCTCAGATGGTGCGCTCGGCCGGGGGCTCTGCGACTTTGATGTCCCGGGACGAGGGCTATGCCCAAGTGCGTTTGCCGTCGGGCGAAATCCGGCGCATCAACGAGAATTGCTACGCAACCATCGGCCAGGTTGGCAACGCGGAGAATGAGAATGTGGTTCTCGGCAAAGCCGGCCGCTCACGCCATTTGGGGATTCGGCCGATCAATCGTGGCGTGGCGCGCAACCCGGTGGATCATCCGAACGGTGGTGGCGCCGGCAAGGCGAAATCCGGCGGCGGCTGGCAGCAACTGACTTCGCCCTGGGGCTTGCTCGCCAAGGGTTACCGCACTCGTAATAAGAAGAAACACTCAAACCGATTCATCCTGGTTCGCCGTGATGGCCGGCCGATGACCAACGCATAGAGATTATGGGACGTTCAATTAAGAAAGGCCCGTTTGTTGACGGCCATTTGCTCGAGAAGATTACCAAGGCCAAAGAGGCCAAGTCGAAGGCGCCCATCAAGACCTGGTCGCGGCGTTCGATGATCACGCCCGATTTCGTGGGCCTGACGTTCAACGTGCATAACGGCAAGATTTTCAACCCGGTGTTCGTGACCGAAAACATGGTCGGCCACCGGCTGGGCGAGTTTTCGCTGACGCGCACCTTTAAGAAGCACGGCGCCCACACGGCCAAGGCCGAGGCCAAGTAACCCTATGCAAGTTCAGGCGATTACCAAGAACGTGCGGATGTCCGCGCAGAAAATGCGCGAAGTCGTCCGCCAGATTCAGGGCCTGCCCGCGGCACACGCGGAGGCGGTCCTGAAGGTTGTGCCGCGCAAAGGGGCCCGGCTGGTGGCGAAGACCTTGAAGTCCGCCGTTGCCAACGCGGAAGACCTGAAGGCGCACAAGAAGGAGTACAACGGTTTGCGGACGGAGCGGTTGGTCATTAAGGAGGCGGTGGCGCAAACCGCGGCGACCATCCGGCGATTCACCCCCAAAGCGCGCGGTTCGGCCGGCCCGATCCTGAAGCGGAGCTGCCACATCAAAATTGTTCTGTCAGACGAATAACCTATGGGTCAAAAAACCAATCCAGTCGGTCTGCGCGTCGCGGTGAACCACGACTGGCGCTCGAAGTGGTATGCCGGCAAGAAAGAATTCGGCAAGCTGCTTAGCGAAGACCGCGAGATACGCGAATTGCTGAAGAAGAAACTCGAGTCCGCCTCGGTGCCGCAAATCCACATCGAGCGCGCGGCCAGCCGCTGCCGGATCACCATTCTGACCGCCCGGCCCGGCATCGTGATTGGCCGCAAAGGCGCGGAGATTGATAAGCTCAAGGAAGAGTTGAGCAAGATGACCGGCAAGGAGATTTACGTAGACATCATCGAGATCAAGCAGCCCGAGATTGACGCGCAGCTTGTCGCGGAAAACGTTGCGCTCCAACTCGAGCGCCGGGTTTCGTTCCGCCGCGCAATGAAGAAGGCCTTGCAGACGGCGAAAGACTTCGGTGCCGAGGGAATCAAGATCCGCTGCGCCGGCCGGTTGGGTGGCGCGGAGCTGGCCCGAGTGGAGCAGTATCACTGGGGCCGGGTTCCCCTGCATACGCTCCGTGCGAACATTGATTACGGCTTTGCCGAGGCCAACACGATGTATGGCAAGCTCGGGATCAAGTGCTGGATTTGCAAGGGTGATACCAAGGTTGAACGGCCGCAGCCGCAGCCAGCTACCGCCACGAATTAACCGTAAGATTTGGATCGAGAGAATTTGTTATGCCATTGATGCCTGAGCGAGTGAAGTACCGGAAGATGCACCGGGGCAACCGCGCCGGATTGGCGACGCGGGGCCAGACGGTGGCTTTCGGCGAGTACGGATTGATGGCGCTGGAACGGTGCTGGCTGGACACCCGGCAGATCGAGGCTGTCCGTGTCGCCATCGCCCGCAACATGAAGCGCCACGGCAAGATGTGGATTCGCGTCTTCCCGCAAAAGTCCTTCACCAAGAAGCCATTGGAAACCCGCATGGGCAAGGGCAAGGGTCCGCTGGAATCGTGGGTGGCGGTGATCCGGCCGGCCAACGTGCTGTTTGAAGTGGACGGGGTAACGGAAGCGGTTGCGCGCGAGTCCTTGCGCCTGGCGGCGACCAAGCTGCCTATCCGGACAAAGTTCATCTCGCGGCACCGGAGGGGCTAGACGGAGATTTGATTATGAAGAAGACGCAACGGAAAGAGATTCAGGAGAAGACGCTGGAAGAACTGCGCGCCGACAGCCGGAACTGGCGGCAAGAGATCTTTAATCTGCGCCTGCAGCAGGCCAGCGCCCAGCTCGAGAAGCCCGCCCGCCTGCGCACGTTGCGCCGCGACATTGCCCGGATTGAAACGCGCATTTCGCAACTGCGGAAGAAAGCGGCGTAAACACACGATTTGATATGGCCGACACTAATTCCAACCCAGCAGCGACCAACGTAACCCCTGCGCCCGCCCCCTCGGAGGAGGCCCGCGCCAAACGCAAGGAACGCGTCGGCGAAGTCATCTCGAACAGGATGACCAAGACGATTGTTGTGCGCGTCGAACGGCGCTTCCCGCATCCGAGGTATAAGAAGGTTGTTACCGGCTACAAGAAGCTTTACGCCCACGACGAAAAGAGCGAGGCGAAGGTGGGGGACCGGGTCCGCATCGAAGAAACGCGCCCGCTCTCGAAGCTGAAACGGTGGCGCCTGGTGGGGGTGGTTGAGAAGGGCTCGGGGGTGACGCCCGTGGCCGCATGATCACGCCTCGCATAACCCGTTTGATGTTCCACGCCGCACGCAGCAGGTGATTTATGTTACAGGTACGTTCCATCCTAGACGTGGCTGACAATACGGGCGCCAAGCGCGCCGCAGCCATCGGTGTCCTCGGCCGCAATCAACGGTATGCGCGAATCGGGGATATCATTAAAGCGCACATCAAGGAAGCCGCGCCGGATGGCACTGTGAAGAAGGGGGAGGTTGTCAACGCGGTGGTCGTCCGAACCCGTCAGGCCATTCGCCGCAGCGACGGCTCGTATCTCCGGTTTGACAGCAATGCCGTGGTGCTGATTGACGCCGAGCAGAATCCGCGCGGCACGCGCATTTTTGGCCCGGTCGCGCGCGAACTCCGCGACAAGAAGTTCATGAAGATTGTGTCGCTGGCGCCCGAGGTCATCTAACCGGCCGATATCCGTTATTCAAGACTATGCGCACATTTCACGTTAAGAAGGGCGACGAGGCAGTGGTTATTTCGGGGGCCGACAAAGGCAAGCGCGGGCGCGTTATTGCGGTGATTGGGAAGAAGGCACGGGTGATCATTGAAGGGGCACACATGATCAAGAAGCACATGCGCAAGAGCCAACAATACCCGCAGGGCCAGATCGTCCAGCGGGAAGGTTCGATCCACATCACCAATGTGATGAAGGCCGAGGTCTTCGACGCCCGGGCAGCCAAACGCGGCGCCAGTACGCCCGCCCAAGCCTAAGAACCCGAACCGGATTTTACCTTGGAACACAACCGCGATTTGAGAAGACGCTCGGGCAGAATCCCGGAGCAAGCGAAATGAAAGCCAGACTTTACGAACGATACGTCAAAGAAGTAGTACCGGTGCTGAAAGAGCGGCGCAAGTACACCAACCTTCATCAGGTTCCCCGGATGGAGAAGATTGTCGTCAACATGGGGGTTAGCGCCTCCCTGGAGAAGAGCGCCGTGGATGACGCGGCCAAGGACCTGGCGCTGATAACCGGACGCAAACCGGTCATCAGCAAGTCGCGCCACAACATCGCCAACTTCAAATTGCGCCAGGGGCTGCCGATCGGCTGCCGGGTAACGCTGCGGCGCGATACGATGTATGAGTTTCTCGACCGCCTGATTGCGACGGCGCTGCCGCGCATTCGCGACTTCCGCGGGCTCTCGGTCCGCTCGTTCGACGGGCGCGGAAACTACTCGCTCGGGGTTGGGGACCAGACCATTTTCCCGGAAATTGAACTGGACAAGATCAAGCGGCAGCAGGGGATGGATATTACCATTGTGACCAGCGCCCGGACCAACGAAGAGGCCTTGGAACTGCTGAAACTGATGGGGATGCCTTTCGCCGAGGCGAAGCCGGCAGAAGTGAAGCCAGTGAAAGCGAGCTAGAACAGATCGGAGCACACGAATTCCTTATGGCAAAGATAGCATGGATTGAACGCAACAAGCGGAAGGCCGAGACGGTCAAGAAATACGCCGCCATCCGCGCCGAGTTGAAGGCCAAGCGCGATTACGCCGGGTTGGCGAAACTCCCGCGCGATGCCAGCCCATCACGCGTCGTGAATCGCTGCTCCATGAGCGGTCGGCGGCACGGGTACCTGCGCAAGTTTGGCTGCTCCCGCCTCACCTTCCGCGAGGCGGCCTTGGCGGGCCTGATTCCCGGGGTGACCAAGGCCAGTTGGTAATCCTGATGTGCGCACGAATCCACCGTCTTATTAACGCTTTACCTGATTAACGATTAACCACTGTGAACGATCCGATTTCCGACATGCTGACCCGGATTCGCAATGCCAATCGCGCGTTGCTCCCGGTCGTCGAAGTCCCGCACTCCAAGACCAAGGAGAGCATTGCGAGCATACTCAAGCGGGAAGGTTACGTCGCCGATTTCGCCGTAGAAGGGAAGCTCCCCAAGACCATCAAGGTGAAGCTGAAATATCAGGGTAAGAAGAGCATCATCGAAGGCCTGCGCCGCATCAGCACGCCGGGGTTGCGCCGTTACGTCGGCGCCACCGAGATTCCGCGCGTGCGCGGCGGCTTGGGGGTGGCGGTGATTTCGACGTCCGAGGGGCTCCTGACCGATGCGCAGGCCCGCAAGAGAAACATCGGTGGCGAATTGCTCTGCTATGTCTGGTGACTGTGCGCGAGGCAATGCTGTAATCATCTAAACTTGTAACGAGCTTATGTCACGAATTGGAAAGCAACCGATTGCCATTCCGCCGAAGGTCAAGGTTGAGGTCAAAGGTCAACAGGTTTCGGTCGAAGGGCCCAAAGGCAAGCTGAACTGGGAACTGCCGCGGCGGACCAGCCTCAAGATTGAGCAGGGCAAAGTCGTCGTGAGCCGGCAGGGAGATGACGCGGATGCCAAAGCTCTGCATGGACTGAGCCGTGCCTTGGTGAACAATATGGTCCGCGGTGTGAGTGAAGGTTTCGTCAAGAAGCTTGAAATACAAGGCGTAGGTTTCAAAGCCGCAGTGCAGGGCACCAACGTCAACCTGAACCTGGGATACTCGCACCCGGTGATTTACCCGATCCCGGCTCAGATCAAGGTTACCGTGGAAGAGAATACTAAGATCACGGTCGAGGGGCCGGATCGGCAGACCGTGGGCCAGGTGGCGGCGGAACTCCGCGGATTTTACCCGCCTGAACCTTACAAGGGCAAGGGCGTGCGCTACGTCGGCGAACGCGTGGTTCGCAAGGAAGGCAAGACCGTCCAATAAGGACCCGAAGGAGATAGGCTTAAGTGAGCTATACAGTGGACTTGAATGACATGAGTGGTGCTGCCCTTGGTTTTAAGCAGCGCACCGGTCATCGCCTGTCATTGACCAGATGAGAACTGAACAGAAACAGAAACTTGCGCTGCTGCGCCGTTGGCGAATCCGGCAGAAGGTATCCGGGACCAAAGACCGCCCGCGCATGAGTGTTTGCTTTACGAACAAGAACATCCACGTCCAATTCATTGATGACGCGACGGGGGTAACGATGGCCGCGATCTCGACGACGAGCAAGGCGACGCCCGATCGGGACAAGCTCGCGGCGAACGCGTCGAGCGCCAAGACCATCGGCACTCTGGCCGCGCAGGCCGCGTTGGGCAAGGGTATCAAACAAGTCGTTTTTGACCGCGGCGGCGCGCTTTACCACGGAAAGGTGAAGGCCCTGGCCGACGCGGCACGCGAAGCAGGACTGAAGTTTTAACGCTACAAATGGAAACGAATACTGCGCCTGAACCAGGCAAGTCAGAGGCCAATGGCATCGAGCCGCGTAGTCCCTCCGAGCCCCGTGAGTCCCGTGGGCCCCGCGGGCCGGGACGCGGGCGGCGTTCCCGCCCCGAGCCAGAGCCCACTTATGACGCGGAATCCGGGCAGGAACTGACCGAGAAGGTGGTCTTTATCAACCGCTCGTCCAAAGTCGTCAAGGGCGGACGCCGCTTTAACTTCAGTGCGCTGATCGTGGTGGGAGACAAGCACGGCCGGGTGGGCGTCGGTATGGGTAAAGCCGGTGAAGTAGCCGATGCGATTCGCAAGGGCGGCGAGATGGCGCGCTCGCAAATGGTCGGCGTGTCCTTAAAGGACGCGACGATTCCCCACGAGGTCTTCTCGCACTACTGCGGCGCCAAAGTACTGCTGCGGCCGGCCTCGCCTGGAACGGGTGTCATCGCGGGCAAGACGGTACGTGCGGTTCTTGAGTCTGCCGGCGTAAAGGACGTGCTCACTAAATCGCTTGGGTCGAAGAACGCCGCAAACGTAGTGAAAGCTACCCTGGAGGCGCTCCTGAGCCTCCGCCTGCGTGAGGACATCTACCAGGGCCGCGGCTTGGAGATCAAAAAGGTGCAAGCGCCCAAAGCTCCAGAGGCAGTCCCGCCTTCGAACCCAGAGGCGCCTGTGCCGGTTTGAGGTGAAACCGAAGAAGGATGCCAATGACCGAGACCCGATATTCAAGACCGAAGCCTGTTCGAGGGTTTGCTGCCCTCCGGCCTTCGGCTGTTGAATCCACGACTGACTGCGGGTCTTCTGCCTCATTACTTAGGATCTAATATCTATGCGTTTACATGATCTCAAACCCCGTCCTGGGGCCAAGCACCGCCGGAAGCGGTTGGGTCAGGGCGAATCCAGCGGCCACGGAAAAACCAGCGGACGCGGTGGCAAAGGCCAAACCGCTCGGTCGGGAAGCTCCATCCGAATCGGTTTTGAGGGCGGCCAGATGCCGTTGATCCGCCGCATTCCCAAGCGCGGCTTCAACAACGCACGGCATGCCACGCGCTATCTGCCCGTAAACCTCGATGCGCTCAATTGTTTCGATGACGGTGCGCGTGTGGATGAGGCGGCTATGCGGACCGCTGGGCTGGCCAATGGACGCGCGGCAGGGATCAAGATCCTCGGCAGCGGGGAACTGAGCCGCAAGTTGACCGTGAGCGCCCACGCTTTCAGCGCCTCCGCCAAGGCCAAAATTGAGGCCAAAGGCGGCACGTGCGAACTGGTCGCGCCCAAGCGCGAGCAGCCATCTCCAACGCTCCCTAAGGTTGCCAACCCATGATCTTTCTCATGCGCTCGGGACCAACGACCACCTCAACTTCCTGGAGTTGGGCATTCGAGCCTTGCACCTCACCCGGACTGTGGAACTCGGACTTCGGATCCTGAAAACGCCATGTTCGCTGCTATTGCCAACACTTTTACCAACTGCTTCAAAATCCCGGAGCTCAAATCCCGGATTCTCTTCACTTTGATGGTGCTGGCGATCTGTCGCCTGGAGGCGGTGGTGCGCATCCCAGGCCTGGATGGCCGCACGCTTTCGGAGTTCTTCGAAAGTAAGGCGAGCGCGGCCGCCGGGTCCTCCATGATCGGGATGTACAGCCTTTTTACCGGCGGCGCGCTCGAACATTGCGCTGTTGGCGCCTTGGGCATTATGCCTTACATCAGCGCCACCATTATCATCCAGTTGCTCACTGCGGTCATACCGACCCTTAGCAAACTGGCTCGCGAGGAAGGGGGGCGCACCAAGATCATTCAATATGGTCGCTACCTTACCGTCCTGCTTTGTCTGGGTCAGGGTCTGGTGATGGCGATTGGCTGGGAGAACCCGGAGAAGCTGTTTCAAGGATGGGACAAGGGGCGGCTGGTCCTCTATAGCGACAACTATATTTGGTTCTATCGGATTCAGACGCTGTTGCTGCTGACCACCGGGACCATGCTGTTGATGTGGCTTGGGGAGCAGATCACCGAGCGAGGCATTGGCAATGGCGTTTCGCTTGTGATCACCATCGGGATCCTGGCGCGGCTTCCGCAGGCGGCCGTGGCTTTGTATGATATGTTCATTGGCGGAGGGGGAGTGGAGGCCAAGTTCAATCTGGGCCACGCTATCGCCCTGATTTTGCTGCTGGCCGGTGTAATCGCAGGGGTGATCGCAATCACCCAGGCACAGCGAAAAGTGCCGGTCCAATACGCCCAAAGGGCGGTCGGCCGCAAGGTTTATTCGGGCGGCACCTCATTCATGCCCTTGCGAGTCAATTACTCAGGGGTCATGCCGATTATTTTCGCCCAAGCGATCCTGATGTTCCCACAGAAGATATTCGAGTTCCTCGGTCAGAGCTTCAACATCAAGTTCTTTGGAGAAATTGCCTATGCGCTCACGGAAGGAGCGGTTCTCTACATGGTATTGTACGGGCTCATGATCCTGTTCTTCTCCTATTTCTGGGTGGCAACGCAATTCAACGAACTGCAAATCGCCGATGATTTGAAGAAGAATGGCGGTTACATTCCTGGTGTCCGACCAGGGCAAGCCACGAGTGACTACCTCCACAACGCCATGAGCCGCATCACGCTGGCCGGAGCGATCTTTCTCACGATCATCGCCCTGATTCCGATCTGGCTTTATGCCGAGTTGAGCATTCCCTATGCGGTTGCCACTTTCTTCGGCGGCACCAGCATGCTGATCGTGGTGGGCGTGCTGTTGGACACGATGCGCCAAATGGAGACCCACTTGCTCATGCGGCATTATGATGGCTTCTTGAAAAAAGGACGCCTCCGAGGGCGATTCTGATGGCTGCCCGCGGTACAACCTGTCCGGATCGTAGGCGGAATCGAGGTCTCAAGCCCCCGGTTGGAGTCAGGGCCGACTTGGGCGCAGCCTGCTAGGAGCCGCGTGCCGATGATCATTCTGAAAAGTGAACGGGACTTGGAGGCAATGCGGCCTGCCTGCGCGGTGGCGGGCGCGGTTCTCGAGGAGGTTTCTTGCTTCATCCAGCCTGGGGTTACGACCAAGGATGTGGACGATTTTGCGGCTGCCCGGATGAAACATTACGGCGCCCGGAGCGCGTTTTTGGGCTACCGGAAATACCCCTGCCGGATTTGCATTTCCGTGAACGATCAGGTGGTCCACGGTTTGGCGGGCGCCCGGCAGTTGCAATTTGGGGACATCGTGAGTCTGGACGTGGGAGTTATTTACAATGGATTCATTGGGGATACCGCCCGCACGGTGGCGGTGGGTGGGTGTGGGGTGCTCGCACAAAAGTTGATGGATATAACGGAAAGATCACTTTACGAAGGCATTTCCCAGGCTGTACCGGGTGGCCGGGTGTTAGACATTTCACGCGCGATTCAGACTTTCGTAGAAAGCAATGGATTCAACGTTGTGCGGGAATTTGTGGGCCATGGCGTGGGACGGTCGATGCACGAAGAGCCTCAGATCCCTAATTTCGTGGACGGGAAGTCGTCGCCTAAGCTGAGGCCGGGGATGACCATAGCCATTGAGCCAATGGTGACCACGGGGGCGGCTGACGTAAAAATATTAAATGATGGCTGGACAGTGGTCACTCGAGATGGTTCACTATCTGCCCATTTTGAACATACGGTTTTGATTACGGAGTCGGAACCGGAAATCCTGACATGGCCCGAGAAGGTGCCATCGAAGCTGAAGGCGCTGTAGTTGAAGTGCTGTCAGAAGGGACGTATCGTGTGCAGTTGGCGAATGGGCACCAACTGGTGGCATTTGCGGCCGGCAAAGCCCGACGGGGATTTGCCCGCCCGAGGCCCGGTGAGAAGGTCCGACTGGAACTTTCGCCCTACGATCTGTCGGTTGGGCGTATTATTGTGAAGAAAGAAACAATCTGAGTATGAAAGTCCGCGCATCGGTCAAGAAGCTTTGCGAGAATTGCAAAGTCATCAAACGCAAAGGCGTCATTCGTGTCATCTGTACTAACGCCCGGCACAAGCAGCGGCAAGGCTGAGTTCAAGACGAGACGCGTCCGGCAGCATTGTGATTTTTGAAACTCATTTGAAGAATATATGGCCCGTATCATTGGTGTAGAAGTCCCGCCCAACAAGCGTATAGACGTTGCGTTGCGCTACATTTACGGCCTTGGCCCGAGCAACTCGAGAGATATTCTGGCCAAGGCCAACCTAGACCCCAGCATTCGCGCGAAGGACCTGACTGAGCAACAGCTTTCGCAGATCGTTCGCGCTATTCAGGAAGGGAAGTACGTCATCGAGGGCGATTTGCGCCGGGAGGTCGGCATGAACCTCAAACGATTGCAGGGCATCAAGTGCTACCGCGGCATTCGCCATCTGCGCGGCCTGCCGGTGCGCGGCCAGCGGACCCAGACCAACGCCCGTACCCGCAAAGGGCCGCGCAAGACGGTCGGGGTGGTTCGCAGTCCCACCGCCAAGACGGGCATCCATTAACTCAGGTTACTCACCACCTGGCAACAATCTACCATTACTTGACTCATGGCAGAAGAACTCAAAAAGAAAGCTACCCTTAAACGAGAAGGCAAAGCCGAGGCAAATCCGGAAACGGCTGCCGCTAAGCCCGACCCCAGGGCAGCCGATAAATCCGCGGGCGAATCAAAACCCGCGAAGGCGCCGCGGAAAAGCACGGGCTCGCCTGCGGCAGATGCCGGTGCCACAACAGCCGAAGCCCCGAAGCCTGCCGAGGGTGCCGTTCCGGTTGCGGCGGTGGCGGCTCCAACGGCCGCGGAGTTGCTTGCCGATGACATGGCGGGCAAGAAGATCGTAAAAGCCAAGGGTGCCAAGAACATCATCAGCGGCATTGCGAACATTCTGGCCACCTTCAACAACACACTGGTCAGCATCACGGACATGCAGGGGCACGTCATCGGCTGGTCCAGCGCCGGGCGTGTCGGCTTCAAGGGTTCGCGCAAGAGCACGGCCTATGCTGCGCAGCAGGTGGCCCAGGACGCCGCCCGCCAGGCAATGTCACACGGCATGCGCGAAGTCGAAGTCCGCGTCAAAGGCCCAGGTTCGGGCCGGGAATCAGCCATCCGCGCTTTTCAGGCGATTGGGTTAGAGATCACTCTAATCAGGGACGTCACTCCTATCCCGCACAACGGCTGCCGTCCCCGCAAGAAGCGCCGCGTCTAGTCCTGTTCTTGATACCTACAAAGAAGAATTCCAAGCATGGCTCGTTATACTGGTCCCCGCGTTCGCATCAGCCGCCGCTTCGGCGTCCCGATCTTTGGCCCGTCGAAATACCTCGAGCGCCGCAACTATGGTCCCGGCGTTCACGGCCCGAAATCCCGGCGCAAGCACACCGACTACGCGCTCGGTCTGATTGAAAAGCAAAAGCTGCGTTACTACTACGGCCTGCTCGAGCGTCAATTTCGGGGCGTCTATGAACGCGCTCTCAAGCGTCGCGGTGTCACCGGCGAGCACATGCTGCAGATCCTCGAGACCCGCCTGGATAATGTGGCGTATCACCTGGGTTTCGCCAACACCCGCGCTGGCGCCAGGCAGTTGGTCGCTCACGGCCACGTTCGCGTTAACGGCCGCAAGGTCAATATCCCTTCTTTTGGTCTGAAGGTGAACGACGTGATTGAAATCAAGAATTCCAACGCTGCCCGGCAATTGGCTACCAAGAATCTTGAAAGCGCGGGCAGCCGGGCCGTCCCTGACTGGCTCTCTTTGGACAAGGAAGCATTGAAGGGTGTCGTGATGCGCATTCCGACCCGCGACGAGATTCAGCCAATTGCCAACGAGCAGGCCGTAGTCGAATTCTATTCCCGTTAACATAAACCTGCCTCCCAGAAGGGGGGCGCAACGCAATTACACGGGCTGCGCCGGGTGCGGGAATACAGTCGGCGGAGTCAGATTAAAATTGCCAGAAAGAACAGTATGCCAGTACGTCTAGGACGCTTTGAAATGCCCAAGCGGCTGATCAGGGAAGATTCAACCGCTACGGAAACCTACGCCAAGTTCGTCGCCGAACCTTTCGAAACCGGTTACGGCCACACCATCGGCAACTCCCTTCGCCGCGTGCTCCTGTCCTCCCTGGAGGGCGCTGCCATCTCCTCTATCAAGATTGATGGGGCGATGCACGAATTTACCACCATCGAGGGCGTGGTGGAAGATGTCACGGAGATTGTCTTGAACCTCAAAAGGATTCTGTTCAAAGCCCACTCCCGCGATCCGCAGACTTTGTTGCTCTCGGTGAACAAGGAGGGGCCGGTCGCTGCCGGAGACATCCCTCTTAATCAAAATCTCGAGCTGGTTAATCCCAATCAACACATCTGCACCTTGGACAAGAAGAAGAAGTTCGAGATGGAGATCGAGGTCAAAGTGGGGCGTGGCTTTCTCCCGGGTGACGAAAACAAGAAGCCTAACCAGCCTATTGGTGTAATTGCCATTGACTCCCTCTTCTCCCCCGTAACGCGGGTTCGCTACGCGGTCGAGAACGCGCGGGTCGGCCAACGCACTGATTACGACCGCCTCCTCATCGAGGTTTGGACCGACGGCCGCATCTCCCCGGATGATGCGCTCACCCAAGCGTCCGCCATCCTGCAGCACCACCTCGATGTCTTCGTAGGTTACGACAAGAATGCTGTAGAGTTTGAGGAAGTGGTGGACAAACAGGATGAAGAGAAGACCAAGATGAAGAAGCTTCTCAACATGAGCGTGAACGAAATCGAACTCAGCGTGCGGGCGGCTAACTGCCTCAACAATGCCAACATCACCACCGTCGGGCAGCTTGCCATGAAGACCGAGCAGGAGATGCTCAAGTACCGCAACTTTGGCAAGAAATCGCTTAATGAAATCAAGGACAAGCTTGCCGGCCTAGGCCTGACGCTGGGCATGACATTCGAGAACGAGATGCTCGAAGTCCCCAAAGCCGAGGAAGGGGCGACTCCTGCCGGGCAGTAACGCCGAGATTTTATGCGACACCTTAAGCGAACTGCCAAGTTGGGCCGCACCGGGCAACACCGAAACGCGATGCTCGCTAACCTCGTTTGCAGCCTTATCGAACACAAGCGCGTCACCACGACTCTGGCCAAAGCCAAGGCGGCCCGGTCTATCGCCGAGAAGATGGTGACCCTTGGCAAGAGCGGCACCATTCATGACCGCCGCCTCGCCGCCGCTCGGCTGCATCAGGAGGGAGCTGTGAAGATCCTCTTCGACGAAATCGCCCCTGCCCAGAAGGACCGGCGCGGCGGTTATACCCGCATCGTGCGCCTTAACCAGCGCTCCGGTGACGCTGCGCAGAAAGCCATTCTCGAGTGGGTGGATTACGGGATGGCTCCCGAGACCCCGGCGGGTGAAAAGGCAGGCGAGAAGTCAAAGTCCGGCGAAGCCAAGTCGGACAAAGAGGAATCCAAACCGTAAGCTGCCAAGCACGCATCCGCGGCAATGGGTTAGTCAGAGCTTTTCCGGGCGCCGCCAACAGGGCGGACACAAATGTCAGCCGGGGGATCCTTGGCGGCCCGGGTTGGCACAGCGTGTCTGCTTTCAACTATGTCCGGCACCCTCTGCGTCGCCATAAACAATGAAACCCGAACCCAAGCCCGGAGAATGGCTGGCACCTGGGGATTTTGAAGACGTCGTCCGATTGACACCGCTGGTGGCGATTGACCTCATTGTGCGTTCACCGAACGGGCGGATACTTGTGGGGCGTCGCACCAATGAGCCGGCGAAGGGCTGGCTCTTCACTCCCGGTGGCCGCATCACCAAGAACGAGACCTTGGCCGCCGCCTTCAGAAGAATCTCCCTGGCCGAGCTCGGAGTAGCTAGAAACGTCGAAGACGCGCGTTTCATGGGCGTCTACGAACATTTCTACCCGACCAACCGCCAGGAACGCTCAGGTTTCGGCACGCATTACGTGGTGCTGGCTTACGCGGTTACCTCGCCCGTGGAGAATCTGCCTTTGCCCAGAGAACAGCACGGTGAGTATGTTTGGCTAAGCCAGGACGAGGTGTTGAGCAGCGCAGAGGTTCATGAGAACGTGAAGACCTACCTTGCCTTCACCAGACCTGTCGGTTAAACCTATTCGCTTTCCCTGAAGCCAAGAAGAGAATAGCAGACAGGTCCTTTTAGGCGAAGCCTGAGAATGCCTTGAGATATGAAACACACCGGCAAGTATGCAGTCGTCTTAGTCACGGCGCCGGATATGAAGTCGGGACGAACGCTCGCACAGGCGGCGCTGGAAGCGCGGCTCGTCGCGTGCGCCAACCTGATTCCGCGGATTGAATCGCATTACTGGTGGCAGGGGAAGATCCAGGTCGGGACCGAAGTGTTATTGGTCATCAAGACGGCGGTTGCACGCTTGTCAGCGCTCGAGCACTTGATTGCAGCCAGGCATCCGTACGATACGCCGGAAATTGTCGTGTTGCCCATCGTGCGCGGCGCTCAACGTTACCTCGATTGGGTGTCGGAGTCGGTGAAATGACCGGAACTGCCCCAGGAGCCTGGGTTGGAACCTTGGATACAGCCTCGGTTATCGTCTTGCACGTCCCGCCGGGTTGCTGCAAATTCAACCTGGAATAATCCAGAATCCAGATCATTATGTCGCTCGAATACGAACTGCAAACGTTCCCCAAAGAAATCAAATTGAAGGACGGCTCCACGTGTGAGCTGCGGCCGCTGCGCAAGGATGACGAGAAGGCATTCCATGCCTTCTTCCGGGGTGTGCCGGAGGCTGAACGGATGTTTATCAAGCACCGGGTGACGGACTTGCAGACCATCCGCGATTGGTGCCAGAACATTGACCTGGGGCGCAACCTCCCGCTCCTGGCAATCATGGATGGGAAGATCGCTGGTGACGCCACGCTCCATCAGCAGCTTGGCGGCTGGAAACGCCACATTGGCCGGGTCAGCGTCCTGGTGCATCCAGAATACCGCGGCCGGGGGCTCGCGAGAACACTAGTGAGCGAGATCGTGAGCATCGCCCAACATTTAGGGCTGGAGAAGGTCGAAGCCGAGTTCATCGGCGAGCAGCAGGCCGCAATCAAGATGTTTGCGTTTCTTGGATTCGCTAACTTGGTCCGCCTGGAGAATTATGTCAAGGACATGCAGGCCGTTCCCCACGATTACATTCTCATGGGTCTGGACCTAAAGACCGATGAAGAATACGCAGGAATGGGATGAGGCCACCCGCGACTTGCCCCAACTGCGGCGCCGAGGTCCCGCCGAAGGCGAGGGCGTGTCCGGAGTGCGGTGCGGATGACCAGACGGGCTGGTCAGAGGCGGCGCGTTCAGATGGTTTGGACCTCCCGGACGATAGTCTTGACTACAACGACTTCGTCAAACGCGAGTTCGGTAGCCAGGGCCCTGTGCCGCGGGGCATTCACTGGTTTGGGTGGGTAATCGCGTTGGTGCTGGCCGTCGCTTTTATCGCCTTTTGCTTCAGATGAACGCCACACCTTCGATGCGACGGGCGGCGTCCCGGCAGTCAGCCTCTGTCACCTGACTTTATCGTGGGGTATCGCTGGTCGGCTTGATCTCCTGAATCGTCGCCGGGTCAGGCGGTTCTGGTTTTGGCCTTGAGCAGCGTGACGCTTTGCTCTAATGGTCTCGGCAACTCATGACAACATCCGCCAAGACGTTACTCACTAATCCCCTCCCAGCCAGCCAACGGCTCATGTCTGTGGACGCGCTGCGGGGTTTCGACATGTTCTGGATCATCGGGGCGGATTCCCTGGTTTATGCGCTCAACAAGATGAGCCAGACCCGGCCAACCCGCTTCCTGGCTGACCAACTCGAACATGCCGAGTGGGAGGGCTTCCATTTCTACGACCTGATCTTCCCTCTCTTCATCTTCATCGCTGGCGTGTCGCTGGTGTTTTCGCTAACGAAGACAATCGAGAGGGCAGGGCGGGCGGAAGCGCTGAAACGAGTATTCCGGCGGGGCATTCTGCTGTTTCTCATCGGTATCTTCTACTCCGGCGGCTTCACTAGTCCATGGCCGGACATTCGGCTGATGGGGGTGCTCAACCGGATTGCGCTGGCCTATTTGTTTGCCGGGCTGCTGTTTTGCTTCTTCAAGCCGCGGGCTCTTGTTGCGATTGCCGTGGGCATTCTCGCGGGCTACTGGGCGCTCATGACGTTTGTGCCGGTCCGGGACATCCAATTAACGAAGGACGACCTCGTGCGGCTCGCCGAGGCGGTAGGGGACACCCAGACCGCTGCGCTGTTCAAGGAACAGCGCAATCCATCAGCGGTCAAGAACAGCACAGCGTGGGCGGCGGCTGAGAAGATCTTCTATGCGACGACCAACCGGGTTACCGGCAAGTTTGACGCAGGGCTCAACCTCGCTAACCACATTGATTTTGAATACCTACCCGGGCGTAAGTACGACACGTTCTTCGATCCCGAAGGCTATCTGAGCACGCTACCGGCTGTGGTCACCTGCCTATTGGGGGTATTCGCGGGTCTTCTCTTAAGGAACCAGGCCCTCGCCGATAAGCAAAAGGTGATCTGGCTGATTTCGTTTGGCCTTGCCGCGGCCGTGTTGGGGTGGTTGTGGGCCTTTCAATTCCCGGTGATCAAGAAGATCTGGACCTCGTCATACGTGCTGATAGCCGGCGGGTACAGTGCGATTCTGCTGGGCTTGTTCTATCTGATTGTGGATGTGTGGCAGGCCTGGACCTGGTGCCAGCCGTTTGTGTGGATGGGGATGAACTCGATCACGATTTACCTGGCCAGCAATTTTCTTGGCGGCTTTCGACGCCTGGCGACCAGGCTTGCTGGCGGTGATGTGAAGGATTTCCTTGATGTCCGCCTCGCCAAAGGCAGTGGCGATATGGTCATTTCGATCATTGGCCTCTTGCTGGCGTTCTGGCTGGTTCACTTCCTCTACAAGCGGAAGATCTTTCTGCGCCTGTGACCGGGGCCTCGCACGGTTTGCCGCGAAAGGCCGTCCTGCCCGTTTTGGTGCTGGCTGCCGGTGTCTGGTGTTCGGCTTTGGCCGCGAATGAAACCGCAGGCGAAGACTGGCCCCAATTCCTCGGGCCGAGCCGCAATGGCATCTCCCGTGAAACCGGCTTGCTCGACCAATGGCCCACCAACGGCCCGCCGCTGCTTTGGGACGCAAACGTCGGTGCTGGATACGGAGCGCCATCGGTCCGTGGAGACTTCTTGGTGTTGCATCACCGGATCGGCGGTGAGGAAGTCATCGAGTGCCTTACGTCGGCTACGGGCAGGACAGTCTGGCGTCATCGCTACCCCAGCCAATTCGTTGACCCATACGGCTACAACAACGGTCCGCGCAGCGCTCCCGTGCTAACCGCTGACCGTTGTTATACGTTCGGCGCGGAAGGCAAGCTCGTCTGCCTTGAACTCCAGACCGGCCAGTTGGTGTGGCGGCGCGATACCGCCGCCGAATGGGACGTGCCGCCCGCCTTTTTCGGAGTCGGCAGTTCGCCGGTTCTCGAAGGCGGCCTGTTGCTCGTGATGGTTGGAGGACAACCGAACTCGGGTATGGTGGCATTCGACGCCGGCACCGGCCAGACGGTTTGGGAGAGTGTAGGCGAACGAAACTGGCAGGGGCAGCCGATGCGCGGCTGGGCGGGCGAACCTGCCGTGAAATGGCAAACCGGGGAACAGCAGTCGAGCTACGCCACGCCGGCGGTCGCCACGATCCATGGCCAACGCCAGGTTCTGTGCCTGATGCGGCAAGGCTTGGTATCGCTCAATCCCCTCAACGGCGCGGTGAACTTCAGCTTCTGGTTCCGTTCGCGAGTCAGCGAGTCGGTCAATGCGATGGCCCCGGTTGTGATAGATGACTTGATTCTGCTTTCCGCTGCCTACTACAGGATCGGCTCCGTACTGCTGCGGGTTAAGCCCGGCGGCAGGGCCGTCGAGGAGTTGTGGCGCAGTGCGGTTCTGGAAGTTCATTGGACGACACCGATCTGCCAGGATGGCTTCCTGTACGCCTTCAGCGGCCGCAACGAACCGGACGCCCGCTTTCGTTGTGTGGAACTGCGGACTGGAAAGCTCATGTGGGAGCGCGATGAACGCTGGGGGTCACACCGTACGCGAACCCCCTCAACCTACGGACGCGGCTCCTGTATCCTGGCGGATGGGAAGCTGATCGTTCTTGGCGAGGGCGGTCGGTTGGGACTGTTCAAGCTCAACCCGCACCAGGCAGAAGAGATTTCCTGCTTTCAGATTCCGCGATTGCACTATCCCTGCTGGGCGGCGCCGGTGTTGTCCCACAAACGGCTCTTCCTGCGCAGTGAGGACCGGTTGGTCTGCCTAAACCTGGCTCGACCCTAGTCATGATGCGGAAATCTCCTTATGCCGAAAGCAACTGACCATGTGGTCATTAACCATACCCACGGCTTGCATGAAGGCGTAACAGATCGTCGGGCCGACGAATTTGAAGCCGCGGCCCAACAGGGCTTTGCTCATGGCGTCGGATTCGGGCGTTCGCGACGGGATCTGCTTTAGAGTCCTCCAGGCGTTGCGCACCGGCTGGCCGCCGACAAACTGCCATATATAGGCATCGAAACTGCCGAAGTCCTTCTGCACGCCGAGAAAGGCCTTCGCGTTTTGGATAGCGGCGGCGACCTTCAGCCGATTACGCACAATGCCGGGATCGGCGAGCAGCTTTCTGACTTTCCGCGCGTCGTATCGTGCGACCTTGCGGGCGTCGAAGTGGTCGAAGGCGCGACGGTAGTTGTTACGCTTCTCCAGGATCGTGGACCAGCTCAAGCCCGCCTGAGCGCCCTCAAGGACAAGAAACTCGAATAGGACCCGATCATCGTGCTGCGGCACGCCCCATTCGCGGTCGTGGTACAGGATGCTGACCGAGCTCTGAGCCCAGGCGCAGCGCGGCGGAGAGCTGAAGCTGTTGGCGGCTTTCATGCGGGCAACAAGTTACCGCTGGGAATCGCCAACCGCAACTTGACGCTCGGTGCTCGCATCTCGAAGGATGCCGCGCAAGGCTAGCGGCGTCAAACACCAAGGGCTCGCCCACCTGAAGGCTGAGCCAACCCCGGGCGTGTTGTAGCTCTGGTGGCCGCTCAATAATTCCACGATTAATCTCTGGTTGGCCCATTGGTTGCGCTGTCGCGCCCGGTGCAGGTTCCTTGGCTACCCAGATGCCGCCTCGACGAATGCCCGCAGGTTTTCCGTGCTTACCCCGGGCGGTATTCCGCCGGCGCAGGAGAGGATAAGCCGGGACTTGTCGGGCGTCTCTGACAGGAGCTTATGCACGGCCGCGCGTACGTCCGCCGGCGAGCCTTTGGCCAGCACGTCGCGCGGGGGAATGTTGCCGAGGATGGCGAGTGGATTCCCGGAGAGCTGCCGGAGTTCCGCCAGCGTGTTGAAGATGCCGGGGTTGTAAAGATTGATGCCGATCTCAGAATAGAGTCCGATGGATTTCTCGCACTTCGCGTCGTTGTGAAAGAACTTGACGGAAACATCGGCGGCGTAAAGCGCCTTGAAATAGGGGAGGCCGAATTCTCGGAAGTCTTCCTCGCCGACAAAGCCGACGATGTCGTCCAGCAGGAAGATGCCGTCAATCGTAGGAAATGTCTCGCGTTGCAGCGCGTGCCATTTCTCGAGGAAGTCCGTGATAATGCGCAGGAGGCTGTGTGCTTTGTCCGGGTCGGTCTTCAGAGCCATCAGGAACTCCGTCGTGCCCATGAGAAAGGTGGCGATGTTAAGTGGGCCGCGCGAGACCGAGAACCGGATCTGGTGGCCCAGGGCCTCGATTCTCGGCCGCGTGCCCTTCAGGCGATTGAGCATGAAGGGCAGGAGGCCGTCCGTAGCCGGGTTCGGCTGCTGCAGACCATCAATTTGCGCCACCTCATGGATCACCTTGTCCGCGAATGGGAATTCGTTTCTGGGAAAGACGCACTTGGCGCCGAAGGCCGAAGGCTCGGTGCACATGCCGAACTCGGACCAGAACCCAGGCAGAAAGATGATTTCGGGAAAGGTCTCAATGGCCTTGCGATTGGCCTCGAACCATAGGTCTTCGCGGGTGAAGTAATCGAGGATGTCGGCTCCGAACCAGTTCGGGAGCCAAGGCGAGTCAATGATGAAACCAATGGGCGGGCGCTGCCGCGGCTTTCCCTCGATGACGGCGAGGAGATCGTTCCACTGACGGTCAGTCATACCAAGTGTTCAGGAGCGGCACAGAACTTCACCACTGCCAGCCATGAAAGGCTGGCAGTCTCGCGGATACGGCAGCTTGCGTTGGAGACCTCCCAGCGCCGTTCCAAGCGCGCTTCACGGCGTCAGTCCTAGAACCGTTTGGTCAAGGTCAGCATGATGGTGTGGCCCTGCAAGCGGCTTTCAGCGAGAAACTCGTATGCGTAACGCACTGACACACCCAAGGTGGCCGACGGGAAGAAGGCACTGATTTCGGGGCCGATTCCGGCAACACGATCGCGTTCACCCGAGGCCCCGCTGCCGGTGTCAACGGAAGTCTGTTGCTGATAATAACCAATTGCTCCGAGATTCACGCTCTTGGAGACGCCGTAGCCGATCCCGCCTTCAACGGTATATACCTGGCCCGGTGTGATCCCAGTCTGGGACTGCTGCGAGTTGATCTCATAGCGGTTAAGGGCCGAGATAGACCATTTCTTCTGCTCGTCAACATACCAGGTGGCTCCGGCGGTGAACATATACGTCCAGAAGCCAGATCCAGCCCAAGTGGGATCGGTTGGTTCGAAGTTGTCGGTGGGGAACCAAGTGCCAAAGCCCAAGGAGAAATCAAATTGCTTGGTGTGCTTGGACCAGGTGGCTTCAGCAAACGGGTCACCCACGCCGAAAGTCTGATCCACGCCCCTGAGGTATTTGTACTCCAGAGGCACCAAGGCATCTACCCCAACATAGCCGCCCAGCAATTGGAGGTCTGTGATCCAGATGAAACGGGGAACCTGGGCGTAGATGAACGCTTTTGGATTAGCCCCGTCAATCTTGTTGCCGCCTGCGTTGTTGACCTGGTCGGCGTAGTAGAAGGCGTTGTAATCGCGCAGGTAGATGCCAGGCGGCGGCAGTGAAGCCGCCAGGAGTCCTTCCGTCCCAGGCACGTAGTGCGCGGAGGGTTGGGCGTTGATGCTGGCGGGCGCGATGATCAGGCTCGCTAAGGTCGCCCCCAGCAGTGCTTGCTTGATGGTCGTTTGTTTCATGAGGAGTTTGGTTGATTGGTTCTTCTTAAGGCACTGGACTAGACATCCTGCATCTTACCGGTCTGGTAGGTTTCGTAAGCGCTCAGATCGAGCAAACCGTGGCCGGAGAGGTTGAAGAGGATCACGCGCTTGCGCCCGGCCTCACGCGCCTTGAGCGCTTCCTGCGCCACGGAGGCCACGGCATGGGCCGATTCCGGCGCCGGCACAATGCCTTCCGTCTGCGCGAAGAGGCTGCCTGCCTCGAAGACTCTCGTCTGGTGATAAGCCTCGGCCTCTATCAAGCCCAGCTTGAGCGCGTGGCTTACCATGGGCGCCATGCCGTGGTAGCGCAGTCCGCCCGCATGAATAGACGGTGGCATAAACTTGTGGCCAAGGGTGTACATCATCAGCAGGGGAGTGGTTTCCGCTGTGTCACCGAAATCGTAACGGAGCTCACCTTTGGTGAGTGTTGGGCAAGCGGAAGGCTCGACGCCGACGATCCGGTAGCTCTTCTTCTCTTTGATTTTCTTGCCGATAAAGGGAAACGCCAGGCCGGCGAAATTGCTGCCGCCCCCACAGCAGGCAATAATCGTGTCCGGCTCTTCACCCGCGATTTCCATCTGCTTGATCGCCTCCTGGCCGACGACAGTCTGGTGGAGGCAGACGTGGTTCAACACGCTGCCGAGCGAGTATTTCGTGTGGGGATGCTTAACGGTGTCTTCGATGGCCTCGCTAATGGCGATGCCCAGGCTGCCGGGACAATTCGGGTCCTCGGCGAGGAGCTTGCGGCCAAACTCGGTTTGGTCGCTGGGGCTGGGATGGACGGTCGCGCCCCAGGTGTGCATCAACATCCGGCGATAAGGCTTGTGCTGGTAGCTGACCTTGACCATATAGACGTTGCACTCCAACCCGAACAGCTTGCAGGCCATTGACAGAGCGGCGCCCCACTGGCCGGCGCCCGTCTCCGTGGCGAGGCGCTTGGTGCCGGCGACTTTGTTGAAATAGGCTTGGGCCACCGACGTGTTCGGCTTGTGGCTGCCGGCAGGGCTGGCGCCCTCGTACTTATAGTAGATGTGCGCGGGCGTTTGCAGGGCCTTCTCGAACCGCACCGCGCGCAACAGCGGCGTCGGACGCCACAACGCGTAGATGTCGCGCACGGGTTCCGGCACTTCGACCCAGCGCTCCGGGCTCATCTCCTGCTGGACGAGATTCTCGGGGAAGATCGCGTGCAACGCTTCCGGTGGCACGGGCTGCTTTGTGCCCGGGTGCAACGGCGGGGGCAAGGGTTCCGGGAAATCGGAGAGCAGGTTGTACCAGGTCTTTGGGATGTCAGCTTGCGTCAGATCAAAACGTGTTTGCATGCGAACTTCGAGTTTAGGTTATCAACAGCGAACGCCGCAAAACTAGTGTTGGCCTGACATCCTGTCACGCCTTATTTCTACGAATTTCGCCCTCTTACGCGCCCAAAGGCCCGCGGTAAAGAGGTGCAACAAGGATCGGCGTGCGTAGGGGTCAGAGGCGGCTGGCGACACGGCGGAAATGATAGCCGATGACCGCAAGCTCGATGGCACAACGAAGCTGGTGTGGCCGCAGCAGCAAGGTGCTCCAGAAGAAACGCCAGTAATTGTGCCGGCCACGATCCCAGATGCCCAGGAGCCAAAACGACTTCAGGAAGGCCTGAAAATCCGCGCCGGAAATCCGCAGGCGCGGGCCGCTCGGCTGGTAGTGCTTGAGGAAGATCCGGATTCGCTGGTAGTAAACCTTCGGCTCGTACAGCTTCTTCATCAGATCCCGATATCCGGCCTGCAGGAATTCCCGGTTCAACATAGGCTTGAAATTCAGCACGGCCTCGGTGTTGTTGCCGGTGCTGTCGGCCTCGAGGCGGCCTTCTTTCTTGAGGCGATGGTAGAGCTTGGTTTGTGGCAATGCGCTCAAAAGCCCGACCATGGCGGTGACCACGCCGGAGCGCTGGATGAAGTCGAATTGCTGCTTAAAGACATCCTGGCGGTCGTTGTCGAAGCCCACAATGAAGCCGCCCATGACTTCCAGGCCCGCCTGTTGCAGGTACTTAACGGCCTCCACCAAGTCGCGGCCCTTGTTCTGCAGTTTGTGGCATTCCTGCAGGCTTTCGGGCGAGGGCGTTTCAAGACCAACGAACACCTTCTTAAACCCGGCCTTCACCATCAGTTCGCACAGTTCCGGGTCGTCGGCCAGGTTGATCGAGGCCTCGGTGAAGAAGCCCATGCCGGGTTGAGCCCGCTCGCGCCACGCGATCAATTCGCGCAGCAGGGCCTTGGTCCGTTGCTTGTTGCCGATGAAGTTGTCATCCACGATAAAGACCATGTCCTTCCACCCGCGCAGGCGGAGGGCTTCGAGTTCGGCGATGAGCTGGGCTGGGGTCTTGGTGCGGGGCACGCGGCCATTCATGATGATGATGTCGCAGAATTCGCAATCATAGGGGCAGCCGCGGGAGAACTGAACGGCCATGGTGACGTATTGTCGGGAGGCAACCAGATCCCACCGCGGCACGGGCAGCCGGGTGATGTCGGGCCGGGCGGTGGCGCAGTAATGTGGCCGGACGGTGCCGGCCAGCATGTCAGAGACCAGTTGGGGCATGAGGTCTTCGGCCTCCCCGAGGACAAAATGCTGAATAGCGGGGAAGACCTCGTAACCGGTGGTGAAGAGGGGGCCGCCGGCGATCACCGGCTTGCTGAAAGCCTGGCAGCGGGTGACGATCTGATGGACGGATTGCTTGTGGATGATCATGGCGCTGATCATCACGTAATCGGCCCAGCGCAGGTCGCTGTCCTTCAGACGCTCGACATTCAGGTCAACCAGCTTGAGGTGCCAATCGGCGGGCAGCATCGAGGCAATGGTGAGCAAACCCAACGGCGGGAAGGTGGAGCGCTTGGAAACGAAGCGCAGTACATGCTTGAAGCTCCAGAAAGTGTCCGGATTCTGCGGATAGACCAACAGTACATTCATAGGCAGCCAACGGGTTCCCGATGGGTTTTCCACAGAATACCATGAGCGGTCGGCGGGATCACGAGAATTCTTTCGCCAGCACCGAGGAGGGAGGTCTGCGGCGAGGAGGGTCCTGGCCGGCGATTCTCTTGCGCGGCTTTGTTAACGAGCGGAGGGTGGCGAGGTTCTGCACATCTTCGTGGAGGTCTTCGGACTTGGGCGTTTCCAGGCAGCCCGGGTGCCGTCGGAAGCGCGCATCGTTGACGATGTGACGGAAGGCCTCCTTTCCGATCTTCCCCTTGCCGATGTGCTCATGCCGGTCCACGCGTGAGTTCAGGTCAGTCTTGGAATCGTTCAGGTGGAAGGCGAGGATTTGCTTAAGCCCGATCAGCGAGCCGACTTCGCGGATGGCGGCATTCCAGCCTTTGGGCGTGCGGATGTCGTAGCCGGCCGCAAAGAAATGGGCGGTATCCAGGCACACTCCCAGCCTCTCTGGCCTTTTCACCCGTTCGAACACGGCGGCGAGGTGCTCAATCCGATTGCCCAGGCATGTTCCTTGCCCCGCCGTATTCTCCAGCGCAACACGCACCCGCGAGCGCTTTGTCTCAGCGAAAACCTCGTCCAGTCCAGCGGCAATCTGCTTGATGCCCGCCGCGTCGCCCGCACCCAGGTGCGCGCCCGGGTGCAGCACCAGGAACGGCAGCCCAAGCTCGCTCGCAAGCTGAATCTCCTGGATGAGCGACTTGATCGAGCGGTCGCGGTTCTCCGACGCCGGCGCGGCGAGGTTGATGAGGTAACCGGTGTGGCCGAACACACACGCAAAGCTGCTTGCAGCCAGTTCCTTCGCATACGCCGCCAGATCCTCCCGCGTAAACGGCTTCCCGAGCCACTGCATGTTGTTCTTAACAAAGACCTGGACGATCTCGCAGCCGATGCCGCGCCCGCGCTGGAGAGCCGTCCAAACCCCACCCGCCGTTGAACAATGTGCGCCAAAAAGCATGGGATACCATGGCGCACCCTGGCGGCGAAATACAAGCCAGCACTGAACGTCGGGCATGAGTTCCGGCGGCACTGGGGGACGCTTTTCCCCGGCGAGCCTGCGGTGGGGCCCCGGTGAGTCTCCCATGTGGGCCGGCCCACATGGGAGACTCACCGGGGTATCGCCATGCCCACACCGTTGCCTGATACGGCCCTCCCGAGGAGGACGGAGGCCGGTTCGACGACAGCAACTATCGTGATACGAGCAACATACAGGGCTGTATCAAGCTCGTTTTGGGAAAGCGATACTGTAGAGACGCCATCTCGAGCCTCCGGACGATCGCCCTTGTCGCTCAAAGTAGATTCTCATTTCAAGACGTTCGGTTGTCCTGACGCGAAACCAGTGCTTCCGGACATAGCGCTCGCCAGACCCGTGACGGCAATTGCCGGACTCCTTCCATTCCTCCAGGACTTCAAGCACCGCGAATCTCCTTCCCTTCCACGAGAACGTCCGGGGTAGTCCGGGTTTCCCCATCGCCATTGGGGAAACAGAGAACGACATGTCCTCGGCGCAAATGGGTTCGCCAATGAAGGTCTCCGTCATTGCGCCCGATCTCTTAGAGTGAACGCGGATGTGAGCGATGGCGGCATGCGCCGAGCGCTCTGATCTGCAGGTGGCCACCGCCCGCCGCCATTCGCTCGACCGAAAAGTGTGCACCACCTCCTCATAGTCAATCTCTCTGCGGTAACCGGATGGCCGTGATGACGGCGTTATTGCTCAACTGGAGCTGAATGTAACGCAACGCTTCGTCGTAACCGACATCCGCCGTCGGACTCGGCAACTGTGTCGGAGACAGTATGCCAGCCCGGTCGCGTATCACAACGAAAACACTGCCGATGCTACGCCCAAATGTCCTGCCGCCGACTGTGACTGTGTCCGTGCGCTTGTCCCAATCCACCGCGATGGTGACCGGACCTGCCGACGTTCCCCAACGTGAAACGTAAGAGTTCATTCCGGCACCGTACCGCGACTCTGTGCCCTTTTCACTCGCCGCCAAGTCAGGACAGACAACAAGCAGGTACAAAAGGTTTTGGTGCGGGCCGGTTGTGCCGTCCTCAAGGACTGGATTACCCGGGATGGTCCACAAGAATCCATTGTGTGTTCCGAGCTCAACAGAGCCCGCGCTCGGTGCGATAAACTTCGGACGACCGCAACCGGTGATGGTCAGTGCAAGCGCAAGGAGGCTGAGAACGTAAAGGCGCACGATGCGGCCTAGTCAATTACTAAGAAGAAATTCCTAGCTATTGGATAATGGGCGAGCAACTGGAAATTAGTTCCAACGTTCATTAGCATGCTTCCGAATGCTGTGCACAGGCATGGCGGGAGTCAAGCTAGAAGAGGCACCCGGATGGGGACAATCTTCAGACGGCTTGCTGCTTGACCCGGTTCTGGCGTCCAGGTAGCATCTCATACTGCCTCGGGCCTCTGAACAGGACGGGGCGAGCATCGTGAGAATATTGTTCGTTTCAGCATGTGTTCTCGTAGCGGCCTTGTGCGGGGCCGCGACGCCCGAGCGGGGAACAAATGTCTTCGAGAGCCCCACGCCGCCGACGGCCGAAAGCCAGCTTGACAAACTCGTGTTTGCACAGTTGGCCCGGCTGAACATCGAGCCCGTCCTGTGCTCGGATGCGGTGTTTGTCCGCCGCGCTTATCTCGACGTGCTCGGCACCCTGCCGACAGCAAAGGAGGCCAAGGACTTCATTCAGGACCCGGACACGGAGAACAAACGCCGCCAGTTGATTGATAGGCTGCTGGAACGAGACGAGTTCGCCGACTATTGGGCGATGAAGTGGGGCGACGTTTTGCGGATCAAGGCGGAATTCCCCGTGAACCTTTGGCCCAACGCGGCGCAGGCTTACCACCGCTGGGTGCGGGCGTCCATTGCGGAGAATAGGCCCTATGACGAGTTCGCTCGCGAGCTGCTCACCTCCAGCGGCAGCAACTTCCGCGTCGGCCCGGTCAATTTTTACCGTGCCATTCAGAATCGCACCCCCGAAGGCATCGCCCGCGCGGTGGCCTTGACCTTCATGGGCACGCGGGCTGAGGCCTGGCCGACCAATCGGCAGGCCGGCATGACCGCCTTCTTTTCGCAGATCGGCTACAAGTCCACCGGCGAGTGGAAGGAGGAGCACGTGTTTTGGGATCCGCTGGGCTCCAGCAGGTTGGACGACAACGTTGCCCCGGGCCGCGCCGCCATCGCTTCGATTGGACATCCTTCCAACCGCGTCGCGCAAGTTTCCATCCCGGCACGCACGAATCTCGTGTCGCTGGACGTGGCCTTCCCGGATGGGACGCCGGTGAAGTTGGCTCCGGATCGCGATCCGCGGGAGGTGTTCGCCGACTGGCTCATTACGCCAAAGAACCCCTGGTTCACGCGCAGCATCGTCAACCGGGTCTGGGCCTGGCTGGTGGGCCGCGGGATCATTCACGAACCGGACGACATCCGCGACGATAACCCACCAAGCAACCCGGCCCTGCTGGCCTACCTGGAGAAAGAGATGGTGGCGGGCAAGTACGACCTGAAGGGCTTCTACCGCCTGGTCCTCAACTCGCGGACCTACCAGCTTTCGTCCCTGCCACGCTACAAGACCCCCGAGGCCGAGGCGAACTTCGCCAGCTACCCGTTGCGCCGTCTGGATGCCGAAGTCCTCATTGACGCCATCAACAGGGTCACCGGCTCATCGGAGCTTTATACCAGCCCGATTCCCGAGCCGTTCACCTACATTCCGAAGGACATGCCGGCAGTGGCGATCGCTGATGGCAGCATCAGCAGCCCCTTCCTCGCGTTGTTTGGCCGTTCCGCTCGCGCCACGGGCATGGAGAATGAACGCAACAACAAGCCCACTCCGGCGCAGTGGCTCTACTTGCTGAACTCGACCGAGATCCAGCGCAAGTTGGAACAAGGCCCCAATCTCCAGGCGCTCTTTAATTCCGGGCGCAAGCCGGCGGAAATGACGGAAGTGCTTTACCTGACGATTCTCTCGCGTTTCCCGACCCCGGAGGAGGTGCAGACTGTCGAGGGGTACGGGCGAGCACAGCCGGTCAAGCCAACCCAGGCTGCCCGGCCGCGGGGGACCAATTCTCCCGCAGCCAGTTCCGCGGCGACCAATGCCGCGGTCGCGAAGCGAGAGGGGCAGAGTCCGCAGTCCACAGTCCGCAGTCCACAATCCACAGTCCAGAGTTCAAATACGCCGGCGATTAAGTCGGACCAGAGACCCAGGGTGGGCCCGCTGGGAAGCCTGGGGCCGCGGTCCAAGCCGTCCGACAAGCCCGTTATCCCAAAACGGCGAGACGATTGGATGGACATCACGTGGGCGCTGATCAACAGCGAGGAGTTTCTGTATCGGCACTGAAAGCCAGATGCACGGTCTAAAGAGAGATGATAGTGTAAGGTAGCGGAGTTTGAACTATGAGTAACAGCAACCATTCTCATCAGATCGTCAAGGGAACAGACTCATTGGGCATGACGCTGAGTCTGCCCATGTCGCGGCGCGAGGCCATGCGGGTCGGCTTGTTCAGCACGGCAGGGGTGTTCTTTGCTGGCCATCGCTTGCTGGGCGCCGAGGCGCCGCCGGCTGCCGCCGCCCCAGCGCTGGTCGCACCAGGCATAGCGCAAGCGGCGGGCAAGGCCAGGGCGAAGTCGGTCATCCAGGTGTTCCTGTGGGGCGGGATGTCGCATAACGACACTTGGGACCCCAAGCCCGACTCCGGCTATGAGTACATGGGCGACTTCAAGAAGGCGATTCCGACCAACGTGGATGGGATCCAGATCGGCGAGTTGTTCCCCAACCTGGCCAAGCAGGCGGACAAGTATTCGCTCATCCGCAGCATGACGCACCGCAACAACGGCCACGAAACGGCTGCCTACCTGGTGCAGACCGCACACGCTCCCGGAGAGCGGCTGGCCTATCCGAGCGTCGGCGCGGTGTTCGCGCTGATGAAGGGTTCCGAGTACAAGGGGCTGATTCCGCCCTACGTGGTGTTGACCCGGCCGCAGGGCCGGTTCTCGGAGGAGGGCTTCCTGGGCCCGCTATACAAACCATTCGCCACTGGCGGCGATCCGAACGCGGCACGCTTCGAGGTGGAAGGGGTGGCGGCCAGGGGCATCACGGACGATCGGCAACGGGCGCGCGCCGGCTTACGGGACAAGCTGGACACGATGGGCGAGACGATGGGCACCAGCAACCAATTGGCAACATCCACAGAGGCCAGGAAGCTGGCCTATGAGCTGATCCTGGGGCAGGCCAGGGGGGTGTTTGATCTCTCGAAGGAAAAGCCCGAGCTTCGCGACAAGTACGGCCGCCACACTTTCGGTCAGAGCTGCCTGGCCGCGCGGCGGATGGTGGAGTCGGGGGTACCTTACATCGTCATCAACTATCCCGGCGGGTGGGATACGCACAGCAATCACTTTGCGACCATGCGCCGGCAGTGTCCCCAACTCGACCAGGGCCTGGCGATGCTCTTGCAGGACTTGCAGGACCACGGCTTGCTCGAAAGCACCCTCGTCTGGTGTTGCGGTGAGTTCGGGCGGACGCCCAAGATTGACTGGCAGCCGCCCTGGAATGGCGGCCGCAACCATTTCGGAAACGTCTTCACGGTATTGGTCGCCGGCGGCGGCTTCAAAGGCGGCCAGATCGTGGGGGCATCCGATGCCAAGGCTGAAGAGGTCAAGGACCGTCCGGTGTACCCGGTGGACTTGCTGGGCAGCATCTACACTCTAGGCGGCATCGATGCGACGGCCAAACTGGCCCACCCGATGGGTGCCGAGGCCCGTGTGCTGCCTTCGGCGTCCGAAGGCGCAAAATCCGCAGGGCTGTTGAAGGAGATCATGGGTGAGTCGTTGGCAGCCTGAAATCCGAAGGCCGAAATCCGAAATCCGAAGGAAATCCGAGAACCGAAATCCGAAGCCAAAACCGAAGAAGCGGAGCTAACGCAATGATGACCAGCACCCCAGCGACCGGTACATTTCGGGCCTTCGGGTTTCGAGCTTCGGCCTTCCTTCGGGTTTCGGATTTCGGGCTTCGGATTTCACCACGCCTCCTTGCCCAGGTTCTCCTGTTGGCAATCGCGCCCTCAGCTCCCGCCCAGCCCCGCCCATACATCGGTTTCGTTTATCCCGCGGGCGGCCAGCAGGGACAGACCTTCCAGATTCGCCTGGGTGGACAGGCCGTAGAGGGTATGAACTCCGTCCTGATTAGCGGCTCGGGGGTCACGGCGAGGATCGTCGAGAACTATCGCCGGCTGAACAACCAGGAGATGCAGTTGCTCAATGAGCAGGCATCCATTCTAAAACGGACGACCTTATCAACCTCCAACCGCGCACTGCTCATGGAGATGGAGAGCCAGAACATGATGATGGAGTCATCGAGCAAGCCGCCGGGGGCCGCCGCCGCGAGCAGCCCGATGGCACCGCGGAAAGAAGACGTCCGCGAGCTGCTAGGGAAGATCGAGAAGCGGACGAGCGAGTACGTCCAGACGCCGGCTTGCGCCGCGATTGCCTCCCTGGCGCTGGTGGAGGTAACCATCGCGCCCGACGCCGAGCCGGGTGAACGGGAAATCCGGCTGGTGACCCTGCGCGGGGTGTCAAACCCGCTCCCCTTCCACGTGGGCCAGGTGCCGGAGGTGTCCAGAAAGCCAATGCTGACGGCGTCCCAGCAGGTGCTGGGGAAGGAATACCAGGCCCTCCGCAAGCGGCCACCCGGCGACGGCCAGGAGCGGATCACCGTTCCCTGCACCGTGAATGGGCAGACCGCTTCGGGCGAGGTCCACCGCTACCGGTTCGAGGCGCGGAAGGGACAGCGCCTGGTCATTTCGACCTTGGGGCGGCAACTGGTGCCTTTCATTGCCGACGCCGTGCCAGGCTGGTTCCAGCCCGTGCTCGCGCTCTACGACGCCGACGGCAAGGAAGTGGCTTACGACGACGATTTCCGATTCAAGCCGGACCCGACCATCTATTATGAGGTTCCCCGGGACGGTGAATACGCCTTCACGATCCACGACAGCCTCTACCGCGGACGCGAGGATTTCGTCTATCGGATCACCATTGGCGAGCTGCCATTCATCACCAGCATCTTCCCATTGGGCGGGCGGGTTGGGGATGCCGTGAAGCCGGAGATCAAGGGCTGGAACTTGCGGGGCGTCAAGTTGGACCCATTAGCGGCCGACGCCGGGCCGGGAGTGCATTGCCTTGCTGCCCGCGGAAAGGAATTGGTTTCCAACCGCGTGCCCTTTGCCCGGGATACGCTGCCGGAGGCATTGGAGCGGGAACCCAACAATAGTCCCGGGGCAGCACAGAAGGTGACGCTGCCGGTCATTCTCAACGGACGGATCAATCGGCCGGACGATTGGGACGTGTTCCAGTTTGCGGGCAAGTCGAACGACCTGGTGGTTGCCGAGGTGTATGCCCGCCGGCTCGAATCGCCGCTCGACTCGATGGTCAAGCTGAGCGATGCAGCCGGCACCTTGCTGGCGTTCAACGACGATTATGAGGACCTCGGCGCGGGGATCAACACGCACCACGCCGACTCGCTTCTGACGGCCCGACTGCCAGCCGACGGCACCTACTTTGTCCAGATCGCCGACACGGCGCGGCAGGGCGGAGCGGAGTATGGCTACCGCCTTCGCCTCAGCGCGCCGCAGCCGGATTTCGCGCTGCGCCTCGTGCCTTCCAGCCTCGGCCTCCGTTCCAAGGCCAGCGGCACGCTCACCGTCTATGCCCAGCGCAAAGATGGCTTCACCGGGCCGATCAAGCTGTCCTTGAAGGACCCGCCGACAGGATTCTCGGCCTCGCCCGCGGCGTTCGGGGCCACCCAAACCGTCGCGCGGCTCAATATCAAGACAACTCTGAGTGAGACCAAAGGACCGATCACGCTGTCCGTGGTGGGCAGCGCGAAGATTGGGGGCGAGGAGGTCGTGCGGCAGGCCGTGCCGGCGGAAGACCGGATGCAGGCGTTCCTGTGGCGGCAGCTTGTGCCGGCCAAGGACCTGCAGGTGCTGGTGTTCGACCCGGCCTACCAACCCCAACCCAAGCGCGTCGCGCCCTCTCGGCCCCCAGTCGTGGCCCTGACAAATCCTCCGCCTCGGACCAGCGCTGTCGTCCTGACCAACGCCGTGACCGGAACGAACGTCGCGGTCGGTTCCACCAACGTCGCCTCCGCGAAGCCTAAGTTCACCAAACAGCAGGTCGCCGGGCGTCTGCGGCAGCTCAAGCTCCTCTTTGAAGAGGGAATGCTGAGTGACGAGTTTTACGACGCGAAGGTGGCGGAGTGCGAAGCCGTCCAGTGAAGTGGTCATGGGACCACACTGCCCCCGCCGATCAATCGCTTCCGCCACCCCTGCGCGGACGGCGGCGCCCTTTTCGGGCGGCTGCAGCGAGCCGTTATTGACCTCTTCTCCTCGCCATTCGCATCCCCGTCCCCGAACCGCGTCCGGGAGCCCAACCGTTGCAGTCTGGAGCCCTTTAAGCCAGAAACGCCAGAAACACCGCTATATCTTGGGCTCGCGCAAGGACTGCTGACACCACAGGTAGTGTGCTTCGGCCTGGCTCATTTCCAATTGCCGGTACGGCCTCCGAAATCGCCTTCCCCGCCGACAGGCGAGAACCCCGGCAGGCCCTGGAGTGCGCCTTCAAAAATCCGCACTCGGATCATGGCCTTCCCAGCGTCCCCTTCACCGATTGCCAATCTTGGACTCCGGCGATGTGAGCGTGCCGGTGGATCTTTCGCCGCCATTGAACGAGTTGGCGAGGCCCTGGCCCTCGAAACCGCTCACCGGCATCGGGTTGAGCGGCGGCCAGCTCCGTAGGAGCGACATGGTTATAGTATGCGGGATCCAATGATGACGGTCTTAAGCCCCATCGGGGCGGCATGTGGCGATCCGGTGGAAGCCATGCCGCTCATACGGAGCTAGAATCCCTGGCTGAGGGCGTGGCTGCTGCGCCGGGCCAGGAGTGCTAAAGGATGAGGCAGTATTGAGGCATGGGACCGCGGAAACCATTACCGTAGCAATACTACCGTGCTCTCCCTTCACTGCTCGTGTCCCATGGCGCACCGGCCCACTTGCTGCTCAGCGGTCTCTCTTGGCAGACGGGGGCGGGGCCAAGGGCATGGGCGGGGGCGGCACGGCATGCATCCGCAGGGACTCGGGCTCCGCATACAGGCCGAACTCCGCGAGGGCCGGACACGCCGCCGCCTGGGTAATTCGCAGGCGGACCTTCTCGGTCTTCAGCCCGCCCGTGCGCACCAGGCGCAGGTTCCCGATGCTGGTCCCGCGGGCGAACTCGCGCCACTGGCCGTCCTGCCACGTGTCCAGGGCGAAGGCATCCAACCGCTGGCCCAACGGCAGGTGCTCTCGCACGGAGATGACGTTGAAAGCAGCCGGCTGGCCCAAGTCCACCACCAGTTCGGGCGTGGTGACCGAGTCATCCGTGGCCCAGTATGTGTTGCGGCTGCCGTCAAGGAGGTTGGCCGGGCCAAAACGCTGCCCTTCGCCGCGGACGTTGTTGGCGGTTAAGGTGGCTTGGGCGGCAAGGTTGGTGGCGAATGTGGCGGAGTGCGAAGCCTTCCAGTAATCAAATGATAGAAATTGCTCTTGCGTGCTCCCGCGTACTCAGCGCTGCGCGGGTGATGGAGGCCTTGGCGTGAGTGTCGCCTGCAGTTGTCAACTATTGATCTTTGTGAGAGAGCTTCAGATTTGAGGAGAACGAATGCGGAGCGTTAGTTTCCGGTCTGAGATTGCCGGGACCAGGCGGGTCTTGTCCCTGCTGGTGCCTTTCTCCTCCGGCATGCCGAGCTCCCAGGGCGAAGGACCGACGAATTCGCTGCGCTTTCCCTGGATCGAGATATGGCCACTCGGCTCCAGGCTAAGGAGGGCGAACAACGGCTCCTTGTAAGGAGCGGTATATTTGAGCCAGGGATAAGCTTTATCCACTTCGGAACTGTAGCGGACATGGGCATACTCTTCGCCAAGCCAGGAATAGGACATGCTATTGATCTGGACGTAGTGGATGCCGTTGATTTCGCAATGGAAGTCAATGTGATGGTGGCCACTGAAGCAAGCTGCGACCTTGCGCCAACCCGCTGCGTGGTTGGCTTTTTCGAGCGCGGCACGAACCTCGCGGCCGTTCTCGACGCCTCCGGGGTCTTCCAGGCTTTGGTGCGAAAAGAGCAGTGTGGGCGAGCTGGTCTGCTTCAAATCCTGCTCGATCCATGCTAATTGGCTCGCGCCGATGTAGCGGGGATAGCCGGGGGCGGCCTGGCCGGGGTTCTTTTCGTTGCCATCGGTCACAACAAAATGCCAGCCATTGAGGTCAAAGGAGTAATAGGGCCGCTCCATGCCCCAGAAATCCAGCACCTGCTGCCAGGCAAAACCTCCGTCGCGGTCATGGTTACCCACGGTGTGATAGCGCCGACCGGGAAACTCGTTCCAGACCCTGAGGAAATCGCGGTTCTTGTCGCGGGGCTGACAAAAGTCTCCCAGTTGAAGGATGAATTCGGCGTGGTGAGCATTGGCGGCCGCAACGAATGATTCCAACCGGCTGTCGGCATCGTGCACGAGGTCTTTGTGGACATCGGCGCAAAGGGCGAACCGCAACGGCTTGAGCGGAGCGGCGGCTGCGGTAGCAAGTCTCCAGTGGATCAACAAGGGACCCAACGCTACGGCACTCTGCTTGAGAAAGAGCCGCCTGGTAGTGGCTCCAGACCGGCGCGTAGGTATGATCGGGCGGTTACTCATAATCTGGCGGCGCGTCGCTTGCAGGCCGTGCAACTCAGCCTTCCTCTCGGCGCTGCTGATACTTGATCTGTTCATGAAACGAACTCGCGACCCGTTGGGCAAGCCTCGAGTCGGTCTCGCCCACCCCACCCCGGACGGTTCACACACCGGACGGGTCCCGGAGTGCCTAGCCAGGTACCAGACACGCACGAGACAGTACATGGCTTAATAGAAATCTATTAAGCCATGTACTGTCTCGTGCGTGTCTATGCCCTGGCTACCGCATAGCCTGTCAGAGCCCAAGGCCGCTGGACAGGCAATTGCAGCGGGCAGCCCGCAGAAGGCAGCGGGACAGGCAGCGGAGACCGAGCCGAGGGTGAGAAGCGTTGTTCGAGTCCCGGTCGCGAGACTTGCCCCGGACGCGGAACCTGAGTGTGGGTGGCCCGTGGCTTGAGGCGTTCGGATGAATACATGAGATGAAACACCTGCCCTCGGTGCAAGGCCTTGGACTCCAAGAAGCTGTTCCATGGTCCAATCAGCAACTGATAATAAATTCTTGCGCGTCGGCACGTACTCAACGCCGCGCGGGTGATCTCGGGGGCAGCTATCGGCCCCTGCCGTAGCGTTCTTGGAAGGCCCCACTTTCCGCAGAAGGCGGCCTACCCGGTGCCCGAACTGGTGACGGAGGGCGGCCCCCGAGCCCATACCGGGCCTGGAAAGCCGAACGCGCTTGCGCGGATTGTTGGTTTCTCCACCAGCGTTGCCAGTCCGCCTGAAAAGCCGCCGCGGCAGCCGCGCCCTGTTCAGCGGCGATTGCGCGATAATAGGCATCTGCTGCGGCTTTCACTTCCGCTCGCTCTTGTGCGATAGAAATACAGTTTGTATCAATGCCCAACGTTTCCAGGATATCCGGTGAAAGGTTCGTGTAGCAGATGGACCCTCCGCCTGCAGCGTCGGGGGTGCGGTAAATGATGCCGTCAGGGCTTGCTCGAACCAATGCGATGTTTGTGTATACAGCCCCATTCAGGGTGCTGATTGTCACAATCTGGTTCGTGAAACTCGGAAGGTGAGCGAGTGCGGCAGCCTTGGCAGCATTGGCCCTTTCAATAGCCTCTGCCTTTTCAGCCTCGTCCTTTGCTCTTGCTGCCTCTGCTGCCGCCCGTAGCTTTTGATCCTGCAACTCCAGTTTGGCTGCCGCTTCAGCTCTGGCGGCCTCTTCCGCCTTAGCCTTTGCCATTTCGGCATCTTCTTTGGCCTGCAGCTTTGCGTTCGCCTCTCCCTGTGCCGCTTGCAAGACGCCAGCCAAATTGGGAAGTTCCACAAGCTGCCAGTGACCTCTGTCCCGCATCTTCGCCTCAAGCACATATCCCGCATCCACATTGTTCGTAAAGCGAAGCCCAAGAACGCATATTTTGCCCTCCCGCTGTAAACCGGCAACGCCGACGAAACTCTCGCCACGCGCAAGCAGGCTAAACATATTGGTCAACTCTCTCTCGCCTCCGAACGTCCCACTCTCTACGTAGCGATTGATCTGCTTCTTCCATTCGTCAATCAAGCGCGGCTTCACAAGTTGAACAAATCCTACTGCAAGAGCATTTCCCTCTGCCTCGCGAGGACTGGAGTCCAAAAGCTGCATGGCTATCATGTCATCAATCGCCCGTGTTGTAAGACTCTCGATGTCCACGTATTTCTGGAACTTGGCAAAATCGTGTTCATGCAGAGCGGCCCTGATCTGTCGTAGAGCATAAGTCGGAGATCGAGTCCACTGCCAGTAGGCGATAAGGCCGATAATTATGAGCGCCGCCGCCTCGAGAGGAAATACCCATTGAGGGAGTCTTCTAGTCTTCATGTTTGGTCCTGAATAGGGCTTATCATCATCGCCAAAGGAACGCCGAGGCATACCGGAAAAGCCAGTTCGAACCGCCCGTCATGCCATCCCTTTTCGGCCCTGCGTGTTTGCTCCAGGGGTCTTGATGCTTTTGGATACTCGGCAGTCGGTATCACAAGACAATGCGATTCTGCGCCTCTCTCGGGGGATTGCCAAGCCTGATTCTGGGCCCTGCCAGCACTCCCCAACTCCCCCGCGAGGCCGGCGGATTTGTCGTCTGCGCAGGCTGAGCCTAAAATTCTACCGGACTTGGGTAAGCGTTTCCCATGAGTTAACGCGCCCGCCGGGCACTTCTGCCGGGTGAAAATGCGCACACGCTCCGGCTGGGAACGGCACCGGATGCCGCCGGCCGAACCGCCTGACTGAAAATCGCACAAGTCGAACGCAGTTCAATTCCTTAGCCTTTGCGACGGCTGGCCCGGGCGCTTCTCACGTGCCTGGTGTGCGCTACTGGGTCTGCCCCGCCAACGTCCAACTGATACTGATAGATTTGCTTTTTCCATGCTCGCACATACTGAGCGCTGCGCGGGTGGTCACGTGGTAGAAATGCCCCCGGATACTGCACTCTGAGCTTTCGTGCCACCTTGCCCACCATTTTGCCGGCCCTGTGGAAATCACCAAGCCCCAAAGCCAGAGAGTTGAAATAAGCTGTTCCGACCCCCGCTACTCAACTGCCAGAGGCGGGCGAACCTACTCGATGCCCAGGAGTTCCACCTCGAAGACGAGGGTGCTGTTCGGGGGGATCTTCGGACTGGGGCTCTGATCGCCGTAAGCCAGGTTGGCAGGAATCTCGAACTTGAACTTGTCACCGACCTTCATGAGCTGCAGACCCTCGGTCCAGCCAGGGATGACACCGTTCAAAGGGAAGCTGATCGGTTGCCCTCGCTCAACGGAGCTGTCGAAAACGGTGCCATTCAACAGAGTGCCGTGATAATGGACCTTCACCGTGTCGGTGGCCTTGGGGGAGACGGTGCCGGTGCCTTGCTTCAAGACCTGGTATTTGAGGCCGCTGGCTGTTGCCTTCATCTCACTTGGTTGTCCGCTCGCGGTGGCGGCTGATGCGTCTGGAGCTGCAGCCGGAGGCTTGGCGCCCGCAGGGTTGTCACGGGTGGTTTGGGTGGGTTTATCGCAGCCCACGAGGCATAGAGCTGCTGCCATAATAGCCGAGAGTCGTAGTGTCATAGTATAAGAATTGCCGCGCACCGTAAGGCACCCAAGGGGCTGTGGTCAAGCCTGTTAAGGGCTACAGCGTTTCCGGCTTGGCCAGCAACTGGGCTACCCGCGCCAGGAGCCGCCCGGCGGCACCGCCGTCGAGGACGCGATGGTCGAAGCTCAAGGTCAGGTTTGCCTCCATGACCGGCACGAATTGGCCTTTAGCCGCGTCCCAACAGGGAACGTGACGGGCGGCGCCCATGCCCAATACCAGGGTTTGCTCCGGCAGGGGAATCGGGGTTGCCCAGGTGAGTCCGAAGGTGCCGAAGTTCGTGACCGTGGCAATCGAGCCGCCCGTGGCCTCGACTGGAAGCTTGCGCTGACGGGCCATTTCGACCAACTCGTCGTACCGCCCGACCAGGTCTTTGAGCGCATGTTGGTCGGCCTGGCGAATCACGGGAACCAATACGCCTTCTTCCGCCTCAACGGCGAAGCCCACATCAATGGCAGAAGGGTGGACGATCTTGTTCCCGATCAGCCGCCCGGCCGGAGCGCTGTTCTCAGACAAAGCCAGTGCCAGGGCGCGCAGGGCGTAGAGCGCCGGACCGGGTTTGGGATGGCAGGTCCGGCGATGTTTCAGCAGCGGATCGAAGCACACCGGCAGAGCGACGGTTGCCAGCGGCCTCGTCCAACTCCGCCGCATGGCATCGGCGACGGCCACGCGCATGCTCGACGCCTGACTCAGCTTATGCTGTTCGAGGTTGGCGACGAACTTCTCGAAATCCTGGATGGTGACGCGTCCGGCGGCGCCGCTGCCGGGGAGGCCCGCCAGGTCCGCCGCGTGCAGCCCCAGCTCGACCATGCGCGCTTTCATGCGCGGGGACATGTAGCTGGCGCCGGCAGCGTTCGCCGGGACGGGCAACCCGCGTACGGTCGGCTGGACGCTCTTGTGCGTGGTCTCAGTGTGGGTTCTGCGGGAGGGGTCGAGGCCGGCGTGGCTTTCCTCGCCGTTCTTGGCGGGGGCTGCGTCCAGCCCCAGTCGTGCCGCGTCGGCTGGACTGACATCCAGGTAGCCAAGCACAGCGCCAACGGGGTAACTCTCGCCTGGCTTAACGAGGAAGCGTTCGACGCGCCCCGGGCAGGGCGAGGCCACGTTCATGGTCGCCTTGCTGGTCTCGACTTCGATGATGTCCTGGTCCGTCTGCACCTGGTCGCCGACCGGGACCAGCAGATTAACCACGGTGGCTTCGGCAATGGACTCGCCAAGCTGCGGCATGATAATCGGAATGGAAGGCATAGGCTCAGAGCGTTTGCATCGTTCACAGCCGCAGCAACCGGCGCGCGGCGGCAGCGATGCTGCGGGCGGTCGGGCGATGTGCTGCCCACAGGTTCGGGTGGTACGGCACCGGTGTATCCTTCGCGTTGAGGCGCTGTGGCGGCGCATCGAGCAGGCCGAAACCCTCGCTGGCCACGCGCGCGATCACCTCCGCCGTCACGCCGCCCCACGGCCACGCCTCGCCAACGCAGAGCAATCGGCCCGTGCGCGCCACGGAGGCCATTACTGTGTCTGTGTCCAACGGTTTGACGGAACGCAGGTCAACTACCTCGATTTCCGTGCCTTCGGTGGCGAGTTCGGCGGCCACGGCTAGGGCCTCATGCACCATGGCGCTGTAGGCGACCAGAGTCATGTCGCGCCCCGCTCGCGCAATCCGTGCTTTGCCGGTCGGCATGGCCTCGGTGGGCAGGCTCTCGGCCTTGAGGTGGTAGTAAAGGTATTTGTGCTCGCAGAAAATGACCGGGTCATCAATGGCCACCGCTTCGAGCAGCATGCTGTAGGCATCCTCCACCGTTGCGGGCGTCATCACGATCAAGCCGGGATAATGCGCGTAAATCGCTTCCATGCTCTGACTGTGGAACGGCCCGCTGCCGGAAGTGCCTCCGCACGGCAGCCGCACGGTGATAGGGCAGGGGACCCGGGTCCGCCAATGCAGTGTTGCCGCTTGGTTGACGATCTGGTTGAAGCCCGGTGTGGAGAAATCCGCGAACTGCACTTCAATGATTGGCCGCATGCCTTGGATCGCGGCGCCGACCGCCAGGCCAAGCATCGCATCTTCGCTGATCGGCGCATCTATCACCCGTCCGGGGAAGGTCTGCGCCAGGTTCTTCGTAGCCTTAAACGCGCCGCCGAACGCGCCGACATCCTGACCGTAGATGAACACGCGCGGGTCATCCGCCAGCGCCCGCGCCTGGGCCTCGCGAATGGCGTCGAGATAGGTAATGCTCATCCCCTTCAAACCGGCTCGTGGCCCTCGCTCAGGTGCTTCGACGACAAGGCGCACCAATCCTCCTTGTACGGGTCCGGTCCCGGCTCGCGCTGCACTTTGGCGACGCTTTCTTCGACCTTCTGCGCCGCCTCAGCGCGCCAGGCCGCAAGCGACTGCGCGTCGGCCCAGCCCGACTGCAGCAGATATGCCTCCGCGACTTTCAGACAATCCTGGCCCACCGCGGACACCTTCAACCGCGGGTCAATGTAGCTTGCGTCATCATGCTCGCCATGGCCGCAAAGCCGCAACAGCCGGCCGAGGACCATCTGCGGACCAGCGCCGTCTCTCGCTTTGGCGACCGCCTCGCCGACAACCTTGAGGCAGGCATTCAAGTCCGTCCCATCCACCGCTTGCCCTTCCATCCCATACCCACGGGCTTTGTCCAGGAGCGAAGCGCAGGCGAATTGCCGCTCGGTGGGCGTCGAGTAGGCGTACTGATTGTCGGCCACGATCAGCACCAACGGCAGTTTCTCCACCGCCGCCTGGTTCACCGCTTCATGAAACGAACCGGTGGAGGTTCCACCGTCGCCGATACATGCGGCACCCACTGTGCCCTTGATCCCCTTGAACCGATGCGCCAGCAGAGCCCCATTTACGACGGAGATCATGGCTCCCAGGTGGCTGATCATTGGCAGCAGTCCCTCTTTGGGCCGGCCGCGGTGGACGTTGCCGTCCCGCGCGCGCATCGGTCCCAGGGCTGAGCCCAGATAAGTCCGTACCGCATCCAAAATCGGCTCCCCGAACGCCAGCCGCCCGGCGCCGTCGCGAATCAGCGGCGCGAAAATGTCCCCCCTCCTCAGCGCAAGCCCGATCGAAACGCTCAAGGCTTCCTGGCCGCGCCCGAGAAAGACCCCACCGTGGATCTTGCCCATGCGATAGAGGCTCGCGAACTTATCGTCCAGGATGCGCGCGAGCAACATCACACGATACGCCTTCACGTACAAATCTTTGAATGAGGAAACCTCGTCAACCGCATGATGGTTGAACAAAGTGTGAACCATGCGCCGGAGTCTAGCCGCCCGGGTGTCCCTGTGGCAACCGATTCTTTGGAGGCAGGCTGCCGTCGCCCCGCGCGGCCCCGCGCAAGAACTCTGACCCCCACACCTGTGCTTGCCGCTCGCCGAAATCAGCAATCCACTGTCCTGACGGCACTTAGACTATTTTCACGCCCCGCTCTACTCACCCACTGCCGACTTTTCGAGGGATTCTTCCGACAGCGCTGGCGCGCCTGTGCCAGCGAACTCCATCAACCGTTGAGTTCCGTTCGCTTCCTCGCCTTTCTCGGGTGAGCCTACGCTCTTTCTCTGACCAAGCAGGGCCTCCAATGCCGTTTTGGCCTTTGTCTTGGTGAATGCATTGCGGAGCGCGTCGAAATAAGCCAGCGTCCAATTGTCCTTGTTGAAGTGCTCGTTGAAGAGGGGCGACTTCATCTTGCGCTGAAAGTCCTTTTCTCGCGCTTCGGGGATAACCATCGTTTTGGGCACACTTGCCGGGAGGTTTGAACCACGTTGCAATCCGCTGGTCATGGTGGTGGTGCATTCCACCTCGAACGCGCGAACCACCTGGTTTCCGTCGAGCCAGAGCAGGTCCATATCCAGCACGGGCCGGAGGTTCGTCACCCCGGTCAAGGCCGCAGGCTTGGCGGTAACCAAATCGCGCAACCGGACTTCTTCGACCAATCCGCTTACCGACTCGCGCTGCTCGCGTTGGCCGATCCAGATAGTATGTCCGCGCGCGGCGCCTATTTTCGCCAGCAAGGCGATCAGCTCGCTATGACGCGAGAGGTGGATACGGATTTCCTCTTTAAGCATCCAGGCACCGCCGCTCACTTTGCGCCCATACAGCTCCAGTGCCTCCGTGATGCTCGTGCTGTCCGACGTGAGGGAATTCGGAAACTCCTTTGCGACCGTGTCCCATACTTCGGTGAAGGTGACACGCCCCTTTTCATGCAGGCAGCGAAAGACGGTCGCTTCCACCCGTTCAGTCAGCGGCACCGCCTCCAGGCGCGCGGCAAAGGTCTTGTCCGCGAACCACCAAAGCTTGCCCGACGCGCCGCCCAACTTCGCTTCCACCAACTCAGAGTCTTCGCTGATGCTCTCTTCGAGAAAGCCGGTCACGTCCAAGCCTTCGGTTATCCGTTAACGCAATAAATCATCCAAGCCCTGAAGCAATCGCGCCATGACCTCGACGTGGTTGGCAATACAGTCAACAAAAGGCTGACCATCATCGTGAAGCAACATTCTTAGGAGTCTTGGACGTACTTCGGGAAGCTCGTACCAGAGACAAACGCTGTTGTCGCTTGGATCGTGTTCTTGAAAGCGTAGGGATAGACGGTGGCCAATCCTGGAGTATCGGGGGCGCAGACGCGACCGCAGTTTCTCTATCCTCTTCTCTTGCCGTTTGGAGACGCTCAGCCAGATGGAAATACACGGGGCTGGAGCTAGTTCTGTGACGAGTTCGTCCAAGCTGATGTCCCAGAGCCAGATGCCGGATGGCCAGTTGGGCCATTTGCGGCACCACTTCGGCCTGGAAAAGCCCACGCAGCCACCACCGTCGTCATATTGCGCTTCCGTCATCCTGTCCGACAACCTGTGGGGATTGTATTCACTGAGCTCTTGGTATTTCTTATTCACCCTTTGATGAACCTTGCTGAGCAACTGCTCGTAGTACTGCCGCACGGAATCCATGGCGCCCTCAAATTGGAGTGCCTTCTCCCACTTCTTGATTAGCCAACGGTCCTGTGTACTCAGGTTTTGCTTATTCATTGTAATCCTCTTCGGTTTGGGCTTCAGAGACGACATCGCGGCGCAGGGTCTCAGCATAATGCTGCGCGAAAAGCTTGACCAATGGGGGCTTTGCCTTGGCCGCAAATTCCTCGAACACTTCGGCGACCTGCCGCCAGGAAATCGCTGTGAAGTTCCTGCTTCGGGGCGCTTGGTTGTCCGGTGTCAGAAAGAACGCTTTGACGCAGGAAAGTGGCACGCGCAGTTCTTTGCCTCGCCTCTTGAGATCGTCCCACTCGCGCCGGGTTTGGTCCTTGCCATTATTCAAAGCCAGCATTTCTTCCGACGCCAATTTGTTCTCAACTCCGATGACAAACTGGCACTCTGCTTCGATGAGAACGTCCAGCCTGGACTCCTCGCCAGACGCTTCGCGGGTAACCCGGTAATCTGCTTCTGCAAACTTTTGAGGTAGATCCAGCCTTTGCAGAAATAGGCGGAAGCCGCAATTCCCTTGAGCGTGGGTCCCGAACCTGTCCAGTCGATGGTCCAATAACCACGCGAGAATATCGGAGTGGCACAGTTCTTTCCTTGTTACCCGCATGGTGTGGAGGATATTGAACCCCTCGGCCTTGGAGATTTGCTCCTCCGCCCAGGCGGCGTGTATCATTTCGAACTCGTCGAGGAGGCCCACCTGTTGCTCGCAGGATTCTCTCTCAGGAGCCGCACAACCGAATGTTGTTTGGAACTCATGAACCAGCGAATGTAATTCGCGAGCCTTGAGTTGGCCGGGCTTCCTACGGTTAGTCATGGGGTCAGCCAAGCTCGCATCCGGAATCGGGCAAGCGGAATTCGAACCATGACACTTTTCATGCTTCCACTTCGCAAACCCTTCCCCTGCAAAGATGACTAGCGGCTAACCCCTTGAGCTTTCGGCTTGGCCAATACTTCGACCAGATGAAGTGGGACTCCCGCAGCGATGGTCCCGTTCTCCATTACAAAGCTCATAGCATTTGCGTCGTTATCCTCCCCGAGAAACTCGACATCACAAACCTCGCCGCTCCGGAATCGCTTTCTAATGCGTGGCCTTCCGCCGATTCGTTTTGAAAGGGCCAGGGAAACATCTTCGGTAAACTTGATCTTCATGGTAGCGTCAGTTTGGTAGTGTGACTGGCTGTCGGGTTGAAGTGGCAACCACACCGCTGCCGGCGAAGGGATCGAACACGATTTGGTGCGGCTTGGTATAGGCCAGGATGTGCTCGCCAACCACATTCCAGGTCTGGTGGGACCAGTACTTGTGCCACACATACATGGCCGTGTGCGGCTCCGGGGGAATCTGCCGGTTGATATGTTCGAAGGCCGGCGGTTTAACGCGGCCAATCCGGGCGCGGGCCAGTTCACGTGTTTTCATCATGCGTCGCGGGCGACTTCTCTCAGCAATCTTTGGCAGATTTCATACGCGGCGGCGAGTCGAATCGCGCGCACGGCCTTGATGCCTTTGACCTGCGCGACCTCGTCAAGTGGACGATTCATCAAGCCGGTGAGCGTGCCATATTTGTCGAGCAAGGCGTTGGCCGTGTCGAGGGCTGAATACCCACGACCACCGCTGCCGAGGAGGATCGCCAGCAACTGGGCGTCCGAGCAGCTCTCGGTGCCCATTTCAAGGAGTGCTCGTCCGGGTTGCACACAGCCATGAAAAAGCAAGTGGCGCGGCCAGACAAGAGAGATTATTCGAAAGCCCCGGCCAACCCCATCCTCAATCACGGCAAAGTCAATCAGCAGGTTGAAGGCGGCGATGCCGACAATGACGAGGCTGATGCCGATCCAGAAGAGCCAAGGAATAGGCCAGAATCGCCAATACGCTTGCCTTCACTTTAGTGCGCCCTAGACTCCGCGCGCGATGTTGAGTCTGAGTTCCCTGAACCCGCAGCAAAGACAGGCGGTGGAAACGATTCGTGGCCCGCTCCTGATCCTGGCTGGAGCGGGAACCGGCAAGACGCGGGTCATTACGTCCCGCGTCGCGCACATGATCGAGCGCGGGATCTCGCCCGATCACATCCTGGCGGTCACCTTTACCAACAAGGCCGCCCGCGAAATGCAGGAGCGGGTGATCAAGCTCATTCCGAAGAGGCGGCTAGGGCCGGCTGGTAGGGACGTTTCGCCGAAACGTCCGGCTTGGGGCGCGAGCGGACGCCTCGGCGAGGCGTCCCTACCCGGGCAGAGCAGCCTGCGCCCAACCATCTGCACCTTCCACTCGCTTTGCGTCCGTATTTTGCGGCAGCACATCGAGAAGCTCGGGTACAAGCGGAACTTCGTCATTTACGACGAATCCGAGCAAATCGGCGCCATCAAGAAGATCCTCGCCCAGATCTCGGCCAAGGGAGAAAAGGCCGACCCGGCAGCGATCTTGAGTCTGCTCAGCCGGTTCAGGAACGGCGGCGAGCGCGCCGCGGTCTTTGGAGATCCAAGCGTGCGCGCCATGGCCGAGCACATCCGTTCCCGCTACGAATCTGCGCTGCGCGCCTGCAACGCGGTGGACTTCGACGATCTGATCCTGCTCGCCCTGCGGCTCTTCAAGGAGCATCCAGCCGCGCTTGAGGCCTGCCGCGGCAAATACCGCTACGTCATGGTTGACGAGTACCAGGACACCAACGCGGCCCAATTCCAGCTCGTGCAGGCCCTCACCCAGGAGCACCGCAATCTCTGCGTCGTGGGCGATGACGACCAGAGCATCTACGGGTGGCGCGGCGCGGACATCTCCAACCTGCTCGACATGGAGAGGCATTTCTCCGAGGTCAAGGTGATCAAGCTGGAGCAGAACTATCGCTCGACCAACACCATCCTCGGCGCCGCCAATGCCGTCATCAAGCGCAACGTCCGGCGCCGCGGCAAGAGACTCTGGTCGCAGAAGGGCGACGGCCCGAAAATCATACTGCAAACCTTCTCCGACGATGAGGCCGAGGCCCGGAGCATCGTCGAGCAGATTAACTACGCCCGGCTGGCGCAGCGGGTGCCGTGGTCCGACCACGCGATCCTCTTCCGCACCAACGCGCAATCCCGCCCCCTGGAGACCGCTCTGCGGCAAGCCGGGGTGCGTTACCATCTGATTGGCGGTCAGAGCTTCTTCGATCGGCGCGAGGTCCGCGATCTCCTGGCCTACCTGAAGACGCTCCTCAACCCGAACGACGACGTCAGCCTCCTGCGCATTGCGAACGTGCCCGCGCGCGGGCTTAGCGATGTCACGATGGAGCGCCTGCTCGGCGCAAGCCACGAACGCAAGTGTTCAGTCTTCGCCGTCATGAAGAACCCGACGGTCACAGCGACCTTTCAGACAAAATCGCGCGAATGCATCCAGCGTTTCGTCGAGCTGATCGAGAGCACGCGCAGCCGTCTCCACACCGAAAGCCTGTCCCGCGAGCCGCGCGCGCTACAAACGCTGGTAGATCTTTTCCTGGACGAGATTGCATACTTTGCCGAACTGCGCCGGAGTGAAAAGAATCCCGAGTCGGCAGAGGGCCGCATCCGCAGTGTTCGGGAACTGACCGCCACACTCGACGGTTCCGAACCGGCTTCGCAACCGCCCTTCGATCGCTTGCAGGCATTCCTCGAACAGATCACGTTGGACACCGAACGCGAGGAAGAGGAAGACGAGGTGCCGGGCGACGCCGTGACGCTGATTACCATGCACAGTTGCAAAGGGCTGGAATTCCCCAGCGTCTTTATCGTCGGGATGGAAGACGGGCTGTTACCCCACTCGCGCTCGAAGGATGAAAACACGCTCGACGAGGAGCGGCGGCTCTTTTACGTGGCCATCACACGGGCGATGCAGACGCTGTCCATCAGCCATTGCGCGGGCCGGAAGAAGTACGGCAGCCTCACGCCCTGCCACCCATCGCCCTTTCTCAAGGACCTGCCAGCCGAATTCGTGGAACACGCGGACGAGAAGGGCAAGCAGCCCGTGACTGCCGCATCGAGCAAGCAGTTCTTTGACACCCTGCGCAGCACCCTGGGCTAAGGCCCGCTCAGGATTTCCAGTCGAAAGCCCGTTTCTTCACGGCGTAGATGTAGCCGACGAAGAGGATGACCAGGAAGGAAATCATCGAACCGAGAATCAAGCCGCCGTTTTCCTTGAGCATGTCCCGGTAGATGACGGCCCAGGGATAGAGGAAGATCACCTCGATATCGAAGAGAATGAACAGCATCGCGACGAGGTAGAACTTCACCGAAAGGCGGGTGCTGCCCGCACCCACCGGAATCATCCCGCATTCATAAGCGGTGTCTTTGACCGGCGGCCGCTTGCCCTTCTTGCCGATCACAACCGACATTACCAGCATCCCGAAGGAAAAGGCCACCGCCAGCACTCCGAGCATGAGGACCGGCAAATACTGCGTCAGTTGTGACTGTTCCATGTTGCGAAGTTACGAAGGTCCGGCGCTTTGGCAAGCTCAAAGGCGGAAATCACTCTCATGCGGAAAGCTTCTCGAAGCTCTCTTCGATAAAGGTCGTGCCTTGGATGCGGGCGAGCCGGCTGTAGAGACCGTCGGCCGCCATCAACTCGTCGTGTGTGCCACGCTCGATGATCTGGCCCTGGCGCAGCATCAGAATCTGGTCCGCCTTGCGGATCGTGCTCAACCGATGCGCGATGACAAAGCTGGTGCGACCAGCCAGCAGGCGTTCGAGGGCTTCCTGAATGAGCTTCTCGGTGGCCGTATCCACACTCGCGGTGGCTTCGTCCAGGATGAGAATCGGCGCATTCTTCAACAGCGCGCGCGCGATGCTCACCCGCTGCTTTTCGCCGACGCTGAGCTTCACGCCGCGCTCGCCGACACGGGAATCATAGCCGTCGGGCAGCCGGGCAATGAACTCGTGACAATTCGCCGCCCGCGAGGCGACAATCATTTCCGCCTCGGTCGCATCCAGGCGGCCATAGAGAATGTTCTCGCGAACGGTGCCGTTGAAGAGAAAGGCCTCCTGGCTTACGACACTGATCCGCGAGCGCAGGGATTCGAGCGAGACGCCGCTGATGTCCTGGCCGTCAATCGTGATGCGGCCTGAGGTCGGCTCATAAAAGCCCGGCAGCAGGTTCACCAGGGTGGACTTGCCGGAGCCCGTAGGGCCGGCCAGGGCCACCATTTCGCCCGGGCATGCCCGGAGCGAAACGTTCCGCAACACCGCCTGTCCTGTGTTGTAACTGAAGCCGACGCTTTCGTAAGCCACCTCGCCGTTAACCGGCGTACGGAGCGGCTGGCGCGGAAACCCGTTGGCCCGTTCCGCAGGCGTGTCGAGGATGTCGAACACGCGTTCACCGGCAGCGCGGGCCGCTTGCAGCAATTGGTTGAGCCCATGCAGCCGCGCGATCGGCTCGTAGAACAAGCCGAGATAGAAGAGAAAGCCTACGAGCTGGCCCAGCGTCATCTGCGCCGCCAACACCTGTCGGCCGCCCATCCACAACACGAGCACCATTCCCAGCGCCCCGGCGAAAGCCATCGCTGGGGAGTAGGTGGCCCACACCCGCATGATCCCGAGCGTGCTTTGACGGAGGTCATCGGCGCGCTGGGCGAAGCGGGTGTCCTCGTGCACCTCGCGACCAAATGCCTTGATCTGGCGCGCCCCCTGCAGGTTATCCATGAGCAGCGCGTTCAGAGCGCTGGCGGCCTGGCGTTGTCTCCGGTACCGCCGGTGGGCGGTGAGCGTGTACCAGAGCGCTCCCGCCACGAGGAACGGCAACGGAATCAGCGCCACTGCTGCCAGCGATGGGTTGGTGGCGAACATGATGACCGTCACGGCCACGATGCTCAGCAACGCAACGCTCCCCTGTTCGGTGCCGTCAATCATGACACGCTCGACGGCGTTTACGTCCTCGACGACGCGAGTCATTAGATCACCGGAGGCGCGCTGGTCAAAATAGTTCGCCGGCAGCCGCTGCAGACGGGCGTAAACCTCCCGGCGCATGTCGTAAATGACGTTCTGTTCCAGGGTGTTGTTAAGCCGGATGCGCAGGCTGTTGAAGAGATCGCGCAGCAGAAACGCGCCCAAGAGAGCCGCCATAGCTGGGATCAAGAGGTCTGCCCGCTGGTTGCCGATCACGTCGTCAATGACGAACTGCATCAGCTTGGGATAGGCCAGCGAGAAGGCCAGGGAGAAGATTGCGCAACCGATGGTGCCGGCGGCCAGCAGCTTGTAAGGCCGCAGATACAGGGCCACCCGCCGAAGAATCTCTCCGGTTGAGCGTGCCCTGGCGGAGAACGTCGGATCGCCGGGGGGCGAGCGGTGATGAGCGGCCATGGCATACTTATTCTCCAAAACCCGCAGTTGAACAAGCCCGCAGACACTCTGGCCACGTAGTGCCCGACCTTCCAGCGATCGTCACCGCGCAAAGGCTGGACTCGCCAAATTGTCATGCCCGGCCCGGACATCTTCCCAGAAAATGTGTGCACTTTTGCACGAACAGCGCTACTATAGCTGGAAGATGTTTTCAGCGGTTGCCACCAAAGACCCGACGGCAGTCGAGGTCGAAGTGCAAGCGGCCTACCGGGCGATGTTCGCTTCCGCTGACCCGATATTCGTGCCACGGGTCTTCGGCTGGGCCATCGAGTGTTTCACCGGCAATTACTGCGATTACCAGGCTGTGGACGCCCGGTACCATGACTTCGAACACACCCTCCAGGGCACGCTCTGCCTGGCGCGGCTTTTGCGCGGCCGGCACCTGGCGGGAACGCAGCCACCGTTGACGCGGGAGATGTTCCAGCTCGGCCTGCTGGCGATTCTGCTGCACGATACGGGGTATCTTAAGCAGCGGGGTGACATGGAGGGAACCGGTGCCAAATACACGATTACCCATGTGACGCGGAGTGCTGAGTTTGCCGCCGTACTGCTGACTGAGAAAGGCTTTGGCGCCACGGACATAAGAGCCGTGCAGAACATGATCCGCTGCACCGGCGTCAACGCGAGGCTGGATGAGATTCCCTTCCAGAGCGAGCTCGAAAAGACCGTTGGCTTCGCCCTGGCCACCGCTGACCTGCTCGGGCAACTGGCGGCAGAGGATTATGTGGATAAGCTCCCCACTCTTTACGCCGAGTTCGCCGAGGCGGCCAGCTTCTCCAAGGACAAGACCCATTTCATCAGCTCGTATTCCAGCGCCAGAGACCTCATGCAGAAAACGCCGGAGTTCTGGTCCGGCTACGTTCAGCCGCGATTGGAGCGGGAGTTCTGCGGCTTATATCGGTTTCTAAACGACCCCTATCCTTCCGGGCCCAACCATTACGTGCAGCGCATAGAGGCCAACATCGAACGCGTGCGCGCGCAGATGGCCAAGCCGGCCGAAAACCGCTGAGCCGAATTCAAGCGCAGGCAGCATGCCAGCGGACGAGTCTCATTCCGCGAACGCGTCAAACAAGGCGCGCAATTCTTCCTCCACCTGCGTGGGATCGGAAAGCGTCTGAGCGATCTCCTGCCGCAGCAACTCGCGGTAACGCTTGCGCAGGCGATGGACCGCCACCCTTGCCGCAGTCTCATTCAAGCCCAGCCGGGCTGCGGCCTCTGCGTAAGGTATGGCGCCCTTGCCCGCCATCAGGAACGGCTTCAACTGCTCGAACAGCTCAGCCTTGCCTTCGGAAGCACACTCCACCCGCAGCCGCGCGATGACCTGTTCGAGCAGGGTTGTGGCCCAGGCCCGGTCGTAGAGCTTGTCCGGGCTCAGCCCGTCAGCCGGATCAATCTGGTAGCGCGTGTCGGCGTCCTGCCAATCGAGCGAGAGCGGCGCTACTCCTCCGCCCCTTTTCTGCCGTCCGGCGCGATCATGTTCATTGGCGAGGTAATGCTTCAGTGCGGCCAGCAGAAACGCGCGAAAGCGGCCCTTCTCGCTGCTGACGCCCTCCAGGTAATTCCGCTTCAGAAAGCACGCGAAGAAACCCTGCGTCAGGTCCTCCGCGTCCTCCTTCGAGTGGCCCTGCCGTCGCACGTAGGCATAGAGGGGAAACCAGTAAGTGCGGCACAACTCCTCCAGTGCGTGGTCCGCCTGCGGTGTGCCGCGGCAGCCGGCGGCCAGCACCACCGTCCAATGGGTCGTGGCGAAGATGTCGCCCGCCGCAGGGGCGGATGCGCTGGAAGGTCCGGCAGTCAACTCACCTGGGCCGCACGATTCTGGGCCGCACGATTCCCTTGAGTTCATAGTTAACATTGGTGCCGGTTGCCTCCAGCGTGTTCGAAACCCCAAGCTCGATTCGGTCGGCGCTCAGTGTGCCGCCCGGCAGATTCACAATGACTCTGCCGTCCTGGGCGTGGATAGTCGTCGCGGGCCGCAAGGAGCCAGGGCTGCGAGTTGCGGCGCCAGGAGGCAATTCCGCTGCTTTCGGCGGGATGGGCTTAGAAGCGGCTTGGTCCGGCGAAGCCTGGGCCAGCTTGTAGCGTATCTTCACGCCGCGCGGGTTGTCAGTAAACCCGGTGATTTGCATGAGGCCCCGGACCCCTGCTCGGGTCTGGAACGCGAACGTCATGGGCTGCAGTCCGTCCGGTAGCAGGTAAAGCGTGGCCCCAATCTGCTCCACATGGTCCACCGCGGTGGGAACCTCAAGGGCTTTGGTTAGATCGGAGGAGGTTGCGTTCTCCCATTGGCTTGGCGTCAGGTCGGAGAGCTTCAGGCCATGCGTGATTAACGCCCAGCGACGGCCGACGTAATCGTCGTATTCGGCATAAAGGTCCCCCTCGCTGGCCGTCAGCGCCCGGATTCGGCCGCCGCTCTCCTTGGGGGCCGCGCCAAGGACAGGCGACAATTGCCCGGTCCGCAGACAAAGAGTCTCATGATTGCTCTTGCCGTCACCGTTATCGGGGTCGGGAAGCACGCGTTCGATCGCTGGGCCGAAACCAGCTCTGGGGGCCGCCGATTCGCGGGGCTTGTGCTCCAGTAGGATCACCACCACCGCAGCGACACCCAGGCCAGCCAGCGCCACCAGCAAAGCCCCACGGGCGGCTGGCCGGCGAAAAATGAACAGGCCGATTACAAGCATGGCCGCCGCACCCAGCAACATGACCGTGGCATTGTGCGATGCGGTAAATAACAGCAGCGCGGTGCACGCGAGCACGGTGAAGATCGGCCCTGAAAGCATGCGCTTTGCCCCGCCAGAGGCCTGCGGTGGGACGCCGCTGCTTGAGGTGCCACCCCCCACTCTTGTTTGCAGCCACAGGGGCACGCCGACGCCAACTGCGAGAACCGACACGAGGAGGATGGCGTTGAGCAACTGGAACTCCTGAATGAATGGAAAGAATATCCTGGCCCACGGCAGGAAGAACTCCTCCGCCACCGGGTCTGTCGTCATCGCGTCCTGGACATGCATGCCGACGGCCTTGCCGCCGTATGCAAGGTAGCCCATTGCGCCGCCCCCCACCGCAATCGGCGCCATCGCTCCACCTCCCAGCGCGGCAACCAGGGCTGCCGCCCCACCGCCCAAGGCGAGCAATCCGAGCGCAAGCCCGCCATAAGCAAACGCCCCCACCGCAAGGCCGCCGAACGCCAGCCAGCCTATCGCTATGCCGCCAATCGCCACGACGCCTTTGGCGATGCCGCCGATGGCGATGATGCCCTTGGCCACGCGCTGCCTGCCGGTCACAGGGTCAATACCAGCAGTCACGTGCAGCCAGGGCAGGCCGAACAGCGTGGCTTTGGAGCGATAATCCAGTCCGCGGTACATCCACGGCGGGACTGCTGGCTGCGATGCGCCAGCCGTGGTGGTGGCGATGGTTTCCACTTGCGTCTTGAGGGTGCTGGCCTGCTGGTAGCGGAGTTCGGGCTTCCGCTCCAGCGCCCGCAGCACGACTTCGTCGAGGCGCACATCTATTTGGACATTCCCGCGGGTGTGGGACGGCGGAACGAGGGGCTTGCCGGGCAGTTCGCCGGTGAGCATCTGGTAGAACACCACGCCCAGCGCATAAATGTCCGCCCGGTGATCCACCTCGCCCGGCGCTTCGACCTGCTCCGGCGACATGTATTTGGGCGTGCCCATGATCGCTCCCGCCTCAGTCAAGCCGGCCGGGGGGCCTGAGCCAGCCGCCCGCTCGTCATCGCCCGGATGGCTCGGCGGGGCGTCCCTATCCTCGAGGATCTTCGCCAAGCCGAAGTCCGCCACCTTCACTCGACCCCGCCGGTCCAACAGGATATTCTCCGGCTTAATGTCGCGATGCACGATCCCCTGATCGTGGGCGTATTGGAGGGCGTCGCAGATCTGGGGCACGATCGCCAGCGCCTCCCGTGGCGAGACGCGGCTGGAGCGCATGAGTTGGCCCAAGTTGACGCCGTCCACATACTCCATGAGCAGGTAACAGACGCCGTCCGCCTGGCCAAACTCGAAGAGCGTCACGATGTTTGGATGCAGCAGCTTGGCCAGCGCCTTCGCCTCGCGGGTGAACCGTCCGGCAAACGCGGCATCATCGCCGCTGCGCGGGGGCAGGATCTTGAGGGCGACTACCCGGTCGAGCTGCTTCTGCCTGGCCTTATAAACAGCCCCCATGCCGCCGGTGCCGAGCAGGGCAAGGACTTCAAGTTGCGGGAAAAGCCGGGCCACCTCCTCAACCGTCGGTGTGACAAACGGCCTGGCGTCGGGGCCAGTGGCCGTATCGGCAGCGGCGCCCTGCTGGAGCAGACAGGCGGGGCAAAGCCCAGCCAGCGCACCCGCCGGCAGCGCGTTCCCGCATCTAGGACACTTCTCAGGCATAGCCCGATTCTTGGTCTCAACTCTATTCATACACTCCCCTCAGAAGCGAAGCCGAGAAAATGTTACAGGAAAATGTGGAGAATTCGCGGCGCGGCCTCACCTTGATGTCCGCCGCTGGGAGCCGGGGGAGGGAACGGCCTGAGCCCGCCTCATCGGCCCGGAACCTGGTGATGCGCGCGGCAGCGGGCTTCGTAGAGCTCGGCGGCGCCGACGATGACGACCGGGTCGTTGTAGCGCGCGGGTCTGCCGTCAACCAAGCGCTGGGTGCGGCAGGCCAGGGCGCCACAGACCATGCAGATGGCGTGGAGCTTGTCCACGACGTCCGCGGTGGCCATCAGCACGGGCATCGGGCCGAACGGCTCGCCGCGGAAGTCGGTGTCGAGACCCGCGATGATGACGCGCACGCCACGGTCGGCGAGTTGGCGCGAGATAGGGATGATGGCCTCGTCGAAGAACTGAGCCTCGTCAATGCCGACCACCGTGGTCTCGGGCTCCAGGTGTTCGCGGATTGCCGCCGCATTGGGCACTGGGCGGGCGGCATATTCGGAGCCAGCGTGGGAGGTGAGCTTCTCGAGCGCGTAGCGATTGTCAATGACGGGCTTGAAGACCTGGACGTTCTGGCGGGCGATGGTCGCCCGGCGCAGGCGCCGGATGAGTTCGTCGGTCTTGCCGCAAAACATCGAGCCGGTAATGACCTCAATCGAGCCGGAGGTGTGCTTCATGCGCGGCAGGTTCTAGCAGAGCAGGGGGCTTTGCTCAACCCGCAAACCAGGGTCTGTGTAAGAAGATACACAACTCAATGCAAAGAGCGCTGAGAGCGCCAGGTAAATGCTGCCACCGCAGAACGTTGTCAGATCATGCCGGATTCCTGGTCGTTGTCGGTCGAACGGCGCCCGGCTGGGGTGCCAGAGCAGAGCCAGTGAGGTCTGCTACGGGCCTGGGAATCCAGATCGCCAGCCCATGGCAAGGCCGTGTGCTCGCAATAATCCCTCGTAAACCCCTCCTTTACCCCTCCTATACCCATCCTATACCCCTCGTATTTCCATCCTAAAGCCCCAGTGATAATATGGCTATCAACCGGCAGCTACCCGAATCACCGAATGACTCCGATTCCATCGCAAGTCTTGCATTTCCTCGGGAGGCAGTGGGCACGGCACAGGTTGGGCGGCCACGGCAATGGGTCTGCCACTCGGTGCGGATTCAGCCGCCGGTCCCAATCCCCCGGGTGCTACCACCTCACCCACAATCCTTGGCTGCGAGCCAGGCGTCGTGCCTCAAGTCTAACCGTCCCGGTAAATGCTAGGTGAACGAGCAAGCGCTGACGGCTCCCAAGTTGGGCTGATCGCCGTTTGCCGCTGAAAAAACGAGAATCCGAGGGAGCGTCCCTTACGGGCAGATGACGCCTACCCGGTAGAAGAGCGGGGCCAGGGAGGCTGCGTCCGTATCGGTGTAGGTCGTCGTGTCCGGCTGGCCGGGGAGGTTCGGGGCCAGCAGCGTGAAGGGCGGACTAACGGACAGGTTCGTTGTGCGCTCCAGGAAGTAGTTCAGCCCGGCGACGCTCTGCCAGGTGACGGTGACGTTGGTGCCGTCGGCCGACGCTGACAGCAGGCGCAGCACCGAAAGCGCGTTGGTGGGATCGGTCTGGCAGCGCCACTCCTGCCAGTTGTTGTGGCCGTCGTCATCCGTATCGAGGTAGTCCGCCGAGCCGTCGGTGGGCAGGCCATAGTGCTGGAGCCAGGCGATGAACGGCACCCTGGCGAACAGGTTGGTTTCCACAAACCAGCTTGAGGCGTTATCCACTCCGCCGGAGACAAAGCCGCGCGCGCGGAAGATGGTGCCCACAGATAGCGATACATTGGTCCATTGCCAGCCGCCTGACATGCGTGTGCCGGCGCCGAGGCTGAGCCAGTCGGTGGCATTGGTGGAGACGTCCAGAGTGGCCCGCCAGACCTCGGGGCTGGTGCCGCCCCGCAGCCAAGTGAGGGTCGAGCCGTCGTGGGACAGGCTTTGGGTAGCCGGTTCGGTGCTGCAAAGCCGGGCAACGCCGGCGCGGGGCTGCCCGGCCAGCGTTGTGAAAGTGCCGCCCACCAGGATCTTCCCGTCCGCTTGCACCGCCAGCGAATGGAGGGAATTGTTCGCTCCCGGATTGAAGGTGGTGTCCAGCGTGCCATCGCTGTTGAGCCGGCCAATGCGGTTGCGCGGCTGCCCGCCCAG
>CAZVFC010000001.1:51914-109293 GCA_964625855.1 uncultured Verrucomicrobiota bacterium | reverse complement strand
CCAGCGTGCCATCGCTGTTGAGCCGGCCAATGCGGTTGCGCGGCTGCCCGCCCAGCGTCGTGAACTCACCGCCCACGAGGATCTTGCCGTCCGCCTGCACTACCAGGGTCCACACATTGGTGCCTGCTCCCGGGTTGAAGCTGGTGTCCAACATGCCATTGCTGTTCAGCCGGCCAATGTAGTTGCGCGGCTGCCCACCCAGCGTCGTGAAAGAGCCGCCCACCAGGATCTTTCCGTCCGGCTGTACCGCCAAAGGCTGCACATAATTGTTCGCCCCCGGATTGAAGGCGGTGTCGAGCGTGCCATTGCTGTTGAGCCGGCCAATGCGGTTGCGCGGCTGCCCGCCCAGACTCGTGAACCAGCCGCTCACCACGATCTTCCCGTCCGGCTGCACCGCCAAGGAAGCCACAAGACCGTCCGCCCCCGGATTGAAGGCGGCGTCCAGCGTGCCATTGCTGTTGAGCCGGCCAATACAGAGGCGCGTCTGCCCTCCCAGCGTGTTAAAATAACCGCCCACTACGATCTTGCCGTCCGCCTGCACCGCCAGCGCGAACACATAACCGTACGGCCCCGGATTGAAGGTGGCGTCCAGCGTGCCATCGCTATTGAGCCGGCCAATGCAGGTGCGCGGCTGCCTGCCCAGGGTCGTGAACATGCCGCCCACCACCATCTTCCCGTCCGCCTGCACCGCTAAGCACCACACGGAACCACTCGCTGCGGGATTGAAGGTGGTCTCCAGCGTGCCATCGCTATTGAGCCGGCCAATGTAGTTGCGCGGCTGCCCACCCAGGTTCGTGAAAGTGCCGCCCACCAGGATCTTCCCGTCCGCCTGTACCGCCAGGCAATATACGTCATTGTCGGCTCCCGGGTTGAGCGTGTCAGCGGTCGCCAGGTTCACGGCCAATACCGCCACCGCGCTGGTCACGGTTCGATACTGGTTGCTGACCACCACCCAGTAGGAGCCGGCGTCGGCCCCTTGCAGGTTGGCTAGAGCCAGCGACGCGCCCGTACCTTGGGCGAATGCGACGTCGTCCTTCCACCATTGGTAGCTCAGGGGCGGGGTGCCCATGGCCGTGACGCTGAAAGTGACGCTCTCGCCCAGGTTCTTGTCCTGGCTGACCGGCTGGCTGATGATCGCCAGGTCAATTACCGCGAGCGTGGCCACCTGGCTGGTCACACTGCCGAAGGCGTTGGTGACCCGGCAACTGAACAGGCTGCCCGAGTCGGCCAATTGCACGTTGTTGGTCGTGTAGGCCGACTCAGTTGCTCCCGCGATCGGCACGCCGTTCCGCTGCCAGAAGTAACTCAACGGCGGGGTCCCGGAGGCTGTCACACTGAAGGTCACGCTATCACCCACGCTCCTGGACTGGCTGACCGGCGGGCTGGTGATCGCCGGGTCAAGCACCGTGAGCGTCGCCACCAGGCTGGTCACACTGCCCTGGGCGTTGGTGACCACCACGCTGTAGCCGCCCTCGTCGCTCCTGAGCACGGAGCTCAGGGTGAGCAGGGACGTGGCGGCCCCTGAAATGTTTCCGCCATCCGCCAGGGCCGAGCCGTCCTTGCGCCACTGGTAGCTCAAGGGCTCAGTGCCTGCCGCCATCACACTGAAGGTGGCATTGTTGAGGTAAGGAATGATTTGGTCCTGAGGCTGGAAGGTGACCTGTGGTGGAACGGGGGCCGATTCCACCTGGAGGTTGTCCACCAAGCCAAAACTGAGCGCCGCGTTGTCGGAAACCGAAGGATAGAAATCGTAGTAGCCAACAAAAACATTGCTGCCGGTGAGCATCGCGTTGGTAACGGTGCCGATGGGCAGCCCGTCTATGGACCACGCCACCGTGTTGCCGATCTTCGTGATGACGACTTGCCGCCAGCCAAAGCCGAGGGTTCCAACGGCCAAACTGCCGGTCTGTTGTGGGTAGGCGCTCTGCTGCCAGGCGGGTGCAGGCTGGTCGCCGGGAAACGTACCTGCGTAGTACGGGTGCCCATTGCCGGACGAGTTGGAATCGGTGCCTGCCGCATAAACGCCCGACGCCGCGGCCTGCAAGGTGGTGCCGGTCAAGGCGGAGAAATCAGGAAGACCGGTCGTCGTGTCGCTGCTGCCACCTTCGCCGTCGGCCGCAAACCACACCCCGTCCGCGCTGCTGCCTGCGCCCAGCCACTGGACTCGGTATCCATCCGTGCCAACTCCGGCAGTGAAGTGTTCGGTCGGACCGACCCCTCCGCCGGGAAACGGGCCATTGACATTCATCCACAGATCAAAGCGCAGCCGGTAGTCGCCCACCAGCGTCAGGCCCTGAGGAGAGATGCTGAGCGCGGCCGACACACCCCCGGTCATGTTGGCTTCCATTTTGACTCCAAGGGTGGAGCCTCCTGAATTCGGCGCTGCGGGGATGCCGTCGGCCGAGTAGTCATAACTGAATTGCACCCGGGTATCCACAGAGGAGCGGTTGACCCTCCACTGGCTGGAAGTATCCGCATTGAAGGTGTCAGTGAAGAGTGGAACCCACCTGTGAACCTCGAGGAAAGCCACCGCGCTGGTGACGCTGCCGTAGAGGTTGCTGACCACCACCGAGTAGTTGCCGGCATCCGCCCCCTGCAGGTTCGTGAGCGTCAGCGAGGGACTGGTGGCCTCCGCCAGCGGTGCGCCGTTCTTCCACCATTGGTAGCACAGGGGCTCGGTGCCTATTGCCGTTAAGCTAAAAGTCACGCTTTGGCCCGGTTCCCTCTCCTGGCTGGCCGGTTGGCTGGTGATGAGCGGGTCAGTCACAATGAGCATCGCCACCGCGCTCGTGACGCTGCCATACGAGTTGCTGACCACCACGCTGTAGGCGCCGCCATCGTTCCCGAAAACATCGCTCAGCGTGAGCTGGGGCGTGGTCGCCCCGGAGACCTTGCCGCCGTCGGCCAGGCTCACCCCGCCTTTGAGCCATTGGTAGTCCAGCGACAGGGTGCCCGTTGCCGTCACGCTAAAGGTGACACTCTGGCCGGGTTCCCGGTACTGGCTTTGCGGCTGGGTGGTGATGCTGGGCGGTGCCGGTGGCGTCGTCGCGCTCGCCTGGTCCGAATTGGCCGACGCGCCGGCTCCGTTGACCGCCCGCACCACGTAATAATACGTCGTCTCCCCTGCCAACGCCGTGTCGCTCCAGCCAGTGCTGCTGAACGGCACCACCGCCACGTCCATATACGGACCCCCATCCACCGGCGCGCGCCCCACCACGTTGTGCACGGCATTCGCCGCGTTGTTGCTCCAGCTCAGGTCAATTCGCAAACCGCTCCCCGCGGTGGCCGTCAACCCGCTCGGCGTCGCCGGCGGCACCGTCGCAGGAACGAAGACCAGCTTGATCCCATCCGCCAAAGCTACACCCCCAGACTCCGTTATGGCATCGGTGACGCGGATGTTGCCCGCAGTGCCCGCCGCAAAATTGAATGTCCCCAGCACGCTCCAATTGCCGTCGTTGGTCTGCTGGTTGGCATAAACCGTCGTCGAACCCCCGTTATATGTAATCTCAAACGGCACCCTCGCCGACGCCTCCGCCCGGTAGGGATGCCACTGGTACACCGTGTAATCCCCCGGCACCATGATGTTGGGCGTGAATTCCACGTGGTTGGCCCCCGTCCCCTGTACCAGCGCCAGGTAATTCGTCCCGAACGAATTCGTGTCCGTCCCGCTCCCGCACCCCTCAAACCGTGGCGTCGTGTTGCCCAGCACGTAGAACGTCCGCACCCACGTCGCCGACCCCGTCACGCTCGCAACGGCGTCGTCCAGCACAAGGTTATTGACCACCCCAGCCACCCTGCCGAGCGTCCCCCCGCTGATATACGCCCACTGCTGCGCATCGTGCAGATCGGCCCGGAAGAAGTTTGCCCCGCAATACCCCCCCACCGCCGGACTGTTCGGATCCGCCGCCAGATAATCAATGAACTCCTCCACATCCTTGTCCGGGGTCGGCGCCGAATACGGCGGCCCATACACGTCTTGGACTGGCACCAACGGCTTGATCGCGTTGGTCCAATACACCGCCAGCCCGTTGATGTTCGCGGGCGGCAGGTTGCTCCAGAGGTTCTGGTAATACGTCCAGTTCACATCCGTCCAGTTGATCGCCGCGCTCGGCGCTTTGGTGGCCGAAAAATGATAGATCTGCGGCATCACCGCATCGCTCCAATACCCGAATTCCTTGTACGGGAAGGAGGAGTGCACCCCCACAATCGCAAACGGCGCGTGCGCCAGAAACTTGTTCGGCCAGTTCGAGCGCACCGCCGAGCAGAGCTGCCACGCCAGCGCCGGACCGTTGGTCCCGATCCACGTCTGGGTGCTCTCCCACTCCGCTTCCGCGTCCCAGACGAACCCATCCGCCCCCTGCGCAAACACGTAATCCGTGATCGCAATCTCCGCCGGAATGTTCGCTCCGTAAGAACGGTTATACCCAAAGATCCACAGCCCGTTGGCATGGGCCGCGTTAACCAGGCTGCTCGTGAACTGCGGGCTGCTGTAACTCCCGTTGAACAACTGGTCGCTCGTGGCCGCCTTCACAATCACATACCGCGTTCCCTGGCTCTTCAGATACTGCATCAGGCTGTTCTCATCCGTCACGCTCGACACATAGCCCCCAAGCTGGTTGGTGGCGCTGCTCATGTAGTAGAGCCATTCGCCTTTGCCCAGGTTCGCCGGGTCAATGCCGCCATCGCGAATCTGGGCGGAGGCCGACAGGGAGCCAAGCTGGAAGCAAAGGCAAACCAGCATGGTTCCGAACAACCTCCTCGCCGAGGTGCGCATACTTGTGGAGTTCCACCTCCACCGTGTTAATGGGAGGGGCTGCGATGAATGGAGCTGCGGCCGAAGTGGCCAGCGCAGTTGGGAAAGGAGCGATATTTTCATAGGTCGTTGGTGTTCTTGAAGGTCGAGGTTGTGGATTCAGTCTAGATTGATGGTTGGGTTGCGCCGGTGGGCTGGTCCGCGTTGCCGCCGGGAGTCTGCCCCACCCCCCAGGACAGACTCCCAGCCACTCCGCTACCGCCGCCCCGTCTGCGAAGCGGTCGCCCACCGGCTACCGCAAGGTTACGCGCTTGGCGATGTCCACGCCTTGAACAGGCAGGACACCCGGGATCACGATCGGCTGGGCGCCCGGATCCGGATATCCGTCTCCGTTAACGTCGGCGTTGGGAAAGCCGTAGAAGGGGCTGGTGACGGGGAGGTTTACCGGATACACGTTGATCGTGTACGTCACTTCGATGGTGTCAGGCCCGGTGAACTTGACGGTGCCGGTCATCACGAAGATCGAGTTGATCTCCAGCGGGTTTCCCGGCGCCTCCATCCGTCCGTAGAACACGGTTCCATATCTGGCGGTGTCGCGGCTGATCATTTCCACCTCGCCCACGGCGTCGCTCCCGTTTGCAGTCGCGCCCAGCGCGGCCAACAGTCCAGCAAATTGGGGGCTGTAGGTTGGCGAGTTGACCCGGAGGGCCGCTGTTCGCCCCGCTGGGTCGAGCGGGATTTGCAAGGCATTCCAGATCCCCGCGCCGCCGCTGCCGATAAAGCCGCCGCCGAGTTGATACTGCTTTGGATGCATCCAGGCCAGGGACAGCCCGCCCGCCGCCAACAGGGCTGCCACCATGCCCCAACGCGTTATCCTGCCTTTCAGCAGGCCAGTAATGAATGTTCTCATTTTTGAACCTTTCTCTTTGTGTTAGTTATTGTCGTATTCGCCATTCCTTAGAAGCTGCCGTCCGCATGCGCCAGGCGACGCCCGGCGGTGCGTGTCTTTGCTTCCAATACCTTCCAGAAGCAGAAACGGGAAAAAGTAACGGGGGTTCGGACCGAATTCATACCACGAAGGGCACGAAGACGGAACCGCCGGCCTCAGCCTGGTCCGGCACTGAGAGGTTGCCATCCCGGGAAAGGGCCGGCAGGTTATGCCATTATGACACGGACAAGCATCATACTGCCAGAAGGCATGAAGCAGCGCGCGATGGCCGAGGCGCGGAAATTGAAGATTTCATTCGCCGATGTCGTTCGGCAGGCGCTGACCGATAAACTGCCGCGCGAGGGCAAGAGGGTGGACCGGCTGAAGCGACGGCGACATGACCCGTTGTTCCGGTCGAGGCCGTTTTTGGCTTCGATCACCATTTCGAGTTGGCCGGGTTCGAAATGTGGCCTCGGGTGTAAGGATATTTGAATGTCCGGGCAGGGCGGTTTCGCTGAAAGCGCCGCGCGGCGAACGCCGGCCGCGGCAAGGCCAGTTGTGCCCGGCCGCCTGGGCGAGGCGGCGCTACCTTGTGCCCGGCACCCGGCTTAGCAGCCAGCGCAGGTCCTCGCGATCCAGCTCGTTCACGATAGGGTTTTCCGTGGCCTTTCGGATGCGGTGCGGCCACTTCCACGGATGAAACTCCGCATGACCATCCGCGAAGGCGACATTGGCTCCGTTGCCGCGGTCGCGGGAACCCGGCACCATCCACCAGAAGCTCTCCTGCCATTCGGCCAGCACGAAAACGCCGCCAGTTGACAGAGTCTCCTCTTCATCAATGAACGTGAAACTCCGCGCCGGCCGCCGAATCTCGTCGGCCTTGACCGGGACTGAGTAACCATCGTTGTTCCAACGGCCGTTCATATAGAAGTCCAGGATGATGTTCCAGGGGCGTGGGGCGCGTTGGGGGCCGTAAAGCCAGAGCGTTCTGTCGGATGGACAGCGGTAAATCCGCTGGTTCCGAGTATAAGGCCAAAGCGCCCCGAGCCGGATTCCTGCGCCGGTGCAATCCGTCAAAGCGGAGCCCGAAATCCAGGAGTTGCTCGTGCTGTAGAGCGAGGCGACGGTACCGTAAATGCCGGCCAGGAAGTTCGGCACCAGCCGGTCGTTGTTCTCCTCGTGATACATCTGCCAGGCCATCTGGAGCTGTTTCTGGTTGTTGAGGCAACTAATGGACTGACCGGAGCTTCTGGCCTTCCGCAGCGCCGGCAACAGCAGCGCCGCCAGGATGGCGATGATCGCGATGACGACCAACAACTCGATCAGGGTGAAGGCCGGTAACCGGCCAGGGTTGGACTTTACAGAAGGCAGGGGGAAGTTCATTGAATCGCCTGTTCCTTTTCCGTGGCCTCGATTTCTTCCCACGACGGCGCCTGCCAGAGGTGAGCCATATCGTTCAGGCCCGGCCGGAGACCTTCCAGGCCGGGAGCGCCCTCGACGGCAGTATTGATCGTGTCCAAAGCTGGTCATCTCATACGCACGGCCCACTTAATACCCGACGAAGGGGATCTCCGAGGTCCGCAATTCAAGGTTATCGAACACGGCCTTGGGCACCGGTGCAGAGCCGTCCGTGTACTGAAAGACCCCCAATGCCGCCATGACCACCGCGGGAGGCGCTTCCGCCGCGTCCGAGACCCATTCCGTGAGGTTCATGCCGGTCAAGGCCTGAAACTGGCTCACGCTCAGGGTTGGGTCACTACCGGGCGTGTCCACGACACTGCGCTGAAAGATCACGGTGTCGGGATTGGCCTTGTCCAGCACACGGGCCGTAATCACGAGAATCGGTTGCACCCGAGTCAGGGCGAGGGCCAGGATGACATTGGTGTGCGGGAGCGCGGCTCGATCGCACCAGAGCACGCTCATGCTGAAACTCGACGACCATTTCAACAAGAAAGCGAAGTCGCGGCCTTGATGGAAGGCGTATCCGGGCGCCAGACTAGCGCTGACGGCCAGGATGGCCGTATTGGTGGCGTTGTCCTCGAGGCTGACCAGGTCTGCCCGCCATTCCCGCGTCATTCTGTTCAAGAGAATCACGCTCTGTCCCGAGGGTCCTCCGAATACGAACGAGTCATAAATGGAACGCGTGGGCAGTTGGAAATCTCCGAACACGTTGAACTGCTGGTTGCTCTCGACGATGGTGCCCTTTCCCCATTTGCCGCCGCCAGTGAAGCTGTTGTTGTCGAAGTCATCCACGGTCTGGGTGATCTTCACCGGCGTTGGCTTGAGTGTGCCCGTGTAGAGGTACGGAACTGCGGGGTCAACCGGCCCAGAGGCCGCGTCCCGGGTCATGGTCTCCACGATGCGCTGCCCGTCAACGGCACCCCCGGAGCCGTAGCCGGCCAGGCCGAGTTGCAGGCTGTAGTCGGGCTGCATCACGCCGCTGTACTCGATCTCCCACAGCCCGGCTGTGGGGGTGAAGTTGGTATTCACATCGAAGGTGCCGACTTGTTGGTACGCGTTGCCCCAGAGCAGGGCCGTGCCGTCGGCTTGGTACGATGCATTGGCAAACACGTGTCGGTTGCCGGTCAGGCGGGCATCCGTGCTCTGTACGGCCACCAGTTGCGCGCTGCCGCGCATCCGCACCTGGTTGGCAGCGTTGGTATAAGCAAGCGGCGGCACGGGCGAGCCCTTCACCCAACCGGTGGAGGTGTAAGGGGCGTCTGCTCTCACCGTGGAACCGGTGAGCAGCAGCCCCGTGGAGGTGGCCGAGGCCAATACCGAATTCTCCATCATCAGTGATTTCCGGGTGTGGATCGCCAGGGCCTCGCGAGACGCCTCCTCCGCCTCGGCCAGCTTACCTTGCGCGCCCAACGCGCCGGCTAAGTCCTTGAGTAAAGTGACCACCTTCGGATGTTCGTTGCCTGATGTCTTTCTGAGTAGCGCCAGCGACTCGCGGTAAAGGGCTGCGAGTTCAGCATATTTGCGTTGGTCACCGAGGCACGTCGCCAACTCCTTGAGAGTCGCTTGCGTGTAAATACTGCCCTCGCCGTACATCTTCCTGCCCATCGGCAGGGCTTGCCGCCACGCGGATTCCGCCTCGGCGAGCTTGCCTTGGCGCGAGAGGATGCCGGCCAGGTAGCGGAGCGTGAGAGCCAAGTCTGGACGCTGGTCTCCCGGCATCTTTTGCGCAATCGCCAGGGCCTCGCGAACGGCACCCTCAGCCTCATCCAGTCTTCCCTGGTCGCCGAGCACTAACCCGAGGTTATTAAGTGAATTGGCTACTTCGGGGGCCTCGCTGCCAAGTAGCTTCTTCCGTAGCGTCAGGGCCTGGCGGGACAAGGCTTCGGCTTCGACCAATTTGCGCTCAACCCGGAGTATGCCGGCGAGAAGAGTGAGTGAGCCGGCCACTGCCCGATGCTCATCGCCCAGAAGCCTGCGCTGGATGGCCAGTGCCTGGCGGAGTAAGGCCTCAGCTTCGGATCTGTCGGCCGACGTATCGCGCCGGCCCAGAACCACGGCGAGGGTGTAGAGGGATTCGGCCACCAGCGCATTGGTCTCGCTGAAGACGGATTTCCTCAGGCGCACCGCCTCGCGGGTCAGGACTTCGGCTTCGGCATACTCACCGAGGGTCGCACAGGTGAACCCGATCGTGAGCAGCAGCTCGGCCTGAACCTCCGGCTGGTCGGTCAGGTCGTTGGCGAGGCGTTCGGCGGTCCGGTCCAGTATCTCCCGCAGGATCGTGGTGTCCCGGCCCAGGGCGACGTCCGGGCCAACCCCCGCCAGCATTTGCTTCATGAACTGCGCCACCTGGGCGCTGCGGGCGGCTTCGGTTTGGGCTTTCTTCTCGTTGGCCTCCGCCCGAACGCGAGCCGCTTCCGCCCGGCGCCATTGCCAGGACACGCCTGCCAGCCCGGTGAGCAGACTCAGGAGAGCCAGGCCAACCGCCGTCGCCAGGCGCGGGTTCCGCCGGCACCAACGCCAGGTCTTGCCGGCTGACCCGACGGGCCTGGCTTGCACCGGCTGGCGATTGAGGAACCGGCCCAGGTCCTCCGCCAGGTCCTGAGCCGTGGGGTATCGGCGCGGGGGCTCCTTCTCCAAGCATTTGAGACAGATGTTTTCCAGGTCGTGGGGAACACTGGGATTGAGCAGGCGCGGCGCTACCGGTTCGGTCTCGAGGACCTGCTTGAGCAGGGTGGTCAGCGTATCGGCCTGGAAGGGCGGACGGCTCGCCAGCACGTAATAGAGGACGGCGCCCAGTCCATATACATCACTCCGAACGTCCGCCGCGCTCTGCCGGCCCCCGGCCTGCTCCGGCGGCAGGAAGCCCGGTGACCCGATCACCTGGCCCGTCAAGGTGAGTTGGGAGGTGGTAGTTGAGAGTTGAGAGTGTTCCAGCCGTTTGGCCAGGCCAAAGTCCGTCACGCGCGGTTCGCCGGCTTCGTCCAGGATGATGTTCGAGGGCTTGAGGTCCCGGTGCAGAATCCCCTTCTGATGCGCGTAGTGAACCGCCTCAGCTATGGCTTTGAGGATCTGGGCCGCGCGGACAGGCGGCAGGGGTTGCGACCGCACCGCGTCGGCCAGATTGTTCCCCGCGACGTAATCCATGGAGAAGTAGTGCTGGTCTTCCCACTGACCGGTCTCATGGATGGCGACGATGTGGGGGTGCTGCAGGCTGGCGGCCGCTTCGGCCTCGGCCTGGAACCGCGCGATGGCCTCCTCACTTGCCAGGCGTCCCGGCGGGATCATCTTCAGCGCAACGATCCGGTTCAGGCTGAGCTGCCGGGCTTTGTACACCACCCCCATCCCGCCCGCAGCAATCTTCTCCAGCAACTCGTAGTCGCCCAAGCGGCGTAGGCCTGAACTGCCTGGCGCTGGCTCAGATGGGGTGCCCACCGCCGAACCAGCAACGGCGGACTCGGCGGAGGCCTTGACGGCCTGGCCCAGCAGGCACTTGGGGCAGAGGCCAGCCGGCGCCCGTGGAGGGAGCGCCACCCCGCACTCTTCGCAGAATCGCGTTACGCTCATGGGCCCTTGTTCATTCTTCGTTGGCCGCGTCTCATTACCGTACAGAAGCAACCCGGCCCGAAAGTAACGCGCCGGGCTCGGTTCATATCGCTCAACACCGCGCGTGGCTCCCTGGCTTCTAGCGTGCCGTAGCAGGCTGACTTTACCAGGTAGGGCGCGCAGTCCCTTGCGCGCCGCACGACGCAACATGCCGGCGCGCAAGGGACTGCGCGCCCTACCATGCAACGTGGATAACTCAGCGCCTTGTAGAGCATCGCAGGTTACACCACGCTAACCGCTCACCACGCTGAACAGGTGACGAAGTTCGTCTTCCACTTCCTCCGGCCGGTCTACAGTGTGCGCGATCTCCTCCCGCAACAGCCGCTGGTATCGCTGCCGCAGCCGCTGCACCCGCATCTTCAAGGCCCCTTCGCTCAACCGGTGCTGCGCCGCCAGCTCCGCGTAGGAAACGGATCCAGCTTCTCCCTGCAGGAAGCACTTCAGCACCTCGAAGGGCGGCTCCTTCCCTGAGGCGTCGAAGTCGTTCTGGAGCCGCTCCATCACCCGCTCCAGCAGCGCGCACGCCCACCGCTGGTCGTAGAGCTTCTCCGGCGTCAGATCGGAAGCGGGCTCCTCCCAGTACCGGCTCTCCGCCGCCTCGCCTTCGAGCGACAAGAACTCGACCCGGCCGCCGCGCCGGACGGCGTTGGCTTTGTCCCATTCATTGGCCAGGTAATGTTTGAGCGCCGCCAACAGAAAGGAGCGAAACCGGCCCTTGGCGTGGTCCACGTCCCCCAAGTAGTGCTTCTCTAAGAAGCGGGCGAAGAAACCTAGCAGGAGATCCTCGCTATCCTCCACGCTGTAGCCCTGGCGGCGCACAAAAGCGTAAAGCGGATACCAGTAAGTGCGACAGAGTTGTTCGAGGGCTGCGGCAGACTGCGGTGTATCGTCCTGGCCGGCGGCCAGAATTACGCTCCAATGCGTGGTGGCGAACAGTGGCTGAGCCACCGCGCCTGGGGCACCCGTTGTTTCTCGCCCCATCATTCGCACAGTTTGCGCTTTGGCCAGAAGGCTGCAAGCGAAATCAGCCGCCACGTTCTGTCTCATGGCGCCTGCGTGTCCTCACTCAGGTCCCCGTTGGGTTGGCGTGGGACGCCATTCGCGGTTCGACACGGCCAGCGGCGGTGATTAGGGTTGGAGCATGTCGCGTGAGTATGTGTTGCAACCGTTCCGGGCGCCGGTCCACTTGCAGATTGACTATGCCCGGGAACTGAACGAGCAGCAGTATGCCGCGGTAACGGCGCCGCCCGGGCCGTCATTGGTGATCGCGGGGGCGGGCTCGGGCAAAACGCGCACGCTCACCTATCGTGTCGCCTGGTTGCTGGAGCAGGGCATCCCGCCAGAGCGCGTCCTGCTCCTGACCTTCACGAACAAGGCAGCCAAGGAGATGATGCGGCGAGTGGCGGATTTGTTGGGCCAGGAGCTGGCTTCGCTCTGGGGCGGCACTTTCCATTCCATCGGCAACCGTATCCTGCGCCAGCACGCGCCGCTCCTCGGCTATCAGCGGGACTTTACCATCATGGACCGCGAGGACGCCAAGCACCTGATCACCACCTGCGTGGCCGAGTCGGAAGTAGATGTCAAGGCGACTCGCTTTCCGAAGGCGGAGGTGTTGGGGGACATCTTCTCCCTGGCGGTGAACACGCACCGCACCATCGCGGAGCTGCTGAGGCACCAATACGGCTACTTTGAGCAGCTTGCGGCCCAGATTGCGGATATCCAGCAACGTTACGCCGCGCGGAAGCGGGCGACCAACGCGATGGACTTCGACGACCTGCTGGCGCTCTGGCTCAGGCTCATGCAGGACCAGGTGGAAGTGCGCGAGACTTACCAGCGCCGGTTTCAGTTCATCCTGGTGGACGAATACCAGGACACGAACAAGCTCCAGAGCGACCTGATTGACCTGTTGGCGGCGCGGCACCAGAACGTCATGGTGGTGGGTGATGACGCGCAGAGTATCTACGCCTGGCGCGGCGCCAATTTCCAGAACATCCTGAAGTTTCCCGAGCGCTATCCGGCGGCGAAGGTCTATAAGATCGAGACGAACTACCGCAGCACACCGGATATTCTGCGGGTGGCGAACGCGGCGATCACCGCCAACGTTCACCAGTTCGCGAAGGAACTCGCGCCCGCGCGCACACCGGGAACGAAGCCGGTCTCGGTGGTTTGTCATGACGCGGCGGAACAGGCTGCCTTCGTGGCACAGCGGGTCCTGGAACTGCGCGAGGAAGGGGGCGACCTGAACAAGATGGCGGTGCTGTATCGCTCGCATTTCCACGCGCTGGAGCTGCAACTCGAACTGACACGGCGGAACATTCCCTTCAGCATCACGAGCGGCATACGCTTTTTCGAGCAGGCGCATATTAAGGATGTGACGGCTTACGTGAAGCTGGTGAACAATCCGCGTGACGAGCTGGCATTCAAGCGGCTGGTGCAGTTGCTGCCGGGTATTGGAGGCAAGGGGGCGGAGAAGCTCTGGAAGGCTTTTGCGGAGGGAAACCCGAAATCCGAAGGCCGAAATCCGAAAGAAAGCCGAGAACCGAAATCCGAAGAGAAGGCGGCGGCCTTGCCCGTTGCGGTTGAACAGCCGCCAGGCCCGCAACACGCAACACGCAACACGCAACAGCCGCCTCTCTCAGCTATCGCGGTCCGCCTCCAGGCTTGCGCGAGGGCTGTGGCCAAAAAGGCCGCAGTGGCGTGGGCGCAGTTGGTGGCGACGATGGCCCAGTTGGAAGCAGAGGAGGTCCGCAATAGTGCCTCGAAGATGATCAGCCTGGTGATTGAAGCCGGCTATGAGGAGTATCTGGAAGATAATTATGCCAACTACCGCTCGCGGCTGGAGGACCTGGAGCAGTTGGCGGTCTTTGCACGCCAGTTCCCGACCGTGGAGGATTTCCTGACCCAGCTAGCGCTGCTGACCAACCTCGAGGCGGAAGACGAGCAGCCAGCCCGGACCGACGACGAGCGGCTGCGGCTCTCGACCATTCATCAGGCCAAGGGGTTGGAGTTCGACGTGGTGTTCGTGATCATGCTGTGCGACGGGCTGTTTCCCTCGGAGCGGTCGCTGGAAACTGACGAGGGGGCGGAGGAAGAGCGGCGGCTGCTATATGTGGCCATCACGCGGGCGCGGAACGAGCTCTACTTGAGCTACCCGTTGGTGCGGGCTGGCTACGGTGGCAGTGGAGACATGATGCAGCGGCCATCACGATTCCTGGGGGAGATTCCGGATGAACTGGTGGAGCAGTGGGATTTGAGACCGTTCAGTCCGCATAGCCCATAAGGCGTCTGGACTGCGCCGGTTCGTGGCGCATGCCTCTGCCCACGGCCCGTTGCTCGGGGCGGGCAGCGGGGTCTAGTCGGGCTTGGGCTTTTTCAGGCCCTCGGCGAGAAATTGAGTAACGTCCTTGAACTTGGCCACGTTCGCCGGGCTGATGTCCATCAGCGTCTGGTGGGCTGCCAACGAGGTGCGGCTCAACTCCGTCTTGTCGGGGTTGGAGGGTGTGCATTCCGTCGTCCGGGCTTCCGGCGGGAGGCTGATCGGGCCCTGGCCGACGTGGAACAAGTGAAGGACACCCAAGGTCTCGAGCAACTCGGTAATGCGCGCGCTGGGGTTGAACAGCTCGATACCATGCCGGTCCTTTTCGCCACCGCCGCCGCTCAGCTTCAAGCCGAATCCGGCCAGCACGCCGAGGAAGGTGCTGTCCATCAGCACGCACTCGGACAGGTCGAGCACGAAGCAGCGGCAGCCTCGTTGCAGCAACTCATTCACCAGGGCCTTGAAATCCACGCTCGAAGTAAAAGTGGCGCGCCCGGCAATCCTGATGCAGGCGGATTGCTCGCCCGCCCAAACCGATATCCTGGTTGGGGGTATGCTCATGCTCTGGCCTCGACAATCTGGACCAGCGTCTGCTGCAACACCAGGGATTCATCCAGGCTGCTCGACACGAGCCTATGGTTGCACTGGAATAGCAGGTCCATCGCGCGTATCAACTCGGCCTGGCTGTATCGCTTGACCTGCGGCAGCGCCTTGTAGAGCACGTAGGGATTAATCGCCAGCGGGTTGAAGCGCCGGTCTGCGGGCAACTGCTCGGCGGGGACGCGCTCGAGCTGGGCCTTGAAACGGTTGTAGTCCATGTCTGGCTTCACCCAGCCTTCGTTCAGCATTTCCTTGAGCAGGATCATCGCGCGGACCTTGCTGATCAGGCCATAGAGCAGGCCAATTTCGGACTTCTGCGGATCGAGCTTCACCTCCCACAATGACTCGTCCAGGCAACGCAGCAAACGGGGCAGGTCGCGGTCGCCAAGCGCATCGCCGAGGGCAAAGGCACGGGCCGTCTTGTTGCGGGTGCAGATGGCGGCAACGTCCTCAGCCTCGATCTCCTTCTGGTCGCCGACGTACAGAACCAGCTTCTCGATTTCGCTATCTAACTGGCGGGCGTTGGCGCCGACGCGAGCGATCAACTCGGCCAGTGCCTCGTCCGAGATTTCCTTCTGGCGGGCACGAATCGCTTTACGGGCCCAAGCCTCCGCCTGGTCCGCCCAGTCACGATCGTCCACCGACCAGCCGGCCAGGGCCTCGACGGTGCCGAGCTTATCGAGTGTTTTGTAGAAGACCTTGCGCTTGTCCACTTTGCCGGCGCTGATCAGCAGGCGGACGTTTTGCCAGGCGAAGTCCTTCAGTTCCTGGGCTAAGCTGACCAGCGAGTCCGTAACGACCTGGGCGGTGGCCGCCCGTTCATCGCCGAGGAAGGTGCAGTTTTGGAGCCAGATGACCTTCCCGGTCCCGAAAAAGGGCAAGGTCTGAAGGGCTTCGCGCAATTTGCCGAGGGCCTTGAGCGCCTCGCCGCTGTTAGATACTGCGGCGTCAATGATCTCGTGATCCATGCCCCCCAGTTCCTCGGTCCACTGGAGGTAGATCTGCTTGGCGCGCTGCTTGACGGCGAATTCGTCTTCGCCGCAAACCAGGACCAAGGGCGCGGATTGCCTGGGAGCCGACGGAGGCATTTGCCTATTCGGCCTCGCTGCCGTTCTCGTTGATTCGCTCGAGCACCTCCGTCATGTCCTCCACTTGTTCGAAGAGTGAGTTGGTGACATAGATCGGGCGCTTCTGGGCGGTGGCGAGGGCAAGGCAATCGCTGGGGCGCGCATCAATTTCCACGATCTTGCGGGCCACTTCGTTGTGCTGCTGCAATATCAGCCGGGCGAAGTAAGTCGAGTTCTTCAGCTCGGTAATGACCACCCGCTCGACCGAGATGCTGAAGCCTTTGAAGATGCTCTGAATGAGGTCGTGCGTGAGGGGCCGCTCTTTGGGGGTGTCACGGAGGAACATGCCGATGATGGCTCCCATGTTGGGCTCGACGTTGATGACAAAGACCTTCTGGTCATTGCCCACGAAGAGGGCACAACCGCTGTTAGCGGGCAGGATGCCACGGATCTGAACCGGCACGACATCGTTCTTCATGTACACACTCTATTGCGGAAGCTGGAAAAGACAAGCCTGTGAGCGGCGGGTATTGTACGGATAAAGCAAGGCGATTGCCGGAGCGCAACACTGGTGCAAAAGGGAACCAAAGACGCCCGGCGCCACCGGTCACAGCGGCCCCCAATCCCCATCCGCTCCTTTGCGCTCGGCGGAGCGCGCCAGGAACTCTGCGGGTTGACAACTGATCAACCCTGGACTGTTGCTACTGCGTGAGGGCATCCGCACGAGCACGTCGCCGGATCGCTGGGCTGAGCGGAAGCAGGGTTGTCCGGCTCGTAGTTAAGGTAAGGTCCCAGCCAGCGTTCGACGGCGTGAAGTTCCATTTGCTTGCGGAGGTGATAATCAAGCACCTGGTCGCGTCCAATCTTGCCGACGCCGAAATACTTGGCCTCGGGATGCGCGAAATAGAGCCCGCTCACACTGGCACCGGGCCACATGGCACAGCTTTCCGTCAACTTTATCCCGCTATTCTGCTCCACCCCGAGCAAACTCCAAAGGATAGGCTTCTCTGTGTGGTCCGGACAGGCCGGATAGCCGGCGGCCGGGCGGATGCCGCGATATTTCTCGCGAATCAAATCCTCGCTGGTCAGGTTTTCGGTCTGGCCGTAGCCCCAGTCCCGCCGGGCCCGCTGATGCAAGTACTCGGCAAAGGCCTCGGCCAGGCGGTCGGCCAGAGCCTTGGTCATGATCGAGCTATAGTCATCATGGTCGCGCTCAAAGCTTCGGCAGAGTTCCTCGGCGCCGAAACCAACGCTCACCGCAAAGGCGCCAAGGTGGTCGGGAAGAGCCTTGCCGGAGGCGGCATCGGTGAGAATCTTCGGGGCGATATAGTCCGCCAGGCAGTGATTGTGTTGGTCCTGGGGCTTCTCCATCTGCTGGCGCAGGAAATGGAAGGTAGTCAGCACTGTCGAGCGCGAAGTGTCAGTGTACAACTCGACATCATCGCCAACGGCGTTTGCCGGGAAGAAGCCATAGACGCCGCGCGCCGCAAGCAGGTTTCGATGCACAATATCGTGCAGCAGTTTTTGGGCATCCTCGAACAATTTCCGGGCCTCGGGCTGCTCCTGGAGGATCGCCGGGTAGCGACCGCGCAACTCCCAGGTGTGGAAGAAAGGCGACCAATCAATGAATGGAACGAGATCGGAAAGGGCGATTGCGGATCGGTGTTCAGACGTCAGGATGCGGGATCCAATGAAGGAGGGTTTCGGAATGTCGGTGACTTTCCAAGCGATGGGAGTGCGGCGGCGGCGCGCTTCCTCGATGGAGAGCAGGGGTTTAGCCTGCTGCCCGGCGTGCTTCTGGCGGAGCTTGTCGTAATCGGTGCGGATGCCCTGCACGAACGCCGGTTTGTGCTCCGGGTTGATAAGGTTGCCGACGACGCCGACGGCGCGGGACGCGTCCAGCACATGGACCACCGGGCTGGAATAGCTGGGAGCGATCTTCACGGCGGTGTGAGCTTTGCTGGTCGTCGCACCGCCAATCAACAGGGGGATGGTGAAGCCCTGGCGCTGCATTTCCTTGGCGACATGCACCATTTCATCAAGCGACGGGGTGATGAGTCCACTGAGGCCGATCATGTCCGCGCCCTTCTCACGAGCGGTTTGCAGGATCTTCTCCGAAGGGACCATCACGCCCAAGTCAATGATCTCGTAGTTGTTGCAGCCGAGGACAACGCCCACGATGTTCTTGCCGATGTCATGGACATCGCCTTTGACGGTGGCCATCACGACACGGCCCTGTGGTTGGTGATTGCCCGAGGTCTTCTTTTCCTCCTCCATGAAAGGGAGCAGCCAGGCCACGGCTTTCCTCATCACACGGGCACTCTTGACGACCTGCGGGAGGAACATCCTGCCCGAGCCGAACAGGTCGCCTACCACGTTCATGCCCGCCATGAGCGGGCCTTCAATGACCAACAGCGGGCGGCCGTACTTCCGCAGCGCCTCCTCGGTGTCCTGGTCTATGTAGTCAACGATACCTTTGACCAGCGCGTGGCTGAGGCGCTGTTCGACCGTTCCTTTGCGCCACTCGCCCTCGGCGACCTCAGCTTCGTCCTTCTGTTTAAGGGTCTCCGCAAAGCGCACCAGTCGTTCGGTGGCGTCCGGGCGACGGTTGAGGAGCACGTCCTCCACGAGTTCGAGCAGGTTGCGCGGAACCTCCTCATACACGGCGAGGAGGCCGGGGTTTACAATAGCCATGTCCAACCCCGCCTTGATCGCGTGGTAGAGAAAAGCCGAATGCATGGCTTCGCGCACCGCATTGTTGCCGCGGAACGAGAAGGAAACATTGCTCAGGCCGCCGCTCACCCTTGCGAGCGGGAGGTGGTCTTTAATCCACTTGGTGGCGCGGATGAAGTCCACCGCGTAATTATTGTGCTCTTCGATCCCGGTTGCCACCGTCAGGATATTCGGGTCGAAGATAATGTCCTGCGGCGGGAGACCCACGTCCTGCGTCAGGATGCGGTAGCACCGTTCGCAGACTTCGATCCGGCGCTGGAAGTTGTCGGCCTGGCCGCGCTCGTCGAACGCCATAACGACTACCGCGGCGCCATACCTGCGAATCAGTTTGGCCTGCTGCTTGAACTTCTCTTCGCCTTCCTTGAGGCTGATCGAGTTGACGACGCCCTTGCCCTGAATGCACTTCAGCCCTGCTTCAACAACCGACCACTTCGAGCTGTCAATCATGACCGGGACGCGGGCGATGTCCGGCTCGGCGGCGACGAGGTTGAGGAAGGTGGTCATCGCCTTCTCAGAATCAAGCATCGCCTCGTCCATGTTGACGTCAATCATCTGCGCCCCGTTCTCCACCTGCTGCTTGGCGATGGCCAGCGCGCCTTCGTAATTGCCGGCGAGTATCAGCTTGGCGAACTTGGGCGAGCCGGTGACGTTGGTGCGCTCGCCGACGTTGACGAAGTTTGTCTCCGGTCGAATGGTGAGCGCTTCCAATCCGCTCAGACGGGTGTGCGGCTCTACCTTGGGTGGCACGCGGGGGGGGACGCCGCGCACAGCTTCGGCCAGGGCGCGGATGTGGGCGGGGGTGGTCCCGCAGCAGCCGCCGACAATGTTCAGCCACCCGTTGCGTGCCCACTCCTGGAGCTGCGGCGCGAGGGTCTCCGGCGTCTCCGGGAAGCCGGTTGGCAGCATGGGGTTGGGCAGACCCGCATTCGGATACGCGCTGACGTGGATATCGGCAATACCCGCCAGCTCTTCGATGAAAGGGCGCATCTCCTTCGGGCCGAGCGCGCAATTGATGCCTACGCTCAACAGGCGGTGGTTGGAGATCGAATTCCAGTACGCCTCGACAGTTTGGCCGGAGAGGGTGCGCCCGCTTAAGTCGGTGATGGTAAACGAAACCATCACCGGCACACGCCGCCCGGCGTCCTCGAAGAGCTTGTCTATAGCGAACAGAGCGGCCTTGGAGTTCAGCGAATCGAAAACCGTTTCCAGCAGGAGTAGATCCACGCCGCCGTCCATGAGTCCGCGGGTCTGCTCGTAGTAGGCCGCGGTCAGTTGATCGAAGGTGATGGCGCGGAACGCCGGGTTGTGAACATCGGGTGAGAGTGACGCCGTCTTGCTGGTCGGTCCGATCGCGCCGGCGACGAAGCAAACCCGGCCCGGGTGGGCCGTCATGACGGCGTCCGCCGCGGCTCGGGCGTTGCGCGCGCCCGCTTCGTTTAACTCGTAGGCGAGGCTCTCGAGCTTGTAGTCTGCCAGGGAAATGGTCGTGGAGTTGAAAGTGTTGGTCTCGATGATGTCCGCCCCAGCCTCCAGATACTCCCGGTGGATGGCCTGAATGATGTGCGGTTGGGTTAAGCTCAGCAAGTCGTTGTTGCCTCTTAGATCCTGCGGCCAGTCTTTGAATCGCTCGCCCCGAAAGCCGGCCTCGTCCAGTCGGTAGGTCTGGATCATCGTCCCCATCGCGCCATCGAGAATAACGATGCGCTCGCCCAGCAGGCGCTCTAGCTCTTTGAATCCGTCGAATTTAGCAGTCACATTCACAAGTTCAGCCCGGACGGCCCCTGCCTGGGACCATCCCCTTGTCACCGTTGGAAGACAACGCTTCCTGGCGACCAGGTGGCTCTGGCAAGGAATGTAGATGCATTCCTGCTAAGCTTCAAATGATAAATCAATATATCTTGATGCGTAGATATGTGGCTGGGTAGGTGGACCGGTAATGGGGCCGCACCGTCCCGCTGGCCAATTGGCGAGGCGAAGCGATAACGGCGACAGGGGAGTGGCGCAAACCTACCGGCTGCTTGGACCAGCAAGCGTAGGATTTTCCGGGCGCCCTAACGCTTCGGCCATCCCGCCGACTTGGGGTTCATTTCGGCCGGAACCACCTGATTCTCCGGCCCTTCGCGCTGTGTACACCGGAGGTACACCGGAGGTACACCGGAGGTACACCGGATGCACAACGGATTTTCCGGTGTACCTCCGGTGTGCATCCGGTGTACCTCCGGTGTACACGCTCTGGGAGCCTCTCCGTCGCGGCGGGTTTGCGGAATGTTTACCGGGCGCCGTCCCTGTAGGAAATCAGGTCGCGTGCCTTTTCGCCTGCTCGCCGGCGCCTGGAGATGAGAATTACTCCAGGCCGTGCTGAGCGGCTGTGAGTTGCTGGGCGGGCCGAACCACCTCGGCTGGCCCACCCACCATCGCGGGCATCAATACCTCGCCGAGGCTTGTGCCGCAGCGGAGCAATTCCCGGATCGGCACCTCAATCGTTGAGGTATCTTTTGTACGCGCCCATCGCTGGGGCGTCCGGATTCACCTCGGGCCCGAAGTAGCGCAGGCAGACCAGCGGCTCGGTTTGGCTGGTGTTCTCGAAGGTGACACCGGTTTTGGCGCCGTCTTCGGTGCAGAAGTATTCGTCCTCGGTCATTTCGGTGAAGCGGATGAGCTTCGGGCTGTTGAGCGGCTGGTGGTTGATCTTGCCGATGCCCTGCACGCAGATGAGGCCGTAGGCGCCATTGTCCTTGATGGTGCAGGATGTGCCCGGCTCGACAGTCAGTTCCTTGGCCGTGAAGAGCTGCGCATCATCAACCTTGCCATAGACGATCCAGCGGTCCATGTAGCCTTTCTTGCTGGTGTCGGCGACGGGCACGGGTTCCAGGTAGTGGTGGTCCTTGAACTTCGGGTCCACGTTGGCCTCCCAATCGAGCTGGTCCACGAGGTAATCGAGATCCCGGTGGTACTTCCTGGGCACGTCCTTTACCAGGAGCGACCACGGCACTTCCCGGCCTTCGACCAGGGATTGATACATGCCAAACACGTCGGAGCCCCACTGCGGCTCGTAAGTGCAGAGCGACCCGGGTGCGTGCAGGAGGCAGGGTCCCACGAGCCAGCCCGTGCCCGGCTTCAACCGATAGGCCTTCGACAGATCGAGAATTCCATTGTCGCCTTTGTTCCAGTTTTCCAGGCAACGGCGGACCTGGGCCTTGGTGGTGCCGGGTTCGAGCCCGAAGAAGGTGTGCGGGAAGTTATTGCCGACGTTGTTGTGCTGCGGCGGAAAATAGTACGACTCGGGCTTGCCTTCCTGGCCGACGAGCTTGGCCTGCTTCGCATTCTGGTGCATGTGAAGCGGGATCGGCCCCATGTTGTCGAAGAACTTCGAGTACACCGGCCATCGGTGATACTTGTTCCAGATCCGCTTGCCCAGCAACGTGGCGCCGCAGTCGGCCACGGCTTGCTTCAATGTAAACCGCCGCTTGCCGACGACGACGAAACTGAGGCCCTCATCGGGCGTGCGGTTCTCGTTGGCCGCGGGAGTGGTCGAGGCGAACCAGCGCTCGTCAATGCCGCCGCGGTTCAGGCCGTAGGCGTAAAGGTCATCCGGATGCAGCTTGAGCCGTTTGCCGGGTTGGAGGAAAGAGCGGGGAACCCAGTTCGGCGCCAGGCGGAGCAATCCGCCGGTCTGAGCAAGAGCCTTCTCGACGAGAGGTTTGACCTTCTTGGTGACAATCTTGAGCGAAGTAGTGTTCATGCGATTCAGTAAGTTAGATAGCTTGGCGGATCACCTGCGTTACATGGTTGAAACGGCATTTATCCGTCGTTGAGACAGACCATTGCAGATTCGGGCAACGCTGGCAAGCGCCGGTTGAACAAGGCGCTGCGAAATCAAAGCGAAGCCACATGTCGTTTCCTGCCGCGTGAGCGCCGTTGTCCCTTCTCCGAAAGGCGGGTGATTTCACAACAGCGCGGTGCTGAAGTAGCGCTCCGCACGGTCGGGCAGGACGGTGACGATGTTTCCACTCAGCCGTTGAGCCAGTTGCCGCGCCGCCCAAACGTTCGCACCCGAGGAAATCCCCACCAGCAGTCCGTGATCACGCCCGAGCATCCGAGTCGTCTCGATCGCATCCTCGTCCGTTACTTCGATGACCTCATCCACCAGCCTCACATCGAGCACAGCGGGTACAAAGCCGTCCCCGATGCCCTGAATCTGATGAAGGCCCGGTTCGTGGCCCAGCAAGGCGGATACGTTCTTGGGTTCCACCGCCACGATTCGGACGCCCGGTTTATGTTCACGAAGGAATTTCCCGATGCCCTGTAAAGTGCCCCCGCTGCCTACGCCGGCCACGAATGCCGCCACGTCGCCGTTCGTCTGCCGCCACAACTCGTGGGCGGTTTCTTCGTAGTGGACGCGAGGATTATCCGGATTCTCAAACTGTTGCGGCACGAACACCCTCGCATCCTCCGCCTGCATTTCACGGACGCGGGCCACAGCCCCGTCAATACTGGCTTGGGCCGGCGTAAGCACCAGCTCCGCCCCCAGGCTGCGGATCAACTTCTTCCGTTCTTCGCTCATGTTCTCGGGCATGACGATCCGAACCTGGTAGCCCTTGAGCCGTCCGACCAGGGCGATGCCAATGCCCGTGTTGCCGGAGGTGGGTTCGACGATGATGGAGTCCGGCCGCAGCCGGCGGTCGCGCTCGGCTCCCTCGATCATGGCCAGCGCAACGCGGTCCTTGATGCTGCCGCCCGGGTTGAGAAACTCGGCCTTGGCGAAGATCGTTGTGTTCTTGAGGCGAATCAGCGGCGTCCGGCCAATCAAATCCAGAATATTATCGGTGAGCATGAGAACGCGGGGCAGGAATCAATCCGCCACGATCTTCGCGTAACTCAAGGGCACGACGAGCACGGCGCATTCGGCCTTCCGCGCGATCTTCTCCGCCACGCTGCCGAAGAGCGCCTTGCCCACGCCGCTATGACCGTGGCGGCCCAGGACGATGACGTCAATCCGTTCAGCCTTGGCAAATTCCAGGATGGTAGCGGCGTCCGGGCCGATGCGGAATTCCACCTTCACCGCCATCCCTTTGGGGACACGCGAGAGGTAGGCGGCGGCGACCTTGGCGTCAATCGCCTTCTTGGCTTCGGCATTGATGTTTTCCACCTCGGCAAGCTGGGATTTCCAGTATTGCGCGTCCGGCTCGTGGATGACGTGCAGCAGGTAGAGCGTCGCGTCGGGCCTGCGGATAGCTGTGTCCAGGGCAAAATCAAACGCTGCATCAGCGCTCTCGGAAAAGTCGGTGCAAAAGAGGATGCGTCTGAAACGCGATTCGGGCGGTGCGGGAGGGTTCATATTGCCTTGATTACTTGATCAGCGCGGGGAGGAAAGTGACGATTGACGGAAAGATGACGAGAAGCACGGCCGCCAGCACGAGCGCCCACAGAAAGGGCATGCTGCCACGGAAGACTTTCTCCAGTGGAACATCGCGCGCCATGCCGGCGACGACGTAAACGCAGACACCCACGGGCGGCGTAATTACGCCCATCATCGTCACCACGACGATCATGACACCAAACCAGATGATGTCGTAGCCCAAAGCCAGAATCACCGGGTAAAAGATCGGGATCGTCAGGATGTCGAGCGCCAGCGCGTCGAGGAAGCATCCGCCCACCAGGTAAAAGACAAGTATTAGCCCGATGATGCACCAGCCAGGCAGCGGCAGCCCCGAAAGCCACGTCGCCAGGTTCGATGGCACCTGTGTGACGGCCAGGAATTTGCCGAAAATGATCGCCCCGGCCACGATCACCATCACCATGCACGAGGTGCGGATGGATTCGTTCAGGCACTGGGACAGCTTGCGCCAGGTCAGTTCCCGTTTGAGGAGGGCGATAATCATCGTGCCCGCGGCGCCGATGGCCGCGCCTTCGGTGGCGGTGAAGAAGCCGGCGAACATGCCGCCCATCACCAGCACGAACAACACCAGCGTTTCCCAAACGCCCTTGAGCGAACCGAACTTCTCACTCCAAGAGAATACCGGCCCCGGCGGACCAAGGTGCGGCTTGCGCTTGCATTCGACGTAAATCACGGCACAGAAGAGTAGAGCGATCATCAGGCCGGGCACGATGCCGGCGATAAACAGTTGGCCGATGGACTGCTCGGTCAGGATCGCATAGACGATGAACACAACGCTTGGCGGGATCAACATGCCGATACCGCCACCGGCTGCTACGCAGCCGGTGGCCAGTTGCATGTCGTACTTATAGCGGCGCATTTCCGGCAACGCGACCGATGCCATGGTGGCCGACGTGGCCGGACCGGAACCGCAGATTGCCCCGAAGGCCGTGCAGGCGCCCACGGTGGACATGGCCAGCCCGCCCGGCAACCGGCCCAACCAATGATACGCCCCGTTGAACAGCCCACGGCTGACGCCGCTGTGGAATGCAATCTGGCCCATGAGCACGAACAGCGGAATGGTGGTGAGGTTGTAGTCTGAGAACGTGGTATAGAGATCAATCGTAGCCATGCTGAAGGCCGCCTGGGGCGACACCATCATCGCAAAGCCGATCAAACCCACGGCCGCCATGACGTAACCCACGGGCATGGACCCCGCCAGCAGCAGCAGCAGCAGTGCGAATCCGATCAATGCGCCTTCGTTCGGGCTCACGGCTTGATCATCGGCTTGCCCGGATGGGTCAGGTGATACAATTTGATCAGCACCACCATCGCGCAGGAGATCGCCAGCACGTAGGGTACCCAGAAGATCGGCAGTTGCAGCGTCATGCTGACTTCCCCCCTGGCCCGGAGCGAATTGCCATAGTCCACGCAGCCCCAGGCCAGCAGACCGAACAGCGCCATCCCGCCAAGCCGCATCAGGGCATCCACCACGGTGCGCCCGCGGCGGCCCAGCTTGTGGAAGAAATACTCAATGGCCACGTGGCCTTTAATGGCCGTGGTGTACGGCAACGCCGCCGCGATCGTGACCGCAGCGGCGATCTTCACGATGTCGTAGGCGCCTGTCAGCGAGACACGGAAGATGCGCAGGATGACTTCCGCGCTGGTGACCAGCACCATGACCATGAGGCTCGCGGACGCCACAAAGGCGAGCGCCATCACCGACATCCGCAGAGCCCGATGATACAACTGCCGCAGGCCTTGGCGATCAGGCGGTGAACCGGGCGGCGAACTCATTTGGCCGCCGCTACCTTGGCAATTTCTGCCTGGATGTCCGCAAGGAGGTTATCGCCGGGCAGGTTCTTCTCCTTGGAGATCTTCACGAAGCCGTCCAGGATCGGCTTGACCGCGGTTTTCCACTGCTGTTGCTCGGATTCGGGCAGTTGGATGAACTGGCGTTTGAGCCCGGTCACGAACTCGCGGCCGGCTTGATCAGCCTGATCCCAGGCTTCGCCGTGCTTCGCGATCCATTCCTGGCTCACCTCGGTGAACACCTTTTGCACTTCGGGGGGTAATTGTGCCCATCTGTCTTTGTTCATGACGACGAACATCGCCGTGGTATAACCGATGGCTGAAGAGTCCACTACGTATTCAATGGTTTCACCCTGCTTCCAGCCCTTGAGGGTTTCGATGGGGCACAGAGTGGCTTCAACGACGCCTTTGGAGAGAGCCTCGTAGGTTTCCGGTTGGCTCATCGCCACGGGTGTTGCGCCCAATGCTTCCACGATCTTCGCGGACAGGCCGGTAGCCCGAACTTTAAGACCCTTCATCTCCGCGAGTGAACGGACCGGCTTCTTGCTCGCGAGGATGCCCGGTCCATGCGCGTGGACATAGAGCACCTTTACATCGGCCAGTTCGGCGGGTTGATATTTCTGGACCATGGCGTTGGCAATTCGCGTGGCCGTCATGCCGTTGGGATAGCCGACGGGCAGATCCAGTCCCTCCATCAGGGGGAACCGGCCGCGGGTATAGGCAAAGCAACTCATGCCGAGGTCGGAAATGCCTTTGATCACTCCCTCGTAGCACTGCTCGGCCTTGGTGAGGTTGCCGGCGGGGTAAATTGTGATCTGCACACGGCCTCCGGTGCGCCTTTGGATTTCATTCGCCCAGTTCGTGGCCGCGATGCACTGAACGTGCGTCGGCGGAAAGAAGATGCTATAGGACAGCTTAATCACTTCCGCGGGGGTGGCCGTTACGCCCGATTGGTTGTCGCCTGCGGGTTTGCAGGCGGTTAGGAACAAACCGACGAGCAACGTCGCACTCGCCGTCACAGTCAATGATGTTGTTTTCATAAGAGTTGAGTTCATGGTCTTGTTGTGGTTCGGCGTCCCATTCCCTCGCTGGCTTGCGGAGGCGTGACGCCGCTTCGCGGTAACGTTATTACCCAATCCAGCATCAGACTGCAACAACTCTTCCGCTTGAAAGCGACAAACAGTCTTTGACGCCGCGGGACGGTTCCCGCATGTTGGGTCTATGCTACTACCCCGGCGCGGCGATGTTGCGTCTCCCGCAGACGCGCGGGCCTGGATCGCAGCCCGGCTTGGCGGTGGCAAACCGAAATGAAGCTTTGTGGATGACTTCTTGAGTATTCAACGCCGGTTCGGTCTTGGCTGCGTGGCGCTGCTGCTGTTGGCCGCCCGGGTGGACGCGCATACTCTGCCGATTAGCTTCCTGCAGATCGTTCCAGGTGCGGACTACTTGCACCTGGAACTGGCGCTCAATCCCTTCGAACTGAGCTTCTTTAGCGAATTGGACACGCGTAAGGACGGGCGGCTCGACCCCGGGGAATTGGCGGGGAGGGAGTCACTCGTGGCGCGGCGGATTCTGGATTGTCTGAAGGTGCGCGTCGGCGGCAAACCGATAGTACCGGAAGTGTCGGGAATCACGCCGGATGTTGACAGCCACCATTTCACGGTCCGCGCCCAATACCGCGTTGATGCGCGCTCCCAGTCTTTGGAATTGGAGTCGAACCTGGCCACCATCACGACCGGGTCGCACCTAACGCAGGTCACCTATTCGCGATTGGGCCAGCGGCAGTTGGCGCAGTTGGATATGCAGTCTTCGAAGGTAACGTTCATTCCGCCTGCTGACGCGCAAGGAAGGATAGGGCCAAATCCTCGGGCGCGTCGGGGGCCGCCACCGTTCGCGATCATTCTATTGTTGGCAGTGCCGTGCCTGACCATCCCAGCGGTGGTCTGCTGGTGGTATCGCAAACACTGCCGTCAACCTCAGCCTATGCCGTATTGAGGTTAAACCTGTTTATGAGAACCAACGCTCGCCTCCATCCACGTTTCTCTCTGGGTTTGCTCGTCGGGTGTGTCCTCGCCGCATCAGTCGTTCTCGAAGGTGCGACCGCCGCTTCGGGCAACGATTCTGGCGACATGCTGTGGTCCATCGGCACGCCGGACGGCGCATCCATCGAGTTCGCGCCGGGCGCACGCGGCCAGCTCACCTTCACAGTGGGGCAAAGCGTCGTCAGCCGCGACTTTGCCGGTAACCAGGACGGTTCGGTAGGCTTCGACGGCAAGACGGCGGAGAAGTCCTACACGATCGCGTTTGACTTGAGTGACCCGCCAACGGGCAATTACGAGCTGGTGCTCGATCTGATATACCACGCCGCTGGCCCGCGCCAAATCAAGGTGCGGGTCAATGACAAGCGAGGCATCTTCCCCGTGCGGCCGGCGCCCACGCCATCGGTAGATGGCGAGCAGGGCAACTCGATGCTTCTTGCGCAGCAGCATCTGGTGGTGCCCATCCCGGCGTCGTGGCTCAAAGCCAAGGGCAACATGGTCAGGGTGACTCCGCTCGGGCTCGGCGGTTTAGCGTATGACGCCGTGACATTCAGGAAGACCGGAGGCGAGGGCAGGGCAGGGGAGAGGCTGCGGATCGAGCCGACGATCTTCTTCCGGAAGCAGGCCGGGAGGCTGATGGAAGTGTGCCGGGTGATCGCGCCCTTCGAGCAGCGGTTTGAAGCCGGGACTGTGTCGGTGCGCGCGGGGAAGCAGACCTTTCGCACGGCGTTCACCAATGCGGCCTACGACTTCGGCCTGTTGTCGCAGGAGATCGCAATCCCGGCCTCCGCCTGCGATGGGCGAGCCGAGGTGGAGTTGAACCTCGATGGCCGCGCACAGCAGGCCTCGCAGGACTTGAAGCCGGCGAGGCAGTGGAAGATCTTCATCTGCCCGAAAGTGCACAATGATGTCGGCTACACCGACCTGCAGCCGCACGTCAACGAACTGGATAACCGCAACACGGATACCGTGCTGGAGGTGCTGGGCAAGTATCCCTTCTACAAGTTCAACTTCGAGACCTCCTGGCTGGTGGACAACTACCTCGATTGCCGCTCTCCGGTGTGGCGCAAGCAGTTCCTGGACTTTGCTCAAGAAGGCCGCGCCACGGTCAACGCGCTCTATTTGAACTTAATGACGGGCGTGTGCTCGGGAGAAGAGCTCTACCGCGCGATGTATTTCACGCACCGGCTCCATCGGGAGCGTGGGGCGAACTTTGACTTTGCCTGCCTTACGGATGCGCCGTCGCACAGTTGGTTTCTGCCGACGCTCCTGACCGACGTGGGCATCAAAGGTTTCGCTAACGGCAGCAACCAGAGCCGCGCACCGATCCTCTATCGCAGCGGCTTGAACGAAGACTCACCCTTCTACTGGGAGGGGATCAATGGCGAGCGGATTCTCATGTGGTATGCGCGGAGCTATGTGCAATTGAAGCGGCTGACCGGCCCGGGCTGGGGCGGCGACGTTTCGAGCTTTGAATACCTGAACGCCAGCGTCCCGCAATTCCTGGTGCGCTACCTCCGGGACGATTACGCGCCCGATGCGGTCATGATCTACGGCGCTTACGTGGATAACGCCGCGATTCCTGAGACGGCCGAGGCACCGGTGATCGAGCGGTGGAACCGGGAATACGAGTATCCCAAGCTCGTCGTGGCGTCGGATGCGGATTACTTCAATTACATCGAGAAGCACTTCAAAGACCGGTTGCCGGTACGCCGCGGCGATTGTGGGGCGTATTGGGAGGACGGTGTGGCATCGAGTGCCCAGGCAACCATCCTCAACCGGCGCACGCAGCAGATTCTGCCGGCGGCCGAAACGGCGGCGACGCTGGCCACGATCTTCGAACCGCGCAACCGCTACCCGGCCGAGGACTTCCGGGGCGCCTGGCGCAACGTGATGTTCTATGACGAGCACACCTGGGGCGCGCACAACAGCATTTCTCAACCGGACCGGCAATTCGTGACGCGCCAATGGGAGGTCAAGGAAAGCTACGCCACACGCGCCAATCTCGACGCGCGGAACCTGCTGGCCCGGGGCCATAACCGGCTCTGCCAGCAAATCGCGGTGGACGGCAGCAGTATCATCGCCTTCAACTGGCAGAATTGGCCGCGCACGGAGCCCCTGGAAGTCGAAATAGACAACGGGCAGCAACTGGTTGATCTGAGCAACAACCAGCCGGTACCCATGGATCTGATCTTTGAGAAGGACGGCTTTCGCAAGGTCCGTTTTCTGGCGGAAAATGTGCCGCCGATGGGCTACCGCGGGTATGCCCTCCGTGGGTTGGACCCCACGACCGCCAAAGGCAATGAGAAGTCTTCGGGCGACACGATCGAGAATCAATTCTACCGCCTGACTGTGGACGGGAAGACCGGCGGGCTCGCCAGCTTGTACGACAAGGTCGCAAATCGTGAGCTGCTCGACCGGCAGGCCCCCTACAAGCTCAACCAGTATCTCTACGTCAGTGGCGGCGAGAACTCTCTGATCCTGAATTTCACCTTCGGCTCGGCCCCAGCGACTTTAACCGTGGATGCTCCGACGGCGGCGGAGATCGTGGAGAACGTCAAGACTCCCCTCGGCCAGCGCATCGTGGTGACCACGAAGGCCAAGAACACGCCTGGCGTTCGGAGCGAGTATCTGCTCTACGACAAGATCAAGCGTGTGGACATCGTCAACACGGTGGAGAAGACCGAGACCCGCGCGAAGGAGGCGGTTTACTTCGCCTATCCCTTTGCCGCTGAGAAACCGGCTTTCGAGTATCAGATTCAAAACGGCTGGTGCCGGCCCAACGAGGACCAGTTGCCCGGAGCTTGCCGGGAATGGTTCACGCCGCAGAACTTGGTGCATCTGACTGATGGGCCGTTCTCGGTCGCCTGGTCCACTCCGGATGCCCCGCTGGTCACGTTGACCGATATTAACCGGGGCAAGTGGCTGACACACCTGCCCATCCGGAACGGGCACGTTTACTCTTACATCATGAACAACTACTGGTTCACCAACTACCGCGCGCAGCAAGGCGGGACATTTGTCTTCCATTATTCAATCACCAGCGGGAACGGCCTGAGCCACGAGGCTCTGGCGCGGTTTGATGCCGATACCCGCTTCCCGGTGATCGCCTATCCTTTCCTTTCCTCGTTCTCCGCGCAGATTGCCCAAGCCGGGCGCCCGATGCCCGCCGGCTCCGGCTCGTTCATGAGCCTCGACACGCCGAACCTGCAGGTGGTGACCTTCAAGGAAGCCGAGGACGGGAACGGTTACGTCCTCCGTCTGCGCGAGATTGCCGGTCGCACGGGTGAGGCGGAACTCAATGTGCCGACAGTGCGCGTGAAAGAGGCTTACTTGTGCAACGGTGTGGAGGCGAACAAGCAAAAACTCTCCGCGACAGCCAACTCGGTGAGAGTGCCATACCAGCCAAATCGGTTCATCACGGTGCGGATCAAGGGAGAGAGCGACCTCAAGAAAGTGGCGAAGCGGTAACCGGAAGTCGTGGCCTGACCTTGGCGGAGCTCACCCGTAGTGTTTCACCGCACGGGCAGCCGCAACTCAGCTCTGTCGTCCAGATTGTGCCATCATTTGTCGCTTGCCTGAGTACAGCCAGGGCTTACCCTTTTAGCCAGGAATTCGCGGCGGAAGTTCCGCCTTGGCTTGAACCGCGAAGTTCGTTTGATCAACAGGATATTCTGAACGGGGCTGTGGGCGGGAGTGTTTGTGCGAGGCTCGCAGGCCCGTTGAAACGGCAGTGCTCGACGGCCTGCTGGCCCAGGACACCGGCCCGGTCGCGACGAAGGTCAAGGACGCGAAGAAGCAGGAGAAGCGCTCGAAGAAGCGCAAGCAGAGACAGGCTGTCCTGTAACCGCCAGAACCGTTAGGAAAACAACCAGCGAGATAAATCATGCGAACTACAACCATTGCCAGAATCGTCATCCCCATGGCGCTGTCCGCCTTGTTGGCCGGCAGCTTCACCGCTTCAGCCGCGCAGGCCGCTAAGCCCGATCGCCCCAACATCATCTTCTTCCTGTCCGATGATTACGGCCTCGATGGCGTGGGCTGTTACGGCTCGGACAACTTCAAAACGCCCAACATTGATGCGCTGGCAAAAAGCGGGCTGCGCTTCGACAACGCGTATTGCACCCCGCTCTGCGGACCGACGCGCGCCCTTTTTAATACAGGCCGCTACGGTTTCCGCACCGGCGGCCTCTCCAACCAGACGGCGGGCCGGCCCCAGCCGACGGAAGAGCCGGCCATCGCCCGCATGCTGAAGGAGGCCGGCTACGCCACGGGTCAGTGCGGCAAATGGCGGCAGGTGGGCGCGTCGCCAGGCGACTGGGGCTTCGATGAATTCATCACCGATCCGACGGCCTCCGGTTGGTACTGGAAGACGGGTTATAACAAGAACGGCAGGGAGGTCCAGACCGACAAGGAGATCTACTATCCTGATGTCTGCCACGAGTTCGCGCTGGACTTCATCAAACGCCATCGTGATCAGCCCTTCTTCTTCTACTACGCCTCGCACCTCGTTCACGGCCCGATCCTGCGCACGCCGGATTCGAAACCGGACGCCAGCCCCGAGAGACTCTACTCGGATAACGTGAGCTACCTCGACAAGCAGCTCGGCGATCTCGTGGCCTACGTGGACAAGCTGGGCCTGCGCGAGAAGACCGTCATCATCTTCAGCGCGGACAACGGTACGGCCCGCGCTTCGCGCACTCTCAAAGGCCGCACCCTCAGTGGGCAGAAGGGGAGCATGCTGGATTGCGGCGCGCATGTCCCATTCATCGCCAGTTGGAAGGGCACTGCGCCTGAGGGCAAGGTGCTCCAGGACCCGGTGGATTTCAGCGACCTGTTCCCAACCTTCGCCGAGCTTGCCGGCGGCAAGATGCCCGCAGGGTTTGCCTTCGACGGCCGCAGTTTCGCTCCTCAATTGCGCGGCCAGCCCGGGAACCCGCGCGATTGGATCTTCGTCCAACTGGGCGCGAACTGGTATGCCCGCGAGCTGAAGTGGAAACTCAATAATCAGGGCGAACTCTTTGACATGACAGATGCCCCATTCGTCGAGAAGCCTATCGCTGCCGACAAGCAGGACGCGGGGGCCAGCTCTGCCCGCAAACGTCTCCAAGCGGTGCTCGATCAGCTCAACCCCGCCGCAGGTAAGACCGTGCCCCCAGACGCGGCGGGAAAGAAGGCCAAGAAGCGAAAGAAGAATCGGTGACGCCACTGGGTGCATCCCGCCCCGCGTGCAAATCGAGGGCTCATCCCCAATCCTTGGCGAATCGCGAACGCAACCTAAGCGTTCACGCCCCAGTTTTGATGCGGCTCTCCGGCGTTTGTTCCGCGAAGCCCGGGGTACCCTCTGGTTGGTCTCAAAAACCTGGCTCACCCAGGTGGCCAAGCCCTGCATTCGTCCGGACTGTGTGGCCTGCGCCCGGGGCGACAAACACCTCGCCTTTCTCTGGGCCTTTGGCGAGGGAGGGCGCCGCCGCTGTTTGTCTGTGCCGGCCGACCTGGTCCCGTGGATTGGCCAGGGACTGGAAAATGGTCGCCGCCTGGAGTCGCCGCCTCAGGGCTCTTCGGCATACCTTCGATGGCGTATCCGGAATCGCACTGGGACAAGCCGTAAGTCCCCCGGCAACAGGTGCTTGGGGAGATCCTGCTCTTGGGCGACGCCCAGGCTCAAGTGTCTCGCGTCCGATCTGGGGCCCGTCCCGACCCACACCGGCCTCAGGTTCGTAACTACCTGTTTCCACGTAACTTCCTGACCGCCCGCCGCCTCCGCCTCACCCTATCTACCCTCCATACGGTCCGTAGTCTCTCCATCGTATCTTGGTAGTACCCTGGTAGTACCTTGGTAGTACCTTGGACTCTTGACCAGGGTACTACCAGGGTACTACCAAGGTACTACCAGGGTACTCTCCTGAGTCTTGGGCAAGGAGGGGCACAGGATAGAGAGCGGTTGGGGCGGGTGGCCGGATTCTACGGTTCGGCTCCTGTCGCGACGGACGGATATCTGCGGGTGGTTCAGGGGATTTCACAAATGCCGACGAATATGACTCTCACACTCGGGCCCGGGACGCTGACGCTGAGCTGGCCAGCCGATTACACCGGTTGGTGCTTGCAGGCCCAGACCAATCCCATTACGGTCGGCCTCAGCAACCACTGGGTGACGATACCCAATTCGAGCACGACTAACTCAGTCACGTTCCCGTTGGATCCCGAGAATGGAAGGGTGTTTTACCGGATGTCGCTGCAGCCGTGAACCAGAGACCAGGACGAAGAGATGAGATATAGATATGAAGAAGCCGCGAGGTTTTACCTTGATTGAATTGCTGGTGGTGATAGCGATCATCGCGATTCTGGCGGCGTTGCTGCTGCCGGCTTTGGCCAAGGCCAAGCAGAAGGCCCACACGGCCAACTGCCTGTCCAACCTGCGGCAATGGAACATTGCCTGGGTGGTGTACACCGACGACAACAACGGCCTTTTCAGCGAGGGTGACGGCACCAGCATGGCGCGCGGGGAGTGGGTGGTGGCCTTGAAAGTGGCCTACCGGAAGAAGCCCGACTTGCTGAAATGTCCCAGCGCGACCAAAGCGGCGGCCTCGGGTAATCAGGGAGCCACGTCCATTTGCTATGCCTTCAACAAGTCGGACATTGATGATCCGACCGTTCCCTTCGGTACGGACAACAAGCTGTAGGCCAGCTATGGATTCAATCTCTGGTCGTACAACGCGACCAGTGCCATCCAGAAACGGCAGCCGGCTGGGCACTGGGGGAAAGTCAGCAATGCCTCCAGGCCGTCCGAGACGCCACTGATGGGGGACTGCAAATGGCGGGGCGGCGGCCCCGGCCATGCGCCAGATCACACGGGACCCAATGCCCTGACGCCGCCGAGCGGGCCTGACGAATTCCCGGGAAACAATTACGAGATGGCCCACTTTGCTATGAAGCGCCACGGCAAAGGCATTGCCTTGTGCTTCTACGATGGGTCGTCGCGCGCCGTGCGCGGACGCCGGTTGTGGAGTGACTTTCAGTGGAGCCGCCACTACGATCGGGTGTACGGGGCGAACTACCTCCGCAGCCAACCCCAGGGCAATTGGATTGAGTAGGTTCCAGGGGGGAAACGCTCCCGAGCAGGCGAGGGCTTCTTAGGACCCTCGATATGGAAGCTGCGCCAGGATGCACGCACCGAAATGAATGACCACACGACGCCAATGGCACCGATGAAACCCATAATCCTCTGCGCTTTTGCGCTCGCTGCAATCGCGGGCAGCACGTTTGGAGCGATGGACGAAAGAACCATTGCCGTCGGCCTCGACAGCCACAATAGGGCGCTTCATATCAAGGACGGCTGGATGCGTGATCCCTGCATCGTGCTCGCGCCGGATGGCGTTTACTACCTCACCGGCACGACGTTCCAGCCCGGCGACCCCGCGGAGTCTTCCGACCGATATAACCTCGGCCTTGGCAAACAAAGCCGCGTCGGCTGGAAGGCGCAGGTCTGGCGCAGTCGGGACCTGATCAAGTGGGAGCACCTCGGCGCGCCTTTCTCGCTCCAGGACGGCGTATGGTTCAAAGAGCAGCCTGCTCTCTTCGTAAAGGTGGACTCGGACAAAGTCACCGGTCCGTACGGCGAACGGAAATTCGCCGGCCGTTTCCTCGGCCACGGCACGCCGTTCCAGGACGAGAAGGGCCGGTGGTGGTGCACCGCATTTTTCAATGCCAACCATCCGCCGCTTTCCAGTGAAGGCATCGAGGCCCGCGACCTCTCGGACGACGCCCAAACCATCAATGAGCAGGGCGTGACGATCGTGCCACTCGAGTTCCACATGGTGGAGGGCGAGGTCGTCGTCCGCGCCAAAGACCCCCGCGTTGGCCCAAGGAGCGCACGCCGCGGCGTTACACCTCGGCCGCGGACGGCCAGCCCGGCACGTTCTATTCCACCGACGCCTTCGCAGATTACGCGCTGGACTTTCTCGCCGGGTCCAGACAGCGGAACAAGCCGTTCTTCCTTTATCTCGCGTTCAACGCGCCGCACTTCCCGCTGCACGCTCACGAATCGGACATCGCGAAGTACGAGGCGATGTATTTCGCGAAAGGCTGGGATGCTATTCGCGAAGCGCGGCTGGCACGACAGAAGCAACTTAGGCTCGTGCCCAACGACCTTGCTTTGACGCCGCGCAGCAGCGTGCCGCGGAAGTCGCACGCGAATCCGTCGCCTTATGCGGGCAAGGAAAACCCGCCGTGGAACTCCCTGCCGGAGGAGCGCCGTCGGGATCTGGCCCGGCGCATGGCTGTGTATGCGGGCATGGTGGACCGGATGGACGTGGCGGTGGGACGGGTGGTCAACGATCTCCGGCAACACGACCAGCTCGACAACACCCTGATCCTGTTCCTTAGCGATAACGGCGCCTGTTGGGAGTGGGATCCGATCGGGTTCGATGTGAGCAGCGGACCGAAGAACATCCTCCACACCGGCGCGGAGTTAAAGCGGGTGGGCGGACCGGAAAGCTACATCAGCTACGGCAGCGGCTGGGCGAAGCGTTGTCATGTTGACGTGGGCACGAGCCGCTTGGGTGGCGCGGCGCAAAAGCGCAAACGAGCCCTCGGGAATCTCAGTGCTCAGGCCACGCCAGAGTGAAAGTCGAATGAAAGCCGGTTTGCTTGTTGCCGGAGCTGAAACCTTTTCGGCTCGCAGGGCTCTACGCGGGTCGGTGAGGCGGTTGGACGGCGATGCGGCGCGGCGGGTTATTTCAGTTCCTTGATGCGAATGTTGCGCCAGCGGACCTCGAATGGTCCGGCGCCCTTCTTGATGCCATGCACTTGAAGCCCGATGAAGCCCGTTGGGAAGTCCTTGTAGATTCTCTCGTGCGTGATGTCCTCGATGGGCTGGCCGTTGATCCAGGTCTGGATGCGCGGACCTTTGGCCACGACGCGGTAGTGGTTCCATTCACCGTCCTTGAAGGTCGTGTGCGGTTTCAACTTGTCCGGCGGCGTGAGCCAGCCGAGCCCGGTGGCTTCGCCATAGACGTAGCCCGCCTCGGCGCCTTTCGCGCCGCTGGACTCGATCTCCACCTGCGGTCCATAAACCCGGCCCGCCTCCTGGTTCTTGCCCTTGCCGTCGGCTTTCTCCTTGGTCTTCGATCTAATCTGCACGCCGGAGTTCAAACCGGAATCCACTTTGACGTCAAACTCCAGTTCGAAGTCGGCGTAAACCGCGTCGGTACAGAGGAACGAGTTGGGGCTGCCCTCGGTGGTCTTGCCGACGACCGTGCCGTCCTCGACGCGGTAAGTCGCGGTGCCGTTCATCTGGGTCCAGCCCTTCAGCGACTTGCCGTCGAAGAGGTTTACCCAGCCGTCACTCTCGGCGGCCAGACTCCCAACGCTCAAGACGCAGCCTGCGATCACAGAAATCAGTTGTTTGTTCATGGTGCGCCGAGTCTCTCAGATCCAGCCCGGGCTGGCAACGCTTTGACGGTTGCCGCGGACAACCTCCGAGGATCGCCCCCGAGCGGTAGCCGAGCGGTAAGCCGTTGACTTTCAAACCTAACACAGCGCATAACTACATGGCTTAGATCCCGAAAGAACAGCCGAACCTGTCTAACCAATGAAAACTCGAATCCTCACCTTGCTGGTAGTTGTTTCCTGCTGCGCCCAGGCTGCCGAAGCGCAGAAGCCCAACATCCTGCTCTTCTACGCCGATGACATGGGCTACCACGAGCTCGGCTGCTACGGCAACAAAGACGTCCGCTCGCCGAACATTGACTCGATCGCGAAGAACGGCATCCGCTTCACGCAGGGCTACGTCTCCGCGCCGCTCTGCTCACCCTCACGCGCGGGTTTGATGACCGGGCGCTACCAGACGCGCTTCGGCCATGAGAACAACACTATGGCGGCGGACCGTTGTTTGCCGCTCGCGGAAACCACGCTGGCTAACCGCCTCAAGGCGCTGGGCTATGCCACTGGCATGACCGGCAAGTGGCACCTTGGCAATACGCCGGAAAGTCTGCCCATGAAGCGCGGCTTCGATGATTACTACGGCGTAATCGGCAACCCGGGCTCGTATTTCCAGCCGAAGGGATTGATTGATTCGCGCCTTTCGGTCACCCCGCGCCCCGCGCCGGAAAGGGATTTCTACACGACGGACGCATTTGCTGACTGGGCCGTGGACTGGATCGGGCGACACAAAGACGGTCCGTGGTTTCTCTACTTCCCCTTCAACGCCATTCATTCGCCGCACGAGGCGACGGAGAAATACGTGCAACGGTTCGCCCACCTGAACGATCCGCAGCAGCGCACCCTCGCCGCCATGATCTCGGCGATGGATGACGCAGTGGGGCGGGTGCTCGCCAGGCTGAAGGAACTCGGCCAGGAACAGAACACGCTGGTGTTCTTCATCGCCGACAACGGCGCGCCCGGCCGGCGTGGCCGCAATGGCAACGAACCTCTTCGCGGCCAGAAGCACACTACGTGGGAGGGCGGCATACGCCTGCCGTTCATGATGCAATGGCCGGCTAGACTTCCCGCGGGAAAGGTCTTGGACACTCCCGTCATACAGCTTGATGTCGTGCCCACGTGCGTCGTCGCCGGCGGCGGAAAAGTGGACCCGGCGTGGAAGCTGGACGGCGTTGATCTCATGCCGTTTCTGACCGGCGCGGACAAAGGACGTCCCCACCAGACGCTTTACTGGCGGATTGACGGCATGTGGGCCGTGCGTGACGGCGACTGGAAACTCGTCCACGGCCAGGCAGGCGATGACCCGCCCGAACTCTTCGATCTCGCGAAAGATGTCAGCGAGAAGAACAGTCTGGCCTCCGAGCAGCCGGAAAAAGTAAAGGAACTGAAAGCGCTCTGGGAGGCTTGGAACGCCCAGCAAGCCCCGCCGGACGCCGCCAAAGGCAAAGCGCTCAAGCAGAAGAAGCGCAAAGCGAAGAAAGCCGCACCGGGGGCGCCGCGGGGGGAAAAGCGGAAGAAGGCAGAGTGAACTTGCTCGTCCTTGCTGTCCTCCTGCTCGCGCCTCTGGCTGGATTGCACGCGGCCAGTGTGCCGCCGTCCGGGGCCAAACCCAATATCATCTTGATCTACAGCGACGATCACGGTTGGGCTGACCTTGGCGCGCAAGGTGTGGACCAGCACATCCGCACGCCTCATCTCGATCAACTCGCGCGTGATGGGGTGCGTTTCGCGCGCGGCTATGTGAGCGCGCCGCAGTGCGTACCCTCGCGCGCCGGGCTGATCACCGGGCGTTACCAGCAACGTTTTGGCGTCGAAGACAACCTTAAAGGACCGCTGCCTTTGGCGGAACTCACCATCGCCGAACGGCTTAGGGTGGCAGGCTATGTTTCTTGCCAGGTCGGCAAATGGCATCTGGAGCCGACACGGAAGACGGCAAGCCAAGGCGCGGATGCGGCGTTCGACGGAGGCGCCCGCGCGTTCCTGCCTCTCGGCCAGGGCTTCGACGAGTATTTCACCGGCCCGATGAACAGCTTCGTGGCTTCACACGATTTACAGGGAAACCCGCTGACCGGGGCCCCGCAGACGCTCACCGACAAGCGCTTTCGCTGTGTTTGGCAGACGGATGCCGCTGTGTCCTTCATCACGCGGCATCAGCGCGATCCGTTCTTCCTCTACTTGGCCTATTATACGCCGCACGTCCCGCTGGAATCGCCGGAGCCGTGGTATTCCCGGACCCCGGCGCATCTGCCCCAGGAACGGCGACAGGCCCTCGCCATGATCGCCGCGATGGACGATGGCATCGGTCGAATTCGGGCAACATTGCACGAGCGGGGCATGGACACGAACACGTTCATCATCTTCATCGGCGACAACGGCGCGCCGCTCAAGCACGGCGCGTGGAATGGCTCGCTCAATCTGCCGCTCGTCGGCGAAAAGGGCATGCTCACTGATGGCGGCGTGCGCACGCCGTTCGTTGCCGCCTGGCCGGGCACCTTACCCGCGGGCAAGATGTATGAGCCGCCGGTGATCAATCTCGACGTAGCCGCCACGGTCGTCGCGCTGGCCGGCCTGCCGTCCGATCCCGAACTCGACGGTGTGAACCTCATGCCGTTCCTGCTGGGCGAAAGATCCGGTCCTCCGCACGGCGCGCTCTTCTGGCGCTGGCGCTCGCAGGCCGCGGTATTGGATGGCCACTGGAAACTGATTCTGCTCGGCAGTCAGCGGTATCTCTTTGACCTCGACAGCCCCGAGGGCGAAACAAGCAACCGCCTTGGCGAGCATCCTCAGATCGCCGCCGGGTTGGAGGCAAAGCTCATGGTCTGGAACGCCACGCTGCCACCACCCACCCTGCCACGGGACGTCAACGCGCAGGACCAGCTCTTTTTCGACGCCCACGTCAACAAGACGGGGGCGGTGTCCGCCAAACGACCGCGTTCAGCCCCAAAAGGCGGCGCGTCATCGGCCGCCATTCAAGGCTGGCTTGGCCGCAACTGCTCACTTTCGCTTCGTGACGGCGCGCTCCACGTTGCACCCGCTGCCGGAGTGGGAGCTTCAAAGCCCTTCATCGCTCACAGCGGCCTGAACATCACCGGTCCCCTGATTGCCACCATTCGCCTTCGCGCCAGCGGGTCCGGCCAGGGTGGCATCGCCTGGCGTTTGGACGGCCAGAAGGGTTTCGCTCCCGAACAGTTCACCCCCTGTCAGTTCGCCGCTTCAACCGACTGGCAGACGCTGAAACTCGAAGTGCCGGCAAAAGGCGGGGTCGTTCACATGCGCCTGATGCTGCCGCCCCGTGGGACGGCCGAGATTTCGAGGATCGAACTGCAAGGCGCAGGCACCGAGAGCAAAGCTTTCTGGAGTTTCGATCGCAAATAGCAACACGACGCCCCGACCGCAAATCACCTTTCAGTGCGCTTGCTCCGGCTTGATCCAACATCTGCATCAGCATTCCAACCGTGAAATAGACGCTGCCCAACGAACTCAAACATGAAACGGAACCACAGCCTGTTCTTCCTTATTGTCCTGCTGCTGACGCCACGGGTGACGGGCCACGCCGCCGCGCCGAAGCCGTTAAACATCGTTTTCTGCTTTGCCGATGATTGGGGCCGCTACGCGAACTGTTACGCGGCGACCGATATTCGCCCGTCCATCAACCCGTTGCTCAAGACGCCGAACATTGACCGCATGGCGCGCGAGGGCGTGCTCTTCAAGAACGCCTTCGTCACGGCGCCGAGTTGCACGCCGTGCCGCAGTTCGCTGTTGTCGGGACAGTATTTCTTCCGCACGGGGCGCGGCGCGATCCTCCAGGGGGCGCAATGGGCCGCCAACATCCCGAGCTACCCGCTGCTGTTGCGCGACGCGGGCTATCACATCGGCAAGAGTTACAAGGTCTGGAGTCCTGGCACGCCCGCCGATGCGCCCTACGGTGGCCAGCAACACGCCTACGAGAAGGCCGGACGCGGCTTCAACGATTTCTCCGAGAACGCAACGAAGCTGATGGACGAGGGTTTGGATTTCGAGGCGGCCAAGGCCAGGCTGCTCGGCCAGGTGCGCGACAACTTTGAGGCGTTCCTGGCCGATCGCAAGCCGGGTCAGCCGTTATGCTACTGGTTTGGACCGACGCTTACGCACCGAAAATGGGAGAAAGGCTCCGGCAAGGCGCTTTGGGGCATTGAGCCGGACGCGATCAAAGGCAGGCTGCCGAAGTTCATGCCCGACGTGCCGGAGGTGCGCGAAGATTTCACGGATTACATGGGCGAAATTCAGGCCTGGGACGCGGGCTTGGGCGTGTTGGTGCAGAAACTCGGAGCCATTGGCGAGCTCGACAACACGCTCGTGGTTATCAGTGGCGATCACGGCATGCCCGGCGTGCCAGGGGGAAAGTGCAACCTTTACGATTTCGGCGTCGGCGTGGCGCTCATCGCGCGAGTGCCCGGCGGCAAAGGCGGGCGTGTGGTGGACGATTTCGTGAACCTGATGGATCTTGCACCGACGTTCCTGGAAGCCGGCGGAGTGAAGCCGCCCGGTGAGATGACCGGCCGCAGTCTTCTGAATGTTCTGCGCTCCGACAAATCTGGCCTCGTGGACCCAGCGCGCACCTGGGTGCTTACCGGCCGCGAGCGTCACGTGGCGGCCGCGCGTGAAGGAAGCCTGCCGTATCCGCACCGGGCGTTGCGCACGGCGGACTTTCTCTACGTCCGCAACTTCAAACCGGACCGCTGGCCAATGGGCAGCCCGAATTTCACTGGCCAGGCCGACGCCCCATCGTTCGATGCGGTCGAGCGCAACACCTTCGTCTGCTTTGCCGACATGGACGCGAGCCCGACGAAGGCCTGGCTTGTCAGTCAGCGGAACGAGGCCCGGTGGAAGTGGCATTACGATTACGCTTTCGGAAGGCGCCCCGGCGAACAGCTCTTCGACCTGCGCAATGATCCGGACCAGACGGTGAATGTCGCCGCCGATCCGAAATACGCGGAGACGCGCGCAACGCTGGAAAAGAGATTGATGGACGAACTGAAGCGCGTCGGCGATCCCCGCTTGGTGGATGGAGGGAAGTTCTTTGAGACTCCGCCTATGGCCGGCCCGCTCACGGACCTAACCTCGCCGGGGAAAAGGCGAGGCAAACAAAAGTAAACAACGGCAATCGCTCATGCGCCCTTCTATCCTTCTGCTTTTTGCCTCGCTTGGCATTTTTCACGCCCCCGCCCCCGCCGCGCTGCGCGCGGAACTCGATGCCTGGATGAAAGCCCAGGGTGATGGGCAACCGGTCCTAAGCAAGCCGCGCCTGCTGAGCGATCCGACCAGCTACGGCCCGCAAGCCGAAATCACCGGCTCGGGCAAATCCGCTTCGAAGCAGAAAGCCAAGAAATGAAACCGCCGCACCACAACATGAAACGCATCATCACTCCGCTTTTCGCCATGATGGCGGTCCTCGCTGCCACGGATGCCTCCAGCGGCCCGCGTCCCCACATCCTGTTCCTGCTCAGTGACGACCACAGCTATCCCTTCCTCGGCTGCTACGGCGATTCGAACGTCAAGACGCCGACTCTTGATCGGCTGGCGGCGCAAGGGATGAAGTTCCATCGGTTCTTCACTGCCGCACCGCAGTGCGTGCCTTCACGCGCCGCCTTGATGACGGGCCGTTCGCCGGTCGCGGCGCGCATGACGCGGTTCACCTCGCCGCTGCCGCGCGACGAAATCACGTTCCCCGAGCTATTGCGGGAAAGGGCCGGCTATTTTACCGGCGTCTGTGGACGCCAGTTCCACCTTGATGGTCCGGGGGTCGGTGCCGGCGCTGGCGAACGCGTCTTTGCCGAACACCGGTTGCGCACCTTCAAGGACCGGCTGGATTATGTGGACGTAAGCAAAGGCGAAGGCGTGGCGGCAAAGGCCGCGGAATTTCTCGAACAAAAGCCTGCCGACAAGCCCTTCTTCCTCTGGGTCAACTTCAACAACCCACATCACCCATGGAATGAACTCACCGACCCGCCGTCCGCGGCCGCGCTGAAGCTGCCGGCGCACTGGCCCGACCTGCCCGGCGTCCGGGAGGACCTGTCGGTTTACTGCGGCGAAGTGAACCGGCTCGACCAGCAGGTGAAAACGGTGCTGGACCTGCTCGCCGAGCGCGGCTTGCTGGACTGGACGCTGGTGGTGTTTTGCGGCGACAACGGCGCAGCGTTGCCTCACGGGAAGGGTTCGCTTTACGATCCCGGCCTGAACGTGCCATTCCTGGCCCGCTGGCCCGGCGTCGTGAAGCCCGGCGGCGAGTCGCGCGCCTTGATCTCCGGCGAAGACCTCGCGCCCACATTGTTGGCCGCTGCCGGTGTTGCCATTCCCGAACGCATGACCGGGAAGAGTTTTCTTCCGTTGCTTCGCGGCGAGACCTTCACACCGCGCAAGTCTCTTTTTGCGGAGCGTGGGCCGCATGGCCGAGCATCCGTCCAGGCGGACATGGCCAGCAACGGCTACGACCTGAGTCGTTGCGTGCGCAGCGACCGCTACAAGTTCATCTACAACTGCACACCGTGGATTCCCTATAGCCCCGTGGATTCCGCCGCGCGTCCTGGCTGGCGGCAGATAGTCGCCGCCAACGAAGCCGGCAAGCTCGCGCCAGACTTGCGCGCCACGTACTTCACCAGGCCCCGCCCGGTTTATGAACTCTACGACCTTGAGGCCGACCCGTCGGAGCTGAACAACCTTTCGGGCAAACCCGAATTGGCTGCCGTGGAACGTCCGCTCCGTGAGGCCCTGATCGAGAAGATGATCCTGGACTACGACTATCTCCCGCTACCAAATCCGGACGGCGGCGCCTCGACCGCGCGTGCCAAGAAGAAAAGGCGCTAGGATTCCATTGGTCGTGAGATTTGCCACCATAGCCCTTTCCCTGGTTTGGGCGGCAGGAGCCTCGGGCTAGACCTATATGTTCGAAGCGGACTTTGAGGCGGCCATTGCAAGTGACCATTCCACCGTCGCAAATCTGAACCTGGGCACGGCGCGTGGGTTGTGGGTGGATCTCCGCAACATTCCAAGCTGCCCCGGGCAAGGACAACCTCGCCAGGGCCATGGCGTTTGTCACACACCGACGCCCTAAACTGTAACAACCCCTTTACGCCTACGCGCTGGTGGCGGAGTAGGCTGTGAACTACGTGCTTTACAATGCAAACCGATGACGCACCATCATCAGGCAATCGTGCAAAGCCTCAGAACGGCATTGCTACTATGAAGATTGGCATTTACACCGCCACACCTGCCACGGACTACTGGTCGCTCGACCAGTATCTCGTCGTCGCCTAACGGACCCTGTATTTATGAACAACCAAACTCCCACGCCGCAACCGCTCACTCGCCGCGATTTTCTGAAGACTTCCGCTGTTGCCGCTTCCGCGACGGCCATGGGCGTTGGATGCCGGACGACCAAGACCAAACCGGCGGTAGAAACCGCGGCGGCAGGCGCGACCACGCTGGCCGTCGAGCAGGCCGCCCATGCCGCCGGCAGTGACATTATTAAGGTCGGCATGATCGGCTGCGGCGGCCGCAATTCTGGCGCTGCCGGCCAGGCACTCAGCGCCGACCCGGGCGCGCGCTTGGTCGCCATGTGCGACATCCTACGCGAGCGCGTTGACAAGGCGCGAGCTGCGGTGAAGCAGGCCAAGGGCGATCAGGTTACGGTGGATGACGCGCACTGCTTCGTCGGCTTCGATAGCTACAAACACGTCATCGAGGCTTCGGACATGGTGGTGATCGCCAACGCAGCCAAGTTCCATCCCTTCCACGCCATGGCCGCGATTCAGGCGGGCAAGCACGTCTTTGTTGAAAAGCCTCACGGTATTGACCCGCGAAGTGTCAAGCTCATGCAGCAGGCCTGCGACCTGGCCAAAGAGAAGAAGCTCTGCATTGTCTCGGGCCTGCACAGCCGCTTCCACGCGGGATACATCGAGACCGTGCAGCGCATTCAGGACGGGCAGATCGGTGACATCGTTACCATCGAGGAGAACTTCCTCCGACCACCGTACGGTGTGACCGAACGCAAGCCGGAATACACCGAACTGGAGTGGCAGGCCAGCACGCAGTACCACTTCCGCTGGCTGTCCGGGGATGACGTGCCGCAGTCGCTCGTGCACAACCTGGATCGTTCGAGCTGGGTGCTGGGCAACGCCGTGCCGGTCAAATGCCACGGCTTGGCTGGCCGCTCCACGATGGTCGAGCCGCTCTACGGCGATGTGTTTGATCATCATTCGGTGGTGTATGAGTTCGACAAGGGCGTGCGAGTCTATGCCTTCTGCCGCACCACCACGGGCTGTTACGACGAGTACTCCAGCCTGGTCTTCGGCACCAAAGGGAAGGCCTCTCTGCTGCACTGCCGCCTTTGGGGCGAGAACACCTGGCGTTGGCAGGGGCAGTGCGATCCCTACCAGATCGAGCATGACAAGCTCTTCGCCGGCATCCGCTCGGGCAACCCCATCAACTGCGGCGATTACATGGCCCGGAGCACAATGATTGGGGTCATGGGACAGCTCTCCTGCTACACGGGCAAGGAAGTCACATGGGAGCAGGCCATGGCATCGGACTACTACTACCCTCCCAAGCCCGAGGATTGCCACGACGGCATGGAGCCGCCGACCAAGCCGGGCGCCAACGGCAGCTACCCGGTGCCCGAGCCCGGGCGCACGAAGATGATTTGAGAGGCGGTCAACCACAGATTTGCACGGATGAACACTGATACGAAAATGCGGGCGGTACTGGTGGCGCTATTGGTTGTGTTTGGCGTGAGCGGGATGCTCGGGGCGCCGGCAGCGGCACCGACACCAGCAAAGGCGAAGGCACGCGTCCTGTTAGTGACGGGCGTGGATTACCCGGGCCACCTGTGGCGGCAGACGGCGCCCGCGCTGGCGGAGGCGCTGCGCAAAGATCCCCGACTGGAGGTAATCACTGTAGAGGACCCCGGTTTCCTGGACTCCGCGGCCATCAACACCTACGACCTGATTCTGCTGCACTTCCAGAACTGGCAGCAGCCGGGGCCAGGGGTAACAGCGCGCGAAAACTTGCGCCGGTTTGTTGAAGGCGGGAAGGGTGTGGCGCTGGTGCATTTTGCGTGCGGCGCATGGTATGGCGAGTGGCCGGAGTTTGAGAAGATCGCCGGACGCGCCTGGTTTGGGCCCAATCCCGGACCTGGCAAACAGCAACATGACCCGCACGGCTCTTTCCGTGTCGAATTGGTGAAACCCGAGCACCCCGTGGTTCGCGGCATGGCGGACTTCCAAACGCAGGATGAGCTTTACACTTGCCTGGTGGGCGATCATCCCATCGAGATTCTGGCCCAGGCCAAAGCCAAAGGAGACGGCAAGTATTACCCCATAGCCTTCGTGTCGCACTACGGCAACGGGAGAACGTTCCATTGCGTGCTCGGCCACGACGCCAAGTCCCTGAGTTTCCCCGCGGTGCAGGAACTGTACCGGCGCGGCTGTGCCTGGGCGGCGGGCCTTGCGCCGGTGGCCCAACCAGCCGCTCAACCAGCAACGAGATGAGCTATGCACAACCGACTGATGCCACCGCACTTTGGAGCGATGTTCAACGCCCGGAAGGTCGCCCACCCTGTAGCGCAGATTTCCAATCTATCAGTATCTCCCGGAAGCGTCCCGCGCTGCGACGATCTATCGCAGAGACGCAAAGGATCGCGGAGGAACGCAGAGGCAAAGGTTGCTTTGCGTTTCTTTGCGTATCGCTGCGTCTCTGCGTTAAGCTGGGTCCCGATTTGGTTCCTTACGCTCGCCGGGCCTACCGCTGCGGCCAGCCCCTCGATCAGCATTGACTCGAAGGCGGATCGGGGTGAATTGGAGGTCCGGTTCAAGGGCCGCAGACTGCTCGTGTATACCTTCGCGACAAACCAATTCAAACCCTACGTGCGCGAGCTTTACACCCTGCGCGGCGAGAATGTGCTGCGCGACTCGGTCCCCGACCACCTGCATCATCACGGCCTGATGTATGCCGTCTGCGTCAACGGCATCAACTTCTGGGAGGAGCGAAATGCGCCGGGCATCCAGAAGCATGTTGAAATGCTGCACCTGGACACCTCCGATGCGCGGGGCGTCCCGGTGGCGCATTTCACCGAGCTGATCCACTGGCTGGGGCCGACGAATCCCGCCGTGCCCTTGCTCATCGAGCGGCGCAGCCTCACGCTGGCGGTGGACGAGCCGAGCCAGGAGGTCGCCCTCCGCTGGGATGCGCAGTTTCAAGTGGGTACGAATGCCGGCAAGGTGACCATCCACGGCCCGAATTATGACGGCTTGGGCTTGCGGCTGCCGGAGCCCTTCAATCACGTGGCCGTCTTCCAGAACTCCGCCGGCACGCCTTACACCTCCAAGAACAGCCAGAATGTGATTACCGCCCGCTGGACGAGCGTGTCCGGCGTAATGAATGGACGCGACGTGATGCTCGTCCTGTATGGCCGGCCGGACAACGCGCGGGGCGACAGCGCCTTCTTCACCATGACCGCTGCGTTCGCCTATCTGACGGCGACGCAAGGGATTGACAAGCAGCCGCTGGAGTATGCGGCGGGCGACCGCTTCAGCCTGAGCTACCTGCTCGCCGTCTATCCCGAGAAGAAGACCCCCGAGTTCATCAACCGCCGCGGCGCGCGTTGGGAAAAGGAACGCCAATGATCTCAAGGCTGGTAGGGCGCGCAGCGGACTGCGAGCCCTGCCTGCCCGCCCATCAATCCAACAATCCAATCATCCGTCAATCCAACACTCCAATACTCCACACCTCCCTATGAGCAAAATCCACATCGGCATTAACCTCGAATTCGTCCGCCACCACGACAAGCCCTTTGAATGGGGCGTCGAGAAGGCCGCGGAACTGGGCTACACGCACGTCGAGCCCATGGTCCACTGGGGCCGCGAGCTGCTGAGCGAGGCCGGCTATTTCCACAGCGTCTCCATGCTCGACGACCCGTTGCGGATCAAGCGCGCTTGCGCGCGGGCCGGCGTGAAGCTCTCCGGCCTCTCTGCTCACACTCCGATCACCAAGCCCGAGATCGGCACCGAATACCTCAAGCAGGCCATCCGCTTCGCCGCCGAATGCGGCGCGCCCGTCGTCAACACCGACGAGGGCCCCAAATCCGCCTGGACCACCGAGGCCGAAGATTTCGTCCTCATGCGCTACACGCTGATGGAAGCCTCCAGGCTCGCCGAGCCGCGCGGCATTCTCATCGGCCTGGAATGCCACCAGCAATACAGCAAGCACCCCGACGGCCTGGACCGCATCCAGAAGCTGGTCAAGAGCCCCAGCATCGGCATCAACTTCGACACCGGCAACGCCTTCCTCTGCGGCCACGACCCTTACAAGTGGCTCAAGCGCGTGGCCAGGCGCCTGGTCCATCTGCACGCCAAGGACATCTCCGTCCAGCAAGGCGGCGCCGAGCGCGGCAAGGTCACCGGCACCCCCGTCGGCTGCGCCTGCGGCGACGGCGTGATTGATTGGGCGAAGGTCATCCAGATCATCCGCAAGGACTGCCCCCGCGACATCGTCCTCTCCGTCGAATGTGGCACCGTCGAGCAAGCCGCGCGCTCCATCGAGCATTTGAAGCCGTTGATCAAGTAGGCTCCCGCCCAATGGAGCGGGAAGACAATTCCCCAGTTTGTCGGCTATTATCAACATAGTAGGAATTCTTTCCTAGTAATTAAATAGTCAGCCGCGAGCACATGAAACGCTTTTGGACCATAGCTGGCTTTTGGGCGACCTGCTTCGTCCTCCTATTCCTCTTTTACTTCGTGGCCGATTTTTATGTCATCGTGGGGAGCGGGCCTGGGAGTTGGAGGAAATCAACACCGCTTTCCTTTGGCGAGCGGTTTATCCTCAGCTTCGTGGGCGCTACGGTTGTCACCGTGGCTATAGCCCTCATCGCGGCATTCGCGTTTTACCTGTACCGGGCCACTCGGTGGCTTCTCCGAAAGGCAATCCAATGACCAGATCGGCTAACCCGGCTGGTGCAGTGGACGCGCCGAACGCCTCTCTGTTTTCATTTCAGCGTCAGGGGCGGCGCGCCACTGACCAGCGTCGACGGCTATATGTTTGATCGCGTTAAGCAACATTCAGCGATTAAGAGCTACTTCATGAAGCTGTCGTTGGAGCTGTTCTCGCGATTCGGCAAGAAGCACCACTATACAGTTCGCGAAGTCACCCACACCGCTGAGGCCGCGGGATTTAAGACGGAGCATCTGTTGTATGCTCTTGCGCTGTTTTGCGAGCGGAAGGATTTCAGACGCCATTACAAGAGGACGCCTTTTCGAGACCGCTATGAGGTGTTGCGTGACGAAGTGAGCGCCCGCTATTTTGGTGGCGTGCGGGACTTTGACGCAGCAAATATTATCGACGCGGTTCACAGTCTGGAAATCCCTGATCACTTTCATGAGAGCGGTGCTGGCTATTTCGGAGTGTTTATACGATGAGGCGTCTAACCATCCGGCTACAGGCAAGGCCGGGATCGCGTCCCTATTGGCAATCGAACCTCACTGGCCCGGCCTGCCTGAGCCGGGACGTTGCCATGAGTCCCGTGCGCCTTGTTGCAATCTTCTCCCGGAGTGCGCTTTGCTTCCTGACGGGATGCGGTACCCTCGCACGGACAACCCCCCGTCCCGGCACTTTATCGTCTGTGCGGGCGATCAAGAGGCACAGGGAGAAAGAGCGTGCGCTTGACGAAGCGCGAGACGACTGACCCCAAGCGGTTGGTCCAATCCGCAACTGAATTCGTGACGCCGTGAAGCGGCTTCTAATTTTGCTGCTGCTTGCAGTCTTGCTGGGCACACTGGTGGTGATGCTCTGGCCCTCGCCGGGATCCTCCATCGGGCATACGATCAAGTTCTCCGACGGCACAACGCTCACGCTCAAAGCGGTGACGTGCGGCACTGAGCACTACTACGGTAGCGGCAAGTTGTGGCACCAACTGCTGCGGCGTTTGCCGCCCAAGCTCGCCGCCCGCTTTGGCGCCCGGCGGGACGCGTTTACCACGACCCGGCCTTCGATCGCCTTCTGGCTCGCCCGCGGCGGCAGCACCCAACCCACAGGCGACCTGGTGCTGTGTGATGCCAGCGGCTTCGGCGTTTGGAGTGGCTACGTCATGACGCACCGGGGACCGCCCGGCGCCCAGGTGGAGGGCTGGGCGTTCGAATACTGGCCGCGGCGCGCGCGGACGTTCACCCTCCGCATTTATGAACGCGGGCGCCAATGGGGACAGGCCAGGCCGATCGGTGAGTTCACCATCCGCAACCCGCAGTTTAAGAAATACCCGGTGTGGGACGCTCCGCCGCCGCCGATCACGGCCCGCTTCGAGGACCTGTCCATCACGCTCCTTGACCTGGTGGCCGGGGTCGGCCCGGGCTCTTACAGCCACCGGCCCGCCTCCAATCCCACTCATTCCGTCACCCGGGCTGATTTCCGCGTCGAGCGCGCCGGCCAGCTCACGCGGGAATGGGACCTGGTCAACGTCGAATCCGGCGACGCGACGGGCAACTGGATTTCGCGCTACAATGGCACCGGCGCGGAGGGCGACGTGAAGGAAGCTGAGCTGATGCCCCATCCCTGGCCCGCCGAGTCGGCGTGGAAGCTGCGCGCCGCCTTTTCCCAGCGGTCGGGCTTCCTCCCGTCCGAATTGTGGACGCTGCGCGGCCTGCCGGTCTGGGACAGCAGCCGGACCAACAGCGTGACGCTGCAAACCAACCTGCAGGGCGTAACCCTTGAGTACACGGGACAGGACCGGCGCTCCTGGCTCAACGGCAACCACCATTTCAATTTTCGCCTTCGGCCGGCCAGTCCGGACTACCGCCTGACGGCAGTGGAGGCGACCGACAACCAGGGCCGCGCAGCCAAGGTCGAGAACTGGTACGAGAGCCCGAGCGAGTGGGCGTTCGGGCTGAACGTGAACACCAACGCGACGAGCCTGGACCTCACCGTGGCGTTCCACCGGACCCGCTACGCCGAGTTCCTCGTCCACCCGCGCATTATTCTCACCAACGAGGCGCCTCAGCGTTCCACCGGAAGAGGCAGTGCAAAGCAAAACCCAACTAAAGGATTGAGCCGATGACGAGCAGCGCGTTCAGGCTTGTCCCTGTTCCGGACGTTATTGACGCGCTGTTCGTCACGGCTCATCCTCGGTGTTGGTTGCCGCCGAGAGACCTTGCTCGGTTTAACAGATGAGATGTCAATGACAGACAGAATTGCTATTCGCCCGGCCAGGGTTGCCGACCTCGGCGCCATCAACGCGATTTACAATTATTACGTGGCGCATTCCACGTGCGTTTGGACAACGCAGCCGTGTTCGGATGCTGAGCGCAAAGCCTGGTATCAGGAGCACGGCCCGTCCATGCCTGTTCTGATTGCCGAACAGAATGGGCGCGTCGTTGGCTGGGCAGCGCTCGGTTCGTTCCGCGCGGCCTATACCGCTGCCGGCGTGTTGGAAGACTCCATTTATGTGCATCATGATTATCACCGTCAGGGGATTGGGAGTCGGTTGCTGCGGGCCTTGATTGATGCTGCCCGGGAGGAGGGCCTGCGTTCCATCCTGGCGAATATCTCTGCGGATCAGACGCCGAGCATTCGACTGCACCAGAAATTCGGATTTCAGCAGGTGGCGCATTTGCGGGACGTGGGTCAGAAGTTCAATCAAAGGTTCGACGCGGTGTATTTACAGTTGCGCCTGGCAGAGAACGAAATGATGCAGCCCATGAGGCCTCAAAGGCCGGCGCCGGTATGAGTTCATCTGTAGAGAAGCCGACTCCTCAAGCCAGAGCGCAGGCAGCCTTAGCGCGGCTCGCTTATGCGGAGGAGTCTTGCCGACGCCGAAGGCCTCGCATGGACTGGACAAGCGACCGATGGTCGCACAAATTGCTCAGCCACCACAGAGTTAAGTCGAGGGACACCGGCAACCCGAAGACCTTTCAGCCTTCTATCGGCTATCGGCGAACGTAGCGGGCCACCGCTTCCGCGCGCGAGCGCACGTGCAGCTTCTCGTAGATGTGGCGCACGTGGGTATTCACGGTGCCGGTGCTGATGTTGAGCCGGTTGGCGATTTCTTTGGAACGGCAGCCTGTGGCCAGCGCACGCAGGACCTCTTCCTCTCGCGGCGTAAGCTCCAGTCCCGCCGCACCATTCGGAGCGCGCTGCCTAAACGTCGTCACGACCTTTCGCGCGATGTGGCTGGACATGGGCGCCCCGCCGCGATGCACCTCCGCTACCGCCTCGAGGATTTCCTCCGGCGCGACATGCTTGAGCAAGTAACCGGTAGCGCCGGCTTTCAGCGACTCAAAGACCTGCTCGCTGTCCTCCTCGACCGTCAGCATGATGACTTGAGTCTGCGGCACGAATCGGCGCAGCCGCGCAACGCACTCGATGCCGGACTGGCCCGGCAAGTGAATGTCCATCAACACAACATCCGGGAGGGCAGCGGACAAAATTTTCAACGCTTCTTCGGCGTTGGCGCAGGCGCCCACGCAGGAGAAGCCCGGCGCACCGTCAATCAGCAGCGCGAGGTTCTCCCGCACGCTCCGGTCGTCCTCCACGATGCCCACTCGGATGCTCATGGCTTGTTCGAATTCCGTGAACGGGCAGGCTGGAGCGGCACGCGCAGTTCCGTCGTGGTACCGGCTCCCGGGGCGGAATGCCATTCACATCGGCCGCCGATCTTCTCGAGCCGTGCCTTCATGTTCGTCAACCCCTGACCGTTCATCATACATTCGGCAACGCGGAAGCCCCGGCCGTTGTCCGTGACGCGCACGATAAGCTGGCCGTCCTCAACGCGGAGGCCCAGAACAATTTCACTGGCGGCCGCGTGGCGGACGGCGTTGGTGAGGGCCTCGCGCACGCCGAGGGCCAGTTGATGGCGCGTCTCGCCATCGAGCGGCAGCGCCGGGATGTCTTCCGGGAACTCGAGGCGGCAGCGCAGGCCGTCCGCCTTGAAGAACTGCTCGGCTTGATGTTCGAGAAAGCTGGCGACACTTGAAACCGTATCGCATCGGGGATTGACGGCCCACACCACTTCGCGCACGTGCGCCGCGAGCGCGCGGATGCTGTCGGCGGACTCGGCGAGGGGCCTGGATTGTGCCGGGCCATCGTGCGCTGCCCGGCGCAGGACATCCAATTTTAAGGCCTCGCCCGTGAGCGCCGTGCCCAGGTCGTCGTGCAGATCGCGGGCGATCCGCGCGCGCTCGTTGGCCAAGGCCTGCTGCTGTTCCAGTTTGAGGAGGCGCCGCTGCCAGCGCAGGCGGTAGGCTTGCACCGCCGCGGCCAGGCCAATCACTGCCAGAGCGACCAGCACATAGAACAGCGGCGTCTGCCAGAAAAACGGCGCGAGGGTGAACGCAAACTCGGCCGGGGTCTCGCTCCAGACGCCGTGGTTGTTGCAGGCCGTGACACGAAAGGTGTATGGGCCAGGCGGCAGGCTGGTGTAAAAGGCCACGCGCCGGTTTTCCTCGTCGAAGTTCCAATCCCGATCATAGCCCTCGAGGCGGTACTTGAAGCGCATGCGATTGGGCGCCGCAAAGCTGTTGCCGGTATATTGGATTTCCAACACGCGCCCTCGACCGGCGGCGAGTCTCGTTGAACCTGGAAGAGATTGACCCCTTGAAACGGGGCGGTCTGACTCCTCGGCCTGCGGCCGGGCTTCGACGCCAGAACGCTTCAATGGGCCGATGCCGTCACCATAGACGATCTTGTCATTCGCCTTTACCTGCTCGATGACCACCGGCGGCGGCACCTCGTTGCGGCGGATGGGGCGCGGGTCAACCATCGCCACTCCGCGGGCGGTGGGGAACCAGATGCGGCCGGCACGATCCTTGCAGCCGGAGGGCTGATTGACGCCGCCATTGCACTGACTGTTGAGCATCCCGTCCGCTTCGCCGAAGGCCAGCACTAGCACCTGCGCCTGGCGCCCCGCGGCCACCTCGTTCAATTCCCGGCGCGAGGCGCGGTAAACTCCCTGCGACCCGCTCAGCCAAAGGTATCCGAAATCGTCCTCCTGGATGTTATTGATGATGTTCTCGTGCAGGCCGTGCCGCGTCGTGAAAGTGAAGAAGCGACCTTGGGAGACTGCGAAACCACGGGACCACGGGACCACCGGACCCGAGGGCTCCGAGACCCCGGACGCGGAACCACTCATCGTGACCGTCTGATCTCGTGGGCTTGAAGTCTCGTGGTCAGTCGTCATGGCAACGCCGGGCGGCACAAAGCGATTCAAGCCGTTGCGTGAGCCCACCCAGAAGACGCCGTCGGCATCCTCGTGAATCCACCACGCTCGGTTGTTGTAATCGCCCAGCGCCGTGGCATAGGCGGTGATTTGCCCATCGTGCAGGCGATTCAATCCGCCCCCGTACGTGCCGAACCAGAGATCGCCGCGGCGATCCTCGTGAATAACCCGCACATCCGGATGCGACAGCGCGCGGGGGATTTCCTGCACGGCCCCGGTCTCGTCGAGCCAAGTGACGCCGCCATCGAATCCCGCCCAAATCCGGCCGGAACGATCCTCGTAAAGGGTGCGGACCCAGCTTTCTCCCAGACTCAACGGTGCCGGCGAGACCCAGGCGCCGTGATCGAAAGCCACCACGGTATTGGCGCGCGCTCCGTACCACACCCGGCCGCGGCGATCCGCCAGCAGGCCTTCCGCCCGTCCCCAGTTCGAGGGCGGTTCGACGGGGGGAAGATTCGTCACCTGCCCGTCCTTGATCCCGCTCACGCCCTCGGCAGTGCCCAGCCAGATCGTGCCGTCCGGGCCTTCGGTGACCGATCTCACATAGTCATTCCGCAATCCGTCCTCGCGCGCATACACCTGCACCGCTTTCGGGCGCAACTGGCAAAGGCCCGACTCGGTGCCAATCCACAAGTGTCGCTCACGGTCTTCAAGGATCTCTGTCATCGGGTAATCTGGAAGATTCGACAGATCGAGCAACTCCGAGTGGCCTGCCCGGAACCGGGCTAGCCGGGGCGGTCCGTCATCACTCCACGAGATCCACAACCCGCCATTGCTCGAAGGACAGAGTCGGGCGGGACACTGGCGGTCGCCCGAAGGAACGGTTTCGATCTGGTCCCATCCGGCCTCATTTCCGCGCCAGAGCCCATCTCGGCTCGCCACGAGGATTGTGCCGTCGGTTTGCTTGAAGAAGTGGCGGTAACTCGTGTCCGAGCGGACAGGCGGCCCCAGTCGCGTCAAGGCGCCAGGCGTCGGGTCGAAACGGAACAAGCCGCTATGCATCAGGACCAGCACGCTCGCTCCCTCTTCTTCTTCGACCTGGATAATGCGGTGCGCCATGATCTCGTCGCCGTCCTCCGAGACCCGCTGCGGGAGCAGTTGCCAGGTCTGGACGGTGCGGTTCCGGAGCCGGACAAGTTGGCCGTGGTGGGGCGAATACCACAAGCCTCCCTGGCTGGCGGGCCACAACCCGCCGAACGGCTGCGGGAAGCCTTCTTGCGCTTCGAACCGCTCGAACCGATGCCGGTCATAGTGCAGCAGCCCTTTGCCGGTGTTAATCCACAAACTGGCGTCCTGCCGGTCTTCGGCCAGGGCATTGATGGCGTCGTTGAGCATTTCCGGGGTGTTGCTCATGTCAAACACCTTGAAACGCACACCGTCGAAGCGCGCCAGGCCAGCCAGGGTGCCGATCCAGAGATAGCCGTCGCGAGTCTGAAGCAGCGCCCGGACGGTGTTTTGGGGCAAGCCCTGTTCCGCAGTGTAGCGAGTGACGCGGTAAGCAACTGGTGATGCTTCTGGTTTGGACTCCGCAGCCAGCAGCCGTAGCGTGACCGCAGCCAAAGCCACTGCGGCAAAGCTCCCCTGTTGAACCAAGCGGCAAACCATGTGGCCCCATTTCTACCATAAATTCAGAGTGAGGCAAAGAGTGAACGCGCGCCACGAACGGCCCTTTAGCCAGGAAGGACCAGCATAACAGGAAAAAGCTCGTGTGGCGTTGTCGAACCCCGGTTCTCACGACCAAACCGTGCGGCTGCCTTCAAGTCGCGAGGCCGGGGCAATCGCCTCTCAATCCGTGCCAACCCCTGAACCGTGGTGCTTCCATTAAGCAATTACAAAGCCCCCCTACGGTGTCACCGCCCGGTAGAACTGCTGGGGCGCCACCGTGTTGGTGATCAGGAGTTGGACCAGTCCGCTGGCCGTGGTGTTCGTCGAGAACGTCGTCCATTCCGTCGGCGGCGTATCGCGCAATTCGCTGGTGGATTGGATGCGGTAGGTCAGGCCCGGCTGGCCTTCCAGCAGCAAACCCCAGATGCCCGGACCGACCTGGTAAAGGGACAAATAGGGTGGCAGCGTGAATCGCCCAGGCCGCGTCACCAGCGTGAAGGTGTCCCCCGTTCGGAAGAAGTCAAAGACATAGCCGTTGCCCGCATCGCGATCAACGTAAAACGGATCTCCCGCCAATCCGCTGGCGATAACCTGGAAGCCCGATCCCGCTGGCGGGTTGAAGCCGCTGACCACCTCGCCTGACACCACGCCTGCAGGAACCAATCCCGTGCTAAAGCGCACCTGCCCGAAGCCCGTCCCCGCGGTTGTGCCGCTAAGAATGAACCGTAAGTTGCTCGTGGGCGCGGACGCGTAGCCGCCAGAGAACAAAATGGTGCCTTTCGCCGCCTCCACTGCGCCGGTGTTCTGGAAGTCCACGCCGAGGGTCGTGGTGCCTGTGGCCGCGCTCTTGCGCAAGGCGCCGGCGTTGCTGAAAACCGTTAGATCGTAACCGAGTGCCAGGGGTTGGTCGCACTGCACATCGAACAACCCCCCGGACTGGTTGTAGAGCACCCCGCTGCTCCCGGCCCCGTTATAGAGGGAGAGCTTGCCGCCTATCCAATTAACTGTGCCCCAGTTGGTCAGTGGCTGATACAGCGTCTTCTGTTCCGTCCCGCCCAGGTTCAACACGCCCCCCGCCGCCACGGTGAGCGGACCCACAATGTCGCCGCCCGTCCAGTTGAGCGATCCAGTTACCACGTTCGCGCCAACGAGCGTGGCAGCGCTGTGATCAAAACTGGTGATCGGGCCGGTGAACTGGATGTTCCCTCCCGTGAACCCCACTTGCCCCGCCCCGCTCTTACTCAGGCTCCCACTCAGTACGAACGTCCCGCCGCCGAAATCCACTGCAGCCCCGGCCGCCGCACTGAACATGCCGCCCAACGTCCCGCCACCGCTGAACTGCAACGTCCCGCTTTGCGCCTCCACTGCGCCGGTGTTCTGGAAGTCCACGCCGAGGGTCGTGGTGCCTGTG
>CAZVFC010000001.1:0-51814 GCA_964625855.1 uncultured Verrucomicrobiota bacterium | reverse complement strand
GTTGGTCGCACTGCACATCGAACAACCCCCCGGACTGGTTGTAGAGCACCCCGCTATGCCCGCCCCCGTTATAGAGGGAGAGCGTGCCGCCCATCCAGTTGATGGTGCCCCAGTTGGTCAGCGGCTGATACACGGTCTTCTGTCCCGCCCCCCCCAGATTCAACACCCCGCCCGCCGCCACTGTGAGCGCTTTGAAGGCATCGCCGGAAAACCAGTTCAATACGCCGCTATAATTCACCAGCAGAAGACCCATGCCAGCCACACTGCCGCCCGCTAGTTCCAACAGGCCGTTGGCGGCGACAGTAGCGGCGCCGTTGATCGTCAGGGCGTTGGCGGAGTTGGTGAGCTGCTGCTGGCCGCTGGCGCCGCCGAGCGTGAGACTGTTAATCGTGGCGTCGGTGTCCAGCATGACGGTGTAGGTGCCGGCTTGCGTGATCAGAACCGTATCTGCCGCGCCAGGCACTTCGTTCGGACTCCAGTTGGCCGCCTGGCTCCACGTGCCGCCCGTGGTGTTGGTCCAGGTGATCGTTGCGGCATTGGCCGGCGATACGGCCAGCCCTAAGAGCAGCAGAGCCAGAGGCAGGTCCAGCGTCAGGCGACGCTCAGGCTGGTGGGAGTTGAGTTTGAGCCTCCTGACGTCGGCTGCTACGGGCGGCACGGAGGAGGAGGTGCTGGCGATCTGATGGATGTTGGTCTTCATAGTTTGATTTCCTTGGTGTTGATCGTGAGCGTGATCGCGTTGTGTTCAATCACGTCGCTGGCCGGCAACGAACCGATGGTCCTTCGGGTTTCACGATCAGATGGGGACCATTTTGCCCTTCTTGCAGGAGCGGCGGTATCTACAAAAGTGTAGATGGCTTCTCGGAGGATTGATTCCAGTGAAGTGTAGGGGGGCAGCAGGTTTGATGGAAATCCAAAGCCCTCCGAACTGGCCAAGTTCTGATGGCCTGGACGGGAGAAGAAAACCGACCGGCTTAATGACGAGCCCAGCAAGAGGCTCGTTAGGCTCCTCCTTCGCGCCCTTCGCGGCTTTGCGTGAGGTTCCCTTCTTGCCGTTTACCCGCTCACCCGCTGCTGCCAACGCCGGTCATGCCGCGCGGCGTGCAGGACCGCCGCTACCACGACGATGCGCTCGGCCTCCAGCACCTCGTAAATGATCCGATAGGGAAACCGTTCAGGGTATCGCCAGCGGATGTCCTTGGTCGGATGCCGGCGGCAGTTCAACAGGGGATTCTCGCCAAGGCCGTGCCAAACGCGGATGACCTCCTCCACAAACTCGCCCCCCAACCCCGGCTGCCGCGCCTCATACCAGGCAGCGGCTTCCGCCATGTCCTGCTCTACCTCCGGTCGAAATTCAACCGCCCAGCTCACTTGGCGAACCGGGAGCGCACGCGCCTCTCCATCACTTCCAGCGGCACGGCGGACTTCGGATCGCGGCGATGCTCCGCCAAACGTTTTTCCACCACCGCCTCATCTTCCGGCGCCAGTTCCTGGTCGTCCAGCTCCACCGCGCGACGCACGAGCAATTGCCGCTGTGGAACCGTCAACAAGGGTAGCTCCGCAAGCACTTCGTTGAAGCTCATGCTGGTAACATAATTCTCGCAAGCCGACTTGTCATCCCAATAACTTCACCATGCAACCCTCCCCTTCGAGCGTTGGCCCACGTGATCGTAGCGGCATTGGCCAGCGATGACGCCGGCGCCAAAAGCAACAGAGCCAGAGGCGGGCCTAGCTTCAGATCTGGTTCAACAGAGAGTCTGGGATTGGCTGGGGGGGGGGTGAGGCGTCGTCTGAGGGAATCCACGGCCAAGAGGAAATGAATGAACGAGAGCGGTTTTTGCCTCGGGTCCTTCTGTGTCGAAGCTGATTGTCGAACCGGGATGCAGGAGTTCGGCTCCCCGCAGACATTTAGCTGCCGGTTGGAAGGTAGTACTTGGAGCCCAAGCCGCGAGTTCCAACGTGGTCTGTGCCTGGGCGTAGGCGCTGATTAATCGGTAAGTATCTGCAGAATTGCTGGTTAAGCCACCATCCTGGCCATCCTCTGGCTCCTTTGGCGGAGCCGTGGCTGGAAGTTGCGACGCGCCAGTTGCAGGCCAACGACTGAATGGTTCCTCCGTAGTACCTCCGTTCCTCCTCCGAGGTTCCTCCGTTTTCAGGACGGAGGAAGCACGGAGGTGGGACGGAGGAGCGACGGAGTTACTACGCAGATATGATCGTGGGACTTGGGGTGCAATGTGGGCTTGTTTGAAGAGGTTTTGAACTGGAACTGTGCGGGGGCGCGGAGGTTCAGGGGTGTATGAAGCTCGCCGGTTTGGTAGGGACGTTTCGCCGACACGTCCGTGTTTGCGCGGGAGCGGACGGCTCGGCGAGGCGTCCCTACCAACGGATTGCCGAGCTTGATGCACCCCTGGCGGGGGTCGTCTCTGCTCGCAAAGCGCTTGCGGCAAGCGGCTTTGCCAGCAATGATCCAGGCGTTACACATGTCACCTGCACCATCCATACCACGCACACCGGATCTTAGAGGGACAACTGAAGCAATCCCGTCCTACCTTTCGGCGCGGAGACGATTTGGGCAACACGCCCTGGCGTTGGCGGCAAGCCTTGCCGCCTTGGCTTGGCTGGCGCCTGTGGCGGGGGCGAGTGAGCTGGAGGCCGGCTTTACCAACCCTCCCGGCACCGCTCGCTTGCGGGCCTACTGGTGGTGGCTCAACGGCAACGTAACCAAGGCGGCCATCACGCGCGACCTCGAGGAGATGAAGGCCAAGGGCTTCGGCGGCGCGCTGATCTGCGATGCCGGCGGCGCGGCACAGGACGGCAACGACCAGGTGCCGCACGGCCCCACGTTCTTCACGCACGAGTGGCGTGAACTCTACAAACACACGCTGCGTGAGGCGGACCGCCTGGGCTTGGAGATGAGCCTCAACATCCAGAGCGGCTGGAACCTGGGCGGGCCGATGGTCAAGGCCGAGGACGCCGCCAAGAAGCTGACGTGGTCTGAGACCCAGGTCCGCGGCCCGGCGAAGGTCGCTCGGCCGTTACCGGCGCCCAAATCCCGTGACGGGTTCTACCTCGATATAGCGGTGGTAGCTTACCGCTCCAGAGCAGCGGCCTTGTCTCCGCCCGCGCCCGGTCTTACTGCCAGTTCTTCACAACCGGACCACGGTCCTGAACTGGCGTGCGATGGCGAACCGGACACCTACTGGGTATCGGCGGGCACGACGCCCGGCGTGGGGCCGTCCGCCGAGCACCCGGAGTGGGTGCAACTGAGTTTTCCAAAAGCCGTCCGAGGGCTGGCGCTCAGCATCACAGGCAGGCCCGGGTACGGGCCCAAGGAGTGCGAGCTGCAAATCTCCGACGACGGCAAGGCGTTCCGGTCCGAGCGCCGGTTCAGCATGGAGGACGGCCAGCCGAAGGTCCTTACGGTGGAGGATGCGAAGGGAGCTTTCGTCAGGATTGTAGTGCTGTCGGCCTACGACCGGGGATCGCCTGGCGCGCCGCGGAATGTGCAAATCAGCGAGATTGCGTTCTTCGGGAAGGATCATCCGGTCGGCCAGCCTCCGCGCCAGCCTATCCAAAACTGGGAACAAAAGGCCATGTACCGCTCGTTGCATTTCTCGGCGCCCGACACTGCGCCGTTGTTCGACGAGCTTCCTGCGATGCCTGGCGAGGAGGACACGCGGAGCGCAGACGTGGTGGACGTGACCGCGAAGCTCTCCAAAGAGGGCGTTCTGGATTGGGAGGTGCCGGAGGGCACGTGGCGGGTTCTCCGCTTCGGCTGCACCATCGGGGACCATTCCCGCGTCTCGACGTGCAGCGACGGCTGGCAAGGCTACGCGCTCGATGTCCTCGACGCCGGCGCATTCGAGCGCTACTGGGATGCGGTAGTCGGGCCGCTCATCGCCGATGCCGGTCCGCTGGCGGGGCGCACGCTGAAGTATCTGCACACCGATAGCTGGGAGGTGGAGGCCATCAACTGGACGCCCACGCTGCGTGAGGAGTTCCGCAAGCGCCGGGGCTACGACCTGCTGCCGTTCCTGCCGGTCATGGCGGGGCGGATTGTGGATTCGCGCCTGGCCAGCAATAACTTCATGCACGATCTCCGAAAGACGCTCGGGGACCTTGCGGTTGACAACCATTACCGCATCTTCCGTGACCGCGCCCACAAGCATGGCCTGGCGATTCACCCCGAGTCCGGCGGACCGCATGCGTCGCCGATTGACGCTCAGCGCTGCCTGGGCATGGATGACGCCCCGATGTCGGAGTTTTGGGCCTGGTCGTGGCGGCATCGCGTGGGCGAGAGCAACCGCTTCTTCGTCAAGCAGCCCGCGTCCGCGGCGCATACTTACGGGCACCGCCTCGTTTTGGCGGAGGGGTTCACCACGATCGGCCCGCACTGGCAGGAGACGCTCTGGGACAATCTGAAGCCGTCCTTCGACCGCGCCGTGTGCGAGGGCCTGAACCTGCTCGTGTGGCACGCGTTTGTGTGCTCGCCGGAGGAGATGGGCCTGCCCGGGCAGCAGTATTTTGCCGGAACGCACCTCAATCCCAACTGCACGTGGTGGCCGAAGTCCGCCCCGTTCTTTGCCTATATCAATCGCAGCCAGTTCATGCTCCAGCAGGGCCTTTTTGTGGCCGATGCCTGCTACTATTACGGTGACCACGTGCCGAATTTCGCGCAGCTCAAGCGCAGCGACCCGGCCCATGTGCTGCCCGGCTACGACTACGACGTGGTGACCGAGGAGTGTCTGCTGGAGCGCATGTCAGTGCGCGACGGGCGCATCGTGTTGCCCGACGGCATGAGCTATCGCGTGCTGGTGCTGCCTGCCCGCCAGAGCATCTCGTTGCCCGTCCTGCGCCGGTTGAAGCGGCTCGTCGAAGCTGGCGCCACCGTTATTGGCCCAAAGCCTGCCAGGACCCATAGTCTGACCGATTATCCGCAGAGCGATGCCGAAGTCGCGCAGATCGCCAAGGAATTGTGGGCCGACTGCGACGGGAAGGCGGTGCGGCAGCACACTTTCGGCAAGGGACGTGTGTTCGATGGATTGACCGCGCGCGAGGTGCTATCCGCCGATGGTGTGGGCCCCGATTTCGATTACAGGGCAGGGGACACACCCGGCTCAACCGCACCGCAGGCCGGACCCAATCTCGATTACGTCCACCGGACCACACCGGAGGCGGAGATCTACTTCGTCGCAAACCAGACGAGTCGCTGGCAGGAAGCCATCTGCACCTTCCGCGTGGCGGGGAAGGCGCCTGAATTGTGGGACCCGCTCAGCGGGGTCACCCGCAAAGCGGCGGCATGGTCTGAGAACAACGGCCGGATAACGCTGCCGCTTCAGTTCGCGCCCTACGGCTCAATGTCCGTTGTCTTCCGTAAGCCGGCCACGTCACCCCCTGCGCCGAATTCAGGCCGGAACTTCCCGACGTTTGGCAGCCCTCATGAAATCAGCGGGCCGTGGAGCGTGCGCTTTGACCCGAAACTGGGCGGGCCGGGGTCGGTGTCCTTCGAACAACTGGTCAGTTGGCCTCAGCGGCCGGAAGAGGGGATCAAGCACTTCTCGGGCACTGCGCTTTACCGCAAGACTTTCGATCTGCCAGAATCGCTGCGCCGTCCCGGCCAGCGCGTGGCCCTCGACCTTGGTGAGGTTAAGGAGTTGGCCGAGGTGCGCCTGAACGGCAAGAGCCTGGGAATCCTCTGGGCCATGCCGTTCCGAGTGGACGTGACCGACGCGATTCGCCCGGCAAACAACGAGTTGGAGGTCGAGGTCGTCAACTTCTGGCCCAATCGCATCATCGGCGATCAATCGCTTCCCCCCGAGAAGCGACTTACCCGCACCAACATCCGCAAGCTCACCAAGGACACCCCGCTCATGCCTTCCGGCTTGCTGGGCCCTGTGCGGCTGCTGGCCGAGGAACGTTGACCTGCTGATTTGCCGGGAAAGCCGCCAACGGTCGAATTAAGCATCCTTTAGCCCGGTTCTTTGGGCTGTGGAACCGAGCCTGCGGCAGATGGCCGAAATAGTTCAGGAAAAGTTTGAATGGAATGAGCCCTTCACGCGTCTCATTAGAGCAGTGTTTCATGGACTGCCTCGGGATGGCTGCTCTGAGTAAAGCAGCGTCCTGTGTTTCATAGTGACTGGTTAGGGTTGGGGCGGCTCGGTCAAGGGACCGGGCCGCCTTTTTTTAGTTCGCTCGCTCCGGCTTGCGAACGATTTGTCGTTGGCTGACATCTCCGGGCACCCTGCGCCTCGATCCGCCTTGCTTGATTCGCCGCTTGTATTAGGCTTCAAACGTGAGTGACCTGCCGAGCCACGTTGAGCAGAGCCTCCGCGCCCGTCGGCTTCTCGTGCGTGGGCAGCGGATTGTGGTCGCCGTCTCGGGCGGGCTCGATTCGATGGTTCTATTGCACGTTCTGCACGCCTTGGCGCCCAGGCATGGGTGGCAACTGACCGTCGCCCATCTCAACCACCAGTTGCGCGGATCGAGCAGTAATGCGGATGAGCGGCTGGTTCGGCGCACCGCCGAATGCCTGAAGTTGCCGCTGCGAGTGGAGCGGGCAGAGGTGCGCCGCTTGGCCGGGACTCATAATCTCTCGGTGGAAATGGCCGCGCGTAAGGCTCGGCACGAGTTCCTGGCGCGCACGGCCGTGCGACTGAAAGCACCGAGCATCGCGCTGGCCCATCATGCGGATGATCAAATCGAGCTCTTCTTCTTGCGGTTGTTCCGCGGCAGCGGCGGGGACGGCCTCGCGGGCATGAAGTGGCGGAGTCCCTCACCCGTTAACCGCGAAATCGGACTCGTGCGCCCCCTTCTCGACCAGCCGAAGTCAGCCCTCCTTAGCCACGCGGCGGAAACTGGAATTCGCTTCCGCGAGGATGCCAGCAATGCCTGCGTTGATATTCAGCGAAACCGCATCCGGCACGAATTGCTGCCGTTCCTGCGAGCGAAATACCAGCCTGCGCTGGACGACATCATCCTACGAACGGCTGATATTGTCGGGACCGAAGCGGAATTCGTTACCCGGACCGCGCAGGACTGGCTTAACCGACGGCAGAACAGAAAGCCGTTGAAGGCGCTTGTTCAGGCCGCAAAAGGGTCTAAACCACCAGTGGAGGCCAATTCGGCGAGGCGCTCGCGTGTCCCAATACCCTTCGAGGATCTCTCACCTGCGGTCCAACGCCGTGTGGTCCAATTGCAATTGTTGAGCCGCGGCCTTACGGCGGATTTCACGAACATCGAGCAGCTTCGCGCCACTGCAAACAGGGCGGTTTGCATCGGCCTGGGGCGACCCGGAACCAAAGGCCAGACCGAGCTCGGAGGGTTGGCCGTCCACCGCGCGCTGGGTCGCACCAATATTGGATTGGGTGGTGGCGGGCGAAGCGGCGAACCGCCAGTCCAGTTTGCTGCCATACGTGATGCATCGGGCATCGTGCATTTGCAGGTGCCAACGGAAGAGGCGTTTAGGCCCGATTCGATGCGGGTGGCCTTGACTGGAAGGGCAGGGGAAGTCCACTTCGGCGGGGCCAGGATCTCCTGGCAGGTGGACTCAAAGCGAGGACTAAACCGACCTCGGCGGCTCAACGGATGTGAGTTTTTCGACGCAGACAAAGTCGGTTCACCGATTCTGCTGCGACATTGGCAGCCTGGCGACCGTTTTCAGCCAATCGGAATGGCTAACCCGGTCAAATTGCAGGATTTCTTCACCAATCACAAGGTGCCGTTGGAGCGCCGCCGCCGCCTGATCCTCGCCGCTACCGCGGAGGGCGAGATATTTTGGGTGGAGGGGATGCGAATATCGGAACGATTCAAGCTGTCTAAACAGACGATTCGTCGCTTGCAATGGTGTTGGAAACGGCTTTAAATGGCTGGGTTGCAGCATTGGGCGGATGATGCTAACTTTGCGCAGCCGGTTTGAAGATGTCCGAGAATAATAAACCTGGTGGGGATGACAGGAACTCTCGCAAAGGCGGGGAGTTTCGAGTGCCGCCGCGTACATGGATCGTCTGGATAGCGATCTTTGGGGGCATTATCGTGCTCATGCTGTTCAAGGACCGCATGGACGCGCCGGGAGAGGTGATGACCCAGTACCAGTTCCAAGAAAAGGTTAATTCCAACCTGATCGTTCAGGCGACCATCAACTACAGCCCGCAGGGATCGGCCTTGAATGATATTGTGGGTAAATACAAGAAGATGGAGGGGGACAAGGAAGTTCTGATTCCGTTTCGCACCAAGGCGCGGTTGTACCCGGAACTGGAGAAGAAGCTGCTGACTTTGGAGCAGTTCGAGCCGCGCGAGCCAAATACGATGGTGTTCAGCTTCATGGTGAGCATTCTGCCGATCATCGTTATTGCCGCGCTGATCTGGTTCTTCTTCATTCGCCAGATCAAGATGGCGGGCAAAGGCGCGTTGAGCTTCGGCAAGAGCAAGGCACGCCTGCTGGCCAAAGAGCGGAATAAGACCACCTTCAAAGATGTCGCCGGGATCGAGGAAGCCATCGAGGAGGTGTCGGAACTGGTTGAGTTCCTCAAGGACCCGAAGAAGTTTCAGCGGCTGGGCGGCCGTATTCCCAAGGGTGTGTTAATGATCGGCCCGCCGGGCACCGGCAAAACGCTCCTGGCCAAGGCCATCGCCGGCGAGGCGGACGCCGCCTTCTTCAGCATCAGCGGCTCGGACTTTGTCGAGATGTTCGTGGGTGTCGGTGCCAGCCGAGTGCGCGACATGTTTGAACAGGCGCGGCGGAATACGCCCTGCCTGGTGTTCATTGACGAAATTGACGCGGTGGGCCGCAGTCGGGGTCATGGTTTGGGAGGCGGCAACGACGAACGCGAGCAGACGCTTAACGCGTTGCTGGTCGAGATGGATGGTTTCGACACCCAGGAGGGCATCATCATCATCGCGGCTACCAACCGCCCGGACGTCCTGGACCCCGCGCTGCTGCGTCCTGGCCGATTCGACCGCCAAGTCACGGTCAACCTGCCGGACGTCCGGGGACGCGAGGCCATTCTGAAGGTGCATGCCAAGAACGTGAAGCTGGCGCCGTCGGTTGATCTCTCGGTCATCGCGCGCGGCACACCTGGCTATTCCGGTGCAGAACTGGCGAACCTGCTGAACGAGGCGGCGCTGTTGGCGGCCAGCACGAACAAGAAGGCCGTTAACATGGCGGAACTGGAAGAGGCGCGGGACAAGGTGCGGTGGGGCCGGGAGCGTCGCAGTCTGGCGATGACCGATGAGGATAAGAAGTTTACCGCCTGGCATGAGGCAGGCCACGCGTTGGTCAACGTGGTGCTCCAGCATACCCATCCGTTGCACAAGGTTACCATCATCCCCCGTGGCCAATCGCTTGGCTCCACCATGTCCCTGCCTAAGACGGATATCTTGAACCGCCGCCGCAAGGAAATGCTCGACATGATCGCCGTCATGATGGCGGGCCGCATTGCGGAAGAGATGATCTCCGGCGACATTTCCAGCGGCGCGGCCGGCGATATTCAACAGGCGACCAACATGGCCCGCGCCATGGTCACCCAATGGGGCATGAGCGAGCGGCTCGGCATGGTGCAATACGGAGACGATGACGAATATGTATTCCTGGGCCGTGAAGTTTCGCGCGCCAAAGTCTATAGCGAGTTCACCGCGCAGGAGATTGACGGCGAGGTCAAGCTCATCATTGACCACGCCTACAAGACTGCCAAAGACATCCTGACGACGAATAGCGACAAGCTGGAGCTGATCGCCAAGTCCCTGCTCGAATACGAGACCCTCGACGGCCAGCAAGTCGCGGAAATCGTTCGCACCGGCAAGTTTACCGCGCCACCGCCTGCGCCGCAGGTTGAGCCTCCACGCGGCGCGCCGGCAGGCACGCCGCTGCCCGAAACGCCGACCAAACCCGCTCCGCCCGAACTGCCCGGATTAGGCACCCCAGCCCCGGCGACAGCTTGACACTGTCTCGGTGGCACTTCGGCGGGCATCGCCGAAATTCAACGTTCGACTTCCTCGGCTCCGCCCTCTAGCCTGCGCGCATGATTATTGCGCCTTCCTTGTTGGCAGCCAATTACGGCCGGCTCGCCAAAGAAGCTGAACGGGTCAACTCCTCCGGCGCTGATTGGCTGCACTTGGACGTTATGGACGGCCATTTTGTGCCGAACATCTCGTTCGGCCCGGACCTGGTCCGGGCCATGCGTCCCCTGACACGGACGTTCTTCGATGTGCACCTGATGTGCTCCAAGCCGGAGATTCTGCTTGAGCCTTTTGCGAAGGCCGGCGCGGATCAAATTGGCGTGCACGTCGAGCTCGGCGATGCCGTAACCCCGCTTCTTTGGAAGATCAAGTCTCTGGGCAAGAAGGTGGGCCTTGCCATCAACCCCCCAACGGCCATCACTATGGTTCAACCCTACCTGGAGCAGATTGACTTCCTCCTGGTCATGACGGTCAACCCAGGATTCGGGGGCCAATCGTTCATTCACGAGACCCTGCCCAAGATACAGCAAGCCGCCGAATGGCGGTCTGAGCAGCGGTTGGGCTACCGCATCGGGGTGGACGGAGGGATTAACCTCCAGACCGCCGCCGAGTGCGCGCAGGCCGGGGCGGATGTGTTCATCAGCGGAACCACCTTGTTCCGGCAACATAGCCTTAGAGCTGCGGTCAGGAAGATGCGTCGGGCGGTAGAGGCGGCCAGCCTCGTTGAGCAGGCGCCATGAGTATCCAATTCGGGACGGACGGCTGGCGGGCAGTGATCGCGGAGGATTTCACCTTCGCGAATGTAGAGCGGGTCTCTCAGGCCGCAGCCGACTATTGGAGCGCGAATCCGGTGGCGGGCACCGAGAGGAAGGTCGTCGTCGGCTACGACCGGCGATTCCTCTCGGACAAATTCGCCCAGCGCGTCGCTGAGGTGTTTGCCGGTAATGGCTTCCAGGTCGTGCTCACGCCTGAGCCCACCCCGACCCCCTCGGTATCGTTCGCGGTCAAAGCACAACGCGCGGTGGGCGGCGTGATGATTACCGCCAGCCACAATCCGCCGGCCTTCAATGGCTTCAAGCTCAAGTCGCATTACGGCGGATCGGCGGAATCCTCCACCTGCAAAGGCGTGGAGACTTTCCTGGACCGCAACGGTGTGCGGGCCAAGCATCTGCCCACAGCGTTAAAGGAGAAGCAGGTCCGGATTAGAGACGTCCGGCCCGCCCACTACGCGGCCTTAAAGCGGCTGGTGGACTTTCCGCTGATCGCCAAGTCGAAGTTGCGCTTTGCCCACGAGGCGCTGTTCGGCGTCGGGGCCGGCTGCTTTGAGCAGTTGCTGGCCGGCACTACGTGCAGGGTGACCACCTTGAATGGCCGGCACGACCCGCTGTTCGGCGGCATTAACCCGGAGCCGATCAAAGTGAACTACGCCCGCAGCTCGGCGTTCCTCAAGAAGCATCCACACGACCTTTGCCTCGTCACCGACGGTGACGCCGACCGGGTCGGCGGCATGGACGGACGCGGCAATTACCTCACCACCCACCAACTGATTTGCCTGCTGCTGCATCATTTCATCGTGAACCGGCAGGGCAGGGGGCGGGTCGTCAAAGCGCTGAACACGACCTCGATGATGGACAAGATGTGCGCCGCGCGCGGGCTGGAATTAACCGAGACGGGCGTCGGCTTCAAATACATCGCGGCGGAAATGATCAAGGGCGATGTGTTGCTTGGGGCCGAGGAAAGCGGCGGCATTGGGTTTGCCGGCCATATTCCTGAACGGGATGGCATCGCTGCCGGGCTGATGTTGCTCGAAATGCTCGCTACGGACCGCGTATCTATCAACCAGCTCCTGGCCAAGCTGGTGAGGGAATTCGGACCACACCATTACGACCGCGTTGACATCCACTTCCCGCTTGGGAAGCGTGCCGCGTTAATGGAATACCTGCAAAAGAACGCACCCGCCAGGCTGGCGCGTTCGCCGCTGGCGGACATGAAGACCTACGACGGCGTGAAGTTCATCGCGCAGGACAGCTCCTGGCTGATGCTGCGCGGTTCAGGCACCGAGCCCATTCTCCGCATCTATGCCGAGGCGCGCAGCGTCCCCGACGTCCGGAAACTACTCAAGCTGGGCGTCCGATTGACCCGCCAGGTTTAGCAGTGCCCATGAGCCGCCGCGGCGTCTGGCGTGTGGCACGCAAGCCAGTCGCAGGTTCTCTGTATAGGAGATCCGTGGCTACTTGCCCATCAAGTGCTCCAGCACCATTTGGTCCAACGCCGCGTAGTTGCGGTCGGCGCAGAGTTGCTGCGCCTTCTTATCGTCGAATGTCCGTGCCTTTTGGAGCAGCCGCAGGAACGTGCGCCGGCTGTTGGCCAGATGCGCCAGCCAGTGCTCGACCTTCGTGGGCCGGAAGGGATGCACGTCGAAGCAGACATATTCCCCGTGTTTGCCGTAGCCGTTGCGCTCCAGCGCGCGCACCTGGTTGAATGCCACGCGCAGATTGGAGCTGCCGAAGGGCTTGTCCTGGTCGAACTTGAGCCCGTTCTGATCGTTCAAGTGGAGTGACCACAGCTTGCCGAAGGTCATGGCGAAATCAATTTCGTCCGCCGGATCAAGCCCGGCCAGGATTGCGTGGGCCGATTCGATCAGGCAGCCGACGCGCTTGGGATCGCGGGTCAACTGGGCGATGGCCAGCGCATGGCCGATGGTCGGCAGGTAGGCGTGGTCCATCGGCTCGTTGGGCTTGGGTTCGATGGATATGCGAATCTTCCGGTCGTGAGCCAGCATCTTGTCTATTGCCTTGACGAGCAGTTCCGTGCTGCGGCGGCCGTTCTTCGCCTCGCGCATGTAGGTGCCTTCGCGCGCGAGCCAAAGCACGATGAGGTCCGTGTCCAGATAGTTCGCGATGTCAATGCAGCGCAACGAGCGGTCAATAGCATACTGGCGGCACTTCGGATCATTGCTGGTGTAGGCGCCATCAACCGTCATGGGACTGAACCAGAGCCGCGGCGCGACCATTTCCGCGGCCACCCCGGCATCGGCCAGCTTCTTCTTGAGCTCTTTGGCTTCCTTGCGCAACTGCGCATCCGACTTGCCGTCAATGTCCGGCACAGCGTCATCGTCGTGGAACATCATGGCGTCGAAGCCAAGCTTCTTGAGCTGCGCGAGCTTCCAGTCGAACCCCTGCGCCGGCCGGGTGGGGGGGCCGTAGGGGTCTTGTCCTTCGCTGATATTCCAGGGGCCGAAACAGAATTTGTAGTGATGTTTTTGTGCCATAAATGTAAGAACTGAGACTAGCGCGGAGACTGAGGAATCAAAGCGAAAAATGCACGCCAGCGGACGAGTGAGATTTTGCGTGCCCTCCCGGGGCGCGGGTGGTATAAGCGGGACAGAGGTCTATAATGAAAGCGGACAAATCTGTGGTGAAAGCTGACTCGAAAGTTCTCGGGCGGGTGGCCTTTCTCGACGGGCGCGGCGACCTGCCGATGCTCGAGGTGAGCACGCGCTGGAGCAGCGCGGAGATCTATCTGCATGGCGCGCATGTCACGCATTTCAAGAAGCATGACGAACCGCCGCTGCTGTTCCTGAGCCAATGCAGCCGGTTTGCGCCCGAGCAGCCGATCCGCGGCGGCATCCCGGTCATTTTCCCCTGGTTCGGGTCGCGTGAGGGTCTGGGCCAGCATGGGTTTGTCCGCCATAAGGCCTGGGAGCTCAAGGAGTTTGCCCCCGCCGCTGACGGGAGCGTCAGCCTGCGATTCCGTTTGCCTGACTGTCCCGAAGCCTCGGCCTATCCGCCGTTCACGATTGACTACGTCGTTACCGTCAGCCAGGAGCTTACCCTCCAACTTGTCGTAATCAACCAATCGAAAGACAAGGAGTTCCTGTTCGAGAATTGCCTGCACACCTATTTCTCCGTCAGCGACGCCACCGCCATCGCCGTCAGCGGCCTGCGGGGCGGGAATTACCTGGACAAGGTCGCCAGTTTCCTGGAGAAGACCGAGGACAACGAGGCCATCCGCATCGCCTCCGAGGTGGACCGCATCTACCTCAACAGCACCGGCCCGGTAGAGATACTCGACCCGCGCATTGGCCGCCGCATCCGGATCGAGAAGAGCGGCTCGGCGTCAACGGTGTTGTGGAATCCGTGGATTACCAAGGCGCAACAAATGCCCGATTTCGGCAACGACGAGTACGAGCAAATGGTCTGCGTCGAATCGGGCAATGTGGCAGCCAATAGCGTCACGCTGCCGCCCGGCGGCACCTCGACGCTCAAGGTCCGGCTGAGCAGCGAGACGCTGAAGTAGGCGCGGGGCCCGGCCGAGCGGTCATTGCGGCTGCCGGACTCCCGCGCGCCCGGGAAGGCAGGTGAGACGCGCGGCCCTGCGTCTTGCAGATTGGCGAAACTCGCTTAAGATGCGGCGCATGACTTTGAGCGAAATCCTCAGCAACGAAGAGCTGCGCCGCCATGAGTTCCCGGTCGTGCAGGACAAAGTGTTCCTCGCGCACGCGGGCGATTGCCCGCTGCCTCGTCGGGTGGCGGAGGCCATTGCCCAATACGCCCGCCAATCCGCGACGGGCGACCAGGAGAAGTTCGTGTATCCGGCGATTCTGGAGCAGGGGCGAAAGCTGGCGGCGCAACTGCTCAATTGCCAAACCGATGAAGTGGCCTTTGTCGGGCCGACGTCGCTGGGGTTGAGCTTCATTGCCAGCGGGCTCAAGCTGCGGCGAGGCGACAACATCTTGATCTACTTCGATGACTACCCATCGAACGTCTATCCATGGATGGCCCTGGCCGATCAAGGGGTCGAGGTGCGGCTGATGAACACTCGCGGGCTGGGGGTCATTCGGTCCAGGGATGTGATGGGCCAAGTGGATGAGAACACGCGCCTGGTGGCGCTGGCCTCCTGCCATTTCATTAGCGGTTACCGCGTGGATTTCCAAGCCATCGGCAATTACTTGCACGGGCGGAATATTCTCTTTTGCCTGGACGCGATCCAGAGCCTGGGGGCCTTCCCGACGACGGTCGAGCAGGTGGACCTTCTGGCGGCGGACGCCCACAAGTGGCTGCTGGGGCCGTGCGGGGCAGGGGTGTTATACGTCCGGCGATCGCTGCAGGAGAAGATCAATCCGCCCATTTACGGCTGGAACAACGTCCGCTGCCCGAATTTCGTGGCCCAGGAGCAAATCGTCCTGCGCAACGGATCGCAGAAATATGAGGCGGGCACGCACAACCTGCTGGGCATCGTTGGGCTGGTCGCGGCGATGGAGTTGATCCTGGAATTAGGCGTCGAGAACATCGCGAGGGAATTGCTGCGCAAACGCGCCCTGCTGATTCCCGCGCTCCAGGCCAAAGGCTGCACCGTTTTGCAGCCTGACGCCAAACCGGATGTGGCCAGCGGAATCGTCTCGTTCTCCAAGCCGGGCTCGGACCTGGCGACCTTGCACCAGAGGTTCCAGGACGCGGGCATCGTAACGTCGTTGCGCGGCGATCGCACGGGCCAGCAGTACATCCGCCTTTCGCCCCACTGCTACAACACCGATGCCGAACTGCAGCGCGCGCTGGAACAAATCCAACCTTGAGCCATGCGCCCGACCGACATTCAGCGCATAGGGGAGGAACTGGCCGTCAAATGGGATGACGGTGGCGAGAGTTTCATCCCCCTGGAGAAGCTGCGCCGGGCCTGCCCGTGCGCCGGCTGCAAAGGGGAGGTGGACGTCATGGGGAATCTCTACAAGAACCCGGACCAGCCGCTGGCCCCGAATGCCTTCCAATTGCTCCGCGTTGAAGCAGTAGGCACTTACGCGGTTCAGCCCGTTTGGGGCGACGGCCATGCAACAGGGATTTACTCCTTCGATTACCTCCGGCGGGTGGCGGAGGCCGCCTAAAGCGAGCATTTGGCAGCAGGTTGTCGCCGCTGTCCCCAATAGGATCTGGTCGCGCGAGGACTCGGCTCGTGGCTGCCCGCCACCTCATAGCCCCCGCCAGCAGTGCTGGTGTGACTACGGTGTCGCCCCTGCGATATGCCGGTGTGTCTCCCATGTTGGCCGGCCCACATAGGATACTCACTGGGGTCCCTCCGGGCGGCCGCCGCAGCCCTGCCGCGGCTGGCCCATGATCCAAGAGCCATAAAACAGCAGCGGCGCATTCCTGGGAATGCGCCGCCAAATGCCGCCGGATCAACGGAGCCCGGTTTATTGCGGAGTCACGTTGACACGGTAGAAGCGGACCGCGCCGCCGGTCGTGTCGTGATACTCCATTTCCTGACCGGTGCCAGTCTGGGTCGAGACAGGCACCCAGCTCGGGTTAAAGAGGGTGGCCGAGCGTTCGATCACGTAGCGCTTGCCGGCAACGCTCGGCCAGCGGATAACACAGTTTTGGCTGCCTTGCGCGCCGGCCTGCTGAGTCCGGGCACGCAAAACCGAGGTAGTGGCAACGGGATCGGTGCCGGCAACGTACTCATGCCAGTTACCCGCGCCGTCCCCGTCCGCATCGGCGGCGGCCTGGGAGAGCATGTTATTGACCGTGCCGAAGTAACGCAGCCGCCAGGAATCGGGGATGCCGTCACCATATACGGAGCCGGTGCGCGCGGAGAGCAGGATCAGGCCCGTGAGGGTCTGCTGCGGGAACGAGGCGATGCCGTTGGGCGAGGCCGACGCATGGTCGAAGTGAATGGCGTAAGCGGCGCTGCTCGGTGCGCCGGCCGGAATCGTGACGGCCAAGGTGCCCACGGTGGCCGTGCCGGTCAGACCGGCGATCTTGCTGTTCAGCCACGTGGCGGCGTAGTTGCCGTTGCCAATCGAGGACGACATGGTGGGCGTGCCCAGGGCAGCGTTCGGAGTGAACTGAACAGCGCTGGTCAGGGCAGGGGATCCGTCCAGGGGTTCCACCGTCAGATTCATCATCAGGACGCGCAGCGGATAATCGCCGAAGATCCTGGCCGTGATCGGGATATAGACCGTCTGGCCGGCGGCGCCCATCACGTCCCCGGCGGCGAAGCTGACCGACGGCGGATTGCTGGAGAACGACTTGCCGCCTTGAGGTTTCGAGGGAGTGCCCAGGCTCTTGTCCGGAGGCTGGCCCACATACTCAGCGGCGAGGAAGCCATTGGTCCAGAAGTGGCGCCACCAGATTAGCGTCGGGTCGAGGGACCGGCGGAAGGTGACATAAACGTCGCACACGTCGAGGATTCCATCGCCAAAGGCCACCTCGTTGATGGTCATGTCGTTGCCATCGAACAGGAGGTTCAGCGCGTTGGTATCGGTGATTGGGGAGAAAGGTACCCAGTAACCATCCAGCGTGGGAATGCCCAACATACCACAGGAATCCATGCAGTCGAAGAAGTCGCTGTGCCACGGCGGGTAGTTCAGGCTGTAGATGGCCGACTGGAATACTTGCATCACGTCGCTGTTGTTGATCATCGGCGCATCGTTGGTGTTCCCAAAATCGCCGGCGTTGAACCAGCGAAACGGAGCGCAGTCCCCGACCACGTATTTGCGCTGGCCGGCGGTGACAATCTTGATGGCGTTGATGGCGCCGGCAGTGAGCGAGCCATTTGTGGGCGAGGCGATGTACACCTCCGACCCCGGTGTGCCGCCGACGCCGTCGGACGTGGCGGAGGTTCGGCCAATCTTGATTTGATAAGTCTGGCCCGCGGCGGCAGTAGGTGGGATCTGGAAGGCGTAACCGCCGAGGATGACCCGCGTGTTGGCCTTGTTGAAGAGAGTGTCGTGGGCTTGGGAATAGGTGATCAAATCCTGGGCCGTGGTGTCATAGAGGTTGGTCTTCCCGGAACGCTCCAGCCAACCCACTCCCAGCAGGTTGAAGTTCGTATTTGCGAACGTGAGCGACTCGAACCACCCGAAGTTGTAGGGGAAGACCTGGTTGGTGGGAACGACGGGTTGTGCGTTAGTCACGCTGGTGAGGAACATCGCCGGGGGGATCGTGATGAAGTAATCCTCGTTAGCCGGGTCGGGTTTTACCAGCATGGAATCGAACAAATAGGCCCCTGGTGCCACGGCTGGCCCGGGGTTTCCGCCTGCATTGGTAACGGTCAGGTTGAACTGCAGGCTGTAGATTTCCGTTTCGGGCAAGGTGGTCAAAGTCACCGGCGCATAGAAGTACTGGCCCGGCGAGCCAACGAACTCGCTGGAGGCCTCGCCGGAGGCGAAGCCGAAGCTGATGACGCTGGCCACATAGTTGGTGGCGGAGAAGATGGCGGAGACCACAGCGCTGGGCTGGTAGTGGTCGCGGAAGGCCATGACTTTGAAGGTCATCGTGTTGCTGCCCGGCGGGAACTGGAGCGAGAGGGTGCTGCCGCTGGTGATGGGCCCGAAGCTGGGTACGGCGTTCGTGGGTTCGGAACCATCAATGGTGTACCACATCTGGGCGTTGGTGGTGAGGTCGGAGACGGTAAACTGGCCGGCGTTGTTGCCGGTGATGATAGGGTTAGCCGTGATGAACTGGAATCGGGCCGAGACAATGGCGCTGTTGGGGCTCCCATCTGCTTTCGCGCCCATGGCCTTGACGGTCAGATCGGGCATGATCTCGGCGACCCGATAGAACTCGACCTGGCTGGGATACATTCCATTTTGATAACCGACCGGGGCCGAGGGATCGGCAGGGGTGGGATCCGGAATGCTGCCGGTGGCGGGTGTGGGGCCGTACGTGTAGAAGGTCTGGCTCCCGTTGGTTCCCACAATGACAATCGGCGCGTCATTGTTGAACACATAGGAGGAAACCGGATGAAAGAGCGACGTGTAAGGAAACGGCGCGCCGGTGGGAGGAAAGTCCACATACCCGATCTTGGGGTCAGGCACCGGCGGCAAGGGCAGGGTGACGCTGCGCTCGGCGGAGTTCAGGCCTTCGCCTCCCTCGCCGATGGCCGAGACGACATAATAATAGGTCGCTCCGTCGAGGACGCTGGTGTCCGTATAATTGGTGGTCGCTGGGTTGGCCAGGACGGTGTAGGGTCCGCCGCTGGAGGGGGACCGCTTGACGTTGTAGCTGGTAGCTCCGGCTGACGCCGACCAAGCCAGAGTCACCTGTCCATAGTTTGTCAGGACGAGCAGGATCGTAGGCGCGGCCGGGGGCGGGGGAGGTGGCGGCGGGATGAGCGGCAGATTCGCTCCCGTCGCCTTGCGGATCAAGTGGTAGTAGTCTTCGGTGACATAGATGCCGCCATCCGGGGCGAAGGCCACGCCGCGGGGCTCGCGCGCTTCGACCGTTCCCAGGACATCCGGCGCTAGAACCGTGCCGTCCCACCACCCGGGCCAGGTATGCGGACCTGTAACCCACAGGTTCGAGCTGACACCATAGAGGTTGGTGACGGTGCCGACAGGATTGACGACCTTGACGCGGTGGTTGGCGGAGTCGGCAACGATCAAGAACCCGTTGCCGGCCCTGGCCAGGCCGGAGGGCCGATTGAACTTGGCGGTGGTCTTGAGGGCGCCGCGGTTGTCAACACCGGTGTAGTCGCCGACGCCGTTGAAACCGGTGTGGTTGGAGATGGAGCCAGTGACGGGGTCAATGAGGAGGATGCCATGCCGGCCGGAGTCGCAGGCGGCGATCAGGCCGCTATCCATGACGGCCAGGCCTTGCAGCGAGGCGCCGGCATTGGTGACGGTGGCGACCGTGGTCATGACTCCGCCAGGCGTGATCCGGATCACTGAATTTCCGGCGGTGACGTAAACATTGTTGGTCGAGTCCAGCGCCATGGCATTGGCATTGACCAGCGCGGTGGCCCTTGTGGCAACCAGTTGACCGAAGTAATCGAACACCAGCACCGTGCCATTATTGCCGTTGCCGCGATTGAGGACATAGAGGTAATCGGCGGCGTCCAGGGCCACGCCCACGGGCTGGTTGATGGCGCCTGCGGGGGTGAGAGGATTCGGGACGAAAGTGGACGTGTAGTTGCCGGGAAGGTCGAGCATGCGGACGGCGTTGTTGTCGCGGTCTGCGACAAACAGGAAACCGCCGGTGCTGTCCAGCGCGAGGCCGATGGGGTTATGGAATTGCGCAAGTTCGGCCGTGTTTCCTTCCACGTAGGCGTAGTAGGGCGGGCTGTTTTGCGATGGCCCGCCCGTGAGGGTGTCAACCTCGACCGTGGTGGCTGCGCCCATGAGGTTCACGGCGCCCAGCAGCAAGGCCGACAAAGCGGCGGCGCCTGCACTCAGCGGAGAAGGCCCGATGGGTCCCGCCGCTTTCCGCAGGGGATCAAGAATTGTGGTTTTCATAGCATGCGAGGAGGAGTCATTTGGCTACCGCCGATACGCTCAGCGCAAGTTATTGGCCCTGCTCCAGGCTCGCCTCTTTAGGCGTCGCCATCTTCTTCTTCCAGTTGATGGGCTGGCCGCTGTCCCAAGCCGACCAGTCGCCCTCGATCGAGTCCTTGACCGGCACCTTTGACTTCAGGAAATCGGTGTGAGTCAACTGATAGTCCTCATCCTGGACAATCGTCGGGGTGAGGAACACGATCAGGTTCGACTTGGTGCGGTTCTTGGTGTCGCTGCGAAAGAGCAATCCAAGGATGGGGAGATCTCCGAGCAGGGGGACCTTGGTGTTACCATTGTGGATTTCGTCCTGGATCAGGCCGCCCATGACCAGCGTGTTTCCGCTGGGGATGAGAACGCTGGTGACGATCTCGCGCGTGTTGAAGGAATCCACCAGGTTTTCCTGGTCGGCCACCACGCTGACCACCTTCTGGCCCAGGCGAACCACCCTGGGGCTGACCTGCAGTTTGATGTAGTCATTGGCGGAGATGCGGGGGGTGACGCGGAGCATCACCGTGAGGTTCGAGTAACTGATGGACGAACCACCGGTGGTGTTGGCGGTGCCCGCGGTGACATTGACGATGGGCCACAAGGTGCCGACTTCGATGGTGGCCATTTCATTGTCCAGCGTGACTGCCCGGGGCGAGGAGATCACCTTGGTCTCGGCGTAAGTGTTGAGGAAGGAAAGGGTTGCTTTGACGCCGTCGGCGTTCAGGAAGAAGGTGGCGGGATTAAGACCGCGGGCGCTGTCCAGCGACAGACCGCCGTTGCCAATTACGGAGTTCAGGAGTGTGCTGATGCCGGAACCACCCAGCGCGCTGGCGCCGGAGCTAGCCAGGCTGCTGAGCCCCGAGCTGCCGGAGGAGGAGCTGCTGGAGGTGTTGTCGGACTCAGGGGTGGTGGTCGTGGTAATGGTTCGGCCGCCGGGCAAGGTCTCAGTCGTGGTGGTGGAGGTTCCGGGCGAGTTCATCGCACTGCTGCGGGAGGCATTCTTGCTGCCGTTGAGCAACGAACTATGGCTGGAGTTTTGGTCCGAACTTTGGTCGTAGTTCTGGCTGGTGTTGCCCGACAAGATGCCGTTGCCATAGCTGATGTGCTGCTCGGCGAGGGTACCGGACCAGTCAATGCCTTTGGAGGTACTCGGGTTGATCATTGTTTCCAACAGGCGCGCCTCGATGAGCACTTGTTTGGTCCGGGTGTCCAGGCTTTGGACCAGCTTGTCCACTTCCACCTGTTCCTTTTCGGTCGCCAGCACGATCAACTGGCTGGTGCGGTAATCGGGCATGACTTTGCTGCGTTTGTCCGTGAGGCTGGTTTGCACGACGGTAACGAGGTTGGAGGGGCTGGCCCACTTGAGCTGGTAGATTACGGTGGTCAGCGGTTCGAGCGCCGCCGGGTCTTTGGTAGTGACCTGGGCGATCTTGCTCTTGGGATCCTCGTTAAGCTGCAAATTATGATTGTTGAGCAGGGCGTTGAGCGCCTGTTCGGCCGTGATGTTTTCCCAGCGAATGGTTACCGAGGGCTGGGGGGTTACTTTTCCATCCGCGCCGGGCTGCCCGTAGCCGATTTTTGGGTCGAGCATATAGTTGAGATTGGCCTGGCGCGCCAGGTTTCTGATCGCGTCGGTCAGTGGCACATCGTCCATGACGATGAGCGGGATCACCGCGCCCGGCGGGGAGGCGGTGGCGGATGCTTCGGCGGATGGGTTTGTTTGGGCCAACGCGGCGAAGGTGCAGGCGACCAGCCCAACAAGCGTGAGTATGCGGAGGTTAAGTTTCATTTGTTTAAACTATTTTCGACGTTGACCTAACGCTGCTGAAATGCAGCGATACATTACAGGTGCTTTGAGCAGTCGGGGTGCCAACTCGATACGCCGGGGTGTTTCCCTTTCCGGGGCGTCCGAAATCGAACACTTGGACGATGGTTTGTCCATCATCAGGACAAGCAGTCTTCGCCCAGCGCGAGTGCCGAAGCGTGCGCGCCGTGGGGAGGGTAAACCACAAGTCGGAAACAGGGTGAGGCCGGGGAGGATGGAGCTGCCGTCAACCGCCAGGCTCATAGGAAATCGAGGGCGATCCGGACTCCCGCAAGCGCGCGCCCTCACCCTCCTTCGGGGCAGGGTCTTCCTGGGAGTGAACGCGGCCCTGCGGCCGGGCTTAGAGTTTGGAGCGCAGGCTCAGTGTGCGCGCCTGGCCGTTGACGACCACCTCGACCGAGTCGGTTTTGATCTCTTTGCAGGTGATGCGAATGCGGCCCACGTTGGTGATTACCTCAGCCTGTTCGCCGGTCTCGAAGGTCTTGTTGTTGATGATGGCCAGACGGCGCTCGACCGTGCCCGAGATCCCTTTCAGTTCCAACTGCACCTCAACAACCGGCGGGGCAGGTTTCTTAGTTTCCTTTGCGGCAGTGGAAGGTGGCGGCGGCGGCCGGTGCCGAGTGGATCGCGGGAAGAAGGGGTCTATTCCGTCCTGCGGTGTGGCCGGGTTAGCAAAGACCGACTTGGGAATCTCGAGCGCGGCCACTTGGGCATTGGCTGGGGACGAATCCTGGCTGGGGGAGTGGCTCGGGGCAGCGGGAGGCGTCTGCGCCGCACACAGGGCGAGGGCAAACGAACCGAGCGCCAGGGTGGGCAGGGCGCGCATCACGACGCGCGGCAGGTGACAGGGAATCGGGATCGTGTGCATAGGATAGTTCAGGACGCGCTGGTTTTAACCAGGGTAACGATGTCCATTTTGAAGGATAAAGTTTCGGGCGGGACATTTGGCGACGGCGCGTTTGCGTCCAGGCTCAGGTTCAGGAGACGGACATGAGGAAACTGGTTTTCGTAGTCGGCGATGAACCGGCCGATGTCGTGAAAGTAGCCCGTGCCGGCCACGGTAAGAGTGGCCTGTTTGTAGGGGAAGTTCGGGAGCATGTTCACCGCCGCAGGCTCGCCGAGTTGGCTGAACTGGGGAATCTCGACCTTGTAGGGCGCCTTGAACTGACGCAGCGAGTTGATGACCCACGCATAGAGATCCCCGGAGGCCACGTCGCTTTCACTGGCGGCCAACGTGCCTCGCAGCTCGTCCACTTCGGCTCTGATGCGATCGGCACGATTGAGAGCATCGAGCACCGTCTTGAGCCTGGCGTTTGCCGCGGCTTTCTGTTGCGCCAGGCGGGAGAGGTGGTCGTTCTGGCGGCGGATCAGGCCGAAGTAGAGTCCCGTGACCGCCATCAGCGCGATGAGGACGACGAGGACCAGACGATTGCGTTTGTCTTTGGGCAGTTTGCGAGAGTTCATCGGATGATCTCCGGGTAGCGGCATTCGAGCGTAAAGAGAGCGCCACGCTTGCCGGTGAGAGGGGAAGACTCAGCCTGGCCAAGGCTCTTGAGGTTGATGCCGTTGGTCTTGACGAGCACCTGGCTCAGGTAACCGTTGGCAGCCAGCGAGTCCTTGTACCTCGTCACCTGGTCTCCGGGGTTGGCGGAGGAGTCGGATCCCTCGAGCGTTAGCAGGATCTTCTCGGTGGACTTTGAGGGCTTGGCTGGAACGACGACCTTGTTCTCGTTGGTGCGAGCTTTGACTCCCTCAGAGAAGAGGTAAGACTGTTCGACCCGGAGGCGGAGCAACTGTACGTCATCCACCGTGGTTTGCTGGAGGGCGTTGAGGAGCGTGCCGTTGAGCAGCCGCTCGGTTGACAAGCGCTTCAACGCGGCCAGCTTTCCTTCGATGTCGGCGATTCGGTTCTGGTCGTCGAGGACAGTTCGGTATTCGTTGGTGCGCGAGTTGATCTGGCCTTCGAGCTGGTTGACGTCGCTGTGAAGGAGCATGGCCTTGAGTTGGAGAGTGCTGCTCCAGACCAGGGTCAAGGCCACGAACAAGGCCGCCAGCCAGATGGCGCGCTTGACGGGGTCGCGGCGTCGCTCCTCCTCGGCTGCATGAGCTTCGGCGAGCAAGTTAATGCGGATGGGCATAGGTCAAATACGGGGTTAGAGAGCGGCCAGGGCAGCGCCGACGGCGACCGTCAACTGGGGCGCGGCCTGTTCGATTTCAACGGTTTGCTGGGGAGGCAGTTGCAGGTTCAGGAACGGGGCAGGGGATAACACCTGGCAGTCCACCATCAGGTCCTGCTTGAGTCGTTGCAGGATGAAATCCGAAGCGGAGGAACCCCCGGCCAGGAGGACCTGGGTGACGGGACAATCGTGCTGGTGTTCAAAGAAGTCCATGGATGCCCGCAGTTCGCGGCCCAACGGCTGGAGGAGCGCGTCGAGCGAGGTTCCGACTTCGCCAGGCATCCCCACTTTGATGCCCTCCGCCTCCGCATAACTGATGTTGAGGGCCTCGGAGAGGCCGTTGGTGATTCGGTCGCCGCCAAAGCCGAGAACGCGGCTGAGTATCAACTCTCCCTCCTTAATGATGCAGATCGAGGAGTTCCTGAAGCCGATGTCCACCAAGGCAACCGCCGCCTTCTGGAAGAGGTCGGGCATGGCCTTTTCGTAGGTGTTAACGGGGCCAAGCAAAACCGGAAGGATGCAGTCGGCGGTCAGTCCGGCGCCCTTGGCGGCTTCGACAAAGTCATCCACGAGCTGCTTGCGGGCGCCGGCGACGAGGACTCTCTGTTTTGTCGAACCGCCATGGTCTTTGGGCTTGGGGTTAGGTCGGTCAAGCTGGGCTCGGGCGCTGGCGTGGCAATCGAAGATATGGCCGGGCAGGTCCTGCTGGAAATAGGCCTTGGGATTGAGTTTAAGGACCTGGCGCATGTCGGCGATGGACATAAGCGGAAGGTCCACATGGCGCACCTGCGCGTCGTTTACACCGACGGTCAGGCACACATATTTGGGCGGAGATTGGAGCGCCTGGCTGACGGCCTTGAGGTGTTCGCAAAGGAGGTCGCGCGACAGGGTCTTCTCGTAAACGGGAGCCTCCAGCATCGCAAAACCGTTGAGGGTAAAGCCCGAGCCGTGGCGCAACAGACTGACCGCCTTGGTCGTGCGGCTGCCCAGGTCCACCGCCATTATCTGGTCTCGTTTCCGACCGTTCGCACCGTTGAAGAATGGCAAACGCATGGACGTTCTCTATACACTTCGTGACTTCGTTTCACGCCGCAGGCTCGTTTCACGTTCCGCAGGGCCTCCGCGTTGCGGCACTTTCCGCCAGGCCGTCCGTCGAGGGGGTCTTCCTTCCCCCTGAACACGTGAACCGGTTTCCAACGATCCATCCACAGCACATCCGGGGCCAAGATCGTGCGGCTGGTTGCGCGGCGCCCACCGGGTCCGGCATTAGGTTTGTTGGATGGCCCGCCTTATGCTTTCCCAAAGGGCTGAACTATCATGCCGTGGTGGGTTGGGACCCGGCCGAGATTCTGACGAGCGACAGCCAAAATGATGGAACTGGTCTTGAGTAGCAAGAGGAGTGGAGATTTCGGTCTCGCGAAAGTCCGCCTCCTTGCTGTCGTGCCCCCTTATGCCGCCCTGTCCGACGGCGCGACGCGACTGTCCCGAAGCAGGACACGAGGCCGACCGAATATGAGAATATGAGAATAGGTGCTACGCACAAACCTCGGAGCGGAATGACGCTGGTGGAGGTCGTCATGGCGGCGGCCATGCTGGCCATCATGGGGGGTGGTATCTTCGGCTGCTTCCGTTACGGATTCTTTACTCTTCAGTTGGTGCGAGAAAACCAGCGGGCGACCCAGATCATGCTCGAGAAGGTGGAAACCATCCGCTTGTATAACTGGGATCAAGTTAACTTGAGCGGGTTCATTCCGGGCACTTTCACGGACGCGTACGACCCGCAGGCCACGAGCCAGACGCAGGGGGTAGTCTATAATGGCACGGTCACGGTCGCACCCTGCTCTCTTACCAGCACCTATGCCACCAACATCAAGCAGCTCACCGTAACCCTGAACTGGAGCACCCGCAACATTCAGCATTCGCGCAGCCTTACCACCTACATCGCCAAGGACGGACTCCAGAATTATGTATATTAATCTCGTTCCAAGGACCAGGCAGGCCTGGACGCTTCCGGAGATGATCGTGGCCACCGGCATCTTCACCCTGCTCGGCATTGCCTTGATGGGCGCGTACATCTACGGTGTCAAAGGCATGGCTTCCATGTACAGCTATGCCCTGCTCGACCAAAAGAACCGCCAGGCCATGGACCAGCTCACACAGGAAATCCGGCAGTCCAAGAACGTCCTGGCCTACACGACCAACAGCATTACGATCCTGACCGCCGATCAGCACGGCTCCAACGGTCCGGTCGCGACCTACCTTTTCAGCCCCAGTACCAAGAGGATGCTGCGCAATTCCTCGGACGGGACCTCGAAGGTACTGCTGGAGAACTGCAGCCTGCTCCAGTTCGACCTTTACACGCGGTGCCCGAGCAACGTGTTCGGCATCTTCCCGGTGGCCGTTCACAACTGGTCGAATACGGTCAAGGTGCTGCAGTTGACCTGGAAGACATCCATCACCCAGCCCAGCGGCATCGCCAACAGCGAAAATGTGCAAACCGCGAGGATCGTGATCCGGAAACAGCAAAACAGTTAGCGAGCTTATGAGAATCAAATTGTCCAAGACATTCAATCAGGCGGCCTCTGCGCTGCTCGTCGTCATGGTTCTGGGCGGCATTCTGTGCCTGTCGGTGATCTACTACCTGTCACTGATTCAGCAGCAAAACTCGCTGAGCATCCGCTCCCAAGCGTGGAACGTCGCCATAGCCATTAGCGAGGCGGGCATCGAAGAGGGGCTCCAGGCGGTGAACAGCGGTGCCTATGATACCTGGAACCAAAGCGGCTCGCTTTATTGGCGCGTGCAGACGCTGCCCGAAGGCCACCGCTACTTTGTCACCAACGACCTTTCCTCCGCCAACGCTCCTGTGATAACGGCGCGGGCCTACGTTCAACTGCCCGCGCTGGCTGCCAATACCCCTGCCACTTTCTTCGCCACTGTGGGTGCCACCGCCGCCAATCCCGGCGTCATTACGCGGGCCGTGAGGGTTACCTGCGGACGGAACCCAACCAGCCTGTTCACTGCTGCCATGGTGTCCAAACACGCCATTGACCTAATGGGCAACGGCGTCTTAACCGACAGTTTCGATTCGTCGAACCCCGCCAAGAGCACCAGTGGCAAGTACGACCCCAGCAAGTATCGAGGAGACTTTGGCGACGTCGCCACCAATGACGGGATCATTGTAGGGGTCGGAAACGCCAACATTTATGGGAAACTGCACACCGGTCCCAAAGGTGGCTACGACCTGGGACCAAACGGTGGGGTCGGTACTCATGCCTGGCAGGCAGCCAATGGCGGCGGCATGCAGCCGGGCTATTTTCTCCAGGACGCCAACTTCACCTTCCCGGACACCACGCTGCCGGACACAACTGGCTACCTGACTCCGCAGCCCGGCGACTACGCCGTCACGGTCTATTCCTACACGAGCAACAGCACCACAACGGCCACCCTCCCCAACCCGCTGCCCTGGGGGACGATAACCACCAACCCGGTATCGTACACCACCGTATCGGTGTACCCGAATCCGGTGCCGCCGGGTCTGACCACAAACAAGACCTGGGTGTTCAACAGTTGGAACCTGCCAAATCCTGTGCCAGCCGGCACCACGACCAACAAAATCCATGTTACGGGGAATTATTATGTCTACACCTACAACTATCCTGTGTACAGTTACACTTACCCGACGGCCTTCGACTACACATACTACCTCTTCCAAACCAACAGCATCGTGGTGACGAACCACTACGACAACGTCCTGGAGGCCAACCGCAACTACGTGTCCAGCGCGTTGAACGGTAACACCATCGTCCTCGGCCCCAATGTAAGGCTGGTGTTGCCCAACGGCTTGAGCGGCGCGGAACACCTGTTCTTCAATTACGCCGACAATTCCAATCCCGGGTTAACGGTATATGCCGGCAGCACGTCGGCCGCCATCAGCGGTAATCAATACATCAACCCCAGTGGCTTTGCGGGCAGCCTGATCGTGTATTGCGCCCCCACGGTCACTTCCTTTACTCTGAACGGCAACGGACAATTCACCGGGGTGTTGGTTGCCCCCAACGCCAATCTGGCCTTGAACGGTGGCGGCAACAGCGAACAGGATTTCTCCGGCTCGCTCATGGTCAATAACGTGCGGTTGAACGGGCACTTCAAGTTCCATTGGGATGAGGCCCTGGGCCGTATGCTCTCTGATAATGGCGCTCGCTACCTGGTCCAAACCTGGAACGAGATTCCATAGAGACGCCATCGGGGACGGTGTCTTTAGCAGGTTCCCGCCGCCTGACCTGGAGGAATTGACGTAAGCCGTTCCTGCTGCCACCACCGCGCGCACGGCCACCGAAAACGCCCCCTTACATCCTCAATGCTTTGGGGTGGTCTCCGGAAGATTCCCCGCCGCCTCAGAATCCGTAAGGCCAGTCAGGCGGGGTGAGCCTGCTCTCCCGCTCTTCGGGTCGTGCACCAGCGATGCACCAGCGGTGCACACCGGATGCACCACTGGTTCCCGCGTGTGCATCGCTGGTGCATCCCATGTGCATCTCTTGTACACGGCCTGCGGATGGCCCTGGCAAGGCTCAGAACCCGCCAGATGCCCGGGAAGTGCGTTGGGCGCACCGGGTCCGTCAGCCGGCAACGGCTAAGCCGCATCCATTCAGCAGCGGGGGAGCGCGCCCGCCCCGGGCGCAGTGGGTGGCGCCCTCGCCAGCCACCTTCGGGAGTGGCCGAGGCGATCCACCATTCAGTGACTGCGCACGCCCCACGCCCGCCCGGCGGGGGCGCCGGGCGGCAGCGCCCGGGGGGCGGGCGCGGTCCCCAGAAACCACTGCATGGATACGGCTAAGGCGGAGGAAGCGGGCTGGCTGAGCCAGACGAATGAAGCGGGCGGCCAAAGCGGGCCGGGTCGCACGACTGCCGGAGCCGTTCCCGGGCCAAGTCAGTCCATCGTCTGGGAAGTCAAGCACTGGCCAGTGGCTTGCCCAAGGAGCGGGCTCCCGCGGGAGAGAGTCTGAAGTGGGGACGGTCTTGGTGGGGCTAATGCGCCGCGACGACTTTCCACTGGCCGCGGACCAGCTTCTTGACCATGGGCGTGGCTGGCGGAAGGCGGGTGTAGTCCAGGAAGTTTACGTCGAAGGCCCACTTGCGGCTGGGGGCGTTGTAATAGGTGCCGGTTTGGACCCAGTAATTGGTTGCAAACTGGCTGGGGTACATGACCACCATCGAACCGTTGTAGGTAAAGCTTATCGAGCTGCTCCAGTTTTCCAGGAAGCGGGGGAAGTTCTCGACGCCGCCGCTGTAGTGGCGTACGCCGGTGGTGTTGGTGGGTTGGACAATGCCCGCCAGGAAGGCGGCATTAACGGTGGTGTTGACGGGGGTCCGATACGAGAGCGCTTTGCTGCTGTTGGCATCCGACCAGTTGCCGGACAGGACGGTGATGGCGTCGCCGACGAGGGAGGCGGGCTTAGTGTTGGCGGTATTGGTCAAACCGGCCGTGGTATTGGGAGCATTGAAGTGCCCGTGGACATAGAGGGGGAGTTGTGTGGCCACGGTTAGGCCGTCAGGAGGCAGGAGTCTGCCATTGGAGACCCGCACCGCGGTGAGCTTGCCTGAGCTGGCGCGCTTGTCGTCAACATAGATGGAGTTGATCTGATGGCCATACTTCGAGTTGATCTTTTGGTTGAGGGGGAGCCCACCGTTCGCGGCCCTCATCCAGTTGGTCAAGGCCCTGACATCTATTTCCGTCGTCTGCGTCCATTTCTGCTCGCGCCCGTCGTAGAAGGACGCATTGGTTTCCACAAAGGAATAGCCGGTATTGCCGTTGGTTGCGAGGGTGTTGGTGGCTACCAGGGCGAAGTTGTCCCAGGCGCCCGCCTGCACGGTGACGTTGGTCGCGGTGGTGGTGACGATCAAATCGCAATTATTGTAGTAGCGCGCTTGCCCCATCGGAGAATTGATGTCTTCGCCGAAAGGAGGGAGTTCGGTGATTTCCTGGACAACCGATGGGCTGTTGTTGGTGGAGATCGGCAGCGTCAGAGCACTGGCATAGGGTACGGGGGAAACGTTGTAAACGGGAGTGGTTGCGCCGCCGCCCGTCGGGTCGTACGGGGCGCGGTTGGTATAGATTCGGCCGGCTGCATCCACGCTCTCGGCAAACTGCAGGCTGGAGGGGGGTGCGCTGTAGAGGTTGCCGTTGCTGTGGACCTTGCCGGTCACCTTCATCGGGGCGCCCGGATTGATTTCGAGGTCCATACTGTAAAAGATGGCGAATTGGAAGATTGGGATGCAGGCAAGTTGAAAATCCTGCTCGACGGCAGCAGCCATGTTATAGGCGGTTCCCAGGGGCCGGGCGTTGCCGCGCACGGTGCAAAGATAGGCCATGCCGTATAAGCCGGTGAACTGGGAGTCCAGGTTGGTCCACACCATGTCGGACGAACTGGAAACCCAGGTTTGGTTAAGCCCGCCGGCGCCATCGCTGAACTGATACGCGGAGGCCCAATCCGTGGTCGGAATAAGGCTGCCGTATTGGGGGAGTTTGGCGGGGGAGAAGCCTTGCCGGAAGAAATCGCGGGTCATGTAACCGAGCACGACCTCGGTGGCCGCTTCGGCGGCGGCCGTGGTGCGGTTGTACGTGTTATTGCGATCGTTCAACACGGTGCCGGTCGAGGTCCAGTTGGCCGCACCCGAATAGATCAGGATGCTGGCCCCGGCCAATACCAAGACCAGGAGGAGGGCATAGCCCTTTTGGGACTTCCGGTGGCGAATCACGTTTATCTTCATGGGATTCTCCGTCTCGTTGAGGGCTACTCGATCCGCCGGCGGGTAACCCGGGTTTGCAGGTGATAATAGTCGAAGAAGGCTCCGTTGCCCGCGCTCGCGACCGGAAACTCCCACTGGTAGAAGTCCAGGACCATCTTGATGACGCGGTTGTTCTGGTCGTTGGTCAGGATATTGCCGGCGAAGTCTTCCGCGACGAACGCGATCTGGTTGGTGAGGTACGGGGCGAGGACCTGGACTTCACTGTTGCTGCTGGTCGTCCGTTTCAGACTCTGGGTCGCCGTGTCCAGGAAGTAACGGATGTAAACGTTGGTATCGGTCGTGGGATGAATTTGCAGTGCGTTGCCCTGGTGGGGACTGTTGAGGGCAATGTGGGTGAAGCCGTCGCTGCTGCCGTTGCCGACATAGAGGAGCTTGCCGGAACGGACCTCATCCCGGACCAGGTTCAGCACCTTGCGAGCATGGTGGCTAGCGCTCAGGCGAGTCGCGGTGATGTTGAACATCTTCATGCCGAAGATTTGCGAATAAACGACGCCGATAATGACCAGCGAGAAGAGCCCTATCGCGGTCAAGATTTCCGCGAGTGTGAAGGCCGAACGTGGCGTTGGCAGGAGCGGGGAGGAGGCGCGAGTGGGAATCGGGAGCTTCATTGGTCGGCGGTGCGGAGGGTAATGACCGTGTTGGTGAACGGCCCGCGGCTTCTCAGGCCGTTCTGGAGGCTCCAGACGCAGTCAGCGCGGAGTTGGCGCAGGGGCGGGTCCTCGGAGACGACGGTGACACTGATGTAATTGGTTGCCTCTACCGGCTGGCCCGAGACAGGCACGTCGAGGATGTCCACCTGCGCGTAGTTCGTGACGCCCAGCTCGTCCACACAGGGCCAGGACTTGGGGTCCCACTTGGCACCGCGGGCCTGTTCGACACCCTGCATTGCCAAGGATTGGGCGGCGAGGGAGTAGGCGCTCCATTCGGCGCGGTCGGCGGTGAGCACGTAACCAAAGATCACCCCGGCGAAACTCAAGGTGGCGATCGCAATCGCGACCACGACCTCGGCAAGGGTGAATCCTTGAGCTGAACACTTCTGTTCCCCTGCTCGGCAAATGACAATTCTCATGCAAATCCGACACTACCCGCGCGAGTCAACGGAAGCACAAGAGATGCCAAGGCGCACCGCAGCCACGGCCCTGAGGCAAGGTGGAAGGTGCCTGGTTCGAGCCTGCTATTCCGTCCTATGTGTGGGCGGTCGGGGGAGATTTCTGTCCAGGAATCCTCCAAGTCTCCCCGAAAGCGTGCTCGCGGCGACCCCGACGCAACTCGAATTGTCAGCTTCAGTCCCGCAATTCCAGGCAGCAGTGGCGGCGGCAGTGGTTGTCCTTGGCCGGATACAGGGGGTTTGCGGTCCTGGCCTGGACAATCCTCGCCAGGTGAGACGATGCCTGGAAAGCCTGACCGAGTGGAAATCCGGCGCTACCGGCAGGAAAGGCGTCAGCAGATTGGTGAAACCGCCTGCTTAGGTGGAGCTGAAGGCTTTGGGGGAGCCAACCGGGGCTGGTTCCAACGCGATGCTTGGCGCTATCTGTATGCGTGCTCCGATGTTGAAAAGCAGGGGGTCGTCCCTGGTTGGCAATGGCCGCGCGGCGGCGCTCAGGAGGGAGAGACAGAAGGCCGTAGAGATGCCAACCCACAAGACAAGCAGAATCACCATGCGCAGAGACGCAGCATGAGGTGTGCCTTGCGCCCGGGCCGCCATTTTCCGCATGTCAGGGGCATGAGGTGTCCCAGGATGGGACGGAATTCGCCTCGAACCGGGACAATTGGGCAGCGGCTGTTGTGGGACACACGACGAATGCGGCCTGGGTTGACTTTGCCGGCAGCGCTGCGGCAACCTTGAGACTTCGACGTCGCAGGTGTAACGAATGATGTATGTCCGAGACCACGCCCGAGTACCTTCCGACCCGCCGCAGTTTGCTGAGTCGGCTGAAGCGCTGGGACGACCAGGAGAGCTGGCAGGATTTCTTCAATACCTATTGGAAACTCATTTACGGCGTGGCGATCAAAGCCGGGCTGTCGGATAGCGAAGCGCAGGATGTAGTCCAGGACACGATGGTGGCTGTGGCGCGGCAGATCCCCAGTTTCGATTACGACCCGGCGCTCGGCTCGTTCAAGAGCTGGCTGTATCTCATCACGCGACGGCGCATCATGGACCACTTGCGCAAGGAGTATCGCCGACGCAAAGGGGACGAACCAGGCCCGGGGAACACGGGCCGCACGGCGGTCCTGGAGCGGGTCGCCGATCCTGGCGGGAACGATCTGGACGGGATCTGGGACGAGGAGTGGAGGCGCTGGCTTTTCGAGGCGGCATTCCAGCGGGTGAAGCGACGCGTCGAGCCAAGGCATTTCCAGATCTTTGATTGCTACGTGCGCAAGGAGTGGCCGGTGAAGGACGTTGCGCGAACCTTCGGCGTTACGGCCGGCCAGGTCTATCTGGTGAAGAACCGCCTGTCGGCGCTGATTGCGGACGAAGTGAAGCGGTTGGAGGCGGCCCAGGTCTGATCTGCGTCCGGGTGGTTCTGCCCACGGGCACTTTGCCGTTCGGCCTTCGGATTTCATTCGGATCTCGGTCTTCGGCTTTCGGATTTTGGCCCTCGGCCTCGTCCTTGGCGTCCATTCTTCCCTTGACCGGGTTCTGTCCACCACCAATGCTGGTGGCGTGCAGGCCCTTGGATTCACAACTGATTGGGAGCGTCGGCAGCCGTCCAGGTCGGGCTTGCGCCACGTGACCATCCTGTTTTCGGATCTGGCCGGTTTTTCGGACCTGACCCGGCGGTTGGGCGACGTGGAGGCCGCGCGCATTGCCAACCGGCTGCTCACGCTGCAGGAGATCATCATCACGCGCGATGCTTTGGGACAGGTGCTGCAGTTTGGGGGCGACTCGGCCTTTGCCGTGTTTGACAACGCCTCGGTCGCCCTGAACCGCGCGTTGGAGATTCAACGGGTCCTCGGGACTGTGGGGCGCGATGAACCGGGGAACCCGCGGCTGCGAGTCCGGATCGGCCTGCACATGGGCGAGGTGCTGGTCAGGGAAGGCGAGCGGATCGAGATTATCAGCCGCCATGTCAACCGCGCTCATCGGATCATGGAGGCCGCCGTGCCGGGTCAAATCCTGGCCAGCGATGTGGTGGTGGACGCCGCGCGGGATTTTCTGGACATCCCGCGCGAGCACCAGGCGATCCGGCACTATGGGGAGTTCTACCTCCGCGGCGTGGGCGCCACCGGCTTGTGCGAAGTGGCGGACTTGCGTTTCCGCCAACCCGAGCCGCCGCGGATGGCGGATAACGTGGAGAGCACATTGCTTTCGCGGCTGGAACTGGCCGGATACCGGCCCGCGGGGCGGCTGGGCGAGGGTTCCTTCGGCGTGGTTTATCGTGCCGAGCATGCTGACACCGGCCGGCAAGTGGCAGTGAAGGTTCTGCATCCGGTCCTCGGTGAAGATCAGGCCGCGCGCGAACGCTTCACGCAGGAGGTGGAACGGACTCGGCAGTTGAACCTGCCCGGGGTCGTGCAGATCATCGAGCGGCGGCTCGACCACCAGCCGCCGTTCTTCGCGATGGAACTGGTCGAGGGCAAACCGGCGGATGCCGCTCTCGCCGGTGCGGCTCCCGAACGGATCGCGCGCGTTTTCCGCAACCTCTGCGTCACGCTGGACCAGGCCCACGCGGCCGGAGTGATCCACTGCGACCTCAAGCCGGGCAACGTGCTGGTCCGCAAGGATGATTCGGTGGTCATCATGGACTTTGGCATATCCGTCTTGGCCGGCGCAGCGCCCGCGGTCAAGCCGTCTTCCACCACGCTGCTCGGCACGCCGTCGTTCCTGGCGCCGGAGATTCTGCAGGGCGTGCCGCGCACACCGGCGACGGACATTTACTCGCTGGGCGTGATTCTGTTCAAGGTGCTCACCGGCCGCGAGCCGTTCGCCGGCGAGACCGTGCATGACATCATTCAAGCGCATCTGTATGAAGACCCGCCGCCGCCCGTGGCCTTCAACCGCGAGGTGGCCGACGGCCTCCAGCGAATCTGCCTGAAGGCGCTGGAGAAGCGCCCGGGCGAGCGCTACGCCGGCGCGCGGCAGATGGCGGACGACCTGGAGCGCTTTCTGCGCGGCGAAGTGGTCCGCACGCGGCCGACCGTCTATGACAATCTGCTCTTCCACCGGGTGCAGAAGCACGTCGAACAGGTCAAGGAATGGGCTGCGCGGGGCCTGCTCAGCGCCGAGGAGTCGCATCGGCTGCTCAGTTCCTATGAAGGACTGCAGCGCCGCGGCCTGCCCGCGGTCATGGAGGGCCGGCTGTTCCGGCTCTGGCAGACTTTGGTGTATGTGGGCGGGTGGGTGGTGATCAATGGCGCGCTGCTGTGGCTGGTGCAGAACTGGGACCATCTGTCGCGGGCCGGCAAGCTGGCGCTGGGGTCGGTGCCGGCGCTCACCGCGTTCGTGCTGGCCGGCGGGATGTGGCGCCTGGAGCGGTTCCGCCTGTTCTTCGTGGCGCTGATCGTGGCGGTCCTGGCCACACCGCTGCTGACGGGAGTCTGGCTGCATGAGTTTCAGATCGCCGCGACGGTGCCGGCGGACCGGCTGGCCCTGGAACTATTCCACGACAGCGAGAACTCGACGGGTTTCACCAACCGGCAGATCTTGCTGACGGCACTGGTTACGCTGCTAGTGGCCGGAGGCGTGATGGGTTTTACGCGCACGACGACGCACAGCGCGCAGGCGCTGATCGCGCTGGCGCTCTTTTACACGGCCTGCCTGCTGCCGTATGGGCTGCGGCTCAAGGTGGAGGATGAGCATTGGGCGCGGATTGCGCTGGAATACTTGCCGCTGCTGGCAGGCGGGGCCGTCCTAGGCGGCATACTGCTGCGATGGGACGATCGGCATTACCAGGCCTCGCCGTGGATTTACTTCAGCGGCTTTCTCCTGCTGGTGACCTCCAACGCCATCGCGCTGGATGGGCTGGACGACTGGACGCAGATGCAGTCCGAACCCAAGCAGGCGCTGGCCTTGCTATTACTCTCGGACGCGGGCGCCGTGCAGGTGGTGATCGGCCTGTGGGCGAGGAGCCAGCTCCGTCACCGCTGCCGGCTGGCGACGCTGATGGTGATCTTCGCGGGTTTGGTGGCGCTGCTGGTGGGCTTTGGCGCCGCCGGCTGGGAGGGCACCTGGCCCGAGAAGTGGCTGCACCTGAGCCTCTTTGGGGCGAAGGTGCCCTTCCCGCATGTGGTCCTGCCCGTGGCCGCGCTGGCGATTACGTTGGCAGCGTGCCGGTTCCAGATGCTGGCGTTCCTGATCGTGGGGCTGGCCGGGCTGGCGTTTTCGATTCACGTGCTCGGGTATTCGTATTTCGAGCATCTGCCCGTTTGGCCCAAGTGCCTTATGATCCTCGGCGCGGTTTGCTTCTTTGCCGCGCTCTACCGCGAGCTGCGGCGGACACGCGGGAACACCATTGACGATGTGGTCAGCCAGTCTCGCCTATGAGCGCGGATACTCTGCCTGACGCCCGGCCGAGCGTTCCGGACCATGATTTGCTCCGCAAGGTGGGGCGCGGCAGCTACGGGGAGGTCTGGCTGGCGCGCAATGTCATGGGCAGCTTTCGCGCGGTCAAGGTGGTCTATCGCGCTTCGTTTGACAGCGAGCGGCCGTATGAACGCGAGCTGAGCGGGTTGCAGAGGTTCGAGCCGGTCTCGCGCACCCACCCTGGCCTGGTGAGCATCCTGCACATCGGCCGGAACGTCCCGGACGGTTACTTTTACTGTGTGATGGAAGTGGCCGACGATAGTGCGCGCGGCCAGGCCATTGAGCCGGAGACGTACCAGCCGCGCACGTTGGCGGGTGAAGCCGGCAAACGCGGGCGGCTGCCTTTGGCGGAGTGTTTGGACCTGGCGATGGCCCTGGCGGCGGCGCTGGGGCATTTGCACTCGCAGGGTCTGGTGCACCGGGATGTGAAACCCTCGAACATCATCTTCGTGAACGGCCTCCCCAAGCTCGCGGATATCGGGTTGGTGACGCAGATCGGCAGCAAGGCGACTTTTGTCGGCACGGAAGGTTACCTGGCGCCGGAAGGTCCGGGCAGTCCCGGCGCGGACCTCTACAGCCTTGGGCGGGTGCTCTATGAGATCAGCATGGGCCAGTTGCAGGAGCAGTTTCCCGAGCTGCCCACGCGCCTCCGCGACCTGCCGGATGCCGCGGGGCTGATGAGCCTGAACGCCGTCGTGCTCAAAGCGTGCGATCCCCAGCCAGGCAAACGTTTCCGCTCCGCCGTTGAGCTGCAGACCGCGCTCACCGAGCTAAGGGCGCGGTTCGTCGGCGCGGGGCAGGGGCCCTCGGCCCGGAGTAGTGGCCGGCCCGGGGCCGGGTTGAAGGTCGTCATTCTCGCGCCTGCGGAAGCCCCCGCTGATGCCGCTTTGGCGCGGCGTCTCGAGGAGAAGCTGGCGGCGGAGGGGTTCACGGTGTTGCTGGATGCACGGCCGGCGCTAAGCGTCGAATGGGCGCGCGGCCTGGAGCAGCACATTCGCGGCGCACAGGCGGTTCTAGCCATCTTGTCTCCATCATCGGTTCACAGTGAGTTTATGGCGTACGGCCTCGAAGTGGCCTCCCAAGCCGCCCGTCGGCCCGACGGTTTGCCGAGATTAATACCCATCTGCCTGGGGTCGCCCGACCCGCTGCCGCCGCAGGTCGCGCTTGCCTTGGGAGGGGCCAGCCCGATTGCAGCCGGGATCGGCGAGGATGCCGATCAAGCCGTTCAGCGGGCGGTGGCGGCGCTGGCGAAGCTTTCCAGCCCAGGGCCCTGATGGCTGGCCGCAGACCCAGCTCCGTTAGGAGCGCCATGTTTATAGTAACAAACGCCCTTTGACGACGGGTCAAGCTCCTTAGGAGCGGCACAAATGCCCGTTCCGCCACACATGGCGCTCCTACGGAGTTTGACGGATTGTGTGGCACGCGTCGCTAGAGACATGGCGCTCCTAACGGAGTTAACGGCGCCGCCGCCACAACGCCCCGGCTCAGCGGGAGATGCGTGTAAGATGCAGTTCCACAGGCCCAGCCCTCAAACGGACGGCTTTGCGAGCCGGCCCAGGAACAGGAGGCTTCCGGAGCGGATGTCACGGATCAGGAAGATAAAGGGATGGTCAGCCCGGAAGACCGGCGGTTTCGCCTTCGGCATTGCGATCGAGGTTACACCCATCGTCACACCCGTTGCGGCTGCGGCTTCGGTGCCCGCTTCGTTGACCTCGACCCAGGCCTTGTGGAAGACGCCGGAGATGTAGAGCCACTTCGTGCCGTCCATGCCGGAGAAGTCCGCCTCCGGCCCGAAGGGGTCGGGCATCCCGAGCTTCGCCAGTGGCCCTTTGAGGTCCAAGCTGTAATCCAGGGTGAACCTGGGGAGCAGGACTTCGACCTGTTGCGGTTTCAACCGCGCCAACACCTCGGAGAGCAGCGCGGGAGTCAGCCGGTTCTCCAGGTCGCCGCAACCGTCCATGTCCCGCGGCAGCAGGACCACCATCGAGAGCGCGTTGCCGCTGTACGGCAACTCGACCGCCTGCAAGTCGCTGTCCTCCGTGTAACCGAAACTGTCAACATGATGCATGAGCGGCGCCTGGACCTGGTTGGTGGCGGAGACGTGGAAGGGCAGGGGGCGGGTGGCGGCGGCGGGGAAGGGAACGGCCCAAACGCCCTTGAAGTAGATCGCGTTGGCCAGCACCAGGCGCGTCAAGCTGTCCACGCTGCCGGGTGGCAGGAGGTCTTTGATGCGCTCCTGGGTCTTCTGCGCCACCCAGCGATTGATCTCGGCGCGGGCGGACTCGGCGCCGGTCTTGAAATCAGCCTGGTTGAGGTTGGCCTGGTACTGGCCGCGAGCGACATTCAGGAACGGTGGCAGGAACGCATGGCCTTGCTGGCCCCAGAGGGCGTTGGCAACGCTGAGCTGGATACCCTCTTGCCTCCCGGCCTCATTCAACTGGCGCTGCAAGTCGCCAAAGGAAGCATGGACCTTCCGCGGGTCCTGGCCGAAGTGCAGGACCTGGGCCATTTGTTTGGCCGTGCCGGCGCGCGCGCCGCCGTAGGTGATCGCCAGGCAGGTCGAGATGCTGTACGGCGAAAAGAAGACGTTGGGCGCGCTGCTCTTGAGGCTGCGGTAAAGGTCGAGGGCGAACGCGGTGTTGCCTTGAATGAAGGCCTGGGTCTGGCTTGCCGGCGCGCCTGGGGCGAGGGCGACGCTCCCCGAGAGCAGCAGTGCCACGGGAGCAACTCTCTGCAACAGCCTGTTTGTGCGCATAGCGATAGTCTCTTCTCTACCTGGTTCCAATGTCCACTTGCAGCGGCAAGGTAACCCCCTTGCCCGGGGGCGTCCAGACCTTCCGCGCTGCAACGATCCGCTACTTGGGCTTCTATCGGGTGGGCCTTGTGCCGTGAGGATCTATTCTCTAGCTTAGGCCCTTAGTGATGTTCCGTGATAGTTAAGAAAGCACCTCTCCAGATGAAACGATTCCTTCTGTTCCTCCTTGTGCTTGCGCTCAGTGCGGTCGGGTATCTCGGTTGGCGTTCCAGCCATTCCTCGGATGCCTCCGCCCCCGCGCCTGCGGAGGACACGTCTTGGAACGCCACCAACGCCTCCGCCGGGCCCAGTCTTCAAGCTGCTGCGCCGGCTGCCGCGCCGGCGAACACGCCGGCCACTCCGATGGCGGCAACGGGCCACCTGGCTCCGCCGGCCGAACGCCGGCCCTGGGAGGTGCAATACCTGAACACCTTCTACCACCAGTCAACCAACACGCCGGTGCGGCTCGACCTGACCGGCGGTGCGGCGGCGGCGGGCACGATCCGGTTCATCGAACGACGGAATGGCGAGGTGGTCTATGTCGCGGGCACTCTCACCGAGCCGGAGGCGGGCCGGTTCTTCTTTCAGAAGCAACCGGAGGCCGGCAAGCAGGGAGCCTTTGCCGGGGTGGTCGAGCTCTTTGCGAGCAGGACCGCGTGGCGGATTGAACCGACCGGTCCGGGAGGAGTATCCGAACTGGTCAAGCGCGCGCTGGGCGAGGTGATCTGTCTGGCGTTGCCGCGCCGCGAACCGGCGGCCGGGGCGGAGGCGGAGGAGATTCCGCCGCTCGATCCATCGGATCATCCGGACTATCCGATTCCGGCGTATCAGGACGGCATCATTCCGCTGCAAAGCCGACCGGGCTCGACGGGCGTGCTCTACATTGACTATCGCGGCGGTTACACGCCAACTTGGGGCGGAATCACTTACACGCGGCCTAACGTCAGCAACGCGCAGATCAAGGATGTCTGGAAACGCGTGGCCGAGGATTACCTGCCGTTCAACATCAACGTCACCACCGACATCAAAGTCTATGAGGCCGCGCCGGCCACGAGCCGGCAGCGGGTGGTGGTCACGCCCACTACGACGGCCGCGCCGGGGGCGGGCGGGGTGGCGTATATGAATTCGTGGAACTGGTCGGGCGACACGCCTTGCTGGTCGTTTTACTCCACCGGCAAGTCCGCGGCGGAAGTGATCTCGCACGAGGCCGGCCATACGCTCACGCTCGGGCACGACGGGCGCACTTCGCCGGACGAGGGGTATTACGGCGGCCAGGGGACCGATCCGGTGGGCTGGGCGCCGATCATGGGCGTGGGGTATTACAAGGCGGTTACGCAGTGGAGCCGGGGCGAGTATGCCAACGCCAATAACTCGCAGGACGACTTGGCCTTGATTGTCAGCGAGAATAACAGCGTGGACTATCGCGCCGACGACACCGGCGCCACGCTCGCCGCGTCGCGTTACCTTGAGATGTACCCCGATGACGCTGCCTCAGCGGAGGGCGTCATCGAAACCTCGGGGGACACGGACGCGTTCCAGTTTACGACCACCGGCGGGGCGGTGTCGCTCCGCGCCGATCCGGCGCCGGGCGCCTGGGCTAACCTGGCCATCAGCGCGACGCTGGCCGACGAGACGGGCGCGATCATCGCTTCGCACAACCCGCAAGGCCAGCTCTGGGCGTCCCTCAACACGACCGTCGCCGCCGGCAGCTACACTTTTCGCGTCACCGGCGTCGGCCGCAATGACCCGCTCACCGACGGCTTCAGCGCTTACGCCAGCCTGGGTTATTATTCGATCACCGGCTCGGTGGCCAACGCCCGCCAGCCGTCGCGGTTCTCGATCGCGGAGAACAGCGCCAATGGCACGGTGGTTGGCACCATTACGGCCACCAACCTGGGCACCGATGCGCTGGCCTATGCCATCACGTCCGGCAACACGAGCGGCGCCTTCGCAGTCGCCGGCAACGGGGTGCTGACGGTCGCCAACTCCGCGGCGCTTAATTACGAGACGCTCGCCCAGAACACCCAGTTCACCGTGCAGTACGAGCTTTTCGTCAACATCACCAACCTCTCGAACCCGGCGCTGACCGAGCTGAACCGGCGGGTGGTGGTGCAAGTGCTGGATGTGAACGAGGCGCCGGCGGTGACCGGATTCACCAACCTGATTCTGGCGGGCACGGCCCCGGGGACGGCGCTGGGAACGGTCTCGGGCGCGGACCCGGATTATTACGCGATCATCAACTACTCGATTCTCAGCGGCAACACCAACGACCTCTTCGCCGTCGGGGCGCAGTCGGGTGTGGTCACCGTCAACGGCGAGCTACCCTCGGCCCTGGCGGGCATCTACAACCTCTCCGTTCGGGCCGCCGACGGGGTGAACAGTGCCACCACCACGGTCCGGATCACCGTGGTCGCCAACCACACCCCGTTCCAGCCCGGCAGCGTCCGCTACGCGGTCTATGACGGCATCGGCACAGGCAATCTGGTCAGCGACCTGACGGGCAACGCCCGCTTCCCGCGCGATCCCGATTGGGAACAGGCGCGGACGCTCTTCGAGGGCGATACCGATCGGGCCAACGAATACGGCTCCGTGATGCGGGCCTACCTGATTCCGCCCGTGAGCGGGGCTTACACGTTCTGGATTGCCACCGACGATAACGGCGAACTGCGGCTCAGCAACACCACCAATCCGGCGACGGCAGTCGTCATCGCCAGCATCAGCGGCTCCGGCAGCTATGCGGCACCACGCCAGTGGACGAAGTACGCCAGCCAGCAGTCTCCGGCCATGAGCCTCACGGCAGGCCAGGGCTACTACCTCGAGGCGCGGCACAAGGAAGGCGGCGGCGGCGACAACTTCGCCGTGGCCTGGAAGGGCCCAGCCACGCAAAACCTGACCAACGTTATTCCGGGCGCCTACCTCGCACCGTATTCCCTGAACTACGTGCCGCGCGCTGCCGGCTTCACGGCCAATGTCCGGCGCGATGTGTTTCCGGGTGCTCGCGTGGGGCGGGTAACCGTCACCGACCAGAACGCCGGGGATACCCACACGTTTGTCATCCTCAGCGGCAATACGGAGAATATCTTTGCCCTCGATGCCGCGGGTTATGTCACAGTGACCAACCTGACCGCGCTCGCGACGACCGCTATCCCGCAGTTCACCCTCTCGATCCGGGTGACCGACAGTGGCTCGCCCGCATTGACCGCGACCGCCACGGTGGTCCTGAAAATCACGACGCCTGCCGGCATCGCCACCACGCAGTTGCAGCGGGAGTTGTTCTACAACCTCGGTTCGGACAGCACGGTGGCCGCCCTCACCAACAGCGCCAAGTTTCCCGGCAAACCCGACGCCCTCGCCGCCATGAGCAACTTCGCCTCGGCGACGGACGTGGCCGACAACTACGGCTCGCGCGTGCGCGGGTACGTGGTCCCGCCCGTCAGCGGCGACTACACTTTCTTCATCGCGTCGGATGACGACAGCCAGTTGCTGCTCAGCACCGGCACCAACCCGGCCAACGCCAAAGTCATCGCCTCGATCTCGGGCTGGTCGGACGCGAGCGTGTGGACGAAGTATGCCAGCCAGACCTCGCCGCTGCAGACGGGGCTGGTGGCCGGGCAGCGTTATTATATCGAGGCATTGCAGAAGGAAGGCGGCGGCGGCGACCACGTCTCGGTGGGCTGGCGCGTTCCGGGCAGCGGCGTTACCAACGTGATTGCCGGGGCGTACCTGCAACCGGTGGATTTGAACCAGGCGCCCCAGATGCCGAACCAGATGCTGATGGTAGTGAATAACGCGTCGAACGGCACGGTGGTCGGGACCCTCAACGCCAGCGACAGCCCGCTCGACTTCCTCACGTTCAGACTGCTGGGTGGCAACAGCAGCAACACCTTTGCCCTGGATTCCGCTACCGGCAACCTGGTCGTCGCGAGCAACGCGCTTCTGGCTGCCGGCAGCCCCGCCAACTATCAGCTTACCGTCGCGGTGCAGGACTCCGGTTACGGCGGGTTGTATCCGCTGCGAGCGGCGACCGCCACGGTGTCGGTCGTCGTGGTGCCGGCGGGCGGTTACGCCGAGGCGGTGATGCGCGCATCGCCGCTCGGTTACTGGCGGCTGGGCGAGCTGAGCGGCACGACCGCCTTCGATTGTGTCGGCGGCAACAACGGCACCTACGCTGGTGCCATCCTTGGCCAGGGCGGCGCCATCATGAGCGACACCGACAAGTGCGCCCGGTTCACGGGGACCGCATCCTATGTCGGCACCGGTCGAAACCTGGTCAACGACCTGGCCGCGTTCACGATGGAAGGCTGGTTTCGACTCGCCATTGCCCCGGCCAAGATGGGTTTTTGGGGTCAGAACGACGCGATCGAATTCGGCCTCCAAAACTCCACCACCTTGCAGGTATGGACCTCGGGGGGCGGCTCGCTCAACGTGACCTATTCGCTCGGCTATGGGGCGTGGCATCACGTGGCCGCGGTGGGCAATGGAACCGATCTCAGGATCTATCTCGATGGCAATCTTGCGGGAACCGGCGGCAGCGCCACCAGCAGCTACGGCTCGTCCTCTTATCCGTTCAACATTGGGGGCGGTGGCATCTGGGATGCGACCGGCAACTGGTTCACCGGCTGGATAGATGAAGTGGCGCTCTACGACAAGGCACTGAGCGCGGCGGACATCAAACGGCATTATCTGTTGGGCCTCCCGCTGCCGCTGGTGACCCTGGCCAGCCCGGCCAACGGCGCCACGTTTGTCCCTCCGGCGACCGTCAATCTCGTGGCCGGCGTGGCGCCCAACGGCCATACGATTACCAATGTGCAGTTCTTCAATGGCACCAACCTGCTGAGCACGGACACGGTTGCTCCCTACAGTTATTCCTGGGGCAACGTGAGTCCCGGCACGGCGAGTCTGAGAGCCGTGGCGCTTTACGATTCCGGCAGCGTCACCAGCGCGGTGGCGAACATCACGATCTGGGACCCCGAGCCGCCGGCCATCGCGCCCGCCGTCGGCGTTCCCGACGGCAACTTCGCCTTCCAATTCACCGGCACCGTGGGGCAGCACTACCGCGTCGAGTTTGCCCCGGCGTTGCCCGCCGCCGGTGCCTGGCAGGTGTTGACGGATATTGTTTCACTAGCCGGCTCCCCGTTCACCGTTTCCGACCCAGCCACCAACGTCCAGCGTTACTACCGCGTTGTTGCTCTGCCCTGACAGGGGTTCGTTCCCTTGTCTTCCGGGCTTCCGCAGCATGAACCTGTTCGTGCTGTTGTCGTTTACGCTCTCGAGCGGCCTGACCTGTATAGGTGCGCATCAGTTCCTCAACACTTATGACCGCGGATGACGCTGATTACACGGATACCCATCCGTGTAATCTGTGCTATCCGCGGTTAATGATGCCGCATTACTGCTTCACGTCTATATAGTTGGTGGTGTCCGGGCTGGGTTCTGTTGCGGACTCCAGCCGGTGGAAGGCGAGAGCCAGCGCACAGTGAAACCTCGGTCTTGTCGCCAATGGGCAGGGAGTGTAACTTAATGCCAATGAGCACCGTTGCTGAAATCAAGGCCGCTATTTCAGGGCTGAGCCTGGAAGAACGCGCCGAAGTGGCCCGCTGCCTTCACGAGTGGGAGGACGATGCCTGGGACAAGCAGATGCAGCAAGACCTGGCCGCCGGTAAATTGGACCGCCTGCTGGTCAAGGTGGATGACGATATTGAACAGGGGAAGCTTCGCGATCTGCCGTGACCTCCCGGACGCAGGAGGATTTCTGGGGCTGCTTTGAGAGGCTCCCCGCAGACGTGCAACAGCAAGCGCGGGAGCGGTTTCGTCTCTGGCAAAAGGATGCATTCAACCCCGCCCTCCACTTCAAGCCGCTGCACGGCGATGTCTGGTCAGTGCGCGTAAACCAGCAGTACCGGGCCTTGGGGCGCCGTAAGGGCAGCCTGATGGTGTGGTTTTGGATCGGATCACACGCTGACTACAACGAGCTGATCAAACGACTGCGATAGCCGTGGCGCATCTGCGCATCCTACTGCCTGATGAGCCGGTAGAACAGGCTCCCGGCGGGCGTCGTGATGCGGAGGAACTTGTTCGTGCCGTTGTCGCTCACGCTCTCGGACGGCGTGACCTGTATAGGCGCGCTTCAGTTTGCCCGGTCCGGACCATCCCCACGCGGGTGGGGAGAACTTGAGCAGGTCCGGGGCTGGGGAGCGGGGGGACGGACCATCCCCACGCGGGTGGGGAGAACGATTCGGATCGTAGCTGTCCGGCCTGACAGTGCGGACCATCCCCACGCGGGTGGGGAGAACCCGCCCAGCCGCTACCTGGCCCTCTCCCACACCGGACCATCCCCACGCGGGTGGGGAGAACCTCCTCCAACCAGCCAAGCGCCACGAGGTAGCCGGACCATCCCCACGCGGGTGGGGAGAACGTGGGGGGAGGGGGGAGGGTAAGGAATCTATTAGGACCATCCCCACGCGGGTGGGGAGAACGACGCCAGCCCGGCGCTCATGGCTGTTCGCTCCGGACCATCCCCACGCGGGTGGGGAGAACTCCGACAGATCCCGCAGCCGCCTGGAGTCTGGCGGACCATCCCCACGCGGGTGGGGAGAACGCGAGCGGCTAGGGTTGAAACGGCCAAAACGGCGGACCATCCCCACGCGGGTGGGGAGAACCGTGAAGCAGGTGCAATGAGAATCTCAACACACGGACCATCCCCACGCGGGTGGGGAGAACAGCGCCGCCCGGTAACTCGCGTCCCAAATCGCCGGACCATCCCCACGCGGGTGGGGAGAACAGCCCCGCGTGCCCGGTACCGGAAAATAAAAGCGGACCATCCCCACGCGGGTGGGGAGAACTTGTCCCCCGCGATCACAAGGTCATCGTCTGCCGGACCATCCCCACGCGGGTGGGGAGAACTTGCCCACCTCCGTGGTCAGCTCGTCATTGCGCGGACCATCCCCACGCGGGTGGGGAGAACGCCAGCAGCCGGGCCGAAAGCGATGAGGTCTTCGGACCATCCCCACGCGGGTGGGGAGAACGTCGCGGGTGCGGCCGTGGAGTTCGGAGGGACCGGACCATCCCCACGCGGGTGGGGAGAACGGCCGCAGACAATGCCGGATCACCTCACTGCACGGACCATCCCCACGCGGGTGGGGAGAACGTCGCCGTGTTGGTGAAATTCGCCGCCGTAATCGGACCATCCCCACGCGGGTGGGGAGAACTTCCTGGGGGTGGCCGAGGGGGCGATCCCGGGCGGACCATCCCCACGCGGGTGGGGAGAACCTGCCCCGTTTGCCCGGCGCCGGCTCATACACCGGACCATCCCCACGCGGGTGGGGAGAACCACTCCGCTATCCACTGCCGCACTTGGTCTGGCGGACCATCCCCACGCGGGTGGGGAGAACCGCTGTAGATGAAAGTTGCGAAGTCCCGCTTGCGGACCATCCCCACGCGGGTGGGGAGAACAGAGACACAACCCGGATGGTTTGCCTACGCTCCGGACCATCCCCACGCGGGTGGGGAGAACGAGGACGGTGGCGAGCGAGACGCGGGGCTGGACGGACCATCCCCACGCGGGTGGGGAGAACGTTGTCCTCCGGGGTGGCTATGCTGGTTATGCCGGACCATCCCCACGCGGGTGGGGAGAACGAGCGCGAGGACAGCCAGGCGGTCCTGCAGGCCGGACCATCCCCACGCGGGTGGGGAGAACTACGTCGAGTCGGAAGTTTAGTTGGGCAGCGCCGGACCATCCCCACGCGGGTGGGGAGAACGAGGGGCGGAAGGGACGGAAAGAGCTGAAAGGCGGACCATCCCCACGCGGGTGGGGAGAACGTTAATGGTGACGGACAAAATGCGGTCGGTGTCGGACCATCCCCACGCGGGTGGGGAGAACTTTAATGAAATGTTGTAAACCAAGGTTGACAACGGACCATCCCCACGCGGGTGGGGAGAACTCGCTCCAGCGCTGGGTTCGTCGCCTGGGCGCTGGACCATCCCCACGCGGGTGGGGAGAACCACCCCCGCTCGACGCACACACTCAACGGGTTCGGACCATCCCCACGCGGGTGGGGAGAACGCGGCGGGCGTGGTAGAGGAGCTGGGCCAGAGCGGACCATCCCCACGCGGGTGGGGAGAACGCCGCCCGCGTGCAGGACCATATGCCGAACACCGGACCATCCCCACGCGGGTGGGGAGAACAGCATCCGAGTAAGTTGACGAAACACATCCGGCGGACCATCCCCACGCGGGTGGGGAGAACAACGCCACCCGTTGACCCTTGACCCACGGAACCGGACCATCCCCACGCGGGTGGGGAGAACTCGGGCGGCGGGTGGTCAAAAAGCTGTAGTAACGGACCATCCCCACGCGGGTGGGGAGAACAACTTGGGCATGAATCCCGCGCCGTCTGGTACCGGACCATCCCCACGCGGGTGGGGAGAACACTCGCAGAACGGGATCATCCTGGACGGCGTGCGGACCATCCCCACGCGGGTGGGGAGAACCCAATCCATCCTGATCTGATAGCATACCCGGACGGACCATCCCCACGCGGGTGGGGAGAACACCATCCGAAACCCGCTCAATAGCCCAACGGACGGACCATCCCCACGCGGGTGGGGAGAACGATAAGCCGACCGCCAACGCCTCACCCCCACCCGGACCATCCCCACGCGGGTGGGGAGAACTGGACTGCTCGTTGCGGTCAGCACACAATCGGCGGACCATCCCCACGCGGGTGGGGAGAACGTCTTGGCCGTGCGCTGCTAGTGCCATGGCGGCGGACCATCCCCACGCGGGTGGGGAGAACGTAGTGGTCATGGGAGTTTGTTCATAGGGAGCCGGACCATCCCCACGCGGGTGGGGAGAACTTTCAGGCGTTGAGGGATTAACGCACCGTGCGCGGACCATCCCCACGCGGGTGGGGAGAACTCGTCAGAATCGGATTTGCACTCGCTGCTGATCGGACCATCCCCACGCGGGTGGGGAGAACGGTGATTTTCATATCGTTCTGTTTTGCCTGGCCGGACCATCCCCACGCGGGTGGGGAGAACCAACAAGCGCCTGGAGCCGACGCGGATTGTCGCGGACCATCCCCACGCGGGTGGGGAGAACCAGAGATGCCGGCCCCGGCCCCGGAAGTTTTCCGGACCATCCCCACGCGGGTGGGGAGAACTCGTACTCGAGCGCGTATGTGCCCCCGCGGCGCGGACCATCCCCACGCGGGTGGGGAGAACTCGTTTTTGGAAGAAATCGCAAACTTTATTTTCGGACCATCCCCACGCGGGTGGGGAGAACTCCACCACCACCTCGACACTCTTACCCATAAGCGGACCATCCCCACGCGGGTGGGGAGAACCAGCAGGCCGCCATGCAGGCATCGCTGAAGGGCGGACCATCCCCACGCGGGTGGGGAGAACAGGCGAATCAGTCATGTGTGTGTTTCGCCCCGCGGACCATCCCCACGCGGGTGGGGAGAACCAGCTCGTCGGCATTGTAGAGCTGGACGATGACGGACCATCCCCACGCGGGTGGGGAGAACAGATTCTGTCTGTAACCGTCATGGTTGCCTGCCGGACCATCCCCACGCGGGTGGGGAGAACATGTTCAATCGCAAACACATATTCGGTAAATACGGACCATCCCCACGCGGGTGGGGAGAACTGCGATGGCTCAGACGGCGGTGGAGTTTCCGACGGACCATCCCCACGCGGGTGGGGAGAACCAACGAGTCGCAGTCCTCTCGGAATGACTCGCCGGACCATCCCCACGCGGGTGGGGAGAACGGTAGTGGACGGTATAGGTTTTATTCCCTGGGCGGACCATCCCCACGCGGGTGGGGAGAACGAGCTGGAAGCCATTCGAGCCGGAATGACAAACGGACCATCCCCACGCGGGTGGGGAGAACCCGTTTGCTCCCCCGATGTGCCCGTGCCTGGGCGGACCATCCCCACGCGGGTGGGGAGAACCCGTGTGCTCCCCCGATGTGCCCGTGCCTGGTCGGACCATCCCCACGCGGGTGGGGAGAACGGGCGGCGTTGAGAAGCCGGTGGAGACGGGCACGGACCATCCCCACGCGGGTGGGGAGAACCTCCTGACAGAGGCATGATCCGATGCACAGCACGGACCATCCCCACGCGGGTGGGGAGAACGGCGCCGCCGCGTCCGCCGGTTTCCCCGGCGTCGGACCATCCCCACGCGGGTGGGGAGAACGGAGCCGCACTCGATGAACTCAAAGATCTCGTCGGACCATCCCCACGCGGGTGGGGAGAACTCCGTTAGCCTCGGCCGTGAATCGTCAACTCGCGGACCATCCCCACGCGGGTGGGGAGAACCGAAAACAATTCAACCTGGCGAAGTCCACGGACGGACCATCCCCACGCGGGTGGGGAGAACCTGTTCAAGGTGGATGTGCTGAATTACGTGACCGGACCATCCCCACGCGGGTGGGGAGAACCGATTTACGAATGGGCGCATGACCAGGTTTGGCGGACCATCCCCACGCGGGTGGGGAGAACGGTCGGTACGAAGTGATCCAGAACCGGGATTGCGGACCATCCCCACGCGGGTGGGGAGAACTCGTCCTGCTGCACGTCAACGGTGTCGCGCGGCGGACCATCCCCACGCGGGTGGGGAGAACATCACAAATCGCTTCCATTCGGGCTCGGTTGACGGACCATCCCCACGCGGGTGGGGAGAACTGGGAGGTAAAATGTCCGCTGTGCTCGAAATACGGACCATCCCCACGCGGGTGGGGAGAACGCCGCCACCAACGGCTACTACCGCTGGCTCTCCGGACCATCCCCACGCGGGTGGGGAGAACCCAAACGGCTCCCCCGTAACCAGCCGCGAAACCGGACCATCCCCACGCGGGTGGGGAGAACCACATCTTTGAGAGCTACTGCGACCGCTGTGGCGGACCATCCCCACGCGGGTGGGGAGAACTGCGTCACGGAAAGTCCGTTATCGGCCAGCGGCGGACCATCCCCACGCGGGTGGGGAGAACCCGACCTTCGCCGCCATGAAGCCCCATGACCACGGACCATCCCCACGCGGGTGGGGAGAACAACTCTGCGTCAAGATCAACAGTCTTACGCATCGGACCATCCCCACGCGGGTGGGGAGAACAGAAAGGGCCAGCAATAGGCCGAACCATGCAACGGACCATCCCCACGCGGGTGGGGAGAACCGCAACAGGGCCAGCTTAATGTCGCCGCTCGACGGACCATCCCCACGCGGGTGGGGAGAACATCACGGTGCTTGAGGAGCTGGGCGGGGAATACGGACCATCCCCACGCGGGTGGGGAGAACGGGTTCCGGGTATTTCCAAGAACGGTGTAAACCGGACCATCCCCACGCGGGTGGGGAGAACGCCGCCCGTGTGCAGGACCAGATTCCGAACACCGGACCATCCCCACGCGGGTGGGGAGAACGCCAACGACAAAGCCCGGTTCTCTGCATCCGGCGGACCATCCCCACGCGGGTGGGGAGAACTACCACCGGAGAGCATCGAAAGCCAGAAGGCACGGACCATCCCCACGCGGGTGGGGAGAACATCACCAGCGCCTCGGCCAAATCGGGAAAGTGCGGACCATCCCCACGCGGGTGGGGAGAACGATCCCAACCGGCATATTGTCCACCGTGGCCACGGACCATCCCCACGCGGGTGGGGAGAACAACGCCACCCGCTCCGCCCGGCCCTTGAAGTGCGGACCATCCCCACGCGGGTGGGGAGAACTCCGCCTTGGCCGCCGGCTTCGCGCCGGGAAACGGACCATCCCCACGCGGGTGGGGAGAACGCATCCACCTTGGCTTGCAGTTCCTCAGCAGCCGGACCATCCCCACGCGGGTGGGGAGAACTCGCGCGCGCGACGGTCGCAAATGCTGGAGGACGGACCATCCCCACGCGGGTGGGGAGAACCAATGTGTTTGCCGGGAAACGGACACTGCGAGCGGACCATCCCCACGCGGGTGGGGAGAACCAGTAGCCCCGAGTGAATCCAACGCAGCGCCACGGACCATCCCCACGCGGGTGGGGAGAACCTCACATCATCGCCCACGCAAGTGTACCCAGTGGACCATCCCCACGCGGGTGGGGAGAACGGAAATACCCGGAACCCACCTACCCATTCGACCGGACCATCCCCACGCGGGTGGGGAGAACGCCCCCTACGCCGCGCCCGCCCTCTGCATCATCGGACCATCCCCACGCGGGTGGGGAGAACTTGCGGCTGCCGTGATTTATGGCGGAAGCCGACGGACCATCCCCACGCGGGTGGGGAGAACGTCCAGCCCGAAGTGATTTGTCGCCCGTATCCCGGACCATCCCCACGCGGGTGGGGAGAACGCCTGCGACGCCTGCCCGGCGCCCGACACCGCCGGACCATCCCCACGCGGGTGGGGAGAACGCGTTCGCAATCGGAATCCAGGCCGCCGCTTCCGGACCATCCCCACGCGGGTGGGGAGAACGGCGGGGGAGGGGTGCCGGGTGGCG